>CAWAXV010000028.1:0-78078 GCA_963786095.1 uncultured Acidobacteriaceae bacterium | reverse complement strand
CACATAGCGGCTGGAGATCGCGATTGAACTATGCCCGGCTATGCGCGCCAGCGTCCAAGCGTCACACCCCGACTCGCCGAGCCGCGTCAGGAAAGTGTGACGAAGGCTATACAAAACGAACGGACGAACTCCAGCCAGTCGCACAGCCTTTCTATGCTGCTTCTTGAGGCTAGACGGTTCGACATGTCCACTCAACGTCGGCGCTGGCCATGCCCAGCCCTCTAGGGGCCTGCCAGTGCGCTCCCAGCGGTTTTCCAGAATAGCTCTGACTCGTGGAGTCATCGGGAGTACGCGGCGAGCAGCGGCCGTCTTTCCGTGCGTGACGAGTAGCGTCCCATTCCTCCCGTTCACCCAAGTGATCGACTCCCAGCGAAGGCGGTAGCATTCCTCAGGGCGCATCCCTGTATCCACTATAGAAGCCAGCAACTCAGATCCAGCGGCCAGATAGCGGCCCTCTTCGTCGTAACTGACCACATGTTCGCGGTGCCGCTCGCCTGGTATTCGCTTTATCGTCGGCATTGACTGCAGCTCACCCCACTCAACAGCCAGCTTTAACCGCCGCAAGACGCGGAGAGAGCTGTTGGCGGTGCTCACTTGCAGGCCTTGGGACTGGCGGTACGCTGCAAACTTCGCAGCCCGTTCGCTCGTTATCTCGTCCAGTCGAAGGCTCGCCACGGCTTTGTAGTTTCGGATCGCACGCAGACCAACTCGATAGAAATCGAGCCACGTCTTCGGCGAGGATTTCCCGAATGTCGCCTTGGCCCATGGCTCAAAACGGTTGTCGCAAAACTCCGCAAGTGTCATTACAGGCTTCTTGTCGCGAATCCCAACCTCGCCCTTCGCCAGGGATGTCTTGTGCGCGGCTTCCATTTGGCGCGCTACTTTGTCGTTACCCTGCTTCGTAGACTCTCTGACCAGTGCACCTTTCCATTGGAACTTGTACCAGTACACACCACCACGCTTGTAGATGCTCATTTCTCACCTCGCTTGGATTTCTTCGTCGCGCTGCCCTTGGGTCTGCCGCCTAGCTTGCCCCATTCGCGCATTCGCCGTTCGAACTCCGCCTTTCCCCACTTCCGACGGCGAGCCTTGGCACTCCGTTTTCCCAGCAGGCTCGCTGCCTTGTTGACCTTCCCGGTTCGCTTCTTCACCATTTGAGTATAACCTAACGATAGGTTATTGAAAGAGTTTTCTTCGAAGTCACATGGCAGGTGCCACCACATGAGATAGACTGCGACTGAGCAACAAGAATGGGTGGTCGCATCCCGGGCCCGCCTGCCAACGCCTTGGAACGGGAACGGGATGCCACGCGGGAGGTGGTGGATGAGAAACCGTAAGAAACCGCTGCCGCAAAACTCTAGATCAGATGATTTTCACGGGCTAGTTCGGTTCGTCAATCTTGCCGAGAAAACCATCGAAGATCCGTTTAGGGAGAAACGTTTACTTGAGCTAGGTTACGAAGCTTTCCTCCAGCATTTCTGCCTGAATCAGCGTGTGCACGCTCAAGACTTGAAGAGTCGAATCATCGAGGTCTACCGGCAGTGTTACGAGCGAAGTCCCAACAACCCCGAGAGTGTCATAACGGACTTTGTGGCTGCCTACCCGCAACTCAGTTTCGAGTCTGAGTGGCTCAGGCTGTTGGTTAAGACTCTAGGCGGGGAACCGTGATTTCAGACCAAATGGTCCAAGAAATAGATTGTTTCGCGCGATGACCACTGGGTTCCGCAGGCTTGCAAATCCTGGGCCCCGCATCAATCGATCCATGCGTGATGCACAGATGGAGGCGGCACGATTCGCGCTCCGCGATATTCGCAAGGATTTGGATGAGTGGGAGGGGGCTTTGGAGCGCAGCACTGCGACTCCAGAGTGGATCGATCAGCGCGCGAATGAAAAAGCAAAAGAACTTTTCCCGCATCCGACACTTGAACGGCATCAGAAACAACTGAAAGAGCTACTTCGCCAAAGAAAGCACTACCAAGCCTCGATCTTCGTCGCAGCTAAGATCTACCGTGTTCGCACGCGAGATCTTGAGAGTCGGCAGTCCTGACCTTCGTCTTAACCGCCACGTTTCGGCCCGAAAAGTGTCGGCGCTCTCCTCTTTTACCTAAGCTCCTTTTTTCGTACGCTCTACCCGTCCGCAGTACAAAGGCGGATGGAGGTATCGGCAGATGGAACAGACTCTTCTGGCTCTTCCGCAGATGATTAACGAGAAGGAGGCTGCTCGCCTTCTAGCAGTTTCGGTGGCGGCGTTGCGGCGATGGAGGCATGAGGGGCGCGGGCCGCAGTTTGCGCGACTGGAGCGGTGTGTGCGATACAGCGTCCGCGAACTGGCGCGGTTTCTGGAGCAGAACTCCTCAGGCAAGAAAAAAGCTGCCGATTCGAGGTCGGCAGCAGAGCGGGAGGTGCGTAATGAGCACGCAACCACCCAAGAATAATTCTATCGTACGACGCAAACGAGGATTCCCACGAACGGACGCGGGCAACGCTGAGTTCTTCGCATACCAGTACAAGGATCAATTGCGTTACGACTTCGGTCGAGGTCGGTGGCTGATCTGGGCAAAGCACTGGTGGATTGAGGACCACAGTGAGACTGTCTTGCAGATGGCGAAGGAAGCAGCGCGGACGCGGTATCGGGTGCGGCTTGTGGCGTTAGATAGTGAGGAGGAGCAAAAAAACGAAGCCCAGTGGGCAAACGCAAGCGAATCTCGTTCCCGGCTTGAAGCCACCCTGAAGATTGCAAAGTCAGAACGTTCGCTGGCTACTTCTGGCGATCAGTGGGACAGCGACTCATGGCTGCTCGGCGTGGGGAACGGTGTTCTCAATTTGCGCAGCGGCAAACTTCGCGACGGGAAGAGGTCTGATCTGCTGACCATGCACACGGATATACTTTTCGACTCTGACGCCTCCTGCCCGGCTTGGTTGCGTTTCTTGGATGAAGTCTTCGGTGCGGACCGTGAACTGACCGGATACATTCAGCGCGTCGTCGGCTACTGCCTAAGCGGTGACACCACCGAGCAAGTCACATTCCTGTGCCACGGTGCGGGCGCGAACGGCAAGTCAACATTTCTCAGTTCGGTCCGACACGTACTCGGCGACTATGCCTACGACTTGCCCTCCTCCACGTTTGAGCTAAAGGCGCGCTCGGCGAATACAAACGACATTGCGGCCCTGCCTAAACGCCGGTTCGTTACCTCGCTGGAGACCAACGAGGCGGTTCCACTCAATGAAGCCCGGTTGAAATTGCTGACAGGCTGTGACCCCGTCTCCGCGCGAAAGCTCTATCGCGAGTTCTTCTCGTTCATCCCGACGGCAAAGTTCTGGCTGGCCACGAATCACAAGCCACCGGTATCGGACGACTCGCCGGGCTTCTGGCGTCGCGTTCGATTGATCCCGTTCTTGCAGCAGTTCGTTGGGCTGCAAGCAGACAAGGATCTAGTCGAAAAGCTAAAGGCTGAAGCGCCGGGCATTCTTCGGTGGGCTCTGCACGGCTGCCTGCTATGGCAGCGCCAAGGACTGGGACTACCCGCCGTAGTGGAAGCCGCGAGTCAGTCGTACCGGGAGGAGAACGATCACATCGGGGAGTTTCTTGACGACCGTTGCCTGGTCAGCCCGAATGAGTGCGTGCCAGCGGCGGCGCTCCGGGACTCGTACCTCTTCTCCGCCGCTGACAGTCAGGAGAAACCGCTGGACCGCAGGGTGTTCTCGGCTCGACTGGAAGGGAGGGGCTTTCGCAAGCAGAGGGTGGGCCACGACCGGACGTGGACTTGGTTCGGACTATGTCTCAAGACATCGGAGTCGGGCGCAACTTCCGGTCCCAACGGTGATGCGGGCGGATGCGGACGTGAAACTCCCATTGTTGTTTTGGAGGAAGGCTCCCTTAGAAATAAACAATAGAGAATTCACGTCCGCACACGTCCGCACGACAGTCTCATAAGTTGGTTGGACCGGAGCGTGGCGGAACTCGCGGCTGCGACGCAGCGGACGCATCTCGGTAATCGGCTTGCAGGCGAGATAAGGCGCCGGACATTTTGTCACCTTGCTCATCGAACGATTCGCGTCATGTTTTCGCGGGCCCCAGCCCACTCCTCCGCTCCACATTCCACGCACGCTGACCTCCACAAATTTGTCTCACAATTCGTACACGTGGATTCCACGAATGGGAACGTTCTCGCTTGACAGAAAACACACGTGTCCGCGATTGCGTACGTGTACTCCGGGGGCCAAAACCCAAGTCAATGAGCGACATAGCGATTTTAGAATGCCCCGCGCAAACTCTGGGAGGAAGGCCAATCCGCTGCGATAATGGCTCGATGCACACGTGCTCAACAGCTCTGCGGACTGGTGACGTGGACGCTTGGTGTGTCGATTAGCTCCAGCAAGAGATGGGAACCTACGTCGTCGTCGAATCCTCAAGCCTTTGTCGAGGGGGAATGATGGGGCAACATAGCTTTGTTCCGGTTGAACCGAATGCCACGTCGCGGAGCGACCTCGTCAAGCACGGGTTTACTCGTCAGCCGCTCAGGATTGACTTAGAGGTAGCGCGTACACTCGAAGAGTTAGCCCATGCTGCCTGGTCTATTCCAAGAGACAAATACTACGATGGGGGCGACAGGTATCGTTCCTTAAATCGGTTCCGAGCCGAGATTGTTGAGGGCGGTGTGAAAGTTTGGTCGACGGATGAGAGCGAGCCCTATGTACAGCTGGAAAAATACAACACGACATTGGGCGGCCAGCCGCGAGAATACGCTCCACTGCCGCAGGCGATCGTCGATACCGCAGGCGTTCGCAAGATGATTGCTTACCACCTTGGATATCTGCCGCTCTCGGCGGTGGGTAGGAAGTATTTAGTCAACCTCCATGTGATCAGGTTCACGGCTACGCCGGACCGGCCATGTGACACCAGCCCACCAGGCTTGCATAAAGACGGGGAAAAGTATATCGCCACGCATCTACTGGGCCGCTGCGGTGCTCAGGGCGGAGAAGTCATCATAACCGACAACGACAGACACGAAATGGATCGATTCACGATGCGCGAATCGGGTGAGTGTTACGTCTTTGACGATGATCGCATCTGGCACATGTTGACTCCAGTGGCAGTGCTGGACGGCAATCAGTACGCCTACCGTGACACCCTGGCATTCGATTTGCTGCCCGAGGGCTGGGAACCCACGAGGTGATCTCGGAAGCTACCGGGCAGGGCTGTACGCCGATGCAGCCCCGATTCATCAGTGAGTGTAATGGGGATGTTACGACAATTCTCCGATGGACTTCTGGAGGAGTGACACACGATCCCTAGCAGCTAAAGCTGAGACTTCGCTCTTTGGAGAAACTGCCGAAGCGAAATGCACGCCGGAGATTGGTCTATCGCAGGTCTGAGGCAATCGTTGATTATGTGCAATTTCGTTCATCTTGATTATCTCGAATGGCCAACGGATAATACGACCGTTTTGCTGAGGTCAGACTATGCAATGTAGTTTCCTCTGTTGTCTCATTTTCTTGGTCATTCCTTCTGCCGCCTTTGCCACTACTCAAGATCTGGTCAGAGTGGGGAAATATCCCGACTTTGTGGCCGTGAATTCTCTGACCAATGTCGTTTACGCAGCGAACTCGGGTGACGGCACAGTTTCAGTGATCGACGGAGCAAGCAACACGGTTACAGCGACGATCACTGTGGGTGGCCAACCTCAGGGGATTGCAGTCAATCCAGCGACAAACAGGATTTACGCTGCCGTTTTCTCCGGTCTCTCCAGCACCCTGGCCGTGATCGACGGCAACAGCAATGAAGTGGTTGCCAGCATCCCCGATCCGGGCGCAACCTTCGTATCCCTGAATACGGCAACGAATCGCATCTACACGTCGGATAGCGATAACACGGTCAGAGTCATTGAGGGGATGAACAACACCGTGGCCGCGACAATTTCCTTCAACAATGTTGTGGAGTCGCTCGCAGTCGATGTCACGCGGAATCGCGTGTATGTGGCTGTCGAATCCTCTCCTCCGAGCATAGCGGTAATTAACGGCGAGGGGAATTCCGTCATCAATACAATCGCTCTCCCGGAGGCGCAGTTTGTTCCGGGGCTGGCAGTCGACTCGTCACTAAACCGCCTCTATGCCGCCTGTAACTCGAACGGAAACCTGATGGTGATCAACGCCGCTACCGGCACCGTTCTGAAGCGGATCAGTCTTCCAGGCGAGATGAACCCCAAGTACACTGCCATGGGATTGAAGCATCAAGTGCTCGTAGCAGATCCGGGCGCGAATCGCGTTTTCTTCATCAACGGGAACACAGGGACGGTGTCCGGATCGTCGGCCTTCAAGGCGGGTCCGTGGGGGCTTGCGGTCAATACCAGCAATGGGAATATTTATATTCCGCTCTCGCTGGTCAGCCTGGTCACAGCGGTAATACCGTAACGGAACAGGCTTCCCGAAAGGTCAATGAGTGAAATCGCGATATTATGCCAGTTAACGGACGACGGGCGCAGTCTGAACAGCAGGTTCCCGCATCCAGACCGGGCCTTGAAAATCAATACCGACCGTCATCGACATCCCGCACACCCCGCAATTGTGTCGGAGATAGCGGCCTCGGCTTGGCGCACTAATTGCCCACGAACTTAACGGCGTTCGACTCCAAAACCTCCTGAACGGTTGCCGCGTAGGTATCCAGCAAATCATAAAGCTTCGGAAGTGGCACAGTCATTTGAAATTCAAATTCCCCGGCAGCCAAGCGACGTTGAAGCTCCGCTGGGTCGCCTTGGAACCCGCGCTGGATTGTCAGGTCGGTGCCGTCCCAAGCAGTGGCAAGATGGCTGTCGCTTGCGTCCCAATGAGTGATGGACTTGTTCCGGTATGTTCGAAGCTTTTTGAACTCTTCGGCTTGCGTCAGCAATGCGGCAACATCCCCAACTAGCCCTGACCCCGCAGCCGCCTTTGCGAGATTATCCAGAAGGGTCAAGTGATTCCAATAACCGTGGGGGTTCATCTTGGTTCTATTGGCGCGGGGAAATCCGAAAAAGAACCTGACGTTTTCGGCGATTTGCTCCAGCATCATGTTCGAGTATTGATAGAAGGTTTCGACGTTCAACTGAAGCACTTGGCGGAGGTCTTCTTCGACACGATAAATTCGTACACCCGGTGCCGGGTGGGGGTCGTACTTAGCAGCGTCTGCCTTGTAGCGGGATAGGATGATGGTGAGGAACCCATGGTACCTGTGCCACGGCTGGATGCGCGAGTTAACGGCGCCTCTGACAGCGCCGGGCAGCTGGAAATGACGGAACTTCATGGCGGCTACCAGCTTTTCTACATTAGACCGTTCTTCGCAATCTCTGAAAATCGTACGGCAACAGCGCCAAAGGCTGTTGCATTCCCCGAAGCGCTCCTTGAGACTCCTTTAGCATTCCGCAGATTTTACCTCTAGCGGGTCAACTGTCGAAAGCAGGCCATCGCGCTCATTGATCTTGGAAGCTCGTGCCCGCGCGCTTGGCAGCTAGAGATTTGACGATCAGAGTCTCCAATGTGCGTTGGTCCACATCCGCGAGCTTCTTAATGTAGAGGCATCCCTTGCCAGTCGAATGCTTGCCAAGTTTTGCAAGCAGCGCCGTAGCCTCATCAAACCCGGTCACCCCATAGAGAACAGTCGCGGCCTTCCGTGGCGAAAAAGCGATAATTGGCATATCGCCCTCACGCCCGCTGTCGTACTTGTAGTGGTAGCTACCGAAGCCAATGATGGATGGCCCCCACATTCGCGGCTTTTCTCCGGTCGCGTTTTGCATCACCTTGACCAGTGCCTTGGCGTCTGAGCGCCTGACCGGGTCCGTAAGGGCATTAATAAACGCCGCCACGCTGAATTTGGTGGATTTGGTTTTGTTGTCTGCCACTGTCCCTGCCTTCCGTCGCAAGGCTAAACTAGTCCGCCACGACGGGCAACAATGAAGCAACTGCTGTTATCACGCCATAGCGGTCATTGAGATCGGCAGCCCGGTCCCGTCTAGGCTGGGTCAATGAGTGTAATCGAGATGTTACGCCAACCAACCCCAGGCCCACCTCCACCTGGATGTGGGCCGGTCAGTGCTTCACTCCGGTGCCCCACGTTCATGCAATAGAATCGTGATGTTGCTAGGGCGAGGGCCATGGGTAGCGGGAAATAACAGGGCATATCCCAAAGGCGTGCACTTGACCACTTCATCTGGTCGTTCATAGTGGCCCGGAAGATTTACTCGCACCGAGAGGTCTGCTCCGCGATCCAGCAACAGCCGAGTCACCGCTAGTCCCCAGTCGTAGAACTGACTGACAGCATGAAATATCGGTGTCTGCCCGCCGACGCCGGTGTCATCTATCGTCGCGCGCGCATTTACGTCTGCTCCACGATCCAGAAGCAGATTTGCCGCTTCCACATTGCCGTACTCCGCTGCCACATGCAACAGTGTTGCTCCTCGCAAGGTCAGACGGCGTTCGGCGGTGTTTCCGAAAGTGAGTTCGGGAAACCGCCGATGCATCAGCATAGGATCGGCATCCAGGTGTCGGACGAGAAGGTCGAGCCGGTTGCGCAACAAATCTAAGACGGCAGAAACCTTGTATTTCGTGGGACAGCCAGCTTCAATCAGGATCTCCATGCACGTGCCGAGCTCGGCTGAACGTCCATACGTGCCGATCACGAAATCCAGCGCTGTGCCGGGATACTTCTGCCGCTGACCTGGCGGATTGGGATTGGCGCTGTGCTCCAGCAGCCACTTCAGCGCCAATGGCTCGACGGTTTCACACGGCGCAAAGATGATGGGATAGTATCCGCTCCACAACGCATTCACGTTGGCTCCGCGCGACACAAGAAGTTCCATCATCGGAATGCGATCGCCTCGGAGCGCGGCCCTCATGAGCGGCCCATCACCTCCCTGATGCACATCGGAGCCGTGGTCAATCATCCAGGCGGCCATGGCCAGCCTCTCCGGGCCGGGCGGCGCCCAGGGTACGCGGCATTCTGCAACCCACGTGAGAGGTCCATTCTTTCCATAGCCCAGCGGAGCCCGATGCAGCTCCGGGTCGCGCGTCATCAAAGTCTTCACGCGAGAGAGATCGTTGGTGTCGATGGCCTGCTTGAGTTCACCAATCTCTTCGAGTGAATCAACGTGCGCCTTGAGCTTTGGCCAACTGGTGAATCCGTAACTACGAGCAATCTTGAACTGTGCTTCGGTGATCGATTGGGCCGCGCCCGCCTTGAGCAAATCCTTGGCTTGGTCTTTCAGATGACGGACGTTAGGGCGTTCGGGAAGCGGGCGGTGCGCTTCTGGAGAATTGGTCGGCATGGCGACCTCCTTTCAATGCAAGCGCCCGTTGTCCGACAATTCGGGCTGAAAGAAGGTTCGCAAAGCTCGTAATCTGAAGGTGGGCTTCTACCCTTTCCGCGGACCGGGTGCGTCCTCTACGCTGACATCTATCCTAGCAGAAGGAGCTAGACCCGAAAAATAACTGTTGAAACCGCATTATAAGAGGGCGCCCCTTTGGGAGTAGGTTGTGATCGTTCCCATCATGACCTACGAAAGGAGCACCCTCCATGAGCGGTGAAAAGTATATTGGGCTGGACGTTCACCAAGCAACGATCTGCGCAGCAGTGATGGATCCCATGGGTAAGGTAATCATCGAATCCATCCTGGAAACGAAAGCCGCAACCATTCTGGAATTCTTTGCCGGACTGCGCGGAACTTTGTCGGTAACGTTCGAAGAAGGAACCTGGGCGGCTTGGCTTTACGATCTACTCAAACCGCGTGTGGCCAACTTAGTGGTGTGCAACCCGCGCAAGATCGCTTTACTCCAACATGGCAACAAAAGCGACAAAATCGATGCCCGCAAACTGGCCGACCGGTTGCGTCTCAATGATCTCGAGTCGGTCTATCACGGCGAGACCGGGGTACGCATGCTGCGGGAACTCGCCCGAAGTTATCTGACCATCGTCAAAGATCTTTCCCGGGTCATGAATCGCCTGAAAGCGCTGTATCGCAGCTGGGCCATTCCTTGTGCTGGTCGGGACGTCTACTACACCCGGCATCGCAGTGAATGGCTGGGGAAAATCCCCGAGGCCGGCACGCACCGCCGGGCCGAGCAACTTTATCAGCAATTGGACATGCTGCAGCACTTGCGCCAGCAAGCCCGGCGAGAACTGTTGGCGGAGAGCCGCAAGCATACGATCACCGCGAAACTGCGGCAGATTCCGTCCCTGGGGCCGATCCGCTCCGCTTTGGCGGTGGCCCTGATTCAGACCCCGCACCGCTTCCGCACCAAGCGACAACTCTGGACCTACAGCGGACTGGGGTTAGAAACTCGCGACAGCGGGGAATACCACTACGTGCAAGGGCAAGTGCGGCGCCGCAAAAAACAGGTATCCGTTCGCGGCTTGAACAAGGACCACAACCATGATCTCAAAGGTCTATTCAAAGGAGCGGCCACCATGGCCAGTGTGCGTCCCGGACCGTTCCAGGACTTCTACCAGCGATCGCTGGCCAAAGGCATCAAGCCGACCATGGCGCGTCTGACGCTAGCGCGCAAGATTGCAGCGATTACGTTGACTCTATGGAAGAAGGGAGAAAACTTCGACGCCGAAAAACTAAAATCGCAAGCCGCTTGAGCGTCTCGGGTGAAGAGCCCCTTCCATCTCCGGTGATCTTTTCTGGTGGTGGCCAGTCGGTTCTGGAGACGCTCGGGTTCGAGGGTGAGTATGCCAATGGCCTGTAGACGACATGGTGCCTGCGGGCACCCAGTCTCTGTGTAACCCCTATGCCCCCTCGGATAACCCGAAAAAGCACTAGGCCACGAGCCTCAGATAGACCCATGGTTGCCACCGAACAACCGCTCGGCTTGATTTCGTTTCGAAACTGATTGGCGTCGTCGCTACTAACGAAGATGCATCTGCTGAGATGGAATCACCCAGGGGCACGACACCCCACCAGCGTCTTCTATGGTGACAGGGGCTGGAGGTCGCGAACCAAACCCGCGCCTCCGGCGGAAGGAGAAAAATGTTCTTGACATCCCCTCTTATAGACCAGGCCATTCACTCAGGTGCCCAGCGGCAAGGCCATGATGAGTGCTATCGCGATTTTTCGCCAACTACGACAATCCCCATCTCCCGAACGTAGGTATCTCAGGGTTGCCGGTCAAGTTGTATGATTGTGGCTGGGAAAATCCTTCGGGTTCTGCTCGTGCTGTCGCATCGCTTGGGGCAGGAGCGTAGGTATGTCCTGCAAGTCTTGCCAATCTGAGAACCAGCGCAACTTTAACGGAGAAATCGCCATTCATTTCCCAGGACTTAAGGGCTTGGACAAACCGATAGTGTGGGTCTTTCCACAGCGAAATCATAGGCTCTGAAACACAAAACTACGGGATTAGCCCTATTCAGTTGGACGCTGCATTCGGCCTACGCTGGTGTTGTTGGAAAGCGTGTAAAGCAGGCCCCAAGCCAAAGGGGATGATCTAGGAAGGCTAGCTGCCGCGAGGCATTGGCCTTCTCGATTGTCCCCTTGCTATCTCCGCCCCAGATGTGAAAAAAGCTCACCGAGAAGGAGCCATCCAACGTCGGTGAGCTTAAAGATTTTCCGGATTAGTTGCACTACGGCATTCCGTCATCCCCCCGGATTGCGGATGCCTCGGTGATTTACGGAAATGGTAGGCGTGGATAACAGGCAGCGTCAAGAGCCTTTCCGCCCATTACCAAGTATTAAAATTCCATTAAAAGCAACTTTCATACCCCAACAGGTTGTGGTCTGTCAATCGTCTGTGGAAAAAATAATATCTTGGTGTCGACCTAGGAGACGACCATGGAAAAAACTGATATCACTGGAGCAGTTGGAGACAGACCCGTCCGCTCAGGCTTTGGTCCGCCGTCTAGTGGAGGAGTCTTGTATTTTGACTACAGGCGATGAGCGTACAACTCTACATAACGACAGTCCGGATCGTTACAAACAAAAACAGCAACCGGGAAACGCATTCTCTTGTATGGTCTTCAGCGCGAAACTCGAAGTGCCCGCTAGCGTACCGACAGACCGTCGGAATCGCAGTAACCTCCCGACGAGGGTGTTTTATGGCGACCATAGCTCCCCGCTATGGTCTGTGGGAAACCGTGAGTATGGCCAGTCGAAAGAAGCGCATCCCAAAACTGGATGACCGCGTAGCAGTCCTCGGACACACCGGTGCGTTTGTTATATCCAGCGTTGATGGCGATCTCCGTACCGTAGAGTTGAAACCAATCGGAAGCCATTTTGCGCTCAGCACTATTCCGTGGCACGCACTGACGTTCCTTGATCAGGAAGATAAATTCTCGCAGCGAATGTAAACAGGACATAGCGCTCAAATGGACCCAAGCGGGGCCAGATGAGTGTAATGGGGATGTTACGCCAACTAGGCATGGCAATTTATCCTCGGGCGCTTAGGAACGTGGACATTGCGTCACGAAGTTGCTTTTCGAGTTGGTCCCACTTCCAGCGCGGCGCGTGTTCGGACTCCTCGGAAAGGGATACGATGGGTTGCAACTCGGGCGGAGCCTCACGCCATTCGCAGATGTGTATTCGGATGTGCGTGGCCTCGTTAAACACGTTCGACTCGCCAGCTATTGCCCTCTGTGCGGCTTCGGTCGCTAGCGCGAGTCGTGCTTTGTCTTTTGGAACGGGCGCATCTACTCCCATCTCCCGAAAAGCCGAGTCAATCTCTTCTGGGCGAATATCGCTGGCGACAGGATTTACCAGTCCTGCCAATCTTCGCAGGAATCGGCCATCAAACCCGTGCTCTAGTGCGTCTGCTGAAATAGCTGGTAGCTGCCAGTAGCCTAGATCGCCAAAATAGAAGAGAACGGCGAGCTTGTTTGGGTCGAATTTGACCTGCTCCATAGGATGGTACTTTACGCCAAAAAACGCACTGGATTCCAGCAAGCCCACATGACTGGCGAAAACAGGCCATAACGCTCAGTGAGGATCCCTCGAATTCAATCGCGGCGCTGAGCACGCTTCTTTTTCGGCCTCGTGTTCTTTTCCACCCTCAGCCTCCACGCCGTGCAGAGCGCACCCGCCAGCACATCCTCGTTCGCTTTCGCCAGGCGAATATGCGTCATTCCCATCTTTCCCCATCCACCCGGAATCGGCAGGAAAACATCCGGCAGTTCCCGGACAAACTCAGCCTGCTGCTCGGGGGTGAGCATCAAATTGCCATAGCCCTGTTTTTCTGAGGCGAGTGTCGCGAAAATTCTGCCAGCTACACGGAAGTCGGCTGCGCCCATGTGCGAGCCTTCCTCCGCCCCTTCCAGGCTCAGAGCAATGCGACGGAAATCTGCGGCCTTCATCGTGGGTCACTCTCCAGAAAACGAATCGCTTACGCCCAGTCAATAAGCGATATGGGGATTTTGCAACAACAACGGGGTGGTTTGCTCCCGCCTCTCTATCGGTTCAAGTGGTTACGCGGCGTCGCTGAAGGTTGGATCTACGGTGAGGCACCATGCCTGAAGCAGCCATTCTGGGATGTAGACACGATTCTTGTTTTGCTTGCACCAGGTCCGCAGTTGTGCCGACGACGTATACATCTCTGGCGTAAGTTGCAATTGCCTGGCCCGCAGTTCGAATTCAGTGGCGAGCGCCGGGGCGGGCGCAATGGGACGCCCCCAATTAGGATTTCCGCGTTTGCGAGTCATAGCTGCGGACAGCCAGTATCACTACAGGGGCCGATCATACGCCGCCTTTGCTGTGTTCGCAGCAGAAATCCTCGCAGCGGGTGGGCCAGTGTGGCTAATGAGTGTAATGGGGATGTTTCGCCAACTACAGCAGCCCTTGAGCGGCGTGTGTGAATACAGGTAGTATGGCATCGCTCATGAAACCGTATGTGTTGCTGGTAATCGGAGGGGCGTGGCTGCTCGCCGCCATCTACGTCCGCAGGGTGGGCTTCAGTATTTTTTGGAAGGGCCATTACGATCCTGCCCACGCGATGCGGGTGTTTGACGTAGTGTCTTACGTCATCTTTCTTGGCTGGATTGCACCAGCGTTACTTGGTGCGTGGTTGCTTTGGAAAAAATGGAATACTGAAAAGCGGCCCGACAGCTTCGTCAATGCTATGGGGATTTTTCAACAGTTGATCTTGCCTGCGTCGATTGGGCTTTGTAATGTAGTGCCCATGGGAGAGTGGGAACGTCGAAATCGAGAACTCGAAGAGCTTCGCAAGGCTCTGAAAACTGATCCGGCCAATATTGAGCTGGCTAACCGCTACTGGTGCGCTCTTGCTGGAGACAAAGCGAAGGGTGAAGCGGACCTTCGCGCTGGTTCCGATGTAATAGAGGCTTTTCGAGGGGCGGCCCTGTCGTCAAAGAAGGGCGTTGAAGTGTTTGCACGTTCCTGCCGAGACCTGTTTGAGACCAGCGGCGAGAGTCCGCGTCCAGTCCATTTCGATGAGCGTCTGGTGATGGCACTCAGAGCGGGGCTGTCGGAATTGTCGACAACCGAACGCGACAACGTCGAATGGATTCTGGATTCGATTGACGGGACGCGAGAACGGGGTCAATGAGTGTTATGGGGATTTTTCAACAACGACTGCTTCGACACACTCCCAACTCTGCGGCTTTCGTTGACTTGCCCGTCTTGCGGACGTAAGATTCGCGCGGTGGTGCAGCGTTCGCTTTCCATTGAACCCAAGGCCTAATCTTAGGCACAAGGAGTTTTTGATGAGGAAGTTCGTGTTGTGGCTGTTCGCCGCGTTGACGCTACTCGCGGGTACACAACTGTTCGCACAGAATCCCCACTACAACAACGGCCCGGTTTGGCGGGTCATTTATGTAAACGTTAAAACGGGCATGGGCGACGCCTACTGGAACGACCTCAGCCAGAATTTCAGGCCGATCTACGACGAGTTCAAGAAGCAGGGTTGGGTCGTTGACTACAAGTTCTATACAAATCCGGTTACGGAACATCCTGATGACTGGAATGTCGCCATAGCCATCGAATACAAGAACTGGGCAACCATAGATGAGATGGCAGAGAAAGCCACCACGATTACGGAGAAGCACTACGGCAGCCACCAGGCTTCGGTGGATGCTGCAAAGAAACGTGCCGATTTCTCCACAACGATTAGAAACTCGCTGGCTCGCGAAGTAACCCTGAAATAGAGGAAGCAAAAACAAAGATTTGACGACAAGGGCCGCCCGATGTCTGGGCGGCTTTTCTCTTGCACCACGCCGACGCGGTGGCGTGATGACTGTTGTAACCAAGGTCAATGAGCGTAATCGGGATATTTCAACAGTTGAGGCCGCCTACTGATGATCTTGGAACGAAAGATACAGAATCGGCTTCGTCTGCGAAGTTCTTAAGGCGCGGAGGGGGAGACGATGCGCTCATGCTCGGTCTTGGCGTCGCTCGTCTGCGAGCACGTCGCTGTCGCGCCGCCAAATTGCGATCCCATCCGCGCCACGCGCTAGCAAGCCCAGGTTCGCTGGTTGAGTTACTGGAGTAAGCAATGATGCAGGCTCATTGCTGGCCTTCTCCGGGCCGGAAATGTGCCCTTCCACGATTTTGGTTTGCGGAGTCGTTTCGTATGCATAGCCGGTCAATTGCAGCGCGCCGCCCTTTAGGTAGTTGCTCAGGTTCACGCGAGCCCAGCCGTAATGTACGGTCCCGTTAATCAGGAACTTCATTCCGAGGTAACGGTTGGTGGCATTGGCAAAGGCGCCATTGAACCAAGAACTACCTCCGTACATCCCCGCAACCGCCATCGGCAACCCCCTGCCGGAGCTGTAGAAAGAGTTCGATAGGAACTTTTCGCCCGGTCCAACCACGACACCAAAAAATCCCGCTGCCACGCCGCCCTTGGCTGCCGCCAACACCGCGTTGCCCGTGACCTGAGGCTTCACAACCGTCAATTCCGAATGGAAAGATCCGCCCACGATAGAAATCGTAAAGTCGACGACGCCGTCGTTGTTCAGATCAATCGGGATCGAGCCGAATGTTGTTTGTGAATTCGCCGGTGTGTAAACAACCTTGGCCTGAGCGGACGTGGTGAAGATCGCCGCAGCCGCGGCGGCCATATAGGCAACCAGCGCCTTGTCGAGTTTCGAGCTGACCGGAGCGGTTGTCCGGGGCGGGTTCGGTTTCTTCGGTCGATCTTGCATACGGTTCCTCACAGTTTGCGATATTGACTACGGGCATCGCGAAGGTGGGTGCAGTCGTTCTCGCAGTGCTCACCAGAAATGCGAACTGGGAAGGGATTATGTTGCGGCAGTGCCGTTTCGTCAAGGTGCATGTTCTTGCATACAAGAGTTGCACTGCGGTATCGAGAAGGACTGTCGTTAACAGGCCTTAACACTCAAGTGCCCGGCTTCTGGCCCGCGTTCCCGTGGGGAAACTTGCGGGCATTGGAACTTGGGGCCAAAAGGCTCTTGACCCTACAGATGTTCGGGCCTAATATCTCGTGGCAATTACGGAAGGCATCCGCCAATCCGGGGGGATGACGGAATGCTCTGAATGCAACTGCCTTTTCAGGCCCTCCCTTTTTAGCTCATCGACATCAGGTGGCTGCCGTCGATGAGCTTTTTCATTTGCAGCGCAATCTCCGAAACTTTCTATCGAATCCAGTGTTAAACAGTGGTATACCGTTTCTCTGGCTCTCTGGCTTATCTGGCCATCCGGAGGTGCCCGTGGAAGACCCCGAGCGCTGGTACGAACTCTGTAAACAAGCGGCAGTCGAAGAAGACCGCGAGCGCCTGCTCAAGCTGGTTCAGGAAATCAATAAACTCCTCGAAGTGAAAGAAGCTCAACTCAAGAAAGAACTCTGGCTTTAAGAATCCTCGCTCACGCACGTGACCACCAAAGAGCGGTACCTCCAATTCGATAACATCGACATGGTGGAACCGGACATCCACGCCCGTTGTAGTTTCTGCGGGAGAGAGTTCTCCGCCGTACCGAAACCTAACGAAAGAGTCGATGATGTGCTCCTGCGGATGCGTGCCGAATACGACGCTCACAGGTGCACGTCTTACGATGCCTCAGCCACGCAGTGAAAGAGCGCTGAATTTCCATGTCAACCATTCAGGAAGTCAGAGCAGCCGAGAAGCGGGTGGAAAAGGTTCTGGAAGCACTCAACTTGGACGCTGCCGAAGATCCGAACCGCCTGAGCGAAGACCTAAGGAATGCGACTGACGAGTACGCAAGAGCGGTTCGTGAATTAAGTTTAAAGTAGCCCACCGGCATAGGCGTAGAGTTCACCCATGGACGATAGTTCAATTGCTGTTCGGACTGAGAAACTCCGTCGAGAGATTGAACTGATCCAGCAAGAGGAGCGACACTACCGCATTAACAGAAATCATTCACTAGCTGCGAACGCAGAGCATGAGAAGCGGGAGTTTCGAGTCCTTGCGATCCGTGAAGAACTTAGAACGCTTGTCGAAAAAGTAAAGGGACAATCAAGCCACGGATCAGTCTGGTACAGTTGACTTCTTCTCACTTGACGTAAGGAGGCGTGGGATTGACGCCAGCATTCAGTGGGCAGAGCGGATCACGAACAGGATTGATAACGTTCCCCCCTCCGGCAGGTGTGGGGTCCGCGATTTGTACACGTATTCCGTCACAGACCCAGCGTACTGGGTCCGCTTGACGCCTCCAATTCCCTTCCTCACGGCTCCTTGAGGTACTGTGGCATCTTCGGCGGGAGTCCGCCCGTGTCTTCTCGACGATCTACGATCCGATTCAGAGTGTTAGCAATGTGGGCTAGATTCTGATTAAGGTACCAGAGCATCCCGGCGATACAGAACGCAAACAATACGAGCAATCCCAGCAGGATTGTAATCATGAATGTGTCCCTTTACGGCTTTTTCCCTAGCTCGCGGCTCAACGACGCACGGGGAGAAATTGGCAGTGCGCGAAGTGCAAAGCGCCCAAGCTGTCATCACCGGCACGTCACGGCACCGACCGAGAAACTCTGCCATCCGAGTCGTAGAATCGCAACGCAGACCTATCAGATCTAGGGTCGCCAACGAGAGCCACGAGAGGTTTCCCTTTTCCATCTCCGAACCGCAGGCTATCCGCGCTCAGTATCGCTCGATCTGTTCCGCTCTCGTCTGTCAGCCAAATGGCTGGGTCGCTGGCTTTCATGTCTATCGCCACGCCGGCAAACTCTGGCGTCCCGATGGTGACTCTAGCGCGTCCCTGGCTGTCACGCAGAATGATTCTCTCGGCCTCGATTGTTCGCTGCGTTCTGTCTGCCCCAGCGAGTAGAAACACTGCTATGCCTAGAGCACATCCGATTCCGATGACCTTCAGATGCCGATTCTCGCGCTCAAGCCTTCCTACACGTTTCGTTAACATCTCGATCTCAGGTGTCACTGCTCCAATCTCCTCTGAGGCCTATAGCCGATTTATCGGCGAAAGCCTACAGCCATCATGGAAGTGTGTCCAGTGATATCTGCGTCCGGTTCGGAAAGCGGTTGCGGACCCTCCGCAAGCGGCGGGAGTGGACGCAGGTCTACATGGCCGAGCACGTCGGCATGGACCGCAGTTTCATCTCGGACTTGGAGAACGGGAAGAAGGAGATCTGCATCCGCAATCTCGAAGTGCTCGCCAGGGTATTTGAGATGACAGTCTCGCAGCTAATGTCCCGCCTCTAAGGAGGCGACTCCGGAGACTCTTGCGGAGCGCTGCGGGTTGCATCGCACCTACTATGGCGGGATCGAGCGGGGTGTCATGGATGTATTGCTGTGAAGGTCGAGAAGGTTGCAAAGGGACTTTCAAGCTCGAAGATCCAGTCAGGATGGCTGAAGGGGCCACGGGCGCGGGCTAGCGGCACGGGTTGGAGAAGCGGCACTCGTTCAGTATAGTTGGTTCGGTGTCAGTGGTAAGCATTCTATGGCGGACTCCGAACAACTCGCTCGCATTACTCGGAGCGTCGAGAAATGGAATGAGTGGAGGGAAAACAACGATGAAGTGCGGGCAGACTTCCACGGTGCGGACCTCGAAGGTGCGAACCTCAACGGTGCGAACCTCCACGCGGCGGACTTTACCGGGGCAGACCTCAGCGGGGCGAACCTTAGCGACGCGGACCTCATCGCCGCCGATATCCACTTGGTGAACCTTACCGGCGCGGATCTCAACGGAACAAAACTCATTGGGGCACACTTCCTCGGTGCGGATCTCAGCGGGGCAAACCTTGCAAGAGCGGACCTCCATGACACCATTTTTGCGAATGCGACTCTAAAGGACGGAGTCGGCCTCGATGGTTGTGTTCATCACGGCCCGAGCGTGGTCGATTACCGCACGCTCGCTTTGTCTTGGCCGCTCCCAGAGATTTTCTTGCGCGGCTGTGGCCTACCTGAAGCCCTGATTACGTACTTGCCATCCCTCATGAGGGCCGCGCCAATCCAGTTCTACTCGTGCTTCATCAGCTACAGTCACGCCGACAAGTCCTTCGCGCGGCGGCTGCATGACAAGCTACAGGGGCGCGGCATTCGCTGCTGGCTCGACGAAAGGCAGTTGCTCCCCGGCGACGACATCTACCAGCGTGTGGACGAGGGCATTCGACTCTGGGATAAAGTGCTGCTGTGCTGTTCGGAGAATTCCCTGACGAGCTGGTGGGTAGACAATGAGATCGGCAAGGGGTTCGCGAAAGAGCAGGCGTTGATGAAGGAGCGCAAGGAAAAAGTTCTGGCAGTGGTTCCTCTCAACCTCGACGGTTATCTGTTTCAGTGGAAGAGCGGGAAAGCCTCGCAACTCTGCGAGCGCCTCGGTGCCGACTTCACCGGGTGGGAGACGGACAACAAGAAGTTTGAGACGCAGGTGGAGAAGGTCATCCTCGCGCTGCGAGCCGATGCAGGTGCACGGGAGAAGCCGCCGACGCCGAGGTTATAAGAGAAAGGGCCCTTTGATTCGGTGAGTACTAACAAACCAGAACTCAGTGACAGAATTGCGGTTCTTAAGAGTAAAGTAATTGACCATTTCTCAGCCTGGGCTATTGACGGTGCGCTCAATGCTTTGGCAGATACTAAGAACCCTCTGCGCCTGAACTTCTTTTCAACCGCGATGCGAATCTTGTTCGAGCACATGATGGACACTCGATCTCCTGAAGATCAAGTCATCAAAGCAGTGTGGTTCAAACCTGAAAAAGAGGATGGCAAGCCGACCCGAGGGCAGCGAGTAATATTCGCCATCCAGGGCGGGTTGGGCGAGGACTTCGTTAAAGATGAGTTGAACATCGATTTGCTACCGCTACGCAAGCGACTACTCACTGCTATCAATGAACTGAGTAAGCACGTCCACGGTCGGGAGAACACGATTATCCGAGATGAGAGCGAACAAGATGCAGTCGCGGCAGAAACAATCGAAGCCATGAATGCCTTCCTCGATGCTCTACATGAATGCCGCGACGCAGTTCTCAAACCTATAGCCCAGGCTCTGGACGGCGCAGCGGTTGATGCCTTATTGAGTGAGACGATCGTGGAAGTTGACGAACTTGCCACCCATCATTCTGTGGACGAGATCTACATTGATGACATCATGGTGGAGTCGATTGGAGCGAACAGCGTTACATATCAAGTGACGGGCTCGCTTGGCGTAACTCTCCAGTGGGGATCTAATTCAGATCTTCGGCGCGGCGATGGCGCTGAGTCGGAGCAGTCCTTTCCCTTCAGTTGCAACTTTGAGCTTCCTCTTGACGAGCCTTGGGATCTCGATCTCGCAACGCTGTCCTACAGTGTTGATAACGGTCGATGGCGTGACCTGAGAGAACCAGACGAGTTGCTGTAATGAATTCCCTGGCGTTATTTCGCCTTTTTTTCTCCCATGCTAAAATCCAGCATGGCTCGCCGACCAAACTCCGAGAAGCCGGAGATCTTCACGCAGAAGGATCTGGATGAGCTGCGATACAACCCGGCGCACCTGAGCGCGGATGCAGCCCGGCGATTCTACGAACGTGCCCGCGGAGACTGCCGGACGATGTACGATCGCCTGCCATCGCCGAAGCAGACGCCGGTGCAGGTGCGGAAGCAACTGTGGAAGTAGCGGTGAACTTTTTGATCTAGAGCCACAACGCCCCTCATGCCTCTTCCCAAAGCACCTAACAAATATCGACGAGCCTTCGACTGGCGAATTAGTCGGAGTGCGGATAATGCGACCGAATTTGCGGCTATGTCGCGACTCGCCAAGTCAGAGCTTCCTGACCTCCTCGAAGATTTCCTGGATATTAGTCGCCGTCGAAAAGCTAATTGGATGGCTCTTGCTCGCTTGCAGATCAGCATGTTAACTGAGTTGTTGCTTCAGGAAAGCGCGGTCCAACACTATCGCGAGAAGCTCAAGGAACTCAAAAGTAGTCAGGCAGCAGGCGCGTCCGACACTGAAACGGAACAGCATCTTAAGGCCGTAAAGCGAGAGCTTTTCTTCTACCGAATGTTTGCGAACGTTATCCGATCCGTGGGAGACGGCATCGCGTGGCGAACCTTGGGATACGACCGGGCGGTAACACGATTAATGTCGGGTCGACAAACCAAGCAGTGGCTAACGTCAGAAGGATTATTGAGAGAGCTAACCGAATGGAGTCTGCAATTTGAGCGCGGTGACGGCCTAGCGATTCTCAATGCGCTCACGAATTGTCTGGCAGTTGGAGACATCACGGTGGTGCGTCCTGACCAGTCCGTAGGGATAATCGAAGTGAAGAGCAGCAATGCAAAGTCCGGTCGGACGGTTCGGCAAAAACAAAGTATGACCGAAGTGGTCACGTTGTTGGCTACAGGAGCCGGACATACTGAAGATGGCGACGTTCAGATTGAGATACTTCCTGTTGTTCCTGAAGCAGGATTAGACCGTTTGGGCGAGTTGTTGCAGAATGCGAGCGAGAAGGGGTTTGCGGGATCAAAAATCAGTAATTGTTTGTACGCTGAGGTATTTGACTTCGCAAGAATCGAAGACATTGAAAAACCACTGGAAGAAGCGGAGAAACTTCGGAACACAGTCGTAGGCGCTTGGGAGGGAAGGGGCGATTCGATCCTCCAGATGAAAAGCCTCGATGTGCTGGCGTTCACGCCAAATTGTGCTCCGTTTTCGATATATCCTTTTTCTTCGCGCACGTGCATCGACTTGCTTATTGGCTCCAAGGTTATTACAACCTATCTCAATCACAATGCCGTTGGGCGTGAATTCGAGAATCACGGGTGGCGGGTAGAACAGAGCCCTGAGGAACTTGCGGAGCAGGGCGACAAGGAAGCAATCATGGCAATCGAGAAAGAAGGCTGTCATATCCGAGTTCCACATGCTGACTTTACGCGCTTACAGATGGAGGCTTTACGTGTGAAGACGCTCGTTGAAGCTTAGTATGGTGCCGCCAATTCCAACGAGCAGTGCAACCGCTCTCTCGGCTGTGGTCATCGATGAACGCTATTCAATTTCCCCTTAGATCGTCAGCTTGCCGCCGCTTTTCAGATCGTTAAGAAACTATCAGGTTGGTGTTCGGTTCTCCCGGCGTTAACTGCGACGGGCCAGATCGTACGACAGCGTAGGGCCAGGGTCAATTACACCTTCGTGCCTGTGTTCTGCACAAAACGGTCGGCAAGACGAAGCTCCCTTCGGCCCGACCTCGCCTAGCGCATACGGACTCCAGCGGTGGTCAAGGGGGACGCCGATCCAAGAACGAATCAGCCATAGCGTTTCGCATCTAGAGTCTCAATATTTCGCTGCGACGGGTTTCAACTCCGGATAACTGTCGAAAACAGGCGATTACACGCAAAACCCTCGGCTAGGGGTCAATCAGTGGAACGCCAACGCCTGATTACAACGCAAGATTCTCGCAAATGGTTCCACGATCCAGATATCATTCCCACGGCGTGAAGAGATTCGCGGTACTGTTGACCTTATGGGGCGCTCCTAATTGAACGTACACCAGCACATCAAGACGGCTACCCGGTGGGCATCGATGTTGGCGGTTGGGGTGGTCTTGATACTTACCCGTAATTGCGGAAACCCGGTGCAATCGTCATCTCCTGAGAGCGCCGTGGTTGACATGCGTTTCCTGCAAACTGCAAAGGCCGTGTCCCATCTGGCTTCTACTCCTGACGAACGATACTTCTCCAACCAAGTGCTCAAGTTGGCGGATCATGATTTAGATCTCGCTTTCCAGACCGCTCTACGCGAAGCGGCCTTACATCCGGTGGCTGAGACCCCCGAGACAAAGGAGCTTGAGGCACGCGTCCAAAAAGCCGAATCCCACGTCAAAACCGACGAAGATCAAGTGGCATTGTTTAAAGATCACATCCCGAAGGTCGGAGGTTCACAGCAAGCCGCTCTTCAAGACCAGTTGGACGTTCTGGAAGCACAACTCGAGCTGGACCAAGACGAATTGGATGACGCCAAGGAAGACTTGTCACGCGCCGGCGGCGATATTGTCGGCAGGATCAGAACCCTCTGGGATAAGCATAAGGCTGACGCCGAGGCGCATGGTTCCGATACCCCATCTAGTGCTCCAACCGCGAATAGCGCCGAGGCGGGTTACGAGGCAGGTAACCTTATCGCTCAAGTCGGTGCCTGGTTTGCATTAAGCCGCAAGACCGCGCCCTTATTGCAGGCGCGTCAAGAGTTGTTGGATGGTTCAAACAAACTGATCCGTCAACATGACGCTTTAGAAACTCAGGCTGCCGATCTCGCGGCTCAGGCTCGACAACGGCAGGACGGCAAAGGGGCCGATTCATCGGAAAGTGTGGTTGTCGCACAGCTCACGGCAGTGCGAGTCTTTGCTACGACGCAAAGGGACCTCGCGAACATCGCGCAGCGGATTGATGGCAGAAGGGAGATGAGCGGAGTCTATGACGAGTGGATTGGCTTCATTCATGCGCGCACACGCGTCGCCATGACGGGCGTGCTGCGGTCCGCCCTTTGGATTCTTCTAATCATCCTGATTGTTCCGCCCGTGGCGCGTATCGTGGAACGCCGAATGGTCAAGTATCGCCCTGAAGATCAGCGTTGGACGAGTCTCAGCGCGACAGCAGCATTTGGCATGCAAGCGCTGGGTGTTTTGCTCTGCCTACTGGTGGTTTTTGGTTTCCCGCAGGAATTGCCGACCGCCATCTTTGGCTTGGTCGGAGCCGGTGTCACAGTGGCTCTCAAAGATGTTGCAGGGGTCATGGTGGACGATCGCGTCCGCGAACTGCTTAACGCCAATCCCAAGCCTAAAGTCACTTCTGGGAATAACTCTCAAGCGTAGACGCACATTCTTTTGGCTCACGAACTATGCGGCCTCCACATCTGCCTGTCAAGGGGTCGGTCCGGAAGACTACGGAACGCGAGGGACCTTGACACACTCGGGGGATTCAAACAAAGGAACATGATGGGGGGCGGCGTTTATGAACCTAGTAATCCCAAACGCGGCCTATCCGCCAAACCAAAAAAAAATGAGAGAGAGTTCACGCTGGCCGAGGGACGACTCCGTCACCCCCGGACCGTCCCCGCTGGACAACTCAGGGGCCCCCTCGCCCGCGCGGAATTTTGTGTCGTGACTTGTATCGTACTCCCCTGGACGCTCTGAAATCGCCCGGCAGACCCGCGCCCGACTGTGCCCACTTTTGTGCCCACCACCAAACCCTACCCAAGGCTACGGGTTGTCGCCCTATCGCTGGAAAGTCTTGCTGGACAAGGCATTTGTCGCACGTGGTAGCAAATGGTAGTCTGCTCTCTAAGTCGTTGATTCTTCGTGCGACCAGTACTTGGGCGCAGGGGGTCGTAGGTTCAAATCCTATCGCCCCGACCAGTTCTTCCCTGTCCCAGCCCAGCATTGGGCCTTCTTCCGGTACCTAGCCACCTCACGAACTTTTCGACCCGAATTTCAGCAAGTATTCAGGTGCCACGGCGAGAATGGTGACCGTCCATGCCGGCTGGCCGCAACGTTGGCCGGAAATCTTCTCGGAGGAATCCTGTGCGCTCTCAGAAATGCCTAGTTGCCATTCTGCTGACACTCATCTCCATCACATTCACCACACGATCGGTTGCGCAAAGCGGCTGGGCTGTCGAAAAGACTTTTCACATCGGTGGTGAAGGCGGAATGGACTACATCACGGTGGACGAAAAGAATCGCCGGCTCTACGTCCCCCGAAGCACGCATACTATGGTCATCGATGCCGAATCAGGCAAGGTGATCGCGGATATTCCCGGTCAGAAGCACAATCACGGAGTAGCGCTGGTTCCCGAGGCAGGGCGCGGATTCATCAGCGACGGCGAGGGCGCGGTCGTGATCTTCGACCTCAAGACGAATGCTGTGTTGGGGACGATCAAGGCTCATCCCGATGCCGACGGAATTATTTATGACCGCGCCAGCGGGCTGGTGCTGGTGGTCTCTGGCGATGACGGAGTGTTGATGACGCTCAAGCCGGATGTCGATCCCAAGAGCGGCGCCATGGATGAACCTATCGCCCTGGGCGGCAAACCTGAGTTTCTAGCTTCCGACGGCGCCGGCAAGATCTATATCAACCTCGAGGACAAGGATCAGATTGCGGTCGTCGACATCAAAGCGCGGAAAGTGCTGGCGCACTGGCCGGTCGCTCCCGGCGGCTCCCCGGTGGGGATGGCGATGGACACCACGAAGCGGCGGCTCTTTATCGGATGCCGGAAACCGCAGAAGCTGATCGTGATGAGTGCAGACGACGGCAAAGTGCTCGCGGATCAGCCGATTGGCGCCGGCGTGGACGCGACAAAGTTCGACGGCGGCCAGGCGTTCGCGAGCTGTCGCGACGGCAAGCTCGTAATCGTTGGCGAGAGTGCGCCGGGCAAATTCGAAGTCCAGCAAACGGTCGCGACCGCTTTCGGCGCCAAAACGATGGACGTCGACACGGGTACGCACAAGGCATATCTGCCGACCTTCGAATTTGAAGACCAGAAACCGGGGGACACGGGGCGTCCGAAAGCTAAGCCAGGGACGTTTATGATCGTCGTCGTCGCGAGGCACTAGGTTGCCGGCGGCGCGTCACCCGGCGGCTTCCAGTTCTTCTGCAATCGCCAGCATCTTGGTCACGCTGTTCCAGTTACGGGCGGTGCCGGTGGTCTTTACCAGCTTCTCGACGGATGACCATGGCAACTTGGATTTACCGGCTCCGTTGGGAAAGTAGATGTAGAGTTCGCGGCCCCGAAGGTGCAGTTCCTCGGGATAGTCCTTGAATTTGAGGAGCGTGGCGGGAGCCTCGGGGCTGGGATCAGCAGCGAGGAATGTCAGGAGAAGTTTGCCGGGTTCCACGTCTTTGCGCCGAGCGAACGGGTTGGCAGCGATGGCCTGCCGTAGCTCATCCGCGGTGCGAAGGGTGACGTCGGGGCGAAAGCCGAATTCTTTCTCGATCACGTTCTGAATCTTCTTGGCCAGTAACGCTGCGTTTTTCTCTTTCGCGCGGAAGATTACGTTGCCGCTTTGAACGTAAGTGCGCGGGTCTTCCAGTTTAAGGGACCGGCAGAGGTCGCGGAGCACCTCCATCTTGATGCGATTGTGGCCTCCGACGTTCACGCCACGGAGCATGGAGATCCAGACGGGCATGGCCGCCTTAACTCTCTTTCCCGCTCGACTTGCGCCCCTTCGACTTGCGAAGGCTGATGCGGCGGTAGAGAGTCTTCTCGTCGCCGATCGTCAATGTGCCAGTCATCGTGTCGCCTGAGATGCGGAATTCCCAGTCGTCCTTCTTTCGCACGTTGCCGGAACAGCTCAAGATGGATTGGTCAGTATGATACTGGCAGGCCAGGGTACCCATGAATTCAGGCGTGCCGTTGATGATCTTGTAGGCATCGACATCCAGCTGCGATGGGTCCTTCTTGCCGGGAGCTATGCGGTACAGGGCATGCTCATCGTGGCAGGGCGAGTCGGAGACGGTGCATTTCGACTCGCCTTCCCATGATCCGACGACGGCTGAGTCGTCCGACGCGGCCAGGGACCACGCTGCAACAGAAACAAGAAGGGCGGCTAAGACTCCGAAGGCCGTTCGCATGGCATTTTCGAGAGCAACATCATAGCGGAATTTCGGCTCAACTTCGCTGCTGTCAAGCCGCAAGACACGGTCGAGCGGCCTGGCAACCCGGGGGATGGCCTAGTGAGTGGAGTGGAACCAAGAGAATCACTTTGACCCGGCGCTGTATCCCCCGAGAATCGATGAAACGTCTGGCCGCGCTCACGCTCGTCGAGCGCCGTTTTGTTCGAACCGATCTTTCCAGATAAGCGATTCCAAGTCGCAGCGCTCGCGACTTAGGGCCTCCGGCCCAGGGAGAAGTGATCTATGTCGGGACAAGTAGTGCTGTATTTTGAGGATCAGGCGGACGCCCTGCGTTTCGCCCTGGCCGCGGGTTCGGTGATGGCAGGCGAAGGTGGTAAGTTCACCAACGAACTGCTGGAGGAAACATCGCGCGTGGCGCGCATCCGGCTGGACGCGGTGAATGCGGGGAACATAAAGAAGAACAATTCCGGCCGCGCAGTAGCCTAAGTCGCAAGGTCCATGAGCCGATACGACTAGCCTCCTCCGTCACATATCCGCGTGATGGAGGCCACTGGCGTCCCTCCGTCTGAGCGAAACAATCCCTCCTGAAGTACGTTTTTTCTTTGCAGTGCGCACTGGCCAGCCTAAGCTGTGCCGGCGTTGGTGAAGGCCTCGAGCGCGTCGGAGAGCGTGGGGAAAATCAGGAAGACCTGCTCGACTTTGGTGATCTCGAAAACTTTGTGCACGCGCTTGTTGATCCCGGTGAGAGCAATGCGGCGTCCCGCTTTGGTGCACGAAGTGCAGGCGCTGACCAGCGATCCCAGACCGGAAGAATCGAGATACGGAACGTTGGTGAAATCCAGAATCATGGTGGGAGCGTCTTCACGGCGAACGGCATTGAGAAAGGGAGAAACGTTCTCCATCGTCAGCGGACCATGAAAGCTCAAGACTCCCCGGTCCAAACGCTCGACTTGTAACGACTCCGCCATGGAGGACCGATTCTAGGCTAGTTGGTCCGCTCGGTTCAAGTTGACGTTGTCCTATCGTGTCCCGTTGGGTCTCGTTACCTCAGGACACTGCCCCCTCTTTGTAATCTTTTTGTGTTTTCTTCGGGAGCGCAGCTGCAGTGAGGTCGCGCGCGACTACGATTGCAGTAACGGCATGTGGGGGGAAACGGATGATGGAAAGAATTGGAAATTCTTACGAGCAGTACAGAGGTCAGCAATCATACTAGCCAGTCTGCGAACATAGAAAGACATCCCAAGGGAATACAGGCCCGCATTCTGCTGAGCTCAGTCTTCGGACCGTACGCGCAAGACGACGAGTTCGGCAGCCGCTCCATCAACCCGATGGAGCTCTATCACAATCAAGTAACGCGCGCGCAAGGCAGCTTCTCGCTGCGCATGTTTCATCGCTCGTGGGGCATCATGATGATCCAGGCGAACATCTCGGCGCCGTGCGCCGTGCTCGATTTTCCCACCCGCGAAGACTTCGCCCGCGAGCTCACGACCAATCAATATGACATCGTCGGCATCTCGTCGATCATCGTGAACGTCGGCAAGGTGCGCGAGATGTGCCGCATGGTCCGCGAAACTCTCGCCGAACTCCGTGATCGTGGTGGGCGGACATGTCGCCGCGATCCCCGGAGTCGAGAACATGATCGACGCCGACCACATCGTACGCGGCGAAGGCATCGCGTGGATGCGGCGCTACCTGGGCGAAGACGAGAGCGCGCCGATTCGGCACCCATCGATCGTTTCGGGAATGCGTACGCGCATCATGGGCATTCGACTCCCCGAGCGCAAGGGTGCCACTGCGGCGACCATTATTCCCTCGGTCGGCTGCCCCATGGGTTGCAACTTCTGCACGACCTCGGCGTTTTTCGGCGGCAAGGGAAAGTTCGTCAACTTCTTCGAGACCGGCGATGAACTGTTCGACGTGATGTAGCCAGATGGAAGACGAACTCAAGGTGCATTCGTTCTTCATCATGGACGAGAACTTCCTGCTGCATCGCGAGCGCGCGATGCGCTTGCTGGAGCTGATGAAGGCAGCACGGCAAGAGTTGGTCGCTATCGGTGTTTGCCTCGGCCAACGCGATTCGCAAATACACCATGCAGGAACTGGTGGAGTTGGGCGTCTCGTGGCTCTGGATGGGCCTGGAATCGCCCAAGGCCGGCTACAGCAAGCTGCAAGGCACCGACACGCGGAAGCTGACGCGCGAACTGCGCGAGCACGGCATCCGCGTGCAGGGCTCAACCATCATCGGGCTCGAACATCACACTCCCGACAACATCGTGTCGGAAATCGAGCACGCCGTTTCGCACGACACCGACTTCCATCAGTTCATGCTGTACACGCCGGTGCCGGGAACTCCGCTGTACCAGCAAATGTCAGAAGAAGGGCGGCTGCTGAATGACGTGGACTATGCCGACATTCACGGGCAGTTCAAATTCAATTTCAAGCACGCGGCCATTTCGCGCGAGGATTCGAAGCGGTTTCTCGATTGGGCGTTCTGGCGCGACTTTGAGCTCAACGGTCCGAGCCTGTACCGCATTTCACGGACACTGATGGCAGGATGGAAGCGCTACAAAGATTCGCCGGACGTGCGTGTGCGGAAGCGGTTTGCCGAGGACATGGGGCGCCTGAGCGGGAGTCTACAGTTCGGCGCTTTGGGCGATGGAACGGCAATTCAGAAAAGTCGACCGCAAGGTCAGCGAACGAGATTCGAGCGCTGCGCCGCGAGTTCGAGCAGGAGTCCGGAATTCTGGCACGGATGCTACCGGCTGTGCTTGGTCCGGTGTTGCTGTGGACGACGCGGCGGGAAGAACGCCGGCTGGCGCGCGGGAAGACGTACGAGCCACCGACGATTCTGGAGCGCAGCAACTGGGTGGAGGCGTAGCGCTATCCCGTGCGGCGCGCCGAGAGCAGATTCAGAATCTCGCGCAAGCCCTGGCGGATGTGCTGAATCTCGGGCTGTCGAGTGCGTTGGAAATGGGATGGCGGCCTGCGTCTTGTCAGCTTTGTTTTCCGCGCGCAGCTGCTGGCGCGCGCCCGAGATGGTGAATCCCTGCTCGTAGAGCAGTTGCTTGATGCGCAGCACGCTCTCCACGTCGCGCTTGCGGTACATGCGCTGTCCGGTGCTGCTCTTGACTGGCTTCAGTTGCGGGAACTCGGACTCCCAGAAGCGCAGAACATATGCGGGCAGGTGACAGAGCGTGGCTACTTCGCCGATGCGGAAATAGAGTTTGTCGGGGATGAAGATTTCATCCGCCTTGTGCTTCGTCGCGCTCTTCTTTCGCGGTGCCATTTTTTCCGTGAGCGGCAGAGCCGTGTAGTTTGCCTATTGTGACACAGGTCTGGCGATTGGCACGGAGATTTTCCGCGGCGCACCGTACTCCGTCCAGACCTGAAAAGGAAAAGCCCCTCAAGAGGTGCTTCTCTTAAGAGGCCAGTGAAATCCGGTGTAAGCGAGGATCACCTCGCTGACGGTTAGTGTTTCTTCTTTTTTGCCTTCTTCTTCGTTGCCATTGAAGGATCCTCCGTTGAACGATTTTCCCTTGATAAAGGTTTTTACCGGGCCCTTGTACTCGAAAGGCCAACCCTACTCGTAGTAGTGGAAGGCCCTATAACACAAGATATTGCGGCAGTATGAACAAAGTGTCAACAGAATTTTGCGAATTTCAGCGGATTTCTTTGCTGCGGTCGTCGCGCGGTCGGTCGTCGCTCGTCGTTGGTCGTTGGCGAAAACGCGAAGTGAAGAATCAATTGGCAGCAGATTCAGCAAACCACCAACGACCTACGACTGGTATACACTGCGCGTCATGCGAAGCGATCCGGTCGAACTGGAAATCTTCAAGAATCTATACCACTCCATTGCCGAAGAGATGGGCGCGGCGCTGCGGCGGACGGCGTTTTCCCCCAACATTAAAGAACGGCGCGACTACTCGTGCGCGGTGTTCGACAGTGCCGGCGAGGTGATCGCCATGGGCGACCATATGCCGGTGCATCTCGGCTCAATGCCAATGTCAGTGCGAGCTGCAATCGACGCTGGCGCGATGGAACCGGGCGATGTCGTCATGCTGAACGACCCGTTTCGCGGCGGAACGCATCTGCCGGACATCACTCTGGTGGCGCCGGTGCACGTCAAATCGGGCGGGCGAGGCCGCTCCCGCACAAGCGTAGATTTTTACGTCGCTTCGAGGGCTCACCATGCAGACGTCGGCGGGGCCTTTCCCGGCTCGATGGGACTGTGCCGGGAGATCTACCAGGAGGGTATCCGCATCCCTCCTGTGAAATTGATGCAGGCGGGCGTGATGGATCGCGATGTCCTCGCCCTGCTGCTCAACAACGTGCGAACGCCCGAAGAACGCGAAGGCGATCTGGGCGCGCAGATCGCAGCCTGCCACACCGGTGCGGAGAGGCTGCGAGAGGTCTGCGCACGGTACGGGGTCGAGCGTGCAAAACGCGCGACCGCTGAACTGCAGGACTATTCCGAGGAGTTGATGCGAGCGTTTCTGCAGCGCGTGCCGGCGGGAGAGTATCGGGCCGAAGATTTTCTGGATAGTGACGGGATCAACGACCGGCCGGTGAAGATTGCGGTGACGGTGAGGGTTCATGATGGTGGGCGGCTGAAAGATGCCGGAACTGCGCGCGGGCGGAGGCCCCCGTTCCACATGGTCACCGTTGACTTCAACGGCAGCGACCCGCAGGTTGAAGGGAGCGTTAACGCGGTTGCGGCGATCACCTATTCGGCATGCTTTTATGTTTTTCGCTGTCTGCTGGCGGAGGACGTTCCCGCCGCTGCGGGGCTGATGCGGCCGATTGAAGTCATCGCTCCGGAAGGGACGATCGTGAATGCGCGGCCCCCAGCAGCGGTGGCCGGAGGAAATGTCGAGACTTCGCAACGGCTCGTGGATGTGCTGTTGCGGGCGCTGGCGCAGGCGATTCCCGATCGCATTCCGGCGGCGGCCTCAGGCACGATGAACAACCTGACCATTGGCGGCATCGATCCGCGCACGCATGAGCCATTCGCTTACTACGAGACTGTCGCTGGAGGGATGGGCGCGCGACCGGGCAAGGCCGGCGTTTCCGGCGTGCACGTGCACATGACGAATTCGCTGAATACTCCGGCTGAAGCGCTAGAGTATGCGTATCCGCTGCGCGTGCAGAAATACTCGCTGCGGCCCGGGAGTGGAGGGGACGGCAAGTTTCGCGGCGGCGACGGCATTGTCCGCGAGATTGAAGTGTTGACCGACTGCGACGTGACTTTGCTGGCGGATCGGCGCTCTCGCGGGCCTTGGGGACTGGGCGGAGGAAGAGACGGCGCGCCGGGGCAGGCTTTCGTCACACGCCAAGACGGATCGGTTGAACAGATGCCAGGAAAATTTAGCACTCGCCTACGGAAAGGCGAGCGCATCCGGATTGAGACACCGGGCGGCGGCGGTTGGGGACCGGAACGAGTGCGAAGCTAACAAGATTGGGTTTCACGCCAGCGCGGGCCGCAGTGGCGATCGAGGTAAGGAGAGAGATCGAGAGACGATGCGATTGGTGCGCGAAACCGAGGTTCCAGAGACGCAGCGGGATCGTGTCTTCCGTACCTCCCGGGTTCACGGTGTGTTATTTTGCGGTGGCGATCTCGCGCAAGCAACAGAGTTTGCGAAAGGACTGCGCGGAGGGTCCCAATCATGACAGAAGTAGCCGCACATTATCTCGAAGAAGCCCGACGCCAAATGCGCGGCCACAAGCGCATGGGCGAGGGCGCGATGGCACAGCTTCGGGATGAAGATTTTTTCGTCACGCTCGATCCGGAGTCGAACTCCGTCGCCATTCTAGTGAAACATCTTGCGGGAAACATGCGCTCGCGCTTCACCGACTTCCTCACCAGCGACGGCGAGAAGCCGGACCGATTTCGCGATCAGGAATTCGAACTTACGCCCACGACTACGCGGGCGGACGTCATGAAGTGGTGGGAAGAAGGTTGGGCGTGTGTGTTCGGCGCGATCGAGTCGCTCAAGCCCGAGGACGTGATGCGCACTGTGACGATTCGAGCCGAGCCACACACCGTGCTGCAGGCTATCAACCGTCAGATCGCGCACTACGCGGCGCACTCGGGGCAGATCGTGTTTCTGGCGAAACATCTGCGATCGAGCGAGTGGAAGACGCTGACCATCCCTCGCGGGAAATCAGAGGAGTTCAAGAAGGTAGCGCCGAAGCCGGACAAAAGTGCGCAGCAGGGACGGTGAATCTCATTTCATTCCGCAGTCACCTACCAAACCCTGCACCGGTTCTGATTCACCATGGGCGAGCCGGCCTTGCAGTGGAACGCCTGCTGGAACTCTGGCATGTTCGAAACTACGCCGTTGGTGCGATATTCTTCCGGAGAGTGCGAGTCGACATTTGCACGCAGGCGCTTGGTCTCATCACGCGTTTGGCCGCACCAGCTTTGGCCATAGCCGACAAAAAAGCGCTGATCCGGCGTGAGGTCTTCAATCGGTTCCAGCTTTTGGTCTTTGGTATCTTCCTTCCACGCCATGTAGGCGAGCAGCAGACCGCCCAGGTCAGCGACATCTTCACCCAGGGTCAGCTTGCCGTTGATCTTAACGTCGTCAACGACCGTGTAGGTCGAATACTGGTCTGAGATGCAACTTGCCCGTTTTACGAATTCCTTCCCATCGTCTTCAGTCCACCAGTCGCGCAGATTCCCCTGTGCGTCAAACTGGCGGCCTTCGTCGTCGAAGCCGTGCGTGAGTTCGTGCCCGATCGTGCCCCCCGTATCTCCGTAGTTCGGAGCAGCGTCAGAATTAGGGTCGAACGCCGGCGGCTGCAGCACGCCTGCCGGAAAATTGATGTCATTCATCTGTGGATCGTAATAGGCGTTCACGGTCGGCGGAGTCATGCTCCACTCGCCGCGGTCGACGGGCCTGCCGATCTTCGCCAGTTCGCGGTTGAATTCGAACTGGCGAGCTCGCTCAACGTTGCCGAGTTCGTCTCCGCGCACGATGTCGAGCTTGGAGTAGTCCCGCCACTTGTCGGGGTAGCCAATTTTGTTGGCCATGCCGTGCAGTTTCGCAAGCGCCTGTTGCTTGGTCGCTGGCGACATCCAGGGCAGACCGTTGACGTCCTGCTCCATCGCAGCTTGAATTTCCTTCACCATCTTCAGGGCTTTTTGTTTGGCTTCCGGGCTGAAATATTTCTCGACGTACGCCTGGCCCAGAGCTTCGCCCAGAGCAGCATCCACATCGTCAGTGCAACGCTTCCAGCGCGGTCTGAGTTTTTCGCTGCCCTGCAGAAGTCTTGCCAAAAAATGCGAAGTTCTCATCCACGAACGGCGCAGAGAGATGAGGCGAGTCCGCATGCACCAGGTGCCAGCGCAGGTAGGTCTTCCAGTCGGCCAGACTTTCTGCGGCCAGTTCCCCGTTCATCGCCTTAAAGAAGTCGGGGGCGGTCACATTCAGCGAAAATGACGAGGGCATCCCCACCTTGGCGAAGTAGACGGGCCACTGGAACTCGGGAGAAATCTTCTCGAGATCTGCGGTGGTCATCTTGTGGTCGAGACTCTTCGGATCGCGCCGCTCCACGCGCGTCATCGAACCTCTCGCCAGTCGCGGTCTCGATGCGCATTACGGTCTGCGCTTCGGCAGCGGCTGTATCAGGCTTGTCGCCGAGAAGCTCGAACATTTTCTGCACGTGCGCGACATACGCTTTGCGCAGCTCTTGCGACTTGGCATCGTCTTTCGTGTAATAGTCGCGGTCGGGCAAGCCGAGGCCGCCCTGATCCACGCCGGCGATGACCTGACTGGCGTCGCGGAAGTCCTGGATGGATCCGAAATCAAACAGAACCTTGTTATCAATCATAGCCGCAGCCACATCCGCGATCTCGGCCTTGGAGCTGATCTTTGCGACTCGATCCAGTTCTGGCTTCAGAGGCCGCGCTCCCTTGGCATCAATCGCTTTCTCGTCGGTACACGAAGCGTAGTAGTCGCCGATCTTCTGCATTACGCGCGTTGCGCTTAGGGTCGGGGGCCGCAGCATCTTCCAGTATGCCGCGCAGCTGCGCCAGATTCTCATCCTGCATCTTCGAGTACGTGTCCCACGAACGATTGGTCGGGAGGAATGGGATTTTTCTTGATCCATCCGCCGCAGGAGTAGGCGAAGAAATCCACACACGGATCGACGCTCCGATCCATCGAGTTTACGTCCAGCGCTGGTTCGGTCTTGGCTGTTCCTGGTTGTTGCGCGTTAGCCACAGGAAGGACGAATGCGACGAATACAACCAGAACCGCGAACACAGTTATGCGGACGCCTGCCATGTTGAAAACCTCGCGAGGATGAAGTCGCACGAACGAGACCCAGCAGTATAAGCCAGAACGTCAACACGAATGTCAGCTCGTAACGTCGTGCGACCCGTAAAACCTAGACGGAGGCGAGCCCTCAGCCCTTCCTCAAGCGGATCGATCCATCTCCCGTGCGGATGATCAGCGAGCTTCCGCCGCCATTCAGCTTGCCGTGGACTTCGTTCTCGCGAAGCTTGCCCTCCGTCGTGACAGGCATCTCGAGATCGATGTGGCCATCGCTCGTGTGCAGGTCAACGTCGGCCGCGAAGTCCGCCGGAACCTCAAGCGTCACGCTGCCGTCGCCGGTCTCGAGCCTCCAGCCAGAGGCCATTGAAGAACCAGCGGTCGCGCGCACTTCGACGCGCCCGTCGCCCGTTTTGAGTTCCAGTGCATCAAAACGTCCGTCGGCGCGGATGTGACCATCGCCCGTCGTCGCGTGCAACTTGCCGTCAACGCCGTCGAGGACTTCAGAACCGTCGCCGCTGTGCAGATCCATCTCGCCCTTCAACCCGCTAATTTCGATTTTGCCATCGCCAGTGCGCAGGTTGACTTTGCCCTCGCGCGGCATATGAATCTCCACGTCGACGCGATGATTGCCCCACTCGACCACGAAGTTGTGATGCGGAAAGCGCACATCGATTTCGACCGAGTCGCCATTCTGGTGCTCCTCGACTCGGATGCCTCCCTCGCCGATCTTGTAGCGCGTAGTGGTGACCTTGGCCTCGATCGTGTTCTGATCCCAGGTAGTGACGTGGATGTTGGCGTCAGAAGTCTCGACGCGCAGGTCCGGCTTGCCACTGAGGTTGTAAGTCTTCGACCATTCGTCGGCATACGCCGGCAGAACGCAGACAGCTGCGACAGCCACGATCAGGAGCGACAGGCGTTTGAGAGCGAGATTCATAGAGTCCTCCGGCGGGCACGCACACCCCAGCCCAGCCTCTTAGACGGGATTACGTGGGAATCGTGAGGTTGGTTCCATGAAAATGCGAGCCTAACTTCGAGGTGCGATCGACATATGCCATCCGAATCAGTGTTCGCTCTGAAAATGGCAGGTAGAGCAGTGCGGCGCTCACGGCAAAAGCCGCGCCCAGGCCGATCTTCTCCATCAGGAGAAACGGCGCTACCGCCCACAGTTGGTCCAGCGCCAGGATGAAGGGAAACATCTGGCGGAATTTTTCGCCCAGCCGCTGGTAGTCGAAGCCAACCGCCGACATCAGGTAGCACCGCAGCGGGATGCCTACGCCGGCCGTCACCATAACCGCGACCACGAGCGTCGTTGCACCCCACAAGGAAGAAACGAATCCGCGATCTCCTGGATCGCATGCAGACGAAAGAGGGCCGCGAGATAAAAGCTCAGATACATCACCTGTGTCAGCCCGAACAGTCCGCGAGTAAGAGAACGATTCGGGATGGGCACTTCGAGTTCAGGATGCAGCGCTGCTGGCGAAGGATACATTTTCCGGGATGTGGCTGGCGGGTCGACCGCCGCTGCGTTGGTCGCCGCGACTGATTCGGCTTTGGGGATGGGTTCCTTCACCGCTTCGCTTTGCATCGGCGCGATGAATCGGTAGCCGCGGCGGGCGAGTGTCTCGACATAACGTGGGCTCGAGGCCGAATCTCCGAGCGCCTCGCGCACTTTGTTAATTGCCGTGTTCAGGCTGTGATCGAAGTCCACGAAGGTGTCGGACGGCCAGAGCCTCTGCTGCAACTCTTCGCGGGTGACCACGTCGCCCGCGCGCTCTAACAACAGCGCCAGCACCTGGAAAGGCTGCCCCTGCAGGCGCAGTTTCACGCCGTTCTTGCGTAGTTCGCCCGCGCTGAGATCGAGTTCAAAGACTCCAAACCGCGCGACTCTGCTGTTGTTTTGCGGCACGACGCCGTAGTGTAGCACTGGCGAGCCGGACCTCGGACCTTGCGGGTCTTGGATCGTGGGTATTAAGTCTTGGGCTTTACGCCGAAGCCAATTTCAACTCCAAGACCTAATACCTGAGATCTATACCTGGGCGGCAGCGCTACAATATGCGCGTGCCCTCCCCAGAGCCACAGGACGATTCTCACCGGCACCACCGCCACGCCGTCTATGCGTCGGAAACCACCGGTCTGTTACTGATCGCGTTTCTGCTGCTGGTCCTCACCTTGATTCGATACTGGCATGACATCCATTGGAGCTGGCGCTGAACGTGGCTCTTCGCAGGGCGAGAGCAGCAGAGCCGTTGCTGGTGGTCATTCTTGGGCCGACGGCGAGCGGAAAAACGGCGCTGTCTCTGGCGCTGGCGGAGAAATTCGACGGCGAGATCGTCAACTGCGACTCGGTCGCCATGTACCGCGAATTCGACATCGGGACGGCCAAGCCCAGTGCCGCAGAGCGCGCTCTAGTCCCGCACCATCTGTTCGATTGTGTTGACCCAACGTGCACGTGACCGCCGGGGAATATGCGCGCCAAGCGCGTCAGGTTCTTGGCGAAATCAACTCGCGCCGGCACTTGCCGATCGTCGTCGGTGGCACGGGGCTCTACTTGCGCGCTCTGCTCGAAGGACTCTTCCCCGGCCCGCAGCGTTCGGAGGAACTACGAGAGCGTTTGCGCGAACGTGCTGCGAACCGCGGGTCAGAGTATCTGCACCGCATTCTTGTTCGTCTCGACCACGCCACCGCCGAAAAAATTCATGCCAACGACACGCCCAAGCTGATCCGGGCGATCGAAGTCTGCCTCGCCTCTCGCCAGAAGATGAGCGAACTCTGGAAGGAGGGGCGCGATCCGCTACGGGGCTTCCGCATCCTGCGCCTGGGACTGGATCCTGATCGCGCGGCTCTTTATGATCGCATCAACCAGCGCGCCAGTCACATGTTCGAGAACGGCCTGATCGAAGAGACAAAACGGCTGCTCGAGAAATACGGCGATGCGCCGTGGCCTCTGTCTTCCCTCGGATACAAGCAGGCGGTTCAACTCCTGCGTGGCGAAGCTGACTCGCGAACAGGCCTTGCAGGCGGCCCAGCAGGCGCATCGCAACTATGCCAAGCGGCAGATGACCTGGTTTCGTCGCGAGCCCGAGTGTCACGTGGCTGAAAGGTTTTGGCGACGACGCGCAGGTTCAGGAGCAAGCGCTGCGATAGGTCAGGAGGGTTTCGCGGATTAAAGCGGATTAGGCTCGGGCCTTCACCGCGGCTACTTTTTGCACCGCCGACCGCTTCCAGTCGCCGATGGCCATCCAGACACCTAAAACCTGACACCCCCTGGTCTTCTGCTATCGTTTCCGCATGCCACGAATCTTATCTGCCTTCATCCTTATCGTCGCCCTTTCTCTGTCTGCATTCGCCAAAGACAAGCATCCGCATCCGGCTCGCATCAGCATGCCGGAAACGGCGACAAGTGGGCTGAGAAGACGCTGCACAAGCTTACCGTCGAAGAGAAAGTCGGCCAGGTCTTCATGATCTGGTGCCGCGCCAGTTTCTTGAACGTCGAGAGTCCCGAGTACCTGCAGTTGCGCGACGACATGCAGAAGTATCACGTCGGCTCGTTCGCCATGACCGTCCACGTGGACGGTCCATTCCTGCTTCGCAGCGAACCCTACGAGGCCGCCGAGCTGCTGAACCGTACTGCAGCACGACTCGAAGCTGCCGTTGCTGTTCGCCGCAGACTTTGAACGCGGCGTTGCCACCCGCCTGATGGGGACGACCAACTTTCCTCATGCGATGGCCTTCGGCGCTGATGGCAAGCTCGAAGACGCCGAAACCTTCGGCCGCATCACGGCGCAAGAAGCCCGCGCCGTCGGCATTCACTGGAATTTCTTTCCTGACGCCGACGTGAACTCCAATCCCGCCAATCCCATCATCAACACGCGCTCCTTCGGAGAAGATCCCAAGCAGGTCGGCGATCTCGTTACGGCCTACATCAAGGGTGCGCACGAGGCCGGAATGCTGACCACGGTGAAGCATTTCCCCGGCCACGGCGACACCGCGACCGATTCGCATCTCGGCGTCGCCAGCGTAAACGTCGACCGCGCGCATCTCGACTCGATCGAACTGCCGCCCTTCCGTCAGGCGATCGCCGCGGGCGTCGATTCCGTCATGGTGGCGCACGTCACGGTCCCGGCGCTCGATTCCGATCCAAACCACGTTGCCACGATCTCGCCGGCGGTCGTCTCCGATCTGCTCGAAAAGCAACTCGGATTCAAGGGCCTCATCGTGACCGACGCTCTCGACATGGCGGGCCTGACACATCTGTTCGCCAATGACATTGGCCGCGCCGCGGTCGAGGCCTTCAAAGCCGGCAACGACCTGCTGCTGATCCCTGCCGATCTGGGCGCCTCGTATCGGGCCATGGTCAAGGCCGTCGAGTCGGGCGAGATCTCCAAGCAGCGGCTCGACCATTCGGTCCTTAAGATCTTGAAAATAAAGGGCGTCTCTCGGTCTAAACGAGTCCCGCACCGTCGACCTGAACGCCATCGCAACCACGGTTGGAAAGCCGGAGAACATCGCATTCGGCCAGCAGGTTGCCGATTCCGCCATCACGCTGGTGCGCGACAACGGCAAGGTTCTTGCCGCTGAAATCCAAGGGAACCGTCCAAGGGTGCCCTTCCGTATATAACCAAAGAGGAGACGCACAACCAGGTTCTGGCTGTGCTGTTCTCCGACGACGTGCGCACCGATTCAGGTCGCGCCTTCGGACGCGAGTTTCGCGCTCGCATTCCGGATGCGCGCGTGATTTATGTGGATCCGCGCATCGCCGCCGGCATGAGCGACGAAGTCCTGAAAGCAGTGGACGAGGCGCAGACCGTCGTTGCGGCGGTATATGTGATTCCGACGGCGGGCAAGATCGGCAACTCGGTCGCGATGGCCGACGCGACTGGGGCGCTGCTGCAGCAAGTTGCTCGATCATGCCGCGGCAAAAGACGGCGGTGGTTGCCATGGGGAATCCGTACCTGGCCAGCGATTTCCCGAAGATCGAAAATTACATGTGTACATTTTCCAACGCGACGGTTTCCGAAGTGGCCGCGGTCAAAGCGCTCTTCGGAGAAATTCCGATTCGCGGCCATCTGCCGGTCACCATTCCGAATGTCGCCCAACGTGGCGCTGGCATCGAGCGTCCGGCGCAAGTTGCCAAGAGAGGATCTCCGCATGCGCATCAATAAGTTTCAGCATCGCCTGCATGCTCGCTTTGGGGTTGGCGACTGCTATTCCCCTGCTGTTCCTGCGTGCAGCGTGAACGTGAAGAAAGAGTCCAATGGAGCAGGACAAGCAGGTCGATATCAACACTCCCGTCGGTGGCATTCACGTCAGCAAAGGCGCGAACCTGGAGGATCTCGGATCTGCCGGTTTATCCCGGCGCGCTGAATCAGAGCAAAGAGATTCCGGCGGCGACGACAAGAGCGCCAACGTGAACATCTCGGGCTTCGGATTTGGGCTGAAAGTCGTCGCCCTTGAATATCGAGTCAGACGATTCGCCCGCCAAAGCTCGTCGCCTTCTACAAAGACCAGCTGAAGAAATACGGCAATGTCCTCGAGTGCCATACCAGCCATGTCGATGTCGACAGCGATATCAGGAAGACATGCAGACCATAGATTCGCACGAGCTTGACCTGCGAGGGCGACAGTGGCGTCAACGTGGAACTGAAAGTCGGCACGAAAGAGAACCAGCACATCGTCGCGGTCGAGCCCGACGGCAAAGGATCGAATTTCTCGCTGGTCTACGTGCGCACGCACGGGAAAGACGCGGATATCTAAGGATTCACGCAGAGACGTAGCTTGCTACGTCGTATCGGCCCCTCGTCTCAGGAGGAAATCATGCTTCGCTATCTGACAGCTGCTCTCATTCTCGCCGTGGCCCTGACGATGCCAGCCGTGGCGCAGGATTCCAATCAGAACAAGAACCTCGACATCCACAGTTCCGTGGGTGACCTGCACGTGGGCAGCGATGCCGACGCTCGCAAGATCGGCCTGCCGCTCTATCCCGGGCGCGCGCCCCAAGTCGAGTGACGAAAACAACAACCAGGCAAACCTTAGCCTCTTTACCGAGGCCTTCGGAATGAAGCTGGTGGTGGCAAATTACGAATCCGACGACGCGCCTGACAAGATCATCGACCTTCTATCGCGACAAGTTGAAGAAGTATGGCAAAGTGCTGGAGTGTCATTCCCACAAGCAAGGTGGTGTTGACGTAAACGACGATGCCAAGGACTCCAAGGAATCGAAAGAGCTGAAGTGCGAAGAGAACTCCGGCCCGGTCACGGAACTGAAGGTCGGCACCGCAGACAACCAGCACGTCGTGGCGGTCGAACCAGGCGAGGGCAAGGGATCGCACCTTCGCCCTGGTCTACGTCCACACGCGCGGCAAGCAGGGCGACATCTAGACATCTCGTCTTCGAGTAATTCGAAACCTACTACCAACAGGACGGGCGCAATCTTGCCTCCGTGCCACGCACTGCGGTACTTTCAAGAGCAAGCCCGTCCCCCATGGAACAGCCCTGCTACAAGTGCGGACAGCCCGTTGAGCAAGGCATTCCTTTCTGCCCGCACTGCTCCGCCCCGCAGATTCGCGTCATGGTTGCTGAACTCTCTCCGAGCCCTGCCGTCTTAGACGACGCCGGCACGCCGTCGCCGGGGGCCGCTACCTTGCCCGCGTCTCAGACGGTTCCGATGCTCGCACTGCCCATGCAGTGGTCGCGGGCTATACGGCCGTGCGCCTTGGCGGCTCTTGTGGCATCTCTGCTGATGGCGTTGGGACTGCATCCTTTTGTCGCGATGTTCGCTGTTGGATTTCTAGCTGTCGTTTTCTATCGCCAGCGCCAGCCGGAAACTGCGATCAAAGCCAAGGCGGGAGCCGCGCTTGGCGCGCTCGGCGGACTGCTGTGGTTCGCGGTCTCCTCCATACTCGAAGCTCTGGTTGTAATCTTTCTGCACAAAGGGTCCGAGATTCGCGACGAACTGCTGAAGAGGATCCAGCAAGCGGCCTCTCAAACCAACGATCCGAAAGTGCTCGAGATGTTCGACTGGCTGAAGACCCCCGGAGGGCTCGAATTCCTCATGATCTTTGGCCTGGTGTGCGCATTTTTCGCCGCGATTGTTCTGGGTGGTCTGGGTGGAGTCTTAGGCGGCGCCATCTTTGGCCGCCGTGGCAGAACCTAGGCGGATTTTTCCCGACGCGCTTCACCGCATATTCAGCGGGCACGGCAAAGCCCTTGCAGCCGCCCGCGCCTGCCGCGTATGATGCCACGTTCTCCACTTCATGATGACGTTCTGCGATGAATAAGCCCGCACGCGGTTCGCTGCTGGGGATCGAACACCTCGAGGCGAAGGATATCCTGGGCCTGCTCAAGCTGGCCCGCCGCATGAACCCGCTGAAGGCGCGCCCGCTGCTTCGCGGCAAGCGCATCGTGCTTCTGTTTTACGAAGCCTCTACCCGTACCCGTTCTTCGTTCGAATTCGCCGCGAAATCCCTCGGCGCGATCACAACCCTGGTGCAGTCCTCCGGTTCGAGCATCGAAAAAGGGGAATCTGTCCTCGACACGGGATACACCTTGCGGGCCGTGGGCGCTGATTGCATCGTGATGCGGCATCCCTCGGCCGGTGCGCCCCACCTGATGGCGCAGCATCTCGACATCCCCGTGATCAACGCCGGGGACGGCATGCACGAGCATCCGTCGCAGGCGCTGCTCGATGCGTTTACCATTCTGAAGCACAAGAAGTCGTTCAAAGGCCTGCAGGCCACCATCATCGGCGACATTTATCACAGCCGCGTGGCGCGTAGCGCTTGCCACTTGTTGACGAAGTTCGGCGTGAAGCTGACGCTCTGCGGCCCGCCTGAATTCGTGCCTGACGTCGCTGCAACGCTCGCCCCGGGTCTTCGCGTCACTCGTCACATTGAAGACGCGCTGCGCGGCACCGACGTGATCATGCTGCTGCGCGTGCAGAAGGAGCGCCTCGCCGGACAAAAGATTCGCCTGCAGGACTACATCGGTCGCTACCAGATGACGACGTCGCGCCTGAAACTGGCAAAACGCGATGCCATCGTGATGCACCCCGGCCCGATCATCCGCGGACTCGAACTGACGGCAGAGGTCGCCGACGGCCCGCAGTCGGTGATCGTGGATGAAGTCCATAACGGCGTCCCGACGCGCATGGCGATTCTGGCGCGGGCATTAGGGAGGGCGAATTGAGCCAGAGATTTGCGCCGATCAACACGGCCCCTGGTGCTTGGGTGAAAGAAGAGCCGATGAGACGACGCTTCATGCTTCCGCATGTCGTCTTCGCTTTTGTGCTGGGAATGTGTGTCTCGGCCATTGCCCAAAGCTCCCCCGCCACTCCTGGTCCCGGCGCATTCGTCGACGTAGAAGGGTCCAAGCTTTACTACGAAGAGTGCGGCACGGGCGCGGACGCCGTTGTTCTGATTCACGACGGTATCGCGCATTCTGCGGTATGGGATGACGTGTGGCCTGAGTTCTGCAAACACTTCCACACGGTTCGCTATGACCGGCGCGGCTTCGGCCGTACTCCGGTTTCGACCACGTGGTACACAGAGATCGAAGATTTGGCTGCTCTGCTGCGGCAAAGGAAAGTGAGTCACGCTGTTCTGGTGGGTAGCTCCCACGGTGGCGAACTCTCCATCGACTTTACGTTGCGATATCCCGGTGTCGTTCAGCAACTTGTGCTGGTCGGAGCAGTCGTCAGCGGATTTCCTTATTCCGATCACTTTCTCAACCGCGGGATGATCAACTCTCAGCCCTTTGAGAAGAATGATGTGCCTGCTGGCCTGGCGAATTGGGCTAAAGACAAATATCTTCTTGCCCCTGGACATGACGCCGCGCACAAACGTCTGCTCGATCTGCTGACCGCGAATCCTCAGGACATGACGCACAGCGACTTTGCTCGTCCGACCCTGCCCGCAATCGGACGATTGCACGAACTTCGCGTGCCAACGCTCATTCTCGTCGGTGATGCCGACATTCCGGATGTGCATGCGCATGCCGGAGCGATTGAAGCGGGCATCCCGGGAGCAAAGCGCGTAGTCATTTCCGACGTTGGCCACCTGATGTACATGGAGAAGCCCGCGGAGTTTAGCAAGCAGGTAATCGGATTCATCGAATCAAATCGTTTTTAGAATGACCACAAAGTTCCAAGGACTGATGTTAAGTGCTAAGTGCTAAGAACCAAAAGCGAGAAGCCGCAAGCCTGCTGATCAAAGGCGGCCACCTGATCGATCCGGCGGCGAAGATCAACACGCCGATGGATCTCCTGCTACGCGACGGCCGCGTGGCTGAGGTTGCGCTGCCGAATAGAATTAGCGGCGATGCCGACGAAAAATTTGACGCTCGTGGTCTGATCGTCGCGCCCGGCTTCATAGATCTGCACGTCCACCTGCGCGAGCCCGGACAAAGCTACAAAGAGACTATCGTCAGCGGCACCGCCGCCGCTGCCGCTGGAGGATTCACTTCCGTCTGCACCATGCCCAACACTGCGCCCGTGGTTGACACGGCGGAGTGGGTCAGTTGGCTGAGGAATCCGGAGCGCGGCGCCGTAGTAAATGTCTTTCCTATCGCCTCCGCCACGCGCGGCAGTCGCGGAGGAACGCTCACTGACTTCAGCGCCCTGCAGCGCGCCGGGGCAGTCGCCGTGACTGACGATGGCAAGCCCATCCTCGATGATGACGTCATGCGCATGGCCCTGCGACTGGGCGCGGAACTAAATTTCCCGGTGGTGCAGCACGCGGAAGACACGCGCCTCACCGAAAATTGTTCTATGCACGCCGGCCCCACGAGTTTCCGCCTTGGCTTGCGCGCCATGCCTGCTAGCGCCGAATCAAACATCGTCGACCGCGACGTCACGCTAGCCCAGCAGATTCGGGAATCGCGATTGCATGTGGCGCATCTTTCCACTTCCGATGCACTCAAAGCCGTACGCCGCGGCAAGCGCGCCAAGGCTCGTGTGACCTGCGAGGTCACTCCGCATCACTTCACTCTGCTCGATGAGAATGTGGGTGAATACGACACCAACTTCAAGATGAATCCGCCATTGCGTTCGGCGATCGACCGGGAAGCCATTCTCGTCGCGCTCGCCGACGGCACCGTGGACGCCATTGCCACCGATCACGCTCCGCACGCTGCTCACGAAAAACAGGTCGAATTCGAGCGGGCGTCCTTCGGCATCACGGGCCTCGAAACCGCGCTGGCGCTCGCGATCACGCAACTTCATCGCGAACACAAACTTCCGTTGACCCGCATCGTGGAGCTCTTCACTGCTGGCCCTGCGAAAGTCTTCGATCTTCGAGGACGCGGATCGCTCATTCGCGGTAACTTCGCCGATGTAACCATCTTTGATCCCAAGAAGCGCTGGACCTTCGAGGCGGCGAAATCACTTTCCCTGTCGCACAACTCTCCCTTCGACGGCTGGCAATTCACGGGGAAGGTTATCGCCACGATCGTGAACGGGAAGATCGTTTACCAAACGAGGTAACGCCGCATGGCTCGAGCCGTATCCCTAGTTCTGGCGATTGTTCTCTTAGTTGCAGCCTTTGCATCCGGACAGACGATTAGTCCAGCGGCCACACCCTCCCCAGGTTCCGGTGCCGCCCCATCATTCGCCACCAAATCATTCCCCGCCCCAGCATTCGACGTAAAAGCGGCAGTCGATGGGTATTTTGCGAAGATGCCGCCTGCACAACGAGCTCGCTCCGATGCTTATTTTGAGGGCGGGTACTGGATGCAACTCTGGGATTTTCTCGTGACCGTGCTCGTGATGTGGCTGCTGCTGCGCTTCCGATGGTCCACTGGAATGCGCAACCTGGCGGAACGCATCACGCGCTTCCAGACACTGCAGACGGCGCTGTATTGGATTGAGTTCATCCTTGTCGTCTCTGTGCTGACTTTTCCGCTCACCGTGTATGAAGGTTATATCCGTGAGCACAAATATGGGCTCCTGAATCAGACATTCGGTCCATGGATGCGCGATCAAATCGTGGGACTGGCAGTCAGCGTTGTGCTGGGAGCGATCCTGATCGTGCCGCTCTTTGGGCTTGTACGTCGCCTCGGCAAGAACTGGTGGGTCTGGGGCGCAGCCCTCATGGTGGCGTTCTTTGCTTTCGTGAGCCTGATTGCCCCCGTTTACATCGCGCCGCTATTCAACCAATACAAGACGCTCGAGGATCCGAAGGTCAAGAATCCGATCCTGAGCATGGCCCGGGCGAATGGGATCCCCGCCACGAATGTCTACGAATTCGATGCGTCCCGGCAATCGAATCGTGTGAGCGCAAATGTCAGCGGTTTCGCCAGCACCCTGAGAATCTCACTGAACGATAATCTGCTGAACCGCTGCACTCTGCCCGAGATCGAAACTACCATGGGGCACGAGATGGGCCATTACGTCCTCAATCACGCCTACAAGGGTTTGGTCATGATTGGAGTTGTGATTTTCATCGGATTTGCCTTTCTGAACTGGGGAATTAACTTTGCCCTCGCACGCTGGGGAGAGAACTGGAATATCCGAGGCATTACAGACGTGGCGGTCCTGCCGCTCGCGGTGATTGCGTTCTCCCTTTACCTGTTTCTGACCACACCCGTAGCTAATACGATTTCCCGCACCATGGAGTTTGAAGCCGACATGTACGGCCTGAATGCAGCTCAGCAACCCGACGGAGAAGCGAACGTAGATCTAATGCTGGGAGAATATCGCAAGCTCGATCCGGGACCACTGGAGGAGTTTATCTTCTACGATCACCCCAGCGGCCGCACGCGCATCGCCGCGGCCATGCGTTGGAAGGCCGAGCATCCAGAATCTGCAAATGCAGAGGAGTTGGCACGGCAGGTCTTCAAACCAGAGTGAGCAGACGAAAAAACCTCTCCTCCTTTCGAGAGAAGAGGCTTCGACCCAACAGTTCTGAACTACTTCGCAGTTGGCGGTGGCACCACCTCATGCAGTTTCGGATTCTCCCGGATCCGGCTGAACTCTTCATCCTTGTAGACATTCGCCAGATCACGATAGCCGTCTTCCTTGGCCTTCCTCAGACACTGCAGGCAGCCGTCGACATCGCCGCGCCTGGCATAGATTTTAGCCAGCATGTAGGAGTATCGCGCTCGTTCTTCTGGGCTCGCGATCTGAGCTGTAACGCCGACCTTCGCCTCCTTCTTCAAGGCGTCCGGATCGATCTCCAGCGCCCGCGCATATTCCATCACCGCGCGATCCACTTTCTTCTGGCTAAACCAGGCAGCTCCGAGATTCACGTGGAAGGTCGCGCGTGTTTCATCGAGGGCCACAGCCTTCTTGAAGTATTTCGCCGCCGAACTATATCTCTTCTGCGTGAAATCCACGGCGCCAATGTTGTTGACCGCATCGGCATTCTTGGAGTCGCACTTGGCCGCTCGTACGAAATCCAGGCGGGCCGCACCGGGATCATTATTCTTGAGTTCAGCCAAGCCCAACTTGTTGTACAGCACCGAGCTCTTGCGATCTTTGCGGACCGCAGCCTGAAAGTATCGGATGGCCTCGACATAGTCTTTCTGGCCGCGCGCCTGGTCTCCGGCTTTTTCGAGTTGGACTGCTGTCATCGCGTCCATGTTGACCTTCTCCTGCTGCGGAACTGGCATACCGCTGCTGTAGCGCGACAGCAACGTCAGCATTACTACTAGCCCAATTCTTAAAGTGATTTTCGGCATAACCAACCTCCTTCTCGGGAGGTGTTTCTGCTCCGGTCTGGATGTTGATCCAGCTCCGGCGATTTGCCTCCGCGTCTGACCCCGTTATCGCGCGTATGTTCACCCGCCACAACGCTATAGCGGCTACGCAGGGGCTATGGCCGCCGCGTAACCCGCTCTGCAAAAACTATCCCGGGCAATTGCAATGACCTAGCGGAGTGCAGCAATTCAAACCCATGTGCTGGAGTAGCGTTACGCAGCCCGTTACAAGGGTTAAGTAACCGTTTGCGAGCGAACCAATTCGGTTTGAGAAGCGTATAAAGGAAATAGAAGGCGCGTCGTGAAGGAGGTTCCCCTGTGCCTTCGATCACACAAGAATCCGTCGGTTGGGAAGCGGAACGCTCCGAACTGCAGGCGGTGCTGCAGTCTCGTTTATTTGCCCGGTCCCCAACACTGACACATCTACTTTCTTATCTCTGCGAAAAGAAATTCGCCGGCGAAACTGATCAGATCAAGGAATATTCGGTCGCGCTCGATGTCTTCGACCGGCGCGACTCCTTCGATCAGGATACGGATTCGATCGTGCGCGTTCAGGCCAACCGACTGCGCAAACGCCTGAGCGAGTACTACGCAACGGAGGGCGCCACCCATGCTCTTCGCATTACGGTTCCCGTAGGCCAGTACATCCCGGTCTTCGAGAAGATTGCTGTCGATGATTCAGTTCCCGCACAGCATGCCCGCGCTCCGGGTCTTGGCTCGCAGGCCAACTGGCATCCGAGCCGTTACCTGATCTGGATATTGGGAAGCGCAATTTTCATTCTGATTGTTTTCGCAGGTTTTCTGGCGCGTCAAAGGTCAAGGCCGCAACCGGTCGTTCATTCCTCAGTTTCCGAGGAAGCCGTTTCTCCGTCGGCCATCGGGCTTCCGGTCGGCGAGGAGATTCGCATCCTGGCGGGTGCGAGTCGCAAGTATGTGGATCATGCTGGCAAACTTTGGAGTCCCGACTCCTACTTCGACGGAGGAACGATGGTCTACAGTTCTGTTCAACACATCTGGCGCACGCAGGACCCAATCGTCTATCGCAGCAGCCGCCAGGGTGATTTTGCATATAACATTCCGCTGAAGCCTGGAACCTACGAGCTGCGCCTGCATTTTTCGGAGACTTTCTACGGCCCGGAAAATACGGGTGCAGGCGGCGAGGGCAGCCGCATCATGACGGTCCTCGCCAACGGTCAGCCCTTGCTGCACGATTTCGATGTGCTGGCGGATTCGGGCGGTGACCGCACCGCTGAAGTGAAGGTGTTCCCCGACGTATCGCCCGCATCGGATGGCCAACTGCATCTCAGTTTTTCATCGGCCAAGGGCGGCAGCGCCATGCTTTCCGCGATCGAGATCCTGCCCGGAGTCCACGGGAAGATTCGCCCCGTGCGCATCGTGGCGCGCGATGTGCCCTACTACTCCGAGGACAGCCGGTGGTGGAGTCCAGATTCTTATTTCAAGGGCGGGCAGCTCAGCAGCAGCCAGGTGCCTGCGCTCGGCACCGACGATCCTGAGTTCTACGAGACTGAACGTTGGGGACACTTCTCCTACGCCATTCCTGTCGCGGCGGGCCGGTACACCGTGACGCTTCATTTCATCGAGCACCCGGGCGCTGGCCCGGATCGAGCTTCGGCAGTCGGGTCCGCCGCTCCTGAAGAACGTGTCTTCAACGTCTTCTGCAATGGAAAAACAATTCTGGCCAACCTGAACATCGTCGAGCAGGCTGGAGAGAATCGGCCGCTGGTCCGAAAGATCAAGGGCTTGGAGCCCAACGCCCAAGGCAAGCTCCTGCTGGAGTTCGTTCCCGTGACGCGCTACGCCACGGTAACGGCGATTGAAGTCATGCCAGAGTAAGTCGACTAATTTCCCAGAATTGTCATCCGCTTCCCAACCCTTTTGAGTACTGCCAGCGCCTGTTCGAGTTCTTCCTGCGTGTGCGTCGCCGTCATGATGGTGCGGATGCGCGCCTTGCCCTCGGGCACTGTCGGAAATGCGATGCCTGTACCGAGCACACCTTCTTTAAACAGCTCGCGGGAGAAGTCCATGGTCAGCTTGCCATCGCCGATGATGATCGGGGTGATCGGCGTCTCGCTCGCTGGTGTGGCCTTTCCACCGATATCGAAGCCCAGCAGACCGAGTTCTTTCTTCCAGAAGCGAGTGTTCTCCCAAAGTTTTTCCATGCGCTCCGGCTCGTTTTCCAAAACGTCGAAGGCCGCGATGCAGGTCGCAGCAACCGATGGCGGATGCGACGTCGAAAACAGAAACGGCCGCGCCCGGTGATAGAGAAAGTCAATCAGGTCGCGCGTGCCGCAGACATATCCGCCCAAAGAGCCAATTGCCTTCGACAACGTCCCGACTTGAATGTCCACGCGCCCGTGCATTTTGAAATGATCAATTGTTCCGCGCCCATTCCGCCCCAAAACTCCTGACGCGTGCGCGTCGTCGACCATCATAATGGCGCCGTATTTTTCGGCCAGGTCACAGAGGGCGGGCAGCGGGCCGATGTCTCCATCCATGGAGAAGACGCCGTCGGTGATCAGCAGTTTTTTGCCCGGCTCGTTCTTAATACTGGTTAACTGTTCTTCCGCGTGCGCGATGTCTTTGTGGCGAAACACCAGAATCTTCGCTTTCGAGAGACGCGCGCCGTCGATGATGGAGGCGTGGTTCAGCGCATCGGAGATGATGAAGTCATCTTTGCCCAGCACCGCCGAGACGGTCCCGGCATTCGCCGCAAACCCTGATTGGAAAACGACGCACGCTTCCACATTCTTGAAGCGCGCAATTTTCTCCTCCAGTTCCATGTGAATCTTCATGGTCCCGGCAATCGTTCGCACAGCGCCCGATCCCACGCCGAATTTGCGCGTCGCTTCGAGCGCCGCCTCGCGCAGCTTGGGATGCGTGGTTAACCCTAGATAATTATTCGACGCCAGGTTGATAACCTTCTTCCCATCGAATGTGCAGACCGGCGCCTGCTCGTCGTCGAGCACGCGCAGTTTGAAGTGCGTGCCCTTGGTCTTTAGTTCATTCAGTTGCTCGGTAAGGTAGGAAAGCGGATTGGTGCGGGTTGCAGTCGTCATAAGAAAACCTCGCCACAGATCAACGCGGACCGGCACGCATCAAATGCAGCATAACCAAAATACCGGATCTGCGCAGGCGGCGCCATTTGCAGCTGATGGCTGGGTTATCCGTGTATGTCCGCGCAAATCAGTGGCCGGAGCTTGATCTCAAAACACGATCGGATTCCCAGTTTCAATGCTGGCTTCGCACAGGCGCTTCATGCTGTCGAAAAATTCTGTCTCTCCCGGAGTGAGAATATCGCGCGATGCAAGCACCAGATTCACTTCGCGCAACAACGCGGGCGACTCCTTCACGGGGATCCAGTCGCCGGTGTGCGTTCCATCATAGACAACCTTCTTCAGCAAAATCGGGAACTTCGGCCCTGGCTCGCCTTGAAGTCCGCGAAGAAAGTCGCGCACATTCTTGGCCCGCGTAATATTGCCAAGAAATTCCGAAACCAGAAAGCCCTCGTGCGCACACGACTGCTGCACCCAACGTTCGTGTGTTTCCCACTCCCTTTCGGTCGGATCGCCGGTCAGCGAAGGGGCGCTCGATTCATCCCAAACAAACCGATCTGGAAACGGATGCGGCTTTTTCGCTCGACCATCTTTTATGCACGTGCACCGTACGTATGCGTCAAGACTCATCGTTACATCCGAAGTTAACCATGATTAATCCTACATCGCCTATTGCCTCTCTGGCATTCATTTGGCAAAGAGCGCTCGCACTACACAAGCTAGCGAACTCCGTTGGGATACACCAGAATCTTGCTGGCCTCGCCGGTCTTCAGGCGCTCCATGGCTTTGCCGAAATCCTTCATCGAAATCCGGTCGGTGATCACGGGGTGCAGATCGAGTTTGCCGCTCTTCAACAGCGCTGTCATTTGATACCAGGTCTGGTACATCCTCCGCCCGTTGATGCCCTGCACGGTGATGCCCTTGAAAATGATGTCTTCGGAAAAATTCAGCGAGATGGGCTTTGAGGTCAGTCCGAGCAGAGAGATCCTTCCACCGCGTCGCACGATGTCGAACGCAGTTCGAATCGAGTCCGGATGTCCGGCCATCTCCAGAACAACATCGACGCCCAAGCCGCCGGTCTTCTCCATCACGATGGCGCGGACGTCTTCTTTCGCGGGATTGAGCACATAGTCGGCCTTCATCTCGCGCGCGATCTTGCGCGCGATGCTCGTTGACCTCGATCGCAAACACCGAGGTCGCGCCGACCGCCTTGGCGACAGCAATCGAAAACAAGCCGATCGGCCCGCAGCCCGTGACGGCCACGCTCTTGGCAGCAATCTCGCCGGCCAGAACCGTGTGTACCGCATTGCCCAGCGGATCGAGAATCGACGCGTAATCCAGTGGAATCGCGGGATCGAGCTTCCAGATATTCGATTCAGGAATCACCACGTATTCGGCGAACGCCCCATCGGCGTCGACGCCGATGATCTTCACCTTCTGGCAGATGTGCGCTTCGCCCGTGCGGCACTGCAAGCATTTGCCGCAGGCGACGTGCATTTCGGCGGAAACAAAATCGCCTTCCTTCACGCTCGTAACTTCGTCGCCGAACGCGGCCACCTCGCCGCAAAATTCATGCCCCGGAATCAGCGGCGGATGAATGCGGTTCTGCGCCCAGCGATCCCAGTTGTAAATGTGCAGATCGGTTCCGCAGATCGAGGCTACCTTCACCTTGACCAGTACATCGCTGCGCCCGAAGGCCGGAATCTTTACCTGGCGGACGTCCGCTCCGGGCGCTGCTTCCGGTTTGACGACCGCCAGCATTGTTGTAGCCATATGCCACCTATGAATTCGCAATCAAAATCGGACTAATACACAAAACGTATGATTCTAGCACCGCGCGACCATTCCCTCCGTGCGCGCGCTTTGTTCTCTCTCGGATTCGCAACCGTACAGCGGATAACGGCATCGAAGCAAAGCCCTGCCTCACACTTTGGAGGTTCCACTTTTGCGCTATCAGTCTTTCGCTGCCTTGTTGATGGTCGCCAGCTTTCTCTCGACCGCCCCTGCGTCCGCCTCTCAGGTAGCAGTGCGCTACAAGGAAGGCCTGATTCACGGCTTTCTGGGATTAAGTACCCTCGACGGCGAGCATCTCGCCGATGGCGACCTTCTGCAGACCGTCCAGGGCGACCGGGTCACGGCTCACCTCATCTATCACTTCAAGGACGGATCCCTGGAAGATGAGACCACGATTTTTTCCCAGCGCCGCGAATTTCGCTTGATCAGTTATCACCTCGTGCAAAAAGGTCCCGCCTTCCAGCACCCAACCGAACTCACTGTTAACGCGTCCACCGGCGATGTCACCGTCCGCTATACCGATGACGATGGCAAAGAAAAAGTGTCGTCTGAGCACATGAAGTTACCGCCAGACCTTGCTAACGGAATGGTTCCGAACCTGCTTCGAAATCTCGGTCCTGAGGCACCGCCGCTCGAGGTTTCGCTGGTCGTATCCACGCCCAAGCCGCGCGTCGTCAAACTCGCCATCTCCTCTCAAGGCACCGAGCCTTTTAGTTTCGGCACCTCGAGCCATAAGGCCACGCTCTACACCTTAAAAGTAGAGATCGGCGGCCTTGCCGGACTGGTCGCGCCATTGCTTGGAAAGCAGCCCCCCGATTCTCACATCTGGATTCTTGGCGGTGAGGCCCCGGCATTCGTGAAGTCAGAGGTCATATCTTATTTGGGAGGCCCGATGTGGCGCACCGAACTCGTTGCTCCGGTATGGCCGCGAACAGAATCCGCGGAATCGAAAGATGCCAAGGAAGGGAAACATTGATTCTGTTCCGACGGTAACTACTCTTCCTAATTGTCCGACTCTACAATCGCGGCATGCGAAGCTTTGTCCCGAGGCTGCGACTCTTTCTAATGATCTCCGTGTGCGCCGCTGCGAGCGTCGCTCAAACTGAGCCTGCAGCCCAGGTTTCGCGTCAGGAATTTACGCAGCGGCTGGTCGAAGCCGCCATCGAGCGCACCCACCATTCCGTGCGCTATGTCTCCGAGTACATCCGGATTCCTTACCCCGGGGGCGACGTTCCAGCGAACACCGGGGTCTGCACTGACGAGATCATCCGCAGTTACCGTGCGGTCGGAGTTGATCTGCAGAAAGATGTTCACGAGGACATGGTTCAGAATTTCGCCGCCTATCCGAACAAGCGGCGCTGGTTGCTCGCCCATCCTGACTCGAACATTGATCATCGCAGAGTGCCCAACCTGATGGTTTTCTTCCAGCGCAAGGGAGAATCCTTGCCCGTCACGAACCGCGGAGAGGACTACGCTCCCGGCGATCTTGTGACCTGGGACCTTGGCGGCAACGTGCCGCACATTGGAATCGTAGTCGATCAGAAATCCCGCTGGACCGGACGGTACATGATCGTCCACAACATCGGCGAAGGGCCAAAGATGGAAGACGTTCTTTTCAACTGGAAGATCACGGGGCACTATCGCTACTTCGGACCGCGAACCTAGCGCCGATCGTCAATGAATCCGACTGTGGCCTTACTGCCGAATCGCAGACTCATTCCCGAACAAAATCATCCGCATCGAGATGCTGCCAAAGTCGAATCCCTCATACGGATACGACATCGCGTCGCGATCATCGGTACTGCCCATGCAGTAGAGCAGTGGCAGGTAGTGCTCTACGGTCGGATGCGCAGTCGCCAGCAAACCTGCGCCCCATTTTTCCGGCGCGGCTAATGCTTCGGCATTCCTCGCCTCGACCGCGCCTTTCACCTTGGCATCGAATTCGACCGCCCAGTCATACGCGCCCGAGGGATTGTTCCAATCGATGCGACGCAGATTGTGCACGATGTTCCCGCTGCCCAGAATCAGGACTCCGCGTTCACGCAGCGACTCAATCTCGCGCCCGAGTTCGAGATGTTCTTTGAAACTGCGGCGCTCGTCCAGGCTCAACTGGAATGCAGGCACGTCCGCGTTGGGGTACAGATGTCGCAACACGCTCCACGAACCGTGATCCAGCCCCCACTTTTCATCTGGAACGATTTCGGGATTGCGAGCCAGCTTCTCGGCCTCAGTCGGCGCACCGGGCGCCGGATATTGCACTTCATAAAGGGGCTTCGGAAATCCGTAGAAATCGTGAATCGTTCTCGGATGATCAGACGCCAGCACCTGCGAACCGGAGGTCACCCAATGCGCCGAGACGACGCACACCGCCTTCGGTCTCGGCAGTCGCGCGCTCAGTTCGCTCAGCGATTCTGTAAATGCATTGTGCTCAATAGCGTTCATCGGCGATCCGTGGCCGACGAACAGAACTGGCATCTTTTCCAAGCAACCTCTCTTCGCCGGACCAATCAGTCGAACAATCCGGCTTCCGCCATGCATGTTTACTATTTGATTATCGCAAAGGAGAAAAGGATTCGCGCCCAGAATTGGGGTTCTTACTGCAGATCGGCTTTGTCGGGGTTGTAGTAGAAGCGGAAACGCAGCGCCAGATAAGGCCCGGTAAACTCGGAGGGCAGCGGCGGAAAAGGATTCGACGCGGTGATTCCGCCCCACGCCGCACGATCGAGAGCAACGTCACCCGAGGTCGCCCGCAGCTGCATGTCCGCGACTTTTCCGTCTTTCGTGATGGCAAACTCGATCGCCAGCTTTCCCTTCTTCATCTCGGCCGATTCAGGAATCAGCTGATACCAGTTCTCCCTCACATCCTGCAAAATGCGCTGCAAGTAAGGGCCGAAATCCACGCCCTGGGTGTCGCTCAGAATTTCGAGATTGCCAAGCTGCCGGCCGTGCGCGCCCGGTTCCGAGTCCGAAGTCGCCTTCTTGTCCGCCGCCGCCGCTCGACTGGCTGCGGCCGCCTGCGTGGCCTGCTGAATCGCCGAGCCTGCGCTCATCCCGGTCGCGTATTTGCTGAAAGTATTGTTCGGGCGTGGCGGCAGCTGCAACTGCTGCCGTCTGGTTGGTTTCGAACTGCGGACGCGGCGGCTGCTGTCCCTGCTGCGTCTGCTGAGTCGGCGCCTGACTCTGCGCGATCACTTGCGGCGTGGAGGTTGCTGCGTGCGCGGACCACTCATCCCCGGAGCGCCCGGCGGCGGCGTCGCCAGAATCTTGCGCAATTCCTTGGGATCAAGTTCCGGATGCCGCGACATCGCGATGCGATCTTTGTCCGACACGATGTTCGTGTTCGGTCGGTGCGGCGCCTTCTGTAGCATCCGGCGGAAGCGCCAGAAAAGTCAGGTTCTTGTCTTTCGTGCTGTCCACCGGCACGACGACCGCCGTGTGCCATCCAATGAACTTCTCGATCAACTTCAGGTTCCAGAGCCACGATGAACAGCACCAGGTGGACGATGACCGAGATCCAAACGGCCTCCCGCTTGCGCGAGCGCGCCAGATCGTCCTGCAACTGGATGAGCAGGTGAGGCACGTGCGCATCCAGTTGCGATAAGCGGTTTCCCAGTCGCGCGTGTCGTAGAGGCCGAGTTGCTCCGGCTTGGGCTTTTCGGGCGGCGCGACCGGATCCTGGAATGGAATTTGAGTGATCGGCATGCGCTGAGCTAGCTGTCCCGCTGGTCTTTAGACACGAAATACACTCGCGGCGTTGCATCCGGCCCTCGGGGAAGTGATGCAAACTGCACGGCGTGCTTTACAACCAAGTTATCTCTATTTTCGCATCTTTCGCGGGATTCTGCTCACCAACAAATCGGCCGCGACTTAGGTGTGTAAACATATGTAAATCTGAAGTCGTTACGCGGAAAACGTGTCAGTGTTCATGACTTCGGCTATGCTCGCGAGACCAACTTTCTTTCCGTGCTCGCGAATCGCAGAGACGATCTCCAGCGCCAGCGCGAGCGCGCGGCGGCCATCATCCAGGGGAACAACCGGAGTGGAACGCTCTCGCACCGCCTGAAGAAACGATCTTCAGCTCCGCGTGCAGCGGCTCTTCGGAGGCGACCGGCGGCTTGGTCACGCCGATCTGAGGATTCGCCGAGGGAGCCATCGCCGCCGGACCCGTCTTGCCCGACGGTGAAGACCAGCACCTCCTGCCGCCCGTAATCGAGCGAAACATACTGCCGCGGCTGAAAGAAGCGCAGCTTGCGCACTCGCTCGGTGGAAACGCGGCTGGCGGTGAAGTTCGCGATGCAGCCCGATTCGAACTCCAGCCGCACGTTCGCAATGTCCACCTTTCCCGACAGAATCGGCAAGCCCACCGCGCGCACTTCCTTCACCGGAGACTTGGCGAATGCCAGCACGATATCGAGATCGTGAATCATCAGGTCGAGCACCACGTCCACATCGAGCGAACGCGGCGTAAACACGCTCAGCCGGTGCACTTCGAAAAACATGGGCTGCGTCAGCAATGGGCAGGGTCGCCCGCACCGCCGGATTGAAGCGCTCGAGATGTCCGACCTGGCGCGATGCGTTTATGCGTGGCGGCCAGAGCGACCAGTTCGTCGGCCTCGGCCAGCGTCGCGGCCAGCGGCTTTTCGATCAGCACATCCACTCCGGCCTTCATCAGGTCGCGCGCAACCGCAAGATGATGCGACGGTGGGCGCTGCCACTGAAGCAGCTTGCACTTCGCTGTGCGTGGTCAGCATCTGCACGCACCGAGCCGAAGGCCTTGCAGCCGAACTCGCGCGCCACGGCATCGGCGCGATTCACGTCTGGATCGACGACTCCCAACAGGCGGACGGCTTCGCCCTGCTGTTCGAGTTCCTTGTAAACTCGGGCGTGATTGCGTCCGAAGACGCCCACGCCGACCACCGCGACGGAAATCGGAGTTTGAGCATGGCAGAAGAAATTCTCGATGGCCGGTTGCCGGAAAGAAATTGTAAACGGAAACCGAGAGAAAGAGCATCTGGCTAGTGACGACGCGCCAGCCGCGACTCAGGCTGGGTCAGCCTGCTTGCCCTGGGTCGATGTAAGCTTCCGTACGAACTTCATAGCCCGACCAGAAAGGACTGCATCGCCCCATGAGGACGATCGTGCTGCTGACCATCTCCAACATCTTCATGACCTTCGCCTGGTACGGACACCTGAAGTATCGCGAGGTTCCGCTCTACAAAGTCATCATCGTCAGCTGGCTGATCGCCTTCTTTGAATACTGCTTTCAGGTGCCGGCGAACCGCATCGGCTCCTACGAGTTCACCGCGGCACAGCTCAAGACGATTCAGGAAGTCATCACGCTGACGGTCTTCGCCGCATTCTCGGTGCTTTATCTGAAGACAGCCGCTGCGCTGGAATTACCTGGCCGGATTCGCGCTGATCGTCGCGGCAGTGGCGGTGATTTTCAAGAAGTGGTGAAGGGGAAACGATCTTGGGTCTTGAGCCTGACAGTCCAGGACCTTAGCTTACCTAAGACCTTACTCTTGTGCCGCTCGCACGCCTTGACCTGCGCCTTGTTCAAAATCGCAATCTGCCCTGCATGATACAGCTCATGCTGCGCGATGCCGTGCAGCAAGTGATAAAAGTCGTATCGCTTTCCGGGAACGCGGTCGTGCAGCCGCTGCATCCGGCAGAGCCGCGACGGTCCGAACGAGTGTGTCGTGAGTGCGTTTCGTCGCGGCAACAGCCTGCCGCCACGCTGCCTCGGTCGGCTTGGGCATGAGCGGAAAATTCTTGCCACCGGTAGGCTGATACTTCTCTCCACGCAACCGATGCAGATCCAGATCCGTCCCACACCGCAATGTGCAGCACCAGTTCCCAGATGCTGTGGACGTTCGGCAGAGGCCTCGCTGCCGCAGTTGCGGCGTCGACATCTTTCAGCAATTCGAGCAACGCGGGGCCGTGCCACGCACTGCCATCGAAGGCGCGGCGCAGTTGGTCGGCGATGCGAGTCTGCTTCAAAGTGGATTCGCGGCCGATTTTGCGCTCATGGACATCTAGTTCTCCCTCGGCGACCATCGCAATCTCCGCCGCATTCGCCGCGTCAATAACTTTCTGCCCATCCAGCAGCAGGCACTTCCCCGCATCCAGCGCCAGGCAAGTCGCTCCCGCCGGCTTGCATCACTTCGATCGTCTTCACTCCGATCACGGGCACGTCGAAGCGCATATCCTGATTCGGCTTGGCGATCTTCACCACCGTGAGCGCGCGGCTCAGCGTGGAGGCATCGCCATGCCAACGACCGCATGATCTGCCCGGCGCGCTCGATCGTGGCGTCGGTGCCCTCCATGGCCTCGACCGCGACGCACGCCGATTCGGCGATCACCACCGTCTGTCCGATGTCGTGCTGCGCCAGTTGCCGCGCCACGGCGCGTCCGTATTCGATATTCTTGCGTTCCTGCTCGGTAGGTTCGCGCTTGGTCAGCACTCCCGGCTTGACCAGCAGCGGTTCGAGCAGCCAGGTCGAATTCTCCAGCGTGATGCCTTCGTCGGCCAGAACTTTGGCGACCGCGCCGAGCAGCGAATCGGTATTGCGCGTGGTAAGCGAGAGCAGCAGCTTGGCCAGTCGCCAGTCCGGACGGATGCTGGAAAAAATCTGCTTGTGCTTGACCTGCCCCGCCATGATGGCGCGCCGCACGCCTTCGCGCTGAAAGGTCTCGATCAGCTTCGACAGTTCGCCCAGCGAAAGCCAGTGAACCGCGGCCGCGCCGTGCGATTCGATCTCCGGAAACGTCTCTTCCTTGATCGCGGCCACCACGACTTCGTATCCCTGCGCGCGCGCCGCATCGAGCACGAGAAAGGGAAACTTGCCATTGCCGGCGATGAGGCCGATGCGTTGCGTTGCTGCAGTTCATGCGAGGTGACGGAGACTGCACTGCCTCACTGCTACTTGATCACTCCCCGCTCCGACGCCTCGATGAACCGGATCAGCATCTCCACATCCTCGCCGCGATCCGGCTCCGACTTCAGTTTCTCCAGCGCCTGCGACGTATTCATCTTCGACGCCAGCAGAATCTTGTACGCGTGATGAATCTTCGCGATGCGCTCCTTCGAAAATCCGCGGCGTTCGAGGCCAACTTTGTTCATGCCGTAGGCGTGCGTATCGCGCGCGGCCGACGTCATCGAAAACGGCAGAACATCCTGCGTGATCGTCGTGCCGCCGCCGATGTAGGAGTGCGCGCCGATGCGCACGAACTGATGCACCGGGCACAGCGCGCCGACCACGGCCCACTCCTCGACCGTCACATGCCCGCCCAGAGTCGCGCCATTCACCAGCATGGCATGATCCTCGATCACGCAATCGTGCCCGATATGCGTGTAGGCCATGATCAGCAGATGGCTGCCAACTTTGGTCAGGCCGCCGCCTTTCACCGTGCCGCGATTGATGGTCACGCACTCGCGAATTTCATTGTGATCGCCGATCTCCAGCCGTGTCGGCTCGCCCTTGTAGGTAACATCCTGCGGCGCCATGCCGATGGCGCAAAAAGGAAAGAATGCATTGTCGGCGCCAATCTTCGTCGGCCCTTCGATCGCCACGTGCGACACCAGATGGCAACCCTCGCCCAGTTCGACATCCGCGCCAATCACGCAATAGGGCCCGACCTTGCAGGAGGCAGGAACCTTCGCGCGCGGATCGATGATGGCCGTGGGATGTACGTTCATGGACGCTGCGTGCATGGATATGGATTCATCGAGTCGCCGGCGCGATCAGCGAAGTGGCCCGCCGTCTAGACCGCATCGCCGTTATCCTTCGACATCGCTCGATCCTCGCCCACGCGAACTGTCAATCAGCTGGCACGAAACGCATGGCCTCGGCCACGCGCTTTTCGCCGACGTAAGCGTAGCCCTGCATCTTCGCGGCGGTCATGCCGGGCACCGAGCGCCAGCCTTTCACTTCCACTTCCAGCCGCAACTGGTCGCCCGGGCTGACCGGACGGCGGAACTTGGCGCGCTCGATCCCGGTAAAAACCATGACCTTGTCGCTGCGGTCTTCGACCTCAGTCAGCAGCAGCGCTCCGCCGGCCTGCGCGATCGCTTCCACAATCAGCACGCCCGGCATGATCGGCAGCCCGGGAAAGTGCCCGCGAAGAACGGCTCGTTGATGGTCACGTTCTTGATGGCAACGATGCGCTCTTTGCGCTTCAGATCAAGCACGCGGTCGATCAGCAGGAAAGGATAGCGATGCGGCAGAATCTTCAGAATGTCGTGGATGTCGAGCGCGATCTTCGTCGCCAGCCGACGACTCCGTCACAGGGGTGCTCTCATTCATGATTCGTCTCAAACGGCTTGAAGATTATACTGTACGACTTGCGCCCGGGAGTGGGATCCTCTAGCCCTGGGCTTGGAGCAACACCGAACGATGCCGAAGAAAAAAGCCCTCCCCGCGCAGGACAACTCCACAACCATTTGGAACGAACGGCTGCGCTACTTCGAAGCCCGGCAGGAATCGCTGGTCGAGACCATCCGCGAATTTGTCGAGATCGAATCCCCCAGCGACAACAAACTGGCCGCCGACCGCATGGGCGCATTGCTCGCTGGACGTTTCGAAGCTCTCGGCGGACGCGCGCGCGTCCATCGCGCCGAGGAGTTCGCCGACAATTTGCAAATCGATTTTCCGGGCCGGGAAAAGGTCAAGCCCGTGCTTCTGCTGGGCCACTTCGACACCGTCTATCCGCTGGGCACGCTGGCCAACATGCCCTGCCGCATCGCCGACGGACGCCTGCACGGCCCGGGCGTGCTCGACATGAAGTCGGGCATCGCGCTGATGCTCTACGCGATCGAGGCCCTGAAGACGTGGCACTCGGGGCTGCCGCGGCCTGTCACCGTGCTCTCTGGTCTCCGACGAAGAAGTCGGCAGCAATTCCTCCCGCAAAATTACCGAAGCGCTGGCCCGAGAGTCCGCCGCTGTTCTTGTGCTTGAGCCGGCTCCGGCACGACGGGGCCGTGAAAACGGCTCGCAAAGGCGTTGGCGAATACACACTGACGGTCAAGGGCGTCGCGGCCCACGCCGGGCTCGACCCCGGCAAAGGACACAGCGCCATCCTCGAACTCGCGCGCCAGATCACCGCCATCTCGAAGCTGAATGACCTGAAGCATGGGATCTCGGTCAATCCCGGAGTGATTCGCGGCGGCACTCGCACCAACGTGATTGCAGCCGAAGCGGTCGCAGAAATCGACGTACGCATCAAACAGGCAAAGCAGGCCGCCGCGCTCGATCGCAAATTTCGCGCACTGAAACCATTCGACAAGCACTGCACGCTTAGCGTCGAAGGAGGCATCAACCGTCTGCCCATGGAGCGAACCGCCGGCGTCGCCGCGCTCTACAAGAAGGCACAGGCGGTCGCGAAGCAGATTAACTGGAAGCTCGAAGAAGCCGCCGTAGGCGGCGGCTCCGACGGAAACTTCACCGCCGGCATCGGCATCCCCACTCTCGATGGTATGGGCGGTGTCGGGCAGGGTGCGCACGCCGTCCACGAACATATCGTGATCTCCGAACTGCCGCGCCGTGCCTTGCTTCTCGCGGGCATGATCGAGAGCGCTTAGTCGAGACGATTCGTATGCTGAAGTTCATGGTGGTCTTGTATAAGCGTCCCGACCTGACTCGCGAACAATTTCGCCGGCACCTGGAAGAAATCCACGGACCTTTGGCGAAGAATCTTCCTGGCCTCAGAAAGTACACACAAAACCATGTCTCCGCCGACTCCAAGCGCAAGTCGCCGGGATGGGATGCGATTGTTGAACTTTACTTCGATGATTGGACTGCGATGGAGTCGGCGTGGGCCAGCCCGCAGGGAGCGGCTTCCGACGCCGATCTTGAGCTCTTCGCCGACCTGACTCGCACAACCTGGTCGGTGGTCGAAGAGACTATTGGACTGTAGTGAATATCAAGAAATAATCCATCTTGTCGCCTTTTACGAAATCGTACTGATCGAGCAGGCTGTAGCCCGCCTCTTTCGCCTCTCGGATCACGACGTCGCGATTGATCCCGTGGTCCTCGCCATTTCCGTTGCGGTCGATAATCCCCACTTTCGCGCCCGGACGCAGGGCCGCGCGCAGATTCCGCAAAAGCTCCACAGGCTGCGCGACTTCGTGGTACGTCTTAAGCAATAAAACTGCGTCCACTGAATTGGCCGCCAGAAGCGGATTATCTGGCTTGCCCAAGATGGTCTTCACGTTCTGCAACTTTTCCTTGTGCGCGCGTTCGCCGATGTATCGAATTGCCTCCGGATTGATATCCACTGCGTACACCGTGCCAGTTCCGCCAACTCGCCTTGCGGCACGTACTGTGAACCATCCCGACCCCGCGCCGATGTCAGCCACGACCTTGCCGGGCGCAACACCGAGAAGGTCCATTACGCGGTTGATCTGGAGTCGTTCATCTCGCCCCGGCGAATCGAAAATCGAGAGGTCTCCGGTGTAAGGCTCGCTGGTTTTGCGTTGTTCCGGCGGTTGCGCCGGCGACTGCCTCGCATCGGTCGCGCAAATCAGTTCGCCACTCGAAACAAGAAGCAGGAGCGTAATTAGGAAAAACCGAATTCTCGACATAGATATGGTCCCTGGAGAGGCAGCGCTTCCACAATAGACTCGCACAGATCGCCTTGGTGAGCGGTGAGCGGCCTTTCGACCGGTTCAAGCCGCTAAACTTTGACTCGCCCGGTCGAGTGGCCTAGAATTTAACTGGTGGTTCGACTGGACGCCCCAGGCGCGGCGAACTCAAATCATTCCAACGGAGGAGCCATGGGTGAGGGTCTGTTTCAGCCATTCCATATCCTGTTGATCGTGGCCATCGCCCTGCTTCTGTTCGGGCCATCGAAGTTCGCCAACCTCGGCAAGGGCCTAGGCGAGGGCATTCGCAACTTTAAGTCTGCGATGAAAGATGGCGAAGAGAAAAAAGACGATAAGCCCGAGGACAAGAAGCCCAGTTAGAGCTTTCATTCGAGACGTTCCACTTTGTGGCTCTATTCCTGTCTCAGCGAGTTCCTCTCGCGCAGCATGCGGTACACCAGCGCCACCGGTAATCCCACCACGTTGCTGTAGTCGCCTTCGATGCGCGGAATCCATCGTGATGCCATTCCTTGAATGGCGTACGCTCCCGCTTTATCCATCGGCTCGCCAGTCGCTACGTAGGCGCAAATTTCATCGTCGGATAGTTTGCTCATCGTCACCAGCGTAGATTCCGAAGTCGTTCTCGCTTGAATGGCCCCGGGCCCGACCAGGCACACACCCGTGATCACTCGATGTACGCGCCCCGAGAGCATCCGCAGCATGCGAGCCGCGTCGTCGGCGTCGCGTGGCTTGCCGAGGATGGACTCGTCGACCACCACGATCGTGTCGGCGCCCAAGACCACATCCTGCGGCCGGACGCGCCACACGGCCAGCGCCTTCTCGCGCGCCAATCGCTCCGCGCAGTCGCGCGGAGCCTCACCTGCAAGCGGAGTCTCATACACGTCCGCCGGTTGCACGGCGAACGACATACCAGCGCTGCTCAGAAGCTCCTGACGTCGCGGCGAGGCGGATGCGAGAACGAGCATGCGAATTTGATTCTATCGGCTGCCCACGATACCGCGCACCGACTCAATCAGCTTCGCCGAATCGTAGCCGATGCCATCTTTGAAAACCGTTTCCACATTCTCGATGTCCTCAATCTTCTTCGAAGGGTCCCCCTTGATCACCACCAGGTCCGCCTGCTTGCCAGGTGCGATGGTTCCGATGCGATCCAAATCTCCCAAGTACTGTGCTCCGTTCGCCGTCGCAATGTGGATCGCCTCCAGCGGCGTAAATCCCGCTTCGACCAGCAGTTCCACTTCGCGCTGATCGCCGAAGCCCGCCAGCACTCCGCCCATGCCTGTGGGGTCGAGCCCGGCGAGCAACAAGCCGCCAGCTTTTGAGAATGCGTATTCGAATTCCAGTTCCTTCTTGAAAGCGGCCGTCATGGGAGACGCGTCTGATCCATACCGTCGGCGAATTGCGGCCTGGTCACTCGACCGGACTTTGTTGTTCAGCACTGCGCTCCGCGCATCGGGCGACAAAGCTTCCAGCACGCGGGCCTGCATCGACGGCCGACCCGGCACCGACATCTCGAATACAGGCAGCGTCGAGGTCATCGCAACATGATGCTGCACAAGGTAGGCGATGGCGTCGTGCAGCGGCCCAGAGTTCGCCTCGAGTTTCGCCATCTCCGCGAGACCTTCAGACCTCTCCGGGCACTCATCCGGCTTCTTACCCGACAGGAATTCAGTATCCACGAAAAATCCATGTTCCAGGTCGTCAATGCCAAGATCGGCCGCTTCGCGAAAGTTTACGGCACACAGGTGTCCGGTGACTTTTGCGCCGCGTTTGTGTGCCGCCTGGATCGCCGCGCCAAGTTCCGCGCGCGTGATGAACATATATGCCTTGAAATTATCCACGCCTTGATCGAGCCAGAAATTGACCGTCTTGATCGCGTCGTCCGTCCCGGTGAGTTGGTGCATCTGCAGCGCCCATGAACCCTTGCCCTCGAGGTACGGCCCAGTCACATGCATCTTCGGGCCGGGCGTAGCTCCCGCATCGATCGCCTTTTTCAGTTCGAGATCGGTATAGGGCTCAAGCGACCCGGTAGTGCGCACGGTCGTGACGCCTCCCGCCAGATACAAACGCGGAAAGCTGAAACCCATTTCCCCGAAGATTCCGTTGCCCATGGGATAAAACATGTGGTCGTGCATCCCGACAAGGCCGGGAATCACGCTGTATCCCTGCAGGTCGAGCACGTGTGCGTCTTTCGGAACATTTGCCGCAGACGCGTCGCCCACCGACTCGATCTTCCCCTTGTTGAGTATGACTGTCTGATCCTCGCGCGCCGCCGCACCCGTGCCGTCAATCACGCGTACGTGCGTCAGCGCGACGACTGAGGCATCCACTTTGACGAACTTCCGAACTTCGGGGACAAGGTTTGCGCGGCAGCCACACCGCAAACAAGAAGGAGCAGCACAAGAACGTTTCGCATCGGTTTCTCCACGGATGTTCGTCGGGACGTCAGAACCAGGTAGCCTCACGATACCTGCGGTACTCATCTCCAAACGTCGCTTCGAGAACGGATGTTTCTTTACGTGCACGCCAGATCTGCAGCGGAATGATCACCAGGAAAAGCAACAGCCATACCGGTCGACCCAATACAAGAATCAGCCCAACAATCACACACGAGCCAAACACGTAAATGGGATTCCGAATTTTCGAGTAGAGGCCCCGAGTCACCAGCTTCCTGGCTTGGGCCGTAACTGTCAGCGATTTACCCAGCTGGAAGCGTGCTGTAGTCCAGAGAATGAAACCCGCCGCGAGCAGACAAACTCCGACGTCCTGCATCGCCGCCCAGACCGCGGGCGGGTGCTCCCAAACTAGACCAGAGAGCCCTGCCGCAACGATCACGGTCAGTGCAACGTTTGCCAGAAACATGGTCTGTGCTCCGGTGGACGAGGGTAAATCAGGAACATCTGCGTCGGCAAGGTCGAAACGCACCACTCTAGACTGCCTGTTAGAATCAAAGATTAGCTACTCACCCATGGACGCATCCTTCATCCGCAACTTCGCGATCATCGCGCACATTGACCACGGGAAATCCACGCTCGCCGACCGCCTGCTGGAGCTGACCGGATCGCTGACCGCCCGCGAAATGCAGGCGCAGGTGCTCGATTCCATGGACCTCGAGCGCGAGCGTGGCATCACCATCAAGGCCCACGCCGTTCGCATGATGTACACCGCGCACGACGGCCAGACTTACCAGCTCAACCTGATCGACACGCCCGGCCACGTCGATTTTTCCTACGAAGTTTCGCGCTCACTGGCATCCTGCGAAGGCGCATTGCTGGTCGTCGACGCTTCCCAGGGAGTCGAAGCGCAGACTCTCGCTAACTCCTACCTCGCCATCAATCACGGGCTCGAGATCATTCCTGTCATCAACAAGATCGATCTGCAGAGCGCCGACATTCCGCGCACGAAAGAAATGATCGAAAGCGCTGTCGGCCTCGACGCCACCGACGCGGTGCTGATCAGCGCCAAGACCGGCCAGGGCGTGCCCGACGTTCTGGAAGCAATCGTGAAGCGCGTTCCCCCGCCCAAGGGCAATCCCGACAACCAGCTCCAGGCGCTGGTTTTTGACTCCTGGTTCGACCCCTACCGCGGCGTCGTCGTGCTCACTCGCGTCTTTCAAGGCACGCTGCGCAAGGGACAGAAAATCCGCCTGATGTGGAACGGCACCACCTTCGACGCGGAGACGCTGGGTGTGCTCACGCCCAAGCCCGTGGAGATCGACGAACTGCAGGCCGGCGAAGTCGGCTTCCTCATCGCCAACATCAAGAACGTCGCCGACACCAAGATCGGCGACACCATCACCGACGACACCAATCCCGCCATCGAACCGCTGCCCGGCTTCGAAGAGATCAAGCCCATGGTCTTCGCCGGGCTCTACACCGTGGACGCGCACGAGCACACGCAACTGCGCGAGGCGCTCGAAAAACTCCGCCTCAACGATTCGTCTTTCTTCTTCGAGCCCGAAAGTTCCGTCGCTCTCGGCTTCGGCTTCCGTTGCGGCTTTCCTCGGCCTGCTCCACATGGAGATCATTCAGGAGCGCCTGGAGCGTGAGTTCAACCTTGACCTCATCACGACCGCTCCCGGCGTGCGCTACAAGATCTACAAGACCGATGGCACGATGATCGAAGTCGACAATCCGTCGCGCTGGCTCGATCCGAGCGAGATCGACAAGATCGAAGAGCCGGTGATCCTCGCCACGATTCTGACCAACGAAGAATACGTCGGCGGCATTCTGGCGCTGGTCGAAGAAAAACGCGGCAAGCAGAAAACTTTCGAGTACGTCAGTTCGTCGCGCGTGATGCTGCACTACGAACTGCCGCTGAACGAAATCGTTCTCGATTTTTACGATCGCCTCAAATCGGTCTCCCGCGGATACGCCTCGCTCGACTATCACCTTGCCGACTATTGGGAGTCGCCGATGGTAAAACTCGACATCCTCGTGGCCGGCGAACCGGTGGACGCACTCTCGATCATCGTGCATCGCGACTTCGCCTACGAACGGGGCAAGGCGCTCGTTTCCAAAATGAGCGAACTCATTCCACGCCAGATGTTCGAGGTGCCCATCCAGGCCTCGATCGGCGCAAAGATCATCGCCCGCGAAACCGTCCACGCCATCCGAAAGAACGTGCTCGCCAAGTGCTACGGCGGCGACATTTCCCGCAAACGCAAGCTGCTCGAAAAGCAAAAGGAAGGCAAAAAGCGCATGAAGCGCATCGGCCGCGTCGACATCCCCCAGGAGGCTTTTCTGGCGGTTCTGAAGGTTGGCGAAAGCAGCAACTAGCCGACGTCAGCGCATCCGAACCAGTAGTCATCGGCATAAACAAAATCGATTCTCTGAATCGGCCTTTCCGCTGCAATCAATTGCAGTCCCGGTCCTCGAAAACCCTCTAAAATCGGCCTCAAATCGAAAGGGCTAGAACGTCCAGATGTGCAAATCTCAAAACCGGAAGGATTTCAGCCGCTCGCGGCGTGCCCTCATGTTAATGCCTGATGAATTGCATAACTGGTTACTATTCATGGGGTTATAGGTTGAAGAAACTCGTCTCCAAAACCGACCGATTGGTCTTTGCAACCGCCAGCCTCAGACAGCGGTTTTCAATTCCACAAGCTTTTCCACAGGCTGACCTCTTAAAACCGGTGTCCCTGCAAACCTAACTTCCTAAGGTACTTACCCCCGACGCTCTACGGCCTTTCCTGTATCTCGCCAGGCTTACTCCTCGGGCGCGATTCCGCCCTCGAGCAGCGACTCAAAGCGGGTGGAATTCTTCAGGAATGCCATCCTCACTTTGCCGATGGGACCGTTGCGCTGCTTGGCGATAATGATCTCGGCCTTGCCCTGCAACTCGGGATCGTCCTGCTTGTAAACTTCCTCGCGGAAAATGAACATCACCACGTCGGCGTCCTGCTCGATCGATCCCGACTCGCGCAGATCGGCGAGTTGCGGACGATGATCTCCGCCGCGGCTTTCCGGAGCGCGGCTCAACTGCGAGAGCGCAATCACCGGCACCTGCAGCTCTTTCGCCAGCGCCTTCAGCCCGCGCGAAATCGCCGACACTTCCTGCGTACGATTCTCGAAGCGCTTGCCCCCGCCCGACATCAGCTGCAGATAGTCCACGATGATCAGATCGAGCTTGCCTTGCGACTGCTTCAGCCGCCGCGCCTTCGCCCGCATCTCGCTGAGCGAAATTCCCGGCGTGTCGTCGATGTAAATCGGCGCGTGCGCCAGCTGTTCCATGGCGCGCACCACTTTTTTCGTGTCGTCCTGCCACAGCGAACCGGTGCGCATCTTGTGCGCAGTCCACCCGCGCCTGCGAACACAGCAAGCGCAGCAGCAGCGCCTCGCGCGACATTTCCAGCGAGAACACTGCCACCACTTTCTGATCTTCAATCGCGGCGTTCTCGGCGATGTTCATGGCGAATGCGGTCTTGCCCATCGAAGGCCGCGCCGCAATGATGACCAGATCCGACCGCTGCAGGCCGCTGGTCATCTCGTCGAGATCGGTGTAGTGCGTCGCCAGTCCGGTGATGCGCTGGCCGCGCTGCAGCAGCGCGTCGACCGAGCCGAACGACTCGCGGACGATCTCCTGCACGCCCATGAAGCCGCGCCCAATGCGCTTTTCCGAGAGCTGAAAGATGGCGCTTCGGCGTCGTTGAGCACGTCTTCAGCCGGATCCGATCTGGTCGGCGGCTCGCGCGATCGCGGTGTTCGCGGCGCGAAATCAGTCCGCGCAGCATCGCCTTGTCGCGGACAATCTTGACGTAGTGCTCAATGCTCGGCCGGTCGGGAACGCCATCGAGCAGGCTCGACACGTAGGCCACATCGCCGATCGGCTGCAGATCCTTGTGCCGATCCAGTTCCTCGATCAGCGTGATCATGTCGATCGGCCGCGACGATTCCGCCAGGTCCATCATCCGCGAATAAATCCGCCGGTGCGAGTCGAGCGAGAAATCTTCGATCCGCAGATGCTCGGCGGCCTGGTTGTAGGCAAAGTTGTCGAGCAGGATCGCGCCCAGAATCGAGCGTTCGGCCTCGACGTTCGCCGGAAGAGTGCTGATGCTGTAATCGGTAGTCGCCATTTGTACGTAGACATCCCCTATTGCACCAATTATGATGCAAGCGAACAAAAAGTGAAAGATGTTTTGATTGAAACCAAAACGAAAGACGTTTGCAACGAGCGCGACCCGCTAACCCATAACATCCTAACTTGCCGTACGAAAAACGAATCACGAAAATAATGCCGAATCCGGAATAATCTGTTACAACCTTGCGGATTTGCTGTGGAAGTCGTCGTAAATCCGGGAGCAACCCATTGCGCGCACTCTTCTCTCGGGGTCGCCCCTTCAGCTACCATGTTCTTAATCGTTCGCACTCCCGGAGAAATCCATGTTCCGAAAACTTACTTTCCTCTCGGCCACTATCCTTTGCGCGCTCTCTGCGTGGGCTCAAATGGATTCCAAGCCGGGCCCGGAATTGAAAGAAGCTCGACGCATTCGTCGGCTCCTGGAGCACCGAGGGCACTGTCGCCCAAGGTCCCTGGGGAGCGGGCGGAAAGTTCACCTCCTCCAACACCAGCGAATGGATGCCCGGCAGCTTTTTCCTCGAAGGGCATGCCGATTTCAAAATGCCGCCTGAGATTGGAGGCGAAGGCAAAGAAACAACCTACATCGGCTACGACCCCGATGAGAAGACATACACCTATGACGCTTTCAGCAGCCAGGGGCGCCACAATATCTCGAAGGGCACGGTCACAGGTGACACTTGGGTCTGGAACAGCGAAGCAAATTACAGCGGGCAGCAGGTCAAGCAGAAGATGACAATCAAGATCTTGACGCCTACCAGCCACAGCATGAAGTTCGAGATTTCGCTGGATGGCACAACCTGGATGACCTTTATGGAGGGCAAGATCACGAAGAAGTAAGCTTGTTCGAACTCAGCGTCGCGCCTTCCGCCACCGCGCGATCGCAATACCGGACCACACCAGCTCGACCGCGCCGAAAGGCCACGCGCCCTGCAGAAAACCATACGCCGAGCCCAACAGGCACGCTCCGGCAAACGCTAGAATCCAAGCCGGCCCGCGGTTCTCAAACGCATAGCACACCACCATCGCGGTAACAGCGAACAAACCGAAAATAGTCAGTGGATTCATGGTTGGCGCTCGACAATCCTATCAGTCGTCGGAAGCACGCGCCGTATTCTGAGGGCCCCTGAGTTTATAATCTAAGATTCGGCAGACCAGCCGCATTCTTACTGTAAGGACACACCTTGCTCGACTTCTCTAGGTGATTTACGACGGACTCACATGTGCGGAGCGCTGCGCGCCTCCGACGCTGGCAAAAAAGCCGTTCTCATGGGATGGGTGAACAAGCGCCGCGACCACGGCAACCTGCTCTTCATCGACCTCCGCGATCGCACGGGCGTGACCCAGATCGTCATCAACGTCGAGACGCAATGCGGCCGATTCACGAAAAGGCCGGAGACTCTGCGCAACGAGTACGTCATTGCCGTGATTGGCACGGTGAAGCTGCGCGATGCCGAACACCGTGAACAAGAACATGCCCACCGGCGAAGTCGAACTGGTGGCGCAGGAGTTGCGCATTCTGAACGAATCGAAGCTGCCGCCGTTCCTGCCGTCTGACACGGCGCTGACCAACGAAGAGACGCGGCTGAAGTATCGCTACATCGACCTGCGTCGCGACGCGATGCAGTTCAACATCGAGACTGCGGCACAAGGTGGCGCAAGGCGATCCGCGACTATCTCTCCGCGCAAGGATTCTTCGAGATCGAGACGCCTTTCATGACCCGCTCCACGCCCGAGGGTGCCCGCGATTATCTGGTCCCCAGCCGCGTGCAGCCAGGGACGTTCTACGCCCTGCCGCAGTCGCCGCAGCTCTTTAAGCAGATCCTGATGATCTCGGGCTTCGACAAGTATTTTCAGATCGTGCGCTGCTTCCGCGATGAAGACCTGCGCGCCGACCGCCAGCCCGAGTTCACCCAGATCGATCTGGAGATGTCCTATCCGCAAGCCTGAGCGCGTTTGGGAGGTCGTCGAGGGCTTTCTGACCGCAGCGTTCGACGCGGCGGGCAACGAGATCAAGACACCGTTCCCGCGCATGGACTACGACGAGGCAATTCGCTTGTACGGCATCGACAAGCCCGACCTGCGCCTGCCCGCGTTTACCGATGTGCGCGATTGCTTCACGCCAGAAAATCTCGCAGGAACTGGCCATCAATGCGAACTTGCCGGTGATCGCGATTCGCACGCCCAAAGTTGGCGAACTCTCGCGCAAAGAGCGCGACGACATCAAGCCGATGTTCCACGCCAAGGGCGGCGCCAGAGTCTACGAAGACTTCAAGCGTATCGCCAACAAGTACCCCGACGCCTCGGCCGCGATCGCCAAGAAGACCGTCATGGAAGACGGCGATCTGATCGTGCTGGTAGCGGGATCGGCTCAAGCGGGTCCGCAGACCGCCATGCCCGCGCACCGCAAAGTCACGCCAGCAGAACAGGCGATCTACGCCTCAGCCGGCTTGCTACGACTCGCGCTCGCGCAGAAGTACGCCGATAAGCACGGCATCTTCAAGAAGAGCGGGGACCCGGCGAAAGACTACCGGTTCCTGTGGGTCACCAACTTCCCCATGTTCGAGTGGGACGAAAACGAAAAGCAATGGATGGCCGCGCACCATCCCTTCACCTCACCCCACGAAGAAGACATGGGCCTGCTTGAGGCCGGCGTCGAGGCTCTAAACGATCCGCAGTCGCCGCTGAGCGCGGTGCGTGCGCTCGCCTATGACGTTGTGCTGAACGGCACCGAGTTGGGCTCCGGCTCGATTCGTATCCATCGCCAAGATATTCAAAGAAAAATTTTCCGCGCCCTCGGGATGAATGAAGAAGAGGCCAAATCTCGCTTCGGATTCTTCCTCGAAGCCCTCGAGTACGGCACTCCTCCGCACGGCGGCATCGCTCTTGGACTCGACCGCATCGTGATGATCCTCGCCGGCGCCGAAAGCCTGCGCGAGGTCATTCCCTTCCCCAAAACCGCCCGCGCCGTGGACTTGATGGTGGATGCTCCCACTCCGGTAAACGAGCGCCAGTTAAAGGAACTCGGGATCACGGTAAAAAAATAAGCTCCTGCGTCATAAGTGCTATGGCGATGTCACGTCAGCTACGGGCTGAAAGCGCCTCTAACTTCCGTTCGTGGGCTTCGTCGCCATCCCGCAGATCCAGCCTTTATTGCTTTCCTCGAAGATCTCAATCCCTACGTAGCCAGCCGCTGCGAACAGTTCCCGCTGATCGCGCACACTGAGATGCGAGGATCGCAACAACCACATCACCGGCCATTTCAACCAGTCGTATTTGCCGCCTTTGTACATCTCGGCGATGATGACCAATTTTCCCGCAGGCCTTAACGCGCGCAGAATCTCGCGCATGTCACCCTCGAGATCAGGCCAGTAGTATTGCGTCTCGATGGCAGTCACCAGATCGAAGGTATCGTCGGGGAAGGGCAGTTGAGACACCGAGGCCTTCTCTATTACTACGCGCCCCGCCTTGATCAGGCCCGCATTGTGCTTGCGAGAGACAGTGATACTGCCTTCGGCATAGTCAATGCCATGCACCATACCAGCAGCCGCGATCGAAGCCAGCTTCTCAATTGTCCGACCGCCGCCGCATCCGACATCCAGGATTTGGAACCGATTTTCGATCTTCACGTGACCGAGACCCAAGTCGGTCATTCTGTCGTGCCCTGTATTCATCGCTCGGGCAAAGATCCTACCGAACCATTTGTCCGGCTTGCGGGCCTGAAACAGAACGTAGCCGGCAACGACCAGACCCACGATGTAGCGTAAGGAGGTGTGTAGGGCGGAATTAGTCACGGCAGGTGGGAGTTTAGGATTAACGATGGCGGTTGTAAACAGATGGGATGAGAAGGCCGGTCTCCGGGCGGGATGCGGTGTACGCTCCCAAGTTATCGACGTGCTCAAGGCACAGATAAAAAGGAGACCGGCAATGAAGAAGGTTAGCACCGTGGCGGTAAAACAGACCAAGAATTTTTCGCAGCAGAAACTGACCATCGGATTGGATCTGGGAGATCGCAACAGTTGGTACTGCGTGCTGGATGAAACGGGCCAGATACAGCTGGAGCAGCGAGTCCGTACAAGTGCGAAAGCATTGCGTGAAGTCTTCGGCGCGATGGCGCGGAGCCGGATCGCACTGGAGATCGGGACGCATTCGCCCTGGATCAGTCGCTTGCTCAGGGAGTTGGGGCACGAGGTGATCGTGGCGAATGCGCGCAAGGTGCGGCTGATCGGTGAGAGTCGCAAGAACGACGATCGGCTGGATGCGCAGACGCTGGCGCGGCTGGCCCGGATCGATCCGGAGTTGTTATATCCGGTGAGGCATCGCAGCGCGCAGGCGCAAGCCGATCTAACGTTGATTCGAGCTCGCGCCAGCCTGGTGCGGGCACGCACGGGGCTGGTCAACGCGGCGCGCGGACTGGCCAAGAGCTACGGCGAGCGACTGCGCGGCTGCAACGTGCGCAACATGAATCCGGAGAAAGCCGAAGGCTTGAGTCCGGAACTGCAACGGGCGCTGGAGCCGTTGCTGTCGGCGATCGAATCTCTGAGCGAACGCATCTGCGAGTACAACCAACGCATCGAGAACCTGGCGCAGCAGAGTTATCCGCAGGTGGCGTTGCTGAAGCAGATCAAAGGCGTAGGCACGCTGATCGCGCTAACCTTCCTGCTGACGCTGGAAGATCCGCATCGCTTCCGCAAGAGTCGCGACGTGGGCTGCTATCTGGGACTACAGCCGGGACGCAGGAACTCGGGGCAGAGCGATCCGCAGCTGCATATCAGCAAAGAAGGCGATCCGTATCTGCGGACGTTGTTGGTGCAGGGAGCGCAACACATTCTGGGACCGTTCGGCATCGATTGTGATCTCAGGCGTTGGGGACTGAAGCTGGCCGAGCGTGGTGGTAGGAACGGCAAGAAGCGGGCCATCGTGGCGACCGCGAGAAAGCTGGCGGTGTTGCTGCATCACCTGTGGGTGAGCGCAGAAGTGTACGAACCGTTGCACAACACCAGCCGAACGACCGTGGCCGCAGCCGCGTAAAAACAAAACCGTTCCAGAAAGAGAAAAGACAAAAGAGAAAAGAGAAAAGACAAAAGCCCAAAGCCGAGTTCCGGTGACTGCGTTAATGGCCTGGCCCAGGTTCCACTCTCGAAGAGCAGAACCACAGGGCGCCAATCAGATGGCAGCACCGGCTGAACCGAGAACGCCCAACATGCACCGAGCGAAACGAATCGCTCCTCGAGAGTGCGAATGGAAGCATGGCGACAGTGGCAAACTCGGCGGGAGAAGAAAACGTGCCTGACAAAAAGAAACAAGAATCACCTTGACTCCGACCGGCCTTCTCATGGAAGGCGATTACGCTCAAAGTCGATGGCGAATAGGTGTACAATCGCAGCCGTTTTTGAAGTGGCAAACAAGAAAGCGAGAGACACGCATGAACTGGAAAAGCAGACTTGTTCTTGGAGTGCTCACTGCTCTTGCCATGATGCTGGCGACGTTCTTCCTGCCGAGAGGAGGCGCATTGCGGGACGCCTCTTTGGTGCAGTTTCCAACGACCATCGGGGTATGGGCGATTTTCGTGCTGCTCTTCGTGAAACTGAAATAGCGGCGTCACGACAAGTGCGCAGGCTAAACCGTCAGTCGCTTCCTGATGAAGCCCCCGCCTGCGTCTCTAAGTCTATGAACAGCCGTTGCAGTGGGTGAACGACACCTATCTTCGCCCAAACCCGCCCTCATCTCCGAACTCCCACCACAGTATCCGCAGCGCAAGGCCGGCCAAATTTCTCCAAAACCACGCGCGCCGTGGACTTGATGGTGGAGGCTCCCACCCCGGTGAACGAGCGCCAGTTAAAAGAACTCGGGATCATAGTGAAAAAATAAGCTCCCGCTTTCATAAGCTCTTGGTTCAGATGACCTACCTTGGTGCAGGCGAGCGCTGAGAGGCGCAACCGGGGCGCCCGTTCTTTCGCTTTAGTACACCTGTGGGTTAGGCGAATGAGTGAAAGAGAGATTTTTCACCAACCACGAAAGCTCGACGTACACTTATGTCCGCCGTGCCGTATGATGAACGGCTGCGATTGCCCGATCGCGTGCGGAGGATGAATACCGTGAAATGGATGATCCTCGCTGTTCTCATTTCTTCACTTACCCAGATCTGCCTGGCTGCCGAAAAAAGCGATACGCCAAAGCCCGCCCAATCGACCGACGAACTGCGCCAGCAACTGGAAAAGATACTCAAGGACACGCATACCAACGGAGTCTCGGTGGCGATTGTTCATAAAGACGGACCCGAGTGGGTGACGGGTGTCGGTATTGCCGATGTCGCCAGTGGGCGCGCGGCCACGGCCGATACGCTGTTCCGCATCGGTTCGACGTCAAAGGCTTTTACGTCGTTATCGATTCTTATGCTGGCCGATCAGGGCAAGTTGACGCTCGATGATCCGGTTCACAAACTTGTCCCTGACGTGTGGTTTGAGAACCGATGGGAGGCCAGCGATCCAATTCGTATCGTGAACGTGCTCGAACACACCACGGGCTGGGACGATCTGCATCTGCGGGAGTATGCGAAGCAAGCGCCCGACAACATGAGCGTGCGTCAAGGCCTTGACTACGACCACCACTCGCGCACCTCGCGATGGCGGCCCGGCACCCGGATGTCGTATTGCAACTCGGGACCACCAGTTGCCGCCTACATCGTCGAGAAGCTTACCGGCCAGAAGTTCGAAGACTTCGTGCAGCAAAATCTCTTTCTGCCGATGGGAATGAAGACTGCGACATATTTCGAGCCGGCCCCCGGCAGGGCCACCACGCTTTATCACGATGACGGCAAGACTCCGTATCAGTATTGGCACATCTTGATGCGTCCCGCAGGATCGATCAATGCCTCGGCCAACGATATGGCGGCATACCTGCAGTTCTATCTGAACCGCGGCGCTGTAGGCGGAAAGCAGATTGTTACTGCGTCCGACATCGATCGCATGGAAATCCCGACCAGCACGTGGGCCGCGAAGGATGGAATGAAGGCCGGCTACGGACTGAGCAACTACTGGAGCGTCCATGAGGGCTTCGTCTATCACGGACACGATGGAGGCGTTGAGGGCGGCATCACGGACATGTCCTACATGCCCGATTACGGCGTGGGGTACTTCTACAGCATCAACAGCGGAAATGGAGACGCCTTCGACAAAATCGGGAACGCGATCCGGGCGTACATCACCAACAATTTGCAAAAGCCGCCGGTGCCCGCGGTGGCACCGTTACCGGCCAATGCGGCCGACTATGCCGGTTGGTACGAGCCCAATTCTCCTCGAACAGAAATCACCCACTTTATTTCACGACTCACCGGGCTTACCTGGATTCAGTTCAAAGATGGGAGATTGCTTTCTAGCAGTATGGGTTCATTGAACGACACTTATCTCCCGGTAACGGGCACGCAGTTCCGCCATGTTTCGAAGAAAGAGTCGCCGGACCCGATTCCAAGCCTCGTGTTGGTGACGCCGAATCAAGAAGGTCGCTTCATCCAAAGTGGTTTCGGCGATGCCCTGAAACGCATTCCCACCTGGTATGCGATCTCCGAGATTTTGCTGACTGCCTTCGTGGTTCTGTCGATGCTGTCGATTGTTCTCTACGCTCCGTTCTGGATTTTCGGGGGGCTGATCAAACGACGTCGTCGCCCCGCTGAACGCCCGATGCGGCTCTGGCCGCTTGTAGCCGTGCTTAGCCTGCTCGCCTTTGTTGGGATCTTCATCCTGTGCAGCGATGACCTCATCGATCGGATGGGAAATCAAACGATTTGGTCCGAAGCCTTGTTCTTGAGCACTGTCTTTTACGGAATTGCCGTACTGTTCAGCGCAATCGCGTGGTGGCGCGCCCCGAAAGATTCGGTGCGCCGAGGCGTTCGCGCTTACTCAAGAATCGTCACGATAGCGCTGCTGATCTCTGCTTTTTACCTCGTCTACTGGGATGTCATCGGAATCAAGACATGGACCTAGGGAGTGGTTTCACGTCAATTTCGCGGCACTATTTCCGGATAATAGGTAACCGCCGACCGGGTACACGACACTTATCTTCGGCTGAAGCCGCCCTCATCTCCCGACACTCCATCGCATTGTCTGAAGCGCCGTGCCACCCAGG
>CAWAXV010000027.1:0-63016 GCA_963786095.1 uncultured Acidobacteriaceae bacterium | reverse complement strand
CCAATCCAGTTTGCGCCCGGTCATTTGTCCGATCCGCGCGATGGCCTCCAGCATCGAAATGCTGTTATCCCTTCCGCCTCCCATGTTGTAAACTTCCCCGGGCTTCGGGTTGCTTGCAAATTCCTCCATTGCGCTCACCACGTCGCTACTGTGAATGTTGTCTCGAACTTGCTTGCCTTTGTAGCCAAACACCGAGTAATTCCCGCCCTTCAGCGTCGCTTTAACCAGGTAAGAAAGAAAACCATGCAGCTCAACGCCTGAATGTGATGGCCCGGTAAGACATCCGCCGCGAAAAACACCAACCTTCATTCCGAAATAACGGCCGTACTCCTGCGCCACCAGATCCGCCGCAGCTTTGGACGCCCCGAATAACGAATGCATTGAGCGGTCAATACGGCAGGTCTCATTCACGCCGCCGAAGTCTTCTGGGCGAGCGTACTCATAGCGGGTCTCCAGTTCTACCAACGGAATCTCGTTGGGTGCGTCGCCGTAGACCTTATTCGTACTCATGAACAAGAAAACGGCCTCAGGGCAGTGCTGCCGCGTTGCCTCCAGCAGGTTGATCGTTCCCAGCGCGTTCACCTCAAAATCGATCAACGCGATGTCGCTCGCCTTGTCATGAGACGGTTGTGCGGCGCAGTGAACAATCAAGTCAAACTGGTTCGCGCGAAACAGATCCTCGATCCCGCGGCGATCCCGGATATCGAGGTCAACATGCTCGAATCGCTTGGTTGAGCTCTTCAAACGCTCCAGATTCCATTGCGTATCGCCCGCCGGGCCGAAGAACTCGCGGCGCATGTTGTTATCCGCGCCAACGACCTGATGACCCTGCCGGTCGAAGTGCCCCACCGCCTCCGATCCGATTAGCCCGCTGCTCCCGGTCACCAGTATTGTCTTCCGCTTCATCGCCAATTCCCCTCTAGATCCAGGATTTCAATTTTGACCCGCTGGAATCATCCATCGCTTCATGCTCACTTCATTATCCGTGGCATAAGGAGCAATCGAAAGTTACCTGCGTCACGATTCGCTCCACGCGGAGGGACGCTCCAAACCGCCTGAATGTTTTTTTGGCTAGCTGTTGTAATCGGGTTTGGCTGTGGAAGAAGTCGGTGATTACACGTACTGGAACGGGAAGAGAAGTCGTCCACGTGTCCGTGGGTTCGCGGTATTACTTTATCGAGCAAACGCGGGCTGGGGAATCAACGGCTCAGGGCGAAAAGAAAAACCGGGGCGAGCCATGCGCTCGCCCCGGTTCATCTCTACATGTCCACGTCTTTGATGTGGGTGGCGATGTACCACGTGTTGCCGAAGGCGTCGCGTACTCCGGCGCTGCGGTCGCCATAGGACTGGTCGGTGGGCTCCTGGAAGGAAGTCGCACCCGCCGCTACGGCCTGGCGATACGCGTTGTCTACGTTGGGCACGTAGAGGTAGAACATCGAAGGCATGGGCTCGTATTTGCCGTGCGACTCGCCCATCTCGATGACTGAATCGCCGACGCGAATCACGGCGTGATGCACGACGCCGTCCGGAGACGCGTACTTCGCCACTTCTTCCGCGTTAAAGGCGCGCTTCAGAAAGCCGATGAGGGGTTCTGCGCGCAGCGGGTGCAAGTACGGATTCACGCTGTGCAGGCCCTTCGGACATGAGTCTTACCCTTGGCCGTCGCAATGTACCAGAAGTTGCCTGCTCGATCTTTCACTGTGCCAGAGCGCTCGCCGTACTCCTGATCGCGAGGTTCGTCGATCAGAGTCGCTCCTTCCGCTACTGCTTTCTTGCAGACCGCGTCGGCATCTTCGACGTAAATGTGAAGGGCGTTGGGATGCAGCGATCCAGGGAACTTATGGCCCGGTACGCCGCCGCCCATCATGAGCGCAGAATCGCCGATCCGGACTTCTCCGTGGACGCCGCCCATCGGCGTTGTCACCCGAAGCTTTTCTTCTGCGCCGAAAGCCTGGATGGCAAAGTCGAGCAGGGCCGGACCGTCCTCGGCGACAAGGTAAGGAGTGACCATCCGGAACCCGGGCGGAATCGGGCTCACACTCTTCTTTACTTCTTTCTTCTCGGGCATCTTGCCGCCTTCGGGGCCCTCAGTCATCCCGCGCATACGGCGGTGCATCTCTTCGACCGACATCTCTTCCTTCACGGTGAATACCGCCCACGTATAGCCGAAGGGATCCTCGAGCGTGGCATCGCGGTGTCCGTAGAACTGGTCCTTGGGCTCACGCACCAGCTTCATCCCGGCCGCCACCGCATGTTCCGCAAAGGCATCTACGTCAGCGACCTGAATGGTCATGGAAATCGGTGAGTGACCGAGAGTCTCGGCGCTGAAGCGGCCGCCCTCGGGCCATTCGCCGGCGATGTTGACCGACGAATCGCCGATTCTGAGTTCGGCGTGCGGAATTTGCCCGCCAACCTCGAAACGGAGGATTTCTTTGGCCCCCAAAGCGCGAATGTAGAACTTGATCGCTTTGGCGGGATCGCGGAATGCCAATCTCGGTGACGCAGACACGTGAACGGCTGCCACGGGTTCAGCAACGGTAGACATACGTTTTGCTCCTCCTAATTCGGATTTCAATCGTGCCTTGAAACGTGCGTTCGGCAGATTGCGCAATTCCGCCGCGATGCGCACCAGAGGCTCGATTTCACCCGCCACCTTCGGAGGCTTACCATCGGTACGAGCCAGCATGGTCTCGACCGACTTGTTCAGTTGTTCGACCTTCTTGAGATCGGGTTTATTCTGGCCGCCACTTCCCGGATTCAGAGAGCGCTTAGGCATCGGCACCCTCCATGCGCGCGCGCAAACTCGTGAGCGCGCGGAACTGTAGCTGCTTCACGGCTCCCTCAGTCTTGCTGACTTCCCGAGCCACTTCCTTGATGCTTTTCTGTTCCACGAAGCGCAGAACAACCACGCGCCGCTGTTCGGCCGGCAGGGTGTCCACAAGACGGAACAACGTGGCGCGCCGTTCGACTTCTTCAATTTCGGCCGGACTGACTTGGGCGGACTCGAGTTCCGCCTCATCGGAGACTTCGCGCCCGGAGCGCTGCCAGCGATCCGATATCAGGTTCGCGGCGATCCGGAACAGCCAGGCGGCAAACGGAATCCCACGCCACTCAAACCGCTTCAGGTTCGCCAGCGCCTGATGGAAGACCTCCGCGGTCAAGTCTTCCGTCTCGGAGCGATCGTGTACGCGCTTCACGATGTAGGCGTAGACGCGTTCGAAGTTGATTTCGTAAAGGTCGGCAAAGCAGGCGGGGTCGTTCTGCGCAGCTTCGATGAGAAGCCGCTCGTCCGCTTCTTTCTTCAGAGCCTTCAACGAATTCTCCGCGGTTCAACCTTACATAGGGTAAACGCCCGGACGCAGGAAAAGGTTACGGGCAAGCTAAAAATTGAAATCCAGCATTTTCGATGTAGCTCTGCCTGGGGGTTCCAGCATCAGAATGGTGGATTCTGTGGGCAGGACCTTGCCCGGGCCCGGTTGTGTGAATTCAAGGCGTGCGAAATTCAAACGAGAGGACAGAGGCGACTATGGAGGCAATTACTGGAGTATTCACGACACGATCGGAAGCGGAACGCACCGTCAACGAAGCATACAAGGCTGGCATCGCAGCAGACAAAATCACACTACTGACTCCGGGAACCGTGGAACAGATCGACAAGGAAATGCGAACCGTTCCCACGGAGGCTGCGGAGGAGCCCGGAATGGGGAAAGCCGTCGGAGCGCTCGCTGGTGGAGGCGTCGGATTCGCGGGCGGCTCCCTACTGATGGCCCTTGTGCCGGGACTTGGACCGATTACGGCCCTCGGGCTGCTGGGCGCCGCGATCCTGGGAGTTGCAGGCGCTACAGTCGGGGCGGTCGCTGGCGGCAAGGCTGAGGAATCGAACTACGAGGGGCTTCCGGAAGATGAAATCTTCGTCTACGAAGAAGCGCTGCGCAGAGGCCGGAGTGTGGTGATCGCGATGCCGGAAGACGAACACTCCGCCTCGCTTCTTCGCGGCCTGCTGAAAACGTCCGGGGCCGAGTCAGTGGACGCGGCTCGTGAGCATTGGTGGAGTGGCCTGCGCAGCGCCGAGCAGAGCCACTATTCAGCCTCGGGCAGGAAGTTCGCAGAGGACGAGAAGTTTTATCGTCTGGGCTTCGAGGCAGCGCTGCATGCACGCACGCGATGCATGGAGTTTGACCAGGTTTCGGCCGAGATGGATGCGGCTCTCGAAGATGTGCAGCGCCAGTATCCCGGGGCACAAGTGGAGGAGCCGTTTACTCGCGGCTACCAGCGCGGGCGAGAGCACTATCAACATCTCTGCGACGAAACTAAGAACGCAGCGTAACGGAATTCGCGAAGCCGGCTTCAGGCACGGTAATAGAGGTCTTCCATCGCTGCCTTCACTTTGTTCGAGACGGCTTCCAAGTCGCGCACGGTGAGTCCAGTGGTTGAAATGGGCTTGCCGACGCGCATCTCCAGCGGGCGGCACTTGATGTGGTACGTGTTCATCGGGAGCAGTTCGTAAGTGCCGACGAGCGCGATGGGAACGATGTCCACCTGAGCCTTGATGGCCAGAAAGAACGCACCCTGCAAAAACGGCTTGATCTCACCGTCGGGCGTGCGTCCGCCTTCAGGAAAAATCACGAGCGGAAGACCCGCTTTCAGTCCCTTCAGCGCCGCGCGGATGCTGCTCACCGAATGCGAGGGGTTCTGCTGATCAATGCAGATCTGACCCGAGCGCTTCAGTTGCCAGCCGACCACCGGATAGGACAGCAGTTCCTTCTTGAACGCAATACGGAACTGAAACGGGAGATACGTATAAAGAACGGGGATGTCGAGTGCCGATGCGTGATTCGCGGCATAGACGTGGGGCTTGGACGTGTCGATCTGATCGAGTCCGGTGACCTTCACTGGGGAGAAGATCGTCTTCATGATCATCCACGACCATGCGTAGGAAAACCAGTGAAGGCGACGCCCCGTGCGGTCGAAGAGTCCACCGGGAAGGGCCAGCAGTCCCATTACGATTGTGTAGAGCCAAATGAGAGGATCGAGGATCAAATACGATCGCAACGCACTCAGCCAGCCATGTTTCAGGCCAGGAACGGCATGAGGACTTTGTCGCGGAACAGAGGGTAGAGCCGCCAGGGACGGTCTGCTTTCCGCCTGGGTATTTTCAGCTTGCTCGACCGATGAATTCACTTCCTGCACACTTCCATTCTAGGGGAAAACCGCTGGCCGGGTACGATCAGGTATTGACCCTAGACGCTCACTTCGAGAAGGCGCATGACCTCCCCAACCAGGTAAATCGAGCCTGTAACGACAATAACCGCTTGCGGACCCGCAGCTTGCCGGGCGCGATCCAGAGCCGCCGCGACCTCTGCGACAGGCTCGATCTTGGCGCCCGTACGACCTCCAGCCTGCTGAATCTCGTCCGCCGACGCAGACCTTGGATTCTCGGGCCGCGTGGCAATGACGCGCTCGGCCAGGGGAAACAAGATCTCCGTCATCTCTGAGATTGCCTTGTCACGCATCGCGCCGAAAATGAAAATCAGCGGACGGTCGTCATAGCGCTCCGAAAGGGCAGAGCGGAGGGCCCACGCTCCTGCCGGATTGTGGGCTACATCGAGGACGATTTCGGGCCAACCCGCGTGGCGAGCGATCACTTGGAAGCGTCCAGGCCATCGTGTTTCACGAATGCCACGTTCGATTGATTCTGCCGTGATGCCAGCGAAACCTTGCTTGTTCAGCTCCTCAGCCGTGGCGATGGCCAGCGCTACATTGCGCAATTGATGACGGCCAACCAGTGGAGTCTCGACCAGAATCTGCTCCCCGAGTACCTGCAGGGGATATCGAGTGCGAAAGTTCGGGTCTGCCCCCGGCTTCAAGTAATCGGTGCTGCCCGGTGAAACCGGCGGCACGTACTGGACGGCGCTGACTCCTCGGGCTCCGAGATCAAGGATGGTATTGCCAATGACGTCGTTGGCTTCCGGCTGCTGCGGCAGGGTCACGACCACACCGCCGGAGCGAATGATGCCGACTTTCTCGCGAGCGATCTCGCCGACTGTGTTACCCAGAAATTTCTGATGGTCGAGCGAAATGTCGGCGATCACGCTGACCAAGGGCTCGACTACGTTCGTCGCGTCCAGGCGGCCGCCCATGCCGACTTCCAGCACTGCGATCTCGACGCGCTCACCTGCGAAGTGGGCGAACGCAATGGCTGTCATCATCTCAAAGAAGCTGGGATGCCACGGCAGGTCCCCTTGCCCGACCAGGCGTTCGGCAACGCGATCGACCTCGCGATGCAGCGCGGCAAAGTTGTCGTCACTGATCTGGTCTCCGGTGATCCGGATCCGCTCGTTGATTCGAATCAGATGCGGCGACGTATAGAGTCCCGTCTTCAGGCCGGATGCCCGCAGGATCGACGCCAGGGTGGCCGCGGTCGAGCCCTTTCCGTTTGTCCCCGCGATCAGGACGCTGGGGAACGAACGCTCGGGATGATCCATGGCCTGCAGCAAAACTCGCATGTGAGCCAAGTCGAACTTCTGCGACGGCATATGGGCCAGTTCGTGCCCCAGCGCAAACATGCTCGCCACTGCGGTTTCGTAGGACATGTGGAAAGAGTTTGATTCCGGCAGCCGCGACTGGGATTCGTTCGCGGAGCTCTTTCAATTCTATCGTGCGCCGGCTCGTGACATCGGTCACAGGGCCAGGTGGCCGGGCGCACAGACGCTAGCCGCAAATTCTGAAACCGTACAAGCTGGAATTTCAGGTTCGGGCCCCGCGTTTCCATTCTGGAGGGGTTCCATGCGCTACAAACTGATGTTTGGTCTTCTATTATTGCTGCCCGTGCTGTGCCTAGCCCAGCAGAGCGGCTCGATCCAACTCTACGACAACTTCAATTCTCCGTGGATTGTTCCGACGAAGTGGGCTGCGGTTCCTACGTGTTCTGCGACGCAGTTCCTCGATACCACGGCGTCCTTGAATCTGGTCGACTGTATCCGCGCGATTCAGAGCAACCAACTACATCTCATGGTCAAGGCCTACGGGCACGTCGATTCTGATCCTGACCGTCAATTTGGACCGGCGGAGTTGTACTTCGCCAATCCGAATGCAATTCAGACGATCAGCGCTACGTTCCGAATTGCGCACTCGGTGCCGACCGCCTGCCCCAGCAACTCTCCGGCGGGTGAATGGGGCGTATTCCCAGATCGACTATCCGGGCGCGCTTTACACAGTCGTGCGCGGAATCAATAACCGCGGCCAGGTGGTGGGCGACTATGGCGATCCCAACGGAACCAACAATCATGGCTTCGTCCTGAGCGGCGGAAAGTTCGGGGTGTTTGATTATCCCGGCACGATTTCGACGCAAGGTTACGGCATCAACGATTCCGGACAGATTGTAGGCTCCTACACGGACGACGGCATTGTCTTGCACGGATACATCTGCCGGGGCGGGCAATTCACCTCGTTCGACGCTTCCGGGGCGGTTTCTACTGAATTGTTGGGGTTGAATAATGCCGGGCAGATCGTGGGCTATTCGGTGGACAACACGACCCAACATGCCATCCTGCTGATTAAGGGAAAGGTGACGATCGTCGATCCGCCGGGTGCGATTCTGGCGTTCGGGCGGGCCATCAATCAACTCGGGGTGATTGCCGGGAATTACACCGATGCCGACGGCAACCCGCATGGATTCGTGTCAATTCCGAGTCACTGATTTTGAGATGACGTCGCCGCGGAACGGAACCGCGGACTTTGTTCCGCCCTGGCACAACCTCCAGATATGACTCCCAATCGACGCCCCATTTGCCGTCCAGACGAGTCAAATGAAATGACGATCAGTGAGCGGGTGTCATGAAGTTCAGGGCGCGCGCGATGTAGGGCTTGAGCTGTTTGCGGGGAACCACTGCGTCAAGCATTCCGTGTTCCAGGAGGAACTCGCTGCGTTGGAAGCCTGGGGGTAGTTTCTGGCGGATGGTTTGTTCAATCACTCGTGGCCCGGCGAAGCCGATCAGGGCTCCCGGCTCAGCTATGTTCAGGTCGCCGAGCATGGCGAACGAGGCGGTCACGCCACCCGTGGTTGGATCGGTCAGCAACGAGATGTAGGGAACCTTCGCTTTGTCGAGCTTCGCCAGGGCGGCCGAGATTTTCGCGAGTTGCATCAGGCTGATCACGCCTTCCATCATTCGCGCGCCACCCGACGCCGACACGATGATTAGCGGTGTGCGCGTATCGGCTGAACGCTCGACTGCGCGCGTAATCGCCTCACCGACGACTGCGCCCATGCTGCCGCCGATGAACGCGTATTCCATCACGCTGGCGACAACGGGCCGGCCTTCCAACTTGCCGTGTGCATTAATGACAGCGTCTTGCAGACCGGTGTCTTGCTGTGCCTGTCTCAAGCGCGACGAGTACGGCTTCAAGTCCACGAATTTCAGAGGATCGGTCGAAGACAGGTTGTCGTCGAAGGTGGCGTACTGGTTGTCGTCGAGCAGTTGCGCCAGGCGGGTGCGGGCGTCGATCCGGAAGTGTTTGTCGCACTTTGGACAGACGTTCAGATTATCTTCCAAATCCTTTTTCCAGATGATCTGCCGGCAGCCTTCACACTTCACCCACAAGCCTTCGGTGCGGACGGTCTTCGCGCCTGAGGTGTCGAGCTCGCCGGATTCGCGCTTAAACCAAGCCATAAATCAGTTGTCAGTACTCGGTACTCAGTTCAACCCCGAAGTGGCGATTTCTGAGTACTGGGTACTGAGTACCGGGCACTCGATGTTAGTACTCGATTCCTCTTTGCGCCATCACACCCTTTTCGTAGGCGTGTTTGACCTGGCGCATTTCGGTTACTGTGTCCGCGGCCTCGACAATTGTCGGGTGTGCGTTCCGGCCCGTCAAGATGACATGCACCATATCCGGCTTCTTCTTCAGGCTCTCGACCACCTTGCCGGGATCGAGCATGCCGTAACTGATCGCATAGTTGATCTCGTCGAGGACCACCAAGTCCCACTCGGCCGATTGGATAGCCTTTTCGGCTTCGGTCCAGGCTTCTTCGACCATGCGAACATCTTCCGGGTCGGGTTTCTCCGCGCCGACCTTCACGAAGCCCCGTCCCATCTGCTTCATGACAAACTTGTCGCCAAAGGCCTGTACCGCGTCGAGCTCGCCATAGTGCCACGATCCCTTCAGAAACTGTAGCATCAAGACTCGCATTCCCTGGCCGACCGCGCGCAAGGCCGTTCCCATGGCGGCCGTGGTCTTGCCTTTGCCGGGCCCAGTGTTCACGATAATGAGACCACGACGGATATCAGCCATGCCGTAAGCGGACGTTTGATTCTACTAGAAGCCGAGCTGACCTACGGGTCGATTACCGTCAGAAGCGCGGATTAACCTGAAAGGTAGCTGTTCGTTGCTGGACACTCCAACCCTCCAGTGGACAGAGGTGAGCTTGTTCCTAAGGCGCTCGACTTCATCTTATCAATGGTTTAGGCCAGACTTTGCCATGGAATTGGAGTTGCTGTGAGTTATGAATTGGGTGTGTGCTGATTCCGTGGCTAGGGGCGTATCGGAATTCTGAAACTATTGCAAAAAAAACGAAATAAAACGCCCTGCCGTCCAGTCTATGGTTAACAGACAGGGTCAACATCGCTTGTGAAGGCGCAAGCGGCAATGGGTTGGACATAAATGTTCTCAATCAGGAACTTTTCCACGGAACTCTTGCATCCAAAGTTGCGTAGCTCGGTCAGGCGGATCTCTGTCCCCTCGCAAACCGCGGAGGTCTCATCGTGCTCAACAGGTGTCTAGTGTTATTGTGGTCCGCATTGCTGGCGCTCCCGGCATTTGCGGCCCAGCATGTGGCGGTTCATCCCAGAACGTCGATCGACTCGGGCGATCAGGCGACGATTCGCGAGATCGTGGACATGGAGCGCCAGGCCAAGGAAGCCAGCCTTCACCGTGACCCGGACTTTCCTCAGCGCACTCTGGCTGAGGACTATGTCGCCATTACTCCTCTCGGCCAGGTTACGACGAAACAGGACTCGGTCTCAGCACGCAAAAGCGGGCAGCTTCGATACGACACGATCAACGTGAGCGACATGGTCGTGCGCATCTACGGTGACACCGCCGTCGTGACTGCGCGGGCTGACGTGAAGGGTCACCAGCTTGGGGAAGACTTCAGCGGGCCCTATCGCTATACGCGTGTCTGGGTCCGGCGCAGCGGGGCACTGGCAGGCTGTGAGCTATCAGGCTACTGTCACTCAGTAGCGCATCTGATCCAATTCGCACCTACAATAGTGTCCTCTACTCCAGGAAGGTAAACGATGATCTTGCGTGGAAGACTGTCGAAATGGCGGTTGCGCTCCGCTCCGGGCCCCTTGATCGCCCTGTTGTCCTGTGTAGCTCTTGCCACATTCGCCGCGGCGCAGGATCACCAGTTATCACCCGAGAAGCGTACTCAAATTGAGGCCGCCGTCTCGAAGTTCATGGCCGACGTCCATGTGCCCGGCGTTTCGGTCGCCGTGGTCGAGAACGGCGAGTATGACTACGGAGCTGGATTCGGTCTTGCCGATGTTGAAAACAACGCTCCCGCCAGCGAACACACGCTGTTCCGCCTAGGATCGATCTCCAAGCCACTAACCGCCGTGGGCGCGATGCAGCTCTGGGAGCGCGGGCAACTCGACCTCGATGCCCAGGTCCAGAAATACTGTCCGGCGTTTCCGCAGAAACCGTGGCCGATCACTACGCGGCAGGTGATGGGGCATCTGGGTGGCATTCGGCATTACAAGTCGGACGGGCAGGAGGACCTCGAAGGCGGGAACACGAAACATTTCGACAATCCCATCCAGGCGGGGCTCGACTTCTTCAAGAATGATCCCCTCGTGGCACAGCCTGGTACCCATTTTCATTACTCGACGCAGGGCTACACGTTGGTCGGGTGCGTGATGGAGGGGGCATCCGGCGCCAAGTACCTGGACTTTATGCGCAAGAATGTTTTGGCTCCGGCGGGCATGGAGCATACCCAGGCCGACGATCGCTTCGCGATTATTCCGTACCGCACGCGCTTCTATCACAAGACAGACTCGGGAACGGTGCAGAACGCTGACTTTCTGGATTCCAGCTACAAAATTCCTGGCGGTGGCTGGACCTCGTCGGCGGAAGACATGGCGCGATTTGAGGTGGCGATTCTGAACGACAAGCTGATCAAGCGCGCCACGCGCGATTTGATGTGGACCCCGCTGAAACCGTCAGACGGCTCGAAAGACACCTACGGACTGGGATGGGGCGTGGGTGACGAAGGCGGCCTGGTTGCGATCGGACACACCGGTGGGCAGCAGGGGACGAGCACGGCGTTCTCCATCGCTCCGGCACAGCGCGCGGGAGTCGTCGTCCTGGCCAATATGGACGATGTTAGCTCGGGAGATCTGGCGGAGGAGATTCTGAAGATTGTGGTGGGTATGCCGGCAAGCGTGCCGAAGAAATAGCACTTAGGTAGGATTCTCAATCAATAATTAGTATTGGACAAGAATCATTACGTTTAGTGGCCCGAGTGATACGGGTGGCCCTTTAGAATCGTGAACGCTCGATAGACTTGCTCCAGCAGAACCACGCGGGCCAGTTCGTGTGCCAGCGTCATTTTTCCAAGTGAAATGATTTGCTGCGCTGCGGTCCTGGTCTCTGGGCTGAAGCCGTCAGCGCCACCGATGGCGAAGATGAGCGGCAGGGGATTGCAGTCTTGGTAATCTCCCAGGAACTTGGCAAACTGCTCGGAAGAGAATTCTTTCCCCCGCGAATCCATCAGCACCAGCGTAGACTTCGCTCCGCTTTTTGATCCTCGGCCGCAGGCTTCGACTAAGGCTTTCTCATCGCGAAGCGTAACGCCTTCCACTTGCACGTAGCGGGAAATGCGCTTTAGGTACTCGTCGGTGAGCGATTGGATCGCTTGCTCCTTTGTCTTTCCGATCCACGCAATCTTGATCTTCACGGCAGACCCTCACTTCTTGCCCGAGGCGAGTATTACGGACGCCCCGAACGCGATCTTCTCCCCATCAGAGTACTGCCGCACTGCCGCATGCACTTCGGCGTGGATTTTCGGCCACTGATCCGCGGGCACGCGCTCTAACATCGGATGAAATGGGACGGAAACGGCCTGAGCCTGCTCCCACACTTCTTCGGCTGGGCCCAGCCACGTCCAGGGAAGCGTCTTGGTCTCTTCCTCCACGTCGTTGAATCCCGCTCCCCGCAGAATGGCTGAGAGGCTACCGGACGCGGCAAATCGAAAAGGATCAGGGCCATTGGGAGCGAGCAAAGGCCCACCAACGTGCCTATGGACCACGCCCATCGTCGCTTGCCAATAAGGCTGGTCAATCGATCCCCAGACCAGAAAGCAGGCCCGAGCGCCCGGACGCAAAGTCCGCCGTAGTTCGCGGAGAGCAAGTCCCGGGTCGCGGAAAAACATCACGCCGAAGCGCGAAGTGGCGAGGTCGAAGCTGTTGTCAGGGAAAGGCAGACTGTGGGCGTCCGCCTTCCGGATGGTGAAGTTGCTCAACCCGCGCGCACGCGCGCGCTGCGCCGCGATTTCCAGCAGATCCGCACTCAGGTCGAGGGCCGTGACGTGGCCCCGATTCCCGACGCTCAGCGCCAAGCTGATCGCGGGTTCCCCGGTTCCGCTGGCCAGATCCAGAATCTGCATTCCGGGTGTCGGTTGCGCGTAGTCAACCAATGCGTTGGTTACGGGCTGGCCCATGGCCGCCGACTTGGTCTTCCACTTTTCGGAAGCAACCAGGCGGTACTGTGCCCCCCAGCTTGGTTCGGAGTCTGGCTTCGATGTCATGCGGTTCTTCAGAATCCAAAAAAGCGCCTACGCTCGCTTTTTCGTCTTCTTCTTGGACGCAACCGGCTTGGCGGCAGTCTTCGACTTTCGAGGTGCGGATTTCAGGTCGGCCGGCTCCAAGTGCTTTGCCGACTTCCACAGTCGCTCCAGATCGTAGAACTTGCGCGCCTTCTCCGAGAAGACGTGAACGACGAAGTCCACGTAGTCCACCAGAATCCACTCGGCCTGGTTGTAGCCCTCGATGTGAGTGGGGCGCAGGCCTGTGGCCTTCAGACGCAGTTCCACTTCGTCGGCAATGGCCTGGACCTGCCTAGGATTGGTTCCGCTGCAGAGCACGAAGTAGTCGGTGAACGCTCCCGACCCTTTTTCCATTTCCAGGATGCTGAGTTCTTCGGCCTTTTTCTCGAGGCAGGCTTGGATAGCGGCTTCCACTTGCTTTTTGAGTTCGCTCTTTTTCATTCGATTGCGGGTCGTTGGTCGCTAGTCGCGAGTCGTTCGCGCGACCTTCATTGTACCCGACCTTCGATTTTGGCATTTTGCACACGCGGTGTCTGTCCAACGCCTGACTTGAGGTTCGACTGATCCTCAACATTCATTGACTCCCTCGTTATGCCCACGTAAGATTCGTTGCCAATGATCGGACAGGGCCAATGATCGGACAGACGATCTCTCACTACCGCATCGTCGAGAAGCTCGGTGGCGGCGGGATGGGAGTCGTTTACAAGGCCGAAGACCTCAACCTGCACCGCTTTGTTGCCCTCAAGTTCCTGCCTGACGAAGTCGCCAAAGACTCCGCGGCACTCGCCCGCTTTCAGCGTGAAGCCCAAGCCGCCTCGGCGCTGAACCATCCCAACATCTGCACCATCCACGAGATCGCGCAGGAAAATGGAATGCCCTTCATCGCCATGGAATATCTCGATGGCGTGACGCTGAAGCATCGCATCGGCGGCCATCCCATGGAGACCGAGGAGATTCTGTCGCTGGCGATCGAGATTGCCGATGCCCTTGATGCGGCGCACGCGGAGGGAATTGTTCATCGCGACATTAAGCCCGCGAACATTTTCGTGACCAAGCGCGGACATGCCAAGATCCTGGATTTCGGGCTCGCCAAGGTCGGGCTTGGCAGCAGTTCCTCTATCCCAATTTCTTCTGCGAACACCGTGACCGCAGTTGAAGAGGCGCATCTCACGAGTCCCGGCTCCACCCTGGGGACCGTCGCCTATATGTCGCCCGAACAGGTACGTGGCAAAGATCTCGATGGCCGCAGCGATCTCTTTTCGTTCGGGGTCGTGCTCTACGAGATGGCAACCGGAGTCTTGCCCTTCCGCGGCGATACTTCGGGCCTGATCTTCGAGGCCATTCTGAACCGCGCACCCGCAGCGCCGGTAAGACTCAATCCGGAGGTTCCGGCGAAGCTGGAAGAGATCATCACCAAGGCGCTGGAAAAGGATCGTGAGCTACGCTACCAGCACGCCGCTGACATTCGAGCCGACCTGAAGCGTTTGCAGCGGGAGACGCAGTCGGGACATTCGGCCGCGGCAGGTACGGCAGCCGAGATTGACACACCCAACCCGCCACAGATCGCACAGCCAGCGTCAAGCGGCAAGCATAAGGCCGCATCCTCGTCTGCGATGCCGATCGTCGCCGAGCCGGTTCGCCGGCGTTCACCGATCATTCTGGGTGTGGCGTTGCTCGTTGTGATCGCTGCGGCTGCAGGAATATTTTTCTGGCGCTCGCGTACCAACCAGCTCACCGAAAAAGACTCGATTCTGCTCGCGGATTTCACCAACACCACCGGCGATCCAGTATTTGACGGCACGTTGAAAACGGCGCTCCAGGTCAGCCTGGCGCAATCTCCATTTCTGAATCTGATTTCCCAGCAGGAGGTCTCAAAGACCCTAAAACTGATGGGACAAGCGCCGGACGCTCGCGTCACGCCGGAGATCGGCCGCGAGATCTGCCAGCGCAATGGAATCAAAGCCCTCGTGCACGGCTCCATCACAAGTCTTGGCAGTTCGTTCGTACTGTCGCTCGAGGCGATTAACGCGGTGAATGGCGCATCGATCGGCCAGGAGCAGACCCAGGCGCCGAGCAAAGAGAAAGTCCTCGACGCCTTGGGCGACGCCAGCACGAAACTGCGCAGCAAACTCGGTGAGTCGTTGGCGTCGATTCAGAAATTCGATAAGCCTCTGGGCGAGGCCACCACGACCTCGCTCGAAGCGCTCAAGCAGTCCACTGAAGCCTCGGTCCGAAACAACAATGGCGATTTCCTGGGCGCACTCGAATTCAGCAAACGCGCAGTAGAACTCGATCCCAACTTTGCAATGGGATACCGCGGTCTTGCGGTCGAGTACAGCAACATGGGACAGCAAGAAGCCATGCTGGTCAACATCAGAAAGGCTTTCGAGTTGAAGGAGCGCGCCAGCGAGCGCGAGAAGCTCGCGATCACCAGCGACTACTACCAATACGTCGGCCAGATTGATAAGGCGATCGAGGTCTACAACCAGTACAAGCAAGTGTATCCACGCGATGAGCGCCCCCGCGTGAATGTGGCGGTAACGTATCTCAGTATCGGACACTTCGAGAAGGCTCTGGAAAACGGGCTTGAGGCCATTCAGCTGAGCCCGGAAAAATTTAACGGATACGCGATTGCAGCGAACGCTTATGCATCAATGAACCGCCTGGACGATGCTAAGGCGATCTTGGCTCAGGCTCAACAGCGAAAGCTGGGTGCGGCGCTCATTCATTTGCAACTTGGGCTGATCGCTTTGGCGCAGGGTGATACGGCGACGATGGCGAAGGAGGATGCGCTGGCGAAAGCCAGCCCACAAGGCGAACTTGCTCTGATCCAGCGGGATGCGACACTGGCCGCTGCTCGTGGCCAGTTACGTCGCAGCGGGGAACTCTCCAAGCAGGCCCAAGATGAGGCTCAGCGGCTCGAGCTCACAGAGACTGCTGAAAGTGCGGCGCTGAACATGGCTCTGATCGACGCATTTGCGGGCAACCGCGCGGAAGGCATCAAAGGAACAGATGCGGCGCTGAAACAGGGGCAATCCCCAAATTTCATGCTCTTCGCTGCCGATATTTATGCGCGCTCCGGCGAGGACGCCAAAGCCCAGACATTGGTCGAACAGGCTGTTAAGCAAAGGCCAGACGACGTGTTCGTTCAATCCGTGAACGCACCAATTGTGCGGGCGGTGGTCGAACTGAATCATCACGCCGCGGACAGAGCATTGGAAATCATGAAGGCAGCGGAACCTTACGATCCCGCTAACACCGAATCGCTCTACACCCGGGCAAGCGCGTTTTTAATGGCTGGCCACGGCGCCGATGCGGCAAAAGAGTTTCAGGCGGTTCTCAATCTAAAGAACGGTTCGCCTTCAGATCCGTTGATGTCCTTGGCGCAACTGGGCTTGGCCCGTGCGTATGTGTTATCTGACAAGGGCAAAGCCCGAACCGCATACCAGGACTTCTTTGCCCTCTGGAAAGATGCCGACCCTGACGTCCCGCTCCTGAAAGAAACCAAGGCGGAGTACGCGAAGTTGCAGTAGCGGCCGATTCCTGAGCCGTGGCGCGGTTCGCCTATTTATTTGCTTTTTTCGCTTCGGCTGCGGCTAATTCGCGCAACTTCGCCATGGTGGCTTGGGAGGAATCTTTGCGCTTGCTGTTCTTGTTCCGGCGTTTCGCTTTTGTGACGTAGTGGTTCTGAGCCATGGGATCTCCGAAGTCTTGGCGGTTTGGGACGCCTGCCCTGGTTGATGCTAGAAATTCCATTCGCTGCTAAAAATGGGTCGCTTACTATAATACTGGGTTCCGTGAGATTCACGGGACCCTACGCGCAGCTATTTATATAGCCCCATCTTCCTGATGTACTCGCCGACTGCTGGGTCTACAAATCGTCCCAGGGGCTTGCCCGCCGAAGCCGCTTCGCGGATCGCCGTTGCCGAGGCTGGTTGATGCAAGTCTCCCAGAAGATGGACGGTGGCTCCCTTCAGCACCAAATCTCCGGTGGGCGCCTGCTTGTGAAACGGTTTTGTCACCTCAGGTCGGGGACGCAGGCTTTCTGGTAGGGCGTTGGCCACATCTGCGAGGGAATATCCCGGCCGGGCGGCAACCACGAATTCGCACTCACGAAACAGCGCCTCGGACTGATGCCAATTGGCGATGTCTTCAAAGGCATCCATGCCGATCAGGAGAAACAATTTGTCAGCGGTCTTGAACTTCTGCTTCAGCCTCCGCACCGTGTCAATCGTGTAGTTCGGTTTTTCCTGGCGGTCCTTTCGAATCGATACTACGGCTTCCTCGGGCGCTTCCAGCAGAGACGGCACAAATGCTTTCTCTTCGGCGGACGCCAAGGCAAGCATGGCAAACCGGTGCAAAAACGGAGAAAGCGGTTGGCGCTGCTTGTGGGGAGGAACGTTCGCGGGTACAAAGTGAATCCGGTGCAGTTTGTATTGCTCCAGCGCTGCCCGAGCCAACGCCATGTGTCCGCGATGGACCGGATCGAAGGTTCCGCCAAATAGTCCGATATTCATAGTTCGTGGATTCTGCCCGCCTAGTGTCTTGATTCGCGGCCCCGGATGCAAGTCGAGAATTCGCATTGTCCAACCGGACGTTGTCCGGCAGGCCAATGGACTTCCCAGAGTGCCCAGTCCGCCCAAACAAAATGAACTCCTGTAACTATCCTGTTTCCCGTTTTGGCACTAGCATGGGTTACATGCGAGTAACCCTCCCCCTACTCCGCATCCCCGCAGCTCGAGCCCCCATTCTGCGTTATGGAGTGGCCGTCCTCAGTACGGCCCTGGCCTTGATCCCTACGGTTCTGCTGGCTAATGTCTCGGAAAGCCGGCTGGCGCTGTTTGGTGTGGCTGTCATGGTGAGCGCCTGGTACGGTGGTTGGAAACCTGGAGTGGTCGCCACTTCTTTCGCCCTCACCGTGGGCGCCTATTTTTCGCTTGCCGGACCACACACCCCCGAGCAGGCGCGTACCGCGATCCTCCGCCTCTCGCTGTTCTTTTTTGTTGCCATGCTGATCTGCTGGCTCAATGCAGCCTTGCGAGCAGCGCAGGAGGATCTGCGGCGCTCTGAGTTGAACTTCCGGTCGCTGGTGACGAATGCCCCTTACGGTATTTGCCGTTGCGATTCTACGGGCCAGATTCTCGACGCGAACCCCGCGTTTCTGGAACTGCTCGGTTATTCATCGGGGGGGGAATTGATCGGGCAGCACATCTACAGTCTTTATTCCGACACCGACCACTGGTTTGCGCTCGCCGATTTTTTCCGCTCGTCAGCTCCGTTCAAGGGACTCAATGCCGAATGGAAGCGGAAAAATGAGACGACCACCGTGGTTCGAGTTTCTGGCCGTGCTGTAACGAATGGCGGGGAAGGGGGGGTGGTGTTCGAACTCTTTGCCGAAGACGTTACGGAGCGCCGCGCTCTCGAACAGCAACTTCGCCAGTCGCAGAAGATGGAAGCCGTAGGCCGTTTGGCGGGTGGCATCGCGCATGACTTCAACAATCTGCTGATGGTGATTTCGGGCTATTCGGAGTTTCTGTTGGAACGCCTTGGTGACGAACCGCGTCTGCGCGGTCCGGCGCAGGAGATCGCCAGCGCTGCCGAGCGGGCGTCGTCGTTGACGCGGCAACTGCTCGCCTTCAGCCGCAAGCAGATGCTTGCTCCGCGCATCGTCAGTCTGAACGATGTTGCCACCGAGAACCTGAAAATGCTCACTCGCATGATCGGGGAAGACATCGACCTGGTGCTGGTTCCGGGGCCTGGTCTGTGGCCAGTGCGTGCCGATGCCGGGCAGATCGAGCAGGTCATTATGAACTTGGCGGTCAACGCCCGCGATGCCATGCCTTCCGGAGGCAAGCTTACGATCGAGACCTCCAACGTGACACTCGACGACGAGTATGCCCGCTTTCATGCCCCCCTGCGGCCCGGTGACTACGTCATGGTCGCCATCAGCGACACCGGTGCCGGCATGGATACTGAGACCCAGTCGCACATCTTTGAGCCATTCTTCACGACGAAGGGCACAAAGGGAACGGGCTTGGGACTGTCGACCGTTTACGGCATCGTCAAGCAGAGTGGCGGATATATCTGGGTCTCAAGCGAGGTGGGTCGAGGGACGACCTTCAAGATCTACCTGCCGCGGGTTGCTTCGGTGGGCGAGCCTGCCGCGCTGGTTGCGACTCCGGTCGAACTCAAGAAAGTTGAGCCCGGCACCGAGACCATTCTGCTGGTTGAAGATGAGGCCAACCTGCGCTATTTGGCACGCCAGTATCTGGAAAAGCAGGGCTACAAAGTGATCGAGGCGGCCGATGGCGCGGTCGCCATGCAGATTGCAGTAGCCCATGAGGCTGTGATTCATCTGCTCCTGACCGACGTCATCATGCCCGGCATGAATGGCCGCGAGCTGGCGCAGCGCATTTCTGAAATTCGCCCCAACGTGAAGATTCTCTACATGTCCGGCTATACCGAGAACGTGATCGGACACAACGGCATGCTGGATGCGGGCATACGCCTGCTCCAGAAGCCCTTCAACCTTCGCGATCTAAAAAGCAAAGTTCGCGAAGTGCTCGACGCAACACCAACCCCCCCGGAGGTCGCCATGTCCATGCAGTTCGCTGAACCACGTCGCGCCGTGCAGGCGAGGGAAATTCCGCCTTCGCGTGCGCAGCGATTTCAACTTCACTTGCCTCTGCGTTATCGGCGCCTGGGTGAGAGCCAATGGCACGAAGGCACAACCGAAAACATAAGCCGGTCTGGAATGTTGTTCCAGGCCGATGAAGTACTGCAGCCCAGTTCTCAACTGGAAATCAATCTCGTGCTTCCGGCGGAGATTGCGGGACTCTCGTCCACAGAAGTTGTGTGCCGGGGAGAGGTTGTACGTACGATTGAGCCAAACGGTAAGGCTCTAAGCCCCGCGCTGGCCGCGCGGATTTTGCAGTACCACTTCCAGCACGGCCCGCTTCCGCGGGCGTAAACTGACACCCGGGTTCTGTGATAGTCGGTTGGGGAAAGGCGGCCTGCATGGGCCGCCTTTTTGGTTCGTCTCGTTTTCAGCCGCCGTTGGGGGCGAGAGCGGTCAGGAGCCGATTCGCCGAATCGCCAACAGCGTCAAGTCGTCGAAGCGCACTTCACCCTTTTCGAAGGAGCGTAGGTCTTCGAGGCAAGCGGTAATCAGTTCAGCTGGAGGCCGCGCGGATTGCTGGCGCACGAGGTGCGTGACGCGGTCTACGCCGTATTCGTCGTCAGCGTTGCGGGCTTCCGAAAGGCCGTCAGTGTAGAGAAACAGTGTGTCGCCGGCTTCCATTTGCAGGCGCGAGGCGGAGAACTCGACTTCACAAAACATCCCCAGCGGCACGCCCGTGGATTCAATGCGCAGCACGCCGCCCTTTCCAACCAGGATCGCGGGCAAGTGCCCGGCATTATGGATTTCCACCTCCCCGGTAGGCTTAGCCAGCCCGCACACGACCGTTGCGTATTGTCCAGCCAGCGCGCTTTCACAAAAGACGCGGTTTGCCTGCGAGACCATCTGACCCAGCGGCAGCGCCATTTTAGTCAGGCTACGGAACAAGGCATGGAGCTGCGTCATTAGCATGGAGGCGGCCACGCCCTTACCCGAGACGTCGCCCAGCATGAAGAACAGTTGTTCATCGGACGGAATCAGGTCGCAGTAGTCGCCGCTCACCGGCCCGACCGGTTCGTAATGAAAGCTGGTCTCCCAGCAGCCAGCCCGCAGCCCGAGTTGCGGCAACAGGTTGCGTTGCAGTTGCGAGGCCAGATCAAGGTCCCGCTGCAGCGCATCGCGCTGAGGCGGAGTCAGGTGGTCAAGGCAGTAGCGCACCAGCGGATCGGCAAGCAGTCGATCCTGTTCGATTGGGTCATGGCACGTTTCGCACAGCCCATAGCTGCCCTTGTCCATGCGCTCCAGCGCAGAATCCACGTCCCGCAAAAGACCGACCAGCCCCGCCCTCTGCGGCGCTATAGCAATCGCCTCTTCCAAGCGGTGCTTGCGCTCCTGCAGCTGAGTGTTCAGGAAAGCAACCTCTAGAGTGGCCATGAATCCCCCAATGCTTACCCGGTATCTTTAGGTCGTATTCATTGGATTGTCGCGGCCCAGCTTTCGATGCAACGACATCGCGAATCAAGTTTTCTCGACCGCTTGGCTGAGCTCACGCTCCCTGAATTTCTGGACTTCCTCGGCCATCGCGTACTGCAATGCCTCAATCCCCTTGCCCGTGACTGCGGAGATCTCGTACAGCTTCAGCTTGGGTTTCTTGCAATAGCGCTTGAGCGCGGCTAGCTTGTCTTTGTTGACCACGTCGATCTTCGACGCCACCATGATCATCGGTTTCTCTTCGAGATGCGCTCCGAAGCTGCTGAGTTCGCCCAGGATCACTTCGACATCCTTGGTGACGTCGAGCCGCCCGCTAGAGTCCGAAACGTCTACCAGGTGCACTAGCAGTCGCGTGCGCTCGATATGCCGCAAGAACTGAGTGCCCAGTCCTGCTCCCGTATGCGCGCCCTCGATCAACCCTGGAATGTCGGCCACCACGAAGCTGACTTCACTCTTCGCGTCGCCTACCGCGACCACGCCCAGATTTGGCTGAAGGGTAGTAAATGGGTAGTCCGCAATTTTTGGCCGCGCAGCCGAAATGCGCGAGATCAGCGTGGACTTGCCTACGTTCGGATATCCCACCAGCCCCACATCGGCGAGCAACTTCAACTCGAGGCGGTACGTGTGCTCCTCGCCCGGTCGCCCCGGTTCGTGTTCACGCGGAGCTTGGTGGACTGACGTCGCGAACCGCGCATTACCGCGACCGCCGCGGCCTCCGCGGGCGATCACGAAACTCTGGTCGGGCTGGGTGAACTCGAAAACTTTGTCGCCAGTTTCGTCATCGTAGACGATTGTCCCAACTGGAACCTTGAGCACTACGTCGCCACCATCGCGTCCGGTTTTGTTGGAGCCTTCGCCGTGGCGCCCCCGCTCGGCCTGGTGCTCGGGATTGAAACGGAAATGTACGAGCGTGTTATGGCGCTCGCTCGATTCCATGACGACATCGCCGCCCTTGCCGCCATCGCCGCCCGAAGGTCCTCCGCGCGGGACAAACTTCTCCCTGCGGAACGCCATGCAGCCGTTGCCACCGTCGCCGGCTTTAACTTTTATTTTTGCCTCATCAATAAACATGCTTGTCCTATCTATCCATCATCAGGGAAGAGTAGCGGGTATGTCTAACGGCCGTCGTCTACCGGCCTTCCAGCGTGACCTTCTTGAGTCCCGGGATCCAGCCACTCTGAAACTCAGGACGTACCGTCTGCGCCGCGTCTAGCGCCTTCTGGAAGGCCTGGCGGGCCTCTTCGGGCCGTTGCAAGCGTCGTAGGATATCCCCCAGTTCAGCCTCGGCCTGCACCGATTTGGGCGCGAGGACAACCGCAGCCTGCGCTTCTGCCAGCGCATCCGGAAGACGATTGCCTGCCACCGCCAACTGTGCCCGCGTCACGTGGTTCAATGCGGAGGCCAGCGGTATTTCAAAGTGTCCGTCGTAAACGAAAAGGCCATCCTCGATTACCGCTGTGGGCTGAATCCGCTGAAACTGGTCGTAGGGATTAAGTTCTCCCGGCCCAAACTCGTAACCCGAAAGCACTCCGGCGCTGATCAATACGGGGCCATCAATAGACGCCGGAACGTCCAACGTCGGTTGCAGCCACACCGAGGCAATCGTCGTCAGGGGTCTGCAGTTCACGCCGTAATACGACGGTTCAACAACCACGTCGGCGAAATAGGCAAACCAGCAATTCTTGACGTTGCGGCCATCCAGATATTTCCGTGCCGCTTTGAGTTGCTGTCCCCAGTCCGCGTTCGAATCACTAAGGTAGCGGTATGTCTGCGAAGGTCCTCCCCAGAGTTCATTCGAATATGCCAAATAAACCGGGAACGTTCGTACGGACGTTACCACGTTCCAGATGAGCAACATCGCCACAACATAAGCCCAGCGTTGCTGGCGCTGAATTAGCTTCCAGGCTGCCCATCCTGCAAGAATCATCAGGAACGGGTAAACGGGCAGAATGTGCCGAACCCCCATGTTCATTCCTGATCCCATCGCGGTCAGGAAATAGATCGCCGCTGGAATAAGCAGAAACAGCAACTCCCTCCAGTGGTCGATCTTCGACCGCGCCAAGGACAGCGGGACTAGCGCCAGCAAGATAAGCAGTCCCAAGGTCGACTTGATTGCGAACGCCAGCGGAAAATAAAACCAGCGACCGTGCGGATAAACTGTACCCAGCAAATAAGAATGGCTAAACTCCGCCGTAATCCCGACGTCGGCAAGGCCATATAAATATGATTCTGGCAGTAACCGCCAATGCGCGGCGGTCAGAATCATTTTCGCTTGCGCTGGATTCTTCAACCGTCCCGCATACTCCGTCACCCGCGCGCTCGCGTCCACGCCGACCCGCGGATGGAAACGAAATCCGTAAAACGCCCATAGGATGGCCACTGCCATGACGGCGATCACCGCGAGCGCACCCATCAGTTGTGCCGTCTGCCCGGCCCTTTCTGCGCGAACTTCTGCCGTTCCTCTACCAACGTGCACCCGCAAGACTTCGGTGGCCGCCAGCGCACCAAGAATCGGGAGAATCAAAATCGCTGAATGCTTGGTCGCGAGTGCCAAGCCCGCCGCCAGTCCAGTCAGAGCAAGTCTTCCGGCAGTCGGCTTCTTCACGTAGCGATAGAACGCGTAGACCGTGGCCAGCAAAAAACACGACATGCCAACATCCGTCGTGACAACAGCACCGTGCGCGAGAATGTTCGGTTCAAATACCAGCAACGCCAGCGCGACGAAAGCGGCAACATTTCCGAACATTTCCCTCGCGACCGCAAACACCAGCGCTCCGAGCAGCAAGGTCAACATCGCCGCCGCCATCCGCGTGCGGAACAGGATGGTTTCCGCATCGTTCGAATACACAAACTGCGTCGCCGTCAGGAAATCTTCTTCCTTGGAAAACACGCCCGGATGCTCGGGCACTTTCACGGGAAGCCGCAGCAGAGGCAGCGTCGCTAGCAGCTTCACGAGCGGCGGATGCTCGGGGTTATCGCCAAAGTCAGCGTTGGTCCAGTAACGGTAGCCGGCAAAAATGTGGCAGGCTTCATCCCAGGTCTGGGATTCCCGGCGCGCAGAGAGAACAAGTTGAAGCGAAAGAAGGAACAACAAACAGACGAGTGCCGCCGCCTGCAAACTACGCGAAGCACTATGGGAGGTCGGAGGCACTTGAACGGGGCAGTGTACTCGCGCCACCGCCCGTTGTCTATGATTGCAGCCGGAACAGACTAGCCACGGCCAGACAGAAATCCGGGCTACTTCACTTCGACCGGTTCGACCATGACGAACTTGCCCATCGAGCCCTTATTCAGGAACTTGATGCGGCCGGTGATCTTGGCGAAGAGAGTGTCGTCTTTGCCGCGGCCCACATTCAGGCCAGGCTTTACGCGTGTGCCACGCTGCCGCACGATGATAGTGCCGCCGGGCACGACTTGCCCGCCGAATGCCTTAAATCCAAGCCGCTGCGCGTTTGAGTCGCGGCCGTTTCGTGAAGTTCCTTGTCCTTTTTTATGTGCCATATGACAGTTCTCAGTTCTCGGTGACAGTTCTCAGTTAAGGCATGGACGGACGAATGCGTCCGTCCCTACGTGGTTACTTTTTCTTCGCGGGAGACTTCTTTGCTGCCTTCTTTGGCGCGGCTTTTTTCTTGGCTGAGCCCTTCGCTGGCTTTGCGTGCGCGGCGTGTTCCTCGGCCTCGTGCGTTTTCACCTTCTTCGGCTTGGCTTCCTTCTTGGGAAGGTCCGGAGCTTTGAAGCTCTGCCCGCCGAAAGCGATCTCCGAAATGCGCACGGCGGTATAGTCCTGCCGGTGTCCGCGGAGCTTCTTGTATTGTTTCTTGCGCTTGTAGTGGAAAACCAGGATCTTCGCGCCCCGGCCCTGTTCCATCACCTGGCCAACTACGCGCGCATCGGACTGTTGCCCGACCTGGCCTTCTTCGCCAGAGACCGCCAGAACAGGGAACTCCACCTGTCCGTCGGTGCCGTTGAGCTTCTCTACTCGGATCACATCTCCGGGCGCCACCCGGTACTGCTTTCCACCGGCGCGGATAACCGCGTACATACTCTGCCTCCGTCAAATGTCGTTGAAATTCAGCTCGTAAACAGAACTCCTCAAGCGGAGTTCTTCAAACAGCGACGTTATCCGAACCCCAGGGCGCACACGGGCGCTACCAAGGGGCCTGCTGATTTCCTGTGCTTGCTGTGTTTTCTACCACGGCGCTTCAGCCAAGGCAGGCGTCCCCAGAACGGGTCGGCGAGTACAGTCAAACTTCACTATTTTAGCGTGTGCTGTGGAAAAGCGTCAAACAGGAACGGGTCGTCGGCCTCACGGAGGCTGGTTCTTTGTAGTTTCAGGGCCTAGTATGCGAAAATTCCGCCGGATTCCAGGAGGAACCTCAATGACGAAGCGTTTTCTTACCGTTTTGTTCTGCCTGCTTGCCCTGACCTTAGCCAGTACCGCCCAAACGAAGAAGTCGCCCATGAAGAAATCGGCCGGACCTGCGCCCGACAAAGCCTATTTGCAGAAGGTCTGGGACGGCTGGTCCACTCTCGATCCTGCCAACACTGCTCAGTACTATGCCAAAGGCCCCCACGTCTTCTTCGATATCGCCCCGCTGAAATACAACAGTTGGGACGAGTATGAGAAGGGCGTCAAGGGCGTTCTTGCGGGCTACAAAAGCGCGAAGTTCGTCGTGAACGACGATGTCGCGATTCACCCTCACGGAGACCTCGCCTGGGCCACGGCCACCGTTCATGAAGAGATGACCACTAAGGCCGGAAAAGTTGAGATGGGAAATTTTCGCTGGACGGGCATCCTTGAAAACGAGGACGGCAAGTGGCTGATCGTCCACGAGCACGTGTCAGCACCTTTGCAGTAAAAGCGCGGCCACGGATTTGCACGGATCTTCACAGATCAAACGCTTATCATTTTTTTGTCCGCGAAAATCCGTGTAAATCCGTGGCCAACGTTTCAGTAGGATTTCCAGAAGAAGTACACGGTCATGCCCGCGCCGACCAGAACAACAAACAATCGGATCCAGATCTGCGGCATCTTTTGCGCGTAGTGCGCTCCCAGATAGCCTCCCAGGATTCCTCCGACGATCATCACGATTCCGTGCTTCCAATAGACGGCGCCCGCCACGACAAAGGTAACGACGGCGACTCCGTTAATGACAAATCCCATCACGCTCTTCAGAGCGTTCATGGCGTGAATGTCGGTCATGCCGAGCACGGCCAGCATGGCGAGCATGACGATGCCCATGCCTCCGCCAAAGTAGCCGCCGTAAACCGCGACCACTAACTGAAATAGTGTTGCCCCAGTCAATGCCGAAGCCGAGGCCTCATGCTCGATCACTGACTTGCGGTTGCCAGCCAGTTTCTTGCCAAAGGCGAAAAGCAACGTCGCGCCAAGTGTGAGCCACGGCAGCACGCGCATGAAGGTATGGGCGGGCGTCTTCAAGAGAAGGAAAGCTCCGGCCAAACCCCCCACCAAACTCGCTACGAGCAGCGGAGTCATCACGCGCCGAGGAACGTCGAGGCGGTTGCGATACGCGCCCCCACTCGCTGCGGCCGCAGTCCAGAGCGCGATGGTGTTGGTGGCATTGGCAGGAATCGGAGGCACGCCCGTGAACAGGAGCGCGGGAAACGCAATGAAGCTCCCTCCTCCTGCCACCGAATTCAGGGCTCCGCCGAGAGCTCCGGCGACAAAAAGAAAGATGGCAGTTTCTAGGGTCAAGGAATCAGGTGTACCAGAAAGCGCAGCGTGCCGCCAATTCGCGACGTTTCCGGGGGTCGCACGTCAGATATGCAGAGGAGAATCAATGGCTCATTTCTGGAGTTCGCTTCTCTTGTTGCCCCTGGCTGTCTTCACTGCTCTTGCAACGCAGTCGAATCAAACGCCGCCTGATCCTTGCGCAGCGACCGAACAGAAACAGCTCAGTTTCTGGGTAGGCGACTGGGACCTCACCTGGCCGGGAAACAAAGCCGGGGAGATCGCTCATGGCACCAACAGTATCAAGCGCATTCTAGACGGCTGTGTCGTGCAAGAGAATTTTTCGGCTCAGGCTGCAGGACATCTGCGCGGAACCAGCTTCTCCACCTTCGACGCAAATGCCGGCAAGTGGAAGCAAACCTGGGTTGACAACGAAGGCGGCTATCTCGATTTCGTCGGCGAGTTCAAAGACGGCCAGATGATCCTGCAGCGCGAAGCCCTGCAGCAGGGCAAGAAATTCCTGCAGCGTATGGTGTTCAAGAACATTACCGTGAACGAACTGGACTGGAGCTGGGAATACTCTCACGATGGCGGCAAGAACTGGCAGGTTCAGTGGCCGATCCATTACAAGCGCAAACCTTGATTCGGACGTCGAGCTCGTTACTTCTGTAATTCTCGGTAACCAGATGTTTTTTGCAAAAACATCTTTCCTGCGTCAGGGTTAATACAATCTGAGGTCGTGGGGGACTCTCTAATGTTTCATCGAATCGCAGGACTCTTTTCTGTTTTTCTGCTCTGCAGTGTTGTTTGGGCGCAGAGCGCTCCTTCGAGTGGCGCCCAGTCCGGCAGCCAACAGTCCATGCCCGGCATGGACATGTCTGGTCACGATATGTCGCACATGAAGGACATGCCGATGAGCGCGGACAAAGATGCCGACAGCGATGCCGGCGCACACGTCATGAATTCCATGGAAGGCCACATGGATATGGGGCCGCACATGAAGATGACGGCGCTGCGCCAGGCCAAACCGGGAGATGCTGCCCGCGCTCAACAGATCGCGCAAGAAGCGCGCAAGGCCGCCGAAAAATATATCGATTACCACACTGCGCTGGCTGGCGGTTTCGAGATCTTTCTTCCCAATCTTCCCCAGAAGATGTACCACTTCACGAACAAGCACTACGCAATGGAAGCTTTCCTGCACTTCAATGCCGAGCACCCCACGTCGCTTCTTTACGAAAAGCAGGGTGACGATTACAAGCTGATTGGCGTGATGTACACTGCGCCAAAACGCCTCACGGAAGATCAACTCGACGAGCGCGTGCCGCTAAGCGTGGCGCAGTGGCACGAACATGTGAATTTCTGCAAGGCTCCGGCCAGCCTGACGTTGCAGCAAAAGAAAGAGGCTTACCTCGGACACAATGCCCAATTCGGCCTGAAGGGATCAATTAACACGCAGGAAGCTTGTGACGCCGCGGGTGGGCAATTTGTCCCGGTCGTCTTCAATTGGATGGTGCACGTCTACCCGTTCGAGAAGGACCAGGCGAACATCTGGTCGGTCGAACGCCAGCACGGCGACGCTGACTGAATCGCTCTGCTTGACGCTTGTGCCGGCGGCTCCAAATTGAGCCGCCGTTCTTGCGTTCACCAGCCTGCGACCGATTGCCGATGGCAGGTCAATTCGATGCTGCTCTCTCTAGCGTCGAAAACAAATCCCACCAAATCAAAAACTGCGACATTGGGTCAGCACCGCGCACAACGTGAGAAACACGGGCGTACGCGCCGTTTGTTGTTTGAACCGCACAAAACAAATGAACACTGTGCGCTTTCGATGAATGCAAACGTGAAGTTTCTTGCTATCGGAAACCTGTGCATTCCGTCCAAGAAAATGTGAGCGCACACCGCAACTAGGGAACTTCGAACGCGGCAACTGCGTAATGATCAGAGTGGGCAATGGTCAGTGTAGAAGTGGGCTGGCCGAATTTGGTCCAAAATCTTTTTTGCGGGGTTTGGGGATTCTCTCACGCTCGGTTTGGCGGCCCAGGTGAGAAAACCCCCATCGCGGCAACGCAGGCTTGTGACTTGCGGTGCACAACCCCGGCGCCAGCATTCTAGGCGATTCGTGGGGGAACACAAGTGTTTTCTCGCGGCAGTCGCGAGCCGGGCCGCCCCAACCGTTTCCCGACGCTATTTCGGGAAAGAAAAAAGGAGCAGCAATGAAATTCGCGACAGTTTCAAAGAGTTTGGTGATGGGGTTGGCTCTATTGCTAGCCTCGAGTGCGTTCGCAGCCACGAAAGCTTCGCTGACCTTGCAGAGTCCAGCCACGATTAACGGAGCCAAACTCAAGGCTGGCGATTACAAGCTTCAGTGGGATGGCAGTGGGCCCAATGTCCAAGTCAGCATCCTGCAAGGCAAGAACGTCGTCGCCAAAGTGCCGGCGAAGCTTGTTGATCTGCAGGCCGCATCCCAAAACGATGCTGCTGTTCTCCGCAGGAATGACGACGGCACAACCTCGCTGACAGGTGCGCGCTTTGACGGCAAGAAATACGCCCTCGAACTCGGCGGCGAGTCGAGCGACGGCATGCAGGCCGGATCGAGCAAGTAGTAGTTGGGAAAACGAGAAAGGGAGCGTACTTTCGCGCTCCCTTTTTTATTTCCGCCAAACGCCTAATAGGAAGCCCCATAGGTCTTTCCCACCAAGCTCTTCGTGTAGTCACACTCAGCGACGTGTCGACGGGCTAGTTACATCCCAAGTGCGCCTTCGAGGCATGCCGCATCGAGTCTTGAAGGCGTCCAGGAGCTTGAAACTTTTACCCCTCTTGTGACTCCAATCTGGCAGGCCATATTTCTTCGCACTCAAGAAGGGAAACAAAAAATGATTCGACCTTCCACTCGTCTTGCCGCGATTCTCTTTGCATCGCTGATCGGCGCAACTGCCTGCAACGCCAGGGCTGGCACAGCCACGCCGGTCCCAGCGGCGGCATTGGATGCGAAGCGCGGCGCCACCCCCGGCCAGCAGACCGCGGTCATTGCCGGCGGATGCTTCTGGGGGATTCAAGCTGTGTTTCAGCATGTGAAGGGCGTGATCAGCGCGACCTCCGGCTACGCGGGTGGCTCGGCTAAGACTGCCGAATATGAAGTTGTCAGTACCGGCGAAACCGGGCATGCCGAGTCGGTGCAGATTGTTTACGATCCGTCGCAAATCACTTATGGCGAATTGCTGCGAGTGTTCTTCTCGGTCGCGCACGATCCGACGGAACTCAACCGTCAAGGGCCCGACGACGGCACGCAGTATCGTTCAGTCATCTTCTACGGAAATGACGAGCAGAAGCGCATTGCCGACGCGTACATTACCCAGCTTGATCAAGCCAAAATCTTTCGACATCGAATCGTGACGCAGGTTACGCTGCTGCAAGCCTTCTATCCGGCGGAGGCGTATCACCAAAACTATGCGGCACTGCATCCCAACCAGCCGTATATCGTCTACAACGATGCTCCCAAGGTTGAGCACTTGCGTCGGGAGTTTCCCGACCTTTACACCGGAAAGTAGGAAGGCCATGTTCGAGTCCGATCTTGGTCGCGACGGTCCCGAGAATGTTCGGCGGCGCGCATTCCTCGTGAGCGCAGCAGCAGCCATCGGTGGCCTTGCGCTCTGGCAGTGGAGAAAGCCTTCCGTTCTGGAAGCCGTGGCGAGCGTGGCCCCGGGCGATCCAAAAGAAGTTACCGTTGTTTTATTCGCCGACTCGGGCGAAAGCCTGAAGCAGGTTCACATTCCCAAGGTGATCAAAAGCGCCGCCGAGTGGCGCAGGCAGCTTCCAGAGGGTGTTTTCGACATCACGCGCAACGCGGATACGGAAATCGCATACTCCGGCAAATACTGGAACCTGCACGACAAAGGAATCTACCGTTGCATCTGCTGCGACAACGCGCTGTTTGATTCGGCGACAAAGTTTGAATCGGGCACTGGGTGGCCGAGCTTCTGGGCGCCGATCGCCGCGGAGAACGTGACGGAGATCCGGGACAGAACGTTGGGAATGGTTCGCACCGCCGTCTCATGCACGGAGTGTGATGCGCATCTCGGACACGTCTTCGAAGATGGCCCCGAGCCCACGCATCTGCGTTACTGCATGAATTCCGCCTCGCTGCGTTTCGCGGCTCGAACCTAGCCCTGGTCTTTGTTTGGCGAAAACCCGGGAACCCCACTTTAGTAATTTTCCCTCAACGCCTCCCTCACGTTTTAATGGAGTGGAGTTCTCGCCAAGGAATATTACTTCATGAATTATCTTCTTTTGAGTCTTCTGACAGAGCTCTCTCTTGCGTTAGGAATGGCTGGACTTCTTTGGCCGGACAAATTGTTGCCTTTATTCGAAGTACTGCTGTTCCCCTGGGCAGCCAGCCACCGCACGATTCGAGCTCACAGCATAGGAACCATCGCGGCGGCTCTGCTGCTGCTCTTCAAGCTGATCAACCACTAAGCGTAAGACACCTCCGCTATTTCGCTACAGGCACTGACCGCTCCACTGACTGCACTGCGGTTGACACAGGGTGTGTCTGCGGCGCAACCGCCGGTTTGGCGGCGAAATAACGAACGGTTACATCCTTTCCGAACTGGACTTCCCTGTAGCCGACGCGTTCAGGGATCGGTGTGGGTCCGGTCGTTGTGAAATGACGTATGGTCACGTCTTCGGCCACGTAGTCGATTTCATTCGGTCCGACCCAGACCCGCCTGAACGAAGGATTGGGAGCCCCGGCTTGGTCCCGTCCATGCGCAGTCGCTCGGACTCCGGGCGCTCTGCTCAAGGGAGACGGACTGGAGGGCGCGATCATGGTCCGCTCTTGTGGCGCACTCGTTGTCTGCAGCGATCCTTGCTGCTGCGACGAAGCGACCGCGGGTACGGCCGGACGATGATCGTAGATGATCCAGGCAGCGAGAACTACGAGTGCGGCTATCATTCCTGTTACAGCAATGTTCACGCGAAACTTGTTCAAGGGTATCCAGCGCTCCCTGATTACGGGGTAGCTGATTACCGGGTCCGGCCTAGAAATGTTGTCAACATGCGTTTGAGAAATAATCTGGTCAATCGCATGGAGCACGGTGGAGGGTTTCCGCCTCTGGCCCTGCTTGCCGAACATCGCCTCCTCGATCATTGCGACCATCATTCGATAGGCGCGCAGTTCGCTCTCCTCGAAGACGTGACGCTCGCGAAACAGGACCTGTAGCACTCCGGCCATGGCATGTTCGTGATAGATGGGCAGGATCAGAAGAGCTTGCGCCTCGAACTGTCGGCAAATGTCCGCCACAATCCGCCCGTCGGTCTGGGCATCTTCGACTCGCAATATCTCACTTCTCGGCTGATCGGAGGAGGACACACTAAGCACAGCCGTCATCCCGTGCCCGACAAAACTCGCAGCGCACCCGCTTCCCGATCGGTATATCAATTGATTGCCACCCAGCAGAGCAATGGCGACTCCAGAGGCATGAGCGACACCGAGCGCGCGGTCGACAATCAGACGCATCGCACGCTCCGCATCAGGCGCGGACGCGGCGAGGGACTGCTGGAGTTCGAGAAGGGCAGAGAGCGACTGCGTGTCCATGCCACTGTGCAGCACGGCATAGGCGCTGGCCAGGAACTGCTGAAACGGGTCGTGGTCGAAGCTGGAAGGGGTACTCATAAACTTATCCCCGAAAATGCTGCGAGTGTGCGGCTGGACTGCTGGGTAGGCGTCGGCGGACGAGTGGTCCGAACCAGTTTCGCGGCCGTGTAGGTGAAGTTTCTCATCAAGCGAAAGGGCTGTCAATTTCTTGTTCTTGCATCGACGGCAAAGCGCTTCACGCGCATACTTCCGTTGCCAAAATTGTCTCGCAGGTTGCTCGCATTCTTAAATCCCGGGATGCACAGATTGCAAAACAGGCTCCACGAAAAAGCCCCTCGCTTGCGTGAGGGGCTTTTCGGGGGGAGGCACTTGACTACGTCTGGTATCGAGCTGAAGTTACTTAGGCTGCTGCTGCTGGTCTGCGCTGGTAGCCGGCGCTCCACTATTGCTGGAGAGCTGTTCCAGGTCGTTCTTCAGCAGGCTGATTTCGACGCGGCCGCCGCTAATGCGCTTGGTCTTGGCAGTCTCGTCCGTGGCGATCGGCGCGTTGCCCATGCCGACGAGGTAGATGCGGTAGACCGGAATCTCGTGCGTGAGAACCAGATAGCGCACGACCGACTCAGCAACTTTCTGCGAGTTGGCAATGGCGGCCTGTCCCTTGCCGGACGAGAAGCCCTGCACTTCGAAGATGTATCCGTGCTGACCCTTAACGGCAGTAGCCATCTGGTCGAGAGCATCTTTCGCATCCTTGCTCAGGACGGTCTGGCCGGGGCGGAAACGAATCTCAGTCTGGTTCGATGCCTTGTACTGGTCGATGTTGCCAACCACGGTCTCGACGGTCTGGACGCGGGTTGTGACCTGCTGCGCGGACTGCTGCGCCATCGTGGCCTTGTTGCCGGCGTCGAGGGCGTGCTGGTCCGCTGCGTCGGCCTTGTCGGAGGCCATCTTGATGCCAGCCTGAGCGCGCGAGTCGGTATCTTTGATCGCCTTGCTGTTGGCATCGGTCAACTCATCGAGCTCGTTGACGCGGTCGCGAATTGGCTCGGTCTGCCGCTTTACATAGTTCTTGCGGGCGAAGGGATTGACGCGTCCCCAGAAGCCTTCGCGTGACGGAGGCGCCAAGGGTGCTTTGCCCGTAGCGTTGTCGCTCGACGTGGCAGGCTGGCTCGGGGTGGACGAGGACGAGGTGGTTTGCGCCACGGCCGGCAGTGCAAGCACTGCGGCCAGCGGCAGGGCGATAAGTAGGCGGCTGTTCATAATAAACTTCCTCCAAGTTGGCAGCGCGTTTGGGCTCAGCTTTTTTGCGCTACCAGGCACGCGTGAGCGTGCTTAAAATTCGATTTGCGTCCCCTGAACGGTGTAAAGAGGCAAGCTGTTCGCTGTGCCGGCCGGCGTTGACGCGACTTCCGGCCTAGGAACCATTGGCGCTAGTTACGTTAGCGCCTGGTCTTCCTATTACATGTGGGATGCCAAAGCAATCGCCAGGGTTGACGCGCTAAATGCTTGAAATCTAAAGACATTGTAGTACCGTTTGGGTCGGGAAGATAGGTGGCGCAGGTTTGGCAGGGTAATTTTGGCAAACCTGATATAAAAACTGCGTGCAAAAAGTGGACTCTCGGGGAGGCCTTTTGGGAACGAATTGCGGAAACTGGGTGGGGATTGGGAGATGCCGTGTGCGGCGATGGGCTGCCATATTGGGGCTTACATTCGTGCTGGTTGGATCGATTTGGAGCGAGGAATCTTCTGGTTCTTCGCGTATTCCAGCGGACCACATGCAGCAGTACTCTGACTTGGCGGTGACGTGGATGCAGCAGTATCTGCGCATTGATACGACCAATCCTCCGGGAAGCGAAATGCGTGCGGTGGCGTTCTATAAGAAGATCCTCGATCAGGAAGGGATTGAGAATCACGCCTTCGAATACACGCTAGGGCGCGGGGACCTGTGGGCCCGGATTTCACACACCACCACTGAGGCGAAGAGGCCGCTTATTTTGCTCAATCATATGGATGTGGTGACCAGCGACGCGGCGCACTGGAAGGTGCCACCGTTCAGCGGGGAGATCAAAGACGGCTACCTCTGGGGACGCGGTGCGCAGGATATGAAAGACGAAGGTCTGGCGCAGCTTGTCGTGATGGTGATGTTGAGCCGCGAGAAAGTAGCGCTGGATCGCGACGTGATTTTTCTTGCCGTCGCGGATGAAGAAGCCGAGGGAACCGGGACGGACTGGTTCATCAAGAATCAGCGCGATCTTCTGGAGAACGCTGAATTCCTGATCAATGAGGGGGGTGAGAATCTGCTAGAGAACGGCAAAGTGAAATACGTAGGCGTGGATGTTGGAGAGAAGACTACGTACTGGCTGCACGTGGTGGCGCACGGGCGTCCAGGTCACGGATCGCGGCCCAATCCGGATTCGGCGCCGAACCGGCTGGTGCGGGCGCTGAATCGGATCATTGCCTACCGCACTCCATTTCGAGTTTTGCCGGTGGTGGATGAGTTCCTGCGCGACATGGCGCCATACGAGCCGCCAGATCGGGCTGCCGAGTACCGGAACGTCAAGAAGGCAATCGAGGACAAGAAATTTCAGGAGGATGTTGAGAAAGACGAATCGCTAAATTTTCTTCTGCGCGACACGATTACGCTGACGATGATGGGCGGTTCGGAGCAGACCAATGTGATTCCTCCAGAGGCATGGGCAAATCTGGACGTCCGAATTTTGCCCGGAGGCGATCCGAAGGCGGTGCTCGAGGCTGTGCGGCGCGTGGTCAACGATCCGAACGTGACGGTAGAGCCGCTGAATGCGGAGTTTCGCGTGGCGAATTATTCGGCAACGGACAATGCACTGTTTGCGGCGATCCGGACCGTGTCTGGCAGATATTTCCCGGGGACCCCGGTCGTTCCGCACATTACCAGCGGATACACCGAGAACCAACGCTACCGCCCGCTGGGAATTGCTTCGTACGGCTTCAATCCTTACACCGCGACGGATGAAGAGGGCAATACCGAACACGGGAACGATGAGCGCATTCGCGTGGAGGAAGTGCGGCGCGGTCCGCGAATTTTGTTTGATGTGGTGACGGCGGTGGCGGGGAAGTAAAAAACCGCACGACAACTAACGATCAGTCGGTTCCTCAATAGAGCCAGGGTGCATCACTGCCGCGCGATGGCTCCTCGGCTGCCGCGCAGGACGTACTTCTGAATCTTGCCCGTTGCAGTTTTGGGCAGCTCTCGAAGTATCGTGAACGCCGCGGGCACCTTGAAATGGGCCATGTTTGCCCTGGCGAATTCTCTCAGTTCCATTTCTGTCACGCTCGCACCACTCCTGGGGACGACAAAAGCATGTGGTGCTTCACCCCATTTTTCATGAGGCATTCCGACAACCGCCACCTCTTGCACGGCTGAATGCGTCAGCAGGATGCTTTCCACCTCAACGGAAGAAATGTTCTCGCCGCCGCTGATGATTACATCCTTGAGCCGGTCGCGGATTTCGATGTAGCCATCGGGATGAACCACCGCCGCATCGCCGGTATGCATCCAGCCGTCCCGCAGGGCGTCCGCTGTGGCTTGCGGGTCCTCGAAATACCCTTTCATGACAACATTGCCGCGGGCCACGATCTCCCCTAGAGTCTCGCCATCTCGAGCCACTTCGTGGCCATCCGTATCTAATACGCGCAACTCTCCCGACGTAATCAGTTCAACACCCTGACGAGCTTTAACGACTGCGCGCTGCTGGGGCGATAATCCGGCGTGGTGCGATCGCGGCTCGCAAATCGAAATGAACGGGGAAGTCTCGGTCATTCCATAGATGTGCGTCACGTCCCAACCGAATTCGCCTTCGATGCGTTGAATGGTGGCCGCTGCCGGCGGGGCGCCTGCGGTAAGAATTCGAACGCCCGGACAAGCCTTGCGCCGGACGTCTTCGGGTGCGTTCGCCAGGGAAATGAGAACGGTAGGGGCAGCACAAAGAACGGTGACAGACTCGCGCGCAATTCGGTCGAACGCGGTCTGCGGATCGACTCTAGGAAGGCAAATGTGTGTACCGCCTACGGCGGTGACAGCCCAAACGAACGTCCAGCCATTCGCGTGGAACATGGGCAGCGTCCAGAGATAGCGGTCCGCCGAAGTCATGGGGAAATGGAGCAGAGTGCCCACGACGTTCATGTATGCATTGCGATGCGTGATCATGACGCCCTTGGGTCTCGACGTGGTGCCGCTGGTGTAGTTGATGGTCAACAAATCGTTCTCGCCAATTTCTGGCTTGGCGAATGCGGGTGCTGTTCCGGCAATCATTTGCTCATAATCAAGCCATGCCGGGCGCGTTCGTTCGAGCGCGACAAAGTGCTCCACCCCTGGTATTTCCGATCGGATGGAGTCAATGGCATCGAAATAATCGGGGTGCGCACATACGACACGCGCGCCACTGTGCTGGATCAGATACGCAAAATCCTGCGGAGTCAGCCTGTAATTGATAGGAACAAGTACCGCACCCGTCTGCGGCACCGCGTAGAACGATTCCAGTTGTGCATGGGTGTTTGGAGAGATATAGGCGACGCGGTCACCCTGCCGGATGTCGAGCGATTGAAGCGCGGCTGACCAGTGGTCGCAGCGATCGAAAAAAGCTTCATAGGTAAACCGCTGGTCTCCATCAACGACCGCCTCGCAGTCCGCATACAGCCGTCGCGCGCGTCGCGCAAAATCCAACGGGGTCAGAGGGGTTTCCAAAGGATCTCCTTCGGCCTGCCATATTAACCGAAAGCATTCTCGGCACCTAGAGATCGTTGTCGGACTACAGGACGCAGCTCGGGCAGATGGGACTTACGCCCCTCCGCAATGCTTTTCGTATTGTTCGAAGATGAAGTTGTCGGTCATGCCGGCGATGTAGTCGCAGATCATGCGGGGCAGCGATTCTTCTTTGGCTTTTTCCTGGTAGCTGTGCGGGAGAGTCGTGGGGTGTTCCACCCAGAAGGTAAATAACTCGCCGACGACCCGCTCGGCATCGTCTTTTTCTCCGGCCAGCGCTGAGCTGAAGTAGAGATTTTCGTAAAGGAAGTCTTTGCTCCCTTTGCGCGCGGCTTCGACTGCGGGGCTGAAGCCTGCAAGGCGCTCGCTGTAGCCACGGACGTCGTCGAGAGTTTGGATTCCGGCTTGATTCAGGCGCGCACGCGTGTACGTAATCAAGTCGTCGACGAAGAGGTTCAGAACCCGTTTCAGGGTTTCGTTGAATTTCAATTTTTCGGGTGCCTCGGGATAGATCTGGACGACTTGCCGATAGAAGCGCTCGAAAACCGGCACGCCCTCGCGAATTTGTTCCAACGACAACAGATGGGCTTCATAGCCGTCGTCGAGGTCGGCCGTGTTGTACGCGATTTCGTCGGTCAGGTCGATGAGTTGTGCTTCGATCGGCGGCCGTTGACCGAGCAAATACTCGGCAAGCTCTGGGTGCTGTTTCGGATCGTAATCGTGCGAGTGCTTGATGATGCCTTCGCGGACCTCGAAAGTCAGGTTCAGGCCGCGAAAGGCCGCGTAGCGCTGCTCAAAATCTTCGACGATACGAAGGGCGTGCAGATTGTGGTCGAAGTAGAGTCCGTGCTCGCGCATGGCCGCGTCGAGCGCCTTCTCGCCGGCGTGGCCGAAGGGCGGATGGCCGATGTCGTGAACGAGAGCGAGCGCTTCTGCGAGATCAACGTTGAGGCCGAGGGCTCCGGCAATAGTGCGTGAGACCTGCGAGACTTCAAGGGTATGGGTCAGGCGGTTGCGGAAGTGGTCGGAATATCGTCGAGTGAAGACCTGGGTCTTGGCCTCGAGGCGACGAAAGGCCCGCGCGTGAATGACGCGGTCGCGGTCACGCTGAAAATCGTTGCGATAGGGATGCTGAGGCTCAGTGAAGCGGCGTCCGCGGGATCGTTCGACGTGCACCGCGTAGGCGGCGAGCATGGAGAGAGTCTAGCAGAGAGGGGAGCCAACCACGAGATGCGACGCGCTCTTGTGCGACGCGCTCTTGAATTGGTGATTTTTGATTGATGATTGTTGATTGAAAAAAGAACGGTACGAACGCTTTCAATCAAACAATCAGCAAATCATCAATCCAAAATACGATTAGTGCTTGTCCGATTCTTCCTTGGCCAGCTTGACCTTGGCGGCATCGAGTTCCTGTTGCACTTTGGCCAAAGCCTCGTTGTCAACTTCGGCAGGGACGGTCTTGTTCCATTCCTGGACGGCGCGATCCCAATGAGCGGCGGCTTGCTTCAGTCGCCCCGTTTTCTGGTAAAGATCCCCCAGATGCTGCTGCACCGTGGGGTCGGAGCTCATGTGAACGGCGGCCTTGGTCAGGTTTTCTTCCGCCAAATCGTATTTGCCCAGTTTGAAGTAAGCCCAGCCCAATGAATCGAGGTACGCCGCATTGTTGGGCTCAAGAACGAGAGCTTGTTTGATATAGGTGAGCGATTCTTCGAGCTTCACGCCGCGGTCGGCATTCATGTAGCCCAGGTAATTCAGCGTCGCACCGCTCTGCGGATCGGAGGGCGAGACGGCATTCAGGACCTTCCGGAACTCCGCTTCAGCCTGGTCGAACATTTTCTGGTGCTGGTAGACGTCGCCACGCAGGAACCACACGTAAGCTTTATCGTCGGTCTTGGTGGATAGCTGTTCGGCCTTGCCCAGAGCTTCGATCGCGTCATTCCAGCGCTTGGCCCGGGTGTACATGATGCCAAGCCGAACGTAAACTTCGCGGTCTTCCTGGCCACCCTTGAGCAGGGAGCGAACATCAGAGATTGCCTTATCGGCGTCGCCGGTATCGGCAAGTTGAGCGTCAAGCACGATGCGCAGGTCGCGATCATCGGGCAGTTTCTGGACCGCTTCCTTGGCAGCAGCGGTTGCTTGCGGCCACTGCTTTGCCTCGCGATAAGTGTCGATGATTTCTTGATAGCCGCTGCGCGCATTGTCATCGCCCAGGGTCAGCATCTTGCGGAAGGTTTCGACCGCGGCGGTGTAGTTCTCCTGCTCGCGGTAGATCATGCCAAGGCGCTCAATGAAAATGCCCCGGTTGTTGCGGTCAGACTGGCTGTTTTCGGTTTTCTTCAGCAAATCCTGCAACAGTTTGATGGCGTCGTCGTAACGTCCCTGCGCCTGATAAACGGCGGCCATGCTGTAGGGGACTTCCGCAGACTCCGGAACCAGCGTATCGGCCTTCTTCAAGTTCTCTAGCGCGAGATCGTACTTGGCTTGCCGGCGATAGATTTCGGCCATGCGCACGTAGCTTTGCGCGTCCTCCGGGTTGGAGTCCACGATGACTTTGTACTGTTCGAGCGAGGCATCGAGTTGCCCGTCGTTCAGCAGATTTTCGGCCAGGCCGCGAATGGCGTCGAGATTGTCGCGATCGAGAACAATGGCGTGGCGGAACGCATCAATCGCGCTCTTGTAGTCTTTGCGTTGTTCGTAAGCGGCGCCGAGCGCGGAATAGAGCTTGGCCGAGCGGGCGGCGTCAGGCACCGAGCTCAACACCTGCAGAGCATGCGCAGTGTCGCCTTCGTCGGTGTAGAGCATAGCCAGCGTCGTGACGGCCTCTTCCGAGCCGGGATCGATCTTGATGGCGGTCTTGAGCTCGGCTTCTGCTTTCTGCAGATCGTTGTTGAGGCGGTAGAGGCGGCCGAGAAGCAGGTGATCATCCACATTATCGGGCTCGATCTTGACGATCTGCTCGTACTGTTCGATGGCCAGCTTCAAAACGTTGTCAGAGCCGTTGCCGCCGGGCATATCGCCGAGGGAACGGAGATAGATTCGTCCCAGCAACTTGTGGGCTTCGAGATTTTTGGGATCGCGCTTGATGATGTCTTGCGCTTCGAGCACTGCGTCGCGGATTCGTCCGGTCTTGACGTAGAGTTCGGCGAGGCCGGAGGTCAGGAATTCCGAAGAAGGATCGGCCTCGATGGCGAGGCGGTACTCCTCGATGGATTTATTGGCCAAGTCGCTGCGGCCGTATGCCGTGACCATCTCTTCGTACATGTGCGCCATGGTGTAGTGGTAATAGGCCGCGGCGCGATCCACCTTGCGCGGCGAGGATTGAGCCGGCTTAGAATCGGGCTGCTTGGAATCCGACGGTGCAGAGGGGCTGGTTTGGCCTGCGGCGGCCGCTCCGGCCACCGAGATCATCAAAAAGATGCGAAAAATTCTATTCATGCTCGACCTGACTGCGCTTGAGCGCGTTCTCGAAACCTCAGCTACTTGGATGCAAAGCCGCCGGGGGAAAGGTGTCTTTTATTCTAACCCTGAGGGCCGTCAGGATGGAAAAAAACACTGGATGAACGCAGACACTTATTTAACCGGAAGGACAGGGACTGCGGGATGTACTAGTGCTGTCAAGTTATGTCAATGAAGGCGCTGCGCATCGGGCGTTAGCCTTATTCATTTTAGCCGAGGTCCGATTAGCCCGGGTCCGACGTCCCGACCGGATGTTAGTGGCGGAAATGGCGCACTCCTGTAAACAGCATGGCTAGGCCCAAGCGGTCGGCAGCTTCGATGACTTCGGGATCACGCTGTGAGCCTCCGGGTTGAATGATCGCTGTTGCTCCAGCCTTTGCGATCTCTTCGACTCCGTCGGGGAATGGGAAGAATGCGTCGGACGCCGCGACTGTGCCCTTCAAGGGAAGTTGGGCCTTCATCGCACCAATCTTGGCGGAATCCACGCGGCTCATCTGTCCGGCGCCAACACCAACGGTTTGTCCGTCGCGCGCGTAAACGATCGCATTGGATTTCACGTGCTTGCAGACCTTCCAGGCGAAAAGCAGGGCGCGCGTCTCTTCCGGTGTGGGAGCGCGCCTGGTGACGACCTTCAGATCGGTATCTTGCAGGGGACGCATGTCGGTGTCCTGCACGAGCATGCCCCCGGACACGTTTTTCAATACCCACTTCGGATTGGCGGGTATCACTTCGACCAGGCGGAGATTTTTCTTGGAGCCGAACTTGGACTTGGCGGCTTCGTCAAACGCAGGAGCGGCGATGACTTCGAGGAATAGTTTATGCATTTCTTCCGCGGCTTCCGCGTCGATTGGACGATTGACGCCGATCACGCCGCCGAAGGCCGAGACCGGATCGCATTCGAGAGCGCGTTTGTAGGCTTCGGCTAAGGTCTTGCCGGTCGCGGTGCCGCACGGGTTGGTGTGCTTGATGATGGCGACGACGGGCTCATCGAATTCCTGAGCCAGATCCCAGGCGGCCTGCAGATCAACGATGTTGTTGTAGGAGAGCTCCTTGCCTTGAAGCTGGCGAGCGTTCGCTACTCCGACGCCGGAGCCGTCGGAGTACATTGCGGCCTTCTGGTGAGGGTTTTCGCCGTAGCGCAGGTCGAGGGTTTTATGAAATGTGAAGCGTAAAGTCGCAGGAAATGTGCCCGCCTCTTGCTGCAATGGATGGGACTCTGCGCTGATGCGCTCGAGTGTTGAGGCGATGGCGGAATCATAGGCGGCCGTGGTGGCGAATGCTTTTTGGGCCAGGCGCCACTTGGCGGTTTGGGATAGCGAGCCGCCGGAGGCGGCCAGTTCGGCTGCGATCGCGTCGTAGTCGGACGGCGTAGTCACGATGGCTACGTCATGAAAATTCTTAGCTGCGGAACGGATCATGGACGGGCCGCCGATATCGATGTTCTCGATGAGTTCCTCGAACTGAACGTCGGGTTTCGCTGCAGTCTTCTCGAACGCGTAGAGATTGACCACCACCATGTCGATGGGGGCGATGCCGTGTTCCGCGACGGCGGCGACGTGCTTGGGGTCTTCACGGCGATGGAGAATGCCGCCGTGGACCTTGGGGTGCAACGTCTTCACGCGTCCGTCGAGCATTTCGGGGAAGCCGGTGAGGTCGGAAATATCTTTGACCTTGATGCCGGATTCGCGCAGCAGCTTAGCGGTGCCGCCCGTGGAGATGAGTTCGATGCCGAGCGACGAGAGCTTGCGGGCGAAGTCTACGAGTCCGGTCTTGTCGGTAACGCTGAGAATGGCGCGCTGGATGCGGGGAGAAGACATGCGGGGCCTCTAAACGGGATATGAATGCCGATTCGGTGAACGAAAATTCTATCAGCATCGGCCGCCGCTTGCCCGAATGTACTCTGAAGGCAGATGGGCTCTGTCCCATAACCACTAAGGCACGAGGGCACACGAAGGGAATCAATCAAGGAAAGAGGCATTTTCGAGGCTGTGCAGCCCCAGATTTCTGCTGAGGATTGGCTTATTTTTCAGTGGTTGCGAGTTGGGTGGAGGCTTTGTGGAGGGTTTGAACGATCCGATTGATCTCAGGCTGAGTAACTCCAGCAGGACTCGTGTAATTTTTTTGCACGAAAAAGATCTCGAAGCTGCCGTCAGCGGAATATAGATCCAGCAGAAGAGTGTCCTGTCGAATTTCGGGGTTGCCCTGCTGAAAGCCCTGGTAGTTGGCAGTGTGCAGGTTGAAAATGCCCGTTTCTGCCGGCTTGGAGGGGACGATGGACTTGATGAGAAGGAGATACTGCTCGCGAGACTCGACTGTAGTTGAGAATGCCCAGGGGTGCATTTTGTCGGGCGAGAACTCCAGGACGCGCTTCATGAATGCATAGTCGGAATCTGCTGCCTGCTGCCCGAAAACGGCTGCGAAGGCTTGCGGAGACATCTTAAAGTCTGTCTTCGTCATTTGGTCCGCCATGGAATGAGGCTGGCCGGTGATGACGACTAATTGCAGTCCCGAACGAAAATGGAGTCGAGCCATGTTCTTATCGGGTTTGTCTTTGGGGTAAAGCTCAGTTTTCGATTCGTCCAGATCGCTCCAGGGACCCTCGAATTCATAACCCAGATACGACAGTTTTGCTCCCGCAGCCTGTGAGACCGATCTGTCCCTCAAGTCGGTGGGCACAACCCTGGTGATGGGGAGAGCTTTCCGGGCGGAATACAAAGAAAGGGCGACGGGTGCAATCCAGTAGATTCCGACGAAGATAACTGCAAGAGTAACAGCGACGGTAGTCAGAATTCGTCGGGCAATCCTCATGGCTCTTTCCGACGCGAGCGGTTAGGTTTTGGCCTTGGCCTTTAGCTTGACGTGGCCATTCGTGAGTTCGACCGAATATTCGACATCCTGGCAGTGATACTGCTTGCGGATCTCTTCGGTTTTTTTCTGCACGAAACTGGTGAAAGAGTCGAAGTTGCCCGAGACATTCTCGCCAGCTTTCTTCTTGGCTGCGACCAGGGTGTTGTAGAGACGCTCGACCTGCTCGCGCTCGGCTCTGGTCGACGCTGTGCAGTGTGAAGTGTTGGGACGCGGTTGCCCCAGCGGCAGCTGCGGCTGCATGGCTCACGCCATAGACCGGGTGGTGCTGCGGCTTCTGTTCCTCTTCCGCGAGGCGCACTCCCTGCACTGAAAGAAGTGCATCCTGCGGACGGCGATAGCCTTCTTCGCGGATGCGCGACTTCTTCCGCCACAGATCGCTATACACCGCATAGCGCTGCGCCATCTCGTTATAGCGATAACGCTGCGAGAAGTTCATGCGGCCGCCGTCGGAGAATTTGCGCAGCAGGCTCAAGCACCTTCCACTCAATGTCCGTGGGAGGCCTCTTGGTCGGGTTGCTGAAATAGATCTCGTACTCGATCTTCAGACGTCGAAGTTGCGAGTCGAGAACATTCAGTTCCTCATCGGTGGTCACAAGTTTCTCCATGCACAGTTTAGTGAGGCGGAGCGCCCACGGGGAGGTACCCGTGGGTCACGGAGGGGCATGGTACGAAAGTAAGGGGGTTGAGCTATGAGCGGTGAACGATGACTAGGGAGCGCTTACTTCCCAGAATTCGACGCCATCTTCTTAACCATGGCGAGAACCAGCTTGCGGTCGCTGTCGTTCAGGTTCGTGGCGTAGCGGCGAATCTGGCTGAGGAAGCGGACTTCGTCGTCGGAGAGTTGCGGCAGTCCCTTGGAGCCATTGCTATGGCCGGGCTCGGAGAAAAATTGCGACAGCGGCAGTTCCATGGCTCCGGCGATCTTCGAGAGCGTATCGAGCGAAGGGATGGTGTGGCCGTTTTCGACCCGCGACAGGTAGCAGCGGAGAAGCCCGGTGCGCTTCTCGATGTCGCCCTGAGACATACCTTTTTGGAGCCGGTAGTTGCGGATGGTCTCGCCGATATTCATGGTAGGGAGCATTTCAGGATGGGTCATAGTAACCAGATCAGCACCTTCTGGCAAGTGGGAAATTTGTGCCATACGCCGGACGTTCGTGCCATAGGCAAACCGGCTGAATTCAGGCGCGCGGCCGGGGCCTGGTCTACGGAAACTTGCACAGTGTACAACTAATAACCGCGGCGGAAACCGGTGTCCGGCGCGGTTTCTAGAGGTGATGGATCATGGGACTATTTTTTGAGTGTATCGGCTAAAAAAGCGACCGTGCGTTTCCACGCGTCGGCTGCGTCATCGGCGCGATATCCAGTTTTATTGTTCGGATTCTCGAAGGCATGGCCCGCGTCGGAGTAGATCTTGATATCAATTTTTTTGCCCAGTTGCTTCATTGTCTGCTCGAACTTGTGAACATCGTCGGGAGTGATGCCTCGATCCTGTCCGCCAAACGAGCCAAGAATGGCGGCATGGATCTTCTTCAATGCTTCAGGGTCGGTGGCGAGGTGGCCGTAGTTGATGACAGTGGCCGCGAGATCGGGTTCTTGGAGCGCGACGTCGAGTGCATAGCCTCCACCCATGCACCAGCCAATCGAACCGATGCGGTTTTTCCTCACGTTGGGCTGAGACTTGAGGAATTCCATGGCCGCGTGAAGGTCGCGCTTGGCGCGGTCTTCCGGTACTCCACGCATAATCTCGTGCGCCATTTCCGGCGTGGTGGCGACTTTGCCGCGATAGAGATCGACGGCCAACGTAACGTAGCCTTCGTCCGACAACGTCGAGGCCTGCTCTTTGACCCAGTCGTTCAATCCCCACCATTCGTGGACGACCACGATCGCCGGGAACAACCCTTTGCCCGTCGGAGTGTAGAGAACGCCCTGCACAGTTTCGTCGCCGGATTTGTAGGAGACGGACTTGGCGTCGGCGGCGAAGGCGGCAGCGGCGAGGAGAACGGTGATAGATAGCAAGGCGAAAGTCTTAGACATGAGTATCCTCATTTCGTGAGTTGACGGACGGCCTCTTCCAGCGCCGAGTCCCGCGACGCCTTCAGATCCTCCTGGCTGAAAAACGGCACACGCAGATCCGGAGGAACACCAACAGCATCAAACGCTAACCCGTCAGCAGTGTAGTAGACCTCATTCGGTAGCCCGAAGAACCAACCATTGGGAAGCGAGCGGCGAAGCACGTCGGAGAATACGCCTTGAGTGGCGAGACCAATACGCGTCACGTGAGGTTCCCTTCCCATCAGGGCCATCGTAAACGTCTCGCCGGCGCTGACCGTGTCCGGGCCGATGAGCAACGCGACCTTGCCTTTGAAGCCGGGCGCTGTGGCGGGCAATACCCATACAGGCTGCTGCTCCGTAAAATGGAGCGGCGCGTCGAGGCTAACATTGTTGCGGGCGGCCTTGGTATAAGCCAAGTATTTCTTGCTCGTCAGGCGAGAAGCGATTTCAACTCCGAGCGGGTCGTCGCCGCCGTGATTCAACCGGACGTCAACCACAAGGCCGTTGAGGTTGCCTGCGCTTTCGAAGATTGCACTGAGACTGCGCTGCAGACACTGCAACTCGTCAGCGTAGGTTCCGTCCGCGTAATCATAGAAGGTCGTGACCCGGAGATACCCGATCGAATTCCGCAGCAAGCCAAACTGGAGATGATCTTTGCAGCAGGGACGGAGCGTGCCTTGCACGTACTTCCCTTCGATGATCGAGGCTGCCTTCGTCCAGTCCGCGTCGGAGAGATGGCTGGAGTCTTGCCTCCAACCCTCGAACTCCTGCTTCATGTCTGTTGCCTCAATACTCGTATGGGTGTCCTGCAGGGGCTCAATCATCTGCCGGAAGATATAGAACAACTCTGAGGGAGTAGTGGCGCTGGTAACCCGGGGCCGGAAGCGCCGATCAACGTCCTGCCAGTTTACCTTTCGAAGGGCGAAGAAGGCATATTGCTCGGCAAATGTCTGCCAGAAGATTTTGTAATTCTCCTGCGGGGTGTTCGCGGGCTTGCTCCTGCAGGCATCAGGCAACTTGTCACTGCGACGCAAAAGGATGTCCGACGCTGCCCAATCGGCGTGCAGGCGCAGAACGTTTGGGTCGTCGGTGCGGCTCAGGATTGTGATCGAATTACGGAAAGAGAAAGCAAGACTCGAGTTCGAAGAGCGGGTCTGGTCTGGAGGCCGGGTTTGTGCGTAGATACAGCTGACAGAAGTCAGTTCGTAAACGCGCAAACCTGTTGCGTCGAGTTCGAAAAACAACCCATAGCCATCTGCCAGCCAAAAATCCCCAGGAAGCTTCGCAGAGGATTCTGTCTGCCCAATCGGCGACAAGGCCAGTGCAAGACAGATCAAGATACCTGCGAGTCGGTTCATCGGAAGGAGTAATCCGCTGGCCGACATTGTTGCCGAAGCGGAGAGCAATTACAACTCGAGTTCCATGTACAGCGCTCCCGCAATAGGATTTTGCGCAGTAAGGCTCGATCTCGTGGAAGCCGATTCTGCGGTACATGACGACCGCATCTCGCATCACGGGTTCGACGGTGTCGAGGCGGATGCGATCGTAGCCGATCTGGCGCGCTTCGGTGATGATGCGATCCGCCAGGACGCGGCCCAGCCCCTTGCCGCGAAACTGCGGGCGCAGGTAGAGGCGCTTCATCTCACAGATGCCCAGCTCGAGTTTGTGCAAAGCGACGCAGCCTGCGAGGTTAGTTTCACACTTGGCGAGGAGCAGGCGGCCTTCCGGTGGAGCATAGTCACCCGGAAGTCCGGCGAGCTCCTTGTCGAAATTCTGGAAGCACAGGCTGAACCCGAGGGATTGCGCGTACTCGAGGAATAATTCGCGAGCCTGGGCGATCTGGGCCGGCGACTCGGCTTGCGAAAAGACCAGACCTTTCCACGCAGAGGCCACAGGGGATGCGGAGGAATGTAAGCGATTGGTGTGTTCTGCGCCCATCTTTTAATCTGCGACCTCTGCGTTGAGTCTTATCCCATCAGCATGCCGCCGTTCACGCTCAGCACGTGGCCGGTGATGTACGACGCCTCGTCCGAGGCCAGAAATGCGACCGCGCCCGCGACATCATCGGGCGATCCGACGCGTCCCAGCGGAATCTGTTTGACCGCGGTCTGCTTGAATTCATCGCTCAGCAGCGGCGGTCATGGCGGTTTCGATGAATCCCGGAGCGACGGCGTTGCAAGTAATGTTGCGCGAGCCGACTTCGCGGGCGATCGCCATGGTCAGGCCGATGAGGCCGGCCTTGGAGGCGGCGTAGTTCGCCTGTCCGGCCTGGCCCATCTGTCCGAAGACGCTGGTGATGTTGATGATGCGTCCCCAGCGCTGCTTGAGCATGGAGCCAATTACCGGCTTGGATGCAGAGATAGGCGGAAGTCAGGTTGGTCTGGAGGACAGCGTCCCAGTCGGCGCGCTTCATGCGCATGACCAGTTGGTCGCGGGTGATGCCGGCGTTGTTGACCAGGATGTCGATCTTTCCGAACTGTGCGATACCGGCTTTCACCGTGGACTTGACTTGGTCCTCGTCGGCCACGTCGAGGGCGAACGCGGCTGCCTTGCCGCCCGCAGCGGTGATTTCCTGGACCAGTTCGTTCAGCTTTTCCTGGTTACGGGCCGCCACGGCGACGGATGCACCGCTGGCAGCAAGTTTGAGCGCGCAGGTTCGTCCGATGCCTTGCGAGGCGCCGGTGACCAGCGCAACCCGTCCTGAAAGAGACATTGAGTTCTCCCGATCGTGCGAATCAATGAATGCAGTGGAACGCCAAATTATACGCGGTGATGCAGCGAATCGGCGCGGCGCAAGGGCCAGATCAGCACTTCCAGTTGACGGGCAAAGTGCAGCAGCGGAGTGGATTCTGGCAGGAGAATGTTGGCGGCTGCGGCTACTGTATTGACTTTGAGTTGTGCCTCCGCGTCCCGCAGAGGCCAGGGTTGATGATGAATTTCGCCGCGATACACGTGCCCACCATGAGTGGTGTAGAGGCAATAGCGCTCGGTCAACCAGTGTTCGATCGACTCCTTGTCGCGCAGTCGCACCTCAGATGTTGGGCGATAAATTCCGCGGAACTCGGCCGACCCGTGGACGCGGCGCGAAGAATAATGGATGTTTCCATCGCGATCGTCAAAGTCCATGGCAGCGTGGAAGTACGGCAGATGATAGAAAGTGCGTGCTGCCCACACTGCCGGGAGATTGGCCGCGTCGAGGCTGAAGAAATAGACTCCGGGCTTGCCGCCGTAGGTCACATAGGTTCGGACATTCAATTCCGGGAAACGCGACAATCCGGGTAGAGCCGGAGATCCCGCGCCTCCGAATGCCGCTCATGTGAAAAGGGACAACGCCAACCCAGCAGTGGCCGTCGAACGTGTCGAGGGTCAAGCTGTTCAGGGATCAGAGGGCGCATTACCGCGGGAGGAAGCGGCCAGTGGGCGAACAGCAGATCGTGCCAGATTTGTTTCATCACCCAGGGGCCCGACGGCAAGAGGCCAAGGACGGTGCGCCACCGACTGAAGCAGAGGGTACACGCAACGAGTTTATCTCTAAGACCGCGCCGTTATCTTTTTACGCATTGCGCATCCACAACCTCGCCGAGTACCATTCGGACACTCATGCCTCAGACTGTGACCAACGATGTGATCGTGATGCCTGATCTCTCCAACAAGAACTCATCGCCGGACGCGGCTTCCGGGCACCGTTCCCCGCATCGCGCCTCGGCTGCCGATCCTGTGGAACTGCCGGTGAAACCCTCGTCTGACGCGCTTTCCACCGAGGTTTTTGCCGTCTTCGGGGTCGAACCGGAGATCCAGGCGTACGCAATGGCGAAATATTCACGGTCGGCCCTGTCGATGAAAGAGTCGCTGCGCGAGATCAGCACCCAGAAGGCGGAGAAGTTTCTTAATACTTTCTATTTTCAGTACGGACATCGGTCGATTGCAGACCTGGCGCACATCGCGCTGGCAGTGGAGAGGCTATCGATTCTGGCGGCGATTGAAGTTGCCGACGAGCAGCGCTGGGACGGGCAGGAGCGCTCCACGCGCTATCAGGATTTCAAGAAGAGCGGATATTACACACCCGATTTCGGAGCCGACGACGAAGGCCGCAAGCTTTACCGTGAGACTCTGGACTTCCTGTTCGCCGAGTACGAGGCGCTCTCGGCGCACATGACGCAGCACCTCATCAACATCACGCCCAAGCCTGCCGACATGAAGCAGGACGCATACGAGCGCACGCTGAAGGCGCGGGCCTTCGACATCACGCGTTACCTGTTGCCGCTCGCAACGAATACTTCGCTAGGCGAGATCGTCAATGCGCGCACCCTCGAGACGCAGGTGGCGCATCTCCTGTCGCATACACATAAAGAGGTACGAGTCCTGGGCGAGTCGCTGAAAAAAGCAGCAACCGGTGCGGCGTATAACGTCAACGCCGATTCGTTGCGCGATCTAGTCGAGAAGATTCGGGCCGTCAGTCCGGAGTTGGGGGCGCGAGCGGAGCAAGAGTTGTTGCGCGAAGTCCGGGTGGCGCCGACTTTGGTGAAGTACGCCGATCCGAATGAATATGAGATGGCGACGCGGCGTGAATTACGCCAGGCGGCACGCGAGTTGATGGCCGACGAGCCGCTGGCGCCGTCGAAGGCGATCGTAGATTTGCTCGACGAGGAGCCGCTGGAAGTTGAGATTGCAACCACGCTCCTTTACGAGCATTGCCACCACTCCTACCGCCAGATTCGGCAGGCGGTGCAGGTGGCGGGAGAGAGGCGACGGCGGGAGATCATCGACCTTGGCCTGCGCCATCGGGGCAAGCACGACGAAATGCTCCGCGGATTCCGTGCGGGCCAACAGTTTCGCTTCGACATTCTTATGGATACGGGCGGCTTTCGCGATATGCACCGTCACCGCCGCTGCATTCAGGTCATGCAGGGATTCACCACGCAGCACGGCTACGAAATGCTCCTCGATATGGAAGACGCGGGCGTCCGCGGACGTTTCGACGCGGCGATGCGGCGGGTGCAGACTGCGATAGAGAGTCTGGCGAGACGGGACACTCCCGAGGCGGAGGAAAATTCGCAGTACGCGATTCCACTGGCGTACCGCAAGCGGGCGCTCTTCAAGATGGACTTTGCCGAGGCCGTTTACATTTCAGAGCTCCGCACCACGCCGGCGGGGCATGTTTCCTATCGCAATGTGGCCTACGCGATGTATGAGGCGGTGGCGCGGAAGTATCCGGCGCTGGCGAAGTATTTCCGGGTCCACGATGTGACGGCGCCGGTGGACCTGCTGCAGAGGTAAGCGCGCCAAGTCCCGCTTTGGAACCTTCCACAGGTTAATTATGTTGATTCGCCTTTTCTTCGCTTCGGTATGTATGTATAATCCGGCCAGATTAGATTTCATTTAGTTCTGCACTCTTACTAAGGAGCCACTTCATGGCTGATGAACGGGGCAAGGCGATAGAGCTGGCAGTCTCCCAGATTGAAAAGCAATTCGGCAAAGGCTCGATCATGCGGTTGGGGTCGAAGGAAGCGATCGTCCCGATATCGGTCATCCCGACCGGTTCGATCTCCTTCGACGCGGCCCTGGGTGTTGGCGGATTCCCGCGCGGCCGCGTGGTTGAAGTCTTCGGGCCGGAATCTTCGGGCAAAACGACCATCACTCTTCAGGTGATTGCCGAAGCGCAAAAAACCGGCGGCATGGCTGCATTCGTCGACGCCGAACACGCGCTCGATCCTGGCTACGCCAAGAAACTTGGCGTGGACGTGGACAACCTGCTGGTGTCGCAGCCTGATTATGGCGAGCAGGCGCTGGAGATCACCGAAGCGCTGGTGCGCTCGAACGCCATTGACGTGCTGGTCGTCGATTCCGTGGCCGCGCTGGTGCCCAAGGCGGAACTTGACGGCGAAATGGGCGACAGCCACATGGGACTGCAGGCGCGGCTGATGTCGCAGGCGCTGCGCAAGCTGACCGGAACGGTGTCCAAGTCGCGCACTTGCCTGATTTTCATTAACCAGATCCGCGAGAAGATTGGCGTGATGTTCGGAAATCCGGAAACGACCACCGGCGGGCGCGCGCTAAAGTTCTATTCGTCGGTGCGCGTGGACATTCGCCGTATCGCCGCCATCAAGGAGGGCGACGTGGTCACCGGTTCTCGGACCAGAGTGAAAGTCGTGAAGAATAAAGTCGCCGCGCCGTTCCGCGAGGCCGAGTTCGACATTCTCTACGGCGAAGGGATTTCGCGCGAAGGCGACCTGCTGGACCTGGCGGTCAACAACAATATTCTGGAAAAGTCCGGCTCGTGGTTCAGCTACAAGGGCGAGCGCATTGGCCAGGGCCGCGAGAATGCCCGCCAGTTCTTGAAAGACAATAAAGATACGATGGCAAAGTTGGACAGCGAAGTGCGCAAGGCATTGGGATTAACGAGTGACAAGCCTCAAGCAGTACCAGCCTCGACCACTGCCCCGGCAAACGGTGGCCGCGTAGCAACGATGCCCACCGGCACCGAGACGGCCAAGGCGCCGATTGTGGCCGCAAGGCGATAAATTATAAGGCCATGGGGTCGATCGATCCCATGGCCTTTCTCTTTTAGCGCCCTTGAAGCCCGGCGGTAAAGATTCCGGTGCATGTTGTCGTAGCCGCTGTTTTTGCCCGGCAGGAAAGCCAGCCCGGCAGCCTTCCACACGGAAGGCGCCTTGAGTCGGGGGCGAACTCCGCCCCATTCACTCGTTTCAATTGCCATCTTCTGCATCACCCGCATAAAATCATCTATTACACCCGCTTGTCATTGACTTCCTGTGAGGACAATTGAATAAGGGCATCGCTGTCTATCCCGGGTCGTTTGATCCGCCCACGAATGGGCACCTCGATCTGATTGAGCGAGGCAGCAAGATGTTCGAACAGCTGGTGGTTGCCATCCTGCGCAATTCGGAGAAGACTCCGATGTTCAGCCTGGCGGAGCGGCTGGAGATGCTGCGACACCTCACGGCCGATTGGAGCAATGTTCGCATCGACACGTTCGACGGCCTGATGGTGGAATACGCCAAGTCGATTGACGCTATGTGTGTGTTGCGTGGTATTCGCGCCATCAGCGACTACGAATATGAGTTGCAGATGGCCCTGATGAACCGCAAACTTGAGCCCACGCTCGAAACGGTGTTCATGATGCCGGCCGTCAAGTACTCCTATGTAAGTTCGCGGCTGGTGCGCGAAGTAGCGCAGGCCGGGGGACCGGTCAAAGATCTGGTTCCTGACGCGGTGGAGCAGAAACTCCGCGAGAAACTCGATCCCGCCTACAAACTGCGGGAGCCCGAATTGTTAGTAGCTCCGAAAAGAAGGAAGAGGAAAGCATGACCACGGCAACCACGGAAGCGTTGAAACTGACCGAACGAATCAACCGCATCGAGCCCTCCGCCACGATGGCAGTAGTGGCTGAGGCCGACAAGCTGCGCTCGCAGGGAATCGATGTGGTGGATTTCGGCGCGGGCGAGCCACACTTCGCTACGCCGCAGCACATCAAAGACGCCGCGATTGCTGCGATCGAAGGCAACTTCACCAAGTACACCGCTGTGGCGGGGACAGCCGAACTTCGCGACGCTATCGTGCATCGCCATGCGGTGGATTTCGACTCGGACTACCGCCGCGAGGAAGTGATCGCCTCGACCGGAGGAAAGCACGCACTTTTCAATGCGATTCAGGTCTTGGTGGACCACGGCGATGAGGTCATTCTGCCAGTCCCGTACTGGGTTTCGTTCAAAGACATCGTCCGCTACGCGGGCGGGGATTGCGTTCTGCTGGAGTCGGACGAGTCGCAGGGCTTTCGCGTCACGGCCGAGATGGTCGCCAATCTCATTACGCCGCGCACCAAGGTGATCATTCTGAATTCGCCGTCAAATCCGTCTGGCGCAGTGATGAGTCCAGAGGACATGACTGAGGTCGTGCGTCTAGCCCACCAGCGCGGTATCTGGGTGCTCTCCGACGAATGCTACGTGTATCTGAATTACACAGGCAAGAATTTCTCAGTAGGCTCGTTGCGCGACTACAAGGAACGCATGGTGGTATTGGGCTCCCTCTCGAAGACTTATGCGATGACCGGATGGCGCCTGGGCTACGCTCTTTCGCCTGCATCCGTCACAAGCGCTATGGCCAAATTGCAAAGCCAATCGACTTCGAATCCGACCTCGATCGTGCAGAAGGCCGCGGTAGCCGCGCTGAAGGGACCGCAGGATTGCGTCGAGCACATGAAGCGCGAGTACATCCAGCTGCGCGATCACGTGGTGCAGGGGCTGCGTGCGATCCCGGGCGTGAAGTGCACACTGCCGGAAGGCGCGTTTTACGCCTACCCGAATATTTCATCGTTCCTTGGCCGCGGCGGGCTGAAGTCTGCGTCAGACGTGGCTGGACGCCTCTTGCGCGAAGCTCACGTTGCTACAGTTCCGGGCGAAGGCTTCGGAACGAACGAGCATATCCGTGTGTCATATGCCACTTCAAAGGCCGAATTAGATCGTGGCTTGGAGCGCATGCGAAAGTTCTTCGGAGCACTGTAGTTCGCATTCACTCGGTGGATGAGATGATCAGGTTCGGCAAAGGCCGTTCCGTTTGCGAGCGGTCTTTTTTGTGGGCGTAAGTTTTGTATGGGAAACCTTTATCCATTGTTGATGGTTCCGGGGTTCGACCCGCGTCCGTGGGGCACGAACGACCTGTCGCCGATTTATCCCAATCACAAGTTCGCGGAGAAGATCGGCGAGGCGTGGCTCAGCGGTGACGACTGCAAGGTCTCCAATGGACCTCTCACCGGCAAAACCCTCGCGCACTTGAGTGAGCAATACACTCGCGAACTTGTGGGCGATGCGGCTCGCGCCCCGAAGCGCTTCCCGTTATTGCTCAAGTTTCTTTTTCCCCACGAGAAGCTTTCGGTGCAGGTGCATCCTGACGACAAGCAAGCTTTGCGCGTGGGCCAACCCTGGGGCAAAACCGAATGCTGGTACGTGGCGCACGCCAAACCGGGGTCACAAATCGCGCTGGGCCTGAAGCACGGTGTCACTGTCGCTCAACTGGAAGAGGCAATCCACCAGAAGAGGGCCGAAGAGGTTCTCAACTGGATCAACGTTTATGCGGGGGACATGATCTATGTTGCCGGCGGCACGGTGCACACTCTCGGGCCGGGATCGGTGATCGTCGAGACGCAGCAGCAGTCCGATACGACCTACCGCCTCTATGATTACGGACGCCCGCGCGAATTACATTTGAAAGACGGCATGGCGGCAGTGAAGGAAGAAGTATGCTCGGGAAAGGTCATACGTCCAGCGCCTGAACAGGCGCCTGGCAGCAAGAATCGACACGCAGCCCTGGTAGCAGCTCCATATTTCGTAGTCGATATGTTCGAAGCGAAAGACCCTCTCAACCTTGAGACGAAAGATGAGTCTGGGAAAACGTCGGTCCAGATTCTGGTGGCCGTCGAAGGCTGCGGGGTGATCGAGTCGAGCGATATGGACCCTGTCACGCTGGCGAAGGGCGATGCGGTTGTTGTTCCAGCGTGTACCGGCAACTACCGCGTTCGTCCGCAGTGGGCGCTGGAGTTTTTAAGGGCGTACGTACCCGGCAAGGCGTTACCTGAGCCGGAAACGAGGATGTAGTGCCGGTTTTTTATCCGTGAAATCCGTGAGAATCCATGTCTAAGAGCTCAGATTTCTATCCCGTAATCCTGGCTGGAGGGCGCGGCACGCGCTTTTGGCCGTTGAGCCGGAAGAAGCGCGCGAAACAGCTGCTCGCGCTCGACGGCAAGCAGACCATGATCCAGCAAACCATGGCGCGATTGTTGTCACTGGCGGGGCCAAAACGATTCTGGATCATCACCAACGAAGATTTGCGTCCTGCCATTACGAAGCAGCTTCCGAAGGTTCCCAAAGCGCAGGTGTTGGCCGAGCCCGTCGGACGGAACACTGCACCTGCCATTGGTCTCGCAGCGTTTTTGCTGCAGCGCGAGGATCCCGAAGCCGTGATCGGCATGTTCCCGTCTGATCACGTGATCGCCAGCGAAACACGCTATCGCGACACGCTCCAGCGCGGAATAGAGATTGCCGCAGCCGGTGCGAATATTGTTGTGCTGGGCATCAAGCCGAATCGACCGGAAACAGGCTACGGATACATTGAAGCTGGAGCCTCGTTTGACGGAGACGCGCTGCGCGTCAGACGTTTCACCGAGAAACCCGACGCTAAGAAGGCGGCGGAATTCGTCGCAGCCGGAAATTATTACTGGAACAGCGGGATGTTCTTGTGGAGTGCGCGCACGCTCGCCGATGCGTTAAGGGAGCACCTCCCAAAGACCGCTCCGTTGCTCGAGGAAATCGCCGCAGCCTTCGGCACACGCAAGTTTGCGGCGACTTTTCGCAAGCTATATCCGAAGTGCGAAAACATCAGCGTGGACTATGCGGTTCTTGAGCCGCGGTCAGCGAAGGGCGAGCAGGCGGGAAACATCTTTTGCCTACCTGCCGATTTTGGCTGGAATGATCTGGGTTCATGGACGGCGTTGCACGAACACCACACCGCCAAGAGCAGTCCCCCGGAAGGCAATCTGGTAGCGAGTTCCGGCGTATTTCTTCTAAACGCGCGTGGCAATTACGTCCATGCTCCGGGAAAGTTCGTTGCGGCCGTAGGTGTAAGCGATTTGGTAGTAGTCGAGACGTCGGATGCCTTGCTGATCACGACGCGGCAGCAAGCGCAGGATGTGGGCAAGATCGTGAAGTATCTCGACGAGAAGAAGATGCACAAGTTGACTTAGTTCCAAGATCGAAACCGGAAGACCATGACGCAAGAGATTAAATTCGGAACCGACGGCTGGCGCGGAATTATCGCCGATGACTTCACCTTTGAAAACGTCCGGCGTGTGGCCGGAGCAATCGCCTCCTACGTGTTGAAGCACGAAGATGCGCAGCGTGGCGTCGTTATTGGATACGACACACGTTTCGCTTCAGGCCGTGCAGCCCAGGTCGTTGCGGAAGTTATTGCCGTCGCCGGCATTCCCGTGAGGCTGGCCAATGACTTCACTCCGACACCCGCGGTTTCATACGCGGTCAAACAGCAGGGGGCGGCGGGAGGAGTAATGGTCACCTCCAGCCACAATCCTTGGAATTGGAACGGAGTGAAGTTCAAGGGCAAGTTTGGTGGCTCGGCTACGCCCGCGATCATGAAGAAGATCGAAGAGGAACTCGCCTCGGGTACTGCGCCAAAAGGCAACAAAGCGGCAGTCGAGGAAGTCGATCTCAAGAAAGATTACATCGCCGCAGTCTGCCGCTTCGCGGACATGGATCTGATCGCGAAAACGAAATTCAAGTTCGCAGTGGATGCCATGTACGGCTCTGGGCGCGGTGTTCTGGCGGGAATCTTTGGTGAGCGTGGAGTGCAGCACATCGCGATTCGCCAGGATCTGAATCCGTTGTTTCCCGGAATCAATCCCGAGCCCATTCCGCCGCACACCGCGATGCTGCAGGAAACAGTGATTCGCGAGAAATGCGATGCTGGCCTTGCGACCGACGGTGACGCTGACCGTATCGGCGCCGTCGCCGAAGATGGCAGTTTCGTCGATTCCCACAAAATTTTCTGCGTGTTGCTTCATTGGCTGCTGGAGCGCAAGAAGTGGCCTGGAGACGTGGTCCGCGCGTTCAACACCACGCGCATGCTCGATCGAATCTCCGCCAAATATGGGCGCAAACTGCACGAGACATCCATCGGATTTAAATATATTGCCGATCTGATGATGGAGAGCGACATCCTGATCGGCGGAGAAGAGTCGGGAGGCATCGGATATTCGCGTTTTCTGCCGGAGCGGGATGGCGTATTGAACTGCTTGCTTCTTGCCAATGTCGAGCCCCTGCTCTAGCGTCCACTCCAAGCGCCAGCCGGGAACAATTCCCTATTTTCAGTAAAGAACGCGGAACTTGATCGTGTGCGGAATTGCTTTCAGGTCTTCCCTGATTTTCGGATTGTACGCCGTGCTGATGTCCGTGATCGCGTATCCGATCGCCTGCGAAGTTTTCAAATATTGCCCCAAAATATTCGCCTTATGCCGCGCGAACACTTTGTTGATCTGCGCCAGCATCCCGGGAATGTTTTCGTGGATGTGAATCAACCGGTGCGCATTCGTGATTTTCGGCAACTGCACGTTGGGGAAATTCACGCTGTACATGGTGCTGCCCGTTTGAAAATATTCGATGATTCGCTCGGAGACGAAAGCGCCGATGTCTTTTTGCGCTTCTTCCGTGCTGCCCGCCACGTGCGGCGTCAGAATCACTTGCTCCATGCCCTGCAGCGGCGAAGCGAACGGCTCGGCGTTGCCGCGTGGCTCACGTGGAAACACGTCAATCGCCGCGGCGCGTACTTTCCCCGTTTTCAATGCTTCTGCCAGCGCCTGATCGTCCACCACGAATCCGCGGCTGGCATTCAGGAAAATCGCTCCGCGCTTCATCTGCGCGATTTCTTTTTTGCCGATTAAATTGCGGTTTTCCGAGCGCCCGTCCACGTGCAGCGTAATGATGTCGACGGTTTTGAATAGTTGCTCGAGCGACGCGGCCTTTTTCGCGTTCCCTAAAATCAGTTTTTCCTCGACGTCATGAAAATAAACTTCCATGCCCAGTGTTTCGGCCAGCACGGAAAGTTGCGAGCCGATTTTCCCGTAGCCCACGATGCCCAGCTTCTTGCCGCGAATCTCGTTGCTTCCCGCCGCCGACTTGTCCCACTCGCCGCGATGAAGTTTTTGGCTTTTCCCGAATACGCCGCGCGTCAGCAAAATGATTTCGCCCAGGATAAGTTCCACCACGCTGCGCGTGCTGCTGTACGGCGCGTTGAAAACGGCGATTCCTTTGTTCGTGCATGCGTCCAGGTCGATTTGATCCGTGCCGATGCAGAAGGCTCCAATCGCGTCCAACCGGCTGGCGCGCGCAATAACACGCGCAGTCACCTTGGTCTTCGAGCGAATGCCAACGACCGAAATTCCCGCCAGCTTGCTGGATAGGACGTCCTCTTCTTCGACACCCTGGGCGAACTCTGCGACCGCGTAGCCGGCTTCGCGGAATTTCGCCGCCGCGCCCGGATGAACGTTTTCGAGCAGCAAGACTCTCTGTGTGGACTCTTTCATGTTTGTGTGAGGAGATCCGCGTTAATCGGACAGGCCGCTGAAAAAAGTCTCTACCGCTCGCTTTCGAAATTCTTTTTCTATAGTATCCCATTCCCTCTGTCGCGGCCATCCCCTCGAACCGTCTCTAGTGTTATGTATCATAAATGTCTTTACTAATAGACAGAGTTGCGGCATACTGACGGCATCATGCCGCTACCCCCTGCTCCTGCACTCCGACTGAGTCCATCGCAACACCAGGAACTGATGAAAATCACTAACCATCCCAGCACCCCGCAAGCCATCGTGCTCCGTTGCCGTGTGGTGTTGGGCGCGGCCCAGGGAATTGCCAATAACCAGTTGGCGCGACAACTTTCCACTAGCTTGCCCACCGTACTGCTCTGGCGCCGTCGCTTTCAACAACAAGGATTGCTCGCCATCCTCGAGGACAAGCATCGCTCGGGACGTCCCCGCTCTCTCACTCCAGAAAAGGAAACCGCGATTGTTGAGGCCACGCGAGACACCAAGCCCCGCCATGCAACCCACTGGAGCGTGCGCAGCATGGCCCGCTCCCAGGGAGTGAGCTCCGCCACCATCCAGCGCATCTGGAAGGCGTATCACCTGCAGCCGCACCGCGTCGAACACTTTAAGTTCAGCACCGATCCTGAATTTGTGCGCAAGGTCCGCGACATCGTCGGCTTATATCTGAATCCTCCGGATCGAGCTGTAGTATTCAGCCTCGACGAAAAGAGCCAGATCCAGGCTCTGGATCGCACCCAACCCATTCTGCCGTTACGCCCGGGACTGCCCGAGCGACAGACCCATGATTACGAACGCCATGGAACGACCACTCTGTTTGCGGCCCTGAACGTCTTAGAGGGAACTGTGATCGGACACTGCCAACCCAGACACCGTCACCAAGAGTTCCGCACTTTTCTCGAGCGATTAGATGCATCCCTGACAGATCCAGAGCAGGATGTGCACATCATCCTGGACAATTACGGAACACACAAGCACCCCGAGGTGAAAAAATGGTTTGCTGCCCATCCCCGCTATCACATTCACTTCACTCCCACCGGATCATCCTGGTTGAATCAGATTGAACGTTGGTTTGCAGAAATTACTGCGAAGCGGATTCGCCGTGGCACCTTTCGCAGCATCCAGGAACTCACCCGGGCCATCGAGGCCTATATCCGCGATCACAACAGAAATCCGAAACCTTTCGTTTGGACTGCTACCGCACGATCGATTCTGCGAAAGGTCAAGAATTATAAAGAGACTTTAGAGACGGCACACTAGTGACTTAGTTTCCAGTTACCGCGTTTACGGGGAGGGGCAGTTCGTGGGCCTCCCGTTGCGTGATAACCTTGTTGTCCCTAGCGGTGGCGCAACGCACGATGTGCGAACCAAAGACAAAAATTCGAGAACTTGGCTAATAGCTTGACAGGAGAGCGCGGTGGGGAGCAAGGCGTCTGAACCTCGGGTGTCCCCAGTCGTTTCTATACAAACGCGATTGCTAGCCATTGTGACGGGGTGTTTCGCGGCGCTGGTGGGCGCACTGGCATTTGGTGCTATGTTTTCGGTCTTCCCCAGCGTCATGGTTGTAGGTGCGATCTTGCAGCCGCGCTTCCGAAGTCTCGGAAGGGGCCTTATGTTGGCTGGCGCGCTTTTGCTGAGCGCTTGGGTGCCTCCCTACGGCGTTCTCGGACTCATTTCCGACCTAACCAATTTCGATCCGACGGTGTTCGGTTTCGCCCTTGCTTCGGTCTTACAGGTAACTGTTTGCGACGTCATTCTTGTGATCGAGGAAGTCAGAATCAGACGCCGCGCAACGCCCGATAAATCGGATTAGTTATGTTCCGCCCTCCGGCCAAGTTCCGATAAGTTGATTAATCGAAAACCGGCCGAGGACATCAATCTAAGTCACTACCGAACCGTCTTCTCGCAACCGTGCGTTTTCCCAGCCTCGCAAATATTTCCTGGCGCACGCTTGCCGCCTTCGTCCCTCTGTGGCACGCTAGCCCTCCGGTCATGGCTCCTAAAAAACATTCCACCAATCCGCTCGACGAACTCGCGCATCGACGCGCCGAAGCCGAAGCAGGCGGCGGCGCCGAACGCCGCGAGCGCCAGCACAAAGAAGGAAAGCTCAGCGCGCGCGAGCGCATCGAATTGCTCCTCGACGAAAACACCTTCGAGGAGCTCGACGAATTCGTCAAGCACCATTGCACCGATTTCGGCATGACCGAGCAGCGCCCTTCCGGCGACGGCTTCGTTTGCGGCTTTGGACGCATCGACGGCCGTCTGGTTTACGTTTTCGCACAGGACTTCACCGTCTTCGGCGGCTCGCTTTCCGAATCGAATGCAGAGAAAATCACCAAAGTCATGAAGCTCGCGATGAGCACGGGCGCGCCCGTGATTGGCTTGAACGATTCCGGCGGCGCGCGCATTCAGGAAGGCGTGAAGTCTCTCGCCGGTTACGCCGATATTTTTCTGCTCAACACGCTCGCCAGCGGCGTCGTCCCTCAAATCAGCGCCGTCATGGGCCCGTGCGCCGGCGGAGCCGTCTATTCTCCGGCCATCACCGATTTTATTTTCATGACCGAGAAAACCTCCTACATGTTCGTCACCGGTCCTGACGTGATCAAGACCGTCACGCACGAAGAAGTCACCAAGCACGAACTCGGTGGCGCCATGACGCACAACGCCAAAAGCGGCGTCGCTCATTTCATCGCGCGTGACGACAAAGAATGCCTCGCCATGATTCGCGAACTCATCAGTTTCCTGCCGTCCAATAATCTTGACGACCCGCCGCGCCGCAAGACAGACGATCCCGTCGACCGCGCCGACGCCTCGCTCAATTCCGTCATCCCCGAAGATCCGATGGTCCCCTACGACATGAAAGACGTCATTCATTCCATCGTCGACGACAGATATTTCTTCGAAGTCCACGAACACTACGCCAAGAATCTCGTCGTGGGTTTCGCGCGTCTCGATGGCCGTCCCGTGGGCATTGTCGCGAATCAGCCGGCGTTCCTCGCTGGCGTTCTCGACATCAACGCGTCCGTAAAAGGCGCGCGCTTCGTCCGTTTCTGCGACGCATTTAATATTCCGCTGATTACCTTCGAGGATGTTCCCGGTTTTTTGCCCGGCACGCAGCAGGAATTCGGCGGCATCATCAAGCACGGCGCAAAATTGCTTTTTGCGTATGCCGAAGCGACCGTGCCAAAAATCACCGTCATCACGCGCAAGGCTTACGGCGGCGCATATTGCGTCATGTCGTCGAAGCACATTCGCACCGACATCAATTTTGCGTGGCCCACCGCGGAAATTGCCGTGATGGGTCCCGAAGGCGCCGTGAATATCGTCTACAAGCGCGAAATTGAGCGCGCACCCGAATCCGAGCGTGAGAATTTGCGTCAGGAAAAAATCGCGGAATTTCGCGAGCGCTTCGCCAATCCCTACGTCGCCGCCGAGCGCGGCTACATCGACGCCATCATCACGCCCGCCGAAACGCGCGCGAAACTCATCACCGCTCTCCGCTCCCTCGAAAACAAGCGCGACACCAATCCCGACAAAAAACACGGCAACATCCCCCTGTAGCCGTTGAGCGAAAAACATTTGATTGTCATCGTTAGGTGAATCAAATCAGGAACGCAGCGCCGTGCTAGAATTCTTCGCGGCGTTTTTGCAATATTCAAATGTTCAAGAAGATTCTGATCGCGAATCGTGGGGAAATCGCGGTGCGCATTCTGCGCGCGTGCCGCGAAATGAATATTCCCGCCGTGGTTGTCTTCAGCGAGGCGGATCGCGCGTCGCTCCACGTGCGTATGGCCGATGAAGCCTATCCTATCGGTCCCGCGCCTTCGCGCGAAAGCTATCTCGTCATCGACAAAATTCTCGCCGTGGCGCGCGCTTCCGGGTGCGACGCTTTGCATCCCGGCTACGGATTCCTTGCGGAGAATCCGAATCTCGCGCGTGCCTGCGCTTCGGCGGGAATCACTTTTATCGGACCGTCGCCCGAAGCGATGGAACGGTTGGGCTCAAAAACGGCGGCGCGGCAACTCGCTCGCGATGCAAATGTCCCCACGGTTCCCGGCACGCTCGATCCCATCGAGCAAATCAGCGACGCAACGGAAATGGCGCGACAAATCGGATTTCCTGTCGTGCTCAAAGCCGTCGCCGGAGGTGGCGGGAAGGGCATGCGTTTGGTCGAACGCGAAAGCGAGCTTGCCGCCGCGTGGCGGGATGCTTCGTCGGAAGCGACCAACGCTTTCGGCGACGGCCGCATGTACCTCGAGAAATTCCTTGTGCATCCGCGGCACATCGAAATTCAAATCCTGGGCGATCATCACGGCCACATGATTTATTTGGGCGAGCGTGAATGTTCGGTGCAGCGTCGCTATCAGAAAGTGATCGAAGAAGCGCCTTCGCCGATTATGACGCCCGATCTTCGCCGCGCGATGGGCGAGGCGGCGGTGAAGCTCGCGCGCGCAGGCGGCTATGCGAATGCAGGCACGCTCGAATTCCTCGTCGACGCGAAGCGCAATTTTTATTTTCTCGAAATGAATACGCGTCTTCAGGTCGAGCATCCCGTCACGGAAAT
>CAWAXV010000026.1:0-43672 GCA_963786095.1 uncultured Acidobacteriaceae bacterium | reverse complement strand
TGATACGCTAAGCCACTTCGTTGCATCGGGACGCGCTGACCGCACGATCGGTGCAAGCTGCTTGTGGTCGCCGGCGAAGAGGACTCGCTGGCCAAGCGGCGCCAACGCCAACGCATGGGGCAGGCTGACTTGGCTGGACTCGTCGAACAAGATGAGGTCGAATGGTTGACGAGCCCGCAGAGCACTGTACGAAAAAGATGCTCCGGTCGTGGTCATCGCCGCCACTTGCGCCTGATCGATGGGCTTCGGTATCTGAGCTCGAAGAGCGCTAATCTTGTCTTTCCAGGTGGCATATGCTGCCGCATTGCTTCGGTCCGGCATCTGCGTTTCGAGCTGAGCAATCCGTCGAACAAGATCGCTATCAACAACTGGTAATAAGTGTTCGCGGCCTTTGTAGTTGCCGGCGATGAAATGGGTTCCGATTCGTTTGCACCGCTGGCGCAATCCGTGAGCCGCGGGATCGGTCCGCTCGAGTTCTTCCAGACGGCGGTCGACCGACAGCAATGCAATGTCGACCGCCCAGTTCGTCGTCGAAAGCAGTAAGATTCTCGCTTGCGGCCTTTGATGCAGGTACGAGGCCAATATCGCTCCCACCGTATAGGTCTTCCCGGTGCCCGGCGGTCCCCAAAGGAACCCGAACTCTCGATCCAGCAGCCCAAATGCCTGTCTTTGCCTATCCCTCAATTCGGGGAAGCCTGGTACCGAACGCACATCGGGGAGTGGGGAGTAATTCAGAGCGGTGACTTTTTCAAGCCAACCAAGACTTGCCTCGGCAAAGAGCGGTGATTTCCAAATGTCCCTCAGAGCCTCCAAATATCGCGGGGTGTGAAGGACGATCTGGCTGCCTTTACGGGGTGGTGGGCCACTGAGATACCGGATGTTGATTTGGTCGTGTTCGGCGGAGACGGAGAGGACGTCAGCTGTTCCTTCGGGCGGCCCCGGCCACGCCGCCGCGGCGCCCTCAAGGCTCTCGTCCAGTCCGTGAGAAGAATCTGCCGAATTGATGAATATCTTAAAAAGCGCTGCGCCATCCGGTTTCACCTCGGAAACAGTGAACTTTAGCGGCCCGCCGCTTACTCTGAGCTCGTCTTCGAGGGCATCGATGATTTCGCGCTGCGACGTGAATTCTGGACGCTGCATAACAGGGCTCCGGAGACCATGGTAAACCTGGGCCAGGGTGGCGAACGACAACCCACAACGGCCCTTATACACCAAGCCACAGTCTTCGCTATGGCGGCCGAATGAAGGAGTCAAAGGAAATCGCCGGACGCTGTGTGCGCCCGCGGTTGAAGCCCGCACGAGCAGGCAGAACAGTAACCTCGCCGAGTGCAGAGTCGATCCGTAGAAATGGCTATGACTTCTTGCCGTCGACTTGCCAAGGCTAACTTGTAAGTAGGCTGATCGCGACTACCAGCAAACAATCGTCTCGGACCGCCCATTGTGACGCCGGTGTGACGCAAAACCTGCCAACACTGCCAAAGTTGACATCATTGACAGTTCACCGCGACTGATTTCAAATAAGTTGTCTGTTTGCAATGCAGTCCGGCGAATTCGGCTTACAGGTCCGGCTGCCACAAATAACGCACATACACCCGCCCTCGTGGCGCGGGTGTGCCATTTTTGTGCCACTCGCTTTTAGACAGCTTGCGCCAGCCTCACGGCTAGGGGCATTTTGAGCGTAATCGAGAGATTTATCGCGGGCAGCTAGGCGTTCGACGGGAAAGAAATGCCCCAGAAATTTGTTGCGCCGCCGTCTTGCTCGACGAACTCGATGGCGTAGGTGGAAACTCCCTGGGACGCTCTCAGTAGAGCGACGATCCGCGCAGAAACCTCGCTACTGTTCTTGTTTCGCAGCCGCACGACGGAGCCAACCTCAAGGTCACGGGTCAACTGCACAGCCGCTCCGTGCTTGTTGAGATTGGTGGCGCGGGCGGGCATGGTAAATGAACACTTCAGGCGATCTTCTCCGGACAATCCGACCGAGACGTTGAGGCCCATCCGCTTGCTCCGGCGCTGATTACGGACGGTACCTGCCGCGGCCACCGCGGCTGCATGATGCGATTTGGGATGAGAGTGTGAGGAGTGAAGGCCCATTGACTAGCAGTCTAGACCCGCGAAATAGCCGCCGCAACGCACTCTCGTCCGGTGGTGTGCTGTCAAATTAGGACACTGACCTATTGTTTACCCGGATTGGTTACCCGAAGAAGTGCTTGATTCTATTGGGGTGAGCCGATTGGAGGATGTCCGCAACGGCTGAAATCAGGCAATACACGTTTGACCGCCTGGTCATTGAGCGTAGTAGAGGCCATAGAACTCATTGAGAATCGGAGGCGAGGGCGGCCAAGGGTCAATGAGCACTTTGGGAATACGGGCGAGAACATCAAAAGGATGCAAGGTACGAGGGAGTCTCCGAAAATTTCTGTGATTGAGATAAACTCATGCGAGGTTCAGCCAACCAATTGTTGTAAGGCGATTGCACAAATATGGGCGCTTTTCGTTCGCGTTTGGGCGGGACGATAAGTTAATTTTGACGTTTCGCTGATCATCGTTGTCTTCCCATATCCTTCAGTAGACTGTTCTCATACCTGGCAACACCAATCTAGCAACTGCATCTCTTGCGTCTTTTTTGGGCACTTATCCGTATTACGAGTATGGTGGGGGCGACCGCACTATCGCTGGAGGGGCTTGTGGCCGTGGATGCGGATGTGGTCCGGCTTCGCCGAGGCGACCTGAACGCTCTCCCGGAACTGATTACCCGGTACCAGAATCGCCTATATCGGTACCTGCTGCGCATCGTGCGGCAGCCCGCCGAGGCGGAAGACCTGTTCCAACAAACATGGTTGAGAGTGGTCGAAAAGATTCGTTCCTTTGATGCAAGCCGCAATTTCGACGCCTGGCTGTTCACGCTGGCGCGCAACCTGGCGATCGATCATTTGCGCCGGATTCGTCCGCAGAGCCTCGACGAGCCACTCGCCAACAGCTGGCATAGCGAAGCCGCGGCGGACCGGATTTCAAGTAAAGACCCCACGCCGTTCGATCACGCTCTCGCGGCCGAGCGCCGAACGGAGATCAGCGAAGCGATGGCGGCGCTGCCGATGACGTATCGCGAAGTCCTTACACTGCGGTTTGAGGACGAGATGAAGATTGAGGAAATCGCGCAGGTTACAGCGGTTCCGGTATCAACGGTGAAGTCGCGGCTGCGGCGTTCGCTGGAACGGTTGCGTTACGCGCTCGAAGCGCGGTATCCCGGAGGCACATGGCAATGAGAGAGCACGACAAGATTCGAGAACTGCTGGCGCTGGCCGCAGCCCACGCGCTGACGAGCGCGGAAGAAAAGCAGGTTGCGGAGCATGTGCGGTCTTGCATCGCCTGCTCGAACGAATTGGGGGCTTGGCGGCCGATTGCGAACGAACTCCGCCGATTGCCGACGCCGCAGCCTTCTTCGTGGCTGGTGCAGGCCACGCTGGCGCGTGCGGAGGCGAAGCTCACCGAGCAGGCCGAGCACGATTGGAACCGTCGCGTGATGATTTTTGTTCTGTCGTTTGCGTGGCTGCTGACGATTGCGAGTTGGCCGGCTTTCCATTTTGTGAGCGGACGTTTCGGGAGCTTGCTCGGGCCGCAGTTCAGCCATACGTGGATCAGTTTTGCCGCGTTCACCGCACTAGGGTGGCTCGCGGGAGGAGTGGCCGCAGTGATGCTGGCAATCCGGCAGCGCGGCGAAAGGAGGCTTGCATGAGCCGCTTCACGAAGGAATTGCGCGTGATTCCAGGGGCAGCGTGGATCGTTGCATGGTTCGCCTATTTGTGCGTCACGGTGCCGGTATTCTTCTTTGTCGCACCAACGGATCCGGAAGTAGGCAAATGGCCACGCTGGGGACAAGCGCTGCTCATTTACGGAACTTTCCTGTTCCAAGTAGCGTGGGTTGCGCTGATCGGATACATCTATGGCGATGCGAAGCGGCGGCAGATGCGATACGTACTGTGGACGCTGCTTTCGATCTTGACTCCTTATGCGATCGGGATGATCTTGTACTTCATTCTCCGCGACCCTCTGCCGAAGCCGTGCCCCGGCTGCGGGCATGTCGAAAAGGCAAAATTCCCATTCTGTCCGCGCTGCGGCACTTTGCTGCAGCCAACGTGCCCCAAATGTGATAAGCCCGTTGAGCCGACTTGGGCGAATTGCGCGTATTGCGGACAGCAACTGCCCGAGCCGGCGACGCGAGCTACACAAAATCCCTCCATGGCGACGTGACGCCGTGCGCCTTCGCGCGATTTGCGGTCCGAGATTGACTGGTTTCGCTTCCTCCGTTTGTTCGACGCTGGTGGATTGATACTTGTAACCAGATGGGATGAGAAGGCCGGTCTCCAGACGGGATGCGGTGTACGCTCCCAAGTTATCGACGTGCTCAAGGCACAGATAAAAAGGAGACCGACAACGCACCGTGGCGGTAAAACAGAGCAAGAATTTTTCGCAGCAGAAACTGACCATCGGATTGGACCTGGGAGATCGCAACAGTTGGTACCGCGTGCTGGATGAAGCTGGCCAGATACAACTGGAGCAGCGAGTCCGTACGAATGCGAAAACGTTGCAGGAAGTCTTTCGTGCCATGCCGCGCAGCCGGATCGCGTTGGAGATCGGGACGCATTCGCCCGACGCGATTTCTCAACAGTCAGCTATGCGCCTCAGCCATGCTGCTGTCTTTATTGGCGGCTTGTGAAGCGAACGAAGGTGGCACGGAGTCGGTCGCTTCCTTTCTGCTTCCTCATCCAGAGCATTCAACACCCGAAAGTCTTAAAACCCTCTCGCTCGCGGTGAGCAGTATTGACCATTCGAAGTTGGCAGCGTCCTCCATACTACAACTGGCGAACTGTCTCGCCTGATTGGCGGGCCCTGTGGCGAAGATCGTCAAAATTCAGAAGAAAACACCGGCTTTCAATCCGATGACGTTTCTGTCCAGTATTGGCAAGGGGCGTCGAATGGTTTCTTTCCGGAAGAAAGAAACAATCTTCGCTCAAGGCGACGACATAGATGGACTGTTTTTCATCCAAACCGGCAAGATACGTCTGAGCGTTGTGTCGGATGACGGTAGAGAAGCGGTTCTTGGGATCTTGGGTGTAGGCGATTTCTTCGGAGAAGGCGGCCTCGCCGGTCAGCTTCTACGCATGTCCTCCGCACTGGCACTGACAGATTGCATTCTTCTGAATGTCGACAAAACCGCCCTCCTGCGTGAAATGACTTTGCAACCGAAGCTGTCGGCGCTGTTCATGAAGTACCTGTTGAAGCGGAACATCCGGTATCAGGATGATTTAGTCGACCAGTTATTCAATTCCAGCGAAAAGCGGCTAGCACGCGTTCTCCTGTTGATGGGACACTTCGGAACGCAGGGAATATCCGAAATATCCATTCCCAGACTCAGTCAAGAAACCTTAGCGGAAATGGTGGGAACCACACGTTCGCGCGTCTGCTTCTTCATGAACCGATTCCGGAAGCTCGGCTTTATCAAGCACGACCACCAAAACTTACGCGTTCACAGTTCATTGCTCAATATTGTTCTTCATGATGAGAGCGGCACTATCGCCCATCCGGAGATCGCGGATATAACTGGCCCCGGAAGAAGAGCTCCAGACGCGCCTGCACGACCCGGTGGGCCACCCGACAGAGACCGCGCGCAAAGGCCACCCCTTCGCAATCCTAAACAGTCGGCAAAGCTGGAATAGTTGACGAAATCAGCCATCGCACAAGCTTGCGCCGTCTCTTCGCCCTCAGCGGTAGCAACCCCATTCGGCAGGATGGCCCGCGAGGCCATAAACGCCTCCTTAGTACTGTGGGCGACCCCCGTTACGCTGCCTGCCCTGACACAGCTTCAATAATGGATTTACCGGCAGCGATTGCATCCACGGCCTGAATAATTGCACGGCGAAGGAAGATTGCCGACCGGTTTAGTGCCTTCACAATTTTCGCAGAAGTTGGCTTTTTGCACGCGGGGCTCAACTTGTGTCGTGATCCGACATTCATGCGCGCTCCCGGCAAATATGTCCACAACCCCACGCTGCTCGCGCTATGCTCCCGCGCCCACGTAATCGCAGACCAGCACCGTCAGGTCATCATCCTGCGACGCCGCCCACTTCTGAACAGCCGCAATAATCCGGTCGGCCGCGTCGGTCGGCGCTACTCCCGCGGTGTCGCGCAACAGCGATCCCAGCGCCTCTTGCCCGAAAAATTCTCCCGAAGCGCTCGCCGCTTCCACAATGCCGTCGGTATAAAGCAGCAACCGGTCGCCCGACTCTAGCTCGTGAACCACCGTCGAATATGTCGCGAAGTCAAACGCCGCCAGCATCAGCCCGTTCTCCACCACTTCCCTCACTTTACCGTCGCGCAGCAGCAACATCGGCGGATGCCCCGCTGCCGAGTACCGAAACTCCCGCGATTCCGAATCAAGGTGCACATAGGCCGCCGTCACAAATTGATTCTGCGTATTGCCGAATAAAGCTGCATTCATCCCCGACAACACACCCGACGGATCCGCCGCCTTTTCTCTCTGTGCGGTTGCCGCCAGCTTCACCATCGAAGCGATCAGTGCCGCAGGCACTCCATGCCCCGAGACGTCTGCAATCAAGAGGCTCGCGCTCTTGTCGTCGGTGACTATGAAGTCGTAGAAATCGCCGGCCACTGAAGTCATGGGCACATACCGCGCCGCCACGCGAAAATTCGCCGACGATGGAAACTCCGCCGGCAGAATCGAGAGCTGAATCCGCCTCGCCACGTCCAGCTCTTTCTGAATCTCTCCCAACTGTTGGTCGCGCTGTAGCGCCCGCCGGGCAGCAACGTAACCCAGCGACACCAGCAGCGCCACAAATCCGTACGGCTCAATCTGTGGCGAACGCCAACGTAATCCGACGAGATTGTCCACCAGCGCCGCGGCTGCGAAGATCAGCATCCCCCGCCGGATCACGATGAAATCCTGGTCGGCTCCCGCTCGCCGCATAAACTGCACGGCCAGAACCAGCAGCGCGGCGATCACCGCCACATTATTGAGTGTGTTGAACCACGCAATCGGTCCGAAGATAAATGTCGCCACGCTCAACGTCGTACCCACGACGACGAGCGTATAGCCCGCGATTCTTCCCACCCGGGTCATCAGCCCCGTCGCATTCATAAACAGGAATGCCGGTACTATCACCAAATAGTTCACGCCGGTCCGCAACCGCGGATAGAAAGCCGAGCCCTGCACCGTAAGTTGCAGCAGCCCCGCCTGCACCCACAGCCGCATTCCATACAAAACAGCAAACAAGCAGAAGTAGATCAGGAGCCTGTCATGTTTGCGCCGGATGGCCGCGAGTGCCCCGGCAATCAACCCGACGGTTACAAATGCCGCTCCCAGAAACAGATATGGAGCGTCGGAATGGAAGGTCCGCAGCACTTGCTCAGATGTAATTTGCGGCGCAAACATGCACACGGATGCTAAATCATTTCAGACCTGCGCGAAACGCACGTTGATCGCCGACATGACCGGGGTCTTTCACTTCCGTTTGTATTACCGACGTAAGCGCAACCCACCGTTTTCTACTGCCCCCCGCGGACGCGTTCGCTAGCCTGAGCACGGGGAAGACTGTGCGAAATCAGCCCCGCGGATTCCATCAGTGATTTTTCTTGCCCTACTCCTGCGCTCGTCAGACCCCAGCGAACTGCTGCTGTTTTGCGTACTCGGTTTCTGCGTCGGAATCGGCCTCTTTGTCCAGGGATTCCGCCTGCTGCAACGTCGTCGCCAGATCCTCGACACGCCGTTCTCAAAAATTCGCAGCGCCTCCATGGGGATGGTCGAAGTTAGCGGCCTCGCCGTCGGCCCTTTCACCATGATTGCTCCCATCACCGCCCGCCCCTGCTACTACTACCGCACCGTCGTCTGGGAATGGAGACAGGAAGGCAAGAACAAAAAATGGGTCAAGGTCGCGGCTGAGTGTATGCATGTCCCTTTTTTCCTGGATGACAACACCGGCCGCGTACTCGTCGATCCCCGCGGCGCCGATCTCGATCTGCACCGGGATTTTCAGGAGGAATTCAACAACTCCTTCTTCTCCGGTGGAAGCGATGCGCCTGGCAGCGTAAATAGCTTTCTCGCCCGTCACGGCATCGTCACCAGCAATAAAATCAAGGTGGAAGAGTACTGCATCAAGCCCAAGAACTCGCTGTTCATCCTCGGCACACTCGCCGACAACCCCGGCATCGAAGTCGCCCCGCACCCCGTGCAAGACGCAGAATCCGCCAGCTCATTTTCCTCCGGCAACTTCTCCATGTCTGTCCGTTCGTTCAACTTTTCCACCGACTCAGACGACATCGACGCCAACTCTCTCGCCCAAAGCCTCGCCACCCCGTCTGATTCGGGAGCTCATGTATTCCAGCTGTCGACCGGCTCCGCCCCAACCAAGACCTCCGACATGACGCAGCAGCAAATCATCGCCGCCGCCCTCACGAAAGCGGGAATCTCGAACCCCGCAGCCTGGAACGCAGCCAGACTCACCGCACCCGGCCTGACAACCCCGGGCGTGCAAGTCATCACCGACCCTGCCGCCGCACAAACCAACGCCTTCGAAGCACATCCGCCCGTCGTCCTGATGAAAGGCACCAACAATAAAACGTTCCTGATCTCCTGGCGCAGCCAGCAGGAGATCGCCCGCACTCTCGGATGGAAATGCACCCTCATGATCTGGGGAGGCCCCTCCCTCGCACTCATCAGCCTCTACTTCTTCCTCGGCATCAAGAACCTGTTCTAAAGACCCGATTTTCTTAGCGACCTTAGCGGATTTTCTTGGCGACCTTAGCGGTTAAGTCTGTTTGCTGTTGCCCTAGCGATGGACGAACCAATCCCGTACTCGAGATTGAACTCCGCCCGCGGCGCACCAAGCATCTAACCTTGTATAACCCGACTCGCGGCTTTCCCGCGCCAACCCTCTAGTACAATCAACCCGTGAGCGACGCCGTCCGCATCGGAATCCTGGGCGACTTCAATGCCGATTTCCGCTCGCACCACGCCACCAACGACGCCCTCCAGCACGCCGCCCACAAGCTGAAAATCACCGTCGAATCCGAGTGGATCCCCACTCCGTCTCTCGCCGCCCCCGGTGTGGAAAAAAAGCTCGAAACGTTCGACGGCCTCTGGGGATCTCCCGGCAGCCCCTTCAAAAGCTTCGACGGAATGCTCAAGGGCATCGAGTTCGCCCGCCGCCACGACTGGCCCTACCTGGGCACCTGCGCCGGATTCCAGTACGCCTTCATCGAATTCGCCCGCAACGTCCTCAACATCAAAGACGCCGACAGCGCCGAGAATAATTCCGGATCGAAAAACATCATCATCTACCCGGTCGCTTGCGCCGTTCCCGACCGCAAAGGCGACGCGCCCAAGCTCTCCGGCGCCGTCCCCGAGATTCGCCTGCGCCCCGGTTCTTATCTGCAGACGTTCTACGGCAAAGACAACGAAACGGTCACCGAGGAATTCTTCTGCAACTTCGAAATCAATCCCGACTTCGAATGGACCGCCATGGAAGCCGGATTCCCCGTCGTCGCGCGCGGTCCCGCAAGGCGAAATCCGCGCCATCGAATCTCCCACTCACCGATTCTATCCTTGCGACGCTCTTTCAGCCGCAACTGTCGTCGACCGAGAAGAAGCCGCACCCCGTGGTCCTGGCCTTCGTCCAAGCCGCCGCCGACTGGGGCAAGAAAGAAGCTAGACGACAGCGTCCTGGAATAGCTGTGTTGCAAGGCCGAAGGGTGGGGATTTCCCATGGAGTGCTCACCTCGTCGGCCAAATGAGACCGTCTTCCCCATTACCAAAGTCCAGTGCCCCGCGCCCATTACCGCCCCTTCACCAACCGCATCTACGCCCCTCTCCCACCTGCTCGCTAGACTCATCCCACTCGTCGATCCAAGTCGCGACCGCAGGAGCCGCGTTCGTCTATGCACATGCAGATGAGTCAACTCGTTCCGCATCCCGTTCACCACTCTCATCAGCTACATCCCGATCATCGCCACGGTTGTGACCACTTTTTCAGCGTGATTCTTGCCCGCGCCACCCTGCGCTACGTCGAAGCCACCGACAAAGGACTCGCCCTCGCCCGCGAAGAATTCGAGCGCGAATGGTCTCCCGACCTTCACATCAAGATGGAGCGTATCTCCGCCACGGAAGCCCGCGTCATCGTCACGAACCTGGCGAAGACTTCGGTCCTGCTGCAGCTCCTGCAGCTGCGCAAGCTCTCGCACGCCACGCCCTTCGAGCGCTGCCGCCTAAACGATCCTCTCGTCGGCGGGCTGACCTGGACACAGGAAATGGGCAAGCGCATCTCTTGCCTGCACCGGCCAGGAATTCGAAGGCCCCATTGCTGCCTCCATGACCTTCTACGCCGCCGGACGCATGTTCCGCACCGACTGGTTCCGCTCGCAGATTCAAGTTCGCGACGGACGCATCGTCACCCTCGAGCCCAGCAGCATGCCCACCCGCCGCGTCCGCCAGGTCGACCGCAAAGGCCAGCCCGAGCGCCGCCGCGAATTCGTCCAGGACGTCACCGCCGAGCCCTCCCCCGACAAAATCGACAACAAGCCCGACGAAAAATTCTTCGTAACCGGCGCCTGATCCAGAATGTCGCCAGCACCCCGCCCTTTGTCGAGCGGGAATGTCGCGACCACCCCAACACTTGTCATTCCGAGGAGCGAAGCGACGAGAAACCTGCTGTCCCCGCCCCGGCACGAACCGTAACTCCTGCCCTAACTATTTCCCGCCCCCACTCTCCTCCATCCCGCCGCTGCTATCCTTTCAATCTTGAGGTCACAATTTGTGACCTCAAACTTCGAACTAGTTTGTCATTCCAAACCGGCGTTCTTTGCCGGTGAGGAATCTGCTCTCGCAAACAAAACGGGCCCTACACATGGCAAAATCAGCGATCGTAGTTGCGAAAAAAGTCGACTCCAAAATCCTCACCCTCCGCGGACAGCGCGTCATCCTCGACTCCGACCTTGCCCAACTCTACGACGTCGAAGTTCGCCACCTGAACCAGCAAGTCAAACGCAACGCCAAGCGCTTTCCCCAGGACTTCCGCTTCCAGCTTTCCGCGCACGAACTCAAGCTCTTGCGATCACAAAATGTGATCTCAAGTTCCACCCATGGCGGCGCGCGCTATCTCCCCTACGCCTTCACCGAACACGGAGTCGTCATGGCCGCCACCGTGCTCAACTCCGAACGCGCCATCGAAATGAGCATCTTCCTGGTGCAGGCTTTCGTTCGCATGCGCCGCGCCCTCTCCACCAATCGCCAGGTTCTCGCTAAGCTGGCCCAAGTCGAGCGCCGCCTCGAATCCCACGACTCCGACATCCAGGCCCTGATGGAAGCCATCCGCGAGCTCATCGACCCACCCGATCCACCCCGCCGACGCATCGGCTTCGAAGCCCCCGAAGATTCGCCAAAACCCAGCAAAACTTCGAAGGCCCGTACTCTCCACTTTCCTCGTGTCTGATGGCCCGTATCCGGATGGCGCGATAAAGAATCGGTAACCCTTCCTTCGGTGACCAAAGATCGCCACGCAGGCCCTGATTCCCTAAAGTTCCCTCGCCCCCCTGCCGATCCTGTCCCATAGGAGGACCAGACAAATGATCTCTCCAATCAACAACGTTCATTCCGCCGACGCACAGCAAGTCTCGCACCCGCCTTCGGAACCCAGACCCGATCCCAAGGCCCAGACTCCACCCGTCCAAAAAAGCGGCCAATTGTCTCAAGACCAGGTCACACTCAAAAGCGCCGGTCAACCCGACCACGACGCCGGCCGCGGGTAGGCGCATTCGCTGTAGAGACGTAGCTCGCGACATCTCTGCGTGCAGCGCTCCACTTCTCTCCACAAGCGCCAAAGCCCGTGCCACCGTGGAAGAGCGGCGCTTCAGCGCCGCGTAAACCTCCGAAAAATCACCGGGCTTCAGCCCGGTGATCGTTCTTCCGCAAACAGACAGGAGTTGAAGCGTAAAGACATCTCCGGAAACGTCTCTACGCCTCAGCCTCCACGCCCCGAATCTCAAGCACGAATCCAACTCGCGCCCGACGAGGCGTCGCGTTACGGTCGCGGTAGTCCGTGCAGTACAGCACATCCAGCGTCACGGGACGCACCGTTCCGCCATAGGTACAGGAGATCGCACGCCGCCCATTCGCGCCGTACTGCACGTGCGCGAAGACGCAATCCGCGCAGAGCGGCAGCGGCTTTGTGTCCCGCGTCCGCCGGGTGGCGGCACGAACCACTTCCACGACCAGCTTCACGAACAGAAACAATACGACCGGCATTGCGATCTCCTTTCTTGAGCGACCACTCCACTCACACTTACTCCCGGATTCCGTGACTCGACCCTTCAAACATCAGGTCCAGGTCTTCGGACTCCCGCTCTAACCCCAGCAACAGCCCCTGAAATTCGGCCATCGTTTCGGCGAAAGCATGGACCTCCACAAAATCGCGGGCTTCGCTTTCAGTAGCCTCGGGGAAGAACCTGCGATACAGCTCGATCTTCTGCGCGTCCGCGGCGTTTCCCAGGAACAGCTTGTAGTCGATGCGCCCTGGCCGCAACAGCGCCGGGTCGAGCAACTCCACGTGGTTGGTGGTCATCACGAACAGCACGTTTTCCGGAGCGTGAAAACCATCCAGCACACTTAACAGTCCCGACAGGCTGACACCCAGCCGGTCCGCCAGATCGTCCTTCTCGCGGCGCTGCCCCGGTGCCTCAGTCCGGTCGCGTCCACTCTGCTCCGGCCTGCGATTGCCGCTCTTCATGCAATCAATGTCCTCGAACAGAATCACCGCGTTCTGCGGCACGTCGTTGATCGCGCTCTTCAGAGTTCTGTCGTTGAACTCGGTCAAGTTCACGGCATACACCGACATGCCAAACTTCGCGGCCAACCCCGACACCAGAGAAGTCTTGCCGGTCCCCGGAGGCCCATACAGCAAGTAACCCCGGTGATATGGCACGCCCAGGTGAAGGTAGCGTTTGCGCGATGCCCGGAACTTCTCGATGTCCTCCACTACACGATCCCGTTCGCCTGGCTTCAGGATCACCGAATCCAGCAATCGCGGTGTGTAACCCTGCACGCACGTCCAGCCGTCGTCATAAACGTACAGGTACGACGCCATTTTCACCTTCCTCTTGTGGCAAGCGACGATCTCATCCACAAACTGCTTCAGGAAGATCTGCTTGCGTCCAATGGTGCGGAACGTGAGGGACTCGATGCGCCGCGGAGTCCACCCCTTCGTGTCTTCACTGCGCGAGAACCATACCCAGAACGGCCGCCCGCCGTACCAGAACCGATGACGGCCCGGCGCAGGGATCAGCGCAGTTTCCTGCCCGCGCAACGTGGTGTCGAGATCGACACGGCGAATGCGCTGCAGGAACTTCTGCTCCAGAAACCATTCCTTGATCCAGGCGAAGGCTGCATCGTCATCCTTCACTGTAATCATCATGGTTGTCTGCTCGACCACCCAGTACCACAGCTTCACCGGCAACGCGCGCAAATACACGCTGATGCCTCCGATGATCATCAGCAACAGACCACCCGAGGCAAACTGGTTCTGCCCGCCTAAAATGCGTTGCAGCAACTCCAACATTTTCGTCATGGCTTTCTAAGCTTCTAACCGACGCGAGGTCGGACCTCTGCGCGAAGAACTCCGCGCGAGGCTCTGCGGCCCTCTCTTGCCAACTGTTCCCCGTGGCTCAGAAGACCTGTGTGCGTCAGCGGGATCGCCAGCAATTACTGCCGAACGAGTCGACGCCTCAACACAATGGATTTAGGTTTTGCGGAAGAGTGCCGCAGATCGCCTAGAGCGAACCGAGCGACGCCCTGTAACAACCACGCCGATCTATTGGCCGAGGTTGCCCGCGTAGCGTTTTGGTTGTGAAATGCGCCATTTGGGGCGTCCTTTCGTAAGAGTGAGATGTTGAAGATGCCACATCTATAAATTCTGCGCAACCAGGAAAATCCTGCAGGACCTAACGTCCTCTATAATCTCGCGCGTACCGACGTAATCTTGCTCGCACCCCATCCATCACGTCATTCTGCAAAATGGGAACTTGCACTCGAAGATTATTGCTGTGACCCAACGATTCCTAATTCCGTTCCTTACGGCCGTAAGTCTGCTCACAGCCTGCAACTCCCCCTCCGCCGACCAGCCCGCTCCCGCACCAGTCGCCGCCGTCCAACCCGCCGCCGTTCAATCCGCAAACGACGCCGGGCCGCCGGATGCAATCCCTGCCGTCGATCCTATCTGGGACGCGATGGCCAAAAAGCAGGCCTACCTCGACGCCATCGAGAAAATCCGCACCGGCAACGACGCCGCCGTCTCCTGCCAGAAAGTGGGCCACAGTTTTCCGCACCGCATCGTCGTCGACACCTCGCGCTGTAATCCGATCCAACTTCGCATCGAGAAAGACGCCGCGCACCAACAGTTGTTCGACAAAATGGTCAAAACCCTGCACCACGACTGACGAAATAAAGACTAACAAAACCACGCTCCCATCAACTGCGCTTTGTCATTCCGCAGCGCGGCCTTGTCGCGCGAGGAACCTGCTCTTCCAACCCTCGTCGCGAATCTATCCACAAAATATTTCTGAACTTTGTGACGTCTGACCTTGCGGTCCACAGCTTCAATGTCAGATGATCGCCCTGCGAGAGGCAGAGGGGCGATTTTGATCGAATCCTCTAACTCCTTATTTCGCAATATTTTGCGGATAAGTCCAAGCGGCTCAATATTTTGCACGGGGCCGCCGATATCGAAGCGTCGCAAGTTCTTTGAAAACAATATTTTAGACGGAGAGGCCAAGAAAAAACCTCACCGAGGTCATCCCGCAACTCCAGCATTATCAATATTTTGCCCGCAAAATATTGACCCACATAGACTTTCCAGGTGCTGTCTCGCTAAGTCAATGATTCCAATAGATCGAGCCCGAGTTTTTGTACCGTTAGTTACCAAAAAGTAAATACCGCTCTAACGTGGAACCCGCGGAGACGCAGCCTGCGCCACGTCCCCGCGATTCGTTCACTCCGCCGTCGACTCCAGCGTGCGGATGTACTCGACGACCGACTCGCTCCAGCCGTCAATGTGCGTCCACTTGCCATAGCCAACGCCGTTTTTGTAGCTGGCCACGTTGATCACGTAGCCCTTGCCGCGAGGCGCAGGCACCGTGTCGTGCGCCTGCTCGTCGGTGATGACGATCAGGCGATCGTAGCCGTGCTTCTGATTCAGTTCGGTCACTGCCTTCCCGAGCTGAGTGCTGTTGTGACGCTGCGACTTGTCGATCGCATCGCGCAAAGCGAAGCCGCGACGCGCCGGCACTTCGACCAGCGAGTCCGAGAAGCTGAACACGCTCACCTTCTCGCCGATCTCGCGCAGCAACACCGCGAGCCCGTACGCTGCGTCCGTGCGCTGCATCTCCGAACGCTGAGAAAGCGGCGCGGTCATCGAGCCGGAAACGTCGACCAGCACGATGGTCTTTCCGCGCAACTTCTCTTGTCCCGCAACGCACCTGAGCATCGCCTGCTCGAGCGCATCTTCCCACTGCGGAGCGTAGCGCGCCGCAGCCAGGAAGCGGAACGGCAGCACACGCGCCGTGCTCATCGAGCCCAGCGCAGCGAGCACGCGGTCCTCGTCCACTCCAGCCTCCCGCATGTTGCGCAGGTTGCGGAGCAGAGCGAGCGCTCCGAGCTTCTGCTCGCGGATCAGCCGCTCCCACGCCTCGCGCTTGTCAGCGCCAGACGAGAGTGCAACCTCCCACGTGTCAGGAGTAGTAAGCTCGCCCGCGATCAGGCGCTTCCACACCTCGGCCTGCGCCTCGTCACGCGGCTTCGCGTGAGCCAGGAACAGAACGTCGCGCAGCTTGATCGCTCCGTCGCGATCGTACTTTGCCAGCGCGTACGCATCGAACTTGGGAAAGGCCGCGGCCAGCCCCTTCTTCACCTGCGCGGACAGCGGCACGCGCCCGTCCTTCCAGTAGATGGCGACGAACTCGGCGAGTTCGTCGGCGCGCTGGATGACACGAGCCAGCGTTTCGGCCACAAAGCCGCGATGCGTGGCGTGACGCGCCATTTCGCGCACCAGCAACAGCGGCGCGTGACGCAGCTTCATCCTCTCGCGCGCCTCGACCGCCAGTGCTGCCACCTTTTCGGCTGCAACCCTGGGCACGAGCTCCGCGATGCGTCCCGCGATCTCGACGCCGTCCTCGTAGAACTGGCTCTCCCAGAGCAGGCAGGCCAGCACCGAGCGCCGCAACTGCGGCTCCGTCGAGACGTTTCGCGCCGGCGCGCGATCATGCGTGCGCGGACGAAAGTTGAGGTTGAGTAAATTCAGTCGAGCCATGTGGCCTCCTTTGCGTTTCAGCGTTCCTATTTCGGCACAGAAGCGTCAGAACTTTGTGTTCTTTTGCTGCGCATAGCTTCGTGCTTGTTAGGATGAAATTGCTTGCTCTCATCTTGAGGTCGCAAATTGCGACCTCAAGTTTCGGTGATCACTCATGAACAAAACCGCGGTCATTCTCGCCAAGAGAGTCGGATCGAAGATCCTTGTTCTGCGCAATCAGAAAGTCCTGCTCGATACGGACCTGGCCGAACTCTACGGCGTTCCGGTCAAGCGGTTGAACGAGCAACTCAAGCGCAACCCTCACCGCTTTCCGCCCGACTTTCTTTTCACTCTGACTCGAGCCGAGTATCAACACTTGAGGTCGCAAATTGCGACCTCAAGTTCTGCACACGGCGGTCGCCGCTACTTGCCGCATGCCTTCACCGAACACGGCGCCATCATGGCAGCGACTGTGCTGAACTCGAAGCGCGCTATTGAAATGAGCATCTTCGTCGTGCGAGCATTCGCGCAGATGCGCCAGGCGCTGCTCGTAAACCAGCACGTCGTGTCGAAGCTGTCGGAACTCGAATCGCGATTGGACATCCACGATGCTGAGATCCAAGATCTCGTGGACGCCATCCACGAACTACTCGCTCCGTTGCCCGCTAGCACTCGCCGGATTGGATTTCAAGTTCCATCGAGTTCCGCTAAGGCTCAGCGCAAAGCGCTGAAGGCGTAGTTCAAGTGCTCCTGCTGTTCGATTCAATTCGCCGGGGAATTGGCGACGAAGGTGTTTTCCGATGCTCTGCCATTGAGCTACACGGCTTGCGCCATGACGGGATTCGAACCCGCAACCTGCGGCTTATGAAGTACCCCTCGTCTTCACTACCGGCGAAACCTTGCGTCCGCTACTCAGACGGGACAATTTCTAAGTCGTCTTCCGCGCCCGCCTCGTTCACGTCGCCCTTGTTCGCGAACCCCACCGGGCGATTCACATCCTTGGTGCGGATGATCCAAGCGATGCTCTCCATATCCGCCTTGCTGGGCACGCGTTTGTCGTTGTAGTCAGTGCACATGCTGACCTTAAACGGGACCAGCCGGGCAGACCGCAGGAACGCGCAGAGGATGATCTCTTCGCTCTCCGCGAAGCCGCGTTGAATGTGCGACCAGTAGCACGAGTTGCACAGCGACTCGGTGATCTGCGGCCATCCGTTTCGAATTACGATGCTCATATGCCCATCTCTATCTAACCGGGGGTTGCGGTTCAGATCAATCAGCCGGGGAATCAGCGACCAAGGTACGTTTAGGCGCTTTACCGTTCAGCTACACGGGCACAAATTCCCGTGGCAGGATTCGAACCTGCACCTCCCGCTCCACAGGCGAAGTAACCCTCGTCTTCACCACCGGCCGAACTTTTTTGCAGCGAACACTTGCACCACTCTGTTACCGAACAATCGCCGGGGAACATGCGAAAAGAGCAATCGACTCGAGGCCGGTCTCTGCGGCAATCCTGTGCCTCGGGGCAACGCCCCCAGATCCTTGCGGATCCCGGCATTCCCGCAGATCAGCACCTCGGCAGGGTTCGCGGCCCCGCTTCGTCGTATCGTTTTGAGCGAAGTAACTCTTCTCTTCACCACCGGCGAAACTTGTTTCCAAATCCAAGCGACCACCCGGTTGAGTGCGGCGTGGGACAGAACTGCCCACGCCGCACTGCGCATCGCAGCCAGGGAACAGCGATCACGGTTGAGGGCTCGAACCCCGGCCTTAGATACAGGCACGCCACGAAGTTGCCGTGAACTTCACCACTGACTGAATGTTGTTTGCGCGCGATCCTTCTTCGCGCGCGTTTTGCATCTGGTGATACAAGGTCAGGGAACGGTCGGCGACGGAGAGGGCTTGCGCCCATGAGGGGTCGAACCTCACAGCCTGGAAAACCAGGACTGTTCTACCAGGAGAAGTATCCGTAACCTTTCACCACTGACCGAGTTCGTTTTCCGGGGCACACTGCGCCCGGCGAGCGGACGCATACATCCGCCCCGACAAGGGGAAATTTTTCGCTGGGGAATGAGCGACAGCGGACGTGTCGTGTCAAGGCGAAGGAACCGCAGTCTGCGCCACCCAGCGTGCTTTTGTTTTGTTAGCTTTGCGTTAAGGAGCGCCGAGGATTAATTAGCGCAATCGGACGACGCCCTGAAACTGACTTTGCCAGCTATTGGCTGTGTCAGCCCGCTAAGCGATTTGTGCATATATTCTGACAAATTTGGGCGTCCTTTCTTTCGGGGATGTTTGAAGATGCCATAACTTTGAGTTTTGCGCAAGGGCAAAAATAAGATTTCAGAAAAAATTACAGTCTTCTTCAACTTCACAAGAATTTAACCGCTAAGGACGCTAAGGTTACGCGAAGTGCGCTAAGTAAAAAGTGGGAGCTCCATTTTCACAAACTCGGCCGGCCTCTGAGGCGCTCTCATTTGACCCTGCTCTCCTGGCTCTTCTAGACTCCTTTCTCAGCGGGGTTCCCATGAAAAAGCTCGCATGGTTGTTGCTGCTATCGTTCTGCTGCACGTTCTGCTGCACAGCGGCCGCGTTCGCCGACGACGACAAGGAACATCATCACCACGAAGATCTCACCGAGACGCAACTCGGCACGGTCCACTTTCCGATTTCTTGCGCGGCGTCGATGCAGCACCCGTTCGAGCGCGGAGTCGCGCTGCTGCACTCGTTCTGGTACGAGGAAGCGGAGAAAGAGTTCCTGCAGATCGCGAAAGACGATCCGAGCTGCGCCATGGCTCATTGGGGCGTCGCCATGAGCATATGGCATCAACTGTGGAATGACCCGGACGCCAAGGTCATAAGCCGTGGACTCGCAGAGGTGAAGGCAGCCGAGAAACTGGAGCAGAAGGCGACGCCGCGCGAGAAGGCTTACATCGCTGCCATTGCGGCTTTTTACAGCAACTCCGAGAAGCTCGACCACGACGCACGCGCCAAAGCCTACTCCGACGCAATGAAGAAAGTGTACGTGTCCTATCCCGACGATCACGAAGCCGCGGCTTTCTACGCGCTCTCGCTGCTCGCCTCCGAACCACACCACGACGCAACCTTCGCCAACCGCAAAGAAGCTGCTGCGATCCTGGAAAAGCTGTTCGCCACTGAGCCGGATCATCCCGGAGTCGCGCACTACCTGATTCACAGTTACGACAAGCCGCAACTGGCGCAGTTGGGTATTCCCGCGGCACGCCGTTACGCGCAGGTCGCACCCGCTGCGCCGCACGCGCTGCATATGCCATCGCACATTTTCGCTCGCGTAGGCCTGTGGCAGGACGACATCAAATCAAACCTGGCCTCGATCGCCGCCACGCGCAAGACCGCGGCCATGCACATGGGCGGCGAGGGCCACCAGTTCCACGCCATGGATTTCCTCGTCTATGCCTACCTGCAAAGCGGCCGCGAAGCCGACGCCGCCAAGGTGATCGACGAAATCAGGGCCATGCCGAAGATGGAGTCAATGTACGGCCACGACTTCGATCCGCAGACAAACGCTCTGTCCGCGTTTCCCGCGTTGTATGATCTGGAACTTCGCCACTGGACCGATGCGGCCGCTCTGACTCTCGTTGCGGGGGCCACGGACCAGGATCACGATATTACTCACTGGGCGCGCGCCATCGGCGCCGCCCGCAGCGGTGACTTAACCGAGGCTCACAAGGACTTGCGCGAGATTGAAGCACTGCGACAGAAAGCAATGGCGGAACAAGGAGACCAATTCCGCGGAAGGCATGCAGCAGGACTATCAGGAAGCCGAAGCCTGGATTCTGCACGCCGAGGGAGAAGACGACAAAGCGGAGGCCATTCTGCGCACCCTGGCCGATAAGAACGACAAACTGGGCGACGAACCGGGATGGCTCCCGCCCGCGAGATGCTCGCCGACTTACTGCTCGAAGCCAAGCGCCCGCAGCAAGCTCTGGCCGAATATCAGACGGATTTGAAACTGAATCCCAACCGCTTCAACGGCCTCTACGGCGCCGCCCGCGCGGCGGAAGCAGCCGGCAAGCAGAGCGATGCGAACGAATACTACGCGATGCTGGTCAAAACATGCGAAGGCGGCGACTCGACGCGGCCAGAGTTGAGCCGGGCCAAGGAGTTGCTGGCGAAGAAGTAGGGGGTGTTATGACAGCGCAGGCTGCTGCCTCAATTTTGATTCTGGGCCTGATAGTCGGAATGATGAACTCAACTCCGCACGCAGTTTCCAGCGGCGGCGCTCGATCGGATGCCAACACTGCTCCAGTGCTGATCAACACGTGCCTGATCACCAAAGACGTTCGCGGCCTTGCTGCTTTCTACGCACAGGTTTTACAGATCGAACCCCACAAGGCAAGCGAGAGCTATGTCGAGTTCAGGACGAGCGCCGGAGTGCTCGCACTGTTTGCGGCTGACGCGCAGGAAAGCTACATTCCGGGGGCGGCAACGCCCGGACAAAACCACAGCTCGATCCTGGAGTTTCGAGTCGGCAACGTGGATGAGGAGTATGCGCGGCTACACGACTTCGTGAAGACGTGGGTGAAGGGGCCAACCACTCAACCGTGGGGCACGCGGTCGATTTATTTTCGCGATCCTGACGGCAACCTTGTCGATTTCTTCACGCCTCCTGCCGTGCCGAAGTAAGCAGTCGTCGCTTATTCGGCCGAGAGATCAGCGCATCAACTGCCCTTCATCAATAGCATCTTCAACACTAGCGCCGCGAGCATCGCCAGCACACCGAGGAATGCATTCCATTCCCGATGCTTGAGATAGAGAGCCATCGAGAATCCGCCAGACGCTTCTTCCCCGCTGGGACTCGGCGTGATTCTTGGGAACATCCTGGGCACGCGACGCGCGTAGTCCTCAAACTCAGGGAACTTCTGCCGCAGAAATGCCTCTTCGTCGCGGATCACCGGTAGGTAGATGGCGAAGAACATCACAACGAGCGCGACACCTACCCACCACACTGCGGGCGGCGACGGCAAAGCCGATGCCCATGAGCAGCGACCCGAGATACAGCGGATTGCGCGTGTAAGCATACGGACCCGAAGTTGCGAGCGCCTCATTCTTGCGTACGTGGCCGGATGCGAGCGCGCGGATCAAGAGGCCGGGAATAATCAGAATTGCGCCGAGCGCGATGAAGCGCCACGTGGGCTTCGCGAGCCAGAAGTAGAGCACAGCGAAGACAAATCCCAGGGGGACGCGAATGCGCCGCGCGATTTTCGACCAGTCCTTGCGCGACGACTCAGGCATGGGCTCGCTCCGTTGCCGAGTTCGCGAATAGACGTCGGGCCGCGTCGATTACTGCGTCGATGCTGATTTCGAGCATTCCTTCGTCGGGCTGTGCCCGGCGGGCATGCGTGGTTGGGCTCGCAGGATTGCGCAGGACAATGCTCTGCGTCCCGTAAGGCCCGTTGCGCGCGGGGTCCGTGGGACCGAAGATCGCGACCACTGGAACTTGCAAAGCGGCTGCCAGGTGCAGGGGGCCGGTGTCGCCGCCAACAAACAACTGCGCACGGCGCGTGAGCGCGATCAGATCCGTGATCGAACACTTCATGGGCTGCGCCGCCCCTTCACTTGCAGCTTCGGCTTCACGCGCCAGATTTTCTTCGCCAGGACCATAGTTGAGAATTGAGCGCAGACCGGCAGCAGCAAGAGCTTTCGCAACCTGGCCGTAACGTTCGGCCGGCCAGCGCTTCGCTCCCCAGCCTGCGCCGGGATTCAGGATGGCGAACTGGCGGATTCCGCGCTGGGCAAGCCCTTCGCCGATGCGCTGCTCGGCCGCCGGGTCGTGAGGAAGAGTAATCGGCGGCACGCCCATCTTTCTTCCCGTAACCGCCGCTGCAACAGAAAGATTCTGCTCGATCACATGCATTCCGCGCGCGATCGCGCGGCGCGTGTACCAACAGGCTGGCAGGAGACTCGCGGGGCTCGGCCGCGCCATAAACAACAGGTGCACCGGACCATCGTGCCAGCACTGCCGAGCGCATCGCGCCCTGCAGATCGACGGCGACGTCGTAACGCGCGGCGCGCACGTCGTTCCAGACTTTCGCGATCTGCTGCAGAGTTGAAATCGTGAACAGCGACTTGCGCCACGCGGTCAGGTTCACGGTGTGCACCCAGTCGGCGAGCGGACGCTGCGCGGAACGCGGCCCGCGGCGTGGCGTTCCCGGCGCGCACAAGAGCTCGGCCCAACGCTCTTCGATGAGCCATCCGATCATCGCATTGGGAAACGCGTCGCGCAGAGCCTGTGCCGCGGGGAGTGTGTGGATCACGTCTCCCATGGCGCTGAGGCGCACGATGAGCAGGCGCTCGATCTTGTTGGCAGTCATCCGGATGGCGGCGATCAAGATTTCCTCGGCGAGAGACGCGCGCGAATGATCTCGGTGGTGGAATGATCTTTCGGATCGCCGACGATCTCGACGCGGCCTCCGTACTCGGCAACCGCGTCGCGCTCGGGAACAGAGTCAGCGGTGTAGTCGGTGCCCTTGGCCTGAATGTCGGGACGAATCTCGCGGATGATAGCGCGCACGTCGAGTTCGGGAAAAATGACGACCGCGTCCACGTCGGCGAGAGCTGCGACAATTTCGGCGCGTTCTTCGGCGGGCATGATGGGACGGCCCTCGCCTTTGAGTGCGCGCACCGATTCGTCGGAATTGATCGCGACCACCAGCTTGCCGCCGAGTGCCTTGGCTGCGTGCAGGTAGCGCACGTGGCCGACGTGCAGCAGATCGAAGCCGCCGTTGGCGAGCGTGATGCGTTCGCCGGCGCGGCGCCATTCGCTCACACGCTGGCGGAGTTCGGTCGCGGCTCAGGATCTTGCCGTCTGTGTGCTTCGTGGTGCCATTCAATGAGGTCGCGTGGCGGGCGGCGCTTGTTCGATCGCGTGCAGTAATTCGTCCCGCGAAACCGTCGCCGTGCCGCGCTTCATGACGACGATGCCGCCAGCATAGTTGGCGAGTTGCGCCGCTTCTTCCGTCGTCGCGCCCGCCGCCAGCGCCGCGGTGAAGGTGGCAATCACGGTATCGCCCGCGCCGGTGACGTCGGTGACCTGGTCGGAGCCGAAGATCGGAATGTCCACCGGCTTGTGTTTGCGATCGAAGGCGACCATGCCGTCGCGGCCGCGCGTGATCACCAGCGACTGCAGTTTCATGCGCGCCATCGACTTGTTCGCCGGCGGCGATAACCTTGTCCCAGTCCTGCGCCGATGCGAATGCCGAGAGCTTCTTCGACTTCGGGTTCGTTCGGAGTGGCGGCCGTGATGCCGGAATACTGCAGCATGCGGTAGCGCGAGTCGAGAACGATGGGCACGCGATGTCAAGCTTTCCCTTTTTCGCGGAGCGCTGTTCACGATCGCGGGAGTGGCCGCGCCGTACCCGTAGTCGGAGACCAGCAACGCGTCGGAGGCGTGCGCGTAATTGCGAGCGGCCAGATAGCAGTTCGCGGGTGAGGTGCGGGTTCGGAGCATCCTGCGGCTCGCGGTCGACGCGCACCACCTGCTGGCGCGCAGTGTGCGTCATGCCGGCGAGAATGCGCGTCTTGGTGACCGTGGTGTAGCTCTTGTCTTTGAGCACGCCGCTCACAGCGATGCGCTTGTGGCGAAAGTATTTCAGCAGCATGCGCCCGGGTTCGTCGTCGCCGACGATGCCGACGGGAAGAACATTCACGCCGAGATCGGCGAGATTATTGGCGGCGTTGGCGCCGCCGCCGGGGACGACCGTGCGCTCGCGATGCTTGAGAATCAGCACCGGCGCTTCGCGCGACACGCGCGAAATCTCGCCGAAGACGAATTCGTCGGCGACCAGGTCGCCCAGCACCGTGACGGTGATCTTGGGAAACGCCTCGACGATCTTCCGGAGGCGGTCGGCTTCTTTGGGATGCTTGGTCATCAGCGACAGCCATGCCAGAGATTCTCTCATGCCCGCGCGCTTTCGTTCTTCGATCATGCGCAGCATGGTATCCAGGGCGTTAGCGGCGTCGGCGAGTTCCATCCTGACGGGGACAACCGAAAGCGGCTGCAGGGCGGAGAGGTAGCGCGCCCAGATTGACGGCATCTTTTTCGGTGGTCACGAAGCCGCCGGCCTCGCTGCGCTCTTTGCAGTGCGAGCAGTTCGCGGATATCCTTCTCAGTGTAAGCATGGTGATCGCGATAGAACGCCTCGGCGGACAGGCTCGATGTTGGCCGTGCGCAGCTGCAGAACGAAATTCTGCGGTCGGGCGATGCCGCAGAACACGACCGGGCGGGGCGGGACATTTTGGGTAACGATGCCGCGGCGCACGCGCCAGACTAGTTTTCCATCCAGCGGGAAAGAATCCGCCGAGGCGCCGCTGGCGAGGACAACCGCGTCGGCGCGGCGCAAGGAGCGGAGCGGCTCGCGCAGACGTCCAGCGGGAAGCAGTCGATCGTTCGCATCCTGCGGTGTGACCAGAACGATGTCGAAATCGCGAGCGAGTGCACGATGCTGGAAGCCGTCGTCGAGCAGGTGGAGTTGCGGGCCGAATCTTGATTCGGCGAAGCAGCCCGCCTCGTAGCGATCTTCGCCGACGATCACCGGAACCTGAAGCTTGCGGGCAATCAGCAGAGGCTCGTCGCCGAACTGATGCGGCAAGCCTGCGGGATCGACCAGAAGCACGCCCTGCGATCTGCGCCCGTAACCGCGCGAGAGCACATCGAACTTGATGCCGCGCGCCTTGAGCAGTTCTCCGAGCAGCATGACGAATGGGGTCTTGCCCGAGCCGCCGGCCGAAAGGTTTCCCACGCTGATGACTGGGCCTTGCAGCCGGCGCGCGCGCAGACTGCCGCGATCATAGAGCGCATTGCGCGCTCCGACCACGCCTCCGTAAATGCGCAGAGAGGGGATTCAATCTGTGTGCGCCGCTTGCGCTGTTACCGGCTGATCGGGGGCCGCGGTAAGTAGGGTCTCGAGGCCTTCCAGAGTGCGCGCGGTCGCGCCCGTCTGCGATCGCATCGTGTCCGTGGCGCGCCGGCCGAGGGCGCCGCGTTCGGCGTCGTCGGCGAGTAGTTGCATCAGAGTCAGAGGCAAGCTCCGCGAGATCTGACGATTCGCACCGCATCGCGGCTTTGAAACAAGCCGACTGATGTCGCGGAAATTCTCGGTGTGGTTTCCGATCACGATGGCGACGCCGTGCTGTGCCGGCTCGATGATGTTGTGGCCGCCGCGCGGGCACCAGGCTTCCGCCGACGAAAGCGACGTCGGCCAGTGCATAGAGCGCTGCCAGTTCACCGATCGTATCGACCAGCAGGACTCCGCCGGCCAGCGGCTCGCCGGTCCAGCGCGAGCGCCGATGAGATGGCATTCCAAGTTGCTCGCAGCAGGATCGCGACGTCATCGAAGCGCTCCGGATGGCGCGGCGCCAGAATCATCACTGCGCGCGGATGCGCGACGCGCAGGTTCTCAAAGGCCTTCAGCAGCGGAGGCTCTTCGCCTTCGACCGTACTGCCGCAGACCAGCACGGGGCCCGCAGCTTCGGCCGCCAGCGCTCGGCGTAAACTTTCCACAATCGGAGTTGGTGCCGGCAGGCTTACGTCGAACTTCAGATTGCCCGTGACCTGGACGCGGCTCAGCATCGCGCTCCGATGCGATCGCAGGCGACTGCTGTCCTGCTCGGTCTGCGCCAGAAAAAGGTCGACGTGTACCAGCATCCTGCGCAGCAGCCCCGCGAAAGCGGCGATAGCTGGGCCAGGAGCGGTCAGAGATGCGCGCGTTTACCACCGCGATGCGCGCTCCACTCGCGTGCGCCAGCCGCAGGAAGTTCGGCCAGAACTCGGTCTCGGCGAGTACGACCAGCTCGGGGTGCAGAGCCTGCAGATAGGGCCGAATCGCGAACGCGAAGTCCATGGGGAAGTAGAAGACGTTCTCTTCGCCGAAGCGCTTGCGAGCGAGTTCCTGGCCAGTGTCGGTCGTGGTGGAGACCACCACGCGATGGTCGCGGAAAGCCCTGGCGCAACTTCGTCGACCAGGCCACTGACGGCGAGCACTTCGCCGACGGAAACGGCGTGAATCCAGATGACGCGTTTGGATGCTGAGCTGCGCGCAGTTTCGCCCGAAACGAGCCGCGCGGGAACCTTTCCCATGCGTTCGGCGAATCCGCTGCGATATTTGCCGTGACGCAGCACCTGGTAGAGCCAGTACGGCAGGCTCACCAGCATTGCCAGCGCCAGCAACGCAGACTGTAGAGAAGATAGCATCAAGCTGAGCCATTCTAAACCGGGCGCCCGGCGCAGCGAGCGTCTGGCGCCTCTATAATTGCGGGCATGCGGTCTTTCTTATCTTCGAGATCTTCTCGCCTCGCCCTGGCACTCGCTATATGCGGTCTGTTTCCCCTAGCCTTGCATGGCGTCCAAGAACTTCGTGAAGCCGGTGGCGCAGACCGCGATCAACTATCCGGCGCACGATTTCCATCGCGACGAGCAAGTTGCGATCGCCGCCGATCCTTACGACACGCCGGAAAAGGCCAAGATTTTTTCGATCGACTTTGCGGCGCATGGACTTCTGCCCATCTTCCTGATCGTGACCAATGATGGCGACCAGCCGGTCTCCATCGCCAACATGGAAATCACGCTGATCACAGCGCATCGCTCGAAGCTCACGCCGATCGCTACGGACGATCTTTACCGGCGGCTGTCGAATCCCGCAGGCCAACACGCGACCGACTCCGCTTCCCATTCCGATCCCGCGAGCAAGGTGAAGGGCGCGGTCAGCCAGAAAGAAATGGACGAGATCGACATCCTCGCAGTTCGCGGCCAAGGCGGTCGAGCCGCACGCGACGCAGTCGGGATTCCTGTTCTTCGACGTCGACAGACATTCCGCTCGCCGCTGGCGGGCGCGAACATCGACGTGACCGGCGTCTCGGACGCCAAGGGGAACGAACTGATGTACTTCGAGATTCCGATGGACAAGTATCTGAACGCGCCGCAAGAATCCGTGATCGCCGCAGCCCGCTGCAAAGTACCTGCGCTACGCGCTTCGCTTTATAATCTTTACTTCTATGGCCACCACCGCGGAGACCTCCATCGCCGCCCATGCCAAGTTTGAGCCGGTCATCGGGCTGGAAGTGCACGTTCAGCTTCTGACGGCGACCAAGATTTTCTGCTCGTGCTCGACGCGCTTTGGAGCTCCGCCCAATACGAACGTGTGCCCGGTGTGCCTGGGGATGCCCGGCGCGCTGCCGGTGCTGAACAAGAAGGTCGTCGAGTTCGCCACGCTGGCGGCGATGGCGCTGAACTGCCGCATCAACGAGACTTCGATTTTTGCGCGCAAGAATTATTTCTATCCCGACCTGCCCAAGGGCTACCAGATTTCGCAGTACGACAAGCCGCTGGCCGAGCACGGATTCATTGAGATCGACCTGCTGCCGGGGGCAAGAAGAAAATCGGCATCACCCGCGTGCATCTCGAAGAAGACGCGGGCAAGAGCCTGCACGAAGGCTTTCCCGATGCCGACGAGAAGACGGCGATCGATCTGAACCGCACCGGCGTGCCGCTGATTGAAATCGTCAGCGAGCCCGACATCGCCACGCCCGACGAGGCCTACGAATATCTGACGCGGCTGAAGGAAATCATCCTCTACACCGGCGTGAGCGACTGCAACATGGAGGAAGGCTCGCTGCGCTGCGATGCCAACGTCAGCGTGCGTCCGCGCGGGCAGAAAGAATTCGGCACCAAGACCGAAATCAAGAATGTGAATTCGTTCCGCTTCATTCGCGAGGCGCTCGAGTACGAAATCGGACGCCAGATCGAAGTCATCGAATCGCGGCGGCAAGATCACGCAGGAGACGCGGCTCTACAACTCGAACGAAGGCAAGACCTACAGCATGCGCTCGAAAGAGCAGGCGCACGATTACCGCTACTTCCCCGAGCCGGATCTGCTTCCGCTGGTGGTGGACGAAAAGTGGAAGGCCGAGATCGCGCGGACGCTTGCCCGAACTGCCCGAAGCGCGCCGCGCGCGCATGGTGAAGGACTACGGCATCACCGAGTACGACGCGCGGTGCTGACGTCGTCGAAATCGCTGGCCGATCAGTTCGAAGAGGCGGCGAAAGCGGCGAAGAATCCCAAGCGCGTGGCCAACCTGGTGCAGGGCGAACTGATGGGCCGGCTGAAAGCCAAGGGACTGGAGATCGAGCAGTCGCCGATTTCGATGAAGGGAGTCGCGGCCTCGGCCGATCTGGTCGAGTCGGGCACGATCTCGGGCAAGATGCTCAAGGATCTCTACGATCTCTGCTTCGAGCGCGGCAAAGATTTCCCTGTCGTCTACGAGGAAGAAGGCCGCCCGCAGCAGTCCACCGACACCTCGGCGCTGGAGAAGATCATCGACGAAGTTCATCGCGGCCAATCCCAAGCAGCTCGAGCAGTACCGCGCGGGGAAGAAGACGATGCTGGGATTCTTCGTCGGCCAGGTGATGAAGGCCTCGAAGGGCCAAGCCAATCCGCAGATTGTGAATGAGTTGCTGACGAAGAAGCTGGGGTGAGTTTCACTTGTCAGCCGCGGCCCGGAAAAGCGAGCGGCCCTTTGCAGAAGTCGAGAGTTTGAGAAACGCATCCCTCAGCGGCTAAAGCCGCCGTGGGTCGGCGGTAGGAGATATACCCGCAGCTAATAGCAGGCCTACGAAAATCACCCTCGCCAGATAGATCACTTGAGTGTTTATGGGATGTTACGCCAACTACGAAAGAGCGTCCTCGACGATACCGACGGCGTAACCAAAATCGACCTTGTCAACGAACCGCACAATCCGAAAACCAGCGGCTTTCAGTTCCTCTGTCAATTCTTCTTCCGTGAACGAGTGGACATATCGAGCGTAGCTAATGTGATCGCCAATCTCCAAAGCATCTTTCCGAACAGAGGAAAAAAACGACCAGAATTTGGCTAGGCGATAAACCAGAACGTCGTCGTGAGAAATACCTCGTCTTGCGAAGAATGAAATTAATACCGGGGCGTTTCCGAAAGCACGTTTGCGGAGCGCCTGCAGGAAACGAACTCTTCGTACTCTGGTGGGTATATGCGTATACACAGTCCAACCCACAACCAGAGCATCGTAAGCGGGCGATCCGGGGGGAACATCGTCCGGCGGACAGTAGGCGAGATAATTAGATTCACCCAATTCGTCAAAGAGTTTTTGACTGGCCTTCACAAGAGCGGGACTGCACTCAAAACCGTCCGCTTCAAAGCCTGATCGACGCAGGGCCAGCACTTCACGACCACCGCCAGCTCCGGCCACCAGCACGCGCGATCCTTTTCGAAAGAATTGAGTGAGCGTTTCTTGTTCCCAATCAAAAAAACCACTCCTGTTGTGACCGTTTGACGAGTAAAACTGGGAATGATCGAAGTGTTCTGACGTTAGAGCATTAAGTTCATCGGAATTTAGGCATCCCAGCCAAAACCCCTCATGAACCATCTTCAATAATCGGATAATTCGATCGACATTACGATTTGCAACTGCGAAGCATTTCAATCGCAGTTTTCTGACTCGTTCCTGTTTAGGGTGATCCATCTGCAGGGTCGCAATGGATGATACTGGAACCTTGGCCGATATTGTAACCGGCCCCGGCAGTCCACCGACACGACCGCCCGGGAGAAGATCGTTGACGAAATTCTTGCCGCGAATCCCAAACAACTCGAGCAGTACCGCGCGGGGAAAAAGACGATGCTGGGGTTTTTCGTGGACCAAGTGATGAAGGCCTCGAAGGGCCAAGCCAGCCCCCAGATTGTGAATGAGTTGCTGGCCAGGAAACTGGGGTGAATTTCAATTGTCAGCCCGTGGCTGGGAAGGCAAGCGGCCTTCTGGGCAGAAGTCGAGAGTTTGAGAAAAGCATCCCTCAGCGGCTTAGCCGCCGTGGGTCGGCGGTAGGAGATGTACCGGCCGCTAAGAGCAGTCCTGCGAAAATCCCCCTCGGGAGATAGCCACTTGAGTGGCAGATTTTTCCGTCACTGTTTCAAGTAACGAAGCGCAACACTTCCTGATTTAAAAGTCTTTGACTCAACAAGTTTTAATCGGCGTTTCTCCGGCAGGTTGACATCTTCGAACAACCGTCTCCCTTCGCCAACAATGACTGGCGAAACGACAAGACGATATTCGTCAATCAGGCCAAGCTCCATCAGTTGTGAAGGGATGTTGACACCGCCGACCAAAATATCGTTGCCCTCTTCTTGCTTCAGTTTGAGTATTTCGTCGCGAAGGTTCGTACCGACAATTCTCGCATTTTCATCTTCAGCGCTGGCCAACGATCGTGAAAAAACAATCTTCTTCTTGGAGACAAAGGTTTGAGCAAATTCGATATCCGCTTTTGTCTCGGACTGACTCTTTGCGATATCAGGCCAATAAGGAACCATCAGTTGATAGGTTTTACGCCCATAGACGAGCAGGTCAAAATCTCGCAAGAGGTGCGTGTAATGTTCAAGTACTTCGTCATCGGGATCGGGATTGAATTTGGTATGGTCGCAGCAGCCATCCAGGGTAAGGTTGATTGCGTAAACTACGTTTTTCATTGGATTGTCCTGATCTCCTTTTATGTACCAGTGCTTGTGAGAGTTTGAGGCCTTGGGCGCTCGCTCATTCATCCTTTCGATTCGTTCACCCTATAGTCGTTGCGCACAGAAAAAATCGACAGCCGAGGCGAAAGTTTTTTGGGAGACGTGGGGAGACCACACGCTCACCAATTTCCATTCGTCCAAAAACTGGGGAACGTTTGGCTTCCCCTCCACGTAACCGTCCGAGACATGAGCATCGACTACATCAATGACATTTGTTCATCTCCGGCGGCGCGTCCATCATCATCGGGAGCTTGAACGCCGGGAAACTATCCGGCGGGAACACCACCATCTCCGTGATCAAGCCGTCCTCGATTCGAAGAACCTCCAGCGCCATAGCCCGCCAGGTGGAATCGCCGGGCCGGCACTGATAACAAGCGACCGCCGGCTGCAGGTTGGCGTGGGTCACAACGCAACGGATGCGACCAAAGCGTTCGGAGCCAAATCCTCCTTCGACCCATAGCTTGAGGATCTCGTCACGGCCTTCGGCACCGCCGAAGTCGGGCGGCATGCGGAAGCTCGCGTCCGCACGGATGATCGATTCGAAAGCCTGAAAGTCCGCCGATTCGCTCGCCTCGATGTATTTCTTGAGCAGCTCGCGCTCGGCCGCGCGGGCATCCACGTCGGCGGGCCACGGTGGCTTGCGCGACGGCAGACGCGCGCGGAGCCTAGCCCGCGCGCGCTGCAATGCACTGTTTACGGCTGGGACGGTGAGGTCGAGGAGGTCGGCAGCGTCCTTGGCGGACCAGTCGAGCACGTCGCACAGAATCAAGGCAGCCCGCTGCTGCGGCGTGAGGAGCTGGATTACCGTCAGAAAGGCGAGCTCGATGGTTTCGCGCATCAGCGTCATCGCCTCAGGTGTCCTCGCTGGCGAGGTGGTTGGTTCGAGTACTGCGTCGGGAATCGGCCCCAGCCAGACGACATCTTCCGGCTCCCCGGTCCAGCCATCATCCGCCGCGGCCCGCGCCGCGAGCACCGCCCGTCGCTTATCGTGGGCAATCGCATCAAGGCAAGCGTTCGTGGCCACGCGGTAAAGCCAGGGGCGCAGCGGCGCACCTTCCTTCAGGCTGTCACGATACCGCCAGGCGCGAAGCAAAGTTTCCTGCACCGCGTCCTCGGCGTCCGGCAAAGAGCCGAGCATGCGGTAACAGTGGACCAGCAGCTCGCCTCGATGATGCTCGACGGTGCTAGCGAACTCGTTCATTGTGTGCCTCCGTTTCGCGCCGGTTGATCTGCGTCGATCCTAACTTGTAATACTGGAATGGGGTCAAAAACTCATCGCGCAGACCCTCGTTGACCCGGTTGCGGGACGTGCAGGGGTTGACGGCACACCTCAAGGAACACCGAAGACTCTCCGTTCTGGCAGGCCGGATTGAACTTCACGGAGATCGCCTTCGATCTGCATCGCAGCTCGGCTAGAACCTGCGAGAACAGGCTCGACGCGCGGCTGAACGAGACTTGTCAGCGGGCGGGCGGCCGGTCCTTCTGGAGAGTGTTCTTTGTTTGCGCGACTTACACAGTGGGTGCCCCATCCTTTCGCGTTTGATGCGAGAGGGTGGGTGGCAGGGACCTCAACTTATAGGGGTAGAAAATCGAAGGAGCATAGGTCCGTGGCAAAGATTTTCCTGTGGTCTACGATGAAGAGGGCCGGCCGCAGCAATCCACCGACACGACCGCCCTGGAGAAGATCATTGACGAAATTCTCGCCGCGAATCCCAAACAACTCGAGCAGTACCGCGCGGGGAAAGAGACGATGCTGGGATTTTTCGTGGGCCAAGTGATGAAGGCCTCGAAGGGCCAAGCCAGTCCCCAGATTGTGAATGAGTTGCTGACCAGGAACTGGGGTGAGTCTCATCTTCACTTGCGATTTTATTTCAAGCCAAGATCGCCATCGTACTGTTGGATCACCCCATAGCATTCGCAGGCGGAGTTTTCAAGTTTCCTGCGGTTCACGATCTTCACTGCGCCACGGGTATACTCGATGAGATTCTTCTTCTGTAGAACGCCAGCTGCCGTGGTCACGCTAGGTCGATCTGTCCCTAACATCGTTGCAAGAAAATCATGAGTGATGGGCAGCGACCCTGAATCCACTCTGTCCTGAGTCATTAGCAACCACCGTGCCAGGCGCTGCCCAATATCGTGGAGCCGATTACACGCCGCTGTTTGTGCAACCTGCATACCCCGAATTGCGGCATAGCGGCTTAACATCAGTTGCAGGTGTGGAGCGGATTTCAACGTGCTCTGCAAAGCCCCGACCTCGACCCGAAACCCGTCCCCTGTGATTTGCACCACTGCATGAAGCGGGCTCCTGCTCAGGCCAACAGCCGCCAGTGTGCCGGTAAAGCCCTCGTTTCCAACTATGCCAGCTTCGGCCGTTCTTCCATCTTTCATTACGACAACAAGAGAAATCAAACCTCGATTCGGGAAATATGCAAATTCCAGCTTTCCACCTGCTTCATGAAGGACTAAATGGTTTGGCAAGCTGACATATTCGAGATGGGGACGCAGTGAGCTGTAGTCGCTATCGGCAATCGATAGGAGTATGAGGCTGCTGACTGGCTTCCCTTGAGTATTCGTCCGCTCGCCAGACTGCACGACTCGATCGCGTTTGCCCTCCATAAATCATCCTCTTGGTAATCGTGTATTCCACCTAATTGCGGAGAAAAGGCCTAGGCTCATTCCCCCGAGACTTCTCTCCGCGCTCACCCTCTAACGCGCAGCAAAGCTTCTCAATCAGAATCGTCAGCTTCTGTGGGTCCATTTCTTTACTAGCTTGTTCTGCGATGGGTCTCCAGTCACTCTCTTCAAGGTGCGGGGTCATAGCGGGACTCCTTTCTCACCGCTTATGAAGTTACCTTCGATTTGAAATCCGAGTCTGAGCAATAACGCACATTCGATTAAGAGACACGTGGCAGAACGCGCTCAGGGCGGTAGAGCAAGCCGTTTGAGCGCACTGCAAAAGGAACTCCGAACGTGCGCCGGAACAAAATCCAGATATGTAGGATGCCCGACAGACCCATCAACATTGGTGCACATAGACTGCGCCTTTATCCGTATGACAGCACGCTGGTACTCGTTGGCGCAGCACGGAGGCAGCCATGAGCAGGAAGCTGGTATGGATTGAGCGGAAGCGTTTTCGTGGTTTTGGTTGCTCCGAATGTGAATGGCGATTCAAACCTTCCGGTTCTCCTGAAGGCAAATCTTTCGATGAAATGGTGCGCAACTTCGAGTTGCAGCGCGACAAAGAGTTTGAATCCCATGTTTGCGCCCATCGCGCTGGCGACAAAAATTCAGGATAGTTTACGTAATGAGGCGATTACGCTCGTTGACCCGGTTGCGTTCTGGCAGGCCGGCTTGTGCTTCATGGAGATCGCCTTCGATCTGCATCTGCAGCTCGCCTAGAACCTGCGAGACAGGCTCGACGCGCGGCTGAACGAGACTTGTCAGCGGGCGCGTGGCCGGTCCTTCTGGAAAGTGTTCTTTGTTTGCGCGACTTACACAGTGGGTGCCCCATCCTTTCGCGTTTCATGCGAAAGGGTGGGCGGCAGGGACCTCAACTTATAGGGATAGAAATCGAAGGAGTGAAGGTCCGTGGTACCCACCCTTGCAAAGAACGCAAGGATGGGGCACCCTCAGTCGTGCTGATTCCAGCAAAAACGAAAAGTGGGCCACCCGCCGAAAATCACCTCGGGAGACAAGTCACTTGAGGGCAATCGCGATGTTTCACCAACTACCGGAGACAGCCTGAAAACCGCATGATTATCCAACGAGGGCTATGAGGACAACGAGCACAGCCGTGCTCTTGCCGGACCTATTCGGACTTCCAAGAATGGGTCCTACCATGGGCAGAAGTATACGTTAGCGATCTAGTGAGCGTTATTGGCGATTTTTCGCCAGCTACATTGCACGGGGAGCATAATGTTCGCGTGACACCAAAGCGTGCATTTTGGGAAGCGTTCGCTACTGTCTGCCTGCCCAGCTTGATACTCTGGACTATCTTTGCGTACTTGTTGAGGACGAAGCTGAATCTCCCCTATGCTGAGGCTCTGCCGATATATCTCTTCTTGGCCATACTTCCCATGCCGCTCGCTTTTCCTGTTTATCGTCGTTTTCTGAAGGGCGCTCCCCGCAACTCGAAGACGCTATCTCCGAAAGCGAGTATCGCTTTGGCGATCTTGTTTGCGGTTGTAGGGGTAATGCACGCGGTGGAGGTGCAAGGGCTACTTCGCAGCCACAAGGACGTCTGGGATGTCGTCTTTCACGTAGTGATGGCAACTGCCTGGCTAGCGATGAGCGTTGAATATGTACGACGCGCTATGAGAAAGCAGCCCCCTACGTCTGCGTGATGCTCAAGTTTCTCAGTTGTCGAAATCAGGCGGCGATTTCACACAAAACCCCTGCACGTCAGACTGTCAGGCGGTCGCTGGCAAAGCACCGGCCCCCTCTTCCAGGTCGATGAACCGGCGTTGTGCGGGTGAACGACGCTTCTCAGCGGCTGAAGCCGCTATTGATTTTGCTCTTGCGGCGCGGCTTCAAGCCGTGCCCTTTTAAACCGGCCTCTTGGGCGGCGTGAGCCGCTCAAACAGCCGGTCCCAGACTGTGACTTCCGTCATCTAATCTCTCACTCCCCGGCCCGGTACCATGAGAATGGGCCTGACTGTCTCGGCCAGCCCTTGGGGAGTTGCCATGAAGAAATTCAAGCTCGACCGCATTATCAGCATCGCGACGTTGGTCGCGTCATTGATCGCCATCATTTTGGTGCTGAAGAAACCTGCTCCGGTGGCGCAGCCACAGGCTCCGGCGGCGATTGCGGCGCATGCGGAATCGTTCGATCAGAAGATGGCGCAGTTCCAGCAGGATACGCAGCAGGTGCCGAGCGGAAATTCGCAGAGCCCCAGGCCCGAGGCGGGCCAGACGGCACCAGCTGCCGCAACTCCCAAGGCCGAAGTACACATTAATTCTGACGAGATCAGCGCAGTGCTCGCGCAGTCGCTGGGCAATGCGGGAACAGGCAATCTCACTCCCGATTCCAATCTTGGCGCTGGCGCACCCACCATCAAAGACCAGCAGGTCAGCTTCGATGGAGATGTGGTGCACGGCCAGTTCCTCACGCAAGTTGCGGGCAAAGACGTTTGGGTCACGGTCTCGGGGCACATCGGGGAGAAAGATGGATATGCGACCTTCGATCCCACAGAGTTCAAGGTGGGAGATCTGAGTGTTCCAGTTTCACTGGTGAATCCCGCGCTGCAGAAGAAATTGGCTGAGGAGCGCGACCGGCTGAAACTGCCTGACAATGTTGGGGCCGTAAAGGTTGAGCACAACGAACTAGTGATGCAGCAGAAGTAAGAAACGACTGCAGATTTTAGATTCTAGATTGCAGATTGAAAAACAAGTCTCGCGATTTTTAAATCTGCAATCTGAAATCTTCGATCTGAAATCACTCTGCCTTCAGACCGTTCTGTGCCGCAACCTTCGCATACCACCGGCCTGAATCTTTGATCGTTCTTTTCTGAGTCTTGAAGTCCACATAGGTCAGGCCGAAGCGTTGGCTGTAACCTTCCGCCCATTCGAAATTATCCAGCAGGCTCCAGGCGTGATATCCGCGGACATCGGCGCCGTCGGCGATGGAGCGCGCCAGCGCGGCGAGATATTCGCGATGATAGGCAATGCGGCGCGGATCGTGAACGGCCCCACTCGCGTCCGGCGCATCGTTGTAGGAGCATCCGCTCTCGGTAATTTCGATGACGGGCCGGTTGTAGTCCCGCGTGATCCGCGTGACCATGTCATACAGGGCTTTCGGCCAGACTTCCCAGCCGATGTCGGTTTTCGGGCCTTGTTGCCCTCCATCCATCTTTACGGGAAACAGCCATTCCTGCGTGTGCGAAAAACGCTCCATGGTTCCGGGCGCCGAGGCAATGATCCGGTAGTAGAGATTGATGCCGATGAAGTCGAGGGGCGCGCGCGTCTTCTCCATGTCGCCCGACTTAATGCCCATGGCAGTTTCCGGCAGAAACGTGAGCGCATCCGAATAACGCCCGCGCAGAGCCGGATCGAGAAACCACGTGTTGGTAATGGCGTGCGCGCGTTCCGCCGCCAGCTTGTCTTCTTCGGAGTTTGTGGCGGGCTCGCATGGCGACATGCTGAATGCCGTGCCCACGCGCGACGAAGGACGAGCGGCCTTGAGCGCCCGGAATCCCACGCCCTGCGCCAGGTTCACCACGTGCGTGGCGGCGAGAAAATCGAGAAGGCTTTTGCGGCCGGGAGCGTGCGTGCCTTCAAGGTGGCCAAGGTCCACGAACGCGTCGGGCTCGTTGAAAAGAACCCAGTCAGAGACGCGGTCGCCGAGCGCCTGTGCCATGACCTGAACGTAGTCGGCAAAGCGGCCCGCGGTGTCGCGATTGGGCCATCCTCCGGCGTCTTCCAATGCTTGCGGCAGGTCCCAGTGATAGAGCGTGGCCAACGGGCGGATGTGCGCTTCGAGGAGCGCGTCAACCAGGCGACTGTAAAAGTCGAGGCCCCTGGCATTCGCAACGCCGGATCCAGATGGCTGAATGCGCGGCCACGAAATCGAAAAGCGATAGCTGTTGTGATTCATCGCCCGCAGGAGAGCGAGGTCTTCACGCCAGCGATGATAGGAGTCGCAGGCCATATCGCCGGTGTCGCCGTTCCTGATTTTTCCGGCGGCGTGCGCGAAGCGATCCCAAATCGATTCGCCCTTGCCGTCTTCGTTCCACGCGCCCTCGATCTGGTAAGAGGCCGTGGCCGTGCCCCAGAAAAAGCCCTTCGGAAATGCGATGTCGTGAGACGCGTCGAATCGGTGGAGTGCTGCCCCGGCCGAGGATGACGTGCTGGCTTTGGAAGATCCGCTGCAACTGGAGAGAAAGGCCGGCAGCCCGGCCGCGGCGCTAGCCCCGAGAATCGATTGAACAAACCTGCGGCGTGTCAGGCGCAACTGGAATCAGACTCCTCGAGAAGTGTTTTAGCCGTCGAACAAAAGCACAGTTCAATTATGCTTGATGAACTTTCCGTTCTTCTGCCCGGTTAGAGAGTTGTAGAGCGTTTCCAGGAATGCATCCTGGTTGATGAAATCTCCGGAATATTTCTTCCACGGTTCGAGAATTTTCGCCTGCTTCATCTGATCGAGCGTCTTGCCGTCTTTAATTTCTTTGGCCACCAAGTCACGCGTCCCTTTCAGCATGGTCAGGTAGGCGCGCACATCGTCGAGGTTCGAAATGGGTCCGTGGCCGGGAATGATCCTCACATCCGGCGGGAGTTGCCCGATGACCTTTTCGACCGCGTCAATCATGCCGTTGATGCTGCCTCCGCTGTCGACATCAATGAAGGGGAAGCCGTAAGTGACGAAGTCGTCGCCCATGTGCACGACGTTCGACTTCGGAAAGAAAATAATCGAGTCGCCATCGGTATGGCCGGCGGGAAAGAAGAGCGCGCGAATGTCTTCTCCATTCAAGTGCACGGTCACGTCGTGATCAAAGGTGATGATCGGCAGAGCTTCCTTGGCGCCCGGCTTCACGTCCATATGCACCGAAGAGCCGTTGCCCGCAGCGCCTCCGCTCTCGAGCCGCTTGCGCACGTTGTCGTGAGCGATGATGGGTGCCTGCTTCTGGAAATAGGCGTTCCCACCCGTATGGTCGCCATGGTAGTGCGTGTTGATGACGAAGCGCACGGGCTTGTCGGTGATCCCCTTCAGCGCGGCCTGAATCTTGTCGGCAAGGGGCGCGTACTGATCGTCCACAATCACGATGCCGTCGTCGCCGACCGAGGCGCCAATGTTTCCGCCCGCGCCCTCGAGCATGTAGATGTTGCCGGCCACCTTGGTGACTTTGATTTGAACCTTGCTGAAGTCCTCGTCTTGAGCAACGACAAGGCCGCACACCAGCAGCAGTCCGGCGAGAAACATCGAAGTGGCACGCGTCATCTTGTTGTCCCTTTCTGAATCGGTCGGGACATCATTCTAGCGAAAGCCGCTGGAGTAGAGACAAGAATTCGGATGCGAGTATCGTTCTGATTATTCCGGATTCAGACTGTCGAACAGCTTCCACAACTTGTCGGCGCTGGCGCGGTACAGGATCCAGCCCGTACCGGCGTCGGAAGTTTCGCGGAAGAGCAACTCGCCGCGGCCATCGCCGTCGGCGTCTACTGCGTCGATCAACTCCAGGCGAGGTGTCACATCCAGGTGATTCTTGTCGGTGATTGCCATGAAGAGTTTGTGGAGGTTGTTGTAGATGTCGGTGCGCGCCACCAGCATGATCGTATATTGCAGGCCGGGACTCATTCCCACCTGTGCCGGCGGCATGTGCGCATCGGCTGCGAAGACTAAAACGGGCTGGTTGTTCGTCCACAGGTCATAGGTCACCATCTGGACATTTTCGAGAATCGGCTCTGGTAGCTTGGTCGGCTTGCGCGTTGTCTTCGGCGTTGGCCCGGCCGGAGTGATCGCCTTCGCCCGCGCGTCGACATAGGCGCGGACCTGCTCCGTGGCGTAGGTAAGCATCTGTTTCCGGCGCTCGCCCTCTTCATCCTTGAGCCACTGGTAGGTGAAAGAGTGCAGGTCCTCGGGAGTCGCATCGGAGATCGCCGGAACCAACTGTACCGGGGTCTTGACAGCGTCGACAGTTTTGGCGCCACTCGCGGCGGATGCAGCCACCGGCGCCGCACCTGGCTTGCTGTAGCCTGGGACATCTTCGTCGGCGAAAGATTCCGCCGGCTTTCCACGGCGCAGCCTGGGGCGATTGCCTTCCCGCGCACCGCTGTCGGATGCAGGAATGTTCGGCTGGTCCGCCGCCTTGGCGTCGGCCGACTTGGAATCAGGCTTCGATCCGTCCTTGGGTGTGGTCGCGTCGGGCACGGGTTTCGACGGATCCGGTTGCTTGGAATCGGCCGGCGGAGTTGACGGTGATTCGGCGGGCTTTTTTAAGCGCGGCGGCCCGTCCCCGGAACCAGACGTTCCACTCGGCTCATGCGATGCAGGCGGCGTGGTGGTGGAAGGCGGCGTGGTGCTCGCCGGGGGCGTAGCCTTCGCCGCAGGATTTTTCGTCAGGCGGGGCGGTTCATCGCTGGTATCGATTCCCACCGGCACGGATTCCGCGACGTGCGCGGTCGTGACTTCTTCCTTCCCAATTGGTGCCCACTTTCCGGTAGCGATCCACGGAGCTTGCACGTTGCGCGAATTGCTGTGCAGAGCGCTGCCTATGGTGAACAATCCTTGCGTACTTCCAGTGCGATAGCCCTCGTATACTGTGCCCGGCTCGAGCGCCATGGGCACGGGATTGGCCTTGTAGGCGGTTGCGTCCCAGAATTTGCCGTTGATCAGAATCGCGATGGGCACCAGAGATGCCTTGCCGTTGTCCGAGAGCTGGAGCACGGCAAGAGCGCGCGGACCCGCTTCTTTTTTCCGGGGGACCTTGCGCTCTCCGGGAGTGATTTGCGGGCGTTCTTCCTGCGCGGTGGCAACGACCGACCCTCCGATCACGCAGACCAACACCACGACCAAAACCAAGCCGCAGTATAAAATCCTATGAAGCACAAACTGGACCGACGCTGACTTCGCGGAAGTCGCACGGCTGGATTTCGATTTCCCTGGAGAGAGTCGCATGAATATCAATGATAAGGCCCCGGACTTCACTTTGCCGGATGAGAACGGAAAAGAAGTCGCGTTGAAAGATCTGCGTGGCAAGACTGTCATCCTGTTTTTCTATCCTCGAGCGAATACGCCCGGTTGAACGGTGGAAGCTCGCGGGTTCCGCGACACATATAAACAGATTCAGAAAACCGGCGCCGTGCTGCTTGGGATATCCCCAGATACGCCCGGTGCGCAGAAAAAATTCGCCGACAAGTTCGACCTGCCGTTCACTTTGCTCGCCGACGCCGAGAAGAAAGTCGCCATCGCGTTCGGCGTCCTGGTTGAAAAGAACATGTACGGGAAGAAGGTCATGGGAATCGCCCGCACGACGTTCGTCATCGGCCCCGATGGCAAGATTGAGCACGTTTTCGAGAAGGTGAAGCCGGAGGGGCATGCCGCCGAAGTGCTGGCTTATCTGAAGGAATCAGCCAAGGGGAAGGCCTGAAAGATGGACCCGCGCAAGTCGGCGCAGGAGGGGAACCATTGCGACGGGTGCAGCGTATCATCGGTTGGACGCTGTGGGTTCGTTAGAAACTGTTCGCCCCCTTGGTTCGGAGGAAATTATGCGCGTTCTCATCAGGGTAGTGGTTCCTGGAATCCTGCTCACTTGCCTCGCCTTTGCGAAGCCGAACCCGTCGCCCGCGAACGATCGTGATCCAGTTGTGATTGTCTTCAAAGACGGTCACCGGCAGAGCCTCGCCATGGCCGAGATCGCGCGCATCGATGTAAAGGCTGCCGCGATTGTTTACAAAGACGGCCACCGCGAGAAGCTTGCTGCCGACATTGATCGCATTGAGTTCGGAGAATCCGAATTCGCCAAGAATCCGGGTCGCGCTCACTTTATTGGCAAGTGGGAGGTCGGGGACGGCAATCGAGGCAAGTTCATCATTACTCTCGAGCCGGACGGAGACGCGAAGAAAACGCTTGGCACTTCGCACGGCACATGGACTCTGGTCGATGGAGAGGCCCGCATTACGTGGGACGATGGCTGGCACGACGCCATCTGCAAGGTCGGAAACAAGCATGAGAAGCGCGCCTTCGAACCCGGCAAGAATTTTGGCGACTCGCCGTCGAACGTCACGGTAGCAATCAACACGGAACATAAACCAATCTAAGCGCCTCCATCGTGTAGGCGACAGCCGCCTCGGCTGTCCCGCGTGGGCAGAGCCCCGCGGCTGGGAGCCAAAACTCCACTTCGCCGTGCTCATCTAGAATGAGCACTCATGCGAACGTTGCAAACCTTGGCGAAGAACGCGCAGATCCGCCCCCTCACCCGGCCCTTCTTCGCGCGCAACCCGCGCCGGGTGGCCCGCGAACTCCTGGGTAAAGTGCTCGTGCGGCAGGCGAATGGATCACGCCTCACCGCCCGCATCGTAGAAGTCGAAGCTTACCTGGGAGAAAAAGATCCCGCCGCACATGCCGCCGCCGGCCGCACCGCCCGCAACTCGGTGCTGTTCGGACCGCCTGGACATGCCTATATCTACTTCATCTACGGATTCCACTACTGCCTCAACGTCTCCTGTGGGCCCGAGGGCATAGCAGGAGGCGTTCTTTTCCGCGCGCTTGAACCGTTGACCGGCGTCGAAGAAATGGCTCGTGGGCGAGGGATCGAACTCCACGGTGCCGGTGGCCACCTCGATCTGCCCAAGCAAGGTCTGCCAAAGAAGGATCTGACCAAGCTTACCAGCGGTCCGGGACGGCTGTCTGAGGCCTTCGGCATTACGCGGGACCGTGACAACGGCTGCGATCTGACTTCGGCGGCGAGCAGTCTGTGGATCGGTGAAGACGGCTATCAGGCACGGCGTATCCGCGTAACCCCGCGGATTGGAATCACCAAGGCAGCGGATCATGCGCTGCGCTATCTAATCGACGGAAACCTGTTCGTTTCGGGACCTAAACTCTGGCCGAAATAGTTCGGCCCCGCAAACTTGACAGGCAGGTGTAGACTGTCCTGCGGGCTCGAGCAAGCCAAAAGCCTTGCCAGTTAAGCCTTTTCGCTCGCCATTACAAAAGAGCAGATCTCCGGCGAGTTGGCAGATTTCAAGGCTGACTTTTTCGAGCATCCTCGGATTGGCGCGAATCATCTCATTGGGTCAGGAGCCCGCTTGCTTCGCCTCGTAGAGCCTCGGATTCTGGTTGCGGTCCTCATGATGTCCGCCGCCACACCGTTGATCATGGCAGCCGATGGCGCAGTTGGCACCCGGCCACCATCCACCCCCTCCTGTATCGTCGTCGGATTTGTCGGCGGCTTCGTGCGCCACACCAATCTGCATCACGGCCCCGTGCAACTTGCGCAACGCATTCAGCGCACCGACGCGAAAGACGCCTACGTTCAGGTCTTCGAGAACCGGCACCGCAAAACCGCCTACAAGGCCATCATCAAGCTTCTCGACCTGAATCATGACGGCATCCTCAGCGACGAAGAAAAGACACGGGCCCGCATCATTCTGTTTGGCCACAGCTGGGGAGCGTCCGCCGTGGTTCTGCTGGCGCGGGAATTGAATCGTGCCGGTATCCCCGTACTGCTCACGGCTCAAGTGGATAGCGTCGCCAAGCCCTGGCAGGATGACCGGGTCATCCCGGAAAACGTGGAGAGCGCGGTGAATTTCTACCAGCCCCATGGCCTGATCCACGGCCGCGCCCAGATCACCGCCGCCGAGCCATCGAAGACGCAAGTCATTGGCAATTTCAAGTTCGATTACCGAAAAGAGCCCGTGAAGTGCGAAGGAACATCGTGGTTTGATCGCTATATTACCCCCAGCCACATGCAGAGCGAGTGCGACATCCAGTTGTGGACTGAGGTTGAAAACCTGGTGCGCGAGCGCTTGCAGCCGGAACAAGGAGCCATTGCAGTTTTACCCTAGAGGCCTCTCTGCCGGGCAACGTTAGAGCCGCAATCGGAGTCCAACTATCATAGGACTAGAAAGCGTACTATTTAGTTAGTGGCTGCCTCCCGGCGGCCGACCCATGGTTCGGGTGGAGGATATTGACATGAGGCAATCCACCTTGCTGAACGCCCTTCTTGCAGGTATCGCTTCCTTCGCACTGATTTGCCTGCCAACCCCTGCTTTCGCCCAACACGGCGGTGGTGGACACGGTGGTGGGGGCGGAGGCTCTCACGCTGGTT
>CAWAXV010000025.1:0-52016 GCA_963786095.1 uncultured Acidobacteriaceae bacterium | reverse complement strand
AAGTTCTGCTGAATGTATTTCTTGCTGTCGAATTTCTTGCCCGTGCTCTCGCCTGACATATAGCGAATCTGGCCGAAGATGGGGCGCTCAAACCAAGGACGGTCGAACTTCCCCACGATGGCCCCCGCGATGCCGGCGTAGCCGTTGGGGTCGCGTCCGTCGAGTTCGTATTTGTCGTTGAGGCGTACGGCGACGCGATAGGCGTCTGCGGGTGATCGGCTCCACTCGAGAATTTTCTTTGCCCAATACATGCGAACATAATTGTGCATCCATCCCTTATTCACCATTTGCATCTGGGCGGCGTTCCAGAGCTGGTCGTGAGTCTCGGCGTCCTCCAACTCCTTTTCGTCATAGAGCATGGGGCGCGGATCTTTCGCGTGCTTGGCCAGAGTGCGGTGCGCCCACGGCTCGCCGCATTCGAAGCTGTCGTAATCGGGATTGAATCGTACGAGATTCACCGCAAGTTCACGCCACGTGACAATCTGGTTCAGGAAGGCCTCTTTGTCCGCTTTCGGTGCGTTCGCTTTTTCGACGGACAGCGCGACCGTAACCGGACTGATGTGGCCGAAGTGCAGGTAGGGCGACAGGCGGCTAGTGTGGTCGACTTCCGGTTTGTTGCGTTGCGTGCCGTAGCCGTGGAGTTTGTTCTCGATGAAGTCGCGCAGCAGCCGAAACGCCTCGGCGGTTCCTCCGCGCCACGTTGATGCTGGAGACACGGAGCGATCGAGTGGCCAGTTCTGTGTGATGTCGAAGCCAGTGGGAAGCGATGTCACGTTTTTCGGTTTCTGCCAAGGCACAGTCGCTTGTAGCTTTGAAGTTGGTACAAGGAACGCTTTCCAGTGCGCTTGCAGCCGCGGCCGGATGATGTGCGCCGCGTACTGTGCTTTTTCCAGTAATCTCGAGGGGACGATGACATCGGCGTCCACGGTCCAGAGCGGGACTTTTAATTTCCTGGCGGTGGTGCGGCGCCAGGACTCTGGCTCGCGCATCGGATTCTCGTCGCCGACGACCAAGGCGGCTTTCACTTCGTCACAGAAGCGCAGCAGACTGTGGTCGGGATAGCGACGCAGCACGAATCCGATGTTTCTCGTGGCGAGTGCGGTGGCGATGTCAGGGATACCGTCGTTCAGAAAACCGTAGTGACGCAGATTGGCGTGCGGATAAAACGGGACGGGCGCAAGAAAGACGACGACCGGCTTGCGCAGCAGGTTCGCGGCTTCGACGGCGATATCGAGCGCAGGATTGTCAATACCGCGTTGCGCGCGCTGCATCCAGTAGACGACGCAAGCGCCATCGGGATCAGGCGGACCTTTGCGACGGACGGTCACCCGCGGATGCTGCGAGAGTTTGGTCAGATCATCCATCAGGATCGAAGCAGCAACTCGATACAACGGTGCATTCAAAAAGTGTAGAGCTCTAGATGTACTCTCGAGCGCCGCTGAAAGAGGTCGCGAGCCATATGCTTGCACCGCGCGAAAATAATGCGCCGCATTTTTTCTTGGGAGGAAACGTAGCGTTAGCGGGCGAGAAGAATTGCATCCGCAATGCGTGCGATTTCTACCGCTGCCTTAACGTCGTGCGTACGAATAACGTGCGCGCCCTTGAGGATAAGCACGGTCTCGGTGGCGAGAGTTCCGTAGAGACGCTCATCGGGGGGAACTTTCTTTCCGTCTCTGGACAGGGTGTGGCCGATGAACGATTTGCGGGAAGTGCCTGCCAGCAACGGAAATCCTGCAGTCTGCAGTTCGCTGAACCGGCCCAGCAGCGGATAGTTGTCGTCGAAATTCTTTCCGAAGCCAAAGCCGGGATCGAGCACAATCCGCTCGCGGCGCACTCCCGCAACCACAGCCTTTTCGGCCCAATCTTTTAATTCCCGTTTTACCAGCAGAACAACGTCGCCAGGCGGTGGCAGCGTACGCCATTCCTCGGGCCGCCCGCGCATGTGCATGAGCACCGCGCCGCATTTCAGGTCGGCGACGGTCTTCGCCATTTGCGGATCCCAGCGGAATCCGCTGACGTCGTTCACAATGTCAGCGCCTGCACCGACGGCCGCGCGCGCTACGGTTGCCTTGTAGGTGTCGACGGAGAGCACCGCTTTGGGATGCTTCTTCTTTAGTTCGATGATGACTGGGAGAACCCGTTTGAGTTCTTCTTCGGCACTGACCTCGGGTGCGCCAGCCAGCTTCAGATTCGAGGGTGGAGTTTTCTTGCCTTCGGGCGGCTTCGCGGGGCCCGCGTCTACTTTCGCGCCGGGACGCGTGGATTCTCCGCCAATGTCGAGAATGTCGGCGCCCTCCCCGAGCAATAGCTCGGCATGTTCAATTGCTTTATCACGTTCGAGGAATTGGCCTCCGTCAGAGAATGAATCGGGCGTGACGTTGACCACGCCCATGATCAGCGTGCGCTTGCCGAGTTCGAGTGTGCGCGTGCCCAGGTTCCATTGAAAGACCGGCCTCATGCCGCACGATTCTAAATGAAGAAGGAAGGCCGGTAGCGGGCTATCTGCGGCGCACCGCTGCTTCGCGCTTGCGCATGGCGTGAACCGCGCCGGGACCGGTGCCGGTGGGAGGCTTGCGCATGCCGTCGAGCAATTCCTTGAGCACGAGAGCATTGTTTTGCGTCTCGTTTTTCGAGGCGAAGAGCAGGGTAAGGTGCTTTCGCTTGTGGGCCAGTTGATAGAGCTGGAGCAAATCCTCTTGGGCGTCCGGCTCAGACAATTCCTTCAGGTATTTCTTGCGAAAACTTTCCCACTGCTGAGGCCGAGCATGAAACCACTGACGCAGTTCATCGGATGGTGCCAGGTCGCGCAGCCATTCGTAGACGGCGGCGCGATCCTTGGTGAGACCGCGCGGCCACAGACGGTCAACCAGCACCCGGGCTCCATCGCCACGGGAAGCGGGTTCGTAAACTCGTTTGATCGCAACGCTCATGATTCACGTAATACTTACTCTATTATTGTAAAGCGGCTTGTCCGGCCGCGCATCACATCGACCAAGGAAGGTTCATGCAAGCACAAGAGTGTGCAGGGGGCCAGCTGCGAAGGATTCGTGCGATTCTTGGAACGGTCGTTCTGCTCACCGTGCTCTCAGGCTGCGATATCGAGCGGCGCAAGTCAGACGCCGAATTGGGACTTAACGCGCAACAATCCGCCGGCCGGCAAATCTATGACCACTACTGCGACCGCTGCCACGAGCCGTATTCCACACGCGGGAAAAAAGGCCCCAGCCTGCACGCAGTTTTCCAGCACAAATACCTTTCGCTGAGCGGGCTTCCCGCCAATGATGAGCGCGTCACAGATATCATCCGGCTTGGGCGCAATGAAATGCCGGCCTACGCTCAGACACTGAACGCGCAGGAACTGCAGGATTTGCTCGCGTATCTGCACACGCTGTAGCGCGCTGCGCCCGCGGTATTTCGGCAGTTTCGTGGGATAATCCGTGAGATGAAAAGCGCGGCAAAGTCGGAGCTTTTTCGCGAGTTGCCATCGGTGGATGAACTGGCGCGCATGCCCGAAGTGTCTGCACTCGTGGCCAGTCATGGATCGCCCGCCGTCACCGACGCCGCGCGCACTGTACTAGCGCGTTTGCGGGAAGAAGTCGCCTCCGGACTGTTAGATGGTCCTGCGCTGCAACTGGCCCTTTCTGGAATCGTTGGCGCGATTGAGCAGCAATTGCGGCGGGCTCTCGGGCATTCGCTGCGTCATGTTATCAATGCGACGGGCGTCATCCTGCATACCAATCTGGGGCGCGCTCCGTTGGCGGAGGCCGCGCTGGCGCACATTCGGAAGACGGCTGGCGAGTATTCGAATCTCGAATTTGAGATCGAGGCCGGAGTTCGCGGCAAACGCGATGTGCATGTGGATCGGCTGTTCCGGCGGTTGCTCAGCGAGGATGAAAAAAAGGCTCCTGTTTCAACCATCGTCGTAAACAACAACGCTGCCGCAGTTCTGCTTGCGCTCAACACGCTGGCCGATGGCGGCGAGGTTGTCGTTTCGCGCGGTGAACTGGTCGAGATCGGCGGATCATTCCGCATTCCGGATGTGATGGCGAAGTCAGGCGCGACGCTGCGCGAGGTGGGCACGACCAATCGCACACGCGTTGCCGACTACGAGAAGGCCATCAACGACCGTACGCGGCTGCTGCTGCGCGTGCATCGTTCAAACTTCGAGATCACGGGATTTACGGAGCAGGCTTCCACCGCCGATTTGGTGGCACTCGCCCGGCAGCGAGGCGTTCCGTTGATGGAAGACCTGGGGAGCGGCGCGCTAGTGGACTTGCAAAATTTCGGCATCACTGGAGAGCCCAGCGTGCTCGACAGCTTGCGCGCTGGAGTGGACGTCGTGACCTATAGCGGCGACAAGCTGCTGGGCGGCCCACAGGCTGGGTTGATCAGCGGCCGTGCGGATCTGATCGCGCGTATGCGTAACAACTCGCTCTTCCGGGCATTGCGCGTGGACAAGCTTACGTATGCGGCCCTCGAGGCCACGCTTCTGGCCTATGTGAAGCACGACCACGATGCCATTCCCACGCTGAAGATGATGCGCCTCACGAAAGACGAAATCGGAAAGCGCGCCGCGGCGTTGGCTGCATCGGCAGAGTCATCACGATTGAAAATTGAGATCACCGATGGAGAGTCCGTGATCGGCGGTGGCGCGGCGCCATCCTCGGTGCTGCCGACGCGGCTGCTGGCCTTGAGTTGCGCGGGCCTCAGCGCCGACGAATTGGCGATTCGCCTGCGCACGTCGGATCCATCCATCATTGCTCGCGTAGAGGAGGGCCGGGTTCTACTCGATTTGCGAACCGTGTCTGCGGAACAGGATTCGCTCATTGCCGCGGAGCTGCAACGCATCGCCTCCTGACTGTTCCGCATCAAATCTCTGTTGGCAGTTCTTTCCACCATCGGACACTCCACGCGCTCCCTCGAGGAACTGATCGAGGCGCTGCGGGCGCATCAGATCCAGGCTCTTGTGGATATCCGCGCCTTCCCCATGTCCCGCCGGCTGCCGCAGTTCAATCGCGATTCGCTGGAGCAAACTCTGCCCGCGGCCGGGCTCCGTTATGTGTGGATGAAAGCGCTCGGTGGCTACCGCAAGAAGACTCTCGAGGAATCGCCCAACATCGCGCTGCGCAACCAGAGTTTCCGCAACTATGCGGACTACATGCTCACGCCGGAGTTCGAGCAGGCAGCGGCTGAATTGATCGCGCTCGCCGAAAATTCACGCACGGCCTACATGTGCGCCGAGCGTGTTTATTTCCGCTGCCATCGCATGCTGGTTTCCGACTGGCTCGTCGCGCACGGACACGAAGTTCTGCATATCGATGGTGCCGGTCCTGTCAGACCGCATGTGCTGACCGCCGAAGGTCGCATCGTGAAGGGCCGCTTGATCTATCGCGGCGATCGGTTGCTGTAAGATTCATTGCCGAGGACAATCGCGAACATGATCGTTGGCACCGGTATTGATATTGCCGAAGTTCCCCGCATCCGGCGCTCGATTGAACGCTTCGGGCAGCGTTTTCTGGAACGCATTTTTACTGAGGCAGAGATGCGTTACTGCGATTCCAAGGCGAACCGCATGGAGCGTTACGCCGCCCGCTTCGCCGCCAAAGAAGCCGCGATGAAGGCGCTGGGCACGGGATGGAACCATGGAGTCCGCTGGCGCGATTGCGAAGTGGTCCGCATGCCCGGCGGCAGGCCTACGATGACCTTTCACGGCAAGGCCGGAGAGTTTGCCGCCAAACTCGGAGTCAAGAATGCGGCGCTCTCGATCTCTCACACCGAAGAGCAGGCGATCGCGCAGGTAATTCTCGAGAACTAATTGGTTGGGAACGGAAGCCGAGTTTCAAGCTGTGCCGTATCGCTCCGCCGCGCGGGCCTTCGCTTTGGCTGCTTCTTCTTCGCGGTTCTTGGGCGGTGTCGTGGTTTCGAGCGAGAGCAGAAGCCCCCTGGAGATGGTTGTTACCTGGTCAACCGCAGCTAAAAAAGCGGCTTCATTGGCTTTGGACGGCTTGTTGAAGCCGGTGATTTTTCGGACAAACTGAAGCGCGGCGGCCCGGACCTCGTCTTCGGTGACGGGCGGCTCGAAGTTGAAGAGAATTTTGATGTTTCGGCACATGCGCTCTGACCTCAGATATCAATTCCATTCTCTCCCAGGTAGGGAGAGTCTGGAATCTGCGTCAAATAAAAAAAACAGCAGATGCCGCCGTCGAGCATTCACAGTTAGTTCGCTCCGAGGGATGCTTGCCTCCGATGCCCCATGCTATAATTCTTTATTCTCAGTCGCTTAGAGCGCGGAGGACTGTATCGATAAACGTTTTATCCGCACCAACGATCGTATCCGGGCGCGCGAAATTCGCGTGATTGATGACGAAGGGCAGCAGCTTGGCATCATGCCGCCTTACGAAGCGATCAAGAAAGCCCGCGAAAAAAATCTGGACCTGGTTGAGATTTCGCCCACTGCGCAGCCTCCCGTGTGCCGCATCATGGACTACGGGAAGTATCTCTACCAGCAGGAAAAGAAAGAGCGCGAAGCCAAGAAGCATCAGAAGACGATCACCGTAAAAGAGGTCAAGTTCCGCATCAATGTGGACGACCACGATTACGAGACGAAGAAGAATCATGTGCTGCGTTTTCTGGATGAGGGCGACAAGGTCAAGGCGACCATCTTCTTCCGTGGGCGTGAAATGACGCGCACCGGACTGGGGCGCCAGATTCTGGAGCGCCTGATTAAGGACGTCGAGTCGCAGAGCATTGTAGAGTTTCGTCCCCGGCAAGAAGGCAACACGCTGCACGCGATTCTGGCGCCGAAGAAGTCGGAGAAGGAACGAGAGAAAGAAAGACAGAAAGCTGAGAAGGCTGCGGCGCACAGCGCGCCTCGCCCGGAACAACCGCCGGCGCAGGTCGCCAAGCCCGCGTCATAAGCGGGACGCAGTTCCGATTACAAATTCACAGCAATTCGCACTTGGCCCTTGGCATTCCGCCAGTCGAGAGAATGCCGAGGCGGGCTATTGTTTTAGCTAAGCGCTAAATGCTAAGAGCTGTTCTTGAGGAATCTATGCCGAAACTAAAAACACACAAGGGCGCTGCCAAGCGCTTCAAACTAACCGGGACGGGAAAGGTGAAGCGGGGACACGCGAAACTGCGCCACATCCTGACCTCCAAAGACAAGAAGACGAAACGCAAGCTCGGGAAATCCGCCTTGGTGAGCGATGGCGATTTGCTCAAAGTGAAGAGGATGATCCCGTACCAGTGAAAAGCATTGCAGATCGTAGATTTCAGATTTTAGATTGAAAATCCCGGCAGCACGGGTTTTCAATCTGCAATCGAAAAATCTGAAATCTGCAATCGCATCAGGCGTGTGAAGAGGTCAGACTCATTCCCTTACCTCCAGCCGCCATAAAACGAAAGCAAAAAGGAGAACACCATGCCTCGTGTAAAACGCGGAACCAAGCGCCGCGCAAAACGCAAAAAGATATTAGACCGCGCAAGCGGTTACTTCCTTACTAAGTCAAAACTGTACCGCTCAGCCAAAGAGGCCGTGGAGCGCGGGCTGAAGTTTGCCTACTCCGGGCGCAAACAGCGCAAGCGGCAATACCGCTCGCTGTGGATCGTTCGCATCGGCGCGGCCGCAAAGCTGAATGGCATGAGCTACAACCAGTTCATCCACGGCTTGAAAGTGGCCGGGATCGAACTGGACCGCAAGATTTTGGCGGATCTGGCGGTCAAAGATCCGGCAGGCTTTGCCAGTCTGGCGACGCAAGCGAAGGGCGCGATCGCGGCGGCGTAAGCGGCTGCCGGCGCTCGGCTTCCGGCTTCCGGAAAAACCTGCTTCTCATTTCGTATCGTTAACGATTAGCTTTGTCATTCTGAGCGAAGCGAAGAACCTGTGCAGTCTGCGGCGAGTTGCATAGGTCCTTCGCGCAAGAAACGCGCTCAGGATGACAAGCGATTTGCTGATCATCGTGGCATACACCGTCCCCAAACTCACCGACTATTCGGCAGCGGCGCTGGAGAAGGCTGCGGGCGAGTGCATCGGTGCGTGCGACCACGAAGCTGCGGATGTTCGGAACGACGCGGAGCTCAAAGCATTTCGCGACCGGTGGATGGCTCGCAAGAACGGAATCCTCACACAGATTAACGATCTGTGGCTGAAGGGTGCACCGAAAGAGGCGAAGCGCGAGGCCGGGATTCGCGTTAACGAACTCAAGGCGCGCATTACGGAATTGGTCGAGGCCGCGCACGTCGGCGGAGGTGGAGACTCCCTTGCCGCGGAACGCGTCGACATCACCCTGCCCGGTGTGCGGCGCCCGATTGGTGCCGAGCATCCGGTCATAAAGACCATGCACGAGATCGTCGGCGTCTTCCAAAAACTGGGCTACTCCGTTGCCGAGGGCCCGGTGGTCGAGACCGACTACTACAACTTCGAGGCGCTGAATTTTCCGCCGAACCATCCCGCGCGCGACACGCAGGACACGCTCTTCATCGCCGGGCAGCAGTCCAAGCCGCAGCGCGAGCGCCTGCTGCTGCGCACGCACACTTCTCCGGTGCAGATTCGCACCATGGAGAAGATGCGTCCGCCGATTCGCATCGTGATTCCCGGCACCGTTCACCGCAACGATCCTCCCGACGCCAGCCACTCGCCCATGTTCCATCAGATCGAAGGGCTCGCGGTCGACACCAACATCACCTTCGGCGATTTGAAGGGCACGCTCGATCACGCCATGAAGGCGCTGTTCGGATCGAGCGTGAAGACGCACTTCCGCCCGTCATTCTTTCCGTTCACCGAGCCGAGCGCCGAGATGTTACGTCACGTGCTTCATCTGCGGCGGAAGCGGCAAGCGCGGTTCCGATCCGTGCCGTCCGTGCAAGCAGACCGGATGGATCGAAATGCTGGGCTGCGGCATGGTCGATCCGAACGTGTTCGAGTTCGTGAAAGACAACGGCTACGACCCGAAGAAAGTTTCCGGATTCGCCTTCGGCATGGGCGTCGATCGCATCGCGCTGCTGAAGTACGGTGTCGATGACATTCAGTTGTTCTTCCAGGGGGATGTGCGGTTCTTGGAGCAGTTTGGGTAACACTCGTTGGTCGCTGGTCGTTAGTCGTTCGCTGCAAGCAAACTTGCGTGGCGTCATCCTGAGCGGAGTCGTTTTTCAGGCGAAGCGAAGGATCTCGGTTGCAACAAATGCTCAGCGTGAGCGAAAGGTTTTGCTGACGGTTGAAAGCTGATCGCTGATTCATGAAACTTTCTGCCAATTGGATTCGCGACTTTGTCGACCTTACGGTCGACGACCACCGTCTCGCCGAAGACTTGACCAATGTTGGCATCGGGGTCGAGGGCATCAGCGGTACGGGCGCCGACACCGTCTTCGAGGTGGAGATCGGGACCAACCGTCCTGACGCGATGAATCACTACGGCGTGGCGCGGGAAGCGGCGGCGGTTTATGATCTGCCGCTGAAGCAGTTGTCAGCTCTCAGCTCTCAGCCGTCAGCCAAGCCTTCGCACGACGCACCCTTCCCGATCACCGTCGAAGAGCCGCAACTCTGTCCGCAGATTTTCCGCGCAGGTGATTCGCAACACGCGCATCAAGCCTTCGCCCGAGAAAATCGCGCACCGGTTGCAACTGCTCGACCAGCGGCCCATCTCGAACGCCGTCGACGCCACCAACTACGTTCTCTGGGAGATCGGCAAGCCCACGCACGTCTTCGACATGGACCTGCTCGAGGGCGGCAAGATCATCGTGCGCAAGGCCCGCAACGGCGAGACGCTGAAGACTCTCGACGGTGTCGAGCGCAAGCTGACCACCGAAGATCTCGTCGTCTGCGATGCGAAAAAGCCCGTCGGCCTCGCCGGAGTGATGGGCGGCTACGACACGATGATTACCGAGAAGACGCGCAATATCGTGATCGAGTCGGCGTGGTGGGATCCGGCGATCGTGCGAAAAATGTCGCGCCGGCATGCCATTCACACCGACGCGTCGCACCGCTTCGAGCGCGGCGCCGATTTCGAATCGACCGTGCTGTCCTGCGATCTCGTGGCGCGGATGATTCTGGAATCCGGCGGCGGTCGAACTCATCGGAGATGTCGTCGACGTCATTTCGAAGCGCATGGACCAGGCTCCGGTGGTGCTTGCATGTGGCCGAGGTGCGCCGCATTCTCGGTGGCAACCTGAGCGCAGGTCAGATTTTCAACCTGCTAAAGCGACTCGGATTCGAACTGATCCCCGAAGGACAGGGAGACGCGCAGTTCCGCGTGCACATTCCGAGCTGGCGCCTCGATGTCGAGCGCGAGATCGATGTGATCGAAGAGATCGCGCGCCTGCACGGCTACGACAAATTCGAAAACACGCTGCCCGCCTACAGTGGAGCGGTAATCGAGTTGCCGCACGCTCCGATCGATGCGGCCTTCCGTAAGCGTGCGCTGGCCCTCGGCTACAACGAGGCCATGTCGCTGACTTTCATTTCGCATGCCGATGCGGAGAAGTTTTCCGCCGGGACGCAGGTTCTGGAATTAGAGAACCCGCTGAGCGAAGAGGCGTCGGTGATGCGGACTTCGCTCGCGCCGGGCATGCTCGACATGCTGGCATGGAATTTGAATCGTGATGTGGCCGAGGCCCGGCTGTTCGAGAGGGGCAGCGTGTACGAAATTTCGGGCGGCGAGCGCGTCGAACCGCGACGCGCCTGCCTGGGCGCCACAGTCGCGGCGGTCAGAAGCGCGTTGCCCGCGGGCGGTGCGCTCGATGTGAGCAAAGGCGAGCAGGCAACTGCGGTCGAGGCGTTCCGCGGATTCAAAGGCGACGTGCAGAATCTGCTTGCGGCCTTTGCCGGTGAGGTGGCCTACGACCGCGAGACCGCGGAATATTTTCATCCCGGGCGCTCGGCGCGAGCGCGCATCAATGGCGCGATGGTCGCGCAGTTTGGGCAGATCCATCCCGAGATAGCGGCGGCGCGCAAGCTGCGGCAGGACGTATTCCTCGCGGAGTTTAATCTCGAGCAGCTCTACAAGAGCGGACTGAGGCCGGTGAAGTTCGCGCCGCTCGGCAAGTATCCGGCGGTCGAGCGCGATTTCTCGTTCGTCTTCGCCGACGATGTTTCGTTCGAGCAAATGCAGGCCGCAGTCAAGAGCGCAGTCATCGCCGAGTTGCGCGAGTTCCGTCCGGTGGAAATTTTCCGCGGCGGCTCGATCGGTGCGGGAAAATATTCGGTCTTGCTGCGGGCGCGGTTGCAATCGACCGACCGGACGCTGCGCGACGATGAAGTCGCGCAGTGGTCGGCGAAGATCGTGTCATCGCTCACCGCGCTCGGTGGGATCCAGAGAGCCTAGCGTTTGTGTCATCCTGAGCGTAGCCGTCCTTCGGGCGAAGCGAAGGATCTCCATCTGAACCGGCTTCGCGCGCCAGCCAACCTGCATCGTTATCAAATACTTGACTTCGCTTTATATTCGCCTACAATAGGCGCATGGCCATCACACGCAGGCAGCGCGAAGTGTACGACTTCATCTCCCGCTTTGTGGCGGAGCACCGATACTCGCCGTCGTTCGAGGAGATTGGCAAAGGCCTCGAGCTGACTTCTCTGGCGACCGTGCACAAGCACGTCACCAACCTCGAGAAAAAGGGACTGCTGACGCGCGACTACAACCGCAGCCGCTCCATTGATCTGCTGCCTCCCAAAGGACGCCTCAAGCAGGCCATGAGCGTGAACACGGGCCTGGTGCTGCCGCTGCTGGGGCGCATCGCGGCCGGCCAGCCGATCGAAGCAGTGCAGAACAACGAAACGATTTCACTGGCCGATTTCGTGCGCTCGAAAGAGGTCTTCGTGCTCGAAGTGCGCGGCGATTCCATGCAAGACGAAGCCATCCTCGACGGCGACTACGTGCTCGTCGAGAAGGCCCGCACCGCGCACAACGGCGACATCGTGGTCGCGCTGGTCGACATGACGCGACGCGACGCTCAAACGCTTCTACCGCGAAGGCGACAACATTCGCCTGCAGCCTTCGAATGTGAACATGAAGCCGATCATCGTTCCGGCCGCGTCCGTGGATGTGCAGGGACGCGTGATTGGAGTGTTGAGAAAGTATTAGAGGGTCCCAGGTTTTGGATTCCGGCCTCGCGATTCTTCTCTTCAGTACAAGTGGAAGCTGACTTCCACTGCAATTTCAACGCGTACAGGCTGCCCATCTTTCAGTGCTGGCCTGAATTTCCAGGTTTGGACGGCTTGCACCGCTTTCTCATCGAGTCCGTATCCCAGAGGATTGGTGATGTGGACGTTCGTTGGCAACCCTTCCTCGGTTACGATCAAGCCCAGAATGACGGTCCCTTGGTACTTGGCCATGCGGGCGGGCTCGCTAAACGACGGATCTTGGGAAAAACTCTGACGGGGCGGGCTGACGCCCTGTCCGATGCGAAAAAGTGGACATGCCGATAGAGTCGGCGGAGCTACGGTCCCAGCAATGGAATGGGAAGAGTTCCTCTCTGCGGATTGGGTTCCAGGGATTGACAGGAACTCTGGCGAAAAACGACAGTATGGATCCTTGCCGATAAGCGCTGAGCGAACACAAGGCCTCCAGTAATCAGGTACCAGAGCCCCAAGATCATCCTGCGGGGCAAGAAAGATTTTGGATATCGCGGCATCGGCCCGTTCCGGTGCCGGATTCCGCTCGCCCAAGTCAGCTTCGATTTTGAGAATTGGGAGTTTCTTTCGGCTCTTGGGAACATCCGCCAGCAGCATCCCATCCGACTCCAAAACAACGAGGCGACACGCTTTGATGGTCAAGCGGCTGCCCGAAACGTGGATATCGTTCAGTAGAACGACGCCATCTGTGGTCCAGTCACCGGGTATGGCACCTCCGACGACTGCAGTCGTAGAGTCGTAATGAAGCTTGTCGCCGCGGTAGAAGCCACGAAGCAAGAGCGTCTTGCCTTGATACTGATTGCGGAGATGCTTCTGCAGATCATCCGCTTGAGCGCTAACAGAGATGACAAGAAACGCCGCGAGCACAATTGCGATCGACAGAAGATTTTGAGAGCACCGGCGCATCGCAGAGCATTCTAGCGCCGTAATCGTGCTGGGCAAAACAAAAACGCCCGGAATACCTTCCGGGCGTTGCTCTTGCTAAAACGTTGCGACCGCGATTTACCCGATATGCTTGTTCAGCGCCTGGGCGATGGCGTCCTTCGGCTTGTAGCCGACGAGTTGCTCGACAACCTGGCCGCCCTTGAAGACGAGCAAGGTCGGGATGCCCGTGACTTTATAGCGCATCGGGGTGGCGCTGTTGGAGTCCACATCCATCTTGCCGATCTTGATTTTGCCCTGATATTCGGTCGCCAGTTCTTCGACGATCGGGGCGATCGCGCGGCAAGGGCCGCACCATGTCGCCCAGAAGTCCACCAGAACGGGCTTGTCCGATTTCAGAACATCCTGGTCGAAGTTCGCATCGGTTACTTCGACGATTCCATTACCTGCCATTTTCTTTCTCCTCGCTGTAAACGTCGCGCTGTCGGCCGACGCTCCATCGAGCTGCGTTGCCGGGCTTGGCGATCTATAAGTGCATCCCGTATGGGAGTCGAACTATCTATCGTACCACTCGAATTGGATGCAGGGGCAGGGGGAAAGTCGCAAAAGCGGCATGCTCGGGACCCCCAGTTCTAAGGACGCTTGCTGGCGGACCCGAGTGACTTGATGTAGCTAACCAATTGCCAACGCTGGGGTTCGGGGAGCTTCGACCACACCGGCATGCCGCGGCGGACCACGCCATTGGTCAGCAGCCAGAAGAGCGCCCCGGGAGTGGCTCCTTGTACCTCATCGGCAAGCAGGCTGGGAGCCTTCTTGCCTCCTTCAGCCCCTTCTCCATGGCACTCCGCGCAATGCAAATCGAAGAGTTTCGCCCCGGCCGCTACCGCATCGGGATCCCCTTCGAGGGGATTGCGACGGGCCGCCGCTTTCCTGGGAGCCTTCGCCAGTTCCGCAAAGACAGAGTTGTCCTTGATGGCGGAGGAGAGTTTCTCCGTTTGTGCCGAAGCATAGGTATTGGCTAGCAGAAGGGTCACGACCAGAGGCAGAGCCCGCATCCTCGCCTGCGTCATCGGCGCCCTCCCAACATGCGCCCGAGGGCTGCGCCGAAGCCCGAGAATTCGCGCGAGACCCCCCAGCGCAGCAGAAAGCGATGACTGTTATCGTTCAAGCCGAAACCGGGAGACAGCCGCAATGTCCAGTCTGAGGGCAGGTTCCAGGCGAGCACCGGCGCGAGATAGTGAGAGGTATCAGGCAGACCGAAACTGTGGCGGTCCCCCAAGCCGCCATACATTTCAACTCCGGCGATGAAATTCTCGGCGCAGAAAGTACACCGTTTCGCCGATGCTTTCAACGCCAGGGGGCGGCTGGCGCCAATGGCATAGCCGAACTCCCAAGGGTCGCCGCCGGTGAGATTCTTCGTGGCAATCGTGTTCTCGGCGATGTTCCACCCTTTGAAAGTTCTGGAGAGCAGGAGTTTGAATTCCATTTCGTGATCGTGCTCCCGGCGCGCCAGAGCGTTGGGCACTGCGTAATCAGATTCGACGTCGTGGCCTTCGACTTCTTTCAAGATCTTGTCCGCGCCGTTCGTTTGTTCGTATTCAATGTAAAGCACCGGATTGATGAAATGTTCCCGCTGCAGAAGTCGAATCCGGTTCTCCCAGCGGAAGCCGGTGAAGATCGTGCTGTCATTGAAAGTCGTCTGGCCATCCAGATAAATCTCGGTCGTCCACCAAGCGGTCGCACCGTATTCAAACTCCGCCCAAAAAGCGTGGAAATCGTTGCCGTCGCGCTGGGTGCCGAGGGTGGAAAAGTATTCGAGCTCAAGGCTGCCAGGCTCCTCGAGGTAGTGGTCGTAGGTCACGATGTAGGGGCTTTCCTGGGCGCCGGCAGGAATTGCGAAAGCCGTGAGAGTAAGAGCGAGAAGTAGAAATAAGTTCTGCAACCGTATGAGGTTCAAGCGGAGATGGACTCCTTTCGCAAGAGGCTGCGAGTTTTTCTAGTTGCAACCGAGTCGCATCTAGAGATATCATCGAAATGATGCCGGATTGCGCGCGCTTCTGTCCATGTCCGGCGGACGAATTCGTCGCACGCTGATTGCGACCAGTTGCGACAGTGGAGTTTCCGTTTATGCCGCTTCCTCAAACCGAAATGCCGGGCCGGCTACAGGCTCACTTCTCCGATCGCGGAATCCGTATGACGCAGCAGCGGAAAGCGATTTTGAGTGTGATCGAAACTGCCAGCAAACATCTGGACGCGAGCCAGATCCTGCGCAAGGCGCAACGTATCGATGCCAGCGTGGACCGCAGCACGGTGTACCGCACTCTTCAGTTGCTCAAGCGGCAAGGATTGATCGACGAACTTGACCTGATGCACCTCAATGGCGAGGCGCACTACTACGAGCGCAAACTGCAGCGTGACCACATCCACATGGCCTGCCTGCGCTGCGGCAAGATCACCGAATTTGTGAGTGACAGCTTCGAAAAACTCAAACAGCAGGTGGAGAAGGATTGCCGGTTCCGGATACTGGTCTCCCGCCTGGAGATCGGCGGATATTGCTCGGCATGCCGCGGGTCCCGACAGATGGTGGGTACAGAGTGATGGATATCCGACTTCTGACGACTGACGATGCCAGGGAATGGTGGAGGCTCCGCTTGGAATCGTTGCGAGGCGATCCTGAAGCGTTTAGCGCGTCCGCCGAAGAGCACATGTCCATAACCCTGGACGAAGTAAAGGGGCGACTGGGCGCTGGCGGGAGCGAGATGTTTGTTGCTGGCGCTTTTGAAGACGGCCTCCTGATGGGGATGGCTGGCTTTTATCGCGAGAAGGGCCTGAAGTCGCGACACAAGGGGCGCGTTTGGGGCGTCTATGTAACTCCCGCGAAGCGGGGTACTGGAATCGGCCGGCAGGTTTTGCAGACCGTGCTCGATCGCGGCGTCAACATGGACGGCGTTGAGCAGATATTGCTATCGGTTACAGCGACACAGGCTGCCGCGATCGGTTTGTACCGCTCACTCGGCTTCAAATCATTCGGGACTCAACCCCGGGCATTGAAGATCGGCGAACGCGTTGTCGATGAGGAATATATGATTCTGCTCGTGGAAGGCCGGAAACAGGGGTGATTGTCGCAGTTCCAGCGTTTTGGAAAGAAAAGAAAAAGCGCCCTGGACCTTTCAGTCAAGGACGCCTCGGCAGCCCTCCCCCAGAACTGCCAAACCACGAATTGGATAGTAGAGTCCCCCTCATTTTGTGTAAACGTCACTTTGGTAACTCAATTAGCGCAGAGTTAAGGCGAAACCTAACCGAAGAGACAGCACACAAATCCTTGAATGAGAATGCCTTATTGTTTTTGCCAGGTTTGTCCGGCGTCGGCGGTAGTCCACACTTCGGAAGTCGAAGTGGTGATCTTTCCGTGCTGCGGATCAGAGAATTCTACGGTAACGACGTCGCCCGTCAGTATGGAGCCGGCATAGAACGGAACGACGCGCGTCCAGTGATTGCCGCCGTCCGATGAGTGATAGAGGGTGCCCGCTGAGCCACCCGCCCAGACGTCAGCGCCCATCGCCGCAACGGCCCGGAACACGGGGCTCGCCGCCGCCTCTTTCTTGGCGTCGCTCTTGTCTTTGGCGCGTGCAGCCTTGGCGGTCAGCTGAGCGCTCATCGAATTGACAGGGTTTTGTGCGTTCACGTCCACGCCCTGCCATGAGTTGCCCCGGTCGACGGAGCGTTCCAGGCCGCCGTCAGTGTTGACGGTCCAGCGGAAGGTCGACGACGAACTGGTGTTCAGTTGGTTCGAGTTCCGTCCGTTCGCGCCATCGTTCCGCCCGGCGGAGATGTCCCGCGGCGTCGTCGCCACCATTGCCGCCTGCGCGGCAGCTTGTGCTTCGACTTTTACAGGTTCCTTGGCCTTGCCCACAGCGTCGCTCTCGGGCTGCGGTGCGGATGGCTGCTCTTGAACATGCGCGTCCAAATTTTCCGCCGGCGTGTTGATCGCCGGTGCCGCACTCGAGACCTCGACGGATTGACGAGCCTCTGCACTTGACGTATTCGAGGACACATCGACATCGAAATTCTGCTTTGCAGTTGCTGGAGCTGCAGGAGTCGGTGCGGCCTTGGCTTGCAACCCAACACTATTTTGCCGTTGTTGCCATTGCTCTGGCATCTTGGGGCCGTTTGAAAGTGGTCCTCCAATCGCTCCACCAGCGACGCCGTGAAACTGTTGCCGCTTTTGCATCGGCGTCGCTTCCGCACGAGTTACTTCCTTGGAAGCAAACGCAGCACGCTCCGAATTGTTCCCCGAATCATTGAGAAGCGAAGCCGGCGCCTGCGTCTTCTTTTCCTTCCCCTCTTCCGTTACCGCCGGTGCGCTCGCCATCGGCACAGATGTCGTTTGATTCTTCGCTTCGAGCGATGCTGCTTCCCGACTGATGGACCGCTGAGTGGCGACATCCGCCAGTTCGAGATTCCGATATAGCATTCCCACGGAAACAACTGCCACAACTCCTGCGGCGACGAACGCCCAGCGCAGCGTGGGCCACGCGAGCCAGCGCCCGCGAGCAGGGACGGTAGCGGCCTCAACCGCTTCGGTCGCAGGCAGAGACAGCGCGACGATGTCACGGCAATCCCCGCAACGGGCAAGGTGCTCGAGCACAATGGCCCGTTCGATTTCGGGCAGCGACCGCTCGGCAAAGGCCGTCAACACGTCCGCGTCCGGATGATTGACGGCAGGTGTGGCCGCCTTCAGCCGCTCACGCACGATTTTGGGGACGTTTCGCATTTAGATCCAACTTCTTCCAGCTCGCACCTCTATCTGGCTTAGATTCGGCAGTTTTCCCCCTACCCCGGTCCCTCCCGGATCCTTGCTTCTACCCTCTTTTCAGAGAACGCTCCAGGCGCAGAATCTTGCGCGAGACTGCGACGGATATCTACCTGCAGGTCTCGCACGTCGACTTCCAGGGCTTCTTCGGCCTGCCGGCGGGACATGCCGCGCCGGGCCAGTCCGGCCACAATCTGCTTGCGCAGCCCCTTAGCCAGCTTGTCGAGCTTGCGGCTAATGGTGGATTCGTGCACGCCCAGCATCCGTGCAATCTCGGCCAATGTGCGTCCATCGAGATAATACGAGCTCAGAACCGTCCGGTCTTCGCCGGAAAGAAAAGCTAAAGCCTCGTCCGTGGCCTGCGCCAGTCGGTTGTCAGCGGTGGGAACCGGCTCTGGATCGCGCGCGGCATATTGAACACCCTCTTCCGATTCTTCGTCGAGACTCACCAGCCGCTTCGTCTTGCGGTACCGATTCACGTATTCCTGCGCCAGTACCGTGCGCAGCCAGCCTTCAAGCGAACCGCGGCCGGTGTAGGAAGCGAGTTTCGAAACCCGCTGGCCATCGCGCGTGCTGGTTCCATAAAGGTCGGCGTAGAGCGTGTCCGCGAGTTCATGCGCCGCTGAATCTTCGCGGGCGATGCGAAGAGCGGAGAGATAAAGCTTCTCGCGAAAGCGTGTCAGGAAAATTTCCCAGGCCGAATTATGCCCGGCGGCGCAGGCTCGGGCAAGCGCGAGTTCGTCCACCCGCAGGCTTAGAAAGAAGGTGCGAATTTCCTCCTCGGCCGCACCGGAGGCCGCGTGTTTCGTGCCCACCTCGCAGAGAATCGCGGCGAATGATTCCCGTGTGAGCCCGATCTTGTCACACTCGCCTTTCGCATGCAGCTCCGCCACCAGGTCGTTGACGACCGACTGCACCGTGGTCAGTTGTTTGGCGGAACTCATGCGTGGATGACGGGCGCCTCTGTTCTCCGCGAGCCGGCCAAATTCGCCCAGGCCGATCTGCCTCCCCCCGATGCTACCAATTAATTAGACGCGTGGAGTGTGAATTTTGCCCGCAAGCCAGATGAGTATTTTCGTTCTTCCCACGTAGCGAGATGGGCGACGCGTCCCCAGATCGTGCCGAAGCGGGCGCGCGAGTCCGGAGGGCGAGGAGCGTCTATGAATCCGAAGATCTTCTTTGCGGTGACCGTGCTTGTGATTGTGGCTGGCCTGGTGGTCGTGGATCGACGGGACGCCCAGGCGGGAGAGATGGCCACACCGGGTACAAGGTGCTGGAGCCGATCCGGCACGGCAATCTGACGGTGTTCCCCGTCGTGGCGGCGAAGAGTTACCCGACGGCGAATTCATGACCCTGGATGAAGGTCTTGCGTTCCGGTGAAGTCATCGTGACCGAGGCCGGGCAACGTGCAAGGACTGATCCGGCGCCCCACCACACCCGTGAGTCGACCACGACGGCGCGCAGGTGAACCGCCTGGTGCTGGTCAACAATTCGAAGCGTCCCCTGCTGCTGCTCGCGGGCGAGATCGTCACCGGCGGCAAGCAGGATCGCGTAATCGGCAAAGACCGCATCGTTCCAGCGGAGAGTGATCCCGTGGATCTCAGCGTGTTCTGCGTCGAGCCCGGCCGCTGGGTCGCAACCAGCGAACACTTCGGCGCGTCGGAAGCAATGTATGGCGGTGCAACAGCAGGACGAAGCACGGTCCCCATGGCCGTGATGGCGCAACCCTCGGTCCGAGCCAAAGCCATGGCCGACAAGGATCAAAACAAGGTTTGGGCCGAGGTGCGCAAGCAACAGGCGGCACAGACAGAAACTGTAGAGGTCTCCGGCGCGGCCCCGGCGGTCGCCACTGAATTGGCTCAGACCAGTTCCTACGCCAAGGTGATGGAGAACCAGGAAGTCAAGAAGCAGGTGGACGCCGTCGCCAAGCCCATCGAACAGAATTATCAGAGCTTGATCCGGCAACTGCGGGATCGCAATGCGGTTGGCGTCGTGGTTGCGGTGAATGGGCGCATCATCTGGGCCGATATTTTTGCCAGCACGAATCTGCTGCGAGAAATATTGGCCTAAACTGGTGCGCTCGTACGCATCAGAGGCGGTGGTGACGCGCGCGAAAGATGTCGAAGTGAATGTGAAGCCGTGCGCAAGCATTCCTCGAAGACATGGAGGGCCGCAAGGAAACGATCGAGAGCGAGCCCGGAATTTACCGTCACACCGAAGTAAACGGCGATGGCTTCAAAGCCTTCGCTCTGACGTCCCTGCTTGCCCAAGACCGGTTTCGACGTGCACGTGGCGAAGATGGCGGAGTGAAAAAGCGGTGGCCGGTGATGAGTGGGCAGTGCAGTGTTGTTTTTGCACTGGCCACTCATCACCGGCCATTTGCTTTTTTTAGGGATTATTCGATTCGTACCAGTTGCGCCATGCAGCGGCGTCATTCGGCAGATGCTGGCGAGTGATGTCTGTCAGCGCCTGAAAGGCCCAGGTGTGAGTCTGGGCATCAAGCGACGGGTCGTCCGTGTAGGTCAACAGTCGTGGAACTGCGCTCAGCCGTTGCTCGCGAGTGAACATGCCAGACTCAGCCAAACTGCATGCCGCACGCTCGCGCACACTCGGCGAGGGATCGTCATGCAGGCTCTTCAACAGAGGATCGATGGTTTGCGTAGCACCGACGAGCGCCAGACCCTCAATGGCCCAACGTCGCACGTCCTCGTTAGAATCCTTCAGATGAGCCGTGAGAACTTGTATCACGTGGTCGGTCTCGACCCCGCGGTTGCCCATCAGGCCAAGCGCCCATAGCGCCCAAATCTTTTGTGCGTGATCGGTAGACTCTGCGGTGGTCAGCAGGTAGTCGAGGCTGGCGGAGTTCTTGGCGAGCCCGTAGGCAGCGAGTTCCACCTCTATGCCCGACGCGCGCACGCGCATATCGCTGGAATTCAGCGCGGCAGTAGTGAGCGTGGCGATCTGAGGATTCCACTTGACCTTGCCCTGCCAGCGATCCACGCGAGACGAAATCTGATCGACCGCCCCGTCGGATTTGGCAACCGCAAGTTCCAGCAGAGCCTCAGCCTGCTTCTGCGGTTTCAGCTGATCGAGTTCAACCGGACTTTTCGCAGACGAGACCGGGGGCCTGTCCGGCGCAACGCTTCCCCGCCAGGTCAGAAAAGTTGCGAAATGCGACCACGCTGCATGAGCATTCCCAATGCCTGCGACCAGCACCGCGAGCAGAACTCCGACCGCCACGGCCAGCAGCGGTCCGAAGCGCATCGGGTCAGTAGCCCGCACAGCCGGATTTGACGTAGCCCCGGGTCCGGCCGTCGCAATATCAGAGCCGGGACCCAGCGTTCCGTAGTCCGGAGTCGGGTGCAAGCGGGAATCCGCGACGGGCACGGTTTCCGGCGGCGTTCCCTGTCCCGGCGAGGATGACTGCGACAAATCCATATAATGAAGATTCTAGGGTGACCATCGAAATAGGGTAAAGTTACTTCGGGTCGAACACCCCGGCGGTTCAAACGCCAAACCTTTAGATGCAAGAGCTAACGTCGCCGATACCTGGCGCGGACCACCTGAGTAATTCGACGGCTACCTTGCAAAGTTCAAGGAGGAGTCATGCTTAAGAAGTCCACGTTCTGGCTATCGATAGTCATTGTGGCCGCAGCAGCGGTGGCCTGGGCCGCGGCAGGTTCCGGGTACCACGTGGTGACGACCTACAAAGTGGGCGGCGAAGGGGGCTGGGACTATCTGATTGCTGACCCGGATGCGCGCCGCGTCTATATTTCCCGCGGTACTCACGTGATCGTGCTCGATCCGGACTCGGGCAAGAATCTTGCCGACATTCCCGACACACCGGGCGTGCATGGCATCGCGCTCGCGCCAGACTTGGGCCGCGGCTTCACCAGCAACGGGCGCGAAGGCACCGTAAGTATTTTTGACATCAAGACCCTCGCCCTGATCAGCAAAGTGAAGGTCGGAGACAATCCTGACGCCATTCTCTACGATCCGGCGACGAAGCGCGTTTTCACCTTCAACGGGAAGAGCCAGGACTCGACGGCTATCGACGGCGCCAGCGGAAAAGTTCTCGGCACCATCAAGCTCGATGGCAAACCGGAGTTTGCCGCCAGCGACGCCAAGGGTGAGGTCTTCGTCAACATCGAGGACAAGAGCGAGTTGACCGCGATTGATCCCAACAAGCTGGAAGTGAAAGCGACATGGCCACTCGCACCCTGCACCGAGCCCAGCGGACTCGCGATCGATCGCCGGCACCGCCGCCTCTACGTCGGTTGTGACAACAAAATGATGGCCGTCGTCGATGCCAACAACGGCAAGGTTCTGGCCACGCCGCCGATCGGTGACGGAGTTGACGCGACAGCTTTCGACCCCGAGACCGGCCTCGCTTTCGCCTCCTGTGGCGAAGGATTACTCACCGTGGTGAAAGAAGTGTCGGGCAAGTACACGGCTGAGAATATTCCGACGAAGGCGCGCGCTCGTACGATGGCGCTCGACACCAAGACGCACAAGGTATTCGTGGTGACGGCGGATTTCGGGACAGCCCCAGCGCCCACGGCTGACACACCACATCCGCGTCCTCCGATGGTTCCAGACACATTCGTTGTGCTGGTGTTAGCGAAATAGCCAATCGTGATTCACGGAGCCCCGTTCCTGTTGAGTGAGCCACCCCGCTTCTGGCTCAAAGGAACGGGCTTCCTTTTCCGGTGATCAAGTCAAAGAGTTCCCGAACTCTGCTTCGTCGCGTCTTGATAGTAGCGGCATTCTGCTGTGAGCGGACATCCGGCTTCACACAGCGGGCGAGTACGCTTGCACAATTCCTGACCATGCTGGCGAAGAAGTTGATGGGCGGTGATCAGCGCGTCGCAATCTGAAGGTAACTGCCCCTCCAGGGCCTGCTGCACGGCCCTGTAGCTGGCCGAATAACTCTTCTTCTCGTCCGCAAAACCGAGACGCAACAACACTCGCAGCCCGTTCGATTCCAACGCGAGCACCGGATAGTTGTGCGTGAACAGCAGGATCTTTTCCGCGCCCGGATCACCCACGCTGGGGAAGCGCTTCAACGACTTCTTGGCCTGCGGAAGGGGTTTCTTGAGTTCAGTGGCGAGGTCGCCCTTGAAAATGAATTGCACGATTTCAGCGATCTGGCGCAGGCGCTGGGCACGGAGTTCAGGAACAATTCCACCCATCCGAGTAATTTCCTCAAGCTGCTTCTGCGACGCTTTCAGAATTTGCTCGGGACGGGTACCAACTCTCTTCTTCAACGCCGCGAAGGCAGCGGCACGCTTCTCGTCGTCGGCTAGGTAGGCGACATTCTCGAACAGGATGATTTCCAGCGGCTCGGTGACTTCGGGCGGCGCCGGGCGGCCGTAGAATTTCTCCAGCTTCTTGACGATCGCGGCGAATAGATTTTGTTTAGCCACCGAGCTACCTCTACGAAGGCTCTTCACAAAACGCTCAATTCCGGCTAGGATATCGCAACTCAGATTAGTCGTACGACCGTTCGGTTGGAAGCCTGCGTGCTGTAATAATAGGCTCAAAACAGGCTCATCCCATTGAATTCAACGCCGTTGCGTTCAGGTTTCTGAACAGCGCGGAGTTATTGAGCAAATTTTCGACCTCGAAGGCCAGGTGAGATGACGATTCCCGACGAGAAGTTCTACCGCGCGAAGATCACGAAACGCGTTGATTTCGCTCCCGACCTCTGGATGTTCCGTATCCGTAGTGGAGGTGAGTTCAATTTTGTTCCGGGGCAGTACGCCACGCTGGGGGTCGAGCACAACGGCAAGCGCGTGGAACGCCCGTATTCGATCGCGTCCTCACCGTCGGAAAATGAAGTCGAGTTTTTCTTCGAACTGGTCCCCGAGGGAGCGCTTACGCCGCTGCTCCACAAGTTGCAACCCGGCGACGAATTGTCGATGCGTAAAGTGCCCAAGGGAAAATTCTCGCTCGATACCCAGAATGGAAAGACGAACCACCTGCTGATCTCGACGGTCACCGGCGTAGCGCCGTTTGTGAGCATGGTGCGGACCCTCTCGAAAGACTGGAAGGAGGGACGTTTTGACGGCACCCACAAACTTTTCTTGCTCAATGGCGCGAGCCGTCCCTGGGAATTTGGATACAGAGATGAGTTGACGCAATTCGATAAAGAATTGCCTTGGTTTAAGTATGTGCCGACCGTCAGCCGTCCGTGGGACCACGAAGACTGGTCCGGCGAAATCGGCCGCGCCGACGACATCCTGCGCAAGTATGCGGACCACTGGGAACTCGACGCGACCAACACCGTCGTCTATCTCTGCGGCCATCCGGAGATGATCGAACACAGCAAGGCGATCCTGAAGCGGCGAGGATTCACCGAGAAAGGCGCGGTCAAGGAAGAGGTTTATTGGATTCCGTCGAAGTAACGTTGCTAGGTGAAGCGCGTCGGCTGACGAGAACGCGTGTATTAAGGAAGCGATCGCACTGGCAGTGCGCGATCCGGGACGGTGGCCGCTGGCAGATCGCGTGAGCCAGAGCCGGGATTTTCAGCAATCACGTTTGGTGCTGGCGGCACCGCAACTGGAACCTGTAAGAAATTGGCGAGATACGTCGCCGCCGAAGCGGACGGCCAATAGTCCCAGTGCTCGTATCCGTGCAGATTGTGTTGCTGCTGCGACATCTTGGTGGGATGCCCGAAACTTCCCACTGCTTCTGGAAAAAATCCATCGAACGCTAACGTCTCTCCTAATCGGAACGCGATCATCAACACAAGGTCTGAAGAAGAGAACAATACCTGACGCCTGGTGGGAAGCGACGCCGCATTGAGCAGTTGCTTCGCGTTCTCAGCCATGTGCACCGGGACCGCTGCGGCCATCAGCGAAATGCTGCGCACAAGCACTGGGCTCGTTGTCGTCGATAGAAACTGCTTCAAGGTCTCGAGCACGACGCGTCCGCCGAGCGAGTACGAGATGAAATGAAGTTCGACTGGCGTCCCTCCAGGTCCGGCGAGACCTTCAAGAAACTCTGCCAGTTTTCCTCCAGATGCGACAGCGGACTTAATCTGCCACCGGTAGCTCATCTCCGTAATCACCGGAATGTCGACATCACCGGGCCAGTAGAACTCGAACATGGGTGAGAGCAAGCTGCTGTTCGCCTGGCTGGCAATCTTCTCTAAGTTGCTGATGCACCCCCTGAAGGAACCTGACGCGGTGGCTTGCGAGTTCGCATAACCGTGAATCAGGAGCACCATACTTCTTCGGCCGTAGGGAGACGCGCCGTCGAGCACGGTGACGGTGGGCGCGATCTGGGCATATTTTGGTTTGTCCAGGCGAACCGTGAGTTGTCCGATTTCAGCCATCTCATTTCCTGAGCTGTTGCAACGCGGCGACAAGGTCGCGCGCCACCGGAGCTAGGAAGCCGCCCATGATGCCGATGCCGACTACCGCTAGGAAGCCGGCTTGCGGTGCAAATTTCCAAACTCCAATTCCCGCGATCGCACCGCTCAACAGAATCGAACTTAACTGAAGGAGGAACTTCCAGCGAAAAGCCGCGGTGATCTGCAAGGCATCGATGGCTCGTTGCACCTGATGCGTCACGCGTGTGCGCGCGTCGACAAATGAGTCATGTCTTCTGCGTGCGTCGTCATCGTCGAGCGGCCGCGCAGCTTTCGCTTCAGCGGGCGGGAACATCACGCGAGCCACATCCACCGGGTCGGCGACCGAGGCAAGGCAAAGAATAAGGTCGGGATGATCCGAGGGCCGATCCAAAACGACCTGCGCTGCCGCGTTGATTTGGCCGCAGAGTTGTTCAATCGGAAGATCGTAAAGCGCGTCGCTGTCGTTATCAGTCGCCAGCTTGAACAGGTCGCGCTCCGCTACGGCCCAGTCCGGGCCCGTGTTGAATTTCGCGCTGTCCGCCGCAGGGTCCGTAAGATTGGCCTCGGCGACGAACCATTGCGAGCCTGCGACCTGCATCCATGCGCTCGACTGGTTGTGGGCGTCGTTCGCTTTCTGCTGCAGCCATCTCCGCACAAAGAACTGCTGAAACCAGTTGCGGACGGGCAGCATGTCCTTGATGGTTTGAATGATCGCCATGCTGAGCACGCCGACGGAGGCGATGGCGGTGAGGAACTGGTAGGCATGATCCGAGACATACTTGAGCAGGGTCTGGATCGCATCAGCCTGATCGTTGAACGATTGCACACGAAACCCCCCGCTCTTCCTGGGGGAATAGGTGAGAGGTATTTGAGTATCGCTGGGTACACTACTCCTTCCGCGACACCAAGCGGAAAACTCGCGACGCGGGCGACCGCTGTTTACACGCCAGCGGTTGAACTGCGGCGCTCCAGTAGAAGCACGTCTCTCCATGTGTCGCCGAGTTTACCGATGCGGCGTCTTAAGCCGACCTCGCGGAATCCACGACTTGTGCAGCGCGATGCTAGCGGAGTTCTCAGGAAAGATGCCGGCCTGCAGCGTCCAGATTCCGCTCACTTCCGATTCATGAACCAGGGCCTGCAGCAACGATTTGCCGATGCCGCGTCCGCGCGCAGACGCCGCCACGTAAACCGACACTTCCGCCACGCCCGCGTAAACCCGGCGCGCCGAGACGGGACTCAGCGCAGCCCAACCCAGAACCATGGTGTCGGCGACTTGAAGATCGTCCGACTGAAGACCGCCCGATGTTTTTGTCGTTTGATTCAAGGCAGCCAGCCTGCAGTTCTTGTGATGGCCCGCGTCCCACTTATCCCAGTCGGGAAGTTCGGTTTCGAAAGTCGCATTTCCGCTTGCGATGCCCTCGCGATAACTCTCCCGAACCGCCGGCCAGTGTTCCGGGAGCATTCGCTGAATCAAGAAATTCGCGCTCGGAGAATTCATTCCGCTCCAGAAGCTCAGCTCTCCGCGGGAGCGAAGAAGACCAGAACTGCCAACTCCTCAGCGACGTCGTAGAAGTGATGCTCGACTTCGGCAGCTACGAACAGCACGCTTCCCATGGAGACTTCGCGGTCGTCGTCACCGGCGCGAAAGCGGGCACGCCCACGGACCACGTAGTACATCTCATCTTCGTGGTGCGGACGTTGGAGGTCGGTGGCTCCCGCAGGCAGTACGTACAGACCGGCGCTCATCGCATCAACGCGGAGAAATTCGAGGTACGGTTTTTGATTCTGTGCCCGCCGTTGCTCGAGCCCGTCAATCGTGAACCGGGTTACTCCTGGTTGCGACACGATGGTCCTCCCGTCGGAATTTGCGGCGCGCGCTTCACTCACTCCAGGAATCGACGGATTCTGCGTCTTCTTCCTTGTCGTTGGTGATTACGACCTGAACTTTGTTGTCGCCGGGATAATCGCCTTTCTGGCGAAGCTGCTGTTGCCAACTGCTGATCGGCGGGCTGAACTGTTCGTCGTACTCAGAAAACTCATTGACGAGAATCTGCGCTCGCGCAATCTTTTCTCCCTTGTCCGCCTTCGCCGAGGCCGTGATGTCCCAACCGGCTGCGAGATTTCTGCTGTGGGAGCTGGTTACATCCATAAGCGCTTCCTTTCACGGTTCAGTCGTTACGCGAGGATTCCTCCCAGCAACAGATCGGTAAATTGAGGAATCAGATTGTGAGCCTGAAGCGTCCCCTCCGGTTTGTACCACTGATAAATCCAGTTGATCATGCCGAGCAGTGCGAAGGCGGCAGCGCGCGGGCTAACGGTACTTTTCGCCTTGCGGGTTTCTTGCACCTCTGCAATCAATGTCTCGACGAAGTGAACGTATTCCTTCTTGCGGTGGTTGATGCGCTTGCGCAGCGTCGGCGGCAGCGGATGGTTTTCATGCAGCATGACCGTAATCTCGCGGTCGCGCGGGCTGAGAACGACTTCCATATGCAGGCGGATCAGGGCGCGCAACCGAGCCTCGGGATCCGGAATGCTGCGCACCGGAGCGATCACGCGATCTTGCGTGATCTCCATGGCGTGGTTCATGATCTCGAACAGGATTTCGTCCTTGCTCTGAAAGTGGTGATACAGGCCGCCCTTGCTGAGTTTCAGGGCGGCGGCGACGTCGTTCATGGACGTAGCGTCGTAGCCGCGCTGCTGGAAAAGGCGGGCGGCGGTGCGCAGAATTTCCTGCCGGGAATCAATCACGGTCTCGCGAGGCATCGCGTGTCATGGTAAACAGTTGCGCGCCGGAATGCCAATGCAGGTCCCCAGGGGATGGTGATGCATCTCTCGCCACAATTGCGGTGTCATCCTGAGCGTAGCCGTTTTTCAGGCGAAGGGAAGGATCTCCCGCTAATCCCGGCCTCGCGCGTAAGCCAACCTGCTTAGGACGCATGGCTCAGAGGGCGTGCATAACCCTGGAGCCGGGGAACGTTCGCCTGTTCCCCAGGCTCGGGTCTCGTGGACTAGCGGCTTGCGGGTGGTACGATTCCATTCGAGCGCAGGTACACAACCATCTGGCCGTAGTGATCAAAGCCGTGGGACGTGATGATGCCCGCCATCCCCATCCTGGTCATGGTCCCTTCGCCGAACGGGCTCTTCATCGGCTCGAGCATGTTCTTCTCGGTAATCGTCCCGATGGCTTTGTGGGCGTACTCAAAAGAAGCCTTCAGATATTTCACGATATCGTCTTTGCTGGTGAGCGAGGCAGGACCAGATTCCCCGCCGACTTCTGCAGGCGGCTTCTCCCCCAGAATCGCCGCGCCCAGAATGTAGTTCACGGCCGCAACGTGCTTGGCTTGTTGGGCGAATGTCCGCACCTTGTTAAACTCCCCGGCTATCGGAGCGTAGTTGAACTTATCCTCGGGCATGGCTTCAACCGCCGGAACAAATTCGTGTTCCATGCTGGCGGCCGCGCTATCGAGCACCTGCGTCGCCGTGCGGTGTTCGTCCTTCGGTTTGGTTGCCTGTGCGGCTGCCGTGATCGTGAGCCCCAGTACTCCACACACCATCAGACCAAGTAGCTGTTTCATGAACCCTCCGTTCGGCTTGCAGTATCTCATCGCGTCTTTGAAACCGGCAAGGAGGTAGGGCTCGAGGCTGCCCGCAGCGCATAATGTTCCAGCCGGAACACAACGTCATGACGGTAGTGGGCATACGATTCTGTCATGACAAGTAAACCCAAGAAAACAAAGCGAAAGGAGGGGTAAGAACGGACAGGGGAGATAGGGGATCGACTCCCCACGCAAGCCCAAAAACGGCTTGAGTGGGTCACCCGGGGGCTTGAATGGGCTACCCGCGATTCTTTGACCAGGTTAGCTGTCTCTTTCACCTAGCCGTAGGACTGGGGACTCGGTTCGACAACAGACCCCATACCGTTGCCAGAGACGAAACCACGGGCTGCTGGCGAGGGTTTCATCGTGCCTTCGATTGGCAGCCAAGATATCACTTGGGCTGAGTGGCCGAATGTCCGGCGCTTCGAACATTTCCTGTAGCTGCTCAATATCGGAAATGATGCGTTCAACGTCCATGGGCCTACATCATCTAGTAGAAAGCGGGAATCGGTCAAACGGGAACCGCATTTTGCTTTTTGAGGGTTTCAGTCGTTGTCAGGCAACCTGTGCAGGCGTCCGCAACCTAACACCGCTGCTCTTGCCAAAAACGAGCACAGAGTAGGAAGTGACAAGAGCAGAATACCCTCAATTGTATTCCGGCTGGAACGCCTTCGCCTTTTGGCCCCTATTTTTTGCTGGTCGTTAACTCTCCCACACCCACTGCCCGCCAACCATGGTGCGCTCGATCGGAATTTCGATGACGTTGTATGGGTCTTCCTTGAATACGTCGCGGCCGAGGACTACCAGGTCCGCCAGCTTGCCGGAGGTGATCGAGCCTTTCAACTTCTCTTCGTACGAGGCGTAAGCGCCGTTGATCGTCCCCACGCGGATGGCTTCTTCAAGCGTGATCTTTTGCTGAGGTCCCCAGACGTTGCCCTTGGCGTCGGTGCGCGTGACTTCGGACTGAAGCGCCATCATCGGCTCGAAGGGGCCGGGAGGATAATCCGAAGCCTGGGTCGGACGGATGCCGGCGTCGATGAAGCTGCGCAGCGCGAACATATGGTTGAGGCGCTCGGGTCCGTAGGCTTTCATTTTTTCGCCGTGATAGTAAGCGTAGGTAGAGAACGGAAGCGGAATCGCGCCCAGAGCCTTGATGCGCGCGATGAGAGAGTCGTTGACGACCGTGCAATGCTCGAGACGGAATCGCGGATCGGGACGCGGCGTTTCGCGCTGTACACGCTCGTAGACGCGAAGCGTCAAATCGATGGCTACATCTCCGTTGGCGTGCGTGCCCACCTGCCATCCCGCGGTATGAGCTTTGCGAACGCGCTCGTACAGTTCTTCTTCGGTGACGACCAGAATTCCGAAGTCGTTGGGGCGGCCGATGTATGGTTGAGAAAGGCGAGCCGTACGTTCTGAGATAGAGCCGTCGCAGTAGTGCTTGATCGCCCCCACGCGAACCCACTCGTCGCCGAGTCCAGTGCGCACACCTCCCGCAATCATCTGGTCGAGATGCGAGTAGTTGATCATGCAGTAGGCGCGCAAGTGAAGGTCACCAGCATTGCGCGCATCCTGATAGCCGCGCAGCACGTCAGGATTGCCGTCGGCCTCGCAAGCCGAAGTGATGCCCGTGCGGTTCATCATCTGCGAGATGAGCTTGGCGGCGGCGCGATAGTCGTCGCGAGTGAACTGAGAAGGAATCAGCTTTTCGAAGGTCACGCGGCCATTTTCGGCGACGTGTCCGGTGAGGTGTCCGGTTGCTGGATCGCGATCGTAGCGTCCACCGGGCGGGTCGGGAGTCTTGTCGTCGACCTTGGCGAGTTTGAATGCCGCTGAATTCACCCACGCGGTATGTCCTCCGCGATGGACCACGATCACGGGATGATCGGGCACCGCGCTGTCGAGATCCTGCACGGTGAGGGGGCGATCATCGGAAGTCTTGGTGTCGTCGTATTTGAATCCCTGCACCCACTCTCCGGCGGGAGTTTTCGAGGCGCGTTCCCGCAAAGCCTTCAGGATTTCGGCGATCGAGCGTAGATCGCAGTCGACCATGCGAAGGTGCAGCAGTCCACTTTCGACTGGATGGGTGTGAGCGTCGATGAAGCCGGGCAGGACGGTCTTGCCGCCGAGGTCGACCTTCCTGGCGTTGCCGGCGGCCAGAGCGAGGACTTCGTTGTTGGTTCCGATGGCAAAGAAGCGTCCGTTGGCGATGGCGACGGCTTGAGCTTTGGGTTGGTGTGCGTCGACGGTCCAGAAGTTTCCGTTGTAGAGGATGAGTTCGGGCTCGGTGCGGTCTATGGGGACGAGCGCGAAAGCGCCCATGGCGCCTAGTCCGTAGAGGAAGTCGCGACGAGTGGCCGGCATGGGGACGAGGTCTCCTTAACTTGGCGTGGAAAGGCAGCGACATTCTACACGGCGGGTCTGAGGAGGGCTTCGCTTCTGCGTTCGTGGTTCCCACCTTTCGAAAGTCGGGAAGGTGGGGCAGCCTCGTTTGCGGTTTGCAAGGCAACAGGAATTTCGATGGCATGCATTCAGAATTTGCGTTTCGCGGTTGTGCTGGGGAGTGCTACGCTCGTCGAGATTCGCAAGCCTATGAACCTCCGCCACAGCGAGATTCGACTTAACGTTGTAGTCGTCGTCGGGGTACGACTGTACCTCGGGGCCCTCTGGCTGGGAGGAAACGGTTAAGCGAATCTAAAGATTCTCAAGCTTTCCGAACCCACCGCCAGAGAGATGGCGGTGGGTTTTGTATTTTCGGGGAAGAGTTGGGGAACAAGAGCAGAATCCTCGCGCGGTAACGCCGCGCTGCGGAATGACAAAGGCACAAGGGCAGTAATCGGCTTATATGCAAGAGGATAGGGGTAACCCAATTTGCAACCTGATGGGAGGACCGACATCCCTGATTTTCCTTGACAGTGAGGAATGGGGACGCTACGATTTCAGGATAAACCGACCGACCGGTCGGTTTTTGGCAAATAGCCGTCCAGAACGGAACATCCCCAAGAAACAAGGGCTTCTTTCCTCCCCTTGTGTAACGAGAGGAGCACTCGGTGGTCACTATTTTTTATGAACGCGACGCCAAGCCTGAGGCGTTGAAGGGCAAGACGATCGCGATTATTGGCTATGGCAGCCAGGGACACGCGCAAGCGCAGAATCTGCGTGACAGCGGGTTCAAAGTCATCATTGGGCTTGACCCCTCGCGCAAGAGCGCGCAACAGGCGAAGGCCGATGGAATGGTAGTCGTGGCTCCGGACGAGGCTGCAAAGCGCGCCGACTGGATCCACCTACTGACGCCAGATGAGACCCAGGCGGAGACTTACGATCAGTTCATCAAACCGTATCTCCATCCGGGCAAGGTGCTCGGGGTCTCGCACGGATTCAGCATTCATTTCAAGACGATCGTCCCGCCGACAGACGTCGATGTGGTGATGATCGCGCCGAAGAGTCCGGGTCACCTAGTGCGGCGTGTGTACACGGAAGGGCGCGGAGTGCCGGCCCTGATTGCAATCCACCAGGATGCGAGCGGGCGGGCGCACGAACTAGCTCTGGCCTATGCGCACGGCATCGGGTCAACGCGGGCGGGCGTTCTGCAGACGACTTTCAAGGAAGAAACCGAGAGCGATTTGTTCGGCGAGCAGGCCGTGCTGTGCGGCGGGCTGACATCGCTGATCAAGAAGGGATTCGAGACGTTGGTCGAGGCGGGTTACGCGCCGGAGATTGCGTACTTCGAGTGCCTGCACGAAGTGAAGCTGATCGTCGACCTGATCTACGAAGGCGGACTCGACCGTATGCGGTATTCGATTTCGAACACGGCGGAGTACGGCGACCTGACGCGCGGCGAGCAGGTGGTGGGCGACGCGACGCGGCAGGCGATGAAGAAGACGCTGGCCGACATTCAGAGCGGCGAGTTCGCGCGGGAGTGGATCGCCGAGAACAAGAGCGGTGGGCGTAAGTTCAACGCGCTGCGGGAAAAAGAGAAGCAGCATCCGATTGAGATCGTGGGCGCGAAGTTGCGCGGCATGATGAGCTGGCTGCCGAAGGAAGGCAAGAAGGCGGCGGCGCCGACGGAAGAACCTAAACAGGTGGTGAATGCATAAGGGAGTGGAGAGAACGCCTTTCGGAGTTTCCGGTTGTGCCGGCGCGAAAGGGATCCTTCGACTGCGGTTGTTCTTTGCGCGTGGCGCGCAAAGAACAATCCTCGCTGAGGATGACAAAGGATTTGAGAATGCATAAGGGAGCGGAAATCGTTCTGCAGTGCCTGCGCGCCGAAGGGGTCGACTTGATGTTTGGGTATCCCGGCGGCGCGATTATGCCTCTGTATGACGCGCTGGAAGGCAGCGGGATACGGCACGTGCTGACGCGGCATGAGCAGGGCGCGGTGTTTGCGGCTGAGGGCTACGCGCGGGTCACGGGGAACGTGGGAGTGGCGATTGCGACCAGCGGCCCGGGCGCGACCAATCTGGTAACGGGCATTGCCGACGCGAAAATGGACTCGATTCCGCTGGTGTGCATCACGGGGCAGGTGCGCAGCGCGCTGATCGGGAGCGATGCGTTCCAGGAGACTGACGTTTTTGGCGTGACGCTGTCGCTGACGAAGTGGAGCCGTCTGGTCCGCACGATTGATGAGATTCCGGAGGCGATTGCGGAGGGATTTCATTGGGCGCGTAGCGGGCGTCCGGGGCCGGTGGTGATTGATATCCCTACCGACATGCTGAAGGCGAAGAAGGAATTTTCAGGGCCGGTGAAGTTTGTGCCGCACGCGCGGCCAGCCGAGGCGAAGGCTGATGGCGGTTTCACCGATACGATCGTGGCCATGCTGCATCAGGCGAAGAAGCCGGTTGCGCTGGTTGGGGCGGGAGCGAAGATTTCGGGGGCGATTGCGGAGTTGCGGCAGTTGCTCGACAGCTTGAACATTCCGACATTTGCCACGGTGCACGGGTTGGGGGCGGTTCCACCAGAGGCTCCGTATTACCTGGGCATGGTGGGAATGCACGGGACGCGCGCGGCGAACACGGCGCTCCACGAGACCGATCTGCTGATGGTGTTCGGAGCGCGGCTGGATGATCGCGTGACGGGCGAGCCGACGCGCTTTGCGCCGCATGCCAAGATCGTTCACTTTGAAATTGATCCGGCACAGCTAGATCGCGTGCGATCGTGCGAACTGCCGGTGATTGGGAATCTGGCGGATACCATTCCGGCGTTTCAGGCGGAGTTGCGGCGACATAAGCTGCCCGACTTCAGCGAGTGGCGCGCGGTTGCTTGCGGAGAAGAACGGGCAGAGCTTGATCCGCGGGGACTGGCGCAGCCGACCATTCGCTTCTTAGACGAACTTTTCAGCCGGCTGCCAGAGAACAGCGTTGTCATCACCGACGTCGGCCAGCACCAGATGTGGGCCGCACAACGCTATCGCTCATCTTCGCCGCGGGGATTTATTACGTCCGGCGGTTTGGGGGCGATGGGCTTCGCTCTTCCCGCTGCGGTCGGCGTGCAACTCGCCAAGCCGGATACATGCATCCTCTGCGTGTCGGGGGATGGCGGATTTCAGATGAACATCCAGGAACTGGCCACGGTGCACAGGCTCGGCCTGCCGGTGAAGATGGTGATCATCGACAACAAATATCTGGGCATGGTGCGGCAGTGGCAGCAGTTGTTCTACCAACGCAACTATGCGGAAACCGACCTGAGCGACAACCCGGATTTCGTGGAGATCGCGAAGGCCTACAAGATTCACAGTTTCCGGTTGAACGAAGACGCGATGCGCGAGTTCCCGGTGTCGCAAGAAACCGGAGATGAAATTGACCGGTTCCTGAATTCGAAGGATCCGGAGTTGCTGGTGTTCGATTGCGCACCCGAGGCGAATGTGTTTCCGATGGTCCCGGCGGGCGCGGCGCTTTCGGAGATGTTGCTGGAAGAAGAACCGACTCAATAAGGGGAGAACGCATGCAGGCTTTTCAGATCCGGTATCGCAATACACAGGGAACGTTGATGCGCATCCTGAATGCGGTTTCGCGCCGCGCGCTGGATATGCCTTCGGTGCACGCCGAAGCGGCCGAGCAGGACCACCAGGTCATGCTGGTGCTCGACGTGAATCCCAAGCAGGTGGGGCAGCTCTACCGCGAGTGGTATGCGATTGCGGATGTCGTTCATGTGCAGCTCAGGCGACGGCACACACCGATTGGGTCGAGGCGCCGCATCCTCCGACGGGAGTGACGATTGAAGAGTCGCGGGCAGCGGCGCGCGCATAAGTTCTGAGTCGAGTTCGGCTGCGAGGTATTTGCTGGGCAAGCATGACGATCTCCTGGGCAGCGTCATGCATCTTGGGGAACCTGCTACGGCGGGTTCCCCGTTTTTGTGTTTTGAGGTGTCAAAGTTTCAAGGACGACGTTTGTGGATGTGACTCTGCAACTTCGTGGTGGGACGGTCTGGCTTACGCGCGAGGCCGGGAAAGCATGAGATCTTTCGCTTCGCCTGAAATGCGGCTACGCTCAGGATGACGACGTTGTATGAGAATAGAAACTGCACTTCCTGAAACTTTGAACCTTTAACCTTGAAGGTTAAATCTTCAACACTTTGAAACCTGACTTATCGATCCTGTACTCTTTCAGCTGGATTAATAATTATGGATCTCAAGCACATTAGCCGCGGAATTACTGAAGGGCGCGACCGGGCCGGGGCGCGCGCCATGTTCAAAGCCGTCGGATTTACAGATGCCGATCTGAGCAAGCCGTTGATCGGCGTGGCCAACACTTGGATCGAAACCATGCCGTGCAACTTTCATCTGCGGCGACTATCGGCGAAGGTGAAGGAAGGCATTCGAGCGGCGGGCGGCACGCCGATGGAGTTCAACACCATCGCGATCTCCGACGGCGAGACGATGGGCACCGAGGGGATGCGTGCGTCGCTGGTGAGCCGCGAGCTGATTGCAGACTCGATTGAACTGGTCTGCCGTGGGCAGATGTTCGACGCGGTGGTGTGCGTGGTGGGCTGCGACAAAACGATTCCGGCGGCGGCCATGGCGCTGGCGCGCATGAACCTGCCAGGGATGGTGCTCTACGGCGGAACGATTGCGCCGGGGAGTTATCGCGGGAAGGACGTGACGATTCAGGACGTGTTCGAGGCGGTCGGAGCGAACGTCGCGGGCAAGATCAGCGATGAGGAACTGAACGGCCATCGAAGACGTGGCTTGTCCTGGTGCGGGCGCGTGCGGCGGGCAGTACACGGCCAATACGATGTCGACCGTGATGGAGATGATTGGGCTATCGCCGATGGGATTCAACAGCGTGCCGGCCATGGATCCGCTGAAGGATACGATTTCGTTCGATTGCGGCAAGGTTGTGATGAAGGTGCTGCAGAAACGGGATCAAGCCTCGCGACATTCTGACGCGGGAAGCTTTCGAGAATGCGATCGCGTCGGTTGCGGCGACTGGCGGGTCGACGAATTCCGTCCTGCATTTGCTGGCGATTGCGCGCGAGGCGGGGGTTGAACTGGAGATTGACGATTTTCAGACGGTGAGCGAGAGGACTCCGTTGCTGGCTGATTTGAAGCCTTCGGGAAGGTTTGTGGCGGCGGATATGCATCGCGCGGGCGGCGTTCGATTGCTGGCGCGCAGACTGCTGAATGGGAAACATCTGCATCCTGCGGCGAAGACGGTGACGGGGCAGACGATTGCGGAGGAGACGGAGAGCGCGGTGGAGACTCCGGCGCAGGAAGTGATCGCACCGCTCGACAGGCCGCTGAAGGCGACGGGCGGGCTGGTGATTCTCAAGGGGAATCTTGCGCCGGAAGGATGTGTGGCGAAGATCAGCGGGCACGAGCGGCTGGAGCATCGCGGCCCGGCGAGAGTATTCGAGTCCGAAGAAGATGCGATGGCCGCGGTGACTTCCAAGAAAATTCACGCGGGAGATGTGGTCGTGATTCGCAACGAAGGGCCGAAGGGTGGTCCGGGGATGCGCGAGATGCTAAGTGTTACTGGCGCGATTGTCGGCGAAGGGCTGGGAAGTTCGGTGGCGCTGTTGACCGATGGCCGGTTCAGCGGTGCGACGCACGGTTTGATGGCGGGGCATGTATCGCCAGAGGCGGCGCTGGGCGGACCCATCGCCGGAGTGCGGGACGGGGACATGATTCGCTTCGACGTGCAGAAGCGCTTGGTGCAGGTCGAGATCAGCGACGATGTGCTGCGCCAGCGCATGGCGGAGTGGAAACCGCCGCAGCCGAGGTATCCCACGGGCGTGTTCGCAAAGTATGGAGCCCTGGTGTGGTCGGCGTCGCAGGGGGCGATTACGACGCCGAGATCCTAGCTGATGTCGTCCTCGCGCCGCCAAATCGTGAGGGCGTCGGCACCGCGGGCGAGCATACCCAGACTCGCCGGTTGAGGAGCTGGAGCCAGCAAGTCAGATGGCGCAAAGCTGCCAGCTTTCTCCGGGCCGGAGGTGTGGCCCTCAATGATGTTGGTGTTGGGTGTGGTCTCGTACGCATATCCGGTGAGCGAGACGTTCCGGACGTGTTTTGAAACCGATAGGCGCGCCCAGCCATAGTGTATCTGCCCGTTGATGAGGAATTTGAAACCGAGATAACGATTCGTAACATTAGCCCATGGTCCGATCGAAAGAGTGTTGGTGCCATTGCTAAAGAAAGCTGCCATGCGAAGGCCGTGTCCGTAGTACGAATTGGTACCGAACTTCTCTCCCGGACCGACCGGGACGCCGAGAAACCCGCAAGCTGCCGAACTATTCCCGACACCACGGACGGCATTGCCATTGGCGGCCGGCATTACATCGAGATAAACCGAATGGAAGCCAGGCGCCCAAAATTGAAAGGTGAAGTCGGCGATCCCGTCATGATTGAGGTCGATCGGCGTGGATTCCGTGAGGTTGACGTTGGTGGGCGTGTAGACGATTTTGGCTTCGGCGGAAGGGCCTAGCATAGTGGCTCCCGCTGCACTAGCGGCGGCCACATAGGCAGTGAGGCTTTTGTTGAGCTTCGAGTTAATTGCGGCTGTGGGCCTGGACTGCTTCGATTTCTTTGTCATTTGATGTTCCCTTGATTTTGTCGTCTGATCGTTTTCCCGTGGCCCTACTGCATTACTCACTCTATCTTTGCGTCGCCAAAGTGCCAGACCGTCGCCACCGCGGGCGAGCAGGCCCAGGATTGCAGGCCGTTGCGCCGGAGCGAGCAGATCGGATGGGGCCACGCTTTCGGCAGTTCCGCCTGAGAGGTGGCCTTCGATGATGTTCACGTTGGGCTCGGTCTCGTAGGCATAGCCGGTCATGACGGCATTGTTGACGTCGTTCTGAATGGTCAGGCGCGCCCAGCCGAAATGAACCTGTCCGTTGATGAGGAATTTGAAACCCAGGTAGCGGTTGACGGCGTTGGCAAAGGGCCCGTGGAAACTGGTGTGGCTGTACTGAAAGAATCCGGCCACGAACACGCCGTTTTTGAAATACGAAGTGTTGGTACCGAAAGCCTCACCCGGTCCAACCGGAACGCCGAAAAATCCGCAGGCCGCACCTGCCCCGTTGAAGCGGATCGCGTTCCCAGCGACAGCGGGCTGGATGGTGAGGCGCTGCGAGTGGTACATGATGAATTCGTCAAAAGCGAAATCGGCAGTCCCATCATTGTTGAGGTCGATGGTCGTGCCATACTGCACTTCGGTGTTGGTCGGTGTGTAGACGATCTTGGCCTCGGCGGGCGATGCGACTAGCGTTCCGACAGCGGTGGCGCCGGCCGCGGCAACGTATGCTACGAGGCGCTGATTGAGCGTGGAGTTGAGGGTTGACGCGGGCCGAGGAAGGTTGCTCCGTTGGTGGGACATGGCGGTTCCTTTCTTCTTGGTGGTGACGTGCGGGCCCTGTGCAGACGAAGGGCGCCGATGACTCGGCGCAAGGGGAGGAGTTACGAGGGGAGGATTCTGTCACTTTTGCGAAGTCGCGTCAAGATGCGATTTTTTGCACATCTTCTTTCTTTTCACGGATTACGTGGATCAACGTGACGGCTGGTTGCGAGAAGCGGAATGGGCGATGGGACCGGAAGAGTGATTGAGGATGGATGGTTTGCCGACTGCCACGACGCAGAGAGCGCTCGCTTCCAATTGAGAAGGAGTGTCATGTAGCGGGAAGGATCGCGATCCGGCAGGAAGATCAGCGATCTCGAGCCATCGTGAGTTCGATTGCGCGAGGATAGCGAAGTGGTCGAGGGTGTTGTCGCGTCCGGAGAGTATCCATGAAAGTTTCTCGTCAGTGATGGAGGCTTGCACGCTGACGCAGTTATCGATGCCGGTTTCGATTTCGGTGCCTTCTTCATAATCATTCCAGGTAGGAATGATCAATGCGGGCAGGGGATGCTTCGCGGAATAGAAACGGCCAACCAGAGCGAATGTGGAGAGCCAGGTCTGACCGCATTGTTGGTCAACGGTGCGACCCTTGCCCCAGCTGGCTTCGGCATCGTCGAAGCCTTTGTAGGCCGAGCCCATCGCGATCTTGTTCGAAGCCTGCCCCTTGGAATAGAAGCGTTCGAGATACGACAGCGCCATCGGATCGCTGGATGAAGCTGTTTCGGGCGCGATCCAGGCGTAGGCGCCGTCGGCGTCGGGGTTGCTGAAGGTGCCGGAGTTGCGAAAGAAGAAGAGTGGCTCAAGCGGGAGACTTCGGCGTACCCGTTGCCAGTCGATGGGAAATTTCTCAAGGCCGAAAAAGAAGACGGCTGGCCGGCCTGAAAATTTCAGATATGCGGGAGAGCGCTCAAAATGCTCGGCAGCATAGCTGAGGTCGGAGATGAGCTGCGTGGTGGGATCGCATCCTCGCTTTACGCAGTTGCCCAGAGATCCGGCATCCTCGGACACGGCAAATTCGAAATTCTGCCGCTCCGCCTCTTTCATCAGCAGAATTGTGCTCTCGTTCTTTGAGCCAGAGTCGGGTCCGTACCAGTCCACAATCGCGCCCTGAATGCCGCGACTGACCATGTCGGCGACTTGCAGTCGCACTTGCCGGGGATCATCGGAGCGATATCCCACGTCGCGGTGATGCGCATCGCCGAACCACGGCATATAGCGAACGTAGATACGAGTTTGTGATCCTTGATAAAGGAGAGAGCGAATCGGCAAGGGGCTGACACTTCCAGGGGGCGCGTTGCCTTTGCTGCCGCGATAGTGCGGACTCGCGCTGGTGTTGTTGCGTGTGTCACACGAGAGAACAGTTTGGCTGCCCACTTGCGCCGCGCAGACTGCTGCGCAGAGTGCGATGCAAAAAATAAGAATGGGCCGAGACATTTGCGATTTGGATGCAGGACAAGGCGTGCGGGTGAATAGATTTGGGCGTGTTTTGGCCGGGGAGAATGGGCTACCTAAAACCCTGTAGACAAGCACTAGGGAAAATTGCGCTTCGCGATACGGTAAATTCCTACGTCCTACATCATTTTTCTGACATCGAAGTGCAGCGATACAAAATTGTTCTTTGCATTTTTGGAGGGTTCGACGATGAACCGCCCCCTGCCGCGATTTGCAGAAGTGTGTCTGCTGATGGCGATTTCGAGTTATTTTCTCGGCTGCCAAGGAATGCAGCAATCCAGCACTACAACTAATCCACCGAGCACTCTAACCCCATCTGACCTTCAAGGTGTTTTGATGTGGAAGGGAGACTCCTCAGCCAGTGGCTCGTACAGCAGTGAGACGACGCTTACGCCCGCAAATGTCAATGTGAATCAGTTTGGAAAGCTAGCGACTTTTCAAGCAGATGGCATGGTGATGGCGCAGCCGCTCTTTGTAAGCGGGCTCGACATGGGTACGTCTGGAACGCACGATGTAGTCATCATCGCGACGGAGCATGACAGCGTGTTTGCGCTCGACGCAGATAATCCCGGCGGGCCTCCGCTGTGGTCACGCTCGTATCTGGATGCGGCAAATGGCATCACGACGATGCCCGACAATTTTGGCGGGCGCACGACGCTGGGTGGAGAAGTCGGCATCACTGGCACTCCGTATATTGATGCATCCACAGGAGTGGTTTATTTCGTGACCACGCTTTCGAATAACGGGACGCCGCAGCAGTGGCTCAGGGCGGTGGACATTCGTACCGGGAAGGACTTTGGCCCGGGGAGCGTACAAATTCAGGCCAGCGTGCCCGGCGACGGCAAGGGGAGCGCGAACGGGCAGATTGCTTTTGATCCGTCGAACCAGAATCAGCGATTGGGCTTGACGGAGGTGAATGGGGACATTGTGGTGGGTTGGGGTTCCTTCTCGGATTGGGGCGTATATCACGGATGGCTGATGGCGTTTGATCCGGCGACGTTGAAGACTTTGGCGGTGTTCAATCCGACGACGCAGTTTCAGTCGGTTGATGCGGCAAGCGGGCCATCGGATTACGGCGGGGGCGGAGCGTTCTGGCAAGGTGGAGCTGCGCCAGCTGTGGATGGAGATGGATATATCTATCTCAACGCGGCAGACGGCAGTTTCAATGCCGACCAGGGCGGCAACAATTACGGCGACACAATGCTGAAGCTCAAGCTGAGCGGGAACAGCTTCCAAATCGCGGATTGGTTCACACCCTTCGATGCAGACTGCATCGATTTGCACGATCTGGAGATCGGTTCTGGAGGAGTTGCGCTGCTGCCGATCGACTTCACGAGCGGCCGCAAGTTCGCCATCGCGTATGGCAAAGAGGGGCGGCTGTTCGTGGTGGATACGACCATGATGGGCCATTACAACTCGAATGCCGACACGCAGATTGCGCAGGAATTCATGATCGGGCAGGACGCGTGCTCGAATGCGATCACGGGGGATGTTGCCGAGGGACCAACGTGGAACCGGCTCTACGGGAATCCGTCGTATTGGAACGGATACATCTATGCGGGAGCATCGAGCCTGCAGTTGAAGCAATATCAATTTCAAAATGGATTGTTAAATCCGACGCCAGTGGCGATCTCGCCCACAGCCTATGGACTACGGGGCGCCAACACGGTGGTTTCGTCGAATGGCACCCAGAACGGAATCGTGTGGGCGTATGAGAAGACCGCCGCCGGACAGGGCATCCTGCATGCGTATGACGCGACGACGGTATCCACCGAACTCTGGAATAGCAACATGAACGGCGGCCGCGATGGTCTTGGAGAAGGTATTGGCTTCGCCGTACCTGTGGTTGCGAACGGGCGCGTGATTGCGGCGTACGACACCAGGGTCGGATTCTTTGGCCTTTTGAACTGAGGAGGCTGGGGAAGTTTTCGGTCGAAGTTAGCCCATGGCTTCGGGAGGTGAGCAGCCTATGCTTGCCCACCTTCCGCGTGGTGTGAAAAACTATGCATTACCGTTTTTCCCAGTCAAGCCATGGCAGTCAAGCAAACACTATTCGAGAAAATTTGGAATGCTCACCTGGTGGCGCAGCCTGAGGGGCGGTCGCCCATTCTTTATATTGACCTCCATCTGGTGCATGAGGTGACGTCCCCGCAGGCGTTCGACGGACTGCGGGCTGCAGGACGCCCCGTCCGGCAACCGGCGCGCACGGTCGCCACTGTCGACCACAATATTCCGACCGAGCCGCGCGGGACTCCGATTACCGATCTGATCGCGGCCAAGCAGATTGCGGCGTTGCAGCAGAATTGCAAGGAGTTCGGCATCCGGCTGTTTGACATGGACTCGCCGGAGCAAGGGATCGTGCACGTGATCGGTCCGGAGTTGGGGCTGACCCAGCCGGGGATGACGATTGTGTGCGGCGACAGCCATACCAGCACTCACGGGGCATTTGGAGCGCTGGCATTTGGCATCGGCACATCGGAAGTGGAGCACGTGCTGGCGACGCAGTGCCTGGCGCAGCAGCGGCCGAAGACGATGAAGATTGATGTCCGCGGGCGGCTGGCCGACGGCGTGACCGCGAAAGATCTGGCGCTCGGAATCATCGGGCAGATCGGCACGGACGGCGCAACCGGGTACGTGATCGAATACGCAGGCCCGGCGGTGCGCGCACTTTCGATGGAAGGGCGAATGACTCTCTGCAACATGAGCATTGAGGCGGGAGCGCGTGCGGGAATGGTGGCGCCGGACGAGACGACCATTGCTTATGTAAAGGGCAAGAAATTCGCGCCGCAGGAGGCGGATTGGGAGAAGGCGGTTACGTATTGGCGGAGTTTGCCTTCCGATGATGGGGTCTCTTACGACAAAGTGATCGAGATCGATGGGGCGCAGTTGTGCCCGTTCGTGACTTGGGGAACGAATCCGGGAATGGTGGCTCCAGTGACGGGGCGCGTTCCAGAGGTCAAGGGGTTGGAGGAATCCGACCGGCGCGCAACCGTGTTGGCTTTGCAGTACATGGATCTCGAGCCGGGCCGACGGATTGAGGATATTGGAATCGATCGTGTGTTCATCGGATCGTGTACGAACTCGCGCATCGAGGACTTGCGGGCTGCGGCGCGCGTGGCGAAGGGCCATCACGTGAGTTCGAAGGTGCGAGCGATGGTAGTGCCGGGATCGCAGACAGTGAAGCGGGCGGCCGAGCAGGAGGGACTGCACCGGATTTTTCAGGATGCCGGATTTGAGTGGCGTGAGTCGGGATGCTCGATGTGTCTGGGAATGAATCCTGATATTTTGCAGCCGGGGGAACGGTGCGCCTCGACCAGCAACCGCAACTTTGAAGGGCGACAGGGGCGTGGTGGTCGCACGCATCTGGTTAGCCCGATGATGGCGGCGGCGGCGGCGATTGCGGGGCACTTCACGGATATCCGTAACTGGAAGTTCCGGTGACCTCGGCGGCCGAAGCCCCTCTCGTTAATGGAGCCTTTGCTGCGCCACCCAAAACCGCCGCCAAAACCAGTGTCAGCGTCATCGGGTTTGCTGAGGAAAGAAGCAATGAAACCATTTACAGTGCATCGTGGACGCGTGGCGCCTCTCGATCGGGTCAATGTGGATACGGACCAGATCATCCCGAAACAATTCCTGAAGAGGATCGAGCGTACCGGGTTTGGTCAGTTTTTGTTTTACGACTGGCGGTTTGGCGCGGATGGAAAGAAGACCACGGACTTTGTGCTGGATGAGCCGCGGTATGAGGGCGCGAGCATCCTGGTTGCGGGAAAGAATTTTGGTTGTGGATCATCGCGCGAGCATGCGGTGTGGGCTCTGGCGGATTTCGGCTTCCGTGCGGTGATCTCGTCTTCGTTCGCAGATATTTTTGCCAACAACGGCACCAAGAATGGTTTTCTTACGGTGCAGCTCAGCGAGAGTCAAGTTGCGGGGCTGTTGCAACGAGCGCAGGGGATTGACGACTACCAACTGACGATCGACCTGGAGATGTGCGAAGTTCGCGACGATCAGGGATTCCGCGCGAAGTTTCCCATCGACGAATTCGTGCGGCATTGCATGCTCAATGGGCTCGACGACATCGGTCTGACGCTTCAGCATGAAGCGGAAATTGCTGCGTATGAGGCGCAACATCCGGCGCCGGCGCGGTGAAAATTTCTGACAGTAACAGTAGGTCAAAGCGAGTAAAGATTTGTAAAACCTTCGCCCCGGTCTTGACCTGCCGCGGGGCCGCAGTTGATGCTGGTAATGCACGGTTTTAGCATAGATACTGCGAATCGGTTTCCTATCTGAGTCACTCTGGCGTGAGGGGCGTTGGCGTAGAAAATTTCCTGCCTCCGCGGGGTAGATTGTCGCAACCGAGCCTACAATGCTACGTCTAATACTTGCACGCCAAGGCCGAGCCTACTTTGAAAAATACCGTATCCGGACAACCCTGTGATTATGACTGACCGACCTTATTCTGGAAACAAATTTTGGGCGAAGAGTGCAGTTGCTGCGCTCTTTATGGCCCCAGCGTGCATGTTCTTCACGGGCTGCAGTAGTAGTACCGCCGGCTCCAAGCAGCAAAAAGCGCAGGCGGCCGGGCCTCGTTCGGTGTCGGTTGCCGTTGCCCCGGTGCTACAGCAGGATGTCCCGGTGTATTTGAGCGGGCTGGGAGCGGTGACTGCATTCAATACTGCGAACATCAAGAGCCGCGTCGACGGACAGATCATGAAAGTGAACTTCCGCGAGGGACAAAACGTGAAAGAGGGAGAGCTGCTGATTGAAATTGACGCTCGACCGTACCAAGCCCAGCTGGATCAGATGCAGGCGCAACTCTTTCGCGATCAGGCTCAACTCCGCGACGCCAAGCTGAATCTGGATCGGTACACCTCGCTGATCCCTTCCGGCAGCATTGCGCAACAGCAGGTGGATACACAGAAAGCGCTGGTCGATCAACTCGAAGGCACGGTTCGCACAGACCAGGCGCAGATTGAGACCGCAAGGTTGCAGATCGTCTATTGCCACATCACGGCGCCGTTTAACGGCCGAGTCGGATTGCGGCAAGTCGATCCGGGCAACATCATTCATGCATCCGATACGAATCCCATGTTGATCCTCACGCAACTACAGCCAATCGCCGTGATCTTCACATTGCCCGAAGATGTGCTGGGGAGCGTGTCGCAGCACATGAAGAACGGGACGCTGGAGGTGGATGCTTTTAGTCGCGACGATCAGACTAAGATTGCGACCGGCAAACTGCTGACGATTGACAATCAGATTGATCCCACAACTGGCACAGCGAAGCTGAAGGCGGTGTTCGACAACAAAGACAACCAGCTTTGGCCGAACCAGTTCGTGAACGCTGATCTGCTGTTGGAGACGCGAAAGAAGAGCACGGTGGTGCCGACAGCGGCGATCCTGCGCGGCCCACAGGGAACCTTTGTCTATACGGTCAATCCCGACAAGACAGTGCAGGATCATGCGGTCACCGTGTCACTGACGCAGGGCGATACCACGGTGATCACCAGCGGACTTAATCCGGGCGACACAGTGGTCACGGATGGTCAGGACAAACTGCAGAGAGGCAGCCGCATTGAACCGCGGAGCGCAACGCCTCCGAGTGGCGCACCGGGCGCCGGTTCCGGTCATGGTGGACGGACAAGGCAGGCCGCAGGAATTCCGGGTTCCTACAACCCAAGTTCAGAGACTCCAGGTTCATGAGTCCTTCAAGATTATTCATTCTCCGGCCGGTCGCGACCACGCTGCTCATGGTGGGCGTGCTGTTGGTGGGATGGGTTGCGTTCATGCAACTCCCGGTCTCGGCGCTGCCGGAGGTGGATTATCCGACGATTCAGGTCGTGACGTTTTATCCCGGAGCCGACCCCGATGTGATGGCGTCGTCAGTGACGTCTCCACTGGAGCGGCAATTTGGCCAGGTGCCGGGACTGAGCCAGATGACTTCGACGAGTTCGTTCGGCAGTTCGGTCATTACGCTGCAGTTCGGCCTCGATCAGAACATTGACGTCGAAGAGCAGCAAGTGCAGGCGGCGATTAATTCCGGATCGACCTATCTCCCGACAGACCTGCCCAATCCCCCGATCTACAACAAAGTCAATCCGGCAGATGCGCCGATTCTTACGATGGCGCTGACATCGGACTCGCTGCCGCTGTCGAAGGTGGAAGATCTCGCGGACACTTCGCTGGCGCAAAAAATCTCGCAGTTGCCGGGAGTGGGGCTGGTTTCGATCAGTGGCGGGCAGAAGCCGGCGGTGCGCATTCAGGCGAACCCGACGGCGCTGGCGTCCTACGGGCTGAGTCTGGAGGATCTGCGCGCTGCGCTGGCGCAGGCCAACGTCGATCAGGCCAAGGGCGTGATTGACGGAGCGCGGCAGTCGTACACCATTGGGGCGAACGATCAGCTTTTTTCCAGCGAGCAATACAAGCCGATCGTAGTTGCTTATCACAATGGTGCGCCGGTACGGCTGAGCGATGTCGCGAACGTGATCGACGGTACCGAGAACATCCGGCTCGCGGCATGGATGAATTTGACTCCGGCGGTGATCGTCAACATACAACGCCAGCCCGGCGCGAACATCATCAGTGTGGTGGACCGCATCAAGAAACTTCTGCCGCAGTTGCAGGCGTCGTTGCCGCAAGCGGTCAAGGTGCAGATTCTCACTGACCGGACGCTCACGATTCGGGCATCGGTCAAAGACGTGGAATTTGAGTTGATGTTGTCCATCGCCCTCGTGGTGTTGGTCATCTTCCTGTTTCTGCGGAATCTTGCCGCCACGGTGATTCCGAGTGTCGCAGTGCCGTTGTCGCTGATCGGCACGTTTGGCGTGATGTATCTGCTCGGCTACAGCTTGAATAACCTCACGCTCATGGCGCTGACCATCTCCACCGGATTCGTGGTGGACGACGCCATCGTCATGATCGAAAACATTGACCGGTATCTCGAAGCCGGAGACTCGCCGCTCGATGCGGCATTGAAGGGCGCGGGGCAGATCGGATTCACGATCGTTTCGCTGACGGTGTCGCTGATCGCAGTGCTGATTCCACTGCTGTTCATGGGCGACATCGTGGGGCGGCTGTTCCGCGAATTTGCAGTGACGCTGGCGGTGACGATTCTGGTATCGGCCGGTGTATCGCTGACGCTGACGCCGATGATGTGCGCCAAGCTCCTCAAGCATCGCAAGGAAGGCGAGAAGGGACGCTTCTACGACATCACCGAGAATTATTACAACCGCATCATCGCATTTTACGGACGCACGGTGAAGATCGTTCTGAAGCACCAGACCGCGACACTGCTGGTGACATTTGGGACGCTAGTTCTGACGCTATGCCTGTATGTTGTCGTTCCGAAGGGCTTTTTTCCGGTGCAGGACACGGGCGTGATCCTGGGAGTTTCGGAAGCGCCGGATTACGTTTCGTTTGACGCGATGGCGACCCGGCAGCAGGAACTGGCGAAGATCATTCTGAAAGATAAGGATGTGGACAGCCTCTCGTCGTTCATTGGGGTTGACGGCACCAATACGACGCCGAACGAAGGACGCATCCAGATCAATCTGAAGCCACGGGACGAACGCGCGGACGACGCGTCGGCGATCATCCGACGACTGCAGCCGGAGTTGGCACAGGTGGATGGCATGACGCTCTACATGCAGCCGGTGCAGGACTTGACGGTGGAAGATCGCGTGAGCCGTACGCAGTTCCAGTACTCGATCGAAGATGCGGATGCGCAGGAATTGGCGGTGTGGACTCCGAAGCTGGTGGCAAAATTGCGGACTCTGCCGGCATTGACGCGATGTGGCGACGGATCAACTCAACAACGGGCTCAAGACGAATGTCACGATCGACCGGGACACCGCGTCGCGGCTGGGAATTTTTCCGCAGGCGATCGATAACACACTGTACGACGCTTTCGGACAGCGGCAGGTTTCGACGATCTTTACGCAGCTGAACCAGTATCACGTGATCCTCGAAGTACTGCCGAACTTCGCGCAAACGCCCGAGGCGCTGAAAGATATTTACATCCGGCCGAGTACGGTCACAGCGAATACGGGTGCGCCGAGCGCGAATGGCGCGGCGGTGACGACGAGCGGCGCGCCGGTCCCGATCTCGACGTTTACGCAAGATGCAGTCGAGTAACGCGTCGCTTGCGGTCAACCATCAAGGGCAGTTTCCGGTGGTCACGCTGTCGTTCAACCTGGCGCCGGGAGCTTCGCTAGGCGATGCGACGAAGGCGATTCAGCAAGCGGAGACGGAGATCCAATTGCCGGCCAGCATTCACGCGTCGTTTCAGGGGACGGCTGCAGCGTTTCAAAATTCGCTGGCGTCCGAACCTTATCTTGATTCTGGCTGCCGTGATCACCGTCTACATCGTGCTCGGTGTTTTGTATGAAAGCTACATTCACCCGATCACGATTCTCTCGACGCTGCCCTCGGCGGGCGTGGGCGCGATTCTGGCGCTGCATGATCACAGGAAATGATTTAACGGTGGTGGCGCTGATCGGCATCATACTTGCTCATCGGTATCGTGAAGAAGAACGCCATCATGATGATCGACTTCGCGCTCGAAGCCGAACGCGAGGAGCACAAACCGCCCGAGGAAGCGATCTATCAGGCATGCCTGCTGCGCTTCCGGCCGATCATGATGACGACGATGGCGGCGCTGCTCGGCGGACTGCCGCTGGCGCTGGGTTCGGGCACAGGTGCGGAGTTGCGGCGGCCTCTGGGCATCACGATTGTGGGCGGTTTGCTGTTGAGCCAGTTGCTTACGCTGTACACAACACCGGTGGTCTATCTGTGGTTTGACCGGCTGGCGCAGAGGTTTTCGCGCTACAGAATCGGCAATCAGATTCCGCCGGAGCCGATGTCGGCGGATTAGACCTACGGACTGAACGATGAGTATTTCGTCCCCATTCATCCGGCGTCCGATTGGCACGTCGCTTTTGGCGGCGGCGCTGCTGCTCTCGGGGATTCTCGCATTCAATTTCCTTCCGGTCGCTTCATTGCCGAAGATGGACTTCCCGGTCATCAGGTGGGAGCGCAGCTTGCCGGGAGCCGATCCGCAAACCATGGCATCGGCAGTCGCGACACCGCTGGAGCGTCAGTTCGGGCGGATCGCGGCAGTGAATCAGATGACTTCGACGAGCCAACTGGGTAGTACTGCAATCTCGTCTGCAATTTGATCTCAACCGGGACATCAATGCGGCAGCCCGCGACGTTCAGGCCTCGATTAACGCCGCGCGCAGCCAACTGCCGGCCAACCTGCCCAGTAATCCGAGCTACCGCAAAGTGAATCCGTCGGACGCGCCGATTCTGTCTGCTGGCGCTTACCTCGGACACGATCACGGTGCCACGCATGTACGACGCTGCCGACTCGATCCTGTCGCAAAAGCTGGCGCAGGTCGAAGGGGTGGGCAGTCTTTGTGTGGGGGGCGGCGCAGCCGGCGGTGCGCGCCGAGGTCAATCCGACATTGCTGAACAAGCTTGGGATCGGGCTGGACACGGTGCGCAACGCCCTGAATGCCGCGAACGCGAACCGCCCCAAGGGACAGGTTTCCAACGCCACGACAGTCCTGCTCTTTCACCGACACCGATCAGTTTTTCACGGCGGACGAGTATCGGCCGCTGATCATGTCGCCTATAACAACGGGGCGGCCGTGCGTCTGGGAGATGTGGCGGACGTTGAGGATTCGGTGGCCGACGTGCGCAATCTTGGCCTGGTCAACGGCAAACCGGCATCCTCATCCCTGTCTTCCGGCAACCGGGCGCCAACATCATTGAGACGGTGGACCGTGTCCGGGCGCTGATGCCGTATCTGCAATCCTCGATTTCACCGGCGATCCGGCTCTCGATTGCGAGGGACCGCACGACCACGGTGCGGGCATCGGTAAAGGACATCGAGCGAACGCTGCTGATTTCGATCGTCCTCGTGATTCTGGTGGTGTTCGCTGTTTCTGCGCACGGTGCGGTCCACGATCATCCCCAGTATTGCCGTGCCGCTGTCCCTGGTGGGCACCTTCGGTGGAATGTATTTACTGGGCTATAGCCTGGACAATCTCTCGCTAATGGCACTGGCGATTTCAACCGGGTTCGTCGTGGATGACGCGATCGTGGTGCTGGAAAACATCACGCGTTACGTGGAGCACGGCATGGATGTCGTGCAAGCGACGTTCAAGGGAGCATCAGAAATAGGATTTACGGTTCTTTCGATGAGCGTGTCACTGGTGGCGGTGTTCATTCCGTTGCTGATGATGGGCGGCATTGTGGGACGGCTGTTTCGCGAGTTTGCGGTGACGTTGAGTATTGCCATTGGCGTGTCGCTGGTGGTTTCGCTGACGACGACTCCGACGATGTGTGCGAAATTCCTACGTCCACCGAAACAGGAGAAGCACAACATCTTCTATCGTGTCAGCGAATGGTTTTTCGAGCGGATGTTGGCGGCTTACAACCAGGCGCTCAAAGTGGTACTGGCACACCAGTTCCCCGGTGCTCATTTTGACGATCTTGATTGCCGTTTTTAGCGTTTTTCTATACATCCAGGTGCCGAAGGGGTTCTTCCCGCAACAGGACACGGGGCGCATTCAGGGCACGGTGATCGGAGCTCAGGACATTTCGTTCCAGTCCATGAGCGACAAGATGCGGCGCTTCATCGATATCGTGATGAAGGATCCTGCAGTCGATACCATGGCTGGCTTTACGGGCGGAAATACCGCCCTAAACCAGGGCCGGTTTTTCATTTCGCTGAAATCGCTGGAGGAGCGCGGCGCATGCGAAAAGCAACATTTCTGGGAAGGCTGCCATTTCGTGACCGCCGATGATGTCATCAACCGTTTGCGCGGCAAACTGGCGGTTGTGCCCGGTGCGACATTGATTCTTCAGGCGCAACAGGAGCTAACCATTGGCGGGCGTTACGGCAACGCGCAGTACCAGTACACGTTGCAGAGCGCAAATCTGGAGGATCTCAATACGTGGTCCCCGCTCCTTCTGCAAAAATTGCGGACATTGCCCGAACTTCGCGACCAGAACTCGGACCAGCAGGATAAAGGGCTGCAGGCTAAGCTGGTAATCGATCGCGACACGGCGAGTCGGATGGGCATTACTCCCCAGACTCTGGACAACGCCCTCTACGATGCGTTTGGACAGCGGCAAGTCTCGACCATGTATCGTCCGCTGAACCAGTACCACGTCGTGATGGAGGTTGCGCAGCAATTCCAGCAGACACCCGAAGCGCTCAGCAACATTTATCTGCGCTCCACGGCAGGAACGCCAGTTCCGCTTGCCGCCTTCACGCACTTTGAACCGTCGAACACCCCATTGGCAGTGAATCACCAGGGACAACTACCGTCGGTGACAATCTCTTTCAACCTGGCGCCAGGCATTTCTCTTGGAGAGGCTACGGATGTGATTGAAAGAGCTCAGCGTACGATCGGCTTTCCGTCGACCATCCAGGCAAGCTTCCAAGGCACGGCGGCCGCTTTCCAAGACTCCCGTTCGAACATGCTGGTTCTGATCATTACCGCGCTGGGCGCGGTCTACATTGTGCTGGGTATGCTGTACGAGAGCTATATTCATCCCATCACGATTCTTTCCACGATTCCCTCGGCCGGCGTGGGAGCGCTGCTGGCTCTGCTGCTGACGCGCAACGAGCTGAACGTGATTGGCATGATCGGCATCATCCTTCTCATCGGCTTGGTGAAAAAGAACGCAATCATGATGATCGACGTGGCGCTCGAGGTCGAGCGCACGCAGGGGAAGAAGCCGGTCGAGGCGATTTACGATGCTTGCATCTTGCGTTTCCGCCCGATCATGATGACGACGATGGCTGCGTTGCTTGGCGGGCTCCCGCTGGCATTGGGCAGCGGAACGGGTTCTGAACTCCATCGCCCGCTGGGCATCACGATTGTCGGCGGTCTGATTGTGAGCCAGATGCTGACCCTCTTCACGACGCCGGTGGTGTACGTGTATCTTGATC
>CAWAXV010000024.1:0-111248 GCA_963786095.1 uncultured Acidobacteriaceae bacterium | reverse complement strand
TTGACCTGCAAACCGCGGGGATCAATCGTGTAAATCGCGAGACGGGCGTTCCACATTTCGTTCGCTGTGTCGGAAACCAGGCGAATCAAGCGGTGCTGAGAGTCGGACTCGATGCTGGGGCCGCTCGTATCACCCATTCGGGAGAAATTGAGAACGGGAAAACCCTGTCCGATCCAGACTACGTTTTTCCGTCCGGCATAATTCATGTTGGCCGCGGCAATTCTTTCCAGGCAGCTCAGGATGTCGAGGAGCCGCTCAGTCTCCCCGAGAGCATAATCGTTCGCGCCATGTCGGAAGGGGAGTTCGGCCTTGTTACGTTTCAGGGCGTCGAGGAGTGCCCCGGCATCCTGGGTGTAGTCGTGCACCAGTTCAAGTCGAGTGTCGGTAACCAGCATCAGGGAGGTCGGCTGCGTAAGCTTTGGCCCGTGGCCGCGCAGGAATTTGGCGACAGCCTCGCGTGCGTAAGCTTGATCCACTAAAGGCGTATTTAATCCATCAATCACAAGAATGGTTAACGCGGAGGAAACATTCTGGGTGCGGCGATCGGCTTGTTGGGCGTCCAGCTTGGGGATGGCGTACTTGTGCGTCTCAGGGTTTTCAAACGACGCGATCGTTTGAGGCTTGCCGTCCTCGAGAATCATGAAATCGTCTTTCGACAATGGACTCGCGGGCTTTCCGGATTTGTCGGCGACGACGACATCGAGCACGACGAGCCGTGAGCTTGTGCGCAGAGTGGTGATGGGAGTCTCCTGGGAAGGAGATGGGTCCTGGGAGAAGCAGGGCAAGGCCAGCAGAGTGGCGAGGAGAATGCTCTCCGCGATTGAAGCACGGTGTTGCGGCACGGGCACCCCTTTCCTTTCGACAACACATAACAGGGTGAGGAACGCCAGGGCCGCGTTTCCTCGGTGACGATTGGGAAAAATTATACTGCGAGCTGCGCTGCTATCGAGGTGTGGAGGGAATTTCAATCGTCATCTGCATCGTATATTGGTCGAGTTTGATCGACCCTGAGGCCAGGTCGAACATTGCGGGATCGAGGCGAGGCTCGATGGTGAATTCTACGACTGCGTTCTGCACTTTGTCCGGCAACATGGTTCTAGAGCGAATGCATCGAAAGGTCAGCGAAACTGGTTGCGGCTTGCGAGCAGGTAGTTTTATGTTGTGAGTACCCAGTTCGAACCGTTCAGAGGATTTGTCACAGAGAAAGGTCCGCGAGAGCGCGGAAGGTGAGGGGCTTGGGGACGTTGCGCGCGGGATGCGGTGTGCTTCGCGGAGCCGCTCTGTTACTCGGGAGTCTGGCGATCTCGTCCGGGCTGGCGGCGCAGGATCAGTCCCAGCAACCCGCATCGCCGCCGACCAACTCTCAGCCGGGACAGAATCCGCCTGACCAACCGCAGCAAGAGGAGAAGAAGGAAGAGAGCACGAATCCTGCGCAAGCCGCCGCGGAGAAGACGAAAGAAGTAACGCTGCAGGCCGCAGAGGCGACGAAGAACCTGGGGACGGCGGCGCTGAACAAGGCGCGCGACTGGGAGAGTGGGTGGCTCACAGGCGTATACGTGGAGAAGGGCCGGCCGATCGTTTTGCTGACGGGCGATCAACGGCGGAAGATTTTTCTGGAGCAGACGCTGACGACTCCAGGGGCGTATATGAAGCGCATGTTCGCGGCGGGAATTGATCAAGCGCGCGGAGCTCCGCGGCAGTGGGACGGAGGCTTGCGCGGATACGGGGAGCGGTTTGCGTCACGCGAAGGGCAATTTATTTCGGCGAATACGCTGGCATACCTGGGGAACGCGGCGCTGAAATATGAGGTGCGCTACGATCAATGCACTTGTAGCGGATTCTGGCCTCGGACGCGGCATGCGATCATGCGGAATTTTCTTACCTACAACCGGAGCGAGCAGGAATTGCGTCCGCAGTGGGGGCTGTACGGTGGAGCGTTTGGCGGGGGGCTGATTTCGACCGCCTGGAAGCCGCACCCGCGGAACGCATTTGCCGAGGGTGGGCGCGCGATGCTGGGTCAGGCTGGTTACGGGGCGCTGTTGAATTTCTTCATTGAATTCTCGACGGATATTAATCGGAAGATCGGGGCGCGGAAAAGGAAGTGAGGGGGAGCCGAGAAGACAAATTCCCGATCCTCGCGCGAAGAACAAGGTGCATTCGGGCTCATCCGCGAGGCCGGATAAGAAGGAGATCCTTCGCTGCGCCTGAAAAGCGTCTCCGCTCAGGATGACATCGCTTTACAAGAACATGGTTCTTATGAGGGCGAGGGCTTGCGGACTTGAGCGACCACCGCGCCGAGGGTGAGAAGAGACATCAGTGAGATGATGCCAAGCGAGATGACGCAGTAGATGCACCAAACGCCGAGGATGTCTTTTTCGATGTGTGCCAGGTAGAGGGAGAAGGCGAGTCCGCCGAACGTGGGCACGAGCAGGAGACGATAGGAACGGCGGAAGGCGAGCGCGACCATGAGAATGTATCCGAAGATGCCGACAGCAGCGACCGGGATTGGGCCGAGCATGGCGTAGGGGCTGTGATTGACCACGCCGCAATCCCAGTGCTCGTTGATGCTGCAGGGCGAGTCGCCGTATTCGCGATAGTGCTCGCGCAGGGCGAGAGAAGAGACGACGATGCCGAGTACGGCCAGGATCAGCAGCGGATATTTCATCAGACTTCTTTCCTTTCGGGTCCGGTCTCGGTAAGAGAAGGATCTTAACCGCTAAGGTCGCTAAGAGAATCCGCGAAGGTCGCAAAGAAACTCTGGCGCAGCTTAAGGCGACGAGGTCGCGGCGGTTGCGTCCTTTATTAGATCAGAAACCTGCCAGTCGCTGCCGTGGTACCACTTCACGATCTTGCCGTCGGGGCCGATCACAGCGGTGCTGAGGTTGTGGGTGATCAGTCCACCTTCGGGCTTCACGGTGAGGGCGAAGAAGTCGGCGATCTTCGGGAGATCGGCGGCTCGGGGCGCGACGAATTCCCAGCGATTGAAGAGTGCCGGTTCATGCGTATGGGCTACAGAAAATCCGTAATCACGCAGTACTTTTGGCGTGTCGTGCTCGGGGTCGAAGCTGATGCTCAACAGCTTCGTGTTTACCAGAGCCGGGTTGGAGGGGAGTTGTTTGTAGATCTCGGCGAAATTGCTGCTCATGCGCGGGCAAAAATCAGGAAAGGGGCAGCGCGTGTAGATAAAGGTGACCAGCAGAACTTTGCCGCGATACTGCTTGAGCGAAATGTGCTTGCCACTCTGATCGGTGAAAGCGAAGTCGGGGACGTCTTCTCCGGGCGCGGGCATGTGCAGTGCGTTCGCGGCATTTGCCGGAGGAGTTTCGGCGTGGCCGGTGACTTGGACGTTCTCGAGCCAAGAGTCTGAACGTGCGTTGTCATCGTCGGGCTCGGTGAAGACCAGAGTGGCGGAAATGGAATCACTGGGCTTGAGTTGTTTCAAGACGCCCTCGGGCTTCACTTTGTAGATCATAGCCATGGGATCCATGACAGCCGGGAATCAGATCGTTCTCGATGGTGGCAGATTGGTCCTGGGCGTCGATGCTGACCACACGGCCGGTCATGGGATAGCGCTTGATCGTTTTGGGCGCCGTCTTGTGACAGGCGAATAGAAAAAATGTGGAAAGCAATAGAAGAGTGGGAAGAAGAGGCCGATTTATTTGAAGAGTCACGTTGTAGACACTTTAACTCTGCGGGCGAGTGTGGTGCCAGCGGCGGGGAGGGCATTTGCCAGAGAAAACACTGAGATTCACGAGGAAAACTTGTTTTCGTGACGGACCGCGCGTCGCGCTGGCCGGAGAGCCGAGGCGGCTGTCTCTACATGTTTGTTGTTGATGCCAAGCTTTTGTGAAATCCTGCTGGACGATTGGCAGTCCAGATTTCACACGGCGAGGCAACTTGATGGCTTGCAATCCTGAGGTTCTGAAACACGTTCCCCTGTTTGCACTGCTGGATGAAGACGAAGCGGCAGTGCTGGCCGGGCAAGTGGAGTTGAAGACGTTTGCGGCGCGGCAACGGATTTACAAGATGGGCGATTCCAGCGGGCAGGCTTATGTAGTCGTGTCGGGGCGGGTGCGGGTCTCGACCGTGGACCAGGATCATCAGGAAGTCGTGATCGACGAGCCGTCGCACGGGGAGTTTTTTGGATTCGCCTCGATGCTGGAACAGACGCCGCATCAGTCGGAAGCAGTCGCGATCGAAGAAGCGGTATGCGTCGAGGTCGACCGCAACGACATCGCCCATCTGTTGCAGCGCAAGCCGCTCGCCGGGATGGACATGCTCACCGTGCTGGGCCGGCAGTTTCACGCGTCGCAGCAACTGGTGAGGCTGCGCGCAAACCGGAATCCCAACGAAATCATCGAGAAAGATGCGACCTTCGGTGAGCGAATCGCCGATCTGGTCGCGGGCTTTGGGGGATCGTGGACCTTCATTATTTCGTTTGGCCTCGCGCTTGCGGCTTATGTGGCGATTGATTCCATAATGGGGAAGAGGGCGTGGGATCCGTATCCGTTCATTTTGTTGAACCTGTTTTTGTCGATGCTGGCATCGATGCAGGCGCCCGTGATCATGATGAGCCAGAACCGGCAGGACACGAAGGACCGGCTGCGCGGCGAACTCGATTACGACGTGAACCGCCGAGCCGAGGCCGAGATTCAGGGGCTGGCGCGGAAGTTGAATCTGCTGGGGGAGAAGATGGGGGACGTGGAGGACATGCTGCGGGGGAAACTGGGGCGGTAAGCGGCGTGCGCCTTTTTTTGGCGACGGGAGAGTTGTGAAAGAAAGGCGAGGAGACGTTACTTATGTCTGATTGGCAATTGCCGCCGTCAAGTCTCTTGATCCTTGGGGGAACCTCATTCTGCGCGGCGGTGGTTTGGACCTGCATTGGAAAATCCAGGACACGCTCTGGTTGGGTCTACCGCGCCCAAGAACCGACTGTGTCTTGGTTGGTAGTCGCAACGTACTACCTCGGCGCCCTTCTCTTTGTAGGTGTCTATTTGTATGAGGGTCCATGAACCTTAAACTGCGTTGATCACCGCCGTTGCGTTCCTACGGGAAACAAAGTGGCTGCATTCCACTTGTTTCTGTGTTTGTCATAAAATCTCACGGCGTCGGCGGTCCCGTGCCCGCCCTTCGCAAAGTCAGCGAAGAGCGGGGCACCACGGTGTTTTCGGTGCCAGCGGAATCCGGGTCACCCGCCGAGCGGGCTAATGCGGAGATATAAAGTTTTCTGGGAGCTAAACTTTATTCTCTTTCGATACGTAATGTCCTTTGGTAGGATTCCCGACCGATTCACCTGATTGATTCAAGGAGAAAATTTCACGAATGTTCTTAAAAGCCTGGAGGTACTCTGCCCTGCGCCCAGCAATGATTCTGGCTCTGTTCGCGCTCGTCTTTTCACCCGTCTCACACGCCGGTACCGTTTCGTTTCTTAACTGGACCGAGTTGCATCCCACCAACGCATTCCCAGCTCGCACTGCATTCGCGAGTGCCTACGATCCGGTCAGCAAGAAAATTGTTGTCTTCGGCGGCACCGATTTGACCACACAGTTCAACGATACGTGGACGTTTGATGGCACGACGTGGACGCAGGTTCAGACCGGCGTCACTCCGGGAGCGCGCGCGGATGCAGCGATGGCCTACGATGCGAGAACGCACAAGCTGGTGATGTTCGGTGGATTTCGCGGCTTTGCGTTTTTGAACGATACGTGGATCTGGGACGGAGCGACCTCGACCTGGACGGAGGCTTCACCCACAACGGTTCCGACCGGTGCGACTGGGCCGATGTTGTTTACCGATCCGGCGGACGGACACGTCGACATGTTCGGGGGATATCAAGGTCAGTTTTACTCGCGCAGCATGTACCGGTGGACGGGATTGAATTGGGTTCTGCTGAATCCATCGACCACGCCGTATCCGAGAGCGGGAGCGGTGGCGGCGTACGATCCGGTGCGAAAGAACGTCGTGTTGTTCGGAGGGATCTCCGATATTTGGCTTGTTCAGAACACCTGGACGTGGGATGGATACAACTGGACCGAACAGACTCCTCCGGCACAACCGCCGCCGCTCTACTTCACGCGAGGAGCGTTTGACCCGGCCGTGGGGGCGGTGGTCGTGTTCGGCGGAGGCAGCGTGGGAGTAGACCAGAACACAACGTGGAAGTGGGATGGCAGCACGTGGGCGCAGATTCCGCGTAGCTCGCGCCCGCCGGCGCGTGAACTTTTCGGGACGGTGTGGTTCCCCGAGACGAGGCAGTTCGTCATTTTCGGAGGGGATCTGTTCAGTGATGGGACTCTCTACGGCGACACCTGGAGTTTTTCTTCGAACTAAGTCCGGGCCGGTGTGAGGTGGTAAAAGCGCAAGGCATCCTACGATGTCTTGCGCTCTCTTTTGGGAGCATCCGAGGTTGTTGGACCGCCGCGAGTGCGACGAGTCTTTCTTAATGCACGACGTGCTTACTGCACGACCTGCGCGATGGGCGCTGTGCTCCTGGCGATATTCGAGTTGCCTTCGTACGTAACCGTGACGGTGGTCGTCCCGACCGGCAGGGTTGAAATGGTCAGTCTGGCTTTGCCGCTGCTGAGTTGAGCCGTCCCGAGCAACGTGTTTCCAGCAGTGAAGGTCACCGGGCCCTTGGCGACGACTGTGGGAGAAGTGATGCTGGCGGTGAACGTCACCGCTTGGCCGAAGGTCGAGGGATTTGGGGATGAAGTGAGGGCCGCCGCACTGGTGGCCTGAAGCACCAGTTGGTCGACTTCGTTGGAAGTACTCGGTGCGTTCACCAAATTACCCGAGTACACCGCCCTGACCGCATAAGGGTCCGCGTTGAGGGACGAGGTGGTGAAACTGGCAGAGCCCAGGCCCATGAAGTCAGGAGTCACAGTGGCGGAGCCAATCGTGAAGCGATCCCAAACGAACTTCACCTTGCCAGTAGGAGGCGTATAGGCATAGCTCATGGGAAAGATCATCACCTGAAACGTGACCGCTTGTCCGTAGGTGGATGGGTTCATGGAAGAGTAGAGGTATGTGCTGGTCGGGAATCCGTTGGCCACTCGCTTGACCGTCGCGCTACTGGAGCTGAAGGTCGTATCCCCGGAATAGATCGCCTTGATGGCATATGTCTTGGGGACTAGTGAGGATGTGGCGAACGTAGCCACGCCGGCCGCCGTGACCCCAGTTCCAATAATGGTTTTGCCATTGTAGAAAGGCAGCAACTCGCCATCGGGAATAGGTCCGTAAGACGATGTCACCTGGGCGGTGAACGTGATGGTTTGACCGGGAGACGAGGGGTTGGGGCTCGCGGTGAGAGCGAGCGCTGTCGGGTAACCGCGCGTTGTCGTGACTTGATGCAGAAGTTGGGCGGTGCTGGCTCCGTAGATGCCATCGTAAGCGTAGTTCGCCGTGATGGGGAACGTGCCGACAGGAATAGCGGTCGTCGTCAGCGAGGCGGTACCGGCGTTGAGCGGAGCCGTGCCCAGAACGGTGTCTCCATTCTTGAAGGTGATGAACTCGCCGTCAGGGAGAGTTCCGGTATTGGGCGTGACGGTCGCGGTGAACGTGACGGCGTGACCGAGGGATGTGGGAGTGCCTGAGGAGACCAGCGCGGTGGTGGTCGCGGTGTAGGGCGCAGCGTTGATGAGCACACCGACGGTGCCGCTGTAGCTGTGCATGCATGCTTCGTCGGTGGCGCACATGTTTGCGACGACCAGGTCAGGCTTGCCGTCGCGGTTCAGGTCGGCGACGAGGATGGACGTCGTGCTGACGCCGCCGGAATAAAAGCTTATCGCCGGTTGGTAAGTGCCATCCCCATTGCCGAGTTGGACATCAACGGTACTGTAGCCCAATCCGACCAAGTCGAGGATGCCGTCTCCGTTGACGTCGACCATGGCCGACCCGCCGGGAATGGTCCAAACCCAGTTTGAGGAGTACGGCTGCACAGGCTGGAGGCTACCGTCGCCATTGCCGATCAACACTCCCAATTGGATAGCACCCCACGAGTTTGCGACCAGCACGTCGAGCTTGCCGTCGCCGCTGACATCCGCGATGGCGACCCCATAGGGGTAAGTTCCGCCTGTAAGGTACGACGTTGGGCCCGAAAAGCTGCCACCGCCGACGCCCATCAGTACAGACACGGAACCGCCGTCAAAGCTGCATGCCATGAAAAAACGAACGCACTGGTTGAGTACCACCAAGTCAGGCCAGCCGTCACCGTTGAGATCGCCCACCGCGACCGAAAGAGCATATTCTCCATTTGAGCTGTAAACCCCGGTCGAGAAGGAAGGCGCGAGAGAGTTTGCGGCGGGGACCGTGAGCTCCTTCTGAGGGCGAGTCACGGGATGGTGCCTTGCAGGCGCATTGACGTGCTGGGGAGCGGATAGGAGGAGGTTCTGTTCGGCGGGCTGATTGGCGCCCGGCACCTGAGCCAGAAGTTCCGGAAAGAGGATCAGGAGAACGAATGCGAGAACTACAGAAACAAGATGGTGTGACTTCGATTCGTGCAGAGAAAACATGGGAGACCTCCATAACCGGGGACAGTCGAGGTCTGATGAATCGTCAGGGATGCGCAAACGTGACGGTTTCCAGGCCGGGAGAGCCAATGGAATGACGGGCCGTCGTTGAAGGAGCGGTCACTCGAAAATGTATGCGCGGTCAGGAAATGTTTCCGTGATCGCGGTCACGGGGGTTATCGATTCAAGGGCGGGCTCAAGCGTTGGTCTTGGCGAGATGGGAAGTGGTAGCGGAGGAGGCCGACGCTCTCAACGTGCAGGTCACTTGTCACGCTGATAGAAGATGAACCACCTTGGCTCGATCTCACGTAGATATAGGCTGTCTGGCAGACTGGCTGCTCTGTCCAAGTCAGGCAAGAGGACACCCTCGCGGGTATAGGCGCCCGGAACATACTCAATCCCTTTGAACCAGTCCGACCCGATCGCCGAGCCCTCGCCGGCAAAGATGAACCTTATTACGCCGGTGGTCCCGTTCATTGCCACTTGAAGATCGGGACGAATTTCAGATATCAGCTTCTTGTACCCATCCCGCCGAGATTGGTCGAGTTTGCCTGGGTCGCTAGCCCCCAGGTACCAGTTGCGCCGCGCATCCGCCGTCGCCATTTCCTGCAGGTGTTCGAACGCCTGGCGGTGGGCATGAAAGATCGAAATCAATTCTTGATCGTTGGGCACCGCTGTTCTTGAGGTTCGACAGCCTCCCTGCCAAAGCATCAAGAATGCGAGGGAGAGGCATACCAGAACCACGCCCGAGAAGGATTCAGGCCGACGGCAAGTGCAACCGAACTGCTCACGGGACGAGCTTCTCTTCTGTACCGATTTAGCCTGCGTGCGGGGCACTACTACGCCGCCTTGGCGCGCGATTCAGGCAGCGTTATTGGCTGAGTGCGGAATCTCTTCACTGCCACTACTGTCGGGACAATGAAAAGCACCAGTACGGCGATTTGGGCAATCGCAAAGGGCGGCTCTTTTTGAGTCGGGGCAATTGCTCTCAGAGCCGGCACTTTTTCAAACGACTGCACCACCAGAACAAAGACGTTCAAGTACAACGCCGTGGATGCCGCAATCACATAGGTTTTCCGCCAGGCAAGGTGCAGGGGGTAGCGCGTCACAATCGCAACCGCCAGCACGACCAGTGAGATCACGCCGAGTTTGATCCCGGCGTCACTCCCATGAACGGAAAGAGAAAACCAGTAAGGCTGGTCAGGGCCGTCGTGATCAAAAAGAGAGCGGTCCATCCGTCGAGCCGCTTGTTGACGAAAAATCCGTACATGACGAGAAGCCCAGAGGCAATTCCGATGAGACTGATTAACACGTGAATTAGCGTGAAAATCGGCAAGTTCATGCCCAGAACCATAGCGATCGCTCCTTTCGGGTCAGAGAAGGTCGAATTGGTCATGCGATGCTACGCTGGTGCCAATCAAATTGCCAGCGTGCGGAGGCCGGGCCGGTTGCCGCTACGGAGAGAGCCGGAAGTTGAATGGCGCGATCGAATTTTTCAGCGGCCTGCTAGTAATGGAAGCGGTAGCGGAGTTCCACGTAGACCTCGCGCGGATTGTTCCAGTGGAATCCGCCGAAGGTGACGCTGTTGTCGAGTTCAACGCGGCGGTTGGCGACGTTCAGTGGCGTTCACCGACGCGGAGAAGCGCTCGCCGAAATCTTTTCCCAGAGTCAGATCGAACGTAGTGTGCGGCGGCAAGTAGTCGCCGGGATACGGCTGGCCGGGAAAGGCATTGGTGAATCCGGAGCCGTAGTAGACGTTGGTGGAAGCGAAGGCGTGCCACGGCAGGGTCATGTCGCCGCCGACGTTGAGCGTGTTGCGCTGGTCGTGATCGAGCGGCGAAGTCGACCGGCATGGCAGACGTTGGATGAAATCGGTGAGGCCGCCGTTGATGGCGTCCTCCGGCCTCAGCGATCTGATTCGAATAAGCGAGGTGAATCTGCGCGCGGTGCGCGATGCGCGGAGAACGCAGTGTGAGTTCCCAGCCACGGATGCGCGCGTTCTCGATGGTGAGCGGGAAAAAGAAATTCGATTCGCCGATGACGTTGTGATCGAAGAAGTTGGTGCGCGTTGGTGCGGAAGGTGTCGGCATCGAGGATCCATCCACGCCAGGGGATGGTGACGCCGAACTGCGCTTCCTCGTCGCGTTCTCCGTTGAGAGGCGCAAATTTCACAATCACTCGAGTTGCGCAAACTGCAGTAGTGGACCCGACGCGGTGACCAGCGGCGGCGCCTGGTAGAAGTGGCCGTAGAAGGCGCGGAAAGTCCAATTCAAATCGCGGCACGGTGAGTGCGATGCCGAAGCGCGGGCTGATCGCGGTCTCGGAGACGCCTCCGGAGAAGTGCGTCGGGCGCATGCCTGCGGACAGAGTCAGCCATGGAAACGGCTTGAACTTGTCGTCGATGAAGAGCGCGGAGAGGCCGCCGGAGAGAAGCTCGCTACCGGTGAAGGGCGACCCTCCACATTGCGGGAAGTTCGGATCGCCGTTATTGGGGCAATTGAAAAGAACGCTGAAGCTCTCCTGGTCGCGCTGATGAAAGCCGTAGAAGCCCACCTGGAAATTGTTCTTCGCGAAGATTCGCGCTGAAGCTGACCTGTCCTCCGGCATAGGTCGACGGATGTTGGTCGGTGGTCGCCGTGGGGTAATCGTCGCCGGCGAACTGTCGTAGTTCGCGGCGTTGTAGTGGTAGAACGGCGACACGGTCAGCAGGAGTTTCGAGTTGAAGGTGTGAACCCAGGAAAAATTCACGATCGCGTCGGATTCGTGATCGCTGTCGCGCAGGTCCAGGCTGGGGTATTGCGGAGTGAAGTCGTTCCCGGAATCGATCCGTTCTCCAGGTCGTTGGGATGGGATCGTAGGGAATCTGATAGAAGTCCTTGCGCAGCGAAGTACACCAGGCGAAGCTGGTTTGAAGGATCGACGTTGAAGATGAGCGAACCGAAGCCGCCGTAGCCGTTGGCGGCGTCGTGAACGACTTGCGGGACCGGCGTTTGCAATGCCCAGATTGCTGCGATTCCCGTTGACGCTGGCGTAGTAGGCGAAGCGCTCGGTGTGGCTGCCGAAGCTGAACTGGTCGTTGGTCTGATAGAAATTTCCGGCGCTGAGCACGAGTTCGGCCTCACGGTTGCGCTCGAATCCGGTGCGCGGCACGACGTTGAAGACTCCGTAGGTCCGGTCTCCGAGTTCCGCGCCGTAACTGCCGCGGCTGACTTCGAGGTAGTCGATGTCTTTGGGATCGAACTGCGGACCGATGTTTGAGGCGATGTTGGTGTTGGGAACCGGGACGCCATCGACCAGCCAGCTGGTCTGATGTCCGCCCCGAATGTGGAGCTGGTCGTGGGTGATGTAGGCTCCGGGCACGAAGTTGGTGATCATGGCCAGGCTGTTGGTAGCGCGACGGCGCCGGGTGTACGCGCGACGTCGAGACGGTCTACGAGCGTGGTCGGAGTGGCGGTATCGGTGGGGACGTCTTCGGGCGTGCCGGAGACATTGACAGTTTCCTTGGCTCCGGCGACGTTGAGCGCGAAGTGCAGCACGGGCTTGAATCCGGAGATGACGATGACATTCTGCTTGGGCCTGCTCGAATCCAACGCCGGCGACCGTGACGATGTAGTCGCCGATGGGAACCGCGTTGAAGACGAAGTTGCCGTTGGCATCCGAGTTCGCGGTCGAGGACCAGTCGGAGGTCTTCGCCTTGATCATCACCATGGCGCCTTGCACGGGACGATGCTGCGGATCGTGAATGACGCCGCGGACCGAGCCGACAACGCGAGGCGAAGGCGGGACGGGTGCAGTACAAGAGACGTGCGCAAGAATTGTGTCGAAGCAAACGCATGACGATCTCCGAAAGTCCGACTCAGTGCCGCTGCCATCAGTGACGCTCGGGATAGAGCAGCCGAGCTCGATCGGCGGACGCCGAGGACGACTGTCCCCACATAGGATTTTTCGATTAGGCGATGGAGAGGGTCGAGAGGGGCGCGGGTGGATGAAGCGAAACGGTATTCGCGGAAGGAGCAGATCGAAGGTGAGTCGATGATCTCGCGCATTCACACTTGGCGTGAACTCTGACAGGGTGGGCGGCTGCGGATTTGCCCACTGCGATGTGGTCACTGCACGGCTGCAATTCTGATTGCAACAGCCGGTGCCACGGATCGCAAGTTGATCTGATTCCGCGACCGCCGACTCGTGGCAGGGATGCGCGGACTTGCGGCGGCAGCAGGCATGCGGATGCGCAGTTGTGGCCTGCCAGCGCAAACGGAGCGAAGCTTCCGACAAGCGCGAACAACAGCAGAAATCTGGCTGTCAAGCGATGCATGCTCTTACGGTGAAGCAGAATCCCCAAGTGAGGCAAGCATAGAGCATCCGCTTCGATGCTTGCAAGGACGATGGGCGGCACACTGTGGCCGACGGACTTCACGGTGATTGAATGGTCATTCGTTGTCCACGTGGAAAAGCTTTCCCAAAAAAATGCCAATTGCGCCGTAGAGGATCGAATTGAGGAAAGCGAGTAGCCAGAGGAAATCCATGACGGCTCGGTCGAATTCGACCAGGAAGGCCGTGGGGCAGAGCAGGAGGAGGGCTGGAGTTGGCAGGTTAGGGGCCGGGCCGAGAGAGAGCGCGTAAACGCCGGCAAGCAACCCCACGACGGCAAACACTACGCCGGTGTAAATCGAAGTTCGTCCCACCGTGCCACCTGTGATCACGAAGAGAGTGCCCTAGGCTCGCCCGTTAATCTTGGCCCACCACCATTGCACTCCGACGAAGAGGAAGCGCCAGTCGCTGGAAGAACTCCGGCGGCTTGCCTTCGAACGCATGGCCGATGAACTGGAGCAGCCATCCGACGACGAATAGCGACGGCGCGTACCACCAGACCCGGTGAAGAAGAATCCGGCGACGAAGATCGCGACCGAAACAAGAATGTGGGAATGCCAAGCGTGTGGCAGACCCGGTTGACCGGATGCTGGTGGCTTCGCGCGTACTTGGCGATCCATTGATCGTTGGTCCGTGTGCCAAGCATACCGTGGGGATGATACTACAGTTGCCGTTCCTTTATTCCGGACGCTCGCTGGCCGGCAGCGACTCTTCAGACACATGGTTACCTCCAGTGCCCCTACTCTACAGGCAGGCCAGTTCTGGTGCGTGTTCTCCTATTCTTTTTCCTCTGTCTCTTTCTTTGCAACCGGGACCCGCGGTGTACAAACTCGTCACGACAGTTGCCATTCGCCGCCGTTTTGGTTGATATCTCCGGAGGGCCACGGTGACGTTCCAGTAGGTTGAGGCGCTTGCTTCCCGCGTGGTAGCATCCTAGGTTTTGGCAGGTGATCGCGGGCTGGCCTGTTCCTGTCCTCATCCTCTTCATAGGCCGTTCCTTCCCGCGCCTGCCGAAGGAGCCCAACGTGAAAGTCTATTCCGGAGAAAACATCAGGAATGTAGCGATGGTCGGGCACGGGCACGCGGGCAAGACCTCGCTGGTTTCGGCCATGCTGTACACCGCGGGCGCAACCCAGCGCCTGGGACGCGTGGACGATGGCTCGGCCACCACCGACTACGACGAGGAAGAAATCGCGCGCAAGATGTCGATCTCGACTGGCGTGTGCCGTGGTGGAGTGGGGCGAGACGAAGATCAATATTCTCGACACCCCCGGCTTCAACATGTTCGTGCACGAGGCCAAGATGGTCGCTGCCGGTGGTGGACGCGGCGATCGTCGTGGTCGACGGCGTGGCCGGCGTCGAAGTCGTCACCCAGCGCGTCTGGAATTATTGCGAAGAGTACAAGACGCCGCGGCTGATCGTGGTGAACCGCATGGACCGCGACCGCGCCGACGCCGGGCGCGTGCTGGAGTCGCTGACCGAAGGCGTTTCGGGCGCGACGTGATCCCGATCGAATTGCCCATCGGCAGCGAGAAGAGCTTGACCGGCGTGGTCGACCTGGTCCGCATGAAGGCCTACACCTACGAGCTGGGCGGCAACGGCAAGGGGAAAGAGACCGAGATTCCGGCCAACATGAAGGCGCAGGTGCAGGAAGCGCACGAGAGGCTGGTGGAACTGGTCGCCGAGGGCGACGACAAGCTGATGGAGAAGTTCTTCGAGGCCGGAACGCTTGGGCGAAGAAGACCTGGTTCCGGCGCTGCATAACGCGATCCGCGAAGACAGAATTTTCCCGGTCATCTTCAGCTCCGGGCTTGGGCAACATCGGCGCCGACCGGGTGATGGATTTCATCGTCGACTACACTCCGGCGCCGTCGGAGCACGAGTGGGTGCAGGGAGAAGCGCTGCGGGGAATGGCGACGCTCCCAAGCGGCATGAGACAGACGAAGAGCCGGTTTCGCTCTACGTGTTCAAGAACGTGTCGGATGCGTTTGCGGGCAGGATTTCGTACTTCAAAGTTTTTTCCGGCGTGCTGAAGAACGATGCGACCCTGCTGAACTTTAGCCGCGGCGCTGCAGGAGAAGTTCGCGCACATCTCGACCATGCAGGGAAAGACGGCGATTCCGGTGCCACGAGCTGCACGCGGGCGATATTGGAGCGGTCGCGAAACTGAAAGACACGCTGACCGGCGACACGCTGGGCGACAAGTCCGCGCCGATTCAGTATCCGCGGGTGAAGCTGCCGGAGCCGGCGATCACTTTTGCGATTGAGCCGAAGAGTCGCGCGCCGATGAAGACAAGCTGGGGCCGGGACTGCACAAGCTCATGGAAGAAGATGCCATGCTGCGCTTCTTCCGCGATCCGCAGACGCAGGAGTTTCTGATTGCGGGCACCGGACAGCAGCACATTGAAGTCGTGGTGGCGAAGCTGAAGAAGCGCTATCACACGGAAGTGGTTCTGAAAGCGCCGAAGGTGCCGTACCGGGAGACGATTCGCGGCAAGGCCGATGTGCAGGGGCGGCACAAGAAGCAGACCGGCGGCCACGGGCAGTACGGCGATTGCAAGATCAAGATGGAGCCGCTGCCGCGCGGCGGGCAGTTTGAGTTTGTGAACGACATTTTCGGCGGCGCGATTCCGAAGAACTATATTCCGGCCATCGAAAAGGGAATCAAGGACGCGGCGGCGCGCGGATATCTGGCCGGATTTCCCGTGGTGGACTTCCGCGTGATGCTCTACGACGGTTCGTATCACGATGTGGATTCGAACGACATGTCGTTCCAGATGGCGGGGCGCATCGCGTTCCGCAAAGCGATGGAGACCGGCGAAGCCGACGCTTCTCGAGCCGGTCATGTCCGTCGAAATCACGGTGCCGGACGACTTCGCCGGATCGATCATGGGCGATCTCAACAGCCGCCGCGGCCGCATCCAGGGCATGGACAACAAGGCCGGCAACACGGTGGTGAAAGCCGAAGTGCCGATGGCCGAGATGCTGACCTACGGCGTGGAGCTGACGTCGATGACGCAGGGCCGCGGCAGCTTCAACATGGAAATGCATCACTACGACGTGGTGCCGGGACAGTTGCAGGAGAAGATCATCGAGAAGGCGAAGGCCGAGCGGGGCGAGGTGAAGGAAGAGGAAGAGTAGATCAGTATCAAGTCGGGCCGATTCGCCGACTTTCAGGAGCTTTTTATGAGGGTGATTGGTGCTACCGCCGTTTGCTGTGTCCTGTTCGCAATGATTCCCTTTGCTCATGCGGCCGATCAGACGCAAATTTTTCCCACCTCGGCCGGACCGGTGAAGATCACTCCGCTGAATCATGCCAGCACGCTGATCGAGGCGGGAGGGAAGACGATCTATCTCGATCCTGCGAAGCCGGTGAAGTTTTCTGGCACTGCCGAAGGCGGACCTGATTCTGATCACCGACATTCACGGGGACCACATGGATCCCGACTCGATCAAGGAAATCAGCAAGGCGGACACGGAAATTATCTGGCGCCGCCGGCGGTGGTCCAGACGGTGACGAGCGCGAAGCCCATTGCCAACGGAGAAACGCAAAACACTGGCAGGGCTGGACCATCGAGGCGATCCCCGCCTACAACCTGAAGCGCGGCCCCTCTCCGGGAAAGCTCTTTCACGACAAGGGACGCGGCAACGGCTACGTGCTCACTTACGGCGGCAAACGATTCTATTTCTCCGGCGACACCGAGGGCGTTCCAGAGATGCGCGCGCTGAAGAACATCGACGTGGCGTTCGTGTGCATGAACCTGCCGTACACCATGCCGCCGGAAGAGGCCGCGGATGCGGTTAAAGCCTTCCATCCGAAGATCGTGATTCCGTATCACTACCGCGGATCGGATCTTGCTGTGTTTCAAAAGGCGATTGGAAGGGACTGGGATCGAAGTGCGGGTGCTGGACTGGTATCCGAAATAGTCCTGAGTTGCGAGTCCTGAGTCCCGAGTGATGCTGTCCCCACATTCTCGTCTTAAGCTTTGAAGATTTCCTCCACCGGCTTGCGGAAGATTTTCGCGATCTTGAAAGCCAGCGGCAGGCTGGGATCATACTTCTCGGTCTCGATGGCGTTGACGGTCTGGCGCGAGACGCCGAGCTTTTCAGCGAGATCGGCCTGCGTCCAACTGAGGTGTGCCCGTAGGTCGCGCACGCTGTTCTTCACTGGTACCTCCGCTTGGCAAAGCAGCAACCGACTCCCCAAAGAAAGACCAGCAGCGGGGCCACCCAGATCACATCGGCTTGCGGCAGGCCCGCGTTCTGCAGAAATCCCCAACTCAGCGCAATCAGACAAGTCGCCAGAAAGCTGAAGGCCAGGCCCTCAGACTGGATGCGGCGCTGCAGTTCGTCGAGGCCGCGGAAATAACGGATGGCGGCCCACATCGCGAGGGCCGCCGGCACCACCGGCAAGATGGCGACCAGAAAACGCAGCGGGGAGTGCACGCGGTGTTTGAGCAGCCAGACCGAAATGAAGACGACGATGGTATAGGCTGCCATCGAGCTGCCGAATTCCCTGATATACCGCCTGTGATTTAAATCCATAACTCCTCCTAGTCAAGTATGCTTTACATCGATAAATGTAAAGTACACTTGACATAGTGTCAAGAGATGTTTTGGGATTGCCGTGGACCTTCGGCGGCTGGGCTGAAAATAAAAATGACCAAACAAAACCGGGATCGATCCTGGCAGGACCGATCCCGATTTCAGCTCGTTTTACAGTTAAAAACTACTGATCGTGATGACCTTCCTTCTCGTCGAACAGATCCGTAATCGCCTGAGTACTGGCATCGCAGGCGTGGTTGAGGCAGGGCAGCCGGAAGCCGCCCTCGATGGAGCGCAATAACGAGAAGTGGGTGTAGAACTGGTTGCTGGTAAGGCCGTGGAAGCCGTAGTTGGTGTCGACGATCGCTATGACCTGGTTCGTAATGGGCTGCACCGAGTAGTCGTTTTCGTCCCAAACCACGACGATCGCAGCGCGTCCATGTTTCCAAGCGGGAGAAGCGTGAATGGCGGTCACGACTTTCTGCAAGGCCTGGTCGCCGAGGATGGTCAGTGCCGGATTCATGCCGGCCTGGGTGCCGTTGCTGAGGGGATCAGATCCGCAGAACACGGTGCCGTTACTGCGGCCGTGCTGGTCGTTGCACTGGTTGGGGACGATGTAGGAAAAATTCGGCATCCTGCCGGTAGCGAGGTCGCCCCACAATCCACCCACGCCGTCGAAGGCGAACATCTGCGAGTAGCTAACCAGCGGATTGGTGCCCTGTTGTACGTCTTGAAAATAAGCAAAGGGGTTGTGCTTAGCGGCGTAGAGCTGCACGATGTCACTGTTGGTGAGCGGCGGGTTCAACTGTGGGTTGATCTTGGTGAAGTCTGTGTTGTTGGTAAAGTTCCCATCGCTGTAGTCGACAAGATCCGGGCCAGTAAGGGGCAGGTTTTCCTGGTACGTTTTCCAGGTCTTGCCAGCGGCGGCCAACTGCTCGGCGATCGTGATGCCCAGCGTGGTCGTGGATGCGGGGTATGAGGCCACACCGTCGAGGTTCATCTCGCAAGGGGGTCCGCTGACTTCGTTGGAACAGTCAAGGGCGGGCGTAGCGGCTTCGGTGCCGGAACCGGCGATGGGGCAGATCGGGTTGGAGTTTGCCTCGGTATTGATCACGCCGCTTGAAAGATTCGGCAGGCAAGAGGCGTTGTGCCAGTCGGGAGAATTGTCATCCAACACTCCGAAGTTCGATCCGCCGACGACTTCCAAATAGTTGGTCAGGCTGGGATGAGCGACGGCGAAGTAGTTGGTGGCTAGATTCGCAGACTGAGCGTAGGAATTGGTGAAGGGCGCGTTCGGATTGCCAATGATCTCGGAGTAGCCGTGATTCTCCATCATGATCACGAAAACGTGGTGGAGAGGTGGAATTCCTTTGGGAACGGAGCCCTGTTGGGCGAACATCGTTCCGGTCAATAGGGCGAACAAGCCTAACGCTAGGTTCTTTTTCGTCATTGTGTCTGTGTCTCCTCGATAGAAGTGAAGTGATGCTCTGAAAAGCCGGGAAGGGCGCCGGTTCGCACTCTTCCGCCCGCTGCACGTCCCCGGGAAGCAATTTGGTAGAGGGCGGAGTGATGGGAAAACGCTAGCGGTCCCAGGTTAACGAACGGTGACAGCCGAATTAAGATTCCGTGAATTTGACGGACTTGCGCCAAAGGATCGGGTGCGGAATGCGGGTTGCAACCCAACAGCCTTCGCTTTAGTATCGCCATACGTGGCAGCGGCTAAAAATAATCCCAACCTGAATGACAACCGCGAGCGCCTGGTGTCGGCAGCTCCGGTCGAGGACGATTCTTCGTTTGAGCTGAAACTGCGCCCGCAGAGGCTGGCAGAGTTTATCGGACAGAAGAAGGTCAAAGACCAGCTGGCGGTGGCGATCGAGGCGGCGCGTTCGCGCGGCGAGGCCATGGACCACGTGCTTCTGTATGGGCCGCCGGGACTGGGCAAGACGACGCTGGCCAACATCATCGCCAACGAACTGGCGGTGCACTTTCAGCCGACGGCGGCACCCCTACTGCAGATCAAGGGTGACCTGACCGCGATCATCACCAACATGCAGGACAAGCAAGTCCTGTTCATCGACGAGATTCATCGACTGCAGCCGGTGCTCGAAGAGCTGCTGTATTCGGCGCTCGAAGATTACAAGCTCGACATCATCATTGGGCAGGGGCCTTCGGCGCGCACGCATACGCTCGGAGGTGAAGCCGTTTACCTTCGTGGGAGCGACCACCCGCGCGGGACTGATTTCGGCCCCGTTGCGGTCGCGCTTCGGCATTGTGTTGCGGCTGGAGTTCTATACGCCGGACGATTTGCAGGTGATTGTCGAGCGGTCGGCGGAGATTCTCGGCGTCGAGATCGACGATGCGGGCGCGAAAGAAATTGCCAGCCGTTCGCGCGGGACACCGCGCATTGCGAACCGTCTGCTGCGCCGGGTGCGCGACTACGCGCAGGTACGCGGTGCGGGCAAGATCGACGAACCCACGGCTAAGGCCGCCCTGCAGATGCTCGAAGTCGATCAGTACGGATTCGATGAAGTGGACCGCCGCCTGCTGCTAACGATCATCGAGAAATATCAGGGCGGGCCGGTTGGCGTGAACACGCTGGCCGCGGTCCTAGCTGAGGAACCGGACGCGATTGAAGAAATCTACGAGCCCTTCCTGATGCAGATCGGATTCCTGAACCGCACTCCCCGCGGGAGAGTGGCCACGCAGTTGGCCTACGATCACTTCGGAATTACGCCGACGAGAAGGCAAAGTTCGTTGTTCTGACTCAAGCCGTCAACCCTATGAGCCCACTTCGGAATGGCCAGTATTTTTGCGCTTGATAAGCCAGTTCGTGCGGCGGACTTAAATCTCCGGCTTGTTCGGTAAACCTCGCAACATCGCTTTGGTGTTTTGTTCGGGTCAAGATTGGTGTATCTTGCTGGATTCCTCTTTTCAGTTGGCGCGAGGAGCGTGAGGGTGCGTGCGGTCGAAACAGGGTCTGGGTCGACTCGGGATGCGTCTGAAAGTTCTAATTGGGTCGGCGCTGGTACTGGCCGGCACAGTGGCATGTGGCTGGGCCGAGACACCTCGCCAGAATGCCCCGCGCGCGCAGGACGCACCACCGCAGGTCGGGCCGCCTGCTTTGACCATTCCGCGCTTGCAGATTGCTCCGAGACTGGATGACTTCCTCACCATGCAGCCTGTGGGCGAAACCGCCCAGCAGATGGCGAAGGTCACCGGCTTCACACAGCGTAACCCGCACGACGGTGAGAGTGTCTCCGAGCCCACCGACGCTTACCTGGGATATGACCAGAAGAACCTCTACGTGGTCTTCGTGTGCTTCGACGATCCGCGGCAAGTGCGCGCGCGGATGTCTCGCCGCGAAGATATTTACGACGACGATCAGGTCGAGGTCATGCTCGACACCTATCACGACCGGCGTCGCGCCTATGCCTTTCAGACCACGCCACTGGGCGTGCAATGGGACGCGATCTGGACCGAGGCCTCGCGCGAGGAGCAGACCAGCGGGCATTTCGACACTTCGTTCGATACTGTCTGGGATTCGCGCGGCAAGGTGACCGACCGCGGCTTCGTGGTGTGGATCGCGATTCCCTTCAAGAGCCTCCGCTTCCCTGCGACCAAGCAGCAGGAGTGGGGCATCATCTTGTATCGCGGTATCACGCGCAAGACCGAAGACGCCTTCTGGCCGCACATTTCCCTGAGAGTAGAAGGCCGAATGGGCCAGGCCGCGACGCTCTACGGACTGGAAGGAATCTCTCCCGGGCGCGACATCGAATTGCTGCCTTACGGACTCATGCGTGGCTTTCGGGCGCTCGACACGCGGGACCCCAGCAATCCTTTTTTCCAGAAAGCCACGGCGCAGGGGCAACCCGGCATGGACGCGAAGTTTGTTTTTCGCGATCACTTCACGCTCGACATGACTGCGAATCCCGACTTCAGCCAGGTCGAGTCGGAAGATCCGCAGATCACAGTCAACCAGCGCTACGCCGTTTATTTCCCCGAGAAACGTCCGTTTTTTCTCGAGAATGAAGACTTCTTCCGCACTCCGCTGGATTTGTTCTTTACGCGCAGCATCGGCGATCCGTCGGCAGGAATTCGGTTGACGGGAAAAGACGGACCGTACTCGGTGGGAGTGATGTCGACCGACGACCGCAGTCCCGGCCTGGCTGTGCCCGACTCGGACCCTCTCTCAGGCATTCGCTCGTACTTCACCGTGGCGAGGGTGAGCCGCGACATCTTCCGGCAGTCGAGCGTAGGCGCCCTGTATACCGACTGGGAATGCCCGACGACCGGCGAATTCAACCGCATCGGCGGCGGCGACGCGCATCTGAAGTTTAATTCGAACTGGACGCTCGACGCCCAGGCCGTCACCAGCTCCAGCAACCTGAACTTAGATTGCGAGGCGAATCTCTACCCGTTCAGCTCGGGTAACAAGGGAAACGGCAACTATTATGCGGGTCCGGCCGAACGTCTCGAGTTGCAGCGCTCAGGTCTGCACTTCACTTACGACGGAATCTACAACGACATTAGTCCGGGCTTCGTTTCTATACCTGGGTTCATCAACCGGGTCGATATTCGCGAGACCCAGCAGAATGCCGATTACCGCTTTCGCCCCAAGAAGGGATGGATCGTCGACTGGGGTCCATCGCTCAATACGAGATACGATTTTGATCACAACGGTCTCCGCCTCGACACCGACTACTTACCTTACCTTGCGATTCAGGGCCGTGGTCAGACGCTCATCTATCTCAAGCCTTACGAAGAAACACGAGAGCGCCTGCGTCCGCAGGATTTCTGCTATCTGGGTTTCTCGTTGTATTGCGTGACGCCAAACCAGGGAAATCTCGACTACCACGAACACACCAGCGGAGCGACGATCCAAACCAGTTATTTCAAGAAGGCGACTCTGGCTGCCACCTATTACTGGGGAGACGGAGTGAATTTTGTGGCCCAGCCGCCCGCGTCCGGCGCTCCGCCCACACCATACAACCAGCCTTTTGTGGCGCGTGAAGAGGTAGGATCCGCTTCGCTGATCATCCGTCCCATCCAGCCGTTGAAGATCGAGAACTCCTACTTGTATGAACGCCTGCGCGCGACCGAGAGCGCTTACTTGTTCGAGCGCTCCCAGTTCCCCGGCATCGGCCACGGCATCTTGAACGATCACATCTTGCGCAGCAAATGGAACTGGCAGTTCACGCCTCAACTCTCGGTGCGCGTGATTCTGCAGTACAACGCTCTGCTGGCGGGAACGCCGGGCGTCGGATCACCGTACACCTACCTGCAGACCTCGAGGCAGTTCAACGCCGATTTCCTGGTTACGTATTTGCTGCACCCAGGCACCGCAATCTATGTGGGCTACAACAGTGACCTGCAGAACCTGAACGTGCAGCCCGGCGTCGGCGTCTTCAACACCCCCAGGGGATACATCAATGACAGCCGGCAGTTTTTCGTGAAGGTGAGCTACTTGTTCCGGTTCTGAGAGGATTCAGCAAGAACAATCTAAAGGGGTTAGGCTGACGGCTGATAACTGAGAGCGGACAGCCTGGTGTTGCCGAATCCTTATTCATTCCGGTAGAATCTAAAGATTCGAATCGAGGTTGGGACCAAAATGAAAGCAGCTATTCATCCAGCATACAACGATGTGCGCGTGCACTGCGCTTGTGGTAACGCGTTTGTGACACGGTCCACCCATAGGGGCGATATTTCTGTGGAAATCTGCTCGAACTGCCATCCGTTCTTCACCGGCAAGCAGAAGCTCATGGACACTGCCGGGCGTGTTGAGCGCTTCCGCCGCAAGTACGCCAAGGCCGCGCCCGCAACCCCCGCGAAGTAAATTCGCCATGGATTTGCGCGGATTCTCGCGGATAAGACAAAAGTTTCAGCCCTCGCTCCGGCGGGGGCTTTGTTTTGGATGTGCGGTTGTCATATCGAAGGCTGTTTGCAAAGCAAAGTAGAATATCCAAGTGAAGAAGTTCTGGGACAACTCGAAGGGCACGGATCTGGTAGACGCTCTTGTGCGCGAGGCCAAGCCACTGCTGCCCGTTCCCGCGAGTCTTCAGATCGGCACCGTCACCATTTCTCCCGCCACTGTCCTGGCCCCCATGGCTGGCGTCACTGACACCGTGTTCCGCCGCTTCATCCGCAATCTTGGCGGATGTGGACTGATCATGACCGAGTTCACCTCAGCGGACGGTGTCCTCCGCAAGAAAGATCAGAAGGCCAAGCGCTATCTCCATTTCTACGAAGACGAGCATCCGATCTCGGCGCAGCTTTTCGGCAGCGATCCCAATGTGATAGCCGAAGCCGCGCGCATGGTCGAGGGTCTGGGCTTCGATCTGGTTGATCTCAACCTGGGATGTCCCGCGAAAAAGGTCGTGAAGTGCAATGGAGGCTCCGGCCTGCTGCGCGACCTTCCCGCGATCGGCGAAATTTTCGAAGCAGTCCGCGCCGCGGTGAAGATTCCGTTCACCGTAAAATTCCGCGCCGGATGGAACGACGAGGAAATCGTCTGCGTCGAACTCGCGCGCATGGCCGAAGATTGCGGCCTCGCGGCCGTCGCGCTGCACGCCCGCACGCGCGAAATGGGCTACAGCGGCAATGCCCGCTGGGAGTGGATCGCCGCCATCAAAGACGCGGTGAAAATTCCCGTCATCGGCAACGGCGACATCCGCAGCCCTGAAGACGCCTGCGCCATGGTCACGCAAACCGGATGCGACGCAGTCATGATCGGCCGCAGCGCCCCCTCCAATCCATGGATCTTCCGCCAGATCGAGCAATACTGCGCGGGGATTGGAGGTGCTGGACAGCACTCGGGCCTTCGGCCCGACGGACAGCCGAGGGAGGCTGTCCCCACATTCGAACCACGCTACGACCAGCCCTCCGAGGGCGACCGCTACCAGATGATCCGCACTTATTTCTCGATGCTGATTGAAGAAGAACTCCCCGACGCGGTGGGCAAGATGAAGCAGTTCGCTTCCTGGTTCACGCACGGCGTTCCGGGCGGCGCTCATTTGCGGAAAGAGATCTACGAATCGAAAAGCGCGCCGGAAATTCTTTCGCGCGTAGAAGACTTCTTCGAAGCAAGACTATGTTCAGCGGATGCCGCTTCGGCAAACACAGATCAGCCTCTCGTTCGCGAATCCTGATCCCTCCCGGCTTTTGCATTTAGGGCTAAAAGAAAAAACTCCACGGCGAAAGTTCCTCCGTGGAGTTTCGTTCTTGTGACCCCGGAATTCCTACTGACAAACCGCTCCAGCATCGGTTGTGAACGTGTTGTTGTTGGAGAACCATCCGTTGGCCGCCAGTGACGGCGCGCCATAGAACCAGGAGAAGAACACCAACTCCTGCAGATGGTAGCTAAACCCGTTCGGCATGGTGATCGCGGGCATGTTGGTGCCGGTTAAAGCATCCCCCACTTCGAAATTCCCCTGACAGCCCCCGACCTGACCGACGTGTCCCCACAACGGAGTGGGGTTGTTGCCGTAGGGATCGTTGGCCCATTCGCCGACTTCGTGAGCCATGACAGTGGTGTCGGCGACGGCTGAACCGAAGGCTCCCGTGCTGTCGAAGTCAAGCGGGGAGTAAGTCTGAATGTTCCCGTTGGCATCGAGATAGGCGCCATGATAACCGAGGATGCAGCAGTTCTGAATCGGCGTGGTGCTCTGGATGGCAAACACCGTGCTCGGCATAAACAGAATCGGCAGCTCGTCCGGGCCAATCACGCCCTTGTTCGCCAACCGAGTCACGATGCGGTCTTGCACATAGTCGGGTCCACTGATGCCGAGAAGGGCGGGATCAAACCAAACGATGTTGATCACGCCGAAAACTCCGCAGCCGAAACCCGTCCAGGCCTTGCCACCACCCGTCGGAACTTGTACGGTGACTGGCGGCAGGATCGAGTAGTTCAGGCGCGTGTGATTGTTCGTATTGGCCGAGATGCCGGAACCACCGTTCGGGCTTCCCTGCCAGAACTCCGCGCGCTGGAATGCATCGAGATACTGCGTCTTGCCTACGTCGGTGCCGCCAAAGTTGAAATCGGTGCTTTGGACCATGGGCGAGCCCGCCACAAGTTGCAGGTCGGACTTGGTGCCGTCGCCGGCACACGCGTCGGGCTTGGTGGGATCGAGAATCGTTCCATCCGGAAACTTGAAGATGATGGGAATGATCTTGGCAGGAACGTGGGTTGCAACGTTCGAGCTCGGATCGGTCCCGACAATTACGCCGCTGTAGGGATTGCCGTCGCGGCTGGAGACGACGTTGTAGGTGAACAAAGGAAGCGAAATGCTGCCGGTGGAATTACGCGCGTTGTTGACGGCCTCGGGCGAGGCATTCAACGGGCGAACTGCGTAATAGCCTTTCAGGTGCTGCTGCTGTTGAGCTTCCTGGGCAAACATTGTGGTGGCGCTCGCAATCAGAGCGACCAAGCCGCAAAAGAATAAACGCGAAAATCTCTGCCTCATTTTTTAACTCCATCCTGAGATTTTTTGGATCGACGGCTGGAAGGTCAGGGCGATCCCACCATCGCCGCCGCACATGTTACACCGGAACGCGTAAATTTGTTGTCAAAAGCGAAGTGTGCAAATTCATGCACACATGATGGGAGAATGTGGCGCGGGCACTCGTGCCCGCGAAATGCAGTCAGGAAATTCAGCGCGCACCAGAGGACAAACGTTCGCCCTCCATCGCCGAATTGCTACGGGTCGAACTACGACTTACCTTTCGGCGGCTCCTGTTTCGGTGTGGCTTTCTTCACGTCAATCGCGCCGCCATCCTCTCCCGCGGTCCATGTTCCGATCATGCGGTCATTGTTCATCGTCATGGAAATCGTGCCAGGACTGCCGGCGTCGAACTCGATCGTGACCGCATCACCCTTGTGCGAACCGCCGGTGATTGTGAAATCTCCGTGCGAGGAGTTGATCGTGCCCGACAGCGCGCCGTCCTTTTCGGTTAATTCGAGAGCCACTGTGATAACGTCCTCCGCCTTGTTCTTCGCGGTGCCTTCGTAATGGCTGGAAACGGCTGCGCTCGAGGTGGTCGTCTTGGCCTGCTGTGCAAGTGCCAAAGAAGCCAGACAAATGAGAGCGAGAGATATCAGGTGTCGCCGAGAGTGCGTCATGGGTCGGAAGCTTAGCAAAAAAGCAGAGGGAGAGGAAGGAAGGGTTTTGTGGCGCGGGCACTCCTGCCCGCGAAATCCAACCATTAAGAAATTCTGAACGTCAGAACAAATTTGAAGCGATCGTCAATTTTTAATGCTTGTCATTCCGACCCCGAGCACCGCGAAGGGGAGGAACCTGCTGTTCGCCCACACCACCACGTTCTCAAAACTCAAATATGACACTAGGGCAGCGATGCATACGCTCGTTCCACAAACTCGTACCGGGGAAAACCTGCCGCGACCTTCTTCATGACCTTCTTGACTGCTTCGCTCCGCACCCACATAGCCACCTCGTTAAACGATTCGACCCGATCGCGCCAGTAGCCGTCCGGAGTCAGGATTGGGATGTTCGTGTAGATAAAGGCCGCAAGGTTCAACCCTGCGGTCTCCGTTTCGGCTTCCAGCCACGACTTAAGATAAGGCGACAATTCAGGTTCGAACTGAGCGAGTCCACACACCCAGTCGTCCATCTCCTGCCCGTAGGGTTCACAAGGCTCCGAATCCAAAAGTGCGCTCCAAGCTGCACTCGAAAATCGCTTCACGCTCTTCCGCTCGACATCGGGCCACGTACCCCATTCTGCGTAATAAAGCTTACCCAAGGCCACTTCCGGATCTACGAATTCGTCTCCGTGCGCAACTAGCAACTCGAAAACCCGCGGCAGAAAATGCTTGAAGTCATCTGCACCTCCCCAAACCAACAGCGCGTCAGTCGCATAGGGTCGCAAATCGTCTGCGGTAAGCAATCGTAATGGCTTCGCGTGAACCCGCTTCTCGTCGGATGGGCTGTGGCAACAGGAACAGGCCTCCGTGTGAGCTCGGAGCGGGTACGCGCCGAAGACCTCATAGAGATTTTCGATGCTGTCTCGTAACTCGCTTGTACTTTTCATCCTTACATTCCGAATGCTATCGCACCTCGGTGATCACCTACACTCCCCGCGCCACCATCTTCCCCAACTCGTCCTTCTCCACATAGGCCCACGGAGTTTTCGCATCGTGCGTGAAGATAGTCAGCCATTTCTGGGGAATCGACCGCGCATAGTACAGCTTCTTGCTCTCGATCGTCTGCAGCGGATAAAGATCGAATCCCATGCCCCAGGTGAGGTCAATGTGAGCCGTCGTCGGAATCAGGTCGGAGATGTAGCACGCCGTCTTTCCTTGACTATGAACCAGTACGACCTGCATGTGCGCCGTGTGCCCGGGAAAGATCTTCACCGAAATCCCCGGAGCGATTTCCTCGCCTCCTTTGAGCAGCGTCATCTGCCCGCTCGCGACCAGCGGATCGTAGTTCTCGGAGATGAAGCTGATAGAGTCGCGTTCGCTGGGGCGGCGCGCATATTGCCACTCGCCTTCGGGTGCGTAATACTTCGCGCGCGGAAACGTCGGAACGATCTTGCCGTTCTTGTCGCGCACCGTATTCCATCCGCAATGATCGAAGTGCAGATGCGAGTTGATGACGATGTCGATCGTCGTCAGGGGCGACGCCGCCAGCCGCGAGATTATCGAGCAGCTTCGCGGGCTGCCCGTAGAACTTGACCATCCGCTCGGAGAGCTTGTTGCCCATGCCCGTCTCAACCAGCACGGTGTGCTTGCCGGTGCGAATGAGCAGCGAGTTGAGTCCGGCGCTGACATAGTTCTTTTCGTCGGCCTCTACCTTGCGCGACCACATTACCTTGGGCACAACGCCGAAAAACGCGCCGCCATCGAGCGGGTAAACGCCATCAGAAAAAACCGTGAGTTCGAAGTCGCCAAGCGCGAGCCGGTGCATTTAGCTAGTGTGCCACAGCAAAAACGCGAGCCACGGATTTGCGCGGATTTCCACGGATCAAACCGCTCGGTATTCTTTGCTTTCTTGATCCCTGTGAATCCGTGGCCAGCGCTCCTTTATTAGCTGGATAGTTAAGAGAAATCCACACCTTTATTCTGGATTGTGTGACATCTGACCTTGCCTCTCGTCTTTGATTTCATGCATGATGGCGCTCGGCATCGCCGTGGCTGTGCCTTGCGTGGGACGAATGGCAGCTGGTAACTGGCGTGTTTTCAATATTTTGACCTCTAATCCCTTGGGGCTCAAGATTTTGCAGACACTTTCTGCAAACCCCGCGCCAGTCTCGGCTTTTCAGGGTATGGGGGAAGGGGTAGAGGTATGAATCAGTAAACTTCCCCATTTCAGAATCGCGCTCCGGGATCCCCTTTCAGATTTTTTCGCTTCTCCTGCAGCTTGGACCCTTCCGAATCCCTCGAGCATCCAATGTTTATCAGTTAATTACTACCCGGAGAAACGCCATGATTCGAGTTCGTCCGAGCGCCGAGCGCGGTGGCGGAGACCACGGCTGGCTCAAAACACATCACACCTTCAGCTTCAGCGACTATTGGGATCCGAGTTGGATGGGATTCCGCTCGCTGCGAGTGATCAACGAAGATTGGGTTGCGCCGAACACCGGATTTCCTACGCACCCGCATCGCGACATGGAAATCATCACGTATGTTCTCGAAGGCAAGCTCGAACATAAAGACAGTTTGGGAACAGGCTCGGTGATTCTGCCGGGTGACGGACAGCGCATGACGGCAGGCAGCGGTATACGCCATAGCGAGTTCAATCCGTCGACGACCGATGCGGTGCACTTGCTGCAGATCTGGATCCAGCCGGAGAAGGCTGCACTGCCTCCGAGTTACGAGCAGAAATCCTTTGCCGAAGAAGACAAGCGCGGGAAGTTGCGGCTGATTGCGTCGCGCGATGCCAGCGATGGTTCAGTGAAGATCAATCAGGACGCGAAGCTTTACGTCTCGCTGCTCAAGCCCGGAGAAGAAGTCGCGCACGAGTTCGCCGCCGGACGTCACGGATGGCTGCAAGTTGCGCGCGGCTCAGTCGAGTTAAACGGACAGAAGCTGGCGCAAGGCGATGGCGCGGCGATCAGCGACGAAAAGAAGCTCATCCTCAAGGCCACGAAAGACGCGGAAGTCCTGCTCTTCGATCTGGCGTAAAGCTTAACCACGGAGGAGCACAGAGGCTATCATGTGAGACTCTGTGTCCTCGGTGGTTAGCGCCTTCTTTATGCAGCGCCCAATCGGCGTGACGATCATCGCGATTCTCTTCTGCACTGCTGGAGTTTACCTCTGGATCCTTGGCGCGACGCTGTTGGTCTCGCCGGGAACGTGGCCGCTGACAGCAGGAAGCCGCTTCATGTATGGACTGGAGTTGGCCGGACCGTACATGATTCTGCTGTTCGGAACTGGCTACGCTCTCATTGGTTGGGGCTTATTTCGTTTGCACAACTGGGCTCGCTGGGCTGCAATGGCCGTGATGGTGCTAGCGGTCTACTCGCTCGTGCCCAGCATCTCGATGGCAGAGCTGGGACTCCCGGTGTTCTGGTACGGATTGCAGATCGCGCTGCGCGTTGCGGTCGGATGGTATCTAGCGCAAGCTCCCGCGGTCGTCGACGCGTTCGCTGGGAAACATTAGCCACGGATCCGCACGGATCAACACGGATAATTCTCAATCCTTTGATTTATCCGTTGCGATCCGTGAGATCCGTGGCGCTGTTTATCTCTTGGCTTTGGCTGGTGCTTTCTCGCCGATGCGCTGGCTGACCTCGAACTTCATCTTCCCGGCTTTCTTGTCGGCCTCGACGATTACGTGATCGCCGTGCAGAACTTCGCCGTCGAGAATCTTCAGAGCCAGCGGATCCTGGATCAGCTTCTGGATCGCGCGCTTCAACGGACGCGCGCCGAAGTTCGGATCGTAGCCTTGCGTGAAAAGCAATTCCTTCGCGGCGTCGGTGAGTTCGAGCGAGATCTTGCGATCGGCCAGCAATCGGCGAAGATCTTCGAGGCGCAGCTCGATGATCTTGACTAGCTGTTCTTTGCCGAGCGGACCGAAGACGATGATGTCGTCGACGCGATTGAGGAACTCGGGCTTGAAGTGCGTGTGCAACAGGTTCATCACCTGCTGCGCTGGCCTTCTCGAATTCTTCCGGTGTGCGCACGTGATCGGACTGCAGGTAAGTCGAGCCGATGTTCGACGTCATGATGATGATCGTGTTCTTGAAATCGACGACGCGGCCTTTGCCGTCGGTGAGGCGGCCATCGTCCATCATCTGCAGGAGAACGTTGAAGACGTCAGGATGCGCCTTTTCGATTTCGTCGAAGAGCACAACCGCGTAGGGACGACGGCGAACCTGTTCGGTCAGCTGTCCGCCTTCTTCGTAGCCGACGTATCCTGGAGGCGCGCCGATCAGGCGAGCGACCGAGTGCTTCTCCATGTATTCGGACATGTCGATGCGGAGCATGGCGTGCTCGTCGTCGAACAAGAATTCGGCGAGCGCGCGGGCGAGTTCGGTTTTGCCGACGCCCGTCGGTCCGAGAAAGATGAAGGAACCGATGGGACGCTTCGGGATCGCTGAGTCCGGCGCGGGAACGGCGAATCGCGTTGGAGACGCGTTCGAGCGCGGCGTCCTGGCCGACGACACGCTGGCGCAGGCGCTCTTCCATCGTGACCAGCTTTTTGACTTCGCCTTCGAGCATCTTCGAGACGGGAATTCCGGTCCACTTGGAGACGATGCGGGCGACGTCTTCTTCGTCGACTTCTTCTTTCAGCATGCGTTTGCCGCCCTGGCTTTCCATCTGCTTGGAAAGCTTGGCCAGCTCTTGCTCCGCCTGCGGAATCAGGCCGTAACGGATCTCTGCCACGCGCTCGTTGTTGCCCTTGCGTTCTTCGGCCTGCTCTTCGATCTTGAGCTGCTCGATCTTTTCTTTGAGGGCGCGAACGCGCGCGATGAGATCTTTTTCCTTCTTCCAGTTCGCTTTGAGCGTGTTCGATTTCTCGCGAATCTCGGCGAGTTCTTTTTCAATAACCCCCAGACGCTCCCTCGAATTCGCGTCGTCTTCTTTCTTGAGCGCCTGCTTTTCGATTTCGAGCTGCGTCGCGCGGCGTTCGAGCTGATCGATGTCGGTCGGCAGCGAGTCGATCTGGATGCGCAGTGATGCGGCGGCTTCGTCGATCAAATCGATGGCTTTGTCGGGCAGGAAGCGGTCGGAGATGTAGCGATGCGAGAGCGTGGCTGCGGCGACGATGGCCGAGTCTTTGATGCGCACGCCGTGATGCACTTCGTATTTTTCTTTCAGGCCGCGCAGGATCGCGATCGTGTCTTCGACGTTGGGCTCGCCAACGAAGACGATCTGGAAGCGGCGTTCGAGCGCTGCGTCTTTTTCGATGTACTTGCGATATTCGTTCAGCGTGGTCGCGCCGATGGCGCGCAGTTCTCCGCGAGCGAGCGCCGGCTTGAGCATGTTGGAGGCATCGATCGCGCCTTCGGCTGCGCCTGCGCCGACCAGCGTGTGCAGTTCGTCGATGAAGAGAACGATCTGGCCTTGCGAGTCTTCGATTTCTTTCAGCACGGCTTTGAGGCGGTCTTCGAATTCGCCGCGATATTTCGCGCCGGCGAGCATCGCGCCAAGGTCGAGCGAGACGACGCGCTTGTTCTTCAGAGCTTCGGGCACATCGCCGGAGATGATGCGCTGCGCCAGGCCTTCGACGATGGCGGTCTTGCCGACGCCGGGCTCGCCGATGAGCACGGGATTGTTCTTCGTGCGGCGCGAGAGCACCTGGACGACGCGGCGGATTTCTTCGTCGCGTCCGATGACGGGATCGAGCTTGCCGCGGCGGGCCTGCTCGGTCAGATCACGGGCATATCGTTCCAGCGCCTGGTACTTGGCTTCGGGATTCTGGTCGGTAACTTTTTGCGATCCGCGAACGACGGTGAGCGCCTTCAGAATCGCGTCATAGGTCGCGCCATGGCGCGCGAGAATCTGCTGCGCCGGTATCGCGCTTGAGATGCGTGATCGCGAGCAGCAGGTGCTCGGTGGAAACGTACTCGTCTTTGAAATTCGATGGCTTCTTTGAAGGCCTGCTCGAGCAGCTTGTTGGCTTCGTTCGAGAGCGTGGCTTGGGCGGCCTGTCCGGAAACTTTGGGAAGCTTTCGATCTCGCGGTAGATCTCGCTCAGAACGGCCTGCGGGCCGATGCCGATCTTTTCGAGCACCGGCGGAACGATGCCTTCTTTGTCTTCGAGCAGGGCGGCGAGCAGGTGCATCGGCAGCAGCTCGGGATTGCCGTGCTCGGAGGCGAGCTCGTTCGCGCGCTGGACGGCTTCCTGCGCTTTGACGGTAAATTTGTCCCAACGGATCGGCATGGGTAACTCCATTTAGTAATTGGGTAATTTGTAATTTGGTAATTGAGAACGAGCAATCAGCCCGGACTTGCTTAGTCTAAACAAAACGGGAGGCGGTCACCTCTGCCGCCTCCCGCCCAAACTGTCGAGCTTCGCTCGACTGGACAGCCGAGGGCGGCTGTCCCCCACATAGGTCTTGCCACGTTACGCGGCTTTGCTGGGGCCTTTGCCTTCGAGTCTTTCGGTGCTTTTCGCTGCCGACCTTGACCTTGATCTGCTTCGGCTTGGCTTCGGCTTTCTTGGGCAGGCTGATCTTCAGCACGCCCTTGTCGTAGTTGGCCGAGACGCTTCTCGGTGTCTACGGTCGTGGGCAGAGTGAAGGTGCGGGTGAAGCTGCCGTACTGACGCTCCACGCGGCGGTAGTTCTCTTCTTTCTCTTCCTTCTCGATCTTGCGCTCGCCGTGCACGGTGAGAGTGTTGTTCTCGACGCGGACGTCGATGTCTTTCTCGTCGATTCCGGGCACTTCGATCTTCAGCGTGACCTTGTGCTCGTCTTCGTAGACGTCAACGGCGGGGGCAAAGCTGGAGGTGGTCAGGATTCATCCTGGCCGGCAGTCGCTGTAGGACTCGCGGAACACGCGGTTGATGCGGTCCTGCAGGGTGGTGAACTCACGGAACGGCTCCAAACGGGTTAATACGGTCATGGGTAAATCCTCCTTCGAAATTGGGTCATCAGATGCTTCAGTTTGAGACCGGCTGTTGAAGGTGCTCCGGGAAGCGCCGCTACAGTTCGGCCACTTCATTAGACGCTCGGTTAGCATGTCAAAGGAAGCATAAAATATGAGTGTATTATGTCAAGTATAGTAGTATGTCTTATTTTCATTACGTTACGTGACGCTATGACGCACTTCAGGTACGCAGTTTCGGGGACATTCAGCAGGATCGGGTGGTCTTTGGACTGGCCTCGGACCTCGATCAGGCGCAGGGTGCGGTGGGCGTCGAGGGCGGCTGAGGCCAGCATTTCGAGGAAGTCGGACTCGGCTGAACGTGGTAGGAGCAGGAGCAGGTCACGAGAATGCCGCCGGGGCGGAGCATCTTGAGGGCGCGGAGGTTGAGTTCCTTGTAGCCGCGGAGGGCGGCATCGAGGTCGCGCTTGGTTTTGGCGAAGGCGGGCGGATCGAGAACGATGGTGTCGTAGTGGCGATTGGAGGAGGCGTAGTCCTTGAGCAGGTCGAAGGCGTTGGCCTCGATCCATTCGATCTCTGCCTTTGAGACGGGCCTGATTGAGGGCGGCGTTCTGGTCGGCGACTTCGAGCGCGGGACGGGAGCTGTCGACGCCGGTGACCTGGGTGCAGCGCTGGAGCGAGATGGAGGGCGAAGCCTCCCTGATAGCAGAAGACGTCGAGGGCTTCGCCGCGGGCGTACTGAGCGGCGGCGGCGTAGTTTTCGCGCTGGTCGAGGAAGGCTCCGGTCTTCTGGCCTTCGAGGGCGTCGATAGCGAAATTGAACGCCGTTCATGGTGAAGGTGGTGGACGTCTTTTCGCCTTGCAGCAGACCGGAGACGCGCGGGCGGAAGAGTTTCGAGTTCGCGGACGCGCGGATCGACGCGCTCGACGATCGAGGCGGGAGTGAGATGCTCGGTGAGAGCGGCGAGAATGGCTTCGCGGATGGGGTCGGCGTCCATGGCCTGGGTGAGGATTTGGACGGAGAGGATGTCGTTGTAGCGATCGACGATGAGGCCGGGGAGGAAGTCGGCTTCGCTGAAGATGAGGCGGTAGGCGTCGGTATCGCGGACGAGGTGCTCGCGGTAGGCGATGGCGTCGGCGATGCGGTGTCGCAGAAGTGCGGGGAAATCAGAGACTGGATCGGGCGAGATCATGCGGATCGCGATTTGCGAGGAACTGGAGTAGAGGGCCGTGCCGATGAGGCTTGCCGCGCTGATCGGTGACGCCAACGAGCGAGCCGGGAGGGATGCCGTCGGCGGAGACGATGTCGGAGCGGTAGACCCAGACGTGGCCGGCCTTGAGGCGGGTGGCGCCGCGGGGGGAGATCTTGACTTTGGGGAGATCAGACGGTGCGGGAGTCGGGGGCATGAGGACATGGTAACGCCTGCGATTCTGCAGCGGGAGTTCTGAAGCGAGTGCGGTCAGCGGAGTGTGGCTCAATAAGCGCTCAGGTTGTTAGCGTCAGTTGAGTTGCGCTGCCCTAATGTCAGACCCTCGCTTCAAGCAGTTTCTCCACCCGCTTATTGCGGCAGAGCAACGACATCGCCCTATGCTGATCGGTAACTTCTACTCGGGTCAGTGCTGCTTGCCGCTTGCTGAGGGCTACGGACCACACGGCACGCAGGTACTCCCGGTCAAGGTTTGCCCAATCTGCGGATTTAGCCCATTAACGGCGGACCACTTGATTGAGAACGTTTCACGATGGGCGGGTACTCGTAAAATGAAAGAAGCCTATTAGATGTGGATTGCTTTAACGGGAATTGGAGCCTGGTCCGCCGTGATGATCTTCGTCGTGCTCTTGATGGCCACGATTAAGGAGCGGCATCGAACGGAAGAAGAAGCCATTGAAGACTACGAACGCCGAAGGCTCTTGGGGAGAAACCCACTGTCAATGGAATCGAAGCCGCCAAGCTAATCCACACTAGTTCCAGACGGCCGAACCCGGGTAAGCACCCTGTGCCGTGATCGCAGAGGTAATGACGACAGTGTTGAAGTGCTCTGGCCGCGAGACTTCGAGGGTGCTTTTTCGCTTTTCTGATGTCAGTTGTTGAAAAATCGCGATAGCACTCATCATGGCCTTGCGCTGGGCACTTGAGTGTAACGGCCTGCGGGCAACAATTGAGAATGGAAGTGGCCTTCCTGTGAGCGCTTCTGACAGCTGGGGTAATGTTTCTGGCAACCTGTTCAGAGTGACAGTTCCTGCCGTCTTGTAGTCGTGGTGAAGTACCAAACAAACACGAAATCCCACTTGTGACGCGAAAGGGGAGAATTCCCCCTTTTGACGCACCCAACCGAGAACTTGGCCTTGAAGTTCGAGTCGAACCAAGAAGGAGCAAAGCAATGCCGCGAATGAGGCTGGCAATCGCAATCGGATTGGCAGCGTTCTGTGCAGCGCCCTGGACGTTTTCGCAGACGCAACCAAGCCAGAATCCACCGCAAACACAGACCCCAACGACCGATCCCGACCAGGGTCAGCCCAAGGCGGGCGATGTGCAAGATGCCCCCAAGCAGGCGCCAGCCGCTCTGCCAACCCAGGATGATAGCCAGATCAAGCACCACGGCGGCAAGACGGATATTGATGCGGTCGGGAGCCGGAACGTGGGGTGCGGGCGCGGACTTGGCAATTGGTATTCCATTGAGGGACAGGTAGCGAGCGGCCGTCAGTACGCCCAGCAGATCGAATCTCAGATCAAGTTGATCAACGACCCTGTGATTACGGAATACGTAAACCGCGTGGGCCAGAATCTGGTCCGGAACTCCGATGCGCAGGTTCCGTTCACGATTAAAGTGATTGACTCGGATGTGGTCAACGCTATGGCGCTGCCAGGCGGATTCTTCTATGTGAACTCCGGCCTGATCCTGGCCGCGGATGAGGAAGCCGAAATGGCTGGTGTTATGGCGCATGAGATCGCGCACGTGGCGGCTTGCCACTATGGCCGCGAAATGACCCGGGCCAACCTGCTGCAGCTCGCATCACTACCCGCAATTTTTATGGGCGGCGCACTCGGCTACGGCATTTATCAGGGCCTAGGACTGGCCATTCCGCTGACCTTCCTGCACTTCTCGCGTGCCTTCGAGTCGGAGGCTGACTATCTGGGCATTGAGTACATGTACCGCGCCGGCTATGATCCCTCGGCATTTGTATCCTTCTTCGAAAAGATCCAGGCGATGGAGAAGAAGAAGCCGGGCACATTGTCGAAAGCCTTCGACACACACCCGCAGACGCCAGATCGAATTGAGAAGTCGCAGAATGAGATTCGCAAGATTCTTCCCACCAAGGAGCAATACATCGTGACCACGTCGGAGTTCGACGAGGTCAAAGGACGCCTGGCAGCGATCGAGAACAAGCACAAGCTGGTGGATGAGAAAGATGCGAACAAACCCAGCTTGCGGCGGACGTCCAAAACGAGCGACACGTCCGATGACAAGAAGGACGATGATCATCCGACGCTGAAACGGCGCGACGATTCGAACTAACAAGCGCCTCTTTTGGTACAGACAGTGGCTACGGAACACAGGCCGCATTGAGAGGCCAATCCAGCCGTTCTCGATCTCAAGTTCTGCTTGCCAATGGGCTGGCGGGGGATTGGCGTAAGATCTCTATTTCACTCATCTACCGTGAGTGAAAACAGCTTTTGGCTCACTTGTGAAATCGCTGATCTCGACAGTTGGCGGAACTCCGTCGAGGTATAATCCCGCCCAACGTGGACGAACCAAAGCAGTGGCCTCGGCTAATAGGCGATAGGTTCACCGCTGCAATCGGTGTGGTCTTGACGGGCTACGTCGCCGCACTGACTCTTCGGGCTGCACTCTGGCAATCTCCCCATCACTTTCACTGGCTTCTGCCGGCGGATACCTTATTGCCTGCACGCGCTTCGCTGGTGGTCAACGTGGCACTCTACGCGTCGGTATTATGCCATGCATTGTGTTTCCACGGGCCTTGCATGGGAAAAAACGCGTTCTCGTCATAGGCTGGGTGCTGAGTTTCCTGCTGAGCCTCATTCAAGGGTTGGTGTCGGCACCGCTCGCGGCCATCGTTCAATATGTCCGGGCGGCTAGCATAATGGTCGCGTTCTTCGCTGCCGTGGCAATCCTCATAGAAGGCCCGGTAAGCGGAGACTCTGCGCCCGATAGCGACGTTCCTGAATGACTGTTGCAAAATCCCGATTCCGGTCGCTGATCCGACACTGGAAACCCTGTAGGAGTCACTCTGGTCAGCCGGGCGGTTCTCGGGTAGAAACTCGAGTGGGTTGCTGTCTTAACCTGAGTCATGACCACTTAAATCCCGCGTCTCTAGTGCTATATACCCGATGTTGTTCTCCGCGGCGTTGGACTATGGTGTTTACACGAAGATGTTCCGGGAGTTGCCACATGGTATGCCCCAGATGCGATAGAGCACGAATTGAGCTCGACGGATCAAGTATCCGGTGTGCTGTCTGCGGGTTGTCCTATGACCCCAATCAAGAACTCACAGCTCCGTCGCGAGAACCGCGCGCCGCAGACCCCTTGTACGTGCGGCACACGGATAGTTCGGAAATGCGTTCACAAGCTGGGATCTCATTGAGCTAGATCGTCTGTTTGTGTAGCCCGGGTCCGCTCGGGGCCAACTGTCTCAGTATTGCCACCTTCACTCAAATGCCAGGGATTAATCAAAGTCGAGCTGCGCTCCACCGGACAGCCGAGGGCGGCTGTCCCCACAAATCTGGACGAGCTTAGCTGGCGACGTGTTCGGTGGGGACTGCGGGAGTGGGTTTGGCGTGGGAGCCGGAGGCGGCCTCGTGGCGGGCGAGATCCAGATCGGAGCGCAGGGAGTCGAGGATGACCATGGGGAGTTCGGTGCCCCAGGAGTCGAGTTCGGCCTCGGTCCATCCACCGTTGAGGCGAGTGGCCCCGGTGATGTCTTCGGGGAAGCCGTCGCGGAAGTTGCCTTCGCGGATGAGGATGTCGCCGAGCAGGCGTCCGGTGTGGAAGTCGTAGACGCGGCGACTGGCCTGGCCGCCGGCGTTCGTCATACAGAGAAGAACTTCGCCGTGGTCGGCGAACTCGGCGCGGTAGTACCAGGCTTGAGACGCATCGATTTTGGGATGATGGCGGCGGGCCCGGTTGGCGCCCGGAATCTGGTCCACAAGCTCGTCCGCAGCGTTGAAATAAAGTATGCGCTGGCACGAATCGCAAACGATGACTTGCTGACCGGAACGAATCTCGTTGTAAGTCTGGGGCCGAAGCATGACCTGGCACGCCATGCACTTGTGCTCGCGAACCTCGGAGATGCCTGAGCCGCGGAATTTGCTGACGCGCTCGTAGTGGCGGAGCAGGTCGGCATCGACTCCGGCGCGCATCTGTTCGCGCTTGGCGCGCTCACCGACGAGAAGCTTCTCGTCTTCGGCGGTGCGCTGGCGGGCTTGTTCCTTCTCTCTTTCGATCTCGGCAGTTTCGGCTTTGAGATCGGCCTGCGCGGCTTTGACTTCCTTGTCGCGGGCGTCGGCGTTGACCATTAATTCAAGAATCTTGTCTTCGTTGGCGGAGATTTCCTTTTCGGCGAACTGAATTTCGTGGAGCAGAGCTTTGTATTGCTCGTTGGTCTTTACGTCGAGGGATTGGTCCCGATACTTCGAAATCTTGCCGCGGAGATCGTTGATGGCGGTGTCGTACTTGCGGCGGGCGGCTTCGTCGGCTTTGACGCTGGCCTGGGCTTTTTCAAGCTGAGCTTTTGTTCCGGCCAGCTTCTGCTCGATGACGGCGACGCGCTTGGGGAATTCGGCAATCTCGTCCTGCAGGCGGCGGATTTCCTTGTCGGTGTCTTGCAGCTTCAGCAGGTTTTCTATGTCAGGAAGCATTCGGGATACGTTGATTCTAGCACGCGGGACGAGGCGTGTTGGGGGCAAGGCGGGCCCACTAGAGGGAAATGACAGAGGCAGGTGCCGAGGGTCTGGGTCAAAGGCAGTTCTGCGGGGGAAATCAGCGCAGCTGGGCCGTGGTTACGCGTGGAATGACAAAGTGCCGATGTCAGCCTCGTGCGGCGCGGGCTGGGGCAGTGTACACTTTTCGGTTCGCGTTTATAAGGTCGCTGTCCACTTCTTCCCTTTGAGGTCACTTCGTGAAGAGATACCTTGCTGCGATGATTCGCCTTGCCTTGCTGGTGTTGGTGCTTTGCTCGATCGGTGTTAAGCCCCTAACGGCGCAGACCGCGCCCACAAAGCCGCTGACCATTGACGCCATATATCAGCCTGGGGGGCTGGGAGGGCGCGGTCCGGAGACCGTGGAATGGAGTCCGGACGGGACGAAGCTGACGTTTGTGCAGCGCGATGAAAAGGGCGAGAAGGGCGAGCTGTGGTACATGGACACGGCGACTGGCGAGAAGAAGGTGCTGGTCAGTGCGGCGAAGCTGGCGTCGCTCGATCCAGATGTCAACAAGGTGAAGAACGAGCGGGAGAAGGAGCGGCTGACGCGGTATCACGTGGCGGCGTATTTGTGGGCTCCGGATTCGAAGCACTTGATCTTCGATTCGCAGGGGCAGCTGTGGCTCTACGACTTGGGGACGGAGACGGCGGTGCAGTTTACGTCGGCGGGAGACCCGAGCGGCGATCCGAAGTTTTCGCCGGATGGGAGCCACTTGGCGTACACGCGGAAACATAATTTGTTTGTGCGGCCGGTGGCTGGAAAAAATGAGAAGCAGCTGACTAAAGACACAGGCGACAGCCTGTTCAATGGCGACATTGACTGGGTGTATGCGGAAGAGTTGGCTGTTCGCAGCAATTATTTCTGGTCGCCTGACAGCAAAGAGATTGTGTTTCTGCACATGGATGAGACCAGGGTACCGGTGTATCCGATTACGGATTGGATACCGACGCATCCGAATGTGGAGAACGAGAAGTATCCGAAGGTGGGCGATCCGAATCCGGTGGTGAAGCTGGGCGTGGTGGATGCGAACGGCGGGAAAGTTCGCTGGATTTCGCTGGGCAGCGATGAAGACACGTATGTGCCCCGGTTTGGTTGGGTGCGGGATGGAGTGCTGTGGGCGGAGGTGCTGAACCGTCCCGAGGACAAGATGGACCTGTATTTCGTGGATGCGAAGACCGGGAAGTCGCGGATCGTACTGACGGAGACAACACCGGGGGCGTGGATTGATTTCGAGCATTTGGAAGTTCGGTTTTTGAAATCCGGAAAGTTTCTGTGGCCGAGTTGGCGCGACGGGAACATGCATCTTTATCTCTACAGTTTCGATCAGCAGAATCCGATGGCGGCGGATGCCAAGCTGGAGCGGCAACTGACGCACGGCGATTTTGAAGTGCTGGGGCTTGAGGGCGTGGATGAGGCTGCGGGGACCGTGTTTTACTCGGCGAACAAGGACGATCCGCGGCAGATGCATGTTTTTTCGGCGCAGCTGGATGGGTCGGAAGGCAAGCAGCTTAGCTCTGGCGAGGGCCAGCACTTTGCGAATTTCAGCGACGACGGGAAGCACTATACGCATATGTTTGCGGGACCGGAGAACTCGCCGAGCCTGTCTCTTTGCGCCGTCGGTGGGGCGTGCAATCCGGTGTGGTCGGCACGAAACACGATCGAGGAATACGGGCTGCGGGCGCCGAAGTATCTGGAGTTCAAGGCGGACGATGGGACGGTTCTGTACGGGCGGCTGTTACTGCCCCCGGATGGTGCGGCGAGCGGGAAGATTCCGCTGATCGTGAACATCTATGGCGGTCCGGCGGCACAGATGGTGAGGAAGTCGGCGCCAGATGCTTTCGACGAAATTCTGGCACGGAAAGGATTCGCAATTTTTGCAGTGGACAATCGCGGGACGCCGGGACGCGATCGGAAGTTTCAGACCGCGATCCGGCATGAGTTCGGTGCGGTGGAGTTGAAGGATCAGTTGACGGCGCTCGATCAACTGCTGGCGCAGTATCCGCAGCTCGATAAGGACCGCATTGCGATTTGGGGCTGGTCGAATGGCGGGTCGATGACGCTGTATGCGATGACGCATTCGGACCGTTTCAGGGCCGGCGTGGCCGTGGCTCCGGTGACCAGCCAGCTGAACTACGACTCGATTTATACCGAGCGCTACATGGGACTGCTCAAGGACGACAAACCGGGCTATGAGATGTCGGACGTGACCAGGGCAGCCGACAAGCTGCATGGAGCGCTGCTACTGGTGCACGGGACAAGTGATGACAACGTGCATTTTCAGAACAGCATTCAGATGATTAATGCGCTGATTAACGCGGGGAAGCAGTTCCGGCTGATGATCTATCCGAACAAGACGCATAGCATCGCGGGGAAAGATGCGAGGGTGCATCTGTTTACGATGATCGAAGAGCACTTTGAGCGGGAGCTGAAAAACCAGTAGGCAGTACCCAGTACTCGGTACCCAGTAATTCAAAACCTTGAGCGGCTTCGCTGCGCGGAGTCGCTGTTATTTGTGTCTGCCGGAGCCTTTGCGGGGAGATTCTTTGTGCGAGGAGTCTTTCGACGAGGATTCTTTTGAGGAGCTCGAAGAACTTTCCTTCGCCGACGAGTCTTTCGATGCGCTATCCGACTTGGGCTTCTCGTCTTTCTTTTCTTTCGACCCGGAATCGTTGCTGCCGGTTGATGCTTGAGACGAGGACTTCTTCGCGTAGTCGGTGACGTACCAGCCGGAGCCTTTGAACTGGACGGCGGGGGCGGAGATCATCTGCTCGACCTGGCCGCCGCATTCGGGGCACTTCTTGACCATCCTGTCGGAAAACTTCTGGATTTTTTCGAAGCGGTGGCCGCACTTCTTGCATTCGTATTCGTAAAGGGGCATGAGTGTGAGACGGTTGTGAGGAACAACGGTTTCATATTGATTCTAGGGGCGGGGCGGCGATGGCGTCAATTTTGAGGGAGGCGTTGCCAGCTTCGCCTGAAGAGCGGCCACGCAGAGGATGACAGCGACTATCTCTCTTTGTTCGTCCGAATGTTGTTGCTAACTGCGGTGCATCCGGGGCAGCGACCGTTCTTGATGTAGCGATAAAAGCGAGGCTGCCCGCGGCCGCTCCAATAGGGACTTCCATAGTTATCAATATCCGGGCCCGCGCTCTTGAAGCTGAAGAAGACGTGTCGCGACGGTCGAACAACAATTCCAGCGTGCCCGTGCCACACGATCAAATCTCCGGGCTGCGGATGCATGACGCGTTGAAAATGTTCGACTCCATCGTAGAGATCGTCGGAGGTCGCATAGTCGTAGGGGAAGCCAGCGCGTTGGTAAACCGCATGAACCAGATGAGAGCAGTCTTGTCCGGCATTGCGGAGCACTTTCGGATCGAGGGCGGCGGAGATCACGGCCAGGCCGTCGTCGGGAGTGAGGGTGCGGGCGGAGCGGCGCGCCTGCGTGGTGCTCGATGCGTGCCGGGCGCTTGATTGAGTAGCGGGTGGCGGAGTCTGCTGCGCCGAACCAACGCACAGTGCCAGCCCACAGAACAGGGCTACCAGGCCGGGTTGGGGGAGAAACCGCATTGGGCTAGTTTGATGCAGAATTGGCCTGCGCGGTGGTTACGGTTGTGCATGTCACGGATCCTGCTGGCACCATGGGACTTATTTTGCCAATAACCGTTTTGGCGCGGTGTTGCGCCAGGCGGCCGCGATGGCTTTGCGCAGGACTTCTTTCTTGGCGGCTTTCAGATGGACGCTGGTGGCGCCACGGCGTCCCCAGGTGCCTTTTACCGAAACAAATGTGTCGGGATAGTCTTTGGAAAAATTGTGCTGGTCTTCGGGCGAGAGTTTGACCATGCCGCGAGTTTTGTCGGGATAGCCGAGCGTGGCGAAGATTTTTCCGGCAACGCGGAAGTCAGGATGGTCCATGTGCTGGCGCTCTTCGGTTTCGGGAAGGGAGAGGGCGAGTTTGCGGAAGTCGGCGGCGGTCATGGGCGGCTCCTGATTCTTGGCACGCAAGACATCTAACCACAGGGGTCACAGAGGCGCACAGGGAAAACCCTGACCTCACTTGTGAGTAACCGACTGCGGGTCGGAAAGTTACGGCGGTGGTAGACTTCCGGCCATGAAAGACGCGGAATCGAATCTGGCAGGGCCGGCTTTGTATCTCGTGGGGACTCCGATCGGGAATCTGGAGGACATCACGCTGCGGGCGTTGCGCGTGTTGAAGGAAGTCGACGTGATTGCTTGCGAGGATACGCGGCAGACGCAGAAGCTGCTCAATCATTATGCGATTGCGACGCGCACGACCAGCTATCACGAGCACAACGAGATGACGAAGTCGGCGGAGCTAGTGAAGGAGATGCAGGAGGGCGCGAGCGTCGCGCTGGTGACGGACGCGGGCATGCCGGGGATTTCTGATCCGGGATACAGGCTGATTGCGCTGGCGATTCGGCATCGACGTGCCAGTGGTGCCAGTGCCGGGAGCGTCAGCGTTTCTGGCGGCGCTGGTGGCGAGCGGGCTGCCCACGGATTCGTTTCGCTTCAGCGGATTTCTTCCGGCAAAGAGCGGGGAGCGGCGGGCGGCGCTGGAGGCGGTGAAGAGTTCTCCGCGGACGCAGGTGTTCTATGAGGCTCCGCATCGGGTGGTGGAGAGTCTAGAGGATGTTTGCGAAGTTTTGGGTTCGGAGAGGCACGTTGTAGTCGCGCGCGAAGTGACCAAGCTGCATGAAGAGTTTTTGCGCGGACGCGCGGGCGAGGTGCTGGAAAACTTGAAGGCGCGGGAGGTGGTGAAGGGCGAGATCACGCTGCTGATTGGGAAGGCCGAGGAGGGGGATGCTCACTCGGCGATGGTTCCGCGGGTGAGTGTTCGGCAGCGTGTGGAGCAGATCATGGCGGAAGAGAAAGTGGATGAGAAGGGGGCGCTGAAGAAAGTCGCGAAGGAGCGGGGGGTGTCGAAGAGTGAGGCTTATCGGGAGTGGCAGAGGGGGAAGTGAGCGGCGAGCACTATAATTCTCTTCCGACGCATTATGAAAACCACTAGCCCAGTTTCGAAGGCGGAGCGCCGTTCTAGCGCCATAAGCAAGCTGCACCGTTGCTATGACACTCGAGATTGTTTGTGTGCATTTAGCGATCCGATCCTAGTTCGCTGTTCCCGTTGCGGTAATTCAGGCAGCTTGCTTTTGAAGGCCAGCGATCGAGAGTCTCGTAAATGGCAAGGCACGCGACGATTCGCCTGCGAGAAGTGCGCCTACACTTACGAATGGAAGCCTCGGCTGATTGTGCACAGCGTTCGAGATTGGAATAACCGGCTTCCTCTATTGCTCCAGGTTCCATGCTGCGGAGAGGTGCTTTGGGCGTTCAACGAAGCCCACTTGAACTTTCTTCACAACCATACTTCGGCGTTGCTCCGGGAGAGAATCGGTAACAATAACGCTAGCCTCGCGAGCCGGTTGCCACAGTGGATAAAATCTGGGAAGAACCGCAGAGCGGTGTCACGAGGGATCGACCGCCTGAAAAAATTCTTACAGACCGCGTAGCCCTATTTTCCGGCCAGTTCCCGCTTCACAATCTCGCTGACCATCTTGCCGTCTACGCGCATGCCGGCGCCGTTGAATCTTGCCATGGCATTCTTCATGACGGTGCCCATTTCTTTGATGGTCGGGGAACCCATTTCGGCGATGACGGCTTTTACTCCGGCTTCGACGTCGGCTTCAGCGGCGGCTTTGGGCAGGTAGCTCTCGATCACGCCGATCTCGGCGGATTCTTTGTCGGCCATTTCCTGGCGTCCGCCCTTGGTGAATTGCTCGACGGATTCTTTACGCTGCTTGATGAGCGTGGCGAGGACGGCTTGGGATTCTTTGTCGTCGAGTTCCGCCATTTTTTCGACTTTGCGGTTCATGAGTGCACTCTTGACCATGCGGAGGGTGGAGAGGCGGGCTTCGTCCTTGGCCTTCATGGCGGTGACGATGTCTTTTTGGATTTGTTCGACTAGGGTCATGTGGGGATTATAGACGGTGATGGGGACGATGATAGTTGGGAATGAAAGTCAAAAACCCCATTCTAGCCGCAAGGAACGCGGCTAGAATGGGCCACCCGGTCGGTATTTTTCTGTCGAACCGCGATACTTCATGGGTAAGTCGGGCATCTGATTACCAGGAGGAAACACCGATGGCAATACTTTCTATTTGGGCGCAGCTTGAAGCTAAGCCGGGCAAGGAAAAGGAAGTCGAAGAATTTCTGAAATCCGCGCAGCCGCTGGCCGAGCGTGAGGCTGGTACGGTGAGTTGGTACGCAATCAAAATGGGGCCCGGTAAGTATGGCATCTTCGATACATTCGCAGACGAGAACGGGCGGAATGCCCATTTGAATGGGGAGATTGCCAAGGCGCTGTTTGCCAAGGCGAAGGATCTGTTCTCGAAACCTCCTGACATTGCCAAACCCGAAATTCTCGCGTCGAAAACCGAGCGGAAGTAATAGCGATCTGCCGCGCGGCGCTTAGACAATCTACAATTACTTCAATGGCCCCGGACGAATGCGTCCGGGGCTACGTGTTTCTGTGTGACACGGATCACGGCGCGAAATCGAAATTTGCGTTACACCATGAGCCATCATGGGGCGGGTCTAAACGTGCTCTGGGCGCGCGGTTCCTATAAACTAAAAGACTATCCCTGCTCATAAAGGACCTCACTATGTTGCACAAGAACCGTCTTTTTACTCCGGGGCCAACGCCGCTACTGCCAGCGGCGCAGACGGCCATGGCTTCGTTCACAGCGCATCATCGGACAGCTGACTTCCGGGCGTTATTTACGCGGGTGCTGTCCGACATGAAGGAGTTCATCGGCACGAAGAATGACGTGCTCGTGCTGGCCTGCTCGGGCACGGGCGTGATGGAGGCGTCGGTGTCGAACCTAACGTCGCAGGGCGACAAGGTTCTGGTGCTGACAGCTGGAAAGTTCGGCGAGCGTTGGACCGGGCTGGCCAAGGCGTTTGGCTGCAACGTAGACGTGTTGAGCGCTCCTTATGGCGAGACGTTTTCGCTGGACGACATTCGCGCGCGGCTTAGGGCTGATGTGCGAGCGGTGTTCGTTCAGGCCACCGAGAGTTCCACCGGGGCGCGCCATGACATTGAGGGGATCGCGAAGATGGTCCGCGGGCACGGTGATGACACGCTGCTGGTCGTGGATGCCATCACTGGGCTGGGCACGACGCATCTCGATGTAGATGGCTGGGGGGTCGACGTGATCATCGGCGGGTCGCAGAAGGCGCTGATGATGCCTCCTGGGCTGGCGTATTGCGCGGTGAGCGAGCGGGCGTGGAAGCGAATGGATTCGACCACGTCTCCGCGCTATTACTTCGATCTGCGGAAGGAACGGAAGTCGGCGGCGAAGGGCGAATCGGCATACACTCCGGCTACATCTCTATTCGCGGCGTTGGGGGCGGCGCTGGAATTTGTCCGCGGAATGGGCAGCGGTGAGCTGAACAAGGGACGCGAGGAACTGGTCAACAACGCCGAGCTGTGTGCGGAAATGACGCGCGCGGGAGCCAAGGCGTTGGGACTGAAGCTGTATGCATCTGCGCCCGCGGCCGCGCTGACGGCGATCTGCGCGCCCGACGAGATCGATTCGGGGAAGATCGTGAAGGAATTCCGCGAAGCGTTTGATGCAGTGGTGGCGAACGGTCAGGGCGAGATGAAGGGAAAGCTGTTCCGCATCGCGCACATCGGATACTACGACTATCTCGACACGATCGGTATCCTTGGCGCGCTCGAACATGTGGTGGCACGCGTCAGCGACAAGAATGTCGAATACGGCGCTGCGGTGCGGGCAGCACAGCAAGTCTATGCCCGCACCCAATCCGAGAAGCGACAACTGGTCGGCGCCTGAAGAGAAGGCGCCGGACCCTAGTTGATCGTGAAGCTCATCGGAGTCGAGGTCTCAGGCAGCGTTCCGCCTCCGTAAATGCCTCCGGAGGTGCCGGGATTAGTCACGGTGACCTGTGCGGTGCCAGAAGTCGCGACGGCGGTGGACGGAACCGTGGCGGTGAGCTGATTGGCGGTGACAAAAGTAGTGGTGAGTGCCGCACCGTTAAAGTTCACCGTTGCCGTGGAGCCAAAGCTGCTGCCGTTGATAGTCATAGTAAAGCCGGCTCCGCCGGCCGTTGCGCTGTTAGGAGCGAGTTGAGTGATGGCGGGGACGTTCCCCGCAAGTGCGGGCATACTCTTTGCGCTGTAGCCGCAGGCCAGCGTTAACGCGATGAACGCGGCGAGTCCGGCGGTTTTGATGGTGTTGATGGTCTGCAAATTTTTCATGTTGTTCTCCCAGGGGCTCGGCCCATGGAAGAAGTCTAGAAAGGCAGGCTGGGAGCGGTGTCAGACACGTGTCACTATCCTGTCAAATGGTCGTCATACGGATTTTTAAACAGACATACGGATTTCTGAAGTTCAGATTCTGATCAAAGGAACTCATTCGTGAAAATCATCGTAGCGGAAAAAATCTCGGGATCGGCCGTGGCGCAACTGCAGGAGCCGGGCTGGACCGTCCTTACGGCGGATCAACTGGATGGCAAGCTGGCGGAACATCTGGAGACGGCGGACGCGCTCATTGTGCGATCGGCGGTGCAGGCCGATGCCAAGCTGCTCGAACATGCGAACAAGCTGCGGGTGATCGGTCGAGCCGGCGTGGGCGTGGACAACATCGATCTCGAAGCCGCGACGCACAAGGGCATCGCGGTGATGAACACTCCCGGGGCCAACGCCGTGGCGGTGGCGGAACAGACGCTGGGGATGATGCTGGCGATGGCGCGTCACTTGTGCCGGGCGAATGCACTCACGCACGCGGGCAAGTGGGAGAAGAAGTCATTGCAAGGAACCGAGCTGCGCGCGAAGACGCTCGGAATCATCGGTCTGGGGCGGATCGGCATGGAAGTGGCGCGGCGGGCGCGTGCGTTTGGCATGGACCTGGTGGGACACGATCCATTTGTATCGGTATCGGTGGCGAAGGAGCAGGGGATCCGGCTGGCCGGGCTGGACGAGTTGTACGCGGCCGCGGATTACATCACGCTGCACGTGGGGTTGACTCCGGCGACGACGGGGATGATCAACGAGGCGTCGATTGCAAAAATGAAGAAAGGTGTGCGGCTGGTGAACTGCGCGCGCGGCGAACTAGTGCATGAGGAAGATTTGGCCGCGGCATTGAAAGATGGACGCGTGACGGCGGCGGCGATCGATGTGTTTGCAGAGGAGCCTCCGAAGAATTCAGCGCTGCTGGCGCTGGAAAACGTTGTGCTTACTCCGCACGTCGGCGGGTCGACTTTTGAGGCGCAAGAGGCGGTGGGCGTGCAGATTGCGCAGCAGGTGAAGGAATATCTGAAGCATGGCGTGATTCAGAACGCGGTGAATGTGCCGTCGGTGTCAGCCGAGGAATATGCGGCGATGCAGCCTTACATCGTGCTGGCGGAGCGGCTGGGTTCGTTCCTGGCGCAGGTCTCAGAAGGCAGCATTGAAGAGATTTCGATTCGCTACAGCGGGCACATCGCGGAGTGGAAAACGGAGCTCATTCGGAATGCGGCGATCAAAGGCATACTGAACCAGGCGCTGGAGGAGAAGGCGAACTTGGTGAATGCGGCTACCATTGCCGACGAACGCGGCTTGCGGGTGCTCGAGTCGCACAAGGCGAAGGCTTCGACCGGAGGGGCGGGTAGCGTGCTTTCGATCTTTCTGAAGACCTCGACGGAGCAGCACATGGTGAAGGGTGCGGTACTGCACCTTACCGCACCACGGCTGTTGCATGTGGACGACATTGACGTAGAGGCTCCGCTGGAGCGCAACCTGATCTACCTGCGCAACCGGGACGTGCCCGGCGTGATCGGCAAGGTGGGAACGATTCTGGGCGAGGAGTCGATCAACATCGCGGACTTCTCATTAGGACGACTTAGTGCGGTGAAGGATGCGGAGCAGCGCGAGGCGATTGCGGTCGTCCACGTGGACGGGGAGATTACCGACAACGTGCTGGCGAAGCTGAGGAAGATTCCGGCGGTGCAGCAGGCGAAGGCGGTGAGGCTGTTCTAGCGGAGCCGTGCATCTTGAAGCAGCCGGACTTCACCCTGGCTGGACGGACGAAGGCGTCCGTCGCTACATAACTCGTTAGGATTCGGCTTCGTCCCGGCGTAGTTTGCGACTCTCAGCCAGCAGGGCCATGGAGTGCATCAGGTTCTGCAGGGTGACGATCCCGATCAAGCGCTGGTCTTCGACAACCGGAATGATGCTGGAATTGCGCGCTGTGAGTTTGCGGAAGGCGGAGCCGAGCGAATCGTTCCGCACGGAGATTTCGAAAATCTTGTTCATCACGGCCTGTACGTAACCGTTTCCCTCCGCACGTAGTGCGTCGAGAATGCGCTGCTTCGAAATCACTCCTACCATGTCGCTGCCGCGAACTACCGGAAAATCGTCCTGAAGAGAATGGACAGCTTTCTCGAGCGCGTCCTCTAAAGTGTCTGCCGGAGAGAGCGTGGCGAAGTCAGTGAGCATGACCTCTTCGAGGCGAACATGGTCGAGCACCGACTGGAAGACGAGCGCGCGCTCTTCTAATTGAGCCGCTGAGAAAACGATGACGCCGACCATGGTCAGCCAGTAATCGCTGAACATGCCCGCGAGCATCAGAACCGTGGCGATGGCGTTGCTGATGGAAACCGCGCGGCGGGTGGCGCTCGAAAGGTCAAGGCTGCGGGAGAAAACTGCGCGCAGGATGCGGCCGCCGTCCAAGGGATAGGCGGGCATGAGATTCAGAAGTGCCAGGTAGATGTTGGCCCATACCAGGCTGCAACCTAGTTTGTTGGCTTGCAGGAAGGGCCACTTCCAGAGCTCGCCTCCGAAGCCAGAGCCCATAAGTGCCGCGGCGGTCAGGCACGCGAGGGCCACATTTACCAGCGGGCCGATCAGGGCGAGACGGATCTCGCGCCTCCACAGAAGCCCGGCTAGCTGCGGCTTTTCGATGCTCTTCTCAACCCTGGGTTCCTCGTAGATGGTCACGCCAGTGAGCGGCAGCAAGATTACCGCTTTTGGAATCAGGCCGAATCGGCGGGCCGCGAACATGTGTCCGAATTCATGTGCGCCCACGCAAGCCAGAATGATGCCAACGAGGGCGAGGTCGCGAGGTCCATTGGGCGCGCGTTGGTGTGCCGCATATTCCGTAAAAAAGATGAACATGGGCAGGATGATGAAGGTGAGGTGCAGGCGGACATCAACGCCAAACAGGCGTCCCACGGGGATAGACCAGCTTCGCATACTTGGCTACTTATATTCTACATGGACGGATATATTGATTGCGGCAACCGAAGGGTCTGAGCCATGCGTGTGATCGCGGGAAAATACCGGAGCCGGACACTGCGCTCGTTGCGCGGGATGGACATACGTCCGACGTCGGACCGGCTGCGCGAGACGCTGTTCAATGTGTTGACCGCCGGGAATCCGGCGGCGCTTGAAGGCAGCGTGTGGCTCGATCTGTTCGCTGGAACCGGAGCGATCGGTATCGAGGCACTCAGCCGCGGAGCGAAGCAAGTTTATTTTGTGGAATCGTCGCGAGAGGCAGCGGATGTGATCCGCGACAACCTGCTGAGCCTCGACATCGTGAATGGCTTCAAGCTTTTTCACGAGGAGTTGCCGCGCGCGTTCTGGCGTATGGAACGCGAGCATGTGGCAGCCGACGTGGTGTTTATTGATCCACCGTACCGGATGCAGGATGCCTACCGCGAAACACTACGGGCGCTGGCTGAATCGTCTGTGGTGTGGGCAATGTCGATGGTGATCGCGGAGCACGAGAAGAAGTTCGATCCGGGCGAAGAATTTGGCCCGCTGCGGAGATTTCGCAAGCTGGTGCAGGGCAGCGCGGCGCTGAGTTTCTACCGTATGGGGAGCGCGAAGGATCTCCGGGGCTGAGTTGGCCAGCTCCGCTTTCTACATAATGAGTTCATCGGCGCGGCGAGTAATGGGATGCTGCATCTCTTCGAGATCATTCTTCACCATGTTCAGGCCGTAGACGCATCCCTCGAAATTCTTGGAGAGCGTCGCAAACAGGGGCGCGACCTTCGCGTACTCGAAGTGCTCGAACTTGGAGACGATGTAGTAGCTCTCTTTTCCGGCCTTGATCCATTCCACGAAATTTTCGAGGCGCTGGCGGCGCAGCCGAAGATGATTGATGCTCTCGGGGAACATTCCCGCAAAGAATAGAGTGTAGTCGCCGATATGTTTGCGTACCTGGCGCTCGCGATCAAACGAAGGTGCGGGACCGTAAACTGGATCGGATTCGAGAAGCATTTCACCAACGTCGGCCAGAGGACGATCCTCGGCACTACGAATCTTGAAAACCTGATCGGCTTCGCAGAATTCCGCGAGCAGATGAGAAACGTAGGCGACGATCTGCGGATCGCGAATGCCGATTTCCTCGGCGTAGTGTCGACCCACTAAATCCTGAAACAGCTGCTGCAGCGGATGCGCTTCCGGAATCATAGGTTTCGGCCCCCTGAACTCCGCAACCTTCGCGGAGTATCAGCCACTTGGGTGAGTAGATACCTCACTTCGATGTTGCAAGGCAAGTGACTTTTGTTTATCGGCGTCATTCGTTTTCCTGATGAGTTAGAGGGTGTGGCATAAGAACGCGTTGTGCGTTTGATCCGTTAGAAAAGAGCGGGTTGCCAGAGTAAGGTGGACACGGAATTCACTGTATTTTGCTGGCAGTCGAGGAAGTCGGCTGCCAATCCAATGACAAAATCCCCACTGCGGGCTTGTAAAATCACGTCCAACGGAGGAATTGCATGAACCGGCCGAAGAGCAAGCAGAAGGTCAAGCAGAAGGTGGCGCGGCAAAACATTTCGAGCGGCACAGCCTGGGAGCCCATAGTTGGTTACTCTCGTGCGGTGAAAATGGGATCGTATGTGCATGTTTCGGGCACGACGGCTACGAGCGCTGACGGAAAAATCGTCGGCGTAGGGGACGTGTATGCGCAAGCCGTGCAGACATTGAAGAACATTGAGAGTGCATTGAAGAAGGCCGGAGCGAGCATGAAAGATGTTGTGAGGACGCGGATGTACGTCACGAACATCGCAGAGTGGGAAAAGATCGGGAAGGCACACGGGGAGTTTTTTTCAGACATTCGTCCGGCGACATCGATGGTCGAAGTGAGCGCGCTGATCTCGCCGGAGATTCTGGTGGAGATTGAGGCGGATGCTGTAGTGCTCTGAAAAGCCAGAGACACTAAGTCAGCGGCTTCGACATCTTCACAAAATGACAGGGCAGCTTTGTGTTCAAGCCGGGAGGGAATGGAGCGGTACCGGTTTCGACGTACCCGCGATGATGGTAGAAGGCGGGCAACTCTCGGCGCACGTTGACCATTTGAAGGTCCATGAATTGGCAGCCAGCCTTGGCACAGTAATCCTCGGCGGCGTTCATCAGCAAGGAACCAAGGCCTGCCTTCTGGCGTCGGGGATCGACTGACAGCAGGCCCAAATAAGCTCGCTCCCCCCGTAGCTCAATATAAACACAGCCTACGAGAGTGCTGCCATCGTTGGCGGCCAGGAATGTTCCTTTTTCCAGGAGAGATTGCACAGTCTCGAGATCGATCCGATCTCGATCGAGGAGAAAGCCCTCCGCCAGCCGGAAGGCGGAGTTGATCAGAGATGTGATGCCCGCGGCATCCTGGATTTCAGCGATATGCAACTCCACGGCGACCTCCCCCAAACTCCGCCGGCGCCTTTTTCCTTGCTGAGGGCCCTTTGCTAAGGGTATAGAATCCTTCCCGCCAAATCATACGGCGAAATCTTGTGAAACGCCGGGCCGCGACGCGGCGGTCAGATTTTGGGGAGGATAGCGTGAAGAGTTTTCGATGCCTGCTGTATATCGCGCTTGCCGTTAATGCAGTTGCGCAGGAACCAACTCCGTCGCATGTGCCCCAAGTCACCGTGATCCGCGCGGGCACACTGATCGATGGCAAGTCAGACAAGCCGCGGCACGATCAAGTGATCGTTGTTCGAGGCAACCGGATCGAGAGTGTAGGCGACGCGGCCGGCACGAAGATTCCAGATGGCGCCGCTGTGATTGATCTCTCGAAAGCCACGGTGCTGCCGGGTCTCATCGATTCGCACACGCACATTTTCTTACAGGGAGAAGATCCTGGTCAGGGCGGGTACGACGCCAATATTCTTTCCGCCCCCCTGGCCCTACGTGCGGCTCGGGCTACCGTTGCCGCGCGGCGGGCGCTCGAGCAAGGTTTCACTACCCTTCGCGATGTGGAAACCGAGGGCGCCGGTTACGGCGATGTCGGCATCAAGCTGGCGATTGAGGGCGGATATATTCCGGGCCCCAGGCTCTTCGTGGCAACGCGGGCTATTTCGACGACCGGAGGCTATCCGCTCGAGGGATATGCTCCAGAACTCGAAATGCCGAAGGGCGCACAGATCGTAGACGGCCCGGTGGAAGCGCGGAAGGCAGCACGCGAGCAACTCGATCACGGCGCGGATTGGATCAAGGTGTACATGACGCATCGCTCCTGGGTGGGAAAGAACGGGGAGCTGATGTCGCAACCGACCCTGACCGTTGAGGAGCTGCGCGCCATCGTGGACGAGACCCACGGTTGGGGCAAGAAGGTGGCTTGTCACGCCTACAGCGGGATCGGCCTGCATCGCGCGCTCGACGGTGGGTGCGACTCCATTGAGCACGGGCTTGATCTTGACGATGCTGCGATTGCCCAGATGCTGAAGCAGGGCACGTGGTACGTGCCCACGCTCAGCGTTTATTACACCGATTGGGCTCCGGCCGATACGGAAGCAGGAAAGCGAGATCGGTTGCGGGCATTGGTGCACGAGCCCTCGTTCAGGAAAGCGATGAAGGCGGGCGTGAAAATCGTATTCGGCACTGACATGGGCGGGATCCCGTGGACAGAACCGATCGCACAGGAATTCTCGCGCATGGTGGAGTTTGGCATGTCTCCAATGGATGCGATCCAGAGCGCGACTTCACGCGCTGCCGTGATGCTTGACATGGAAGGCAAGATTGGCGTGGTGGCCCCGGGAGCGTTTGCCGACATCGTCGGGGTGAGCGGCGATCCGTTGCGGGACATCAAGGCACTCGAGGTTGTCCAGTTTGTGATGAAGGACGGAAAAGTATTTCGCGCCAAGTAAGGCGAATCCCGTATGCGATGGAGCTGGGTTCAGCCAAATTGCTGGACTTTGTAAGTTTTTGCGTAAATTTTCTTGACAAGCGGTTGGCTGCGAGCATAATGCGTCAATCCAGTTTGAATCTGTCGGACCGGTTCTGGGTTATTGGAACCCTGGGGAGGTACCCATGAGTGTGCTCGAACTTTGTGACCGGGAAATTGCAGCCGTAGGGATGGAGGCCAGCGTAGCCGACGCGATTCATAAGATGCTCGACCATCATGTGGGTGCGGTTGCAGTGGTGGATAGCGACTACCGGGTCGCCGGAATATTTACGGAGCGCGACGTGCTGCGAAAAATGGCGCTAAGCCACGTGGATCCGCGAACGACTCCAGTCCGCGACCTGATGACGACTCCGGTGGAGATGGCCACACGCGGAACCGGTCCTGGCGAGGCGCTGACCACCATGCTGGAGCGTCATTTCCGGCATCTGCCGGTCGCGGACGATGGAGGAAAGCTGCTGGGGATTCTCTCAATCCGCAATCTTCTCGAGTGGCGCGTCGAAGATCTAAGCCACGAACTGGATTCGCTCGAACAGTACGTGTCGAATGATGGGCCGGGGGGCTAGAGACATTTCGCCTCGCAATCCTGATCTGATCGCCGCCTCTCCTGCATTGCTCAAGACCATTGCTGGGGTGCGCATCGCCACGTCGGTATTTTTTCTGCTTTTTGGTGAATACAAAGTCGCGGGACCGGGCTTTGCGCACGGCGGATTCCAGAATTATCTGCAGGACTTCATTGCAAATGGAGCGGTGAGTTTTTATCGTCCGTTTCTGTCCGGATTCGTGTTGCCCCATGCCGTATTTTTCGGTTACGTCGTCGGCGTATGGGAATTGCTGATCGGAGCATCTCTGCTACTTGGGCTCTGGGTACGTCCTGGCTGCATTCTGGCCATGCTGTTCCTAGTGAATATGCTTCTGTCCACATGGTGGGAGCCGGGGCACGGAGTGCCCGTTTGGCGGTACTTCGGCGCCGAACTTGATCACTTGCCACTGCTGCTGCTATTTATCATTTTTTTTGCCGCCGATGCCGGACGAGTCTGGGGACTCGACGGGCGCCGGGGGTAGTCTCTGTGCCAATCGAGAATTCTTGGGAGAAGAAATCATGAAGAAGATTGTCGGGAGTGTGGTCGTTGGGGTCGCGCTGAGTTGTCTGGGAACGCTGGCGACTGCGCAAGCGCCAAGGCATATCGCGGTGCACGCGGGACATGTACTGGACGTGAAGACGGGCAAGATGCTGGCAGACCAGATGCTGGTGATCGAAGATGGAACGATCGTCAGTGCTGGTGCGCCGGCGGATGCCAAGGTCCCCGCAGATGCGGTGCGCATCGAACTGCCCAATGCGACGGTGTTGCCGGGTCTGATCGATGCTCATACACACCTGACCATGGATCCGAAATTCGGCTACGATCGGCTTGCGATTTCGGCACCGCGCGAAGCCCTCACCGGGGCGAAGAATGCGCGGGTGACGTTGCTGGCGGGATTCACAACGGTGCGCAATGTCGGGGCGGGCGACTTTACCGACGTCGCATTGCGGGACGCGATCAATGCGGGCGATGTGCCGGGGCCGAGGTTGCTGGTCAGCGGGCCGGCGCTCAGCATTACTGGCGGACATTGCGACAACAACATGCTGCCGTTTGAATATCACGCGACTAGCGATGGCGTTGCCGACGGGGTGGCGGCTGTGCAACACAAGGTTCGCGAGAACATTAAATACGGAGCTGATCTGATCAAAGTCTGCGCGACGGGCGGGGTGCTCTCGCTCGGAGACAATCCGCAGCACTCGCAGTTCACGCTTGAGGAAATGAAAGCGATTGTGGCTGACGCGCACCGGCTGGGCCGCAAGGTCGCGGCGCACGCGCACGGGGCAGAGGGAATCCGCTGGGCAGCCGAGGCCGGAGTGGACTCGATTGAACACGGTTCGTACATTGACGACGCGGGCATCGCCGCTATGAAGGAGCACGGAACCTATCTTGTGCCCACCCTCTACCTGGGCGACTGGATGCTTGATAACGCGGGTTTGACGCGCCTGCCTCCGCCACTGCTGGCTAAGGCGCAGGCGGTGATTCCGGCGGCGCGGAAGAATATTGCCCGTGCTTTTGCCGCGGGAGTGAAAGTTGCTTTGGGGACCGACGCGGCGGTTTATCCACACGGGCTGAATGGGCACGAGTTCGCGACGATGGTGAAGCTTGGGCTGACGCCACTACAGGCGATTCAGGCGGGGACGGTGAATGCTGCTGACTTGCTTGGTTGGTCGGGAAAAGTCGGCAGTCTGGAGCCAGGAGCGTGGGCAGATCTTGTTGCGGTGGATGGTGATCCGGTAAAGGACATCACGACGCTTGAGCGTGTGAAGTTCGTGATGAAGGGCGGCGAGGTCGTGAAGAACGAATACGGGAAATGAGGATTGCACAGCTCGATGAATGACAGTGGAGCTGGTTACTGTTTTGAATTTTCGTGGTCTGACTGCCGCTCAACGTAAAAGGCAACGGCGGCCAAAGCAAGAATTAGAGCGGCCAAGCCGAACAAGCTCAAACCGGGAGTTTGCGAGCTGCGTTTCCAACGCAGCCTCCCCGGCGGCAGTCTAAACATTCTCGCTGAAACATAAACATCCAAGTCACCCCAGCCCAGAGTGGTCGTTGGCCGACCGATCCCGGGTCTAACCGCGGGCTCGCTCGGTGACCCAGTCGGTCCAAAAAGATGATGCTCCGCTCGCCAGCAACGGAGCCTTGCTGTCTAAGGCGTCGATGAAGTTTTCGATCATGGGATAGTGCAGGTTTTTATGAGGCGGGAGATTCTCTCGGCCGGCGGGATAGATGAGGTCGGGGCCATTGAGTGGGCTCATTTCGATCTCACCCTCGGTGCCGCGGATGCGGCATTCGTCGCGGCTGACTTTGGAATGCCAGCGAACGTCCACGACGCCGCGGACACTACAGGGGTATTCGATCATCAGCGTGGCGTTATCTTCGACCGCGTAATCATGGACCGCGTTCGAGAGCTGGGCGCTCACTCGTTGCGGCTGACCGAAAAGAAAATTCAGAACGTCGATGCGGTGGGAGGCGACGTCGAACAAGGGACCGCCTCCGGCCTTGGCGGGATCGACGAGCCAGCTTCGGCTGCCATCGCCATCAAACCAGGCGTGGCTGCTGAGTTCGGCGATCACGGGCTTCCCGATCGCTCCGGCTTCCAGCAATTGCTTCGCGCGCTGTACCTTCGGATAGCAGCGGCGATAGTAAGCGACGCCGAAGATCGTACCGCTTTCGTCGGCCGCATGCAGCATGGTGCGGGCTTCAGCCTCGTTCATCGCCATGGGCTTCTCGCAGAGCACATGCTTTCCGGCGCGTAACGATTGAATCGTCTGTGGCGCGTGCAGAAACACCGGCGTACTAACATAGACAGCATCGACAGCGGGGTCGGCCAGTGCTTCGTCCAGAGTCGCGAACACGCGTGTGCTGTAGGGTGCGGCTTTTGCAGGATCGCGGGTGACGAGGCCATACAGAGTGGTGCGGGATTCGGCTTGAATGGCGGGAATAACGCGGCGCGTGGCAATATCGCCAATTCCGATGACGATCCAGTTGTAATGAGCAGGTTTCAAGGTTTCAAAGTTTCAAGGTCTAACAAAACACCGATTCGACTTGAAACTTTGAAACCTTGAAACTTTGAAACCTGTGTTTCCAGAAAATCAAAGGCCGGCGCGACGCCGGCCTTTGCATCGAGCGTAAATCAAAACTACTTCTTGGGGGCGATCGCGTCCTTCGCAGCCTTGGCGACGCGGAACTTTACCACGGTTTTCGCCTTGATCTGGATGGGTTCGCCGGTTTGCGGGTTGCGTCCGACGCGGGCCTTGCGGTGCGCCTTCACGAGACGGCCGAGGCCGGGGACGACGAAAATGCCATTCTTCTTGGTCTCTTTGATAGCGGTGTCTGCCAACTGCTCCAGAAACGCCGCCGCGGTTTTGTTGGGGAGCTCGGTTTTCTCGGCGAGATGCCGAATGAGCTGAGTCTTTGTCAAACCTGCAGCCATATACTTCCTCCTCGAAAAAAAATCGGTTTAATACCAGCGGGGCCTATCTTATACCCGCAAGCCTGTGGAAAACACCATATTTTACAAGGGTTTCCTAATTTGCACATGCGCGCGAGGGCATTTTTACAGGGGTTCGCGTGCATGCCGGTGGCCGAGCGGGCCCGGTATGCATACCAGCGTGGTTACGAGAAAGTCGAATCACCCCGTCGACACTGAGTCGCAGAGAAATCGAGAACCGGAAATTATTTCAGGTTTAAGAAAATCTTGTTTCCCTGTGGCCCAGTGCCTCCATGGTGGATTGATATGACGGGATGCCATAATGCATGGAGGAGCCCACGTTGAGCTGCGCGATCTGTGAAATCCGCAAGGAGAAACGATTTTGCCCCGCCGTGCATGGGCGCATCTGCCCACAGTGTTGCGGGGAGCAACGCGAAGTGACGCTCGATTGTCCCTCGGATTGTCCTTATCTGCGTCAGGCCCGCGAACACGAGAAGCCCCGCGCGGCAGACCAAATCGATCCGGCAGGATTGTTTCTGCAGGTCGAGGTTTCCGATCAATTCATGTATGAGAAGGAACATCTGCTGATGGGTCTGACCTATGCCCTGGCGAGAGCCGCGCGGACCGACCGAAGCCTGCACGACCAGGATCTGATCGCGACGCTCACGATGTTGGCGTCGAGCTACGAGCGGCGCGTGAACTCAGGGTTGCACTATGAGCAGCCGCTGACCAGCGAATCGCAGCGTCGGGCCGCAGCCGAAGTCGAAACGATGGTGAGGGAATATCGCGAGGCCGAGCAGAAGCATGTCGGCTATTCGAGCCTGCACGATTCCGATGTGCTGAAGGCGCTGGTTTTCCTCCTACGGCTTTCCTATGGGCGTACGTCGGGGCGTCCGAAGTCGCGTGCGCTTGTGGAGTTTTTGTTCGCGCAGTTTCCGGAGAAGGAATCTGCAGTGGTCACGCCCCAGGAAGGTGGGAGCCGCATCATCGTGCCGTAAAACCTGGCGGCGGATCTTCATGGATTCACACGAATCTAAATTCTTAGATTGCTCTATCTGTGACCGCATGATGCTGACTAGCTTTTCTTGAGCCTCTGGACTGCTTGTCCAGGCGGCAGAACCGCGAGCAATTCGCGGACTGTCCTTTTCAGCACGGGATGCCGTGCGTCAGGCGCGATTTCAGCGAGCGGTTCGAGCACGAAGCGGCGCTGGTGCATCGCGGGATGTGGGATCGTCAACTCCGGGGAGTCGAGGATCGCGTCGCCCGTTGTTGCATCGTGAAACAGCACGATGTCCAGATCGATCGTGCGTGGACCTTTTTCGCGATGGCGCCGCCGGCCCATCTTCTGCTCGATATCTAGAAGCGCGGCGATCAGTTGCTCGGGCGTGTGCTTTGTCTCGAGGGCGACTGCGCAGTTCAGGAACCATGCCTGGTCGGTAAAATCGACCGGCTCCGTTTCGTAGAACGATGACACAGAGACAAGCTGTCCTAACGCGCCCAGTCGAGAGATCGCATCCCGCAGATTGGCTTCGCGGTCGCCGACATTCGATCCCAGGGACAGATAGGCAAGGTTCTGCATTCTGGCTGTGTCCAGTTGTACTCTGGGAATTGGGATAGCACAATCCAGGCGCGCTTCCGCGGCGGTCGATAGATAGGCAAGAACATTCGTTCCGGTATGCAGGTGCCGGAAGGCCAACACGGAATCCGTTACCTTTGTTACTTTCGTGCATTCCGGCGCGACCCTAGAATCGCACTATGACGTTGGACTCCCTCTTGTTGAGCCAGGATTCTGAACTGGTACGTATTGTCAGGCCCACGCTCGAAAAGCTTTCGATCGACGTGGAAATCTGCCATGAAGCGCGCGCAGCCGCTGACATTTTAATCTCGGAGAAGTTCGACGCCGTCATTGTGGACTGCGACGATCTAAGGGGCGGTCTGGAAGTGTTGCAGGGCCTGAGAGGCACGCCCAGCAACAAAAACTCCGTCACCTTCGCAATTCTCAATGGGAAGAAAACCACCACGCAAGATGCATTCGGCATGGGCGCGAACTTCGTGCTGCAGAAGCCAATCAGTGCGCTGAACGCGTCCCGCTGCTTTCACGCTGCGCTGAACTTCATGATCAAGGAACGCCGCCGTTACTTCCGCCAAGCGGTGAAGATGCAGGTCAAGGTAGTACTCGAGGGCAAGACGCTGAATGCGACGAGTACGAATATCAGTGAAGGTGGCATCGCACTGATGTTGAAAGAGGCGGTTCCCAAAGGCTCAACGCCACATCTGACATTCACTCTGCCAGAAGCCAACCTGCACATGAATGTCGAGGCTGAGGTAGCGTGGGTCGACGTAAAGGGCCGCGCCGGATTCCGCTTTCACCATGTTCCCAAGGAAGCGCAGCAACAGCTGGAAAAGTGGCTCGACGATCACATGGAGCAGGAATTTCCCGGAGCCAAAGACCGGATCGCCGCCGCGGGCTCCGAGTCCATCTCATAAGTTCTTCACGCGCCTCGAACTCCAACATTGCATAGCGGAACCAGCCAAGGGGTATCTCTCTTTGGACTTGTGCGCCGTTGTGCGCGTGGCAATCTGATAGATCATCCTTCTTGAAGATGGAGAGCCCGATATGTCGTCGAATACCTTTCGCATTGCCAAGGTGGAAAAAACGCTGCGCTGGTTTGAGGAGGACATTCCCCTGCTCAACATGCGAGTGAAGGAGCTTTCGAAAGAACGGCAGGAGTCGGCGCGCAAATTTGCCGCTGCCGTGATTGATGAGACTCGGGCCGAGCTGCACCGACTGCTGCAGGAACAACCGGACGACAGCAATAATCCCAGCGAAATGCCGTGCGAACCAGCGGACTAGAGGCTAGCCACTGAGCGCGCGCAGATTGCGCCGAAAATGGTCGGGATCCCGGTCTTCGAGGAGATCCTCCACCGCCGCGTGAGTACTCTTCCAGATCGGAACGGCGCGTGCGAGTAATCTTCTTCCCCTTGGCGTCAACGTCATCAGACGAGAGCGCCGGTCTGCCGTGTCCGCGGTGACGCGCAGCAGACCGCGCCGCTGCAACGGCTTAAGAGCGGCCGTCAAAGTGGTTCGATCGACTCCCAGCAACGACGCCACCGGGCCATCCCCGCGGTTGGGGCGATTCAACGACATCATCAACGAAAATTGACCATTCGTCATGCCAAGCGGCCGGAACGCTTCGTCGAAACGGCGTGCCAGCGCCCTTGCGGCCCGCTGCGCGTGAAGGCAGAGGCACGAGTCGCGGACCAGCAACGTCGTCTTACGCGAGGGGTCGCAGCCATTGACATAGTCAGATTATATTGATATCAACGTATATTGCCAGAGACCTTCAAGCAAGCGAATCGATCCAGTCAAATCCCCGTCCAAGGAGATTCGAATGAAACAAAATGGCCTTTCCGAACCGCATTCACACATTCGTTGCTCATTACATCGCGTTGCCGCGGCGCGGCCGACGTACGCCCAGGGAGCCAAAGCAGCCTTCCCAGAGCATGGCTCCGCTTGACCAGTACCTGATGGAGCGCAATGCAGAGATTCGCGCTGGCGCGAAGCGCGGCGCCAGACTCGATCTCGAAGGACGCTGAGATCCTGGTTCTCGGGCCGAAGGGCTACGAAACCGCCGTCAAAGGCCAGAACGGTTTTGTCTGCCTAGTGCACCGATCGTGGACAGACAAGATGGACGATCCAGAGTTTTGGAACCCCAATCGGCGCGGTCCGATATGCCTCAACGCAGCAGGCGCAAGATCGTACCTTCCCAACACAATCATGAGGACGAACTTGGTGTTGGCCGGGCGAACGAAAGATCAGATGTTTGAGGCGATCAAAGCTGCATACGACAAAAAGGAATTGCCGCCGGTCGAATCCGGAGCATTGTGCTACATGCTGGCGAGACAAAGCCACTTGAGCGACCGTGATGGCCACTGGCATCCGCATTTGATGTTTTTCTTTCCTCCCAATGAGGATCCGGCGTGGGGTGCAAATATGCCCGGCTCACCGATCCTTGCCGACGAGGATATTGCAGACCGAATGAAGGTGGTTTTGATTCCGGTCGCGAAGTGGTCGGACGGAAGTACGGATTCTGGCGAGGTGCACTGAGGCGGCAAGTTGCACGGAGGAGAAAGCTCGTTCCTCGCGCGATGAAGCCGCGCTTCGGACCCACAACCGTTTCATGATGGATTAGAGAGCGGATCCGGCTGCGGCCTCGGCGGCCGAGACGGTTTCATGGCCCGAGTCACGGGCGGAGATCGTCACTTCTTCCCACAGAGTCTTATCGCGCAGGATGTGCGAAACCAAAGCTGTGTGCATGGCGTGCCCCGCGCGGTCGGCGACCACATTTCCCAGGATTTGTTTTCCCAGCAACGCCAGATCACCGACTAAATCCAGCACCTTGTGGCGCACGAATTCGTCTTTGAATCGCAAGGGGCCGTTCTCCACTCCATCGCGCGTGAGGACGATGCAGTTTTCGCTCGAGGCGCCTCGAATCAGGCCCATGTTGCGCATGGCCTCTTCGTCCTGGCGAGAACCAAAAGTGCGCGCGCCGGCAATGTGCTTGAGATAACTTCCGTTAGTGAGTTCCACCTGGAACGTTTCTTTCCCGATGAGCGGGTGCGGAAAATTGATCGAATAAGAGACTGAGTAGGTGTCGGAGGGATAGACGGCAATGAATTTATTTCCCTCACGCATCTCGACCTCGCGGCGAATCTTCAGGTACTTACGGGCGCGCCGCTGCTTGCGGATGCCGGCCTTCTGAATCATCTCGACGAAAGGTTTGGCGCTTCCATCGAGGATGGGCAACTCAAGATTGTTCAGTTCGATGATGGCGTTATCAATGCCCAAGCCGATCAGCGCGGACAAGAGATGCTCAGTGGTGGAGATGAGCACGCCCTTTTTCATCAAGCTCGTGGCATAGCTGACGCGGGCGACGTTCCGGCTAATGGCCTCAATCTCGAAGCCGTCGAGGTCCGTGCGGCGGAAGACGATGCCGGTGCCAGAGGGGGCGGGAAGAATGCGCATCGCGACGGGAGCACCACTGTGCAGGCCGACGCCGCTGCATTCCACCGCGGAGCGAATTGTCTGCTCGTAGGTCAAGAATGAAACCAAAATTGAGTGGCGTGAATGGACTAGAGTACGGCCTTGGTTGAAAAAGTGGCTGTGGCAAAAAAGCCACACTCCGTCGTCGAAGTGGATTAGGCATCAAGTTAGCCAAATCCTTGTGATCCAAATTAAGCTGTTTAAAATCAGCAGCTTAACAAAATGTTTGATCTGCACATCGTTATTCATCAGTGATTTTTGCCTGTTAAGGCGCTACGTCAGCCGACCGTTCGGCGATCGGACGCACAAAGCGGACTAGTGAGACCAGGAACTTGCCCGGCTCCTCCGTCATTGGCAGGTGAGCCGAGTGCTCGAACCACACGAAGTGTTTTTCGGGCGCCTTGACGTTGGCGAACCACTCGGCCGCCACCTCAGAGTTCACATTCGTATCGTGACGACCTTCGAAGAGGATGAGAGGGCACTCGAGTTTTTTCACGCCCAAGTCACGGTTGAGAACCTCCGGCAGCAGGATGGGCGTGGCGAATTTGTTGCCTTCCCAGACGCGCCGACTCTCTTCATCCGTATAGTCAGGCGAGAGTTCGACGAGGTCGCTATCGGCCGCGTTGTCCTTGCGGTAGGCCATGGTTCCGCCGTAATACTCAACCCATTTGCGCTCGGCGTAGATATCGTTGATCGAGAGGGATTTGCCCGGCGCTGGGTACGGTGCAAGCGCTTCGAGTTCGCGCACTGCCTCGGCATTGCCAGCTTGACGGGCGGCGTCGAGAGCGAAGCGCCAGCCGCGCCTTTCACCCTCCGGGCCATCGGCGACCTGTCCAACGCCGATGTAAGCGTGCAGCCAATCGGGATGGCGCTGCGCAATCTCGATGCCCGCGAAACTGCCGAATGAGTGGCCGAGGAGGAAGACCTTGTCTTTCCCAAGATCCTTGCGGACCCAGGTGATCAGTTCTTCGGCGTCGGCGATCATGCGCTCCAGCGTCAAAGTTGGAGCGATTGATGCGGGATCGGTGAGGAGGTAGGTCTTTCCGGAAGCCCGTTGGTCCCAATAGACGACGGTGAAGTACTCCTCCCAGCCGCGGCCGAACCACCAGCCGGTCGGCATGTCCACATAACCCGGGCCGCCGTGCAGCACGATCAGGACGGGATTTCTGCGATCGGTGCCACGGATCGAGATCCACTGGTCGATGCCTCCGATGCGGACTTTCTCCAGCCGTTCCACGCCGTTGGGCGTGACGATTTTTCGCGCGTTGGCGATGATTGCCGTGGCTTCGGCGCGGCTGGTTGGCGGCGCCGGGCTCTGCGACTCAGCCGAGATGGCGACAAGGGTCGTCGCAAGCGCGAGCAAGCAGGGTATAAGTTTCATCGGACCTCCAACGTCGAGCTGAGAATTCCTTCTGCTTTTCGCGAGAATCAGGATGACGAGAATCGTTATTTCGAGAATCAGAACTTGGATGCTGTAATCCCAGGTTCGGAAGCGAGGGTCGCGAAAAGTTTCCGCTGGGAAGGAACCCGAGACGGCTAGCGTTTTCCTTGGGGTTTGTTTGGGTTGTAGCCGGAGTTGGGATCGAACATAGCCTGGTCGAGTCCCTGGTTGATAGTCACGGAATTGAGGAAGCGCTGCGAAGACATGTCGCCGTTGAAATAACGGGTGACGTTAAATGGCGCCATGATTCCCGTGACCTGGCGATAATTCTCGTAGACCTCTTCTTCGAGGTTTTTCTGCTTGTCCACAGGATCGCGCCACTCGAATGATTTCTTGATGGGAAGGTGCGAGTCAGTATCAAAATAGAGCGTGACGCTCTCGTTCTTGGTGTTGATCAAGGTCACTTGCGCAGCCGGATGCTGCGCCGCGATGGCACTGCCATCGTAAAGAAGAATCACGCCGGGATCAGTGACCCAGGTTCGCAAGACCGTGTCGAGCGAGAATCGGCGGCGGCGAAGGTAATCGCTGAGATCTTTCTCTTCGATGGGATGCGCGCCCTTGTAGGTGAGCTCCCATCCCTTGTTGCCAACGTATAGTTCCGCGACGTCGCGTTCCTTGGTGATTTCGACGCGCTCTTTATCGGGGAATTCGGAGAAGCTCCAGAAAAGATTTCCGCCGCCGCTGGGCCGTCCGTGATGGAAGGCATAGCCGCGTCCCTGCTGCTCGCGGTCGCGAATGGTGAGAAAGGTCTGCCCGCCGAGCGCCTGTATGGCTTGATCAATGAACTCCTTTGCCTTGCGCGCGTTTTGCTGATCAGCCGGAACCGCAGGCGCAGATGGGTTGGCCTCGGATGAGGCTTGCGGCGACGCGGTCGTGGTTTGTGGCAGCTCTCCTGCAAGGGAGCTGACCGCGCACACCAAAACCAGAATAGTGAAAAACAGTTTCATTCCACTTGAGGGAGTGATCGCGTGCAATCAGAATTGTAGCGTTTCTGGTGGACTTTCTGCCTGCAGGAGTAAAGCTCCTCTCATTTCTTGGATGCAGGAAACGGCCGAAATGCAAGCTGAACCACCGGGATTTTGTGGTCCTTTCCTGGTGCAGCCGAGGCTCACCCGGCCAGTACGGCGCCGCCGTTTACGTTGAAAACTTCACCCGTAATGAAGCCGGCGTACTCGGTGCAGAGGAAAAGCACCGGAGCCGCGATCTCCTCCGGCTTGCCCACGCGTCCCATCGGAATCGTGCGTCGAATCGCTTCGCCGCTCTTTGGATCGGCAATGGTTGCCGCACTCATATCGGTATCCACCCATCCAGGGGCCACGCAGTTTACGTAGATTCCTGCCGGAGCCAACTCGGTCGAGAGCCTCTTCATCATGCTGATCAGAGCGCCCTTGGTCGCGGAATAATCGCAGTGGTACGCTTCACCGCGCTGACCGCTGGTGGAACTAATCAGGACGATGTGTCCGGCCGGAGCGCTCTGACGGGGCTGGGACTTCATCTGGGCCACGGCATGTTTCACGAGCCCGAAAACGCCGTCCAGATTGATGGACATGGTGGAGCGCCACTGCTCATCTGACATCCGCTCGATCGGGACGTCTTCCGCTGGCCACACGCCGTGGTTGGCGACCAGGATGTCGAGCCGTCCAAAGTGCTTCACGACTGCTGCCACGAGAGAACGAGCGGCCTCTGGGCTGTTCAGATTGGAGGCAACCGGATGGCAGACAGTGGGGCCGCATTCCTTGGAGAGAGCATCTGCTTGCGCGCGCGCACTTTGATAGCTGAAAACAACTTTGGCGCCGGCAGCCGTAAACATGCGAACAGTCGCCGCGCCGATGCCGCGCGAGCCACCTGAGATGAGAGCAACTTTGCCAGTGAGAGAAAGAGGGATGGACATAGCAGACTTAGTTTCCAGTTTCTGGTGGGGCAATGCAAGCGGTGCAACGCAAGCGAGTTGCGGAGGTCAGGTTCCCGAACTCGAGGACGAAGTCCGCTCCGCCTTCAATCCGCGCAGCAGCAAGCGCACCAGCATGCCGTCGAAGCGCGTGCCGCTCATCTTGGAGAGTTCGTCGAGCGCCTGGTCGGGCGTTCTGGCGGCCGAAATCGACTGCTCGGTGACCATGTTGGCGTAGGCGTCGGTGAGGGCGATGATGCGCGCCCACAGCGGAATTTGCTCGCCGCGCAGGCCATCCGGATAGCCCGAGCCGTCGAAGCGCTGGTGGTGATGCTCGATGGCCTCCCGCATCATGTCGCTGTGAGGAATGGTGCCCACAATCTCCGCGCCGACGTGGGCGTGCATTCGCACCTGCAGAAATTCATCGTCGCTAAGCGGCCCCGGCTTGTTGAGGATGCGTTCGGGAACAAAAATCTTGCCCACGTCGTGAACGCGCGCGGCGTAAACCAGATCGGCCGTCTCCTCGGAGGACAGGCCCAGGCCGCGGGCGATGACTTCGGTGTAGCGCGCCACCAGATCGCCGTGGCCGGCAGTCTGCAATTCGCGCGATTCAGCGGCGCGGCTCAGCGATTCGATCGCTTCTTTCAGCAGTGGAGCATTGCACTCTTCCTCTCCGCCGCAGAGCTTGAACAAGGTCGAAGTCAGTTCCTCGAGTTGCTCCGGCCCGGTGTGTTCGCGCTGCAGGAAGCCTTCGATGTAGGCGGAAATCTGCTGGCGCTGCCGGGCGAAGTCCTGGCCTTCGACAAATTCCTGCGCGGTCGAGACCAGGTTTCCTCCCGAACGCTTGGAGACGTACATGCCGGCATCGGCGACGCGAATGATGTCTTCGATCGAGAAGCCGTGCATGGGAAAGCTGGCGACGCCGAAGCTGCCGGTGATGTGATGCTCGCCCAGCATGGGATCGGTGGCCAGCCACTGGCGCAGGCGTTCGGCCAGCACCTGTGCCTGCTCGGCGCCGGTCTCCGGCATCAGGACGATGAACTCGTCGCCGCCGTAGCGCGCCACCACGTTCGACTGGCGCGATTTCTGTTCGAGCAATCGTCCGACGCGCGCCAGCACCAGGTCGCCTTCGAAGTGTCCCATGGTGTCGTTGACCTCTTTGAACTTGTCGAGATCGATGAGCACCACCGAGAACGGACGTCCCGAGCGCGAAGCGCGCTTCCACTCGGCCGACAAGGCTTCCCAGAAAAAGCGGCGCGTCTTGATTCCGGTCAGGCCGTCGGTGATGGACTGCTGCTGCAGCTTCTGGAAGACGAAAGCATTGTGCAGCGCCGTGGCCAGCAAGTCGGCGAGCGTATTGAGAATCAGACACGTCCTGCGGCGAGAACGCATTCTCGTTGTGGCTCTCGATGTTGAGCACGCCGAGCAGTGATTCGCCGTAGGTGATCGGAATGCAGAGCACGGCGCGCGAATCGGGGAGGATGCCCGTGAGATTGCCGGGCAGAGCGTTCTGCACCAGTGCGCGTTCGCCGGTGCGGGCGACGCGGCCCAGAATGCCGGTTCCCAGCGGAATGCGCTTGCCCATGGCGTGAGCCGTGGCTCCGGCCTCGGCTTTGATCTCGACCTCTTTGGTCCCGTAGTCGAGCAAGCCGATGCCGATGTGATCGAAGCTGAAGTTCTTCTGGATCTCGCTGGCGATCTGGCTCAGCATGTGAACCGGATCGTCGCTGGAAATGGCGGTGCGCGAAATGTTGTTGAGGAAGGCGAGCTGCCGCGAACGGCGCTGCTCTTCGGCGAACAGGCGCGCATTTTCCACCGCGACCGAAACCTGTCCGGCGGCGGTCACCAGCACGTCGAGATCGCGCTGCTCGAAAACGAATTCGCGGTCGGGATTCATCGCGACCATGATTCCGGCGGCCTTGTTGCCCATGAAAACGGGAGCAGCAATCAGGCATTTGGCCGGACGTTGCGGAACGTGGCTGATTCCCAGACGCTGGCGCGTGCTCTCCAGATCCGAGCGAATCAGCAGCGGTTCGCCGGTGCGGATCACGTATTCGGTGAAGGCATTGCGCAGTTCGCGCGTGCGCTTGGGCAGCACGCGATTGTCTCGCACTTCAAGTTCGAAGCGGATCTCGTCGCTTCCTGAAACGCGATGTAGAAGTGGCTGGTATCGAAAATCTGCCCCAGTTCGACCTGGATGGTGCGGAGAATCTCGTCCTGGTCGAGGCGCGAACTGATGGCCTTTCCGATCTCGGTCAGCAGTTCGTATTCCTTGGTGCGCCGATGAGCATCGTGGCTGACCACGTAGTTTTCGAGCGTGAGGCCCAGCTGCAGCGCCGAGCCCACCATCAGGCGTGGGCCCGACGAACCGAAGGCCCGGCGCTCCGCATGCGGAAACAGGATGACGCCGAAATTGTGTTCCCGGGTCTGCAGAGATGACCGCGGTCAGATTGCGGACGTCGGCTTCCACCGAGAATGCGCTTGAATTCCGGCGAAGGTTCCGACCGAGGCCACCGGCAACGGTTCGGTCATCTCCGCGAGATCATGCACGGTGAAGATTCCGCTGTGGCGGTAGGCGAGTTCGCAGATGTAATCTCCGGCGCCGCTGCGCTCGAGCGCGTCGAGAAACCTCGGCGAAAATCCCTGCTGCACCGAGGGCAACAGTCCGCGCCAGCGCTCGGTGATGCAGATGGCGGCGCGGCGCATCGGGCAGGGCGCTCATCAGACGCTCGAGCGCGGCCTGCATGCTCGGTACCAGGTCATCGGCGAAAAGCAGCCGGCGCGGATCGACGCCCAGCGTCGAGAGCGCGAGCGTATTTTCCTGCACGGCGTTGCGCTGGTTTTCAAACAGCACCATCACCATCGCGATGCCCAGCAGCATCTGCGGCACCGGGCCGAACAGGCGGCTGGCGTTGCCGAACATTTCTCCGCCCAGCGGATTCTGGAGTTGCCCCACGCCCATCAGCACGGCCCAAAGCGCCAGCGAAACGGCGAGCACCTGAAACGCGAGCGATCCGCGCCTGTGGCCGTTCAGGTAGAAAACGGCGGAGCAGTAAAGCAGAATGGCGGCCAGACCGACGCCCAGACGAATCGCGGTTGAACATCCGGACGAAACAGCGCCATTCACGATGTGGCCGCGCAGGGTGAGGCATGCGAGAGCTACTCCGGCGGTTCCCACCGCGGCGTCGTACCAGCGGAACCGGTAAGTGCTGCGCATCAGCCGAGTCGAAACGAAAATGCACAGCGCCATCGCCACCAGGAAAAGCTCGCTGACAAAAAACGCGATGGAAGATCCACGGAAATGTGTCGAGAACGTAATGCAGTGAGTAGGAAGCCCACGCCAGTTGCCACGCGCGGAAGTAGGGCTGCCGGCTCTGCTCGTGCAGATAAGTAAAGACGAGGAACAGCAGAACCGAGACGAAACCCGGGATCACGACCGTGGTGATGACAACACTGTTCATAGGGCCTTATAGAGACACCTCTGAGCAAACTTCGCGCTCAGTTTCGGGGGGAAACAGTGTTGTAATGTTTTCACAACGGCGATATGAAACACAATAGGATTTAAGTACATTGTCCGCCTTCGATACCCTTTTGGATCAAAGGGTTGCGTGCAATATCGTTTTGGCGCGGGCGCTTGACGATGCTTTTGACCCCCCGTACCATCGGAAGTTGGACGGTCGAGTCGTAAGCCACCGAACGCGATAGCAGCGTATTTCCCGGGCGAGCAGTTGCTTGTCGCATTTCTTCTGCGGAACCGACCTAACCTTATGCACGAAACTTTGAATTCATCTTCGCAACCTGAGCCGCGAGTGCGTTTTGCACCTTCGCCTACCGGATTTCTTCATGTGGGAAGCGCCCGCACGTTCATCTTCAACTGGCTCTATGCCCGCCGGACCGGCGGAACGATGATCCTGCGGCTCGACGACACCGACGTCGAGCGAAACACCGACGCCTCGGTTAACTCGATCTTCGAGGGACTCAAGTGGCTGGGACTCGAGCTGGGACGAGGAGTACAAGCAGTCCGATCGCGGAGCGCTTCACCGCGAGATGGCGGAGGCAATTTTTCAAAAGGGGCTCGCTTATCGCGATTTCACTCCGGCGCACACCGGCGACAGTGAGAGATCTGGCGCGCAGGGGACCTGGCTTTTCAATCCCGGAATGCGGGAACTTTCGCGCGAAGAGAGCGATCGCCGGGCGGCTGCCGGAGAGCCATTTGCACTGCGCTTTCGCGTGCCGCGCGAGGGCGGCAACCTCGTGCGCTTTCACGACGCCGTTTACGGCGAGCAAATGAAGGCCGGCGCCGACATCGAGGACTTTGCTCTGCTGCGCTCCGACGGCATGCCGACGTATCACCTGGCCTCATGCGCGGACGACGCCGATCTGCGTATCAGCCACATCATTCGCGGGCAGGATCATCTTTCAAACACCTACAAGCACGTGCTGATTTTCGAAGCGGCCGGCTTCACGCCGCCACAGTTTGCGCATCTTCCGTTGCTGGTGGCGCCCGATGGAACCAAGCTGTCGAAGCGCCGCCACGGTCCAGTCGTGAGTGTGACCACATATCGCGATGCGGGATTTCTACCGGAGGCATTCATCAATTTTCTGTGCCTGCTCGGCTGGTCACCCAAGAATGATCGCGAGCAGATGAGCCGGCAAGACCTAATTGACGCGTTCTCGCTCGAAGGAATCAACCGCGCGAATGCCGTGGTGAATTTCAAAGAGCCGGCCACGACTCCGGAGGAGACGTTCGATCCGAAGGCGGTGTGGCTGAACGCCGAACATATTCGCGGGCTCGCCATTGAGGACCTGAGCCAGCGTTTATTGCCGATCGTGCAGGAGGCTGGATTGAGAGTTAGGCCGGAGAAGATGCTGCAGGTGACGCCACTCATTCGTGAGCGCATCAAGTTGCTGCGGGACGTGCTTACCGCTGCCGACTTCTTTTTCGTTGAGCAACTGCCGCCGTATGATCCGGCCGAACTCATACCGCAAAAGGGAGATGCCACGATGGCTCTGAAGGTTCTGCAGCGGGCGAAGGAAGTGTTAGCGAATGTAGAGTTCAAGCACGATCCGCTGGACCAGGCGCTACGCACGGCTGCACAGGAACTCGGGATCAAAGCCGGACAGATGTTCCAGCCGATTCGCGTCGCCGTCTGCGGACGGAAAAATGCCCCGCCGTTATTTGAGACGCTGGAAGTGCTGGGGAAAGAGACGGCGCTGGCGCGAATCGGAGAGGCCATCCAACGGGCCGGGTAATTGCGCAACGTTCTTTCTGCATATCTTTTTCTGCATCTCTGCCGCATCGGTTTTGATCTATAGCGCTTGCGGTTACTGCAATGTATTCCTCGTAGTCCTAATCGAAAGGGTCTCCTATGAAAGCCGTTCAGATCAGCAACCCCGGCGGAAATTTCGAAGTCGTCGAGCGCCCCATTCCCGAGCCCGGACGGGATCAGGTTCGCATCAAGGTAGAAGCCTGCGGCATCTGCCACAGCGACGCGCTGGTGAAAGAAGGACAATGGCCGGGCATTCAGTATCCACGCATTCCTGGTCACGAAGTCTCGGGGCGCATTGATGCGATCGGCGCCGAGGTAACGCTGTGGAAGCCGGGGCAGCGGGTGGGCGTCGGCTGGCATGGTGGCAACTGCTTCGAGTGCGAACCCTGCCGCCGCGGCGATTTCGTCTTATGTCAGAACGAGAAGATTACGGCCATCCATTTTGACGGTGGCTACGCCGAATACATGGTGGTTGCGGCGGAGGCAGTCGCGGCCATGCCCGATGGTTTGCACGCGGACGAAGCGGCGCCCCTGCTCTGTGCGGGTATCACCGTGTACAACGCGCTGCGAAATTCTGGAGCGCGAGGCGGGGATCTGGTCGCCGTGCAAGGCATCGGCGGCTTGGGGCATCTGGGAATTCAGTACGCTCGCCAGATGGGATTTCGCACGGTCGCCATCGGACGCGGCGCCGACAAGCAGCCCCTGGCGAAGAAACTCGGCGCCCACGAGTATGTCGATACGAACATGGGCGCGCCCGCCGAAGCGTTGCAAAAGCTGGGAGGCGCGCGCGTGATCCTGGCGACGGCTCCCGATTCCAAATCGATGTCCGCGCTGGTGGATGGGCTGGGCGGCAATGGCACGTTGATGATCGTGGGAGCCGGCTTCGAGTCGCTGACTGTGACCCCTCTGCAGCTGATTGGCGGCAAGAAGTCGATTAAAGGATGGGCGTCTGGCACCGCGAGGGATTCCGAAGACACATTACAATTCAGCTCTCTCACCGGCGTGCGTCCGATGATCGAGCGCTATCCGCTGGAGAAGGCTGCGGATGCCTACCAACAAATGATCAGCGGCAAGGCCAGATTCCGCGTCGTACTGACGATGGGATAGGGCTGACAAGAGCAAAGTCAAGAGCCAAGCGCCAGGAGCCGAGAACGGGCTGTGCGTAACGCTTGAATGTTGGCGAGAGATTGTAAATGGCACTCTGCTCCAGTGATGACCGTCGGCAAGGAGAGCGAGCAGCTATCTCCCAATACATTGATCTTGTTCTTGAATCCACCAGCGACCATGTTGCAGATCTCTCCCACGGCATCCCATGTTTCCGGTCCGGCCTGATTCATGTCGATCCCGAGCATCCGCGCGGCCATGTGCTTCGCAGCCTTTGCGCTGCAGCGCACCGTCAGAATGCCAGCCAACGGCCCAGCGAGGCCTACTATCGCAGTAAGATCGAGACCGTCTTCTCGGCAAGGCGCCGGTGGAACTTCAACGCAACAGGCCAGAATGAGTTCAAAGACTTCCTGCACCGCCAGTTCGAGGATCGGGAGCCAGTTTTCGCGTCCCGCCTCAGATGCTAACGCTGGGCCGGAAGCATTCATAGCTTCCCCGCCAGAACCGGCAGCACATGTTCTTTCACCTGGCCTGGCGTAAAAGGCTTGCGAATGTAACCTCGGGCTCCCGCCGAGAGTGCCTGCACGACGTTTGCTTCATTACCCTCAGTCGTAATCATCACTACCGGAACACCCTTCGCATTCGCCATGCCGGGGAGCTGCTTCACGAATTCCAGGCCACCCATCACCGGCATGTTGATGTCGCAGAGGATCAGATCGACTTTTTGTTGCTGCAAGATGGCGAGCGCTTCGACGCCGTTGCCGGCTTCGCACACCTCGACAATGTCCAACCCCGCCTGGCGCAGAGATCGCTCCACGATCTTCCGCATCACTGAGGAGTCGTCCACGATCAGAGCGCGTATGTTGTCCATGTCCGGCCATCCTCCGGGCAGAGTCGGACCGGCAGCCGGGGTCCACTGCGCCCATCGTTGTTATCGGCGGAATAGCCGGCGGACTTTAGATCGCAGGAACAGCCGCCGGGATCCCCGGTCGCACTGGAAAGACAGAAGCGTCGAAAGAAGAGCGCAGCAGCAAGTCCAAGGGAGGACCGGAGGGGCGGACCAGGCGCGCCCAAACGTGAGCGCCACAGGATGCCATGCGGATTTCGGAGGCCGACACCCGAACGCAATAGCTTCGGATAATGCGGGCAAACTCCGCCGCATCGGCCACACTGTCAAACACCATCTCGCATTCCCCGCGACGCTCCGTCAGACTTGAAGACTCTTGTGCACGAGGCTGGGAGCGGCCAGGCAGGCATCGGTGTGGCATCCGAGCATTCGCTCGATGGCGTAAAGGGCGCTGTAGTCGATGCTGTCGCCAAAAGCGATGTGCAGGGTGGCGGTCGAATCGACATCGTTGAGGGGGATCATGACGCACGATTCCAGCAACGTAATCGGAATCTCGGCGGTGTGTTCGCATCCGAGGGCTATAGAATTCGGCCGCAGAACGGGACAGGACCACTGCCTTGCCAAGGCTGCCGTCACCTGTTGCTCGCTGACGAAACCGAGGGTCTGAAACCATTCTCCAATTCTGCCGTGGCCTGCGGCGCGTTGCGCTTCAAGCGATACCCGTAACTGTTCTACCGTAAGTTGCTGGCGGGAGAGCAGCAGCAATCCAAGCGGAATGCGATGGGGAGCAGGTGCGCGCCTCGAGACGGAGCGGAGACGCCGGGTTGCGTCGGTGAGGGCGCGTTCGAGGCAGTGATCGGTACAGTACCAGCAGCCCTGAAACACAGACCCGGAAGGTCTGCGGCGCAGACGCCGCCATGCCCTCGGCCCATGAATGCACTCGCGGCGCCCGTATTGTGGAACGAGTTGCTGAAAAAGCGCGAGCCAGCGACGGCTCAAGGACTCGAAGTGGATGCTTGCTGTTCCCATAATTGTTCGTTCTTACGAAATGGGCGCGGGCGCTACTTCCGTCACTCGCAATCCGTAGTTCCCGTTCATGACGACGACTTCACCTCGCGCCAGCAGGCGGCCGTCGAGCAGCACATCCACCGGTTCCTGCACCTGGCGGTCGAGCTCGATAACCGCTCCGGGATTCAAATCGAGGACTTCGCGCAGCAGCAGCGTGCGGCTGCCGAAGCGAAGGGTAACCGGGAGTTCCACATCCATCAACAAATCGAGTTTGAGCCCGCCGTCTTCCGCCCTGGGCACCGGGGGAGCGGCGCTGGCCACTGGCTTCGCAACCTCAGTCTTCTCGATGGTATTTTCTGTGCGCAATGCTGCCATCAGCGCCGCGCTAAGATGAATCTCCACGAGCGAGGCGGTAGCGGGATCCTCTCCGGCGCGCAGCCACGCAGTCGATGAGGCGGGCCACGATGGAGATCCGGCAACGGGCTCAAGGCGTAACAGAACTTCTCCCCAGCGCGCTTTCAACGACGTAGTAACCAGGCCCGCGACCTGGCGGAGCAGTTCGATTGCCGCTGCGCGATGTTCAGCCGTCACTTCCTCCGGCTGAGCGCCGGTCTCGCTCATGAAAATTCGCGCCAAGTGGACGGTGGATTCCGCGGTAAGTCATCGGCGCCGGTGTCCAGGCACTGGACCCGGTCTTCGACGCGTGTGCGCTGGGTCAGCACCAGCACTGGAAGGCTTGGTTTCTTCAGGCGAAGGTGGCGAAGAACGCTGATACCATCCAGCTTGGGCAAGTTCAGGTCAAGAATCACTACATCGTATTCGGACTCGCCAGCGGCATTTCGCGCCTGCTCACCGTCCGCGAAAACATCCACAGAGTAATGTTCACCCTCAAGGCCCTGGCGAACGAATTTAGCCAACGCTTCATCATCTTCCGCAATAAGAATTCGCATAAGTGAACCGTCCTTAATCCAACAGCTCAGTCTAGTCAGAAACCGCTCAACTGCAGCCAAAACCATGCCCACCCGAAGGTCTATAGGTGCAGAAATGGTGCCTGGTTTCAAATAAGGAGAAAGGACGCCTCTACCATGAGAGGCCGACCGTGAACCTTAGCGGGCAATTCCTGCCTTGTCATTGAGCGGAGATAATTTATGAACGATTCTCAAATTGGGGGAAAGCCTTGCACGTATGGAACAGGACGACACTGAAAGCCGTGGCCGTGCCCGGTGGGCTCGTGCTTGCGTGTGTCGTCGTCCTCATGTACACCGGCTGGCTGACCTTGCCGTTACAGGCGCTTAGCTTCCTTTACTACTGCGCGCTGATTGGAGGAATGCTTTTGGCGTGGAGATTTCACTCCAGCCGCACCTTTTTTGCTCTGCTAGTTGTGTTCCTCGCCGAACAGTCAGTGAGTCTCTCAGGATCTGGCTATGCATCGCCTGGGACGCCCGGTTGGACGGCCCTTCATGCCGTAGCAGTGCTGCTGCCTCTGAACTTCATTTTGATAGCGCTTATGCACGAGCGCGGCTTTACTATCGCGAGCACGGCCCCCGTTGGTCTGTGCCTCTTCGGGCAATGCGTGATCGTAGCCGTGCTGTGTCGTGCGGCAGAATCATCCGCGCCGCTGCTTTCCCGCGCGCATCACGATTTGTCGACGATTTCACTGCCGGGCTACGCGTTGCTCACATTCGTAGGCGCAGGCATCTTCTTGCTGGTCCGGTCAGTTGTTACGCGCAAACCAGCCGACAGCTCTCTGCTCTGGTCGCTCGCAGCTTTTTTCCTGGCCCTACGATTTGCAGGCACGGCGCGCGTTTCGACCGTGTACTTTGCCACCGCGGCTTGCATCCTGGCGGTCTCCATCATCGAGAACTCTTACCTGCTCGCTTATCACGATGAACTCACCACGCTCCCCTCGCGTCGCGCCTTTAACGATGCTCTGCTGCGACTGCAGGCGCCTTATTCGATTGCGGTCGTGGACATTGATCACTTCAAACGATTCAACGACACATATGGCCACGAGACCGGCGACCAGGTGTTGCGATTGGTGGCATCAAACCTGGCGCGAGTGACCGGGGGAGGGCAGGCTTACCGATGCGGCGGTGAGGAATTCTCGATCCTCTTTCCGGGCAAAACCACGGCGGAAGTGGTGAATCATCTCGAGCAACTCCGAATGACGATCGAGGCGTCGGAATTCCGCATGCGAAGCGGTGATCGACGCCAGGTGCCGCGGGGACCGGACCGGCGCAATGAGCGCATTCCTCGTGGCCGGACGCGCAAGGGCCACGCGATACGTCAGCTCGCTCAGGAGAAAACCGCGGCAGCGCTCTCCGTAACGGTCAGCATCGGGGTGGCGACCTCGACGAAGGGAAATTCCTATCCCGATCGTGTTCAGCAAGCCGCGGATAAAGCTCTCTACCGCGCTAAAGAAAATGGACGTAACCGAGTTGAGACCGCGTCCGTCGCTCGCCGAAGCCGCGTGAAGGCTGCCGGAATCGCCTAGCTGGGAGCCTTCCCGGGTCAAAGCAAACCGGATCAAAAGCAAACCAGGTCAAAGCAATCCGGTCAAAACATCCATGTCAAAACAATTTCAGACTGGCGATAGCGGAAGGCATGAAACGGCATGAACCAAGACGTGCGGCCCGGACCGTCAACCGTAGGACGGGAAGTATGACGGCCCGGAACCCGTACGTTTCGCAAGCACCGCAGGCCGTGCGGTCAGCCAGCGGTCGTAGGTGGGATTGTGCGCTTCCGGCCAGTGCCTCCGCAGGCGGGACATTTTAATCGGATAAATGCGACACCTTCGGACTTACCGTTCAAGTCCACCGGTTTCGCAACATATCCTGTGCCCCCGCAATTCGGGCAGTCGTCCGGGCTCACACCGATCCCCCTCAGTGTTGAGGCCATTTTGCCCGAATCGGGAATAAATCAAACACTAGACCGTTTTGCGTTACGAATCACGAACAAAGCTCGATTGACGGTTTGGCGGGATGGGGAGAAGAGGCGGGACTGGTTCAGACGAGGGCGGCTCTTTCTTGGCCGAGTGCCGTATCGTCCTCATATTTAGAGGGTGCAAAGCTTACCACAATTGCCTTTGATGTCGGCGTGTTGCTGCGCAATGCGACGCTCTCGATCGGTACGAGAACATTTGCTTCCGGAAAATACGTCGCCGCGCAGCGCCGGGGAATCTCATAAGGTACTGCTACGAAACGCGGAGCGATCCGCAATTCTTCCTGGCCGTTGTTGCAGAAATGACTGGTGATATCCAATCGGTCTCCGGCGTTCCAGCCATATTCTTTCATATCGTCAGGATTGATCAACACGACACGGCGGCCACGAAAGATGCCTCGATATCGATCATCTAGCCCATAAATCGTGGTGTTGTACTGATCATGACTGCGGAGGGTCATCAGCACAAACTGTCCTGGCTCGAGCACGATTGGTTCGATCTTCGACACTACAAAGTTGGCTTTGCCCGTCTTGGTTCTGTATTCATTGTCGCGCGCTGCATTCGGTAGATAGAAGCCACCTTTTTGTCGAACGCGCCGATTCATGTCTTCGCAGCCCGGCACGACGCGGGCGATAAGTTCCCGAACGCGGTCGTAGTCCTCGACCAGGTGCTTCCAATCCACTTTTGTTCGGGTTCCGAGCGTCGCAAGAGCCAGCCGCGTGACGATGGCCGGTTCGCTTAAAAGATGGCCTGAAGGTGGCTCCAGATTTCCGCGCGAAGTGTGCACGATACCCATTGAATTCTCGACGCTGACAGTCTGCTCGCCGCTCGCCTGCATATCGCGATCGGTGCGGCCGAGACAGGGCAGGATTAGCGCTTGCTTACCTGTGATCACATGGGCCCGATTTAGCTTGGTCGAAACGTGGACAGTTAGATTGCAACGACACAATGCCTCCGCGGTAAATTCCGTGTCAGGCGCGGCCGAGAGGAAATTTCCACCCAGGGCAAAGAACACCTTCGCCTCGCCTCGATGCATGGCCTTGATCGAATCGACCACATCCCAGCCGTGCTTGCGAGGCGGCGCAAACTCAAAATTGTCGCGAAGCTTGTCGAGAAAGCTCTCCGGCATCCGCTCCCAAATACCCATGGTGCGGTCGCCTTGAACGTTGGAGTGGCCCCGCACCGGACACACCCCAGCGCCGGGCCGCCCGATGTGGCCACCCAACAACATCAGATTCACAATCTCCTGAATTGTATTGACGGCATGCCGCTGCTGCGTCAGGCCCATCGCCCAGCAGGCGATCATCGCCTTTGATCGCATTACAATTTCCGCGATCTCCTGAATCTGAGCCCGCGAAATGCCACTCTGCTCGACAATCTCGTCCCATGAAGCAGCAGAAATCGCCGTACGGAAATCCTCGAATCCCGATGTCTTTTGTTCGATGAACTCCCGACGAATCACTTTTCCGGGCCGCCTCGCTTCTGCCTCCAGAGTTTCCTTGCACAGACCCTTGAAAAACGCGAGATCTCCGCTTAATCGGACTTGAACGAAGTGCTTGGCGATCTTCGTCCCGGGCCCAAGCAAGTGCAATACATCTTGAGGATGCTTGAAGCGCGTCAATCCTGTTTCCGTGAGAGGATTCACGCTGACGATGGTGGCCCCGCGCCGCGCCGCCCGCTGCAGAGTCGCCAGCATGCGGGGATGATTCGTGCCTGGATTTTGGCCAATAACAAGGATGCTATCGGCGAGGTCGAAATCGTGCAGCTTGACCGTCCCTTTGCCGACGCCGATCACTTCTTTCAACGCCAGCCCAGACGATTCGTGGCACATATTCGAACAATCCGGCAGGTTGTTCGTGCCGAACTGGCGCACAAATAGTTGATAGAGAAATGCCGCCTCGTTGCTGGTGCGTCCCGAGGTGTAAAAGATCGCCTGATCCGGGCTGGCTAAGCTGTTCAGTTCGCCAGCGATCATTTGAAACGCGTCCTCCCAGGAAATCGGAAGGTAGCGATCGCTGTCGCGATGAAGGACCATGGGATGCGTCAATCGGCCCTGGTGCCCCAGCCAGTAGTCCGATTGCTGAGAAAGTTGCGCCACCGTCCACGCACTGAAGAAATCAGGCCCACATCGCTTCGTCGTTGCCTCTTCAGCAATCGCCTTGGCTCCGTTTTCACAGTATTCGTTGAGCGCGCGATCCTGATCCGGATCAGGCCACGCACATCCCGGACAATCGATTCCGTCAAATTGGTTGAGATGAGCGAGGGCACTGATGCCCCTCACTATGCCCGGTTCTTTGAGTGTGAATTCGGCGGCCTTGAGAACGGACTTCAGCCCTGCGGCCACGCGAGCGGGCGGTTCAACCTGAATGGACTTCGTTTCAATCGGCGCTTGCGCATGGTGTGTGCCGTTGCCGCTGCTGCGGGTTGGCCTTCCACGTGCGCCCGCACCATTGGACTGAGATTGTTCTTTCTCCCCACGTGTTCCCACATCATTAGTTTACTAGACTGTGCGACCGAGAGAGAGCGTTGCCAACGCTCGGGGAAGGCGAGGGTGCGATGCGGGAAGTCGAGATGCAAGATGTTGAATACTGCCGCGTGCTGTCAGGCCTGGGCTTTCACCTCGCGCCGTCGCCGCATCTGCAAATAAATCTCTCGATGCCGCGCCGCTTTTTCCGGATTGCCTCCCGCCTGTTGATACAGCGCAGCAAGCCAGCGGTGTGCGGCGAGCAACCCGGGCAACATAGTGAGAGACGTTTCAAATGCCAGCGCCGAACGCTCGCGATGTCCCAGCCTCGCGAGTGCGACTCCTAAATAAAAATGTCCCATGGGAAGGAAATGCTGCAAGCCCACAGCCTGCAACGCCTGCTCGGCAGCTTCTTCATTTCGCCGCTTGCGCAAGTGAACCATCGCCAGGCCAAGATGCGCCGCCGGACTGTCACCGTCAATTTCGAGGGCACGCTGGAATGCACGCTCGGCATCATCACTTCGTCTCTGCCGCAGGTATACCTCTCCGATGCGCAAATGCAAATCGGGTAACCGTGGATCGAAGCTTTCCGCCTTCAACAGACTCGCAAGCGCCGCATCCATGTCTCCTTCTTCAAACTGAATGATTCCCATTAACAGATCGGCCCACGGACGCGGGGGCGGCGGCCCATCCGGTTTGATCGGCTCAGTTGCGACATCCGCGGGTTGCTCGGCCGCTGCGGCGACTTCACCTTTTTTCTTCCGCGGCTCTGGTTTCGGTGGATTGTCGATCAGGTCCTGCAGAATCGCTTTCGCCTCCGTTCGCCGGCGCAGCGCCAGATAACACTGCGCTAGTTGTTGCGCGAAGCGCGCCTGATCTGGCCATTTCTTCCACAGTTCTTCAAGGAGCGGCAGCGCTTCGTGCGGGCGCCGCGAATCCAAATACATTCCTGCCAGGTTGTAATGCTGCTCTCGCACTGCGATTTCGACTGCCTTTGCTTGATCCTCGCTCGGCTCCTGGATGTACCCAAGAGCCACAAACTGCTGCAGAACAGCCTGCGCAGCGGCTGGATCCATCCGCAAGTCGGCGGGATGCATTCCAAAATCTCCCGGCTCATTCTCCCAACTTGGGATGCGCGTAATCTCGGGAGTGTTTTCGAATGCCTGTACGAGCACTCTGCCGTCCATATCTTCGCCAACCGGCAATCCGAACAGCGTGAGGACGGTTGGAGCCACATCCAACAGAGTCGCGCCATATATGCGCTCATCCTGCTTGATGTGCTCGCCCTTCATGCAGAAAATTCCAAACGGCCGGTGCTGAATCGCTGGCCCCGCGGGCTCGTTGGGAATTCCCATCGGACGCAGATGGTCCGAGTGGAATCCATGATCTGAGACCAGGATTACCGTCACGTCGGGCCCGGCAAGTTGCAGCAGGGTCTCCAGCATCATGTCGTGGAAACGATAGGCTCCGTTCACGACGTCTTTGTAGATCTCAAATCTGTCATCGGGAATTCCGGCCATTTGTGGTGGATGAAAGTGCATGAATCCGTGACAAAAGTGGTCGATGCCGTTGTAGTAGACGGCGAGGAAATCCCACTCCTGATTCTGCAAAATCCACGTCGCTGCATTGTGAATCGAGCAGTTCTCGGAAAGAATCTTGGCGAACGACTGCAAGCCTTTATCTTTTTCCTGATCAATCTCGGCGGCGCGCGGAATCCACGGCAGAATTGCCGCCTCGCTCACTTCTGCGGGATGCATGCGCAACTTCGCAAATGTATCGCGCATGCTCTCCGGATGAACTGCCCCTGGAGGGAGTGGCCACTCTTTTTCCAGCGGTCCAACGGCATATGGAAATAAATCTGAAACGGAAATCCCGTTGATCGGTTCTGCCGGATGTCCCGCAAACCACCCGAGCACATGCGCCTTGTGTCCACGTGCGGAGAGAATGTTCCACAACGCTCTCACCTTGCGTGAGGTGCTCGTGACCGGGCGGACGCCGCCCGTCTGTGGATCAGGCTCCATGAATCCAAGGATGCCGTGTTTGTCGGCGCGCTTCCCGGTAGCAATCGAGTTCCACAACATCGGCGAGAGAATTGGACGCAGTGTCGCCACATTTCCCATGACGCCGTGGTTTACAAAGTCCTCGAGGGTCGGCATCAAGCCTTGATCGAGCAGAGGGTTGATCACTTTCCAGTCGGCAGCATCCCAGCCGATCAGGAGCACTTTCTTGGCAAGGGGTTTTGACATGAGAACCTACGCGCGGCAGGAGCCGCTTCTTCGGGGGACGACAGTCTACTACATATCGAGAAATCGCGAGGTTGCAGGATTTTGCAACCGCACGAGCATTGCGTCAAAACCCGAACCGCCTTCTGGATATAAACTACGGTCTTGGTGAGTTGTGAAACTTGGGGTGGCAAAATTCGCGGTCCACGTCCTGGGATGCGTGGCCGTTTTTGCGGCGGTCGCGACTGCTCAGAATGCCCAAATCCCGCCAGCCACTGCGGTGATTGCCGGGACCGTCGTGAATTCAGTTACCCGCCAACCTCTAAGGGCAATCGAAGTCCACGCACGCAGCTTCGCGCCGGGTCAATCTTCTCCGCATAGCGGCTCCGCTACTACCGATGCCGAAGGGCATTTCATCTTGGATGCGATGTCTCCCGGCCGTTACGCCCTCTACGCGATGCACGAGGGTTATGTCGGACAAAGAGTCACGGGATCTGGGTCCAATGGAAGAATGTTCACAGTCGCGCCGGACCAGCATCTAAGCGATCTTGTCATTGAGTTGATCCCTGGCGCAAACATCTCAGGGCACGCGAAGAACGGCGACGGCAAGCCGATATCCGGCGTTTCTTTTGAGATTGTGAAGTACTTCCAGGATGGCGCGACGAAAGAACTGCACGGAGTCGGCGCGCCTTCCCTTACGAACGCCGCGGGAGAATACCACATTGCCGGCGTAGCTCCGGGGCGATACTACCTTCGCGCCATCCCGCCCAACTCATCATCCGGAGGCGCCGCCGCCGCAAAAGAGGCGTTTGCTCCAATTTATTATCCGAACAGCGCAGATGTTACCAATGCGGCTCCTCTAACCGTTCGACCCGGACAGGATCTCGCGGGCCTGGACCTAACAATGACGCCCGTCCATGCGGTTGCCGTTGCAGGAAGAGTCTTGGTCAGAAGTGCAGCGACCACATCTCCCGGTGCCAGCGTAACCCTCATTAATAATGATGCAAGTTCCTTCCAGCGTGAAACCACCACGGATGCCAAAGGCAATTTCGAACTGCAGAGTGTGCCGTCGGGAGCTTATGTTCTCGTTGCCAGGGTCGAGCCGCAGACCAAGACCAGCAAGATGCTGTGGGGGCAAAAGGCGGTCCAAGTGGGTGATAGCAACCTAAGTAAAGCGGACGTGATGATCGGTCCGGGCGTTCAAGTCAGCGGACGTATTCACTTCGACGAAAAAGCAAACCTCGACCTAACTCGCATGACTGTCACCCTTGAGGCCGAAGGAAACGCATCGGTGACCGCTCTCATGCCCGACGTCGACGGCGTTTCCGTAAAGCCCGATGGAACTTTCACGTTCACCGGCGTTCCAGAGGCCACCTACTCACTGAACTTTTCGTCTCTCCCGCCGGGGTACTACCTGAAATCAACCGGCGCAGTTGACGTCCTCGAAAGCGGCGTAACTGTTGCCCACAATCAGTCTCCGCCCATGCTCGACCTGACGCTCAGCCCGAATCCAGCACAACTGACCGGCACGGTTTCGAACGATCAAATGCCTGTATCAGGTGCTTTAGTTGTGCTGATTCCGCAGGGCGGACGTGGTGGACAAATGCGTTTCTACAGGAGGTCGTCCACTGACCAGTCTGGACGATTCACGATCAAAGGCATCGTACCGGGAGATTACAAAGTCCTCGCGCTCGAGGGGATCGAACGCGGCTCGCTGACCGATCCCGAGTTTCTGCAGCAGTTTGAGAATCGCGGAGAGTCGGTGCATCTTCAGGAAGGTGGCACGGTCAGCGTCAGCTTAGACGCGATTAATGCCGATGAAACCTCTCCCTAGGCTACTTCTTGTCCAACTCGCTTGGTGACAGGTGCCGTTGCCAGATAGGAGTTCACGCCCGCCGCCGCCTTCCGGCCTTCGGAGATGGCCCACACGACAAGCGATTGTCCGCGCCGCATGTCGCCGGCAGCGAAGACTCCGGGAACCGACGACATGTAGTTTTGGTCCGTCGCCACGTTGCCGCGGTTGTCGAGCTGCACTCCCAGTTGCTCGATCATTCCGTTGCGCACTGGTCCGAGAAAGCCCATCGCGATCAAGACGAGATCGGCATCCATGGTGAACTCGCTGCCGGGAATCGACTCGAACTTTGGAGCAGGGCCGACGCGTATGGCATGAAGCTGCTGGACACTACCACGGTCACCTGTGAATTTTGTAGTCGCGATGCTCCAGTCACGTACGCCACCTTCTTCATGAGCGGCCTCAGTGCGAAGTTGCATCGGCCATAGCGGCCAGGGTGTCAGGGGAGAGCGCTCGTCAGGCGGCTTCGGCATGATTTCGAACTGGTGGACGGAAAGAGGCTTCTGTCGATGGCAAGTGCCCAAGCAATCAGCCCCCGTGTCTCCGCCTCCGATGATGACCACGCGCTTGCCGGTCGCAAGGATCTCAACCGTCGGATCGATCGTATCGCCATGGCAGCGCTTGTTCTGTTGCGGTAGGAATTCCATCGCGTAGTGAATTCCCGTTAGCTCGCGTCCAGGCACTTTCAGATCACGCGGGTGCTCCGAGCCGCCCGCCAACACGATGGCATCAAACTCACGTCGCAGATCCTCCACAGGGATCTTCGTCCCGACCTCCGCGTTGGGAACGAACTTCACCCCCTCCGCGGACATCTGATCGAGGCGACGATCAATAATGTGTTTCTCGAGCTTGAATTCCGGAATGCCGTAGCGCAGCAATCCACCGAAACGATCGGACTTTTCGTACACGACGACTGAGTGACCAGCGCGGCACAACTGCTGCGCGGCAGCGAGGCCAGCTGGCCCAGACCCGACGATTGCGACTTTCTTCCCGCTCCGGATTTTCGATGGCTCGGGACGGATCCATCCTTCAAGAAATCCGCGCTCCACAATATTCTTTTCGTTTTGCTTGATTGTCACCGGAGGCTGGTTGATGCCGAGCACGCACGACGCCTCGCACGGTGCTGGGCAAATCCGTCCAGTAAATTCCGGGAAATTATTTGTAGCGTGCAGTTGACGGACGGCGTCCTTCCAGCGCCCGCGGTAGACCAGATCGTTCCAATCAGGGATGAGGTTGCTTACGGGACATCCCGTCTGACAGAATGGCACGCCACAATCCATGCAGCGCGCGCCTTGTTCCCGGAGTTTATCTTCCGGAAAATCCTGATAGATCTCGAACCAGTCGTTCACGCGCTCAGCGACCGGTCGGCGCGGTGCAAGCTCCCGCGAATAGTCCATAAAGCCGGTGGTCTTACCCATGTTGCACCTGCCCGGCGGGCTCCAGAACAGACACAGGCTGATCCGGGACGTAAGCCTTGTGGCTGCGTCCGATGCCCAGCACACGCTTGAACTCGTGCGGGAAAACTTTGATAAAGTGCGAGACGGCCTCGTGCCAGTTGTCGAGAATCCATTTCGCGCGGGGGCTGTCCGTCAATTCCGTGTGGCGCGTGATCATCTCTCTGACGAGCTGCACGTCTTCCGATTCCAGCAGCGGTTCAAGATCCACCGAATCCAGGTTGCAGCGCTTCTCGGCGAAGTCTCCTTGCTCATCGAAAACATACGCGATGCCGCCGCTCATGCCAGCCGCGAAATTCCGGCCACACGCGCCGAGTACCAGCACCAATCCGTTCGTCATGTATTCGCAGCCGTGATCGCCGACGCCCTCGACGACAGCGCTTGCTCCAGAATTGCGCACGGCGAAGCGTTCCCCAGCAACTCCGTTGAAGTATGCCTCCCCGCTGGTAGCGCCGTAGAGAGCAACGTTTCCGATGATGATGTTCTCTTCTGGCGCAAAGCCGGAGCCGCGCGGCGGAAAGACGACGACGCGGCCGCCCGACAGACCTTTTCCCACGTAGTCGTTGGCTTCGCCCTCGAGCGTGATCGTGATCCCTTTGGCCAGAAACGCTCCCAGGCTTTGTCCGGCCGAGCCGTTCAAGTGAATCCTGAGCGTCTCGTCTGGCAATCCGCTCGAGCCGTAGCGGCGTGCCACCTCTCCGCTCAACATGGTTCCGACCGAGCGATGGATATTGCGCACCGGCAGATTGATTTCAAGAGGGCTGAGACTCAGTAAAGCATCAAGCGAGTGCTCGACCAGTTGATGATCAAGCGCACCGTTGAGTCCGTGATCCTGCGATTGGATGCAGCGGCGGGCGACACGCGACGGCACGGGTGGATTGTAGAGAATCGACGAAAAGTCCAACCCGCGGGCCTTCCAGTGATCGACGGCTGGCTCCAGGTCGAGCATGTCCACGCGGCCCACCATTTCGTCCACAGTGCGAAAGCCGAGCTCTGCCATGTATTGCCGAACCTGCTCGGCGAGGAAGAAAAAGAAATTGATGACGTGCTCGGGCTGTCCTTTGAACTGCTTGCGCAATACCGGGTCTTGCGTAGCGATGCCCACGGAACAAGTGTTGAGATGGCACTTGCGCATCATGATGCAGCCCATGGCGATCAACGGCGTCGTAGCGAACCCGAATTCTTCCGCGCCCAACAGTGCGGCGATGATCACGTCACGGCCGGTTTGAAGTTTGCCATCGGTTTGCACACGAATGCGACTGCGCAAGTCATTCAACAAAAGCACCTGCTGCGTTTCAGCAAGTCCTAGTTCCCATGGAATTCCTGCGTGCTTGATGGAACTCAAGGGCGACGCGCCTGTGCCGCCGGTATCTCCGCTGATCAGCACCACGTCTGCATGCGCTTTCGCAACGCCCGCAGCCACCGTCCCTACACCGACTTCCGCCACGAGCTTCACCGCAATGCGAGCCTGAGGATTGACGTTCTTCAAGTCGTAGATCAGCTGAGCGAGATCCTCGATTGAATAGATGTCGTGATGCGGCGGGGGAGAAATCAAGCCAACGCCGGGAATCGAATGCCGCAGGCGCGCGATCACGTCGTCGACTTTGTGACCCGGAAGTTGCCCGCCTTCGCCGGGCTTGGCGCCTTGGGCCATCTTGATCTGCAATTCATCCGCATTGACCAGGTAGTGCGCCGTCACTCCGAAGCGGGCAGAGGCCACCTGCTTCACCGCGCTGCGGCGCAGCTCGCCACTGGCATCGGGCTTGAAACGCTCTTCGTCTTCTCCGCCCTCGCCTGTGTTCGACTTGCCGCCGATGCGATTCATCGCAATGGCCAGCGTTTCGTGTGCTTCTTTACTAATCGAACCAAACGACATCGCGCCGGTGGTGAAGCGCTTCACGATCTCTTTGGCGGGCTCGACTTCCTCGATTGGAACCGGGCTGTCGCTCTTCTTTAACTTCATCAATCCTCGCAGAGTGCAAAGGTTGGCGCTCTGCTTGTCGATGAGAGTCGTGTACTCCTCGAAGGTTTTGAAGCTCTCCTCACGAACCGCCTGCTGCAGCTTGCTGATGGTCTGCGGATTGAGCAAGTGATATTCGCCATTCACGCGCTGGTGATAACTGCCGCCGACTGCGAGCTCCGTCTCGAACTCAGTGAGCGGACGGAAGGCGTAATCATGCTTCAGGAGCGCCTCCGCAGCGAGAACCGACAGCCCAATTCCCTCAAGCCGCGAAGCCGTGCCGGCAAAATAGGTGTCGATCAGCTCCTTGTTCAGTCCAAGTGCTTCGAACACCTGGGCGCCCTGATAGCTTTGCAGCGTCGAGATGCCCATCTTGGAGAACGTCTTCAGCAGGCCCTTCTTGATCGCCTTCATGAAGCGCTGCACCGCAACCTCAGAAGTGACGCCATCTCCCAACTCGCCTTGCCAAGCCAGGTGCTCAACGCTCTCCAGTGCCAGATACGGATTGATCGCACTGGCGCCGTACCCGCTCAGCAATGCGAAGTGCATCACCTCGCGCGGCTCCCCTGATTCAGTGATCAACGCCACCTGCGTTCGTGTTTCCTCCCGCACCAACAGATTGTGCACGGCGGCCAGCGCCAGCAGGCATGGAATAGGTGCGTAATCTTTGTCGACGCCTCGATCAGAAAGAATAAGGAGAGAGTACCCGGCTTTCACCGCGAAAGAAGCCCGCTGGCACAGTTCATCGAGAGCGCGCTTCAGTCCCGCCTCGCCTTCATTCGCGCGGAAGAGCGCCGGTAGCGTGGTGGCCAGCAGATCGCGGTTCGAGACGCGTCGCAGCTTCTCAAGGTCGCGGTTGCTGAGCAGCGGATGCGCTAACTTCAGCATGTGACAGTTCTCGGGCGCTTCCTCCAGAATGTTCCGCTCGCTTCCGATGTAGCTGATCAGCGACATCACCATCTCTTCGCGAATGGGATCAATTGGAGGATTGGTCACCTGCGCGAAGAGTTGTTTGAAGTAGTTGAACAACGACTGCGGTTTGTCGGAAAGACACGCCAGCGGCGTGTCCGTGCCCATGGACCCGATTGGTTCTTCTCCCTTTGACGCCATGGGCCCAAGGATCATGCGCAAATCTTCGTCGCTGTATCCAAAAGCACGCTGCCGGCGAAGAAGAGTTTCAGCATCCGGAAAGTGCATGCGCGACGGCTCAGGCAATTGATCGATCGTGATCTGATTCTCTTTCACCCATTGTGCATAGGGGTGCCGTGACGCGAGCTTTTGCTTGATCTCCTTGTCGGATACGATGCGTCCTTCAACTGTGTCCACTAAGAACATCTTCCCCGGTTGCAAGCGGCCTTTCCTCTTCACCTGCTCTGGGGCGATGTCGAGCACTCCTGCTTCGGACGCCATGACGACCAGGTCATCGTGAGTTACCACGTAGCGCCCGGGACGCAAGCCGTTGCGGTCGAGCGTCGCTCCAATGACACGTCCGTCGGTAAATGCGATCGCTGCGGGTCCATCCCAAGGTTCCATCAGGCAGGCGTGGTACTCGTAAAAGGCTCGCTTGTCTGGATTCATATGCGGATTGCCAGCCCAGGCCTCGGGAATCAGCATCGCCATGACGTGAGGAAGGCTGCGTCCGGCCTGCAGTAACAACTCCACCGCATTGTCGAAGTTCGCTGAGTCGCTGCCGTCGGGAGCGATCACGGGATGTAACTTCTTTATGTCGTCGCCGAAAAGCGGCGACTGCAGCAGCGATTGGCGGGCATGCATCCAGTTCACATTGCCGCGTAAAGTATTGATCTCACCGTTATGCGCAACGTAGCGGTAAGGGTGCGCCCGCTGCCAACTAGGGAAAGTGTTCGTTGAAAAACGCTGATGCACCAGGCACAACGCGCTGACTGCATCGGGATCGGACAGTTCGCGATAGAAGTTCGTGATTTGCGAGGCAAGCAGCAATCCCTTGTAGACGATCGTGCGGCACGAGAGTGACGGAATGTAAAACATTTCGGCATCCTCGATGCCGGACTCGCGAACTTCGTTTTCTGCGCGCTTGCGCACGACATACAACTTGCGCTCGAAAGCGTCTCCGCCCATTTCAGCGGCGCACTTCACAAAAATCTGTTGAATGTAAGGCTGCGAAGCCCTTGCTACGCGCCCGATCGCAGAGGCGTAGACCGGCGTATCGCGCCATCCCAGCAGAGTCAGGCCTTCCTCGCGCACGATGCGCTCGAGAATCCCTTCGCATTGCAGTCGCTGGTGTTTCTCGACCGGCAGAAAAACCATACCGACGCCGTATGTCCCAGCCATAGGCAGTGCGAAGCCGAGTTTCTCGCACTCGCGCACGAAGAACTTGTGCGGAATCTGAATCAGGACGCCCGCGCCGTCGCCCGTTTCCGGATCGCAGCCGCAGGCGCCACGATGCGCCAGATTCAACAGGACCTGGACTCCCTTGCGAATGATGTCGTGACTCTTTTCGCCGCTAATGCTCGCGACAAACCCGATCCCACAGGCATCGTGTTCCTGCGCCGGGTCGTATAGACCTTGGGCAGGCGGCAGGCCGTTATTAGGGATAACACGCTTCATGCGAGACATCTCGGTCCCACGGATGTAACTCCTTCCGAATCAGTTGTTCTTGGGCGTGCCTTGCAAGGTGGCGGAGGGCCGCACGCTTCGGCTCAGGAACACACGTTCGTATCCTCTTTAATAGCGCCTGCGGGTGAGCAAAGTACAATGCAGAATTTCGATGCAAAGCATCCGAATTTCCGGCCCTTCCTAGACCAACCGAAACAGCTGGAAGGGGTCGAATTGCTCCCCCCAACTGCTTCTCTCTCCGGTCAAAACCCGTTTGATGAGGGAATCGTCTTCAAAACGTCGCTCTTAGAGGTGAGCAGCAACTTTGATCACTGCCAATCCGAAAAGCATTCTCACGGAGAATTATATGAAATCTACAAAAAGCATCGTCTGCACTCTGCTCTGCCTTGTCGTCTTCTCATCTCTCGGCTTTGCCGCTACTGCATTGAATAATCCCGGGGCGGTCGAAGTCGATTCGATGGGGAATCTCTGGGTGGCCAATCAGGGCGCCAACAATATCCTGAAGTTCAATGCCAGTTACGTGCTCCAGCCAAAAGCGACCATCACCGCGGGCATCAACGCGCCCACGGGCATCGCGGTTGATCCTTTGGGGAAACTTTGGGTGCTCGACTCCGTTGACGGCGAGGTCACCCAGTACATCAACGGCGTCCAGAACACGGCAGCTACCATTACCGACGGCATCGTGAATCCCATAGGAATTGCTATCGATGGACTCGGAAACATATGGGTAGCCAACTCATTCACCAACGTAACGGCATATGCCGAGAAATTCCCCTATGCCCCGCAACCCTCGCTGATTCAGACGTTCACGCCAGGGACTCCGGTTTACAGCATCGCAATCGTAGGTGGATCACTGGCCTGGGGCAGCCTTTCCCAGGCGTCACTGACTGGCGTCGAATCGGAATTAGTGCAGACAGCCAGCTCCCTGGTCGTGCCTCAGAGTAAAACCACCCTGGCCCTTGCCGGCGGCGCCAAAGGAGTGGTGTACATGGCCTACACCGATGGCACCATCAATGTCTACACCCCAGCGACAAACACCACGACGCAGTTCCTGAATCTCGGCGTTGTGCCGGCCGGTATCGCCGTCGACAAAGCGCGGGGCCGTGTCTACATTTCCAACGGCGCCGCGAACACGATTTCGGTCTATAGCACCGCGGGCGTTTTACTGCACACGATTCAATAGTTGTGACTGTTTCACTCAAGGGTCGCTTGGGAGCTACCACTTCTGAGTGAAGTTATTGCACAAGGTCGCTCAAAGAAAACAGCAAGGCATTCAGAAACAACTCTTATACGCAGCAGCAGAAGGAGAACCGCCATGAAATTCGCAAAAAGCATCGCACGCATCGCCGCCGCCCTGTTCTGTACCTTCGGATTCGCCACCCTCGGCTTCGCCGGTAGTGGCCTAAGTATTCCGCGCGGACTCGCGGTCGACTCGGCCGGCAATCTCTGGGTTGCCAACACCGGAGCGAACAACATCCTGAAATTTAATTCGAACTATGTCCTGCAGTCGAATGCGACCATCACCGCAGGCCTCAACCTCCCTGTCGGTGTGGCGTTTGATCCATCCGGCAATCTGTGGGCCGCCAACTTCCAGAACAGTAACGGAGGCTCACTGGGCAGCCTCTCGATGTACACCAACGGCAAGCAGAACACCAAAGCTACGATCACCAACGGCATCGTTGGCCCGTATGCGCTCGCCATCGACGGCATGGGTAACATCTGGGTCTCGAACGACGGTAACAACATCACGGTGTATACCATCCCCGCCCCCAATGCGCTACCGTCCAATCTTATCGGCCCTTTAAGCATCAACCTATACTCGGTGTATGGCATCACCGTATCGGCTCAAGCGCTGGTTTGGGGATCCAATACAAATGGAACGATTTTTTCTCCTCCACAAGTGGCATTGCAGGAAGGCGCACTCCCGGGCTTCGTGGACGCAGGCGATACCGGCAACGCCTTAGCTACCGCCGCCAACGGGAACGTCTACATCGGCAACTTCGACGGCAGCGTCAATGTCTTCACGCCCAGCCTGACCGCCTCCCTCTTCACGCAACTCGATTTCGTTACCTACGGCATCGCGATCGATAACGCGCGTGGGCGGGTGTACATCTCCGACAATGTCAATAACTCCATCCTTGTCTACAGTACTGCGGGCGCGCTCCTGCACGTGATCCAGTAACAATGCGCATCAACGGGCGGACGGGCTGAATCGTCCGCCCATTAGGTATCCAGATAAACGATTGCCGACGGTTGTTCAGCTCACCGGCTTCTTGTGCCACCAAAGAAACACTGCGCCACAAAGGGAACAGTCCGACGTGTCGGCAGGGAGCAGTTCTGCTGGGGAAAGGAACATCCCTTTGCCGTTGTGTGCCGCACCGCTTCAATCACCAAGTCAAATCCAGTAGCGACACTCCCTGTATGGGTTCGGAGAATGTCAATTCAATGGCATCTCGTTCGACCGCAACCCATCGCGGAGAGTCCAGCAACTGCAGTTGTCCGAACATTTGCAACGACTGATATTGCGCCGTGGAAGGATTTTCTGGCGATCCCATCTTCTGCCAGGCAGTATAGGAATTGCTGTGATCATGATCGACGCGCCAATGCTCTAGCAGCATCTGCTGCACACCCTTGGGCAGGCCTTCTATCCGGACATGAATTTCCGCTGGCGGAGACTCGGTAAATTCATCGTGGAAGTTCCAGATCAGCACGTTCACCCTGTGCTCGCCGCGAGTGGCGATCGCGTTCACGTCTGATTTTGTTCGGACGCTCGACTGCAAGATGTCGTCAAGAGCAAGCGCTCCGTTACTGTCCACAGAAACGCGGTCTCCTTTCATTTGGCCGAACATCCGGAACAAGTTCAACACAGGCAGGTCGATGTCATCCGTCGTGAAAGCTCGCAGTCCTGCAAAGATCGTTTGGCCAGGAAAAGTGAAGGCCCAGGCAATCGAACCTTCGAGATTAATGTGGTGGCGCTGAGCCAGGGCTAGCGTTCCGCTCAAGAGTTCCACCTCGTAGCTGGCATACTGCGAACTCAACCGATAGCTATTTTCAGGATGCGTCTTTGCGTCACATGCCGCGCAACTTTCCGGGTCCGATTCGCTGAGGATCACTGGCAATTGGCGAAGTGTAGGAAATTTCTCGATGATCGCGAATCCCTGGTCGATGTCTCTCAGGTTGGTTCCAATATTCAATTCCACATGATCGTCCACCTGGGCGGCTCTTCCCTTGGCGTGGAACGAAATGAAATCAAGTGGAACACCCTTCTTTCCCGTCGCGTAGTTCTCCCCATTCGCGCAGTGCTCAAGGAAAGCGCGCAGAAAGTCGGCGGCTTTCGGATTGGCGGGACCAGTAGTAGCCGGCCCGCCCACACGCGCCCCCGGCAAAGCCCGTCTCACCGCGTCAACGGTGTAATCGTAGAACTTGAGGTAGTCGTCGACAGTTCCGTGCCAATAGAAGATGTCCGGCTCGTTCCACAGCTCCCACTCCCACTGTGCAACGTTGGCCGCTCCGTAGCGGTCCACCATGTGTCGAACCCAGCGAGATACAAGCTCCGACCACTCGTCGTAATTCTTTGGTGGATATGCCCATCCCGTGGCGAGGTCCTGCGGCCAGTGATGCTGGTAGGGCTCTGGATGAGTAGAAAGTGCTTCGGGCATGAAGCCAATTTCAACGAAGGGAGTGATACCGGTGGCCTTGTACGTGTCGAAAATCTTGTCGAGAGTGGTCCAGTTGTAAACCGGTCCGCCGGAAGCATCTCGAGTGAACGCGTTCGTCGAACCCCACTTTAATGCCGGCACACCATCGCCCGAGGTCAACAAATTATGCGTGCGGTCGTGCAGCAGATAAGGACTGAGCTGCGAGAGTTTTGTAAGGAGACCCCGCCCTTCTTCACTGTACGTGTAATTCGGCTCATCGTGCCCAACCCACGCCCAGACAGGTTGGAACGCTCCCATCTGTTTCGACACGTCCACTTTGATGGTGACCACTTGCTGTGCGGGTAGCAGCACGGCTATCAGCACCAGCGAAATAACAGGAAGCGTGTTTCTGGGCAGCGTTCGGGTGACGAGAGTGGACATGGAATAAGAAAAAAGCATTTCCATATTTAGCACAAGAAGCATAAGTCACGCGCACTTCGGAAGTTCTTCTCACGCTATCGCGGTGCATGGGTCCTTCTTCAATACTCAGAGGATGCTACAGCAGTACGTGCTCAACGCTTACTTCCGTTGATTGATCCGCATGCCCACCTTCGCGATAGCCGCGATCTATGGTGCGATGTGGTGCGGCTCTCATTTCAATTGCCAGTGAGGCAACACGACCCCCAGCTCCTTCATCAGGCCAGTAGAGTCCCTGGTTTTGGAACATCATTGCCCCCGGCCGCAATAATTTCTATGCTCGACCAGCAGGGTTGGATCCAATGAGGTCCAGGCAAATATAAATGGTCACGATTGAAGGAGTAATGTCACTCCGCTCTCCGTGATAAACTGTACTTCCGCACGCCGGAGAGGTGGCAGAGTGGCCGAATGCGGCGGTTTGCTAAACCGTTGTACGGGCTAACACCTGTACCGAGGGTTCGAATCCCTCCCTCTCCGCCATATTTTCAATCACTTACGGTCGATCAAATCAGCTCACAAATCAGTTAGACCCGTGGCAGCGCGAGGCGCACGATTTTCGCGTGTGCCTGCCGCATGTCCGCTGTGGCGGCTGTGCCGTACACATTCATCGTGGTTCTGATGTCCGTGTGCCGCATCAGCCGTTGCTGGACACCCACTGGAGTGCCGACCGCGTCGAGCCATGAGCGGTGGGTGTGGCGGAACGCTGTGCGAACTGATGTGACCGATGCCTGCTTGCCGCGGCTGCTTTTCGAAGTGCCCGCCAAACTCCGGCATAGGAGAATGGCAAGCGTCCGATTTGCACCGGAGAAGCGAACATCCAGTCACCAGCGGCGGAAAACTGACTCCGCTGTTTCCACATCTTCAACACACTGAGCACCTCGGGTCGTCGATATACTAACTTAAGGTTCTCCAGGGCTCGAACGGACGGCAAAGGACGGGCGTCCTCGACATGGCTAGATGCACAGCACCAGTAAGGGGCCATCGCTCAGCGAGCGGCCGCAGCGGACTGCCCTGCATGCGGTGGCCGCTCATGGGGCTACGGCTACAGCGGCTACAGGTCGTACCGCCTCCTCGTACCCGTCTTCCTACTCCCTCGTCGGGGAGCAGCGGGGGCGGCCGGAGCAGCGGCGGCGGTTCCGGCAGCAGCGCAAGGCCGCGCTGGTCGCCGAGCCGGTTCGTCCGTGGCGTACACGCCTGCCGAGGTGCGGGCACTCACGCCGATCCGCGAGACCGTCGAAAAGCGAGTGCCCCTGCCTGAACGTCGGGACTTCTTTCTCTGCCATGCGTGGGACGACCGGGCAAGGGTCCGCCAAGGAACTGCACGATCTGCTCGAGTCACGCGGTGTCTCGGTCTGGTTCAGCGAGAAGGACGTCGACCTCGGCACACCGTTGCTCCGCGAAATCGACAAGGGATTGGCGAAGTCGCGAGTCGGAATCGTGCTGGTGACCCCTGCGCTGCTGCACCGTCTTCAAGGAGAGAGCATCGCCGACAAAGAGCTATCGGTACTCCTAGCGCGTGACCAGCTCGTCCCCATCGTGCACGGCACGACGTACGAAGCTCTCCGCGAAGTCAGCCCCCTGCTCGCCTCGCGAAGCGGCCTGAGCACCGCAGAAAATCCGATGGCACACGTCGCGGCCAAGCTGACCGAGCTGGTCACCATCCAGTGACGCGGTTTGCCTAGTGGCCGCATTTCCGTTGCGAAACTTGGGCTTGGGTTCCTCCGCCGTCCGTTCCGCGCTCTGTTACGTACAGAAAAGTAAACCGGTTGACCTTGGCCTTGTTTCAATTGCGTGTTTCACGAGTGGCAAGGGCCTTCGCGGAACTGATCTGCGCTTTCACGGAGTCCTCAATCTCGTCCGGCGGAGTATCCAACGGTACGACAACGGAATAGGGCTTGGCCCCCCTTGGCTCAACCAAGAATGTGACGTCTGATTCTCCCGAGGTCACGGTAAGGGCTTCTATCTCTCGCTCGGTGGCGTAGATTGTTCCCGAGATCTTACTCGTGACACTCCCGCGTTTAAAATCACCGCCACGTTCGAGCTCATATCCTCCTCACCGCGCGAGCAGAATTTGACACTCTTGGGTCGTAGGTCAGTCACAGCGGCAATGGACGAGCGCAATCTTTAATGCTTCAAACGCAGCTATCGGATATTGCTTGCCGGGGGAGCGTCGGAGAGCAATTTTTGGACAGTGCTGCTCACGTAGGAACTCCTCTGCAAGACGCGGCACGAGCCATTTCGCGAATGACAGACAGTCTGGCGTGGAAACATAGAGTGCGGGCGCAGGCGTTTCGAAGAATCCCTGCCAGGGATCTCAGGCCATGACATGCGTCAGGTTTCGGAAGATCGACCGTTGTCGCCGAAAGCGCATGGCGATCAATTCTTTGCCCGTCTGTTTCGCACCGGCTTCAGGCACGAGCAGCAACCTGGGCCGTCGCAGGTTCTTCACCTTTCCCGCCAGCACAATGGCGTTACGCTCCGCGCCCGGGCTATCCAAAAGACGCACGGACCAGCCCCTTTCTTTGAATCCCGCAGCAATTTTATCTGCGATCGGATCTGACTTCCGGTGCAGACAAACATTTACCAGAGCCAGGCCGTTGCGACGCAGGCAGCGGCCCGCCGCTTCAAAAAATGCCGCGTCCTTCATGTGATCGGGAATATTCTCGCCGGTAAAAGCGTCCACAATGAGCACATCGTAGTGCCGACGTTTTTTTTGCATGAATGCCAACCCATCGCCCACATGACATGAGATGTTTCGCGGCAGACCAAAATAGCGCTTTGCGAGCCTGATTGAGACCGGGTCGATCTCAACGATCGATACCCGCCTGCCTGCTCGAGCCAGCATGGTACCGAGAGTGCCGCCGCCGCACCCGATCATTAGGACGCTTTTCCCGCCGTGTTGTAACACCAGCCCGTAGAGCGCATGGATATGCGCATGGAGGCTGATGCCGTTGACGTCCGCCGTGCTTTGCCAACCTCCTTTTTGTTCGTAGGTGAGAGTGCGGGTTCTTTTTCGAAAGTGAAGCTTGATCACACCGAACTTGGAAGCGTGCTTGGATAGCGGTGGACGCATTGAACAGATCTTTCGTGGAAAAAATTTACGAATTACTCGTCATGGCAAACAGGAGTCAGTTAAACGGCCAGGCGGAACTGTTCTGTTTCGACATCTTCCGTGCTTTCAATCCTTGCGGAGTCAATTCAAAGACCCACGCGATAACGAGCGCGACGGGAAACCCCATAACAATTGCAAGCACGACGAGTCGCACCGCCCAGTTTGGAATTTCGAAGAACGGAAAAACCTGTGTAGCAACTTGGACTAGCAGCCAACCAACGACCGCATACGCGATTGCGACTTTGTAAACATTGCACCGCTTCAGCTCGGCGAAGAAGTTGTCGATCTTCACGGTGTTTCGCGAAAAACGTTTCGGACTAGCGCCTGGAAACGCGGCTCGTTGCGCACACTATCGTAAATCGGGTCAACCTTTAGATACCAACAGGCGCTCTCCTGATTCTCATAAGCTATTTCCAGCCAATCCAGCGCTTTCTCCTTTTCGCCAAGTCCCAGATGAATGTCAGCGAACGCTGTCGAGTTGACGTATTGCCGTTTTGCCATCTCTTCGAGTTCGCGCAACATCTCCTCGGCTTTCGGTCGATCTCCAGAAATGGCATAAGCGTAACCGAGGAGTCCTTGATACCACGCACCGGCCACCATTATTTTACTTCGCTGAAATTCTGCGATTGCGCCCGCCGTGTCGCCTTTCCACAGGAGGCAGCAGCCTAACAAATGATGAGCGAGCGTTGCAGCGGGATCCAGCTCGAGCGTCCTTCTGATTTGGACAATTGCATCGTCATATCGACGTGCGTGATACAGAAAGTAAGCCAGAGCAGCTTGAAAGAACGAATTCAGCGGATCGAGTTCGATCGCTTTTTTGTCTTTCGCAATCGCCTCGTCCAATCGACCAAGCCCGCCCAGAAACCACGCATATATTTCATATGCCCAGGCCAGATTAGGATTTAGTTCGATGGCGCGGTCGAATTCAACTTGGGCGTTCCGCCAATCAAAAGCGCCGGCGAGTGCGCAAGCGAGGGAAAGATGCGCTTCCGCCAGCTGCGGTTCGAGCTGAAGCGCTCTTTGCGCGAACTCCTTCTCTTTAGCCACCGCTTCTTTGCTCGGCATCACTACTCCTCCCATGTAGGCGTAGGTGTCGGCGAGGCCGCAATAGGCCAGGGCGTAGTTGGGATCGAGCTTCAGCGCCTGCTCGTAGTAGCGGATCGAGCTGGTCCAGCCGGCTTCGCTGTATTTGCCAAATTCATAGCGTCCCAGCAAATAGAGGCGATGAGCCTCCGGGTTCTCGGTCGGCTTTTTCGCCAAAGCACGCGCCGCTTCGACACCTAACTTGATTTGCAGGGCTTCGACAACGCGCTGGGCCACGTTGCTCTGAAAGGTAAAAATATCTCTTACGTCGCCGTCGTAATCTTCCGACCAGAGATGGTAACCGTCAGCTCACGTTGATGAGCTGAGCGGTGACGCGCAGCTTGTCGCCGGCTTTGCGCACGCTTCCTTCCAACACGGTATCGACATGCAGCTGATCACCGACTTTCCGGAAAATATCCGTTTCGGTTTTGCCCTTGAAAGCGAAACAAGATGTTCGTCCGGGCACACGCAATCCTGGCACCTTGGCTAACGAGTTAATTAGTTCCTCCGTCATGCCGTCGCTGAGGTATTCGTCGGACTTGTCTGCGCTCATGTTCACGAACGGCAACACGGCGACAGATTTTCCCCAATCTATTTTTTTCGTGACCGTCCTGCTTCGGTTTGGCGATTCGGACGAATCGTTGGCGGCGCCGGTTTCCCTCCTCGGAATCGCCAGACCCGCCTTGCGCAGACCGTCCATCAGTTGCTCCACCAGATCCGGCTTCCCACCACCTCGCGTAATTCACGCGCGCGCTCGGCGAAGTTCGGCCTTCAGCGCGAGCATGTCCCGCAGGGCGTTGCTGGCCGCCTCCATCCGGCCGAGTTGACCGTAGACATGGCCATCACCGCATGGGTGCAGCAGATTCTGGCGGAGGTTGATTTTGAGAGCAATCTCAGGGCGCCGCGGTAGTCGTCCTTGCGGTAGGCATCGTAGCCATGGCGGGATACCAATACCATCCCGGATGATGGGGATTCAGATGGCGACGCTTTGTCGATAAGCGCACCCGCGCTCCCAGTCGCCAGCATAGGCCGTGAGAAACCCGAGAAAAGCGACCGTGAATCGCCGTCCATCGGGTTGAGTGAAATCGCCCGTTCCGCCGCGCTCGGAAACGCCTCGAATTCCTTCTCGAAAGAAGAGAGCCTGAGCCAGTGCGTAATAGGACAGATGATCGGAGGGCGCCGCTTCGACCGCGCTTGCGTGCGGCCGCAGTGACCGCTCCAGGGAATCGGTGACGCATTGATCCCGTGCCCGTATTCCTCGCGATACACAGGACGGCAGCATCGCCCAGGCATCGGCATAATTCGGCGCTTTTTGCACCGCCCGTTCCAGTCCGGCCCTGCACTTCGGCAAGATCCTCTGGCGTAAATCGCTCGGTATAACCGAAGCTGCGCAGTAACGCCTCGTAAGGGCTCATTTGATCGGCAGACTTCTGCCGCACCAACTCGCTCATGCTGCGCGGCAGAACGCCGTGCATATCGGCAACCGTCGAGACGATCCGCGGAACAAGATCGTCCTGTAGCTCGAAGATCGCCTCCGGGCTGAAGCTGCGTTCATAGTTCTCGGCCCAAAGATTGGCGCCTGAAGTCGTATCAACGAGCTGCACCGCCAGACGCAGTTTGGCTCCAGCATGCCGTAGGCTGCCTTCCATCACGTAGCGCGCGCCCAGTTCCTTGCCTGCGGAACGAATGTCAATCGACTCACTGGCGAAACGTGCAGTCGAACTGCGCGCGATCACCTTGAGATAAGAGAATCGCGACAGGCCAGTGACGATGTCCTCGGTTAGTCCTTCAGCCAGTGCAGTCAGATCGGCGTTACTGCCGCTGTATTTAAACGGCAGCACAGCAATCCAGAAACCTTCTTCACGGCGCACAGAAACATCAGACGTGGTAGTTGTTGTCTCTTCCTTATTCTGTCGCATTTTCGCCGGCAGTTCCGGATTGCCAGCGTTCTCGTCATAAAGATTCAGGAGCGAGATGCGTAACCCGTGTTTTACTTCGCATTCGCCGAGTTCGTGCAGAAGCGAACGCCATTGCGGGTAGTGCTCCAGGTCATCGGCGACGCGTTTGGAAATCAGAATGTGCCCGGCATCGCCGCAATCCATCACCCGCTGCGCGATGTTAATGCCAGCACCGGCAATGTTGGCCTGCTCGTTGAGGTCAGTTACCTCGTTGACCGGCCCGCTGTGAATTCCCATGCGAACGTGAAGTTCGGGATGATTTTTCAGTGCCTTGCTAATCTCCAATGCGCACAAGACAGGCGCTTCGGGACTCGTGCGAAAAACGAGCGCGCCGCCATCGCCGGTAGGCAAACGCACCAACTTCCCTTCTGCTTCTGCGATACGGAACTGTTCCGTTCCGCGCACGATCTTTTTGAGCGTTTCGAGCCGCTCACTTTGCTCGGTGATGAGTAACTTCGAGTAACCGACAATGTCGATGAACAGGACGTGCCCGATCTCGAATTTCACTTCTGATGATTGAGACGGCGTGGGATTCACGGCAGCTTTGCGTACTCCGCTTTCGCTTGTGTTAGAAGGGGAACATCCGCATCGGCATTTTTCCAAAGCGCGAGGAAATCCTGATACGCAGTCTTAGCTTTCACCGTATCGCCGGACAGCGCATAGGCGCGGCCAAGACCGAGATGCGCCAGCGCGCCGATCGGCTCATTTCCCACAATGCTGGCATGATCGAGGATCTTTTGGAATTCGTCTGCGGCGCCTGCGCCGTTCTTCGCCGCGAGATAAGCCTGGCCGCGGAAATAAATAGGATAGAGCGCAAAGGTGAAGTCCTCGTTCGTGTGTCCCAGTTCGTAAGGCGCAGCGGGGGACAGAGCGTCGATGGCGGCCTGGGCGTTTCCGCTGTTGAGGGCGAGAGCCGACCGAGCCATCGGCAGATATCGAGTTTGAACAACAGTGTTTTGCGGAAATCGCTTTGTGAGGTCATCGATCGCGCGATTGGCGTTAGCGACATCGCCCGCGAGTGCGAAGGCGATAGCGGAAAATCCTTCGCCGTGCTTTCCCTTTATTGTCGCCAGAGCGGATTGTGCATCTTCTTTGGCGACGTCCATCAGTCCGACTAATCCTTCGCGGACGGAATTATGCCCCTCGTATTCTGCCGCAGTTTCCTTTTCTTGCGCCCGTCGCGCTGAGTCGGCCGCGCGGCGCGTGAGTTCGCGAGCCTGGCCAAACTGGCCGTGATCCGCTGCGGTCTCAGACTCGAGGAAAAACATTTGATCCTCCACCCCTGGGATTCCCTGCGCCTCGGTGGCTTGTTTCGCCATGCCGCCGGGATCGTTCTGAAGAAAATCGACGACATAAAGGACCATCGAGTACCAGGGAGAACTGAGCTTCTTGGCGCGCGATTCCGCTGCCGCGGCTTTGGCTTGATCGTACCGGCCCAAGTACTGGTCGCAAAACATCAAACTGACATAATTGTTTGAACTGTCGGGATTGATCTCAAATGCCCGCTTCGCCGCCACGTCTGCCCTGGCGTAATCTCCGCATATGAGATGGATGTACCAAAGCATGATCTGCACAGTCTCATCGTGCGGGTAAGTCTGGGCGATGAGTTCGTAGGAGCGGCGGGCAGCCTCCAGGTCGCCGGTAACGACGATCTCGTAGAATGCTGCGATTCTCAGTTTTTCGTGGTCGCTGGTTCGCTCTCGCAACTCATAGGCCTTGCGCGTATTTTCAGCGGCGAGCGCGAGCTCGCCTTGAGGCTGATAAGATTCGCCTAACGCCAAATAGGCCATGGCGAAATTCGGATCGAGCGTGACTGCGCGCTGAAAAAACGGGATCGCGGCAAGATAATCGTTGTCGATATCGGTCGCTTTATTGCCGAGGGCATAGGCCTGCAGTGCTTCGAGTGATGAGGTTGTGGTGTCTGCCGGCAATGCATCGTACTTCTGGATCGACGCCAGCGACTCACCCAATTTCTTCCGCATCTTTGCTGCTGCCTGGCCGAGTGCGTTAAGCACTTGTTCCTTGCCGGTTGCGGTCTCCTGTTCCTGCGCGAGCAAATTCCCATCACGGCAGTTCACTGCCTTTAGTGACAAGACATACTGCGAGCCGAGGGCGGAAATGGAGCCTTCGATTGTGGCGGCAGCGCCGAGCCGCTGACCAGCTTCGCGGGCCAACTCTGGGGTGAGCCTCGCGTCCCTGGGTCTCGACATCCGCGTCAGAGTTTGGGCGATGATCGAATCTGAGACCAGAGTGAGAAATGGTGTCTGCTCGAGCTGCGAGGCGAGTCCTTGTCGTAGTGTGCCGTCAAAAACAGGATCACCAGTCGTGTTCGTGAAATCTGCCAGAACGATGCGGTCCTTGTCGGTGAGAGGCTTGCTTTGATGTGATCTATAATAGAGAAGGGCCACGGCGATCGCGAAAATAACGAGCACCAGTGGGATGACCGTCGTCCAGAGCTTCGTAGCTCGCGCCGTTTTGCGCTGCCGGAACTTCTGCGGCACCTGCGCGTTGCCTACCGTGTCACCATGAAGATTGAACACCCGTAACCGCGTCCCGTGCTTCACTTCGCATTCGCCCAAATCATGCAACCGCGCCGACCACTGCCGGTATTGCGTCAGGTCATCGGCTACTCGCTGCGAAAGAAGGATGTGACCGGCATCGCCGCAATCCATTACCCGTTGCGCCATGTTGATCCCGGCTCCAGCGAGGTTCTTATGACCATTGACATCGATGACTTCGCTGACCGGACCGCTATGGACCCCCATGCGCACCGAAACTTGCGGATGTGCTTTAAGTGCTTGAGCAATCTCCAATGCACACCGGGCGGGCTCTTCTGAGCTATTGCGAAAGACCAGAGCCATCCCATCACCGGTGGGCAGTCTTACCAGCTGTTCGTTAGTCGATTCACTAACCTGAGGAGTAGCCAATACGATATCTGTCAGAAGTCGTAACCGTTCCTTCTGTTCGTCGAGTAAGAGCTTCGAATAACCGACGATGTCGATGAACAAGACGTGCCCGATCTCGAATCTTATGTCGGAGGATTGCTCAGATGGCGTAGTCACTTGTTAGGGCCCTACGTGTTCCTGCCCCGTGAGCAATTGCTGAAATTCGGGATCGTTGCGGATCGGATCCCAGACTGGGTCGATTTTTAGTCGCGCGAGGGAAACCGTCTCGCCGGCGGGAATGGAGAGTAGATGTCGCAAATTCTTCACGGCTTCTTTCGCAGCGCCAGTCCGCGCCTGCATCTCGGCCAAGGACGCGAGATTTCCCGAACCAAGCACTGCATCTTTCTCGAGCGGGAGCAGGTCGACTGATTTTCGGGCAACATTAATCGCGTCAGTCTTGCGGTTGAGGGCGAGGTAAACCCAGCTCAATGCCCTCAAAGAACGAAAGTCCTGCGGATGGTCGCGTAATCTCGCCTCCAATAGTTTGCCCGCTTTCTCGGCATCAGGTTGGGCGCTGGGAATATCGCCGGCAAGAACGCTAATCCCGGCTCTGGCGGCAAACCTTTGCCATTCGTTGCCCCTCGTGACCGTCCCGATTTCGCAGGATTGTAAGGCCGCCTTGAAATCCCGGGCCAGGACAAACGTTTCGCCGCGGGTCCCGATGACCATGGCAAACATCCCGGTATTGGGAAGCAGCAGGTCGTCCGGCGGGAAGGTTGCGAGTAGTCGCAAAGCTTCCGGCGTGTTCCCGGTGCCGTTCAAATGACTCAGCAGTAACATGCGCATGCAGGTGGATTCGTGCGGGTCGATCGTTAGGCCACGCCGGGCGAAGTCTTCAGCTTCTTTCCACATGCGCAGAAAAATCTCGGTCTCGGCCAGGCCGCCGATGGTATAGGCATTTCGCGGGTCGAGCTCGATCGATTTCTTCAACTCGTCCAGAGCGAGATCCCATTTACCCTGACGGCGGTGCACAAAGGCGACAAACGAGAGCGCCAGCGCGTTGTTAGGCTGAAGCTCGAGGGCAAGCTTAAACTCTGTTAGAGCTGGCTCGTACTCGCGAAAGCCATAGTAGTGAAACAGCCCAACCGCGATATGCGCTTCGGTGAGATCGGGCGCAAGAGTCAGCGCCTGCTTAGCCAATCTGCCTGCCTCCATCAACTCCGGTTCAGTCAAGGGATCGGTCAGCCAATGACGTCGCAGCTGACAGATTGCCAATTGCGCAATGGCCAGGGCGAAATTCGGATCGCGCGCGATCGCGTCCTTGTACCAGCGCGCAGCCTGGTCAAATGATTCGGGCCGGAAATTGCTGTTGGCGACACGCTGCTCGAACTCGCCTTTTAAAAAGAGGTCGTAGGCAACTGTGTCCTTTGTTGGCGCAGTCGCGAGCTTGGTGGCTTCAGCCGGTGAAAGTTTTGCCTGAAGTGAATCGGCGATTTCCTGCGCGACCTCGCTCTCCACGGCAAAGACATCTTTCATGTCGCGATCGTACGATTTCGCCCACAGATGCGAATCTGCGCGGGCATCGATGAGCTGCACATTAACGCGAACCTTGTCACCGGCTTTTTGCACACTGCCTTCGAGAACGGTGGCGACGCCAAGCTGTTGCGAAACTGTCTTTAGATCTTCCGGCTTGCTCTTGTATTTCGCGGTGGAAGTGCGCGAGATCACTTTCAAATCGGCGATGCTCGCGAGCTTCGTCAGGATTTCGTCCTGAATGCCGTCGGCGAAGTAAGCGGCCCCCTTGTCGTCACTCAGGTTTTCGAATGGCAACACCGCAATGGATTTTTGCGGGATGGATGAACCTGTCGCCGCCTCGGTGCCAGCCGCACTGGCAGCATTTCGGGCCGTGTAGCGACCGATAAAAATCAATCCGATCGAAAACGCCGCGCCGATGATCACCACGTAAATCCAGGCGTGGGATTTCCTTTGTCCTTGCGCAGCAAGATCGACATCTTCCGTGCGCTTCAATCCTTGCGGCGTCAATTCAAATGCCCACGCGATCACGAGCGCGATGGGAAATCCGATCACGATTGCAAGCACAACGAGACGCACGACCCAGTTCGGAATCTCGAAAAACGGAAAGACCTGCGTGGCGACTTGAACCAACAGCCAACCAACGACGGCATACGCGACCGCCACCTTGTAAACGTTGCGCCGTTTCAGCTCGGCGAAGAAGTTGCTCGAGTTCACGGCGACGGCGCAGGCGATTCGGTTGTGTAGGCTGGGAAGACTTTGGCGACGAGCGCTTCGAAGCGTGGGTCACCGCGCAGCGGGTCGAGCGACGGGTCAACCTTAATGTACCTCACAGCCTCTCCGGAACGATCCTGATACGCTTTTTCGAGAAGGCGTAGCGCCTCCTCCTTATCACCGAGTCCGAGATAGACGAGGGCCAGGCTGTAGGATGAAACATATCGTTGTTTAGCGAGCGCCTCCAATTGGTCCCGTATCTTTAGTGCCTCAGGCCGGTTGCCGGAAACGGCATAAGCGCGTCCCAGCAGGGCCAGCGCTGACGGGTCGTCGGTCAATGCGCGCGCCTTTTGGTATTCTTCAATCGCTGGCTGAATAGCGCCCTTGGCGATGAGAGCCGAGCCCAGGTTCCAGTGCGCATAGTAGAAGTTAGGATCCATCTCCAACGTTTTGCGCAGCTGGTCGATCGCTTCGTCGTAGCGCCGCGCGCGGTAGTAAGTCCCGCCCAAATCTGTGTTGATCACAAGCGAGAGCGGATCGAGCGCAATCCCGCGCTTCACCTGTGCGATTGCTTCATCGAACCGGCCCAAGGCAGCCAATCCGGAACTCCCGAACCATTGATGGGCTGTCGCATAATTCGGATTTAGCTCAATCGCGCGCTGAAATTCCCTGATTGCCTGCGGATAATCGAGTTTGTAATAGCAACAAATCTGCGCCAGCGAGGTATGCGCCTCAGCTGAAACATCGTCGAGCTCGATGGCTTTCCTCGCCGCCGCCTCAGCCTTCGGATAACAATCTTGCGGCGCGCCGGCGCCATAGAGTGGCATTAACAGGTAAGAATCGGCCAGGCCTACGTAGGCCAGTGAGTATTTCGGATCTGCGGCGATGGCCTGATTGAAATAGTCGGCTGCCTTGTTCAGATTCTGTCCGGTCCGTTTATTCCAGAAAAAACGTCCTTTCAGATAGAGCTGGTACGCTTCCGTATTTTCGGTAGGCCGTGCGGCAATCGCTGTCTGTTCGGAACCGGTGAGCTTAGCCCGAAGAGTTTCGGCAATCGTTTTGGCGATCTCACTCTCGACCGCAAAGATATCAGTCAGTTTGCGGTCGAAGGTGTCCGCCCAAAGATGGGAGTCCGTAGTGCCCTTGATCAGCTGCACATTTACACGAACCTGATCGCCGGTTCGTTGCACGCTTCCTTCCAAAATGTTTGCGACTCCAAGCTGTCCGGCAATGGCCGGGATATCGTCGGGTGAACTCTTGAACCGCTGCGTCGACGTGCACGAGATCACCTTCAAATCCGCGATCTTCGACAGCCGGGTGATGATCTCGTCTTGAATACCTGCCGCGAAATAGACGTTCTCCGGATCGTGGCTCAGATTCGCGAACGGAAGCACGGCAATTGATTTGTCGGTCGCGGCCGCTCCAGGACCTGCGTGCTGCCCGGCATAACGACCAATAAAGAACAGTCCAACAGAAAGCAGCACGCCAACTATCACAACGTAAATCCATGCGTGGGATTTCCTTTGTCCTTGCGCAGCAAGATCGACATCCTCCGTGCGTTTCAATCCTTGCGGCGTCAGTTCAAAGGCCCACGCGATGACGAGTGCGATTGGAAATCCGATTACAATTGCGAGCACAACGAGTCGCACCGCCCAATTCGGAATGTCGAAAAACGGAAAGACCTGCGTCGCGACTTGAACCAACAGCCAACCGACGACCGCATACGCGACCGCGACCTTGTAAACATTGCGCCGTTTCAGCTCGGCGAAGAAGTTGTCGGTCTTCACTGTTTTGACTCTGCTTTGGTCCTGTCAACCTTTTGGGCCAGCGCTTCGAATCGCGGCGCACCGCGCAGACTGTCATAAAGCTGATCGCCATTGATCCACCAAAAAATAGGGTCCCGGTCTTCGTACGCTTTCTCCAGCCAATCCAAAGCTTGCTCCTTTTCGCCGAGTCCTAAGTAAACCGCCGCCCGGTTCGCGGGTGACACATAGCGCTGCTTCGCCAGCTCTTCTAAGTCGCGCAGGACCTGTTCGGCTTTCGCGCGATCACCCGAGACGCCACAGGCGTAGCCAACCGAGCTGACATACCATGGCAGGTCATCCAGCGTGGTAGCTTTTTCGAACTCCGATCTCGCCTCAGTCTTGTTCCCTTTCGCGATCAAGCACCAGCCCAGGACCGAGTGGGCGAAAGCGTTGTTAGGATCTAATTCCAAGGTCCTGCGGATTTGCGTTGTGGCCTCTTCAAAACGGCGCGCCCAGTAAAGAAAAAAGGCGAGGTCTGTGTTTAGAAAAGTGCTTAGCGGGTCGAGTTCCAGCGCCTTCTTTTCTGCCGCGACCGCGTCGTCGAACCGACCATGTCCCGAGAAGGTCCAACCGTATTGATCATAAATCAGAGCCAGATTGGGATTCAATTCCACGGCGCGGTCGAGTTCCTTCTCGGAGGCGTGCGGATCGAGCACGCTGAAGAGAGCTGTTCCCATGGACAGGTGTGCTTCGGCGAGATTCGGATCGAGTTCCAGCGCCTTCTGCGCCAGTTCCATTTCCCTGGCCCAAGCTTCCCGGCCCGGCATTAATTGTCCTCCCGCCCAGCCGTAAGTATCAGCTAGTCCGCAATAAGCTAAAGCGAAGTTGGGATCTACTTGCAGCGCCTCTTCATAGGAGTGGATGGCGTTGGTCCAACCAGCGCGCGTAAATTTCGCGAAATGATAACGACCTAACAAGTAAAGACGGTGCGCTTCCGGATTCTCCGTCGCCTTCTTGGCAAAGGCGCGCGCTTCGTCGACACCTAGCTGGACCTGTAATGCCTGGACGACGCGTTTCGCCACGTCGCTTTGCACAGCCAGGATGTCTTTCATGTCGCCGTCGTAGGTCTCGGACCAGAGATGAAAACCGTCGGCTACATTGACTAGCTGAGCGGTAATCCGAAGTTTATCGCCGGCTTTGCGAACACTGCCCTCCAATACAGCGTTTACGTGAAGTTGTTCGCCGACTTTGCGGAAGATGTCGTCCTCATTCTTGCCCTTAAAAGCGAATGACGAACTGCGCCCGGGCACGCGCAGACTTTTTACTTTCGTCAACACGTTGAGCAATTCTTCGGTCATCCCGTCGCTTAGATATTCGTCGTTCTTATCTGCGCTCAGGTTTGCGAAAGGAAGAACAGCAATCGATTTCGACGCTGATTGATTTGATGAGGCCGCCGGCGCCTTCGTTCCCGCGCTGTAGCGACCAATAAAAAACAAACCGATCGAGAGCGAGGCGCCAGCAATGACGACGTAAATCCATACGTGCGATTTCCTGTGTCCTTGCGCGATGAGATCGGCATCTTCCGTGCGTTTCAATCCTTCCGGCGTCAATTCAAACGCCCAGGCGACAATGAGCGCGATGGGAAATCCGATGACGATTGCGAGCACAACAAGGCGCACTGTCCAATTCGGAATTTCGAAAAACGGGAAGACTTGGGTGGCAACTTGAACTAGCAGCCAGCCGACGACGGCGTACGCGACCGCGACCTTGTAAACGTTGCGCCGCTTCAGCTCAGCGAAGAAGTTGCTCTCGCTCATTTCGAACCCGGCGCAGGCTCGGACAGCAATTTTTGGAACCGCGGATCTTCGCGGATCGGGTCCCACATCGGATCGTACTTTAAGTTCGCGACAGTAAGGCCGGCGGGAACTTGCAGAAGATGCGGTAAGGCCGTGATGGCAGCGTCGGTCTGGCCGAAGCGCGCCTGGATTTGCGCGAGAACAATTTCAGCGGCCGGTTTGTTCACGGCGTCGGTTTCGTAATCTTTCACTGCCTGCCTGGCTTGTTGCAGCGCTTTCTCTTTCTCGCCCAGTCCGGCATAGGCCAGCGCCAAGGTCGATGGGAGACCATTCGCCTCCGGCTTCACGATCGTGTCAGGAGTCGGCTTTGTCTCTTGCACCACGCGCTCGAACAGCTGCCGCGCTTCCTCCTTCTGGCCTAACCACTCGTGGCAGAAAGCCGCCTGAACCATAAACAACCTGACCCATGCGTCGGCTGGTTCATTGGCTGGAAGCGCTTGAATGCGGCGCTGCATAAAATCAGTAGCCTCTTTAAACTTGCGCTCGTACAAGAATTGATTCAGGCGGTTGTTGACAATGAAGTCGTCGAACGCGTTGGCCGGAATTTTGGCGAGCTCCTGGTCCGCTTCCGCCAGCCGGCCTTCGCTCATGAGAACGCCGGCTTTGACAGCGCGCGCGTTGTCAGCGTCAGGCGCAATCTGAATGGCGCGGTCGAGGCCGACGTAAGCTTCCTTGAAGCGGCGGAGATAGACGTAATACTCAGCACCGACGGAACTGAGCAATTGCACGTCCAAGGGATCGAGCTCAATCGCCTTGCGATAGTATGGCTCTGCTTCTTCCCACCGGCCGAGCCGTCGCAGAACATATCCGAGGTACTCATTGACCAGGGCGCTATTGGGAAGGAGGTGCTGTGCCTGCTTATAAGACGAGAGCGCACCTTCGAAATCGCGCAGGACGCGATAACGATAACTTCCCTGCGCCACGTGGGCTTCGCCGAGGTCCGGTGCGAGTGACATGGCGTGATCGGCTGCCGTCTTGACTGCGTCGGCCGAGTTGGTTTTCGGATCGATCGTATTGAAGTAAAGAAAACTGCGGAGGATGGAGAGTCGCGCCCAAGCCAGGGCAAAGTTCGGATCTAGCTCGACCGCCTTGGCGTAACTAATCGCGGCTCTTTGGTAAGTATCGTAGCCGTAGCTGGTGTGCTCGATGGAGAGGCCGCGCAGAAAGGCATCGTAGGCGGCGGCGTTCTCCGTCGGTTTGGCGGTGACGGCTTTTTGTTCGGTGCCGGAAAGCTTGAGGCTGAGCTGTTCGGCGATGGCGCTGGCCACTTCGCCCTCGACGGCAAAGACATCATCGAGCTTGCGGTTGTAACTCTCGGCCCAGACATGCTCGTCGGTGGCGGCGCGGATCATCTGCACATTCACGTGCACGGCGTTGGCGATTTTCTGCACGCTGCCTTCGATGACATTGGCGACGCCGAGCTGCTGACCGATTTCGCGCAGGTTGTCAGGCGCGCTTTTGTACTTCTGAGTCGAGGTTCGGGAGATCACCTTCAGGTCGGCAATCTTCGAGAGGCGGGTGAGGATTTCGTCCTGAATTCCTTCCGCGAAATAGGCGTTTTGCTTTTCGTCGCTGAGATTTTCGAAGGG
>CAWAXV010000023.1:0-13237 GCA_963786095.1 uncultured Acidobacteriaceae bacterium | reverse complement strand
GCCTTTTCTCTTAGGATTTCCGCTAGTACAATAAGGGGCCTCCTGATCCCCAAGGCGCGTTCGCAGGGGACGGGTCTCAGCGGTCGGTGGATTTCCGTTTGAGGCGGCTTTGCACGCCCTCACCTCGTCGGCGAGGTAATTCTCGATGCGAACGGATAGCGATACTGGGACTGCAATGTAGATCGCAAAGCACGGAATGAGAAATGACCGCATGCGCGTGGCACTTGAGGAGAGCCGGGTCGGCGTTCAGCTCTACGCTTACTACTGCTCAGGTATTGAGTTGAGAAGGCGCGGCGCTACAGGCGCGAGAAGGACGATATCCGCTAAGTTGCCCTTGTTAACCTTTCAGCCGAATAACCGCTAAGTGTTTCAAAGGAAGAGGACACGCAAAATGGCACTAACAAGCACAGGACTAACCAACATCGGCCAGGGCGCCGGCCTGACCACCAACTTTCAGGTGCAGTACGAATCCACACTTCCCAACCAGGCAAACGTTATCGCGAACGCCAACGCGCTGCTGGCTGTAGTCGAGAACGAATTCAACGTCACAACCCAGTGGTTCAACACCCCCGGAGGAAACTTCGGAACCGGCAATCGCCAGGTCGTGAATCTCAACCTCGGCGATGGCAGCGGAGCCACCAACAGCGGCCACAACAGCGCCATAAACCTGGACGCGCAGAGCGGTAACAGCAACAGGGCCGATGCCGCCGAACGCGTCAAAATGCTTTTCATGAATGAGTGGGTTGAGATCCTAATGTCCCTCGCCGGCGGCTCATGGAACAGGGGCGACAGCAGCGGCGAAGGCCTCTCCCAGTACGCCGGTATCATCAGGTTCCCGACCGGCCACTACAGCTATTACAACCGCGGCGACAATCGCCTGTTCGTGGAAACGTGGATGAACACTGTCCCCCGTCAGGACTTCGTCAACACCACCGAAGGCACCGACGCGAACTTCGTCAGCTTCGGCTGCGCCCTCGCCTTCATCTTCTACCTGAACGTCCAGCTGAACTTCAGCATCACCCAGATCATAGCCGCCGGCGCTACGAATCTGGCCACCGTCTACCGCACACTCACCGGCGATTCTGGCGACCCCTTCCCCTTCTTCGCTGCGCTGCTCGAGCATGTCTATCCGACCTCCGGCACCGTGAATCTTCCCGGCCCCATCTTCGATAACCCGTTCCCCCTTGCCCAACTCTCCTTTTGGGTCGATAAGAGCACCTTCGGCAAGGACGAAGTGACCGACGTGATCGGCTCTTCCACGCACGGCTCGTTTCCCGATGGGTTCTGGTTGGTGCTGGACGGCCTCAATACAAGCACCTTCGCGAGCCTTTCGATTGCCCCGCCTGCACTATCCGGAACGTTCGCCGCCTTGCCAGGGCTGACGTTCTCCCTCAACAGCGCGGGAGTTGAGTTTGAGAACACCGCCAACTCGAGAATTCCGCAGCGCATCCGTTTCCCCTTCGACGTCGGGTTCACCAACGCAACGCTCGGCTCATTCCCAGCCACGCCCGGCGCAGCTAACACCGAAGTCTTAAACGCCGTCGTTAACGTAGCGGGAAATCCTCTTCCCGGAGCGTCCGCGTCGGCAGAATTTGAACTCATCGCCGGCGCCGATCCTTACTTCACCAACATCGATCCCCTTCAGAACAGCGTCTTCTATCTCAGCCAGGACCTCCGCATTTTCACCGTTTCCCCCGGTATCGACCGCGCCCCGGTACCCGGCGCGCCACCCATGGCCACTGACGATTTTGCGGGTGCGTATGGCTACATCCAGAACCTCCTGGGTTTTCTCAATAATCCGGCCAATGGCTTCACAGACGGCAGCAACGACCCGTTCGCTTCGGGCGTGATCCCTCACCAGGGCGGGGCTTTGACGGCGGATTCCTCGGTCTCCCGGTTCACCGTTTCTGGTTTTCCGCTGACATTTTTCAACAACTACAATTTCGCAGTCGCCAGGGTCCGGCTGCGCGGCACGGCGGGACCGGTAGCCGCGGCGCAAAATACAAAAGTTTTCTTCCGTCTGTGGTCTACCCAAACGGCCGACACCGGCTTCGACCCGAACTCCACTTATTTAAGCCATGTGGATGGTGGAAAGCCCCACTTCCCCCTGCCCGCCCCGGACAGCCATACCATCCCGTTTTTCGCCAGCGGCAACACTCCGAATCTCAGCGACCCTAACAATCCGGAATACGGAACCAGCGGCTTCAACAATCGAACCATCACGATCCCGTCCGGAAACAGCGTCTGGGCCTATTTCGGTTGCTTCCTTAACGTCTACGACCCGGGTAATTTCGTAAACGGCTCACAGGTACAGGCGCTGCTCGCCGGCACGCATCATTGCCTTGTCGCGCAGATCGCCTCCGATGACGCACCTATCGTCAATGCCAACGGCGTCGTCGAAAGCCCCGAGAATTCCGATAAACTCGCCCAGCGCAATCTGCAGTTGACCTTCGCCGATAACCCCGGCCCGTCCGCTACACACCGCGTACCGCAAACGTTCGACTTGAAACCCGGCCGCGCGGTGGCAGCCACCACGGGGGATTTGCTCAACTACCCCGATGAACTCATGATCGATTGGGGCAGGACGCCCGCGGGGAGTCTCGCGCACATTTTCTGGCCGCAGATCAGCGCTGGCGCCGTGCTCAGTCTGGCGAATCGCCTCTACGGCACCCACCTCCTCTCCGCGTCCGACGGCAACACCATCACCACCACGGTCATCAAAGGCGTGACCTACGTGCCCATCCCGGCGGGAACGGTCGAGAACATCGCGGGCCTTTTCACCATCGACCTGCCGACCACCGTTACCAGCGGTCAGGAGTTCAACATCGTCGTGCGCCGCGTGTCCACCCGGCAGGTCGAGATAATCCCCGGCCCGAAGATCGCGCGCCGAACCGCATTAGGCATCGCCAAGAACCCAGCCGGTACCGCCCCTGAAGGCACATTACGCAGCGTCGGGATCGATATCTCCCTCAATCCGCCGGGCGGAAACCCGGTGGCCCCGGTGGTCGCCGACGCAACCGTGATGAGAAACTGGCGCTATGTCGTCGGCACCTTCCAGGTGAAGATACCGGTCACCGTCGGTGACGTGATGCTCCGTCCCGACGAAGACGCGCTCGCGGTCACCAGATGGCGGCTGCAGAAACTAGCTGCGACGAGCCGCTGGCGGCCCGTGCTCCAGAGACACCTTGAGGTTTTATCAGGCCGTGTCCAGGGCCTGGGTGTCGACCCCAACGCGATTCCCGCTTCACCCGACGGAGCGCCGCTCGACATCTTCCAGGAGGGTCGCGGCAACCTCGAAATCAAGTTCACCGCGAAGCCCGCAGGTACCGTGAACGACCTCGCAGATATCTTCCTGAAGCACCATGTACTCTCCGACGAACGCGTGATCCGCCGCTGGCCCACCAGCCAAGTGCTGGTCGTAAGCAACCTCGACGCCTCCCAAACCGGCATCTACAGCCTACAGGCCATCCCCGACCATCACGAGGCCGCCGGTCAGTTCGTCACCATCCGCGAAGGACAGGACACAGCCGTCGTACTGGTCCTGGAGGCCGAGGACTGATTCAGAACCTCACATTGGCGGCCTGGTAAACTCACCGGTTTACCGGGCCGTGGTGGAGGTAGCCGTGCTGGGGACCAGCCCGAATGCTGTCGCCCCCGGCCCCGTGCATGGTTCAGTAGCGATGCCCACTGGAACCTGGGGACCGGCAATGAGCAAAAGCTAGCTTGGAGCCGCGCCCTGTGATGCTGGCGGCCTCCTGCGCCGCGACCAATATGGTCGTTTAGTTAGTTGCCAAGTGATGGTCTCGAAGCACGACGAACCAGCTTTTTTTGACGAAGGACGTTATCATTCGCTAATCGACGCCGCCCTGCTACCAGGGAGCGCGGATGTTCGACACTTCCCCGAACGGGACTTGAACGAAGCCGGCCGCGCGGCGGACGCTGCGCGTGAGGCTGCCGCGCTCACACTGTTGAACTTTTATTTTCGAATCTATGCCGGGACCATCAAGAAGGAACAAGTCGTGGACTTTCTGAAGGCCTTGGTGCGTCACCTGGACCAGCCATTGCTGATTGTGTGGGATCGCCTGCCGGGCCATCGCAGCCGGCTGGTGCAGGATTACATTGCCAGTTTGAGGCGCATTAACCAAGACGACCAGAATGTAGGAAAGGAGCACAGCCTACCGGAAGACCTATTCAGCCGTTTTCGGCCCAACGTAACATTGTTACATTGAGTTGAGATCCTGAGGAAAAATCGGCGAATTAACAATTCGCCAGCCACAGGTCAACACTGTGAACCGGTCATTTGACTGTCCGAATCATACGGTGCCAAACTCTCTTACTCAACGAGCGGCAGGCTAGCGGTTCGCTCCAGGAACGCAAAAAGAGATCGTGATGCGATACGCAATTCTGGACGGCGAAGCTCACGTCTGGGTGGTCAGGCTGTATGCGGACCAGCACATAGTCGAAAAGGCCAATTCTCTCTTATCTGAGGATGAACGCCAACGCGCGGTGCGGTTCCACTTCGATTCGCTGCGAACGAGTTTTGTTCTGTCGCACGCCGTCCTTAGAAGGTTGCTGGGGTGTTATTGCGGTTATGCCCCGGCCGATGTTGACCTCGTGTACGGATCTCACGGTAAGCCCTTTCTCGCCGATACGGCCACGAACGTTTGTTTCAACATGTCGCACTCAGGGGTTGTTGCCGCCTACGCCTTCATTCGCGGCCACGAGATTGGTGTCGATGTCGAGCAGCATCGGCCGTTGACAGACATGGAGTACGTCGCCAGACGCTTCTTCTCGTCCGCTGAGTTTGGCGACATCATGAGCCAGGTCGAAGCTGAGCGTCATGCTGCTTTCTTTAAACGCTGGGTCTGTAAAGAGGCCTACATTAAGGCTCGCGGCGGTGGCTTATCCATTCCTCTTGATCGTTTTGAGGTGTCGTTTAGTTCGAAAGAACCCGAAGGACTCGTCCACCTGAGTAACCACGGCAGCGCGGGATCCGCTTGGAAAATACAGCAGTTCCTCCCTGCGTTCGGGTACTCGGGCGCTGTGGCGTTCGAGGACCCGTCTTGCACAGTTCGAGTGTTCGACATCAGGCCGGCCGCCGCGCTGCTTCTGGATTGCTAGCTGGCCAGGCCTGCGCCACCGTCGAGGCCGCAAACCGGCAGCTTGCGGCACACGGGTAAGCGACTGCGGAAACAGGGCGAACTGAAGTTCGAAGCGTGAACTACATCGCTGCATTGCGCTCTTCTCCATAGGGATTTTTGGATTTTTCTGGTGGGGAGACGCTACTCGTTGCAAACTTCCATTGGACACTCGGACACTCGAGACATGGGTGTGGGTGGTCAAACGACGCAGACATATAATTCAGGGTCGGCCGGATGAGCACGCTTACATTACAGCGCGGCGACCACTTGCCGGATGGAAGTGTCAAGCTCGTTCACCAGAAGATCAATTTGAGGCTTCTCGATTATAAATGGCGGTGCAAGAAGAATGTGATCGCCGTCGGTGCCGTCCGCCGTGCCCCGCGCCGGGTAAACCATTATACCTCGGTGCCGCAAAACTTCGAAAAGGCGTTCGCTGAACCTGTGCCTGGCGAATTGTTATTTTGCCCATGATTCCTCAGGATTTCCCGTCCTGCTACTATTCTTTGATGCGCAATCTCCGAGTAGAGGAGAACGCAGTGAGCTGTAGGCTTTCCTTGGCTGTCCTTTAGGGCCGGCCGGCCCGCGAAACCTCATGAAAATCACTTAGAGTTAAGATCGTAACGGCCCGGAGCGGCGAGGTCGAGGATACAGTGGAGAAGTCGAGGCCGTTTGGCTGTCTGATCCGGAGCGTGCGTGCTTGAGCGGATAATTGGGCGTCGTTGCTTTCCCCTGGGGGAGCGGCGATAGCCCGCGACCCTGGTTAAAGTAACCGCAGCACGCTCTCCGCTCCCGGCCAGGAGGAAGTGATGTCCTACAGAATAGCGGGAATCGATGTTCACAAGAAGATGCTGGCTGTAGTGGTGTCCGACGTCGAAATCGAAAGTGAGTACCAGTTCGAGCGGCGGATGTTTGGCAGTAGCCCCGAACAACTGCGATCGCTCGCTGCATGGCTGCTCGAGCAAGAGGCCGAGGAAGTAGTCATGGAATCGACGGCCCAATATTGGAAACCAGTGTGGGAAACGCTGGAAAGGTATTGGAAGCCGATACGCGAGAAGCGAGAAGGGGCTAGGCGGAGGTCCGGAACGTTGCATCTGGCGCAGGCGGAGTCCAATCGCGCACGACGGGGACGAAAGAAGGATTTCGCCGACGCCGAACGCCTGGTGAAGCGGCTGGTGGCCCGGGAGTTGACTCTGAGCTTTGTGCCTGATGCCGAGCAACGTCTGTGGCGGACGGTAACGCGCAAGAAGTACCAGTTGAGGTGCGCTCGGGTACGACTGCAGAACCAAGTGGAGTCTCTTCTGGAAGAGGCACATATCAAGTTGTCCAGCTTCGTCTCCGATCTGCTGGGTCTCAGTGCCCAACGGATGCTGAAGGCGCTCGCTGACGGGGAAACCAACCCAGCGGCTCTGGCCGCTTTGGCTGATGTGCGTTTGCGCGCTACGCCGGAACAGTTGTGCGACGCGCTTGGTGCCTGTACCGAGTTGAACGCTGTCTACCGGCGGATGCTGAAGATGGCATTGGAGGAATTGCGATTGATCGATGAGCAGATCGGCAAACTGGACCAGGAGATGGCCAGTCTGCTCAGCCAGCATCAGGATGCAGTCGAGCGGCTGGCGGAAGTGCCCGGTCTGGGAGTGGACTCAGCGCAACAAATCATTGCCGAAGTCGGCCCAACCGCAGCGACCTTTCCCTCCGACAAATGCCTCTCCTCGTGGGTCGGTGCCTGCCCCGGCGACGACGAGAGCGCAGGCGTAAACTACAGTCACCGCTCTCCGAAGGGCAACCGTCACATGCGGCGGTTACTCAATCAGGCTGCTAACGCCGCGGCCAAAGCCAAAGGAAGTATCTTCGAGATTGTGTATCGCCGCTCAGTCCCGCGCTTGGGACACAACCAAGCCATCGGAGCCATCGCCCATCGACAGTGTCGACTGATCTGGTTGATCCTGCACCAGGGAGTCCGTTACGAAGAACGGGGCCCAGCGGTCACCAAACGATCGAAGCAACTCCGCACTTCGAAGATGCTTCGGCAACTCCGACGCCTCGGCTATCGGATCGAACCGCCGAATCCTCAACCCAGCCAAGCACAAGCGCAGTGATTTTTCGACCCTGTATCCGCCGTTTCCAGCTGCGTGCCCGTTTAGGTCCACCATGGCGTCGTCGGCTCTCCCCTGTGCTCCGCAAAAAATCCGTACACCGCGAATTTAGTCACAAATTCGCATGAAACACACAGTTGCTCCTCCCAGCACACTCGTGGCATGCTCCCAGCTCCATGAGAACAGCTCATTCCCTGCTTCGCTTGGTTTCTATACTTCTCGATCTGGCCCAGGACGCTCTGCAGTTCCTGCTGTTGGGGACGCGTTCGAGCGCTGCCCTCAAAGCGGAAAATATTTTCCTCCGTAAACAGCTGGCCCTCTACTTGGAGCGCGAGGCTAAGTCGCGACGGGCGACCGACGCCACTCGACTATCTATGGTTCTGCTCTCGCGGCTTTTTGCATGGCAGAATGCCTTGATCAACGTCAAGCCCGAGACCTTCCTCGGCTGGCATCGCACGGGTTTTCAGTTGCTCTGACGATGGAAGTCGAGACCGCGAGGGAGGCCCCGCGTGCAGTTCCAGGTGGGTGCTACCGTCTCCGGCGAAGCACTGCCGGTTGCCGATACGCGTCTCGAGATCGTTGAGTTCTACAAGGTCAGCAATTCGAAAGTTGCTGAACGGAAGGTCGCGGAAGAGACACCGCCACCACCGTGGCGTGGTGTTGCACCGCCGCTTTCGGTCTACCGCTAACGCGGTCACCGGCGACTGGCGGCACGAACCTACGAGGAGAAGTGCACCACCTGCCTGTGGGGATGCCAAATGGCGGTGGAGATGATCATCGATCAGCGGAATCCGAGCGAGCGCCGCTACCGCACCGAGACATTCTGCTACGGCCCCCGTTCCTGTCCTCTCTATCGATCCGGCCCGGCGCGCAAGGTCCCCGGCCGTCATGGAATGAGTTACACAGAGGAAGACTGGGTGGATGACGAGGCAACTTCACGCCGCGGTTCCGACGAGTGAAACTCCAGGGAGCAGATTGCAAAAGGCAGAACATTCAAATGAGGGATCTATGTCATCCATTGAATTCTTGCGGAGCACAGGGGTCCATGACGATCAACTGGCAGGACGTGATCACTGTTAGCGTCACAGCACTCGGGGGGCAAGCAGCGTTGTTGGCCGCCATAGCCTGGATTCTTCAATCAGTGGTCTCTCACCGTTTGTCGCGGGAAGCCGAGGAATTCGAAACCAGGCCGATGCTGATATTGAGATCGAGCGTTTGAAAAGCTCTCTACAGATGGTCACCGTTGAGCATGACGTTCGATTTTCGAAACTCCACGCAAAACGGGCCGAGGTTATCGCTGACTTATATAGCTTGCTGTGGGAAGCCCGAGCCGTGGCGGGGCAGTTTATTCTCCATGACACACGCGAAGCGAAACAATCGCAAGTTTGACATCGAGGGAAGCGGCGAGCCTGTTCAGATGGGCTGGACGGCGAGAGGAGCGGAGAACGCTTTTCTGGCACTGCCCGGACCAGACGGCCTGGTCCATAACGGCAAGCAACTGTTTGGCAACCATACACCACAACCACAGTCGGACCACCCGAACGGCTTCGATGCGCTTAGGGTCTACGACACGAACAACGACGGAGTGATTGACGCACGCGATCCAGTGTTCAAATCTCTGCGTCTGTGGATAGACGAAAACCATGACGGCATCTCGCAACCGGGGAGTTGCACACGCTCACGGAATTGGGCGTAAACTCCATCAGTTTGAAATACCACTACGATCCGTGGAGCGATCCATACGGAAACTCGTTCCGTTACCGGGCCAAGATCAACGACGACACGCGGGACCACTGGGTCTTCGATGTGTTCTTCGTAGAGGAGTGAAATGCTCAGGAATATAGTCGGCCTGTTAGCGGTCGGCTTCGTCGTTGCTGGAACAATTGAGACGCTGAAGTCCGGTTTCAGCAACTATCGTGGTCTGCTGATTTCCCTGATCGGCGTTGTTCTCGCGCTCGTGGCGAGTTTTTTGCCGAAGTACTCGGCCAAAGCTAAACCGGAAAAGTATTCACTGACGGGGGCAAGCCATGACGTGTGAAGGCGTTTTCAACTTGTTGTTGTTCGTTGTGATTCCTTTGGTCAGTCTGTGGCTGTGCATCGAGCGGTTCCAGAAGGCGCAGGCGAAAAAGAAAGGAGAAACGCCATGACGGTGATCCTCGCGCTCATCGCAATCGCCGGATGCCTTGCCGCAACCTATGGGTGCTTGCGGCTCGGCGTCTGGATCGTTTTCTGGCGGTTCAAACCGCCACCTTGTTCACGGTGAACAGGATGGTCTAGGACCATAGACCTTTGCGCGTGGTGAGGGACAACACGCGGGGAGCCGAGGGGGAATTGCTGCGGGGAAGCTTTTCCCCCTTTGGAAAATGTCCAGAAAAAAGGAGAAGACAATGAAGCTTCGAATCATGTTCGTAGTTCTCGCGTTGGTAATTCTTACGCCGTTCGCGAGAGCGGACAGCCTAACGACCACCGGGACGGTCAGCGTTCAACATGTCCGCAACTTCATCGCTGTAATCGTGAGCGAGGGACGCGGGGTTTGATTTCTCAACGCCAAGAAGGTTCCAACCATAGCTTTCCAGCATTTCCTTTCAACTTCGCACCAAACTCCTCGGGATTGCAGGCCCAAGTCGTGATTACAGTGAACGCATGTTCGCGAATGTTAGGTTAACTGAATCGACATAGCTGGTTCAACGACGCCAATCTATATCTCTGAAGTCATCGTCTCCATCCAGGTTTGAGTGTGACGGCTAATTTTGGGTACTGCTAGGAACTTCGGAGGTTCATCCCGTGCATCAAGACTCGTGGCTCGACAGGTTGGCTCGCGCTGCAATCAGAGAACTTCAACGAGGACGAGGGAGACATCGTCCGAGGCTGGGCCTTCGCGCCACGCGGCGACGCGATCGAGGATGCCCTGCTTCATTTCGGCGAACGGCAACAAGGATGTCTCGCCTACGAATTTCTGGACGCCCGGTACACCCAGCATTTCACCGCGGGCGTCAAAGACGTCGGTCATGCCGTCGGTATAGAGCACCACGCGGTCGCCGCGATCGAGGTCGACGTCCAGCGTCCCTTCGGGATCCACGGCGTCGGGCAGGACTCCGAGGATCATGCTGCGTGATTCGAGCAGGCGCGGCTCCCGGCCTGCCCGCGCGATCATGGCCGGCGGATGGCCAGCTCCGGCAAACACCATGCGCCGTGCGTCGCGGTCGATTCGCGCTGCCGCTAACGTGAAGAAGAAAAGCGAGCTGCCGATATGCTGCATCACGAATCGATTGAGCGACCTCAGCATCTCCGGCAGCGGTGCGCCGCTCCCAAGTCGCGCAATCGTTTCGGTGTAGATCCGATTGGCCACCAGCGCCGAGCTGACGCCGTGGCCGGATACGTCGCAGACGAGCAGGTTCAGATGCTCTTCGTCGAGCGGGCTGACCAGGCCGAAGTCGCCGCCAATCGTGCGCACCGGTTCGTAGTAGGCCTCCACCCGCAGCCCGCCCCACACCAGCGGTTTGGGCGCAAGGCTTTGCTGTACGCGAGCCGCCAGCGCCAGATCTTCTTCAATCTCTTTCTGGTGCCCCTCGAGCTGCTCGTTGGCTTCGGAAAGCTGCTGGTTCACTTCCCTAAGCTGCTTCTGGGCGAGCTTCTGCTCGGAGATATCCGCGAACGTCACAATCCCAAACCGGCGGTCGTCGGAGTCTTCATGCGCCCGCGCGCTGATAATTACGGGCATCCGCGAGCCGTCCTTCTTGGGAATCGTAAACTCGTAGCGATTGTGCCCTACGCGTTCGCTCTCTTCGATTTTCTTCTCGAGGAAGGCCCACTCCTCGGCTGTGTAGAAAGAATGGATGTCGCACCCGACGAGATCTTCGGCTCGCAGCCCGGTCATGCGGAGGAAGCCGGAATTCACGAAGACGACGCGGCGGCGATCGTCGGCGATGAGCACACCTTCATTCACCGTCTCCAGCACCGGCTCCATTTGCTGAACCCAATCGGGCCGCTCAAAGTCCTCAGTCATCCGGGCGCTTCCTTTCTGCAACGCGTCGGTGCAATGGGTATCTTACAACTTCTGGGGAGTAATCCTGTTACTTCAGCTTCGCGTACTCGGCCTTGCGCTGAAATGAGGTGCGCGCTTTGGAGGTTGCGCAGCGATTGGCCGGTTGCGGGAAGTTTGGCTGCTACAAAGTCGTAGCTTGCCGCCGATTGTGGATGTATGACGAGCCATACAAATCCGTGTGGTTATCCGAGGAGGGTGCCTAGCTCTCCGAAGAATTGTTCGAGAAGCTTTTCGCCGTTACTATAAGTAGTTGGTAGCAGCACCAAAGCAACGGCCCCTGGCGCCGCCGCAGGAACCAGTACCAACTTGACCGGTTACGACTAATCAGATGGGATGAGAAGGCCGGTCTCCCGCGGGATGCGATACGCTCCCAATGTTCGACGTGCTCAAGGCACAATGAAAAGGAGACCGGCAATGAAGAAGATTAGCACTGAGCAGACATTTAGGGACGAAATTTTGAAGAAGCAGAAGCTGACGATCGGTATGGATCTGGGCGATCACTGGTCGTGCTACTGCGTTTTGGATGAAGCGGGGAACATCATTCTGGAGCAGAAAGTGGCGATGACACCGGAAGCGATGAAGCAGACATTTTCGAAGATACCGCCGAGTCTCATCGCCATGGAGACGGGAACACATTCCCCATGGGTCAGCCGGCTGTTAACGGAGTTGGGATACAAAGTAATCGTGGCGCACGCGCAAAAGGTGCAATTGATCACCAAGAGCAATCGAAAAGATGATCGACACGATGCGCGGACACTGGCACGGCTGGCGCGAATCGATCCGGAGCTGTTGGGGCCGGTGCGGCATCGCAGTGCGCAAGCGCAAATCCACCTGACGGTGATCCGTGCGCGAGCCGAACTGGTGCGTGCTCGAACGGCCTTAGTGAACGCGGCACGCGGGTTGGTGAAGTCTTATGGGCAGCGCCTGCCCAAGTGCGGCACACAGCGGGTGAACCGGGAGCTGGGCGCGGGATTGCACGCGGAGTTGCGCGAGGTTCTGGAACCGCTGCTCCAAGAAGTCGAATCACTGAACGAGCGCATCCAGGAATACGAGGTGCGGATGGAGAAAATCGCCAAGGAGAACTACCCACACGTCGAACTGCTCAAACAGGTGAAGGGAGTAGGAACGCAGATCGCGCTGACGTATGTGCTGACGCTGGACGATCCGCATCGCTTCCCGAAGAGTCGCGAGGTCGGCTGTTTTCTCGGGTTGTGCCCTGGGCGCAGGGACTCCGGTGAGAGCCAGCCGGAGATGAACATCAGTAAAGAAGGAGACCGGTATTTGCGGACCATGCTGGTGCAGGGGGCGCACTACATCCTGGGGCCCTTTGGAGCAGACAGTGATCTACGGCGTTGGGGACTAAAACTTGCGGCGCGAGGAGGGAAAAGTGCCAAGAAGCGAGCGGTGGTTGCGGTGGCGAGAAAGCTGGCGGTCCTGCTGCATCGTTTATGGGTGGGTGGGGAGGTGTACGAACCACTGCGCAATAGCCAGAAAGCGATGCGCGCCGCGGCCTAGCGGGAAGAACTCCCCACAAAACAGGGGATGCTAGGGGTCGACGGAGTTCGCGATCGTCGTTCCTAAGGGATCCTGGTTCGAGATTTCTCTGTGAAAAGTAGAAAAGGCAGGAAGAAAGAAGCAGGAGCAAAGAAAAAAAGAGAGTATCCAAACAGCCGAGCTTGACCGCCGAGATCAGGTGACTGCGACCAAGTCCTGGCCCCGTTTCCTTCAAAAGGGGGAACAGAGGTCGATAATCAGGTAGCAGCACCTACTGAATCAAGTACACCCACCTTGCACCGAGCGACAATCGCTCAACATAGAGTGCGGATGGAAGGGTGGCGACAGAGGCGGCTTGGCTGAATGGGGACAATTTGGAAAAAGAAGAAATAAATGAAGCAGAAAGAGAAAAAAAGAGAAAAGATGAAAGAAAAGTCTTGACACTCACCGGCCTTCTCATGGAA
>CAWAXV010000022.1:0-153097 GCA_963786095.1 uncultured Acidobacteriaceae bacterium | reverse complement strand
CGCGGCAAGAAAGACTGTGGAGAATAACAAAGCGAAACGAAAGCAATAGTCACAGAGGTCAATTGCCGACCAGTTTGCTCGGCGATTCAGTTTGCCAGTCGTACGAGTCACCTGCGGTTGAAGAATCTGGCTTGCGTTTGAATGCTGATTGGCTAAAGCTTCAGCCGAAGCGCAACCATCGCATCTGGCGACGCTCACTTGATGTAGTGGTTTTGCATGGTCGCGACCATGTGTGCTAGCAGGTAGCCCGTAGCAGCCACCGCGAACTTCTCGCATGGAACCGAGAGAAGTCTTGTGCTACGAGTGAGTCGAACAGCAGGAACCCATTCGTTACTATACTGTGTCTATTCTTAGTTACCTCCTTAGTGCTTCCTTGATCATTGCCTACCTTGGTCGCGGTACAAGAAAAGTCAACCGCAAGCACCAAAGACCTTAGCTCCGATTTGAATCTTGTTCAAAGTCTTAATACAGGCTCGTATGTTACGGCAAGGTCGGCGCAGCGATTGGAGCACCATGAAGCGAGTCCGCGTCCTCGTCGCAAATCAACCTCGCCTAATGCGAGAACTCATTATCAGCACATTTGCAGATCAGTCAGACATTGAATTGGTCGGCAGAGGTCGGAAGACCAGACGATCCGCGAGGCCGTCGAGGAGTCACGACCGGATGTTCTCATCCTGGAAATGGATGACCTAAATAAATACCGCCTCCACTGCGGGTTCCTGCTAGGTCGTTATCCCGAAATGAGAATTCTTGCATTGGCTCCAGAACAAAACCACGCAATCTTCTACTGGGCGATTGTCGACGTTCGAAGCAAATCACTCGAGAGTTCAGAAGCCGGAATTATATGGAATCCGGTACGGCAGAGGCCATCGGTGTTGGGAACAGCTCCCGTTTAGTTGGATCCGTTCTGATTTAAAACTGCCGCAAGTGACTATAAACAAAGTGGTTACCTCACGTAAACCCTGTAAGTGAGGGGGCGAAGCTGCAGCTGGGAGACGTGAACGAGGATGTCTTGGTTGAGAGAAATACCGATCGAAAATCCAGTGGCGACGGCAGAAGTACCAATAGGAAATTGGTATGCCCTTTGCACCTGTCCGCGCCACGAAAAGCGTGTGGCCGAACAGATTAAGCACAGAAACCTTTCCTGTTTCCTTCCCCTCTACCGCTCCCTGCGACGCTGGAAGGATCGACGGAAGGAATTGGATCTTGTGCTGTTCCCCGGGTACATCTTCGTGCGTATCGCACTGGAGAACAGGTTGCAAGTTCTGAATTTACCCCGGCGCGCTTTGGATTCATTTTCATTCAATGGGCAGCCTGCCGTCTTACCCGCCGAGGAGATCGAGACGCTGAAATCCCCTCTATCCGGCAACGTACGTACTTGAACCTCATCCGTATCTGCGTAAAGGACGACGAGTCCGCGTACGATCCGGAGCGATGCAGGGACTGGAAGGCATTGTTGTGAGACGAAAAGACAAGTGCCGGCTCATCTTCTCAATCGATCTGATTATGCGGTCGATCGCGGTCGAATTGGACGAGGCTGATCTGGAAGCCGCATGAGCGCTTTCTCAACGCGGATTACTCGGAAAGAAGGAGATACCACAATGCCATGCTCCCCGATGTCGATCTCAAAAGAGCTAGTTGGCGAGCAGCTCGTTGCACGATCGATTCGGCGAGGAGTGTATTGCCTTGCGTCTCTCTTATTGCTCTGCTCCTTGATCTATGGACAATCGAACGAACCATCACGCCCCCAACAAGCCGATGGGCAACGTGCTCGCACAGTTGGTCTCTCCGAACTTGCCCTAGATAACCTTAATAGGGTGGCCGCCTCTCCATCTCAAATCCGCGCTGTGCTCGTTAAAGATACGGGACTTCTGGTGGAGTTGAAGAGATGGGTGGCAAAGGAAGCTACCGATAACGGGCAGATCGTCGAAGAAGCAAAGCTCTCCGATCAGGCAATATTTGACCGCCTCGATCACGATCTACATTCCGTTCAGTGGCGACCCGGTTGTTGCAACGATACGGATATTTGCTGCCTTCTCCGAATCCGGATTCAAATTTAGGGAAGAGAAGAGCTGGTCTTGAAAGAAAGGGCGCGGCAGTTGGTGCAGATTGAAGTTCAGGAAGACAGCCGGGCCCTGCAGCCTGACAGAAACGAACTAAATCAGCCTGTTGAGCGCAGCACCACCTGCAATCTGCGGCAGGACAGCGATTGTGAAACACCTGGCGCACGGAATCGCCAGTACAAACGCCCGCAGGAGAACTCGGCACGAACAGGACAACAATCAGCAATCAATTCCAGACACACAGTATTCCTCGCCAGGCATTCTGAAGACGAGTATTCCGGACGGATATGGCAAGCGGGCTTCGTCCCCCGAGTTCGAATTGGCGGCGAGCGCGACCAACTCGCGCCCAGACGGCGCATCCCGATTTCAGGCTCCGGACTATTCCACCCTCGATAACCTTGCGGCGGCCCGCGACCGGAGTTCGAATCCCGACAGAAGCAGCAACGGCGAAATTGCATCGGCGAGACGCGATACGCCTTCGTCGTACGTCGATTCTGACCGGCGCCGCTTGGACGAAGACGCTACCAGAGCGCCGATTGGACGACAACGCAAATCCAGTGAAGATGGTGCGTCCACCCAATCCCTACGCCGATGTCCCTTCCCTTTACGATATGTACCTGCAAACGTCGGGTCACCAGCTTCCAGCCGAGCGCTTCGGTCTCGAGATATTCCGTAACACAATGAGCCAGACGGACGCGGTTCCAATCGATCTGCCGGTGGGGCCAGATTACGTGGTGGGTACAGGGGACAGTCTGTCCATTGATCTCTCGGGGAAGCGTCTCGCAAAGACTGGTGCGTCAGGTCGATCGAGAAGGACGGATCGCGCTGCCGGAGACGAGTCCTCTTTTGGTAGCTGGCAAGACTTTAGGCGACGTGCAACTGGAGGTCCAGCATGCACTTCGTTCGCCTTCCGGGATGTATCGGCGGACGTCTCGGTCTTTTCGCGCCTGCGAACGGTCCGCATCTATGTAGTAGGAGAGGTGGCGGAGCCTGGGCGTATCACATCAGTTCTCTATCTACTCCGTTGAATGCGCTGTTTGCCGCGGGAGGAGTGACCGCGCGTGGTTCTTTGCGCTCCCTGAAGCATTTTCGCGGCAAGCAACTGGTGCAGCAAGTCGACGCCTACGATTTGCTTCTGCACGGTATACGCTCCGACTTAAAACGTCTGGAAAATGGCGATACCTTACTTGTGCCTTCCATGGGACCAGAGGCAACCATCGAAGGGATGGTGCGTCGTCCTGCGGTGTATGAGTTGCTGGACGAGAAATCTCTCGCGGACGTGTTGGAACTGGCTGGTGGGATATTGCCCACAGCTGCATTGCGTCATATTGAAGTGCAGCGTGCGAAGCCCATGAAAAGCGCACCATGCTGACTCTGGATATTGACTCGGCCAGCGATCCCCGGGAACTCGACTCCCGACTACAAGCGTTCAAGATCCAAGATGGCGATCAAGTTCACATATTTCCGATTGCCGCCTACAACGAAGATGCGATTTATCTCGAGGGGCACGTTCTACGTCCAGGTCAATATCCTACGAACAAGGAATGAAGCTGACCGACTTGATCTCGTCTTATGGTGATCTTCTGCCAGAGCCCGCGCCGCACTATGCGGAAATCATTCGCTTGAATGCCCCGGACTTCCATCCGACCATTGAAAGTTTTGACATCTCCGCTGCCCTGGCAAACCCCGCCGCCGCTCCCGCCCTGAACCGGCTTGACACGGTGCGCATATTCAGTCGATACGATTTCGAAGTCCAACCTGAAGTGTCTGTGGCGGGTGAAGTTCACCAACCCGGCTCGTACAACACTTCCGGACAGGCTCATCTGCGCGATGCGATCTATCTGGCAGGCGGAATCACGCCGGATGCGGCGCTTGATTCCGCACAGTTGTTTCGCACTCAAGCGGACGGCACCATGAGGATTCTGAGCGTCGATTTAGCCGAAGCCTTGGCCGGTAATCCGGTGGACAACATTATCCTGCAGCCCCGCGATCGCCTATTGATTCATCGCAATGCTGCCAAGGTGGATGCACCGACGGTTTCCATCCGGGGCGAGGTGGCAAAAGCCGGCCTCTACCCGCTAACCAGTAATATGAGTGTCGCAGACCTTGTCCGCGTTGCGGGCGGACTGAAGCGAAGCGCGTTTGCCGACAGTGCCGACCTTACGCGGTTTGCGGATGGTAAAGGATCCAGTGAGCGCCTTGAGATCAAGCTCGCGTCGGCCATGTCAGGCGATGTCAACGAAAACGTACCGTTGCGCAACGGCGACGTTCTCGCAATTCGACAGATTCCGCAGTGGAACGATCTGGGAGCTTCCGTCGAGGTACAAGGGGAAGTTCAGCATCCAGCCACCTATGGGATTCAACCCGGCGAGCGTTTGAGTTCTTTGCTGATGCGCTGCAACGGACTTACCAATCAAGCCTATCCCTACGGAGCGATACTGCTCCGTACGGAGGTTCGGGATATTGAGATGAAATCTCACCTGGAGTTGGTGAACCGCCTCAAGTCTGAGCGAGGATATTTGAAAGCCCTGCCTGAAGCCGACGCCGATCAGAAGGAAGCAAAACTGACCGCGATTGCGCAAACGGACACAGCGCTGCAGCAACTCGAGTCGACGGCTCCCGTTGGCCGAGTTGTGATTCACGTTCCCACAGACCTTAAAAAACTGGCAAAGACGCCCGCGGATGTGCCCTTGCGCGACGGCGACGTGCTGATCATTCCGAAGAAGAGCAATTATGTAGTAGTCAGCGGGCAGGTCTTCAATCCAACGGCGGTAAGCTATCTGCCTGGCCGAAGTGCGAAATGGTACTTGAGCCAGGCTGGCGGGCTGACGCAAATCGCTGACCGGAGCGCTGTGTTTGTTGTGAGGGCAGACGGTTCCGTTCTATCGGCAAAAAATAATTCCGGCTTCTGGATCGGTGATCCCATGAGCTCAGTTCTGAAGCCTGGCGACTCAATCATTGTCCCCGAAAAGGCGCCGAGGATTGCTCCGAGGAATTGGACAGCGCTCTTGCAGGCTGCTCAAGTTGCCTCGTCCGTGGCTCTTACCGTTGCCTACATCCATCCATAAAGTTGATGTTGCAAATCTTCAAATCAAGGCTATGCGTGTAGCCAGGATTCTGATCGTAGGCGCCTTATTGTCCCTCATGCCAGAATTGCTAGTCACGAAAGCGTGGTCGCAGGAAGAAAGCACGAAGAAACAATGGATAGGCCTTCCGACGATCCGCTAACACGATCAGCGGCAAAGCCCATCCCTGCGGGCGCATATCAAGTCGCCTCCGATGATTCGGTGGCGGCCGGATGGTCTGGGCACTTTCAGAATTTCTTCGACGATCAAAAACAAATCTGGACGAGTCCATCGCGAATCCGCCTCGCCGATACGAGCTGGCTAGTTCCGCTGGGTGGACTCACTGCTGGACTGTTCGTGACCGATCGCCAGTACAGTGCCTCGCTACCACAACTTCCTGCGACGATCAGCCACTACAAGACAGTTTCTGACTACGGAGTTGCCAGCCTGATCGGAGCGGGTGCTGGACTTTACTTATTTAGCTATCCCACGCACAACGAGCACTGGCGGGAGACTGGATTTCTGGCGGGAGAAGCCGCTCTGAACAGTTTGGTCACAACCGAAGCTCTGAAGTATTCATTCGGACGCGAGCGTCCCTTCCAGGGCGCCGGCAGCGGGCCCTTTTTTCAGAGAGGAACTTCGTTTCCTTCCGAGCATGCAGCAGCGGCATGGTCAATTGCTGGGGTGATCGCGCATGAGTATCCGGGCACACTCCCGCGGCTCTTTGCCTACGGGATGGCGTCTGCGGTTAGTTTCTCGCGGGTCCGGGCGCGCCAGCACTTTCCTTCCGACGTTCTTGTGGGCAGTGTGTTGGGCTATCTCATCGCCCAGAGTGTCTATAGCAGACGTCACGATCCTGAAGCCGGGGGCGCAGCATTTGAGTCTCCCCGTGAAGTTGTGCGCGATGAGAAATTTCGCACGCCGTCGTTCATGGGTTCGCCCTATGTTCCTCTGGATAGCTGGATCTACCCTGCCGTCGAGCGCTTGGCCGCTCTCGGCTTTGTCGAAACAGACGCCCTCGGCCTGCGCCCCTGGACCCGGCTGGAGTGCGCGCGTCTGCTTGGTGAAGCAGGAGAGCGGGGAGCGGACAACGATGGAGCGGCAGAAATTCAGCAAATGTACAGTGCGCTTTCGCAAGAATTTGCCTCGGACTTGGAGTCGTTGAGTGGAGAGCGTAACCTTGGCGCGCATCTCGAGTCCGTTTACTCGCGTACTCTCCAAATCTCGGGAAAACCGCTGACCGACAACGAGCATTTCGGTCAGACTGTTCTGAACGACTACGGCCGTCCGTACGAGGAAGGCTTCAACGCGGTATCGGGCGCCTCTGGCTGGACCACGGCTGGACCGTTTGTTGTCTATGCTCGTGGTGAGTATCAGGCCGCACCCTCGGCTCCATCGCCGTCGACTGCGGCGCTGGATTTCATCAGTGCCGTCGATGGATTACCGCCAAATCCTCCTCCGTCTCCGATTGCCTCCACCGGCCGCTTTCAGCTCCTGGATGCCTACGTTGCGATGAACCTTTCGAATTGGCAGCTCTCGTTTGGCCGTCGAAGTTTGTGGTGGGGACCGAGCGAAGGCGGCACTATGCTTTTCAGCAACAATGCCGCTCCGCTCAACCGTATGTTTACCATCGATCGGGTCAGTCCCTTTCGATTGCCGTGGGTCTTCAGCTATCTCGGCAACATCCGCCTGCAGGCATTTATCGGACAGCTCTCTGGACAGGAGTTCTTGACGACAAAGTTCACTGGCCCAACTTCAGGCGCCACCCTCGGTCAGTACGGCCAGTCCTTGAACCCTCAGCCGTTTCTCAGCGGCGGAAAGATCAGTTTTAAGTTGAACAAGAATTTCGAGTTCAACATTTCGAAGACAACGATGTATGGCGGACCGGGAAATCCCCTGACACTCAAAACGCTTTTCAAGAGCACTTTCGGCGTCCACTCAAACGGAGATCAGCTAGGAGATGGCCGGTCCGCAGCCGACTTTGCCTACAGGATTCCGAAGTTGCGCGAATGGCTGACTTTCTATGGTGAGGCTTTCAGCGAAGACGAACCCAATCCGATTCCGTATATGAGAAAGTCTGCGTTTCAGGGCGGACTATATTTTGCCAAGCTACCGAAGATCCCCAGACTCGACCTCAGGCTCGAGGGCGGCTCGACCGTTCCTTACAATGGATATTTTTGTACTGCCTGTTTTTATACAAATGGCCAATACATCAGCGGATACACGAACGACAGCCGATTGATCGGAACATGGCTTGGGCGGGCATCGCAGGGAGAGCTGGTACGCTCGAGCTATTGGTTGAGCCCCCGCAAAAAAATCGGTCTCGAACTCCGGCATCGAACGATTGATCAGCACTATCTGCCGCAAGGTGGCAGTCAGAACGATGTCGCCGTGAATGCCGATATCTTTGCGGGGCCAGGTTTCCGCTTTACTGGAAACATCCAATATGAACGCTGGCAGATTCCTCTGCTTGCGACCAACCGACAGTCCAACGTCTCGGCATCGTTCGAATTTGGATTCTGGCCAAGCGCGCACACACACTGAGGGAACCTGGAACTTGTGTTGAGAACGTTCAGACGAGACTTGCGATCCCCAGGAAGGTATTGATTGGCCCAAACACACACCAGAACGGTTGAGTATCAGCCACCGCGAGAACTCGAAGAAGTCGGCAAGCCGGAGTTCGTCGCAACAGCTCCGAGGTCGGCGGCTCTCGAACACCTTCGTGTCCTGTGGAGCGGCCGACGATTCATCGTCAAGACGGCTTTGATCGGCCTTTTGGCAGGTACGCTGGTCGCTTTCTTGTTGCCGAAGAAATACACATCGTTTGTAAGGTTAATGCCGCCCGATGGCCAATCCACTTCCGGAATGGCAATGCTGGCGGCTCTGTCAGGAAAGACCGGGGGCTTAGCAGGAGTTGCTGGAGACCTGCTGGGAGCAAATGGCTCTGGCGCACTGTTCGTCGGAATCTTGGGAAGCCAAACCGTTCAGGATCGGCTCGTACAGCGCTTTGATCTGAAACGGGTCTATTGGGACAGGCTTGATGAAGACGCACGCAAAGATCTGGCGGAGCGGACCGGCGTTGCGGAAGATAGAAAAAGTGGAATTATCACGATCAGCGTTGCGGATAGAGATGCTCACCGTGCTACAGCTTTGGCACAGGCCTATGTCGAGGAATTGAATCGCCTGTCCGCGGAACTATCAACCTCTGCGGCTCACCGCGAGCGCGTTTTTCTCGAGGAGCGACTGCAAGCGGTGAAAGTGGATCTCGATCAAGCGGCCGTTGACTTCAGCCAGTTCTCCAGCAAGAACACAGCGATTGACCTGAAGGAGCAGGCTCGCGCCATGGTAGAAGCGGCAGCTCAGTTGCAGGGGGAACTCATCGCGGCCGAGTCTGAGCAAAAAGGGCTAGAAGCAATTTACTCCTCCAGCAACATTCGCGTGAAAGCCGTCGAGGCACGTATCGCTGAGTTACGAAAACAATTGGAAACCCTCGGCGGGACCGGAGTCGACAAGGTCGCCGAGCCCACATCAGGACTCTATCCTTCGATTCGCCAGTTGCCGCTTCTCGGCGTCAAGTATTCCGATCTCTACCGCAGAACGAAGATTCAGGAAGCGGTTTTCGAAACGCTTACTCAGCAATACGAGCTGGCCAAGGTGCAAGAGGCGAAGGAAACCCCTAGTGTAAAAGTGCTTGACCCTGCGCGGATCCCCGAGCGACGTTCTTTTCCGCCTCGCTTGGGGATCATGTTTCTGAGTGCATCGTTTGGATTGGCCGCAGGCGTATTTTGGTTGATCGTGCGCCATCGTTGGGAGCAGACAGGCACCATGGATCCGCGGAAACTTTTCGCAGAAGAAGTCTTTCGCTCGGTTGAGGGACATATGCCGTGGGCGCCGCCCAATGGATCGCACGGTCAAGCCATCGCACATTCCATCTGGAAACGTTTCGTCCGGCAAGTTCCTGCCGAAAACGCAGACAGATCCTAAAAGCATCCTCTGAAACCGCACTGTGGTCTCGATCAGAATCTGAACAATGAGTCGACTCAGCAAGTGGTCGAATTCGTTTGTCCAAGCTGCCTTCACCAGACAGCGAATGAATCAGTTGGCCCTGGGCATGGCGGATCAGGGTCTGTCCGTCGGCGGGATGTTCCTCGTCAATGTGGCCTTGGCTCGCACTCAAACCAAGGAAGAGTACGGCGTTTTCGCGCTTTCGTATTCCATCTTCATTTTTCTTTCCGGTTTGCATAATGCCGCCGTGCTCGAACCGTTCACGGTCTACGCCTCCGGAAGATATCAAGCGCGATTCTCTTCATATTTGAGGCTCATTCTGCGAACCAACGTCATCGCTGGAGCGCTCCTGTCAGGCGGCCTATTGCTGACGTGCTTGGTGCTATCGCGGTTCTCACCGACCCTGAACATACGAGCGCTGCTGGGCCTGGGATTGACAGTGTTGTTCATCCTTACTGGTTCTTTCTTGCGACGCAGCTTCTATGTCCAGCGTCAGCCAGCTCAGGCGGCCGTCACATCGTCGGTGTTTTTCGTGACGGTTGCCGTTCTGCTTTTGATCGCGGCAAAGATTTACCTCCTGAACATTTTCTCCGTCTTCCTGATCGTGGCAACGGGATGGGTGGTTGCGGGTCTTGTCACGTTTCGCAAACTGCCCCTAAGTGACTCGCAGGAGCCATTTCTCAAGTGCGAGCCTCAATATTGGCGAGATCACTGGCAATACTCTCGCTGGGTGCTTGCGACTGCGTTGGTCTTCCAGTTCATGCACCAGGGTTATTATTGGCTGGTCGCGGGATTTCTTTCGGTACGCGAAGTGGGTGAGCTGAAGGCGATGTACGTCCTCATCGCGCCGGTCGAGCAGGTCATGATCTCGCTCTCGTTTTTGTTCCTGCCGGCCCTAGCCGCCAAATACGTCGCCCAGAACATGGAGGCTTTCCTTACATTGTGGAAGCGATACACACTCTTGATGATGGGCCTCACCATTGCATTCGCCCTGGCGGTGCGTTTAGTGGGCTCGTTCGCGATTCATCTCTTGTACGCGGGCAAGTTTGACGAACTGGCTCCGATGCTCTTTCTGCTTGCGTTGGTACCACTGCTGATGGGGATCGGAAGCACCATGAGCGATGCGATTCGGGCTGTGGAGAAGCCTCGCCTCGTTTTTTACGCGTATGTCAGCAGCGCGGTTGCGACCTTCGTACTCGGCGTACCGTTGGTGAGGTATTTCGGACTACGCGGGGCCGTCTACGGCATGCTGGTTTCCGCGGCCGCGTATAGCGGCACGCTCGCGCTGGCCTTCCGAATCCATGTACCGAAGCCGATAGCCCTTCATGCCGAAGACATCTACAGCCCAGGACCACGTGTGCCCTCCTCGGAGGCTCTATGAAACTGATGGTCGTTGGGCATCCGTTTCTACTGGCTTACAACCAGCAGAAGTATGTGGCCATGAAACGATTGGACAAAGACTTGCGTTTGCGCCTGGTCGTGCCGAGTCGGGGACGCGATCGATTTGAGTTTACGGACTTCCAGATTCATGGGGAACTGACGGCCGAGGAAATCGTCCCTCTCAAGCCCCATCTCGCGAAGACTCACATGACGTACATGCATGCCCCGCGAGCAATCGCAGCAACGTTACGTAATTTTCAGCCTGATGTCATCCATATCGAGGAAGAACCGCAAGCCTTTATCAGTTTGGAAGTGATTGCACTGCGACAGATGTTTGCGCCGCGTGCCGCAGTGTCGCTGTTCAGTTGGGATAACATTTTGCGCCAGCGACGGTTTCCCCTGGGAGTCGCTAAGAGACGGCTGCGCGCTTACTCCCTTCGCCGCACATCACTGATGATTTGTGGTAACCGGCAAGCGGCTGAACTCCTACGAGCCGAGGGACGTTTTGGAGGAGCAGTCGAAATTCTCCCGCAATATGGTCTTGACGTTACGGAACACATGCCAGGGGCGGAACCCTTGTTGCGCCGTGATCTAGGTTTACAAGTCGGCCCGGTCATCGGGTATGTCGGACAGATGGTCGAAAGAAAGGGGCTACATCTTCTATTCGACGCCCTAGGTAAGCTCTTGCATCGTCCCTGGAAACTGTTACTTGTTGGATCTGGGCCTCTTGAACAGGAAATTCGAGAACGATGGTTCGCGAAACTTCCGGGACGGGTTGTACTGGTGCCAGCGGTGACCTATGAGCAAGTCAACCGATACTTCCGCTGTCTAGATATCTTCGTGCTGGCCTCGCAATCGACTCCCACTTGGAAGGAACAGTTCGGATTGGCGTTGGCTCAGGCAATGATGTCGGGGGTCGCCTGCATAGGCTCGAGCAGCGGTGCGATTCCCGAGGTAGTGGGTCCAGGTGGCCTCATTTTCGACGAAGGACGCAGCGACGACCTCCAGAAAAATCTAACCACTCTTCTCGATTCGACTTCGCTTCGGAAGCAATTCGGTGATCAGGGACGCCGCTTCGCCCTCCAGCATTACACGCGGGAAAGAGTAGCGGCCCAGTACATGGCCGCTTTTGATCGCATGCGGACCCGGTCTTCTGGTCAGCCGGGGGCCGAATCGAAATTGGACGAGTTCCAGCCAGTTGCGAGCTAATGCGTTACCCCAAGCTATTGATCCAGACTCTCTCGGTGCTACCTGCATGGAATTAGAGATTAACGACTGATGAGGACCTCATGAAAATACTAGTGACTGGAGGTGCGGGTTTCATCGCGTCTCATGTTTCCGAGGGCTATATACGAGATGGCCATTCGGTCGTGATCGTAGATGACCTATCAACTGGGAAGCGGGAAAACCTCCCTTCCGCAGCCAAGTTCTTCGAATGTGACATCACAAACTTCGCGGAGATAGAGCGAATCATCGCGGACGAACGACCCGACTTCATCAATCATCACGCCGCACAGATGGACGTTCGCCGCTCCGTTCGTGAACCCTTGTTTGATGCGCGAGTGAATATTGTGGGCGCGCTGGGATTGCTCGAGCTTGCTGTCAAATATAAAGTCCGGAAGGTTTTGTATGCATCGACGGGCGGAGCTAGCTATGGGGAAGTTGAGACGGTACCGGTCGATGAAAATCATCCCACGCGTCCTATCTGCCACTACGGCGTAAGTAAACTCACACTCGAACGATATCTATTCTTGTACAAGTATCTCTATGGATTGAACTACACCGTCATGCGCTATCCGAACGTCTTCGGACCACGGCAAAACCCTCACGGTGAGGCTGGTGTCATTGCCATCTTCGCGCTACAGATGCTTCGCGGTGATCAGCCCACAATCTTTGGTGACGGTTCGAAAACACGCGACTACGTTTTCATCGAGGACATCGTCAAAGCGAATGTGGCTTTATTGGAAAAAGGAGACGGCGAAATCCTCAACTTGGGCAGCGGTGTTCCTACGTCCGATTTTCAGATTTTTGAGTTGGTGCGAACTGCTACTCACTTCAACGGCGATCCAAGATATGCGCCGGTTCGCCCCGGAGAAGTGGCCCACATTGCCTTGAGCGGGCAGCGGGCGCACGACATTTTCGGCTGGGCTCCCCGTATCTCCCTCGCCGAGGGTATCGGCCGGACTGTTCAGTCGATACAACAAACCAATGCGTGTCTTACAAATTCATAAGACTTTTCATCACCGGGGCGGCGCCGACACGTTCTTTTTTAAGACGTGCGACTTGCTCACCGAGCACGGACACGAAGTGGGTCATTTTTCCACATCGCATCCGAAGAACCTTGCATCGCCGTTCTCAAAGTATTTCGTTGGTGGATTCACCGATGCGGATGTACCCCAACTTGGATTGGGACGAAAAGCCAAAGCATTTGTTCAAGGTATCTATTCGATTGAGGCGAGAACAAATCTGGAGCGGCTGGTCCGGGACTTCAAGCCTGACTTGGCGCATGCCCATTGCATCAACTATCAGCTCTCGCCTTCGATATTCGATGTCTTCCGCCGCTCGGATATCCCGCTCGTGGCGACGATGCATGACTTCACCATCGTCTGTGGGGCGGGGACCTTGCAGACCGGAGGCGCCTTCTGTGAGCGCTGCCGGGGTGGACACCATTACAACCTCTTGCTGCACACTTGTTACTGGAATGTTCCGGCAAGCCTGATGGCGACCTTGAGCCATTACCTGCATGATTTTCGAGGATCCTGGAATAGTGTGTCGAAGCTGCTGGTCCCAAGTCGCTTTATGCTCGAGAAACTTGTGCAATGGGGAATTCCGCGCGAGCGCATGGCTCACATTCCGATTTTTATCGACTATTCCGAAACGACTCCGGTCAGCAAGTCGGCGGGCGAATATGTCTTGTATTTCGGCCGAATCGACCCCCACAAGGGAGTCGATGTTTTGCTGGAAGCGATTCGACCGCTGGACTGCAAGGTGTTGCTAATCGGGGACGGTCCGCTGAGCCCATGGGTCAAGGAGCAAATTGACGGTGGGCTGAAGAATGTGGAACACATTCCGTTTGTCTCCTCGCGAGAACTACTGCGCAACTACATTGCTGGAGCAGCGTTTTCGGTCGTTCCTTCCACTTGGTACGAGAACCAGCCGGCCGTTGTGCTGGAGGCCTATGCGATGGGAAAACCAGTGATCGGTTCCCGCATCGGCGGCATCCCAGAATTAATTGACGACGGGCATACCGGCCTGCTCGCAACCGCAGGAGATGCCGGTGACCTGCGAGAGAAAATCCAGTTTCTGCTCGATCGGCCGAGTTTGGCCGAGGAGTGGGGGGCGAACGGGAAACGTAAACTGCGTACAGGTTTTTCCCGTGCCACGCACTACGATCGTCTCATGTCGATCTACGATTCTGTTCTTTCACGAAAGTATGAGCCCCCGATTCCTGCGGCGGCCTGCAGTTAATTTTTTGCCAATAAGGGAATGATTAGACAAATGTCCCGCGTATTGCCACAACCATGCGAGGTACCGAGACAGGAAGGCGTTCCTATCGAATCCGGCCACTACAAGAACGCGTCGGGCTCGACATATTTTGCCTGGCAAAACCAGAACGCGGCACCCGTTTCCCAAATGGAGGCCCGGAAGTTTTCCAGGTATATCCGGCCGACCGATGCTGTGCTGGACTTTGGGTGCGGAGCTGGACACATTATCCGAAATCTCATTTGTGCCCGACGGGTGGGCGTCGAGATCAATCCGAACGCTCGAGCCGCAGCCATACAGGCTGGACTCGAGTGTCACGAGTCTCTTGCAGAGGTCCAAGACGGCACGTTTGATGTCGTGATTTCACACCATGCCCTCGAACACGTGGAGCATCCGATCGCGGTGCTGCGAACTCTTCGCAGCAAGCTCACTCCGTCTGGAACGCTGGTGCTCTATCTGCCTATGGACGATTGGCGAACACAACGAAAGTACGATCCCGCTGACGTGAATCACCATCTACAGACGTGGACGCCTCAGTTGCTGGGCAACTCACTTTTCGAGGCGGGGTTTCTGTCCAATCAATTTTCAATTCGTGTTGTAAGGCATGCGCTTTTTCCAGGCTGTGCGGCAATATACGGCAGGCTTCCCCGGTCCGTTGTGGATGTGCTTTGCCAAGCCTTCGCGGTCACAGTCAAGCGACGTCAACTTCTGGCAGTGGCAGCAAACATCGCTCGCACCGACGCCCAACGCTCGGCGCAGTCCTCTATCCGAATAGACAAATGATCGCCGATAAGAAAGCACTTGCATATCGGATCGCACTGACGCTGGTCTTTACCCTTTCATTCACCAGCTATATGTCTTCAGAGCTGTCGCTCTCGGCACAACTTGCGCCATTGGCTTTGTTTGCGGTGATTGTGGTCTTCAGAGTCTTCTTCTCGAATGACCTTTTGACTGCGCTAGAGTCACTGTTCGCCACAGACGGCCTTCTATTTGTGCTGTTTCTATCGCTGCTGGTTGTTGCCCCTTCCATACAGTCGGAATATGAGAGGTCATTCGCCTTCTCGCTGGCACTGGCCTTTTGTTTGATACTCGCACGCTTGTACATGGTCGTCGTTCCTATCGGGGAAGTCGTCGAAGCATTTTTCTGGTCCGGTGTTGTTTCCGTTATCGTGTTTGTCCCGCTCGCTTTTGGCAGCTTGATGGAGTCCATCCGATCGATCTCGCGATTCACAATCTTCAGCTTCCATTCCAACCTTCTGGCACTCTTGCTTGCAGGGTATTTCTGTGCCATGGTCTGGAAATTCATCGTCGGAGGATGGCTCTACAGGGTCATCGCAGCGCCCGTAGGGATCGTCTGCCTGGTGGTGATCTTCTTTGCCTCTTCGCGAGGAGCTATTGCCGGAATTATCGGAGGAGGTGCTCTGACCTCCGGGATGTATATCGCGTGCATGCCTAGGGAACAACGGTACAGAGCTCTGAAGCCGGCGCTCGTGGTGCTCTTGGCCATATTCGTTACATTTGTCTTTTTGCAGAGCAGCCAGTGGGTGGACGATACCTACACCTTTGTGGATGAGGTCTTGAAAGTCACCGACGCCAATCGCGGCGTCGATTCAGGTTTTACTGGCCGCTTCGACAAATGGCAAGAAACAATCAACACCTTGAAAGACGGAACGTGGCTGCTAGGTCACGGTATCCGATCGTCAGACTCGATGACACAGTTGATTGACAACAGTTATATGGTGGGCCTTTACGAGATCGGTGCTTTCCCGCTGATCCTGATCTGCTGTCGGTTTGGCGGGACTCTCCGGCGATTCATAAAAAGCTACGCGACAGCGAAGGATCGCGAAACAGCCCAATTGTTCCTGGCTTGTTCCCTTTTAATGGCGACATTCCTTCTAAGCAACTTCGTTGAGCGCTATCTGTTTGCCATTGGAAATCCCTATTCGCTTCTGGCAATACTGTTTTTCGTCGCTCCTGCTGATCGCGGAGCCAGTCTGTGCGACACGTATTCGGAGCGGGCTCCGCAAACCGCAAGCCACTCGCCCCAGTGGGTTCCAGCGCAACGCGAGTTACCAAGCTGATGTCTATATCGGTATCAGAAAAATTCGCTAAGACACCTGCTCTGTCAAGCAGCGCTCCATTAGGCAGAATGCTGCGGTACCCGCTGCGTTTTTTGCCACGGTCTTTGGCCGTGCCAATCGCGAGCGGGAGCCTTCGCGGCAAGCGGTGGATCGTGGGCTCAGGGATTCACCGGTGCTGGCTGGGCTTTTACGAGCAGGAAAAACAGAAATTGATGGCAAGGACCATCAAGCCGGGAACGGTCTTCTATGATGTGGGTGCGAACGTCGGTTTCTATACTCTCCTCGGTTCTCTGTTGGTGGGCGAGGGGAAGGTATTTGCCTTCGAGCCGGTGCAGCGCAACCTCCTGTATCTTCGAAAGCACCTCGCTCTCAATCACATTCAGAACGCACAGGTATTGGAACTCGCGGTTTCGGATTCAGATGGAACCGCTTGTTTCGAGGTAGAACAGACCGGTTATATGGGGCATCTCTCAGGCAATGGAACTGCGATTGTCCGTACTGCAACCCTCGATTCACTTTTGCAGCAAAACGGTATCGTTCCGCCGAACTACATCAAGATGGACATTGAAGGTGGCGAACTACTAGCGCTCCGAGGAGCAAGTCAGTGTATTCAGCGATATCGGCCGCACATCTTTCTGGCCACGCATGGTCACCAGGTTCATTCCCAGTGCCATCAACTGCTGGAGTCCTGGGGATATCGGTCCCAAATCCTCGAACTCAATTCGGCTGGCTTCGGCGAAATCATTGCGACTCCAAGAAATTAGTTTGCCCCACTTTTGCGGAAGTACATTCCGGTTTTGAGTCTTCCCACAATGCAGCCCGCAACTGATCATTTGACCATCGATCCGCTTCCGCTAGAAGCATCGAGCATCGCGGCGACGAAATTTCCAGCGCCGGCTTGTCTCGCGTGCGGCGGCTTCCTCGAACCATGTGCCGACGTCCTGTTTGATACCCGCTTCGGCATTGTGGGCGATTGGGGAGTGAAACGCTGTGAGCAGTGCGGATTGGAACAACTTTCGCCCTGTCCATCGGCAGATGAGCTTAAGCGTCTCTATGAGGAGTACTACAACTTTGGCGGAGAGAAAGGCACCCTCTATACACGACTCCGTGGCTGGTATTTCTCTTCTGTGCTCCATCGTCTGTGGGCTGCCGTGGATGGAGACATTTCGCTCTACACGCGCAAGGGACAAGGGCGCCTGCTCGACATCGGCTGCAACGAGGGCCGCGGCTTAAGAATTTACGCGCAGAACGGTTTCGAAGTGGAGGGGCTTGAATTGAACGAGCGAGCCGCCGCAGTTGCCCGGCGCGAAGGCTTTGCTGTAGACACTGCTACTCTCGAACGGTTTGTCCCGAACGCGCCTTTCGATGTTGCTGTGCTCTCCAATGTCCTCGAGCACTCGCTGGATCCAGCCCGGATGTTGCGGGACGTCCGGCGCATTCTGAAGCCGGGCGGCCAGGTCTGGATCAGTTGCCCGAACAGCCGTAGCTGGCTTCGCTCCTGGTTCGGACGAAGCTGGATCAACTGGCACGCTCCTTTTCACATCGTTCATTTCTCGTCGAGCACGTTGAACACGATGCTGGCAGGGGCAGGCTTCACGGATATCGAGACCCGGCAGATCACACCCTCTTTATGGGTCGCGCACTCGATGGTGGCTCGGATGTTTGCGCGTCAGGGGAAGCCCACCCGCCAACTCCGGAATCCGGCGTTGATTCTTGGGTTGATGTTGCTGGCCCGATTGATCTTCTTCCCGCTGCTTGTGCTCGGCAACCGCTTGGGGCGAGGAGACTGTTTGCTGGTCATCGCAAGCAGGAAAGAGCTGGCGGCCGTCGATTCTTCGACACAAGCATCGCAGTGAAGGTACTGCTGTTGTTCGCGATCTGTTTTGACTCCCGAAAGGATTGATTGTGCGGATTCTCATCCACGGTATCAATTTCACTCCTGAATTGGTGGGTAACGGCAAATACACCGGCGAAATGGCGGATTGGCTTGCTCGCCATGGGCACGAGGTACGCGTCGTCACTGCTCCGCCGTTTAATCCCGCTGGAAAAATTGGCATCGGCTACTCCGGTTGGCGATACCGAAAGGACGCTTTTCCGATCCACAATTCGGACGGCAGTTTGACGGCGTACCGTTGCCCTTTATTCGTCTCGCCCATTCCCTCAGCATTAAGGAGGATCCTGCATCTGGCGAGTTTCGCCTTCTCGAGTCTGCCGATCATGCTAAGCCAGGTGTTTTGGAGGCCCGCCCTCGTCATCGTGATTGAGCCGACAGCGTTCTGCGTGCCTGCGGCACGAATGACGGCATGGCTGTCTGGCGCTCGCAGCTGGCGTCATATTCAGGACTTTGAAGTGGACGCAGGATTCGCGGTCGGAATGCTGAAGTCGCGCGCCTTGCAAGCTTTCATCACTCGTCTGGACAGAATCTCGATGGGTGGCTTTGATCGAATTTCGACGATAACCCCGAAAATGCTGAATCGACTCCACGAAAAGGGATTTCCCGCCGCCCGCAGCATCCTGTTTCCCAACTGGGCCGACAATCGCATCTTTCCCACGGGACTGCCGAGCTCATTCCGAGATGAACTCGGTATCCCTCGCGACGCCATCGTGGCGCTTTACTCTGGCACGATGGGGCGCAAACAAGGTCTGGAAATCTTGGGTGAAGCGGCCGAACGTCTTTCCAAACGTGAAAATATTTACTTTGTTTTTTGTGGGAACGGTTCGGGCCGAGAAGCGCTTGTCAGTCAGAGCGCGAACTTCTCCAATGTTCGCTGGCTCCCTCTCCAGCCCATCGAGCGCCTCAATGACCTCATGAACCTTGCGGACATTCATCTGCTTCCACAATGCGCTCAGGTTGCAGACTTGCTGATGCCTTCGAAATTGACCGGGATCGTGGCCAGCGGTCGTCCCGTGGTCACAACCGCAGCGGCGGGCACTCAACTCGCGATCGCAGTGCAAGACTGCGGAATTAGAGTTCCCGCCCATGATGCGACCGCGTTCGCTGACGCGATTGCCCGGTTGGCCGAGGATGCGGCCTTGCGGTTCCATCTGGGAAAGAATGCCAGGCAATTCGCTGAAACCACGATGGACAAAGACAAAATCCTCGAGACGTTTGAGCAGGAATGTCTTCAGCTTGTAGGTTCCGACTACCGCCCGGCGGCTGGACTTGCTCCGGACACCCACGAATCCCAGAGTGCAAGTTGCGAGTCGTCAATCAACACGTTGTCCTAGAGAACGCTATGGCTGCACCAGACCTGAGTGTGGTTCCTTCTGAAAAAGGACAGCTGCCAGCTGATCCCAACGAGATGGTTCTGTCTACACGTTGGAAGAGTCCAGTCCGTCTAGCCCTCAAGAGATTGGCGGACATCGTGGCTTCAGCATTCCTTCTGCTCCTCTTGGCACCCCTATTTCTACTCGTATCACTCGCCATCAAACTTAGCTCACCGGGGCCAGTCTTTTATCGATGGAAGGTCGTCGGTCGCGGAGGCCGACCGTTTACCGGCTACAAGTTTCGGTCGATGGTCAGCAACGCGGATGCTTTGCGTGATCGGCTAGCTTCGCGCAACGAAATGCAGGGCCCTGTCTTCAAAGTCTCTAACGATCCGCGCATCACAAAGGTCGGCGCCTGGCTCAGAAAATATAGCCTCGATGAACTACCCCAGTTCTATAACGTGCTCAAAAGTGACATGAGCTTAGTAGGTCCCCGACCACCGTTGGTTTTGGAATACGCGCAATTCAGTGAATACCAGAAACAGAAAATGGCGGTGAAGCCTGGAATTACATGTCTGTGGCAAATAAGCGGTCGCAACAAAATTAGCGACTTTAACGAATGGGTCCGGCTCGATCTCGAATACATCGGCCGATGGTCTCTCTCGCTCGACCTTGTGATTCTTATGCGCACGGTGGGAACCGTTCTCTCGGGTTCGGGTAAATAGCCGGGTTTATTCACCCCGGAAATCTGAGTACTCATCTGAGTACTCACAGGAGTGGGTCTGATTATGCGTGTTCTGGTGACAGGCGGTGCTGGGTTCATTGGTAGCCATCTCGTAGATCGATTTCACCGGGACGGCTTCGAGGTTCGAGTTTTAGACAGCCTGGAACCCAGAGTCCATCCGACCGGCCAACCACCCGAATTTCCTCGCGGAGTCGAATTCATCCGAGGAGATGTTACCGACCGCGAAACTCTTCGTTATGCCCTGCGTGACGTGGACATTGTCTCGCATCAAGCCGCGTATCAGGACTATATGCCGGACTTCTCGCGCTTCTTGACCGTGAATGCCGTGGGTACGGCTCTGCTGTACGAGTTGATCGTAGCGGATCGGATGAAAGTCCAGAAGGTGATCGTCGCATCTTCGCAGGCGGTCTATGGCGAAGGACAATATGCTTGCCCGGATCATGGTGCTTTTCTTCCGGTTCCTCGCAGTGCCGGGCAATTGCAGCGAAAGGAATGGCACGTATCCTGCGCGGCATGTGGCGGGCCGGGATTATCTACGCTACTCGAGGAGCAGTACACCAATCCTTACAATCAATACGCTGTTTCTAAGTTTGCCCAAGAAAAGGCCGCGTTGGGGTCGGGATGGCTCCATGGAATTCCAACCGTTGCCTTGCGCTACTCCATCACCCAGGGTCCACGCCAGTCGCTATTCAATCATTACTCGGGAATCTGTCGGATCTTCGTCAGTCGGGCCCTGACGGGCGCTCCTCTGCTCATTTACGAAGATGGGCTCCAGACGCGCGATTTCGTGCATGTAGATGATGTGGTGGGCGCCAACATGCTCGCGCTGCAAAACGATTCAGCCAATGCTCAAGCGTTTAATGTCGGAAGTGGCCGTCCTACTTCAGTCATTGACTATGCTCATCTCGTTCGCGAGAAGGTCGGGAACGACGTAGAGTTCCATATACCCGGAGAATATCGGACCGGCGATAATCGCCACAGTGTGTCATCCATCTCGAAACTTCAGGCGCTCGGTTGGACTCCCAAGAAGAACCTTTCCAACATCCTTGACGACTTTCTTGACTGGATTCAACGTATCGGCGGCATTCCCGAACAAGTTCAAGACGCTTACTCCAATATGAAGAAGGCAGGAGTCGTCCTGCTCGCTAGCCACTAGTTCGCTCCTGATATCGAAATCGCGCTTCATCTTTATCCAGTTCTCCAAATCGAGGTCCCCCCCTTCAATGAGTACGCTACCGAATCCGCAAAGTTCCGGTGCCGCTGCTTCGTCGGCTCTCCCTCTTGAGATCGCTCGCTCGAAAACATATTTCCTGGGCGTAGGGGCGGTGCTTCGACGCTTGCCGTTTGCCTTGATCGACCGTGTGACAGATGCATTGTGGAAGGCGTACCTCGAAGACCGAACCGTTTATGTGTTCGGCAACGGTGGAAGTGCTGCGTTGGCCTCGCATTGCGCCTGCGACCTCGGCAAAGGGACCGCGCTCGTCGCCAAGCGGCGCTTCCGTGTGCTTGCGCTTACCGACAACGTTCCCCTGATGACCGCATGGGCGAATGATGCTCAGTACGACGATATTTTTGCGGAACAACTGGCACCGTTCATCACCCAAGGCGACATCGCGCTCGCTATCAGCGGAAGCGGCAACTCGCCGAACGTGCTGAAGGCTCTCAAAGTGGCTCGGGAGGCTGGCGCTTTCACGATCGGATTGACCGGTTTTCAAGGGGGCAAGATGAAGGCCCTGTGCGATCTCTGCGTAATCGTGCCGTCCGACAATATGCAAGTCATCGAGGATCTGCATGTATCCGTAAACCATTCGCTCTTTGTTTCCCTGCGGTCAAGGATCTGCGAGAGTGCCGAGCAAGACCCGACTCGACAGCAAGCGTGAACATTTCAAGGATTCGAAGCTCAATGACCAGTCGCTATTTGTGCAATAGCATTCTGACTGCAGATCTCGTCTGGGGCGTCATCGCCATGCCCCTCGCCTATCTGATGCGTTATGGCTGGGTCTGGCATGGTCCAGCGGATAGTTCTGCCCTAATTTTCGTGCCTCCCCTCATGGCGGCACTCCTCTTTTGGAGCGTGATGTCCTCGTGGACGCGATTGGACGGCTTTCGAACCTCCTGGGCGTTCGCAGCTGTCGTTTCTCAACTTTTGCTCTCTGTTTTTGTTCTCATGTCCGCGATTTTGATGATCGCTTACTTGTCGCGTGAATTCATTTCTCGCTTGGCTCTCGGATATTTTGGTCTCCTGCTATTTGTAGGTTTTCTAACCATTCGTGTGATCGCGCGTTCGGTCCTCGCTTCAAGGTACGCCCGAGGACTGGTTCGAAACGTCGTAATTGTCGGCGACGGCCCACTCGCCCGCGAAATGGTCAATAAAATCGGGTCTCATCCGGAGATGCTGCGCAGAGTTGTTGGTTTCCTCAGCCCGGGCGAGGACGCGTTCCCGACGGTTTCGACCATCAACCGCAAGGACGCGTTCGTCCTTCGAACTCCAGATATCGCCGCATCACTCAAGAGTCAGGGAGTAGACGAGATCATTTTGACCTTGGCAACTCCAGGCCATCCTGAGATCGTCGACCTTACGTCACGCTGTGGCCGTGAAGGTATAGCCGTTAGCATGGTTCCGCAGCCCTACGAGCTGTACCTCACGAAACCTGAATTGACCGATCTCGATGGACTTCCACTTTTGCAATTGCTATCGAATCCGTCGGCCCGGTCTGGACCATTTTGGAAGCGCCCCTTTGATGTGGCTCTGACGCTCGCTTTGCTCCCACTATGCATTCCTCCAATGTTGGCCGCAGCCGCAGTACTCAAACTAAAGAAAGGTCGAGCGTTCCGTAGTGAGCGCCGTTGCGGAAAATTTGGAACGGAATTTGGGATGTACCGTCTCAATTCGCCGCGCCTGGCGACTGACCTGCCGGGCTACGAGCGCATGCTGCAGAGAACGAGCATCACCGAATTGCCCCAGATGTTTAACGTGCTGCGTGGTGAGATGAGCTTGGTCGGGCCCCGTCCAGAGGGTCTGGACCGAGCTCGCCGCTACACCGATTGGCACCGCCAGCGGCTTCAAATGAACCCAGGGATCACGGGGTTGGCGCAGGTCCACGGTCTACGGGATGAGCATCCTTCTGAAGACAAAACCCGATACGACCTGCAATACCTGCTTCGATGCTCTCCATTCCAGGACATCACTTTGCTCGTGCAAACGGCTTGGACCCTCATGCTCCGAATGGTTTACAAGCAAAGGGCGGACTTAACCGCCAACCACCCAGTGACACAAACCGCAGGCGTAACCTTCGAGGAGGATCTGGTTGCTCATAGTGCGCAGTCCAGTGCGGATTAGTTTTGGCGGTGGAGGCACCGACTTGCCGGCTTATTATGAGCAGTTCGGCGGATCGGTCTTAAGCGTCGCCATCAATAAGTATTTCTACACCGTGCTTACAGCTCGGTCCGATGGCCGCATCCAGGTCATCTCCTCTGATCTTCGGGTATTTCAGAGCTGGCATGACATCGCGAACGCCGACCTGCGGGGCAGCTCCCTGGAAATTCCGCTCGCCGTCTTGAAGGAGATGAACAGTGACATCGCGGTCGATCTCTTTCTGGCTTCAGAGATTCCGCCTGGCACGGGTCTCGGCTCCTCGGCCAGCGTTTGTGTCAACATTCTTAAAACCTTGAGTACGTATCTGCAGCAACCGATCTCTAAATATGATCTTGCGGAACGCTCTTTTCACATCGCACGCCATCTTCTGGGCAAACACGTTGGAAAACAAGATGAATACGCCGCAGCTTTTGGTGGCCTAAACTTCATATCGTTCCATCCGGACGGTAGTACTCTGGTCGAGCCCCTCGATGTGAACCGGGCCGTTTTAGCCGAGCTACAAAACAATTTAATGCTATTTTTCACTGGGTCTGCTCATCACTCGTGGAGCATTCTCAAGGAACAAGAATCGTCGACCCGAAATCAGACGGGCAGCGCCGTCGAGGCTCTGCACGAGGTGAAAGCTTTAGGACTGCGAATGCGCAGCGCCCTTCAGCAGGGAGATATACGAGAACTCGGCTTCTTGATGCACGAAGGTTGGCAAGCAAAACGCCGCATCTCGACCAAAATATCAACGCCGCGGATCGATGAACTCTACACGTTAGCCCGTGAATCCGGTGCCTTGGGAGGCAAGATTACGGGAGCTGGCGGCGGCGGTTTCCTGCTCCTCTACTGCGAACCTCAACTTCAGCCCGCTGTACGCGAGGCGATGCGGCAGCAAGACATTCAGGAAATGACCTTCGGCTTTGATATGCAAGGTGCGCAAGCGATTGTGAACGATCCCTTTATCAATCGGGACGAACGCACCGGATGTCGCTGGACATTTCTGCCGAATTCCAAGGGTCTGACCATTGCGTGACATGCGAGTGCTGCACATTCGACGTCTTATGAGCTGTTTTCGATGAAAGCCTTCCTCTTGGCTGCAGGCCACGGTACTCGATTGCGCCCGATCACGGACAGTCTCCCCAAGTGTCTCGTCCCGATCCAGGGAGTTCCCATGCTGGAGATTTGGTTGCAGCTATGCGAAGGACTCGGAATTGTTGAGGTTCTTATCAATCTTCACGCCCACGCGGACACGGTCCGAAAATTCCTCGACCAACGCGAGCAAAAAAATGTGCGTGTGCATGTGGCGGAGGAAGAGCAGTTGCTGGGGAGCGCGGGCACGTTGCGTGCGAACCGTAAATGGGTCGAACATGAAGATCTCTTCTGGGTCTTTTACGCGGATGTTCTTCACCGGGCCGATCTTCAAACCATGTTGCGATTGCATCGCCATCACGGGCTGGCGGCCACTCTCGGCGTTTACAAAGTTCCCGATCCTTCTCGCTGCGGCATTGTGACTACCAACGCCGAGGGGGTTATCGAAGCCTTTATCGAAAAACCCCAACATCCCGCCGGAAATCTGGCCTTCTCCGGACTCATGATCGGAACGCGCGCCATGCTCGACGTTATCCCCGAAGCGCTCCCGGCGGATATCGGGTTCCATGTGCTACCGAAACTGAATGGTCAAATGCTGGCGTTTCCGATAAACGACTACCTGATTGATATCGGCACTCTGCAAAACTATCAACATGCACAATCCACATGGCCCGGAATCTGAGAGGAATATTGACTATGTTTAAAGGAGTTGTCTTCGACTTAGACGGTGTCATCGTCGATAGCCATCCTCTTCACAAGCGTGCGTGGCGCTTATTCCTGGCCAGCGTTGGCAAGCAGGTTTCGGAATCAGATCTCGACTTCATTTTCGAAGGCCGCAGAAGGCGGGATATTCTGATTCACTTTCTAGGGAGGCTCTCCGATTCCGAAATTCAGGAATACGGGAATAAGAAGGACGATTTCTTTCGGCAGACCTGCGAGGCCCTCGAGCCGGTGGCTGGCAGCGTTGAGTTTATTGGCAAGCTTGAAAAGGCCGGTGTACCCATTGCATTGGCCACATCGGCCAGCCGACAGCGCGCCAGATGGACACTGCAAGAGCTCAGAATCTCGAATTACTTCGACGTGGTAGTTACCGGAGACGACGTAGTTGAAAGCAAACCCGATCCTGAGATTTACCGGTTAGCCGCCCATAGCCTTTCGATCGCGCCAGAGTCTCTTTTCGCGGTTGAAGACTCAGTATGCGGTGTTCGTTCGGCAAAATCGGCGGGCCTGCGCTGTCTCGGAATCGCGCTGGGAGAGAACGTTGCCCCTCTAACGCAGGCTGGTGCGGACCGCGTTTTCCCAAATCTCATGGCTTTGTCCATTGAACATCTGGAAGAAGTCTTCCGCCAGGGAAGTGCGGTTGTCGCGCAATAGGTAAATACCCACGCCGCATTCTCGCACTGCAATCGTCCCAAGATCTTTGATGAAAATCCAACCAATGGCTGTAGGAGGATTGTGCTTGAAGAACTCTCTGGCTGCGTTGTCGCTTGCCGCTACGATTGGGTTAAGTCTTGTATCGCTAGGATGTCTCTCAGCCATCAATCCGCCACCTGCCACGGCCGTTTCGCCAACATCGAACCCGCTAGTGGCGCAGTACAGTATCAATCATTTTCGTGAGGGATTTAGTGCGTGGGTTGAGTTTGGGACTGATACCTCCTACGGCCGCCAGACATCGCTCATGTCCAATTCCGTGACAACGATCGGCGGCCAGACCCTCAATATTCTGGTCGCCGGCATGTTGCCTCAAACGACCTACCACATGCGAGCGCATGTGGAGTGGCCAACTGGATCCTTTGTAGATCAGGACAAGACCTTTACGACAGGTTCCCTGACCGGATTACAAGCGTCCTCGCAAGGAGCCCTGTTGCAGTTGCCTCAAATCACCGCCTCCGCGCCTGTTCCAAGCTTCGCGCCCGCGCCTGGTGTTGAATTACTGAGTCTCATCGAACCTATAGGTTCGAATATGATGCAATCTGTGGTGACGGATCTGCAGGGCAATATTATTTGGTATTACCCCCTGGCCGGGATCCCGATAAAACTTATGGATAACGGAGATTTCATTCTTAACCTCTCCGGCTCGTTGCGGGAAATCGATTTGGCTGGGAACACGATTCGCAACATCACTCTCCCTCAAGTGAATAAATCGCTTCAAACCAATGGCTATTCTTTCTCCGCCACTGTTTTCTCGCACGACGTCCTGGTCTTGCCGAATGGACACTTGGTCGTAATCGTTCAGAACACAAAGAGCTTTGACGATTTGCCCGGGTATCCGGGAACGACCAACGTACTCGGAGATGCCATCATCGATATCGATCCAAATGGAAACGTGGCGTGGGGATGGTCGGCGTTTGATTATCTTGACGTCAATCGCCATCTCCAAGGTCTTCCCGATTGGACCCATAGCAATGCCCTGGCTCTCACGTCCGACGGCAACCTACTGCTTTCCATGCGCCACCAGAGTTGGATCCTCAAGATCGACTATGAAAACGGCACCGGAACGGGGAGCGTCCTGTGGAAACTGGGCCAGGACGGGGACTTCATCCTTCAAGGCGGGGATCCGAGCCAGTGGTTTTACGGCCAGCACGATCCATATGTGCTGAATACCAACGACTCACAAATGACCATGGCGGTTTATGATGATGGCAATCTTCGAATCGATTCTACAGGTGTGGCATGCGGGTCCAGCCAATCCGCGCCACCCTGCTATAGTCGAGCCACGATCTTCCAATTGGATGAAAGTACCAATAGCGCCAGCTTGCTATGGCAAGACATTCCTGGTTTCTACTCCTTCTGGGGCGGCAGTATTGATGTTCTCAGCAATGGGAACGTTGAATTCACCAGCAGCGAACCCTCTGGTACGACAGCCTCACAGATTATGGAAGTGACTCAGACGGGCAGCCCGGAAACGGTGTGGCAGTTGAATATTGCCGGAGAAAATGCCTACCGCGGTACCCGAATACCGAGCCTGTATCCCGGAGTTGCTTGGCAGAAATGAAATGGAAACGGAAGTTCTCCAGACCTTATACGGGCGCTCGCGCTGATCCGGTCAATTCGACTGGGGAATGGCAGCAGAACGAATTTGCTCGGACTCGCAGCGGTTAACAACCGAAGAACGATCATGCGCGCCCACCTTGCGCAGGATCCGATGCACGTGATTTTTCACGGTATTCTCCGACAGGCCCAGTCGCATCGCAATCTCCTTGTTCGTCAGCCTCTCCCGTAGTAACCCCACCAACTGTTGTTCTCTCTGGCTCAGCCCCAACTCTGCTCCCCAGTGGAGCACTGGGGCTGGGTTCGCTTGCTGCGATACAGAACGGAACAACACCATTGAGAGGGATGCTGGACATACTGCTTCTCCCGAAGCAACAGCGCGGATTGTTGCCGCTACCTCCATTGCCGAAGCATCTTTCAACACATAACCGACGACGCCCCCGCGGACAGCACTCAAGAACGTTTTCTCTTCCGTATTCATATCGACCATTACCACTCGGAGATCTGGAAGGGCCGCCCGCAGAAGGGGAACCAGTTTAGCGTTGGAAGCAACCAAGCCCCCGGAGTCGAGCACAATAATCTCGGGACGCGCGGCAATAATCTCTTCGTGGACAGCAGGGGAATATGGGTTGGCCCCCACTACGCGGATATCGTTTTTCTTGTTAAGGAGTCTGATCAATGCCTCGCGCAACAAGCGGTTCTCAGCTAGCAAAAACACTTCGGCAATCTTATGCTCAGCCATTAAACTCCCGTACAACCACCGCCGGGCTCAATGGGTCGTGCCCCCTTTCACTCCCATGCGCCCTTACGAAGATCAACCTGGCCCGTTTTTTATCGGTCGTTGCCTGCCTCGCAGCGATCGATCCATACAGATTTTATAGTAGTTTGGTATCCGCCTTCCTGTATGGGTATTAAAACCCAAATCGAAGGCGATAGTAGTGAATAAATGCAATAAATATTTCTATCAAGTCCAGAAATGGGAACGATAAGCTCGACGTTTACGTCAGCTCCTCAATTGAGTTCGATGGGGGCATCGCCGATAACGATAAGTCATTGATAATGTTAAAGATAGGAGCTGCCTTCGGATGGACTGCCTTCCAATGGGTTGTGTTCGTTGACCCCGCTAGACAGCTTCTCGGGTTTCCGTAGGTTAAACCGGAGGCAAACCTGTGAGCCCAGTAGTCGGTGCAGCCAGCTTCTCCTGCTCCAAAGCCGAAGACCGCACCGCGAACTCGTCCTCAGAAACCAGCTCCGGCAACGGAGGCACGATCATCATTGAAGGCGGCAATGCGGATCTCGACGAAATCTACATCAGGAGACATTCCAAAGTTCGCCCGGGTTCCTACGTTGTCCTGATGGTCCTCCAAGTGCGAGCGGTTCTCGATCAGGATATTCCTCCGCGTAGAGGCTGACCACGACTCCAACATTTTCGTAAAGGTCGTCGCCAGGGATTCGACGAGTACGTCGTAACTCACAACTCATCGAACCAAGTGAATGTCCAGAAAGTAGCTCTTTGATGCGGGATCGAAGAGCAGGCTCCAATACAGATTGCGGTGTGAGGCGAGGAAGCTTTGTAGAAAGAGATCGCGGGCCGAGACCTTACTGCCTCCCACCTTGACGACTGCGTGATCGAGCACACTCCTGGGCGACACTCCTATGATGACTGGGGTATGACTCTGCGCGGCGAGTTCCTGGCAAATCAGATTCATCGTTTCGGTAATGGATCTCTCGTCCATCCCCAGGGTCACTTGGCGATCGAGCAGAACCTGTTGAGGTGACACCCCACCCTTCTCGTCGCGAGCCGCAACACCAACCACCTGAAAGCGACCTGACTCGCTCCGCCGCAGCTCAAATCGACCAGGGTTCTTGCTTTGGTTGTAGGAATCCACTACGAGTCGAAGTATCTTTTCCTCCTCTAATCCACTTGCCGGAAATTCCACGCTGAAGTTTCCACCACTTGGCAGTCGCGGGCTGGAAGCATCACTTGGCGCATCGGTCGTGTCCATCAGAGAGAGGTACTGCGGATCTTCATAATCGATCATCCATCCGTACTTGCGCCGGAGAGCATCGAGCACCTGGGCGAGCGGGCGTGGACTGTTCGCCTGAATGTGAATCAAACCTGCGTCTTGAGACAGAGCAGCGTCTCGAAGATATTGCCCAGGCTTCTGCGGCGACTGCGAGAAACTTTGCGAAACGGCCAACACGAGAAGACAAGCTACATATTTGATGTGGTTCATACGAATGATCATTTGTCACAGAACTCCGGCTCGGTCCAAAACGTTCAAGATGGGAGGCAGCATTGCGGGCGCATTCCGCGGATTCGTGCGAAACGAGTCCACGTTTTCCGCCTTTGCCGCGGTAGCAGATTCTACAGCCAACCGTCATGCGCTTGAAACACTTTTCATCTAAACCGTACGACTAATGCATTTGGAGTTTTGTGCTGGCGACGCAAAGAGGGTATAAGGCTTGCAACACAATCACCTAAACAGCAAGTGCGGATTTCCCCCATGAATAGCCAGCCACCGAAGGTGAAAGATGCTCCAGAAGAGTGGATCGTGAAATACCGAGCCGCGATGGACTCAGATCCAACACCGCAAACGAGAACGTCGAGGCTTCTTGCTGTGCTCGACCATGCCTCCAGCACGATGGTCTCGAAGATGGCGAAATTTGTGGACGATTGGATCCACGCGTACCCGATCCCGGTAGAGGCGCCAGTTCACTCTGCAACGGTCACTAACTCGGCGGTGCCCACCACATTGCAAAATGGACGCCGCAACCCTCGCGCGGAGAAAACCGTCATAAAGAAGGCCGGCTAGAGGCCAGTTCCCGTTGGGCGAGGCCTTCTGGAGTAGCACAAATGGGCTAGTTCGTATGCACAGTGCGGCCACATTTCATGCATTTTGCCATTGACACCCTGCGCTTCTATGGCAAAATGACTGGCGATCGTTACGCCTTCCCCGGTGAAGATCGCAGGGCTTTCCATTCCTCTGGAAAGTAGCTTCCTGCTGCGACCAAGTGTAACTGGCAAGATTTGCTCTGCCTTCGAAAAAGAACGCTGAACCAAAGGCGTCTGGCCAATCGTTGCGTTGGAGCAAAAAACAGAAACCCCCAAGGGCCCCGTTCGGCCAATTCGTCTGAGGCGGTTGCCCGCGCTGTTGCGGGCTTTCGCCTGAAAAGGGGAAAGAAGTGCATACTGCTCCGACCCAACCGGGTCTGATCGTTATTGATGGCTCATTTGGTGTTGTTGCATACAACGGCGAAGCTCTTCAGATCCTCAGCTATCCCGACCAACCGGACAAGATCAGACACCTCGACACGTGGCTGACCAGCAAGATTCGTTCCGAACTGGTCGGAAAGCAATCGCCTCCCAATTTCGTCGATTCATTTCGTTCGGCAAAACGGACGTACCTTTGTCGCTCCTTTCCGCTCGATCTCAAGGGACATCACACCAATGGATCAGCATTACCTAGCGGATTGCTTATCGTCATGCTGGAAAGAAGATGCAACGAGGCCGTGAAGCTGGTTGAGATTGCGGATCGTTTTGGTTTGACCGCGCGCGAAAGGGAGACGGTGCAATACCTGTTGGAAGGGCTCACCAGTAAGGAAATCGCCCAGCGCATGAAGATCAGCCCGAACACGGTGAAAGCCTTCCTCCGACTCGTTATGGTCAAGATGGGTGTGTCCACTCGCTCTGGAATTATCGGGCGCATCGTCGGGCCCAGTTCGTGAGAGAAACGGGCCCCTGCACTGCGGTTAATGACATCGGGTTAGTACATCTGGGGACTTGTGAGTCTGACGATTCGGGATAGAGTACAGGGCGCGCCACAGATAGCTAAGCCAACCCCTCTCCCAGCTTAGCGGCGTAACTCTGCAAGGAGGACATTAAATGCATAGAACCACAATGCTTGTAGTGTGTGCATTGGCTCTGGCCCTTTGTGCCGGATCTGCGTGGGCGGAAACGCCAACTACCACCACGCCGCCGGCAGATTCTCTCAAGGTCGACTATTTTTCCAATGCGAACACCGCTGGTGCTCCGGATGGCACGGTGCGCATCACGAACCCGGGCACTGCTGCCGGGAACGTGTGTGCCAGCATCTTCGTTTTTGACGCCAACCAGGAACTGAGCGAGTGCTGCAGCTGCTTGACGACTCCAGATGGGCTGCGGACTCTTTCAGTCAACACCGACCTTACCCACAACCCACTGACAGGCGTAACCCTGAACACCGGCGTAATCAAGATCGTTTCGACGATCCCGGTTTCTGGGAAGTGCCCCCTTCCGACCAAGGTCGTTCCCGAGGCGGCTTTGCGCTCTTGGACAACGCATATCCAAAGCGTCAGCTTCGCAGAGACCGAGACGGCGTCGCAAGATGCCACTCTCAGCACCGGCGAAGTCACTCGACTCCAAGCCGAGTGCAATGCGATCTCAATCGACGGCAGCGGTTCGGGTGTCTGCAGTTGCGGAACAGGAGACTAAGAGAGGATGCCTATGAAAAAAATCATGATTGCAGCAGTTTGCACCCTTGCTCTGACCCTCTGTGCCGCAAGTGCTTTCGCACAGGCGGACACGCTGAAGGTCGATTATTTCTCTAACGCCAACACGGCTGGCGCTCCGGATGGAACGGTGCGCTTGTCGAACCCGGGCACATACGCTTCTGGCAACGTTTGCGCCAGCATCTTTGTGTTCGATCCCAGCCAGGAACTGAGTGAGTGCTGCTCTTGCTTGCTCACGCCCGATGGACTCCGGACGCTTTCAGTGGACAAGGACCTTACAAGCAATCCGCTGACCGGCGTGACCCTGAGCACCGGCGTAATCAAGATCGTTCCGACGATTCCGGTAGCGGGCGCGTGCCCACTTCCAACGGCGGTGCATCCGACAGCAGCTCTGCGGTCTTGGGGTACGCACATCCAGAACAGCAATTTCGACATCACTGAGACGGCATCCCAGGACGCCACTCTCAGCGCTGGCGAGATTACACGGCTGGCGCGTGATTGCTACGCCGTGTCGCTGATCGGAAGCGGTAAGGGCATTTGCAGTTGCGGTACGGGGGACTAGCTTTACGTTGGCGCGTACGATGGGAACTCTCGGCTGACTTCCACCGTAAATGCCAGGTCTCGCCAGACAGGAAGCGCACTCCCTGTCTGGCGAATTCCATCAAAATTCAAAAGACTTGTTATCTAAATCTTGAGACGGGGGATCTCATGTCGGTTTTAAAGATGTTCGTACGATTCGCACTAAGCGCCACATTTTTATGGATAGGCGCCGGACGCGCCCTTGCCCAGAACGATTCGACCGTGGTCGCGGAAGTGGGCGGGATCAAAGTAACTCTGGGTGAACTTGAACAGCAGGAGTCGGCGAAACTCCTGTCGGCTCACTATCAGTACTATCAGGCACAGAGCAAGGCACTCGATACACTGATTGACAAGAAGGTTCTGGAGCAAAAGGCGAAGAGCGAAAACCTTACGGTGGAACAGTTAATCGACCGGGATATTAAATCCCAGGTAAAAGATCCCACCGAAGATCAGATGAAGGTTTACTACGAAGGTCTGGAGACGGATCAGCCCTACGAAGCGGTGCGCGAGAAGATTCTGGACAAAATCCGGCAGTTGCGCACCGACAAAGTACGGGCGGCATATGTCAAAGAACTCCGTTCCCATACCAGCGTGACCATCGCGCTCGCTCCTCCGCGCGCAAACGTGGAAGTTGCTGACAATCAAGTGCTCGGGCCCAAAACGGCCAAGGTAACCTTGGTCGAGTTCGCGGATTACGAATGCCCGTACTGTCAAAAGGTAGCTGCTGACGTAAAGAAGTTGGCCGCTGACTTTGGGGACAAGGTCGCCTTTACCTACAAAGATTTCCCGTTGCCCATGCATTCGCGAGCCGAAAAAGCCGCGGAGGCAACGCGCTGCGCGAGCAAGCAGAATAAATATTGGGAGTTTCATGACGAGCTGTTCCATAGCAAGGAGTTGGATGTGGATCAACTCAAAGCGCAGGCCCGTGCTTTGCAGTTGGATCCAATCCAGTTCGATAAATGCTTGGATTCGGGAGTCGAGGCCGCGGCGGTTGAAAAGGATCGCAAGGAAGGCGTGCGTCTTGGCATAACCGGAACGCCCAGCTTCTTCGTCAATGGCCACTATCTGAGTGGAGCACTGGATTATGCAGCGCTCCGCCAAATCGTGGAGCAGCAGTTGGCGGCACCTACCCAAGGAGCCAGCGGCGCAGGAAATTGATAAGTTCAGGCCTCCCCCCAAAGTGAGGGCCGTGCCGGGGGTTTGCGTTCGTCGCAGCCCCCGGCATTTTTTGTCGGTTATTCCATTGGCATTCGGACTTTACCTCGATGAACTAATCCAAATGGGTAATTGAACGACCAGATAGCACAGGGTAATTTACGCAAGCTCTGGCCACCGCAAGTCCATCCCCCGCGGGGTCCGCAGTGAACATCCCTAACATCCCCCCTCCAGCACCTGCTGTTGATTAGGACAGATTGGAACCCATTTCAGCGTAGTCGGCGCAGATTGTTCGCACCTTGAGGAGGCGTCATGTTGAGGCGTGCACTGTCAGGATTAGTCTTGTACTCGTTGTTTGGAGCGCTCATCGCGCACTCGTCTCAATTTCTCGAAGCGCCTCAATATGCCACCGGCAAAAATCCTCAAGCCGTAGCCGTGGGGGACTTCAACGGCGACGGAAAGCCCGACCTGGCAGTAGTGAACGCCACCAGCGATACCGTTAGCATTCTGTTGGGTAACGGAGACGGGACATTCCAGGCCAAGGTCGATTACGCCGCAGGCAATGCTCCGCAAGGCGTCGCCGTGGGAGACTTCAACGGCGACGGGAAACTCGACTTGGCAATCACTAACTCGGCCAGCAACACCGTGAGTGTCTTACTTGGAAATGGTAATGGGACTTTCCAGACGAAAGTGGATTACGCGACCGGAAGAAAACCCCAGGGGATTGCCATTGGCGACTTTAATGCCGACGGACACATGGACTTAGTCGTGACGAATGCAACGGATGGTACCGTCGGTGTGCTGCTGAACAAAGGCGATGGAACATTTAACGCCCAGGCATCTTACAACACCGGCTTCAATCCCTATTCGATCGTTGTCGGCGACTTCAACGGCGACGGAATCCTGGACTTGGCGGTTGCGAACAATAACAACAACAATTTAGTCAGTGTGCTTTTGGGAAATGGAAACGGCACGTTTCAAACGCAATTTCAATTTCCGACAGGCAACACTCCATTTTCGATTGCAGCTGGCGACGTTAATGGCGACGGCAAACTTGATATCGTCGTGGCTAACCAACAGGGAGATTCCATCAGCGTGTTATTGGGCAACGGCAACGGCTCTTTTCAAACTAATGTCGACTACCGAACTGCCGCATTTCCCACCTCGGTCACATTGGGAGACTTCAACGGCGACGGTCAACTGGACATCGCGGTTGCCACTGGCAATGGCAACACTCTGAGCGTGCTCCTGGGAAATGGCGACGGTACTTTCCAAACTCAGGTCAACTACGGAACAGGGGACATTCCCTACGCAGTCATCGCAACCGATTTGAACGACGATAAGAAGATCGACTTGGTGGTCACCGATTCAGGGGCCAACAGCGTGAGCGTGCTTGTGGGGAACGGAGATGGAACATTCCAGTCGCGAGTGGATTATGCCGCCGGTTCCAATCCTAATTCAGTCGCGACTGGTGATTTCAACGGTGACGGCAATCTGGACTTGGCCATCGCAACCAGCAATTGCCCCGGCTATCCCGCCTGTGGCGCGGGCACAGTGTCGATTGTTCTCGGCAACGGCGATGGCACTTTTCTGGCGCCTTCTCACTATTCGACCGGAACCGCGACTGATCCTTATGCGGTCGCAGTGGGAGACTTCAACGGAGACAAGATTTTGGACCTGGCGGTGGCGAACTATGCCACCAATACAGTCAGCGTGATGTTGGGTGTCGGTGATGGCACATTCCCCACGCATTTGGACTATCCGGTCGGAAGCGAGCCGACTTCGGTCGTGATCGGCGACCTAAATAGTGACGGCAAACTCGACATGGTCGTTTCGAATTTTCACAGTAATACCATAAGCGTATTGCTGGGAAACGGCGATGGCACATTCAAACCGGCCGTCAGTTACACCACGGGCAACGGTCCGACCTCCGTGGCGCTCGCCGACTTCAATGGAGATCGCAAACTTGACCTGGTGGTCGTAAACGAAACCGACAATGATGTAAGCGTTCTCTTGGGTAATGGCGACGGGACCTTCAAGTCTGGGGTGGCGTACCCAACCGGAGTGGGCGGCAACCCGCTCTCAGTCGCCGTGGGAGACTTCAATGGCGACCACAACCTAGATCTTGCCGTAGCAGATTTTCAGACCCAAGAGGTCAGTGTGCTTTTAGGAAATGGCGACGGAACGTTCCAAACCGTGAAAGCTTATCCCAGTGGCGCAAATCCGTCGTCGGTCGTTATGGCTGATTTCAACGGTGACGGAAAGATGGACCTCGCAATGACCAGTACACCGCTAGGAAGTGCTCCGGGGAACTTGGTCAGCCTCCTCCTCGGAAATGGTGATGGCACCTTTGGTGCGCCGACCGTGTTCGGAACTGGCTCGCAAGCTTACTCAGCGGCGGTTGGAGATTTCAACGGAGATGGGGCCGCCGACTTGGCAGTGGCCAACGGCATCAGCAATACAGTCAGTGTGATGATCAACAGTCAAGGTTCGAAGATGACTGTCACCTCCTCCGCCAACCCCTCGCTCTATCGACAATCGGTAACTCTTTCGACGACGGTTGGCGCAAGTGTCACCGGAGTGCCTGCTCCAACCGGTACCGTGACACTAAAGAATGGGAGCACTATGTTGGGTTCTGGCGCACTCGTGGGTGGACTCTTCTCCGTCACCACCAGTAGTCTGCCGACCGGCAGCGACTCGATCACCGCAGTCTATTCCGGTGACAGCAGGTTCCAGCCTCATACGGTCGCACTGACGCAAACGGTGCAGATGGCCAGCACCACCACCTTGCTGACCTCTTCGGCGAATCCCTCGGACGGCCAGTCGGTGACCTTTAATGCGACGGTTAGTTCGACGACGACAGGAACCCCGACAGGTAACGTTACATTCCTCGACGGATCAACCAACCTCGGCAGTTCCGCGCTTAACGGAAGTGGAACTGCGGCTTTCTCGACATCAACGCTTAGCATGGGGACGCACAGCATTACCGCAGCTTACGCCGGTGACAGCAATTACAAATCCAGCACTTCACCCGCAATGAGCCAGGTCGTGCAGAAGGCAAGCACGACGACCGCTCTGACCTCCGGTTCGAGTTCGGGAACCCTGACTCTAACTGCTACTGTCCAACCCGGAACTGCCGGCTTACCGACCGGGGCGGTGAACTTTATGGACGGAACAACTCAACTTGGCAATTCCTCGTTAAATGGCAGTGGGATCGCGACCCTTTCCATATCCACTCTCTCCGGAGGAGAACACAACATATCGGCAACCTATGCTGGAGATAGCAACTTCACTGCCAGCACTTCGAGCGCGATAAGTGTGATGGCAGATTTTGCTCTCGCAGCCTCCGTGTTCTCGCCATCTTCTGTCACACCCGGCCAGTCGGCCACGTCCAGCATTACCATCACGCCGTCGAACGGATTCGATCCGGCGGGAGTAACTTTCACGTGCAGCATAGCCCCGGTTGTGAGTCCGGCGGCTGCGTGCTCCGTTGGGACTATTTCGACAGCGAATGACACTGCGACCGCGACTGTGTCTACAGTCGGAGCCAGGGCGGCCCTGTCGTCGACTGTGGGGAACCGTTCCTCGGGACTTCTGCTAGCGTTTGGTCTCTTGATCCCCGCGGTATTGCTGGGAACCTCGGGTCGGGGCGCCGGTCAGCGCAAGAAGCTTTTATCATTCGGCCTGATGTTTCTGCTTCTTGGAGGGTGCGTGTTCCAATCGGCCTGTGGAGGTGGGGGTGGAAGCACGTCCACTGGAGGTAATCCGCCTGGCACACCCGCGGGTGCGTACACGGTTACCTTTACAGGAACCGCAAATGGAATCCAGCACACGACAGTAGCGAGTCTAACCGTGAAATGAGTGCGCATCCTCATGCCGGTAACTTCAGCGCGAATCGGATTCGGTGTCCCGGGTGTCGCGCAAATGAGCGAGCCATCTGGGCTCTACTCATTCCGCTTGACACCCCCAGTACACGGACGATATCTTGACCCCATTTTGGGCCTCACTGCCATGAAACGAACTCGTTGGATGCTAGGCTTCTTGCTGATGGCAACTGTGGTTTGGGCATCCAGCGTGCTTCCACTGGACGATCCCGAGACCGCCTTTAATGAAGCCGATGCAGCGATAACTTTGGCGCCACCTGCTTCTATAGGCCTCAATTCACTTCCTTCTGCTCCGGATTCGATTGTTGCGCCGAATCTGTCACTCGATCTTTTGGCGTGGGTCGTCAACTACTCTGCAGATTCACCCGCACGAGTGCCGTCGTGGCGTCCTTCTGATTCCATCCAAAAACTGCTTTGCACTTTTCTGATCTGAAGAGCTGACACCCCACACTGACAGGCGTGCTTGCCCCGGCAGGGGCCATTGGAACGCCGTTGGGAGCGCGAGCGTAATTCAGCCGCAGCTCCTTCATCCACGACAAATAGTCGTTCAATCGGACGCGCACCGCATCAGCCCGTGCATAGTTGATTCGGGGAGCGCAAGTTTGAGGGGGAGAGACTTTGGCGCGAGACAAAGCAATTCAAATCAGGATCAGTAGTGCGTTAGCCCGGAAAATAGGAATTCTCGCCGATCAAGAGGACAAGAGCCTTGCTGATATGGCGCGAATACTGCTTGAGGATGCCCTGGCATTGAGAGAAACGATCAAAAGTCAGGCCGATCGGATGAAACCGAATCGGCCACGATGAAAAATACTTTCATTCGTCGGGCGTCACTGAGTGCAAATACCGAGTGGGATCCGAAGTGACACAGGTATCCTCGCGGTCATGACAGTCAAATCTCGCACTGGCGTTACAGTGCGAGTAGGAGGACAATCAAGGCTCACGGAGGACGCATGTACGCATTCGGACAGCATCTCCGCTTTGCATTGCGACAACTGCGGAAGGCGCCTGGTTTTACTCTCACGGTCGTACTCACATTGGCTCTCGGGATTGGCGCGACCACGGCGATCTTCTCGCTGGTCGAGGGTATCCTGCTGCGTCCGCTGCCATTCAACAATCCGGACCGCCTCGTTCTGGTCGGAGATCATCTGGCGGGAGGCGCCAGTACTTCCGTGACGGCCCGCGAGATTGGCACATACTCGAACGCGACAAGTGCCTTCTCATCTCTCGGCGGCTACATTCCCACAAGCTATGAGGTGTCCGGCCGCGAAACTCCGGAACAAGTCAACGGCGCCAGGTTCACCGCTGCAGTTTTCACGACTCTTGGTGTTCGTCCCTTAGTTGGCCGTGTCTTTACACAGGAGGAAGAGGAGGCCCATCAGCCGCTGGCGGTCATCAGTTACCCGTTGTGGCTGAGCCGCTATCACCGCGATCCCAATGTCCTCGGCAGTGCGATTGTCCTCGATCGCCGACCGTACTCGATCATCGGCGTGATGCCACGCAGTTTTCAATTTCCCCTTGAGGATGGGCAACTCGACCAGGCTCAACTCTGGGTACCGCTGAGCCTGACTCCAGATGAACTTTCCGACCAGCACGCCGGATTTTGGGGATATTACATGGTTGCCCGCCTCAAAGATGGCGTCTCGTTCTCGCAGGCCGCGCAGGATGCCGACCGCGTCGCCCGGCAGGTCATGCGCAATTTGCCCGCGGCCCAGTCTGCAATTCACATCCAGGGCGACGTCCAGTCACTGATCGAGTATGACGTTGCGGAGGTCCGGCCGTTGCTACGTACGCTGTTTCTGGCAGTGTCGGTTGTGCTGCTGATTGCATGCGTCAATGTTGCCAGCCTGCTTTTGGTCCGGGCCATTCGCCGCCGTAGCGAGTATGCTGTTCGGCTGGCTCTCGGCGCACGTTCCAGCGTTATCATCCGCGAATCGTTGTTCGAAGGTGTGCTTCTCGGCGTGGCTGGCGGCGTGCTGGGCCTGGCGTTTGCGGCGACGGTGATTCAAACGGCCTTGCACCTTCTGCCTGACTCCATGCCGCGCGTTGATTCCATTTCTCTGGATGCTTCCGTGGCGGGCTTTGCCCTCATGCTCGCCTTGCTGACCGGTGCGCTCTGCAGCCTTGCGCCCGCATTCGCAGCCATGCGGACCAACTTGACCGAGAGCCTTAAAGAAGGAGGCCGGAGCGGCACGGGCACCTCAACTCATACGAGGCTTCGATCCGCACTCGTCGTTTCCGAGATCGCCATCGCGCTCGTGCTGCTCACAATTTCGGGCGCGTTCCTGCGTAGCTTCCAGAAAATGCGCGCCGTCAACCCCGGCTTCCGCGCCGACCACGTGCTGGTTGCTGGTTATCGATTGCCCCTGCAGCAATACTCCACGCAGGCATCCTCCGATGCATTCAACCATGCAGTGATCGACCGCCTCTCGGGCAAACCTGGAGTTTTGGCCGTAGGCATCACCACCGCGGTGCCCGCGTCCGGGGGTTTTGGAGAAACCGGGTTCACGATCGAGGGAGAGCCCATAGCGGATTGGAAACTCAAGTTTGCTATTTTCGCGACCACATCTGGCGATTATTTCCGCGTTCTGCGCATCCCTCTACTCGATGGCCGGTATTTCACCGATGACGACCGCTCGAATTCACCCCTCGTCGTAATCGTTAACCAGTCCATGGCAACACACTCCTGGCCTGGCCAGCGGGCTATCGGTAAGCGTATGCATGTCGGCGGCCCGCAGAAGGGAATGCCTTGGGCGACTGTTGTTGGCGTGGTCGCTGACACCAAGATGGGCTCTCGCGATGAGCCCGCCGGCGATCAGTGGTACATGCCAGCGGAGCAACCAGCTATTCTCAACGGCTCCGAATACACGGCAAAGCTCACTTCCCCCGCCGGTGGATACATCACGCTTCGTTCCACACTTCCTCCCGCGCAAATGACTCGAACTTTGCGCTCGGCCATCTCCGAGATCGATTCCGTGTTGGCTCTGCAACCGGTGCAGACCATGGATGACGCAGTATCGAGCGTGGAAGCCCCCCGGCGTTTCAACTCGAGTCTGATTACGGCCTTTGCCCTGGGAGCTCTCTTGCTCACCATCACCGGCATCTACGCGGTTGTCGCTTTCTCGGTTTCGCTGCGTACTCAGGAGGTCGCCATCCGCATGGCACTCGGAGCTCAACGTAATGGTATCGTGCGCCTCGTGCTGATTTCGGGCGCGAAACTTGCGTTGATCGGATGCGTCCTTGGCGTGCTCGGCTCGCTCGCTGTGTCGCGCCTTGTCAGCTCTTTCCTCTTTGAGGTCAGCGCGACAGACCCGTTCATCTATATAGCGAGTGTCTCGATCATGATGTTGCTGGCGCTTCTCGCTTCGGCATTTCCTGCAACCCGCGCTGCTTCCGCGGATCCAGTAACCGCCCTGCGTTCAATTTAGAGGTGTTCGTGACGAGTGTCCGAAGGAGTGCGTGGCAACACGACTCTGACAACACAACCTCGGCTATCGGTTCGATTGGAGATCTCGATCCTTCCTCCATGGGCCTCTGCAATTTGACGCGAGAGTACGAGACCAACCCCGCTTCCATTGGGTTTTGTCGTATAGAACGGGGTGAAGACATTTGCGGGATTCATCAGACCCGGACCATTGTCTTCGATCAACAGGGTCAGATCTTCTGCGGTGAAGTCCCAGCGCACCGCGACCTTCCCCGCGTTATCTGGTTGCGATGCCCTGTTCGATCCATCTGATCGAACCGCAAGGCTAGACGACTCGAGAACCGCGTCCGCGGCATTGCGCACAAGGTTAATGAGCATTTGTTCAAGCTGATCCGGATCAGCCCTGAAGAGCAGGTCTGAGCTGGGCTTCACGCAAACTTTGACTCGCGTTTCCAGACTGGCAACCCGGGCAACGAGTGGGGTCAGGGCGACCTCGCGTAAAACCGGGGCGGGCATCTGAGCTAGCTGGCGATAGGCTTCAAGAAAGCGGTGCAGAGATGCTGAACGCGCCTCGATAATCTCCAACCCATGCTGCAGGTCCGTGCGTAAATCGGTGTCCATCGGAGTGGCCGCCACTCGGGAATTTAGGCTACCGGCAATTGACTTGATCGGAGCCAACGAGTTGCTCAGTTCGTGCCCCAGGACGCGGATTAATCGCTGCCATGCCCGCCTTTCCTCTTCACGCAGCGCGCGGCTTACATCCGACAGAACAATGAGGGTGTGCGGAACGCCATGCTGGCGAAACGAACTGCGACGCAGCAACCATCGAGCCTGCGAGTCGCCGAGATCCAGCTCCACCAGACTTTCGTTTTCGCCGGCGAGGCATTTCTGCAGGTTCAGTTCCGTCGCGCTGCGACCGAGCATCCGAGCCTTCGGTTGGCGCAACAGGTGCTCGCCCGCAGGATTTACCAGACGCAGCGCTGAGGTCGGGTCGAAGGCGAACAGGGGTGCGTCAATCTCGTCGACCACGCGTTGCAACAATGCAGTTGCTTCGATAGTGCGGATCTTTTCATCCGAGAGCATGTCGGCCAAGGTGTTGACTTCCAGCGATAGCTCACCGAGCGCGTCGTCGGACGCGGCATTGCGAGCGCGGAAGGAATAATCTTCTTCGCGAAGTGCGGAAATCACGTTGGCGAGGGTCTGCAAGGGACGAGTGGTCTGTTCCTGCAGTGCCATGGCTAGAAGCCACCAGGTAAAGAGTTCCAGGATGATGAGGGCGAGCCGCGATTCCAGACCCCAGGGCTGCATCCACACCAGCACAATGCTCACGATCAAGCCGGGAAGCGCGACCAGGAAGGAGTAGAGGCTTATGCGGTGTTCATATAAGAGACGAGCTCGTTTTCGCGGCCGCGGCGTAGGTCGCGGCGCCGGCGAGCTAGACGCCATACTTCTCCATTCGCCGGTATAGCGCGCCGCGGCTCAGTCCAAGCGCTTCAGCCGCCTGGCTCACGTTGCCCTGGTAACGCTGCAGGGCTTTGCGGACTAGCACAGCTTCGACAGCTTCGAGACTCAGATCTTCCAGGCTCTGGCTTGGAGCGCGCTGCGAGCTTAGCGATAGATCACCCGGCTGGATTTCGTTCGCCCGGCACATCAACACGGCGCGCTCGATGGTGTGCTCCATCTCTCGCACATTGCCCGGCCAGGAATATTGCATCAATGCCTGCATCGCGGCGGAATCAAAACCCTGCACCTGCCGCCGGTAGCGGGCGGCGTAGCGAGCGAGGAAGTGCGCGGCCAAGGTGGGAATATCTTCGCGGCGCTCGCGCAGCGCCGGCAGATGGATCTCGACCGTATTCAGACGAAATAACAAGTCTTCTCGAAATTGCCCTGCCGCGCATGCGGCAGGCAGATCAGTGTTCGTGGCCGAGAGCACCCGCACATTGACGCGGCGAGAGCGCGACGAGCCGACGCGCTCGATTTCACCCGATTCCAGAACGCGCAACAATTTCGCCTGCTGGCGAAGCGGCACATTGCCAATCTCGTCGAGAAAAATCGTGCCTCCATCGGCCAGTTCGAACCGTCCGATTCGGTCGGTGCGGGCATCGGTGAACGCACCCTTCACGTGACCGAACAATTCGCTCTCAAAAACTCCGTCGGGAATAGCTCCCGTATTCACGGCCACAAGAGGACGCGCCGCCCGCGCGGAGAGTGCATGCAGGGTCTGCGCAACGATTTCTTTGCCTGTCCCGTGCTCGCCCGTGATAAGCACGTTTGCGTCAGAAGGGCCGACGCGTGCCATGGTTTCGAGAACAGGCTGCATGGCGGGCGCGGTGGCGATGAACTCTGGACGACCTTCAGCGCGAAGCAACCGATTTTCCGCCTCCAGTCGCGCCGCCCGTTGCAGAGCCCGATGCAGTTCCACCTGGGTACGAAGAATCGAGAGCAGCCGCTCGTTCTCCCACGGCTTCTGCACGAAGTCTCGAGCACCACGTCGCATGGCCTCAACCGCCAGTTCGACATTGGCCCACGCCGTCATGACGATCACCGGAACGGTGGCATCAAGCGACACGATCTGCGAAAGGAGATCCAGACCCTCCTGTCCGGAAGTAGTATCTCGCGTGTAATTCAGATCGATGAGTACCGCATCGTAAGAATTGCTGGCGAAGGCCTCACGCACAAGGGCCGGAGAACGAACCTTGTCTACTTTGTAGCCTTGTGGGCGCAGCAATAATTCAAGAGCTTCGAGAATATGCTCCTGGTCATCGGCGGCGAGAACCCGCGGGGGCGCACCGGACTCATACTTAAGACGCCGATAACTCCATCTCCCCGGATTTGACCGAACGTCGGCATCGAATTACGGCGAGTGGGCGACGAAACCACCCCGTTGATTGCGTCCTGCAACAGTATGCCATTATGTTCCAAGGTTGCGCCGGTTGTGCGGTCCAGTTCAACTTTCGCCTTTTCGTACGTCGTCTGCGCGTTAACCAGATCGAGTTCCGCAAGGGCGAGATCGCGCTGGGCGGAAAGTGTCTGATAGGTCGATCCCGAACCGAGTTCCTGTTCTTTCTTCGTGATATCAAACGTGCGCTGGGCCAGGTCCCGAGCCTTGCGCGCCGCCTGAACCCTGGCCCCGGTCTGATCCAGCGCGTACTGCGCATTGCGCACTTCGATGCGCACTTGCTTTTTCAGTTGCTCCATGCGCAACTCGGCCTGGCGATATTCCAGCTCCGAGCGGTACTGATCCGCTTTGGCGACTCGATTTCGTATCGGAATACTTAGATTCAATCCCACGTAGATAATCCGGAGAGGTATTGTTGAAAGCGTTTTGCAGTGCGCCTGCAAAATCGGTGGGTACTGTCGGAATTGCTGGTCCCAGGTTGTAAACCGGATTCAGCGGGCCGGCGAGACCTGATCCTCCGTAAAAGCCAACCAGGGAAAGCGAAGGCAACAGCGCATTGCGTGCCGCGCGACGGCTGATCTGCCGGTTCACCAGATCGATATCAGACTCGGCGAGTTCAGGACGGCTATGCATGCGCTTCTGAAATCAAATCTGGGAGCCGTCTCGATGCTGCTTGTCTTCGACTCGTCTGCATACGGTCGGTCGGAACCACCGGCATGGCTTCAAGCACAGGATCGTCGAGGCTTTTCGTGATCGCGTTCTTCATCAGAGTCTCCTGCAGTTGGAGACTGGTGCGAGCAACCGTCAAATCCTGATCGCGCTTGGACACTTCTGCCTCGGCGCGCATCACGTCCATCGCCGGAACGCTTTCCAGTTGCAACTGTTTCTTGGCGTTGTCGAGAGTCTGCTGAGCAAACGCGAACGACTGCTCGTTGACCTGCGTCTGCTCGTAGGCGCTGACCAGGTCCCAGTAAATGTTCTCGATCTGCGTGACCGTGGCGATCACCTGATCTTTGAAGGCGATGTCAGAGATCTTCTTGTTGTTCTTCGCGATTCGCAGATAACGCAGGTTCGGTCCGAAGCCGAATCCCGCCAGCAATTCCTGCTGAATCTGAAAGCGGAATGTGGAGCTCAGGGTCGGAGACAAATTGAAGAACGGACTGTTGGTGGTCTGTCGGGCGTTGCACGAAACGAAAAATTGATGCTGGTTCCCGTCGGAAAGGACTGCGTGACACCGGCATTCACCTGTCCGGTATTGAGCTGCAGCGATGGAACACCGTAAATCTGCAGGTTCGCTACAGGAGAAGTCTGATGTTCGGCTCCACCACTGAGATTGAGGATCGGATCGTACGACGACACCGCTGTTCCGGCGCCCAACGTTGACTGCACCAAACCCGACGCGCCTGCGCCTGCGCCACCCGCGCCGCCGGTCGTTCCGCCCGCGCCCGCCGCCGGGAGCGCCGGTACCGAATCCACCGACGCCGCCGCCGGGAGTTCCTTGCACGACGCCGGTATTGACGCCGCGAAAAAATCCGCCGGCCTGGGTGCGCAGAATGTCGGTGTTGGCGATGGGAAGGTTGTAGCGAGCGATCGCCAGGTCCAGATTGTTTTCGAGCGCCAGATCGATCGCATCTTTTAGCGAGAGATAGAGCTTGCCATCGCGAACCAATTGGTCGAGCCGCGGCGAATTCGCCAGCTCCGGCTCAGGCACGTGGTCCGGCAGGTAGGCGTTGAGAGGATTGTGCGACTTCGGCATCTCATACTGAACCGGAGCTGTAGGCTGCGGCGCGATCGCAGAGACTGAACCGCTCGTGGTCGGCGGAGTCGGACTCTGCGCCGCAGAGAGCCGCGATGAGAGTCCCGCAGACGCAAAGAACCGCCGTACTCCGTTTAAGGAATCCGACAGGACGAATGAGCTCACGATGCGCTGACCTCCGTTGGCAGGGCGAGCGCGGGATTCGCAGTGTCGCCGACCATCCATCCATCCCGCAGCTGAATGGTGCGGCTTCCGTAGGCTGCATTCGCTTCTGAGTGAGTGACCTGCACGATGGTCGTTCCCTGCTGGTTCAGTTCGCGAAAGAGTTCCATAATCTCCTTGGCCTGGCCAGAATGAAGATTTCCGGTGGGCTCGTCGGCCAGCAACAGCGGCGGCTTGTGGATGACCGCGCGAGCAATTCCGACCAACTGCTGCTGGCCGCCCGAAAGCTGGCTGGGATACAAATCTTTCTTGGCGACGATCTGAAAGCGATCCAGAGTGTCGGCCACCAGGCTCTGCCGCTCGCGGCGTGGAATGTCCTTGTAAGAAAGCGGCAGATCGATGTTTTCCTGCACGGTGAGATCGTCGAGCAAGTGATAGCTCTGGAAGACCATGCCGATGTTGCGCTTCGCCAGTTCGCCGCGCTGCTTGCGCTTCATCTCATGGACGGCCTCGTCGCGAAACCAGTACTCGCCGCTGCCAGGCGTCGTCGAGCAGCGCAAGCACATTTAACAAGGAGGACTTGCCCGCTCCGGACGGCCCCATGATGGTGATGAACTCGCCTTCGCGAATCTCCAGATTGATGCGGCGCAATACCCAGGTCTGGCCCGCGCCGGCCTTGTAGCTGCGTTCTATGTTTTTCAGTTGGATCATCTTCCTCTCCGATTCCGGACTACTCGCACCGCAATGCCACGATGGGGTGTGAAACCGGCGTTCTTACGCAAAACCCGTAATCCGTAGCGAAGATTTTTGGATAATGCAGTCATTGCCAGTTCCTCACTCATACCGCAGCGCGACCATGGGATCGACTTTCGCCGCGCGACGCGCAGGAATGTAGCTCGCGAACAATGCAACCAAAGTCAGCAATAGAACCGAGACTGCCAAGCTAAGCGGATCGGATGGTTTCAACCCAAAGAGAAGCGAAGTAGCGCCTCGTCCAGCGACCGCCGATAGCGCGGCACCGATGACCAGCCCAATCACGAGCAATGTTCCTGCCTCGCGCATCACCATGAAGACCACTTGTCGTCGATCCGCACCCAGCGCCACCCGGATACCGATCTCATTTCGGCGCCGCGCGACTGTGAAGGAGATCACGCCGTAGAGTCCCAACATTGCGAGCAGAGCAGCCAGCAAGCCGAAAGCTCCGGATAGCATCGCCATCAACTTCTCTCGGACGATGCCCTCTCGAATCCCAGCTTGAAAATCCGCCAAATCGGTCACAACTTCCGGGTGTGCCTGCGCCATCTTGCGACGTATCGCTTGCTCCGGAAAAATGTTCGAATAAACCATAATCGCAGTCCACGGACGCTGCGCGGGATACTGCGATGCCGGCGCGAAGACCATGGGAGGTGTATCGCCCCGGATGTCGTTGTATTTCGTATCCGGAATGACACCAACGATCTGATAAACAGTCGCTGGATAACCTGGCTCTGGACTTGTGCGCAGGGTCTGCCCAATCGGATCAGCGCCACTCGAAAATTGCCGGATGAACCGCTGGTTGACGATTGCCACTCGGGGAGATGTGGCCGTGTCGTCATTGCTTAATCCGCGACCACTCAGCAGCGGAATTCCCATCGTCTTGAAGTAGTCCGGACTCACCCATGTGAATTTCGAAGCTCCTTCCGCCGCGCCGATGTGAATCTGGTGCGTCCAACTACCTCCGACTAGCGGCTGATTGGTCGTGGTCGCGGCGTCGAGGACGCCGGGAACGGAGCGCACTTCATCCAGAAGTTCGCGCTTGAAATCCTCATAGTGCTCAGGCGCGACATGAGATTGTTGAAATTGTGCAAAGACAATTGTGATCCCTTTTTCGCGCATTCCCGGATCGATTGTCACCAGGTTGCGAAAGCTGCGGACGAATAACAGCGCGCCAACCAGCAGGACCAGTGAAACCGAGATCTGCGTTACTACCATCCAGCGCTGCGTCGAAAACCGTTGCCGGCTGCCGGTTATTCCACGGCCACCCGCCTTCATTGCAGATACCGGTTCTGCCGCTGTGGCACGCAATGCAGGCGTAACCCCAAAAACGGCACAAGCAAGAACTGCAATTGCGGAGGTGAAAAACAGCATGCGCCAATCTGTCGCGGTGGAGAGAATGATCGTGTTGTGTTCAGTGGAAATAGACCACACTAGAGCACGACTCAAGAGTTGCGCGATAACAATTCCTAAACACGTTCCGACAGCTGCCAGAAGGACGCTCTCCACGAGCGAATGCCGCAGCAGGCGGCCCCTTGACGCCCCTAATGCAAGGCGGACCGCAATTTCGCGTTCGCGCGTGCTGGCCCGCGCCAGCATCAAGTTCGCCAGGTTTGCGCAGGCAATTAGCAACACAAGCCCAGTCATGGCGAGCAGCACCCATAGCGTTGACTCATAGTGCTCGCGCAGCATACTAACTCCCGCAGAAGCCGAATATGCCGCCAACCGATACCGCTTGAATTGTTGGATCCCTTGCGAGCTATATCCGGTGGGTGCGGTTACTTCGAAAATACCTGGGCTGAGAGCGCTCAATTCAGCGGACGCGCGCTCCAACGACCAGCCCGGACGCAATCGGCCCATGATCGAAATGTCGAACTCTTCTCCTCGAAGTTCCTTCGGATGACACAAAGGAAACGCAATGTCGAAGTTCTCGCCCACAGCGAGGCCGAAGAATTCCGGTGGCGTCACACCAAGAACTTGGGCTGGACGTCCATCGACTATCAACGTGTCAGCTCCCGTAAGCTCTCGTCCGGCCATCTGGCTTTGCCAGTACGGATAGCTCACGACAACCCGCGAGATTGTGCACGAGCCTTGCTCATCTTCGGGCTGGATTAGCCGCCCGCGCCAAGGCTGAATGCCGAGCACGGAGAAGAACTCGCCACTCACCTCAAGGCTCTGGACAGAGTGTGATTCGCTGCCTTGCCCCACGCGGTCTTGATCGATGCTCCATGCGAAGACGCCGCTGAAGGGCTCGTGGTGCTCCCGGATTTCCCGCCAGATCGGGCGGGTTAGTTGTGCGTACTGGCCGTCTGTGACGCCAAATCCGTGATTGCCGCCGACGATGCGCAGTTCCGCAAGCTCCTGCGGGTTTGGAATCGGCAGATTGCGCAGCCGGACTGCGTCCAGCAATTGGAAGATCGCGGTGTTGGCGCCGATGCCCAGCGCAAGCGAAGAAATCGCAACCAGCGCGAATGCCGGACCCAGCCTCAGCCGGCGAAGTGCATCTCGAAGATCTTGAAATATTCCGTTCATTTTTCTTTCTTCACTCGTATCGCAACGCCACCATGGGATCGACCTTCGTCGCGCGTCGCGCTGGCAGGTACGTCGCAACGAAAGCCACCGCGCCGAGCACCAGGGCCACACCGACGAAAGTCGGGGGATCTGACGGGCTGATCTCGAACAGCAAACTCGACATAAGTCGGGTGAGCGCCAAGGCAGCGATCCCGCCCACCGCCACGCCCAGCAAAGCGAGCCTGCTGCCTTGTCGCAACACCAACGCCAGCACATCTCTCCGCGTTGCGCCGAGTGCGACACGAATTCCAAATTCCGGCATGCGTTGTGCCACGGAATACGAAAGAATCCCATACACTCCGACCGAAGCGAGGAGCAGGCCCAGTCCGGCGAAAACTCCCAGTAAGACAGTTGAGAATCGCCGCTCTCCAACTGAAACCGACAGAACTTGCTCCAGGCTCGCTATGTCGGAGACAGCCAGATCCCTATCCATGCCCGAGATCTGCTGGCGCACGGAAGAGGCATAATTCAGAGGATCCGAAGCAGTCCGGACGACCAGCACCATGGAGTCGTTTCCATATTGCCCGTGCGGAATGTAAACCTGCATGGTGTGCGGCGCGTCGAGGCCAGCTTGCTTGACGTCATCGACCTCGCCCACAACGGTGCGCCACAGTAGGCTCTGTTCCATGGACGTTCCCGCGATGCGCATGCGCTTGCCAATTGGATCCTGATTGGGCCACCAACGCTGGGCGGCAGTCTCGGAGATCAGTACGACCAGGGGAGATGTTTCATTGTCCGCGTCGGAGAACACCCGGCCGCGAACCAGCCGGACCTGCATCGTCCTGAAATAATCTTGGGTAATGATGTAGCGCTCCGGAGAAGGCTGTTCGCCGGGTCCGTACACTTGGCCTTCAACTTCGGCGGTCGCCGTGTCAAAGTCACCGCCAAGAGGAAGCACGCTCACCGCGGCTGCGGACTGAACACCGGGCATCGAACCGATCCGGCTCAGCAGTTCCCGATAGAAAACTACCGGCTTTGAGCTTGCGAAGGGATATTTCGATGAGGGCAGGCCGATGCCCATCGTCAGAACGTTCTTGGGGTTGAATCCGGGGTCGACTGCGTGCAACCTTCCGAAGGTGCGCAGCATTAAGCCCGCACCGGACAGCAACATGAGAGCAAGAGCGATTTCCGAGACGGCCAGGACTCCCCGAAGAGTGCCGTGCGTCGATCCTCGGGAACCCCTTCCGCCTTGCTTGAGGGCATCATTCAGGTCGCCCACAGGCCGCAGAACGGGAACCAATCCGAAAAGAATTCCTGTGAGCAGGCTGATCAGTCCCGTAAAGGCGAGGACGCGAAAATCAATTTCCACCTCCACAAGTTGGGGAATTATTCTGGCGCCCGACGCAGAGATGATGCTTGTCCCCCATTTCGCGACAAGGAGCGCAACCATCCCGCCTCCGAGTGCGAGGAGTACGCTCTCGGTCAGAGCCTGGCGGACCAAGCGAGCGCGGCTCGCACCCAAAGCTGATCGCACGGCAACTTCTCTCTGCCGTCCCGAGGAACGTGCCAGCACCAAGTTCGCAACATTCGCACAAGCGATCAGCAGCAAAAAACCGACCGCTCCCAGCAATACAAGCAGGGCTGGACGGAGATTGCCCGCGATGTCGTCTTGCAATTTGACAACACGTACACCCGTAGTCGCGTAATCCTCAGGAAACTGTTTCGCCAAACTGCGGTTGATGACATCTAATTCCACCTGCGCTTGTTGCAACGAGACTCCGGGCTTGAGACGTGCCAGAGCCCGCAGATGGCGAGAGGATCTCTCCTTATCGTCGCGCTTGTCCGCCTCTGGCCGATAAAATTGTGCTCCGCCGGTGACCAGGCTGGATGGAAGCGCAGGAAAATCCTTCGGCATCACGCCCACAACGGTATAAGGGCGTGCGCTGAGTGTGATCTGCTTGCCGACAACCGCCCGATCTCCCCCAAAACGACGCTGCCACAGTCCATAGCCAAGAACAATGACTTGATCCTTACCCTCAATCTGTTCTTCCGGTGAGAATGCGCGACCCAGCAGCGGCCGCACACCCATCAGCGCGAAATAGCCATCCGACACTTGCATTCCCGGAATGCGTTCGGGAGTGCCCGAATCCGTGAAGACAGCGCTCCAATCCCCGAAAGTAACGACATTCTCGAATACGTGGCTCTGGGTTCGGTAATCGTCGCCATCTGTGAATGAAACCTGGCTGCGATGGTTTCCTGCCTCGCGCTCGTCGCTCCAAATCAAAACCAGGCTGTCAGGATTCTTGTAAGGAAGTGCCCGGATGAGCACCGTGTTGACCACGCTGAATATCGCCGTATTGGCCCCGATGCCAAGCGCGAGCGTGACCAACGTGATGGCCGTAAAACCTGGGCTGTTGCGCAATTGGCGCACGGCGTAGCGGATGTCTTGGAACAGTCCGGTCATTTTTTTCTCACTCGTACCGCAGAGCCACGATCGGATCGACTTGCGCGGCCTTTCGGGCTGGGATGTAGCTGGCCAGCAGTGCCGAAATGGCGAGAGTGACAGCGACGGCACCGAGCGTTGGCACGTCCCACTCGCGAACTCCAAAGAGCAGCCCGCGAATCAGAGTTGCAGCTCCGACTGAGCAGACGAGACCGACGAAAATCCCGACGCCAGTCAGCCACGCCGCCTCAGTCATGATGAGTTGGTATACGGACGCGCGTTGCGCACCTAGGGCCATACGAACTCCAATCTCGCGAGTTCTCTGGCTCACTGAATACGCGATCACGCCGTACAGACCGACCACGCCCAGCAACAACGCGAGGAAAGCGAAGCCTCCCACGAGCCAGGCTGAGGAGCGGTGCAGATACGCAGTCGGCGAATTGTTGATTCGGCTGGTCATGGTGGTTTCGCCCTGCGTGCCGATGCCGGGATCGATCTCATGGACGGCAGCGACCATGGATGGCAGCACGGACTGCTCGGCCTGTGAGGTGCGCACAACCAGCGAGAAGTAGGTGTCTGGACTTTGATTAAACGGATAGTAAACCGCGGGCCAGATTTCGGAATCCAACGATCCATCTTTCACATCTTCGACGATGCCGATGATCTCAACGATGGATTTCGGGGACAGGTCCGTGTTGCCGATCTTCTTGCCAATCGGGTCTTCCCCGGAGAAGTATTTTCTGGCAAGCGCTTGGTTGATCATGACCACGCGAGGCTTTGACGCATCTTCGCTGTCGGTGAAATATCGCCCTTGCAACAGCTTTGCTTGCAGCGTTGTGAAAAAAGCAGAGCTCACATCTCGTTCGTTCACTTCGTTGTGCTCGCCGTTGTAGGGGTGGCCGACAAATCTGATCCAAGTGGTGTTCCCATTAAAGCTGACGGGCAAAACTTCGGAAATGCCGACAGACTGGACCCCGGGCAGGCTGGCAACGTTGCTTATGATCTGCCGTCCGACCGCAACCTGCTGCTCATCCTTTCCATAGCTCGTTGCGGACAATTGAACTTCCATCGCGGCCAGGTGATCTGGCTGGAATCCAATGTCGACATGGAGCAAGCGATAGAAACTCTTCCCCAGCAATCCCGCGCCCACGAGCAGAACGACCGCAATCGCCAATTCCACCGTCACCAGGTTTGCGCCAAACCGCCGCCACAAGGTCCCAGCATGTCCGCGGCCACCTTCGGCCAAACCTTGCCGGATTTCCGTCAGAGGCAAGCGGAGAGTCGGAGTGATTGAGAACAACGCAGCGGCGGCGACCGAGATGACGCCAGCAAAGGCGAGCACGTGAAAATTCATACCGAGTGCAGCCAGGTACGGCATGCCAGAAATCATGTCCCTGGAGATCAGCCTCACGAGGACCTGCATTGCGATCTGCGCCGCAGTTATTCCCAGCAGGCTGCCCGCTGCAACCAACAGTAGACTCTCTGTCGTGAACTGCCGAATCAACCGTATGCGCGACGCGCCCAGCGCACCCCGCACTGCAATCTCGCGCTTGCGGCTCTCGGAGCGGACCAGCAGAAGACTAGCGACATTCACGCAGGCAATAGCCAGAAGCAACCCGGCTCCAGCGAGCAGCACAAGCAGGATGGGGCGGATATCGGTGACAATCACTTCGGAAAGCGGCGCCACGAACGCTCCCTGGTCGCGGTTGTCTGCCGGATACTGCAACTCGAGTTGTCGCGCGATAGCCTTCATGTTGGCGCGGGCCGCCTCGACAGAAACACCATCTTTGAGCCGTCCGATTCCGAGGAAGGGATGACAACCTCTCCGTTGAGAACAATGATCGGAAGCGTGCAGAGTCGTCCAGAACTCGGAGTTTCCCCGGAGAGCGAACTGGAAGGTCTCGGGTAGAACTCCGGTGATAGTGAATGGAACGCCGCTCAGCGTCACTGTCTCTCCAATCACATCCTTTCTCGCACCAAAACGTTTCTGCCAGGTTGAATAGCTGAGCATGACGGTCTTGGGCGCGGCGGGCAGGTCTTCTCCTGCATAGAAGTCACGGCCCAAAACCGGAGTAATCCGCAGGGTGCGAAAGAATCCATCACTGACGCGCGTCGCCGGCACCGGCTCGGTACCCGACGAAGTGCGCAGCAAGTAACCAGTTTCGCCGTAGATATCCATCGAACTGAATACTTCGTTGAGCCTCTTCCAGTCGAGATAGTCCAGATAAGACAGGTCGGCACGTGGAATCATCGGTGCGCTTTCGGTTACGAAAACTAACCGCGTCGGATCCGGATAGGGCAACGGCTTGAGCAACGCGGCATCAACGAAACCAAAAATCGACACGCTTGCACACACACCCATCGCAAGTATCAGAATGGAGGTGAAGGCGAATCCGGGACTCTTGCGTAGCTGCCGCAAGGCATAGCGGATATCTTGACTCACGATGTTCATCGTTTGTCCTTACTCGTAACGCACCGCGACCATGGGATCGACCTTCGCCGCGCGATACGCCGGAATAATGCTTGCCGAGAGAGCAACGATAGAAAGAACCATCGCTACCGCCAAGAAAGTTGCGGGATCGGTGGACTTCACACCGTAGATGAGACTCGACAGAACACGTCCCAAGGCGAACGCACCGATGACTCCAACTGCAACGCCCAGCAAAGTCGGTTTCATGCCTTCGAGGACAACCATGCGAAGCACATCGCTAATCCGCGCGCCCAGCGCCAGACGAATTCCAATTTCCTGCACCCGACGTTTTACGCTGTACGACAGCACGCTATAGATGCCAATGGCGGCCAACAACAATGCGAGTCCCGCGAACGCTCCCAATAGCAGCATGTTGAATCGCCGTTGCGACAAGGAGATGTTGACCAAATCCTCCATGGTCAGAATGTCTTTCAGCGGAATCTCGGGGTCTACGCTGTGAATCGAGTTCGACACAGCAGAAACCAGGCCGCTGGGATTGGAAACGGATCGAACCGCCAGCGTCATGGAGAAGGAGGTCCATCCCCCATTAGTTGCGGCCGAGGTTTGCGCTAAGGGCACGTAGAGAGTTGCTGCGGGACGAGTCTGATCCATGCCATCATCCTTAACGTCACCCACAACTCCCACGACCTCTCGTACAGTCTCAGGGAAGAACTGCAGAGTCAGACGCTTGCCAACCGGATCCTCTCCGGGCCAAAACTGTTTGGCCATCGACTGACTGACAAGAATCGCCGACTGCCGTCCAGCGGCGTCGGTATCGACGAGATTCCGACCGCGCACGATCGGAATACGCATCGCATCCATGTATTGCGGGCTGATGAGACGCACATCGACTTCTGGTTGCTCCGACATTGGAAGAACCGGTCGACCCTCAATCGCGATGGGCTGGTTCGATCCATTCCCGCTCAACGGAATCGTGTCGATAACTCCGGCAGATTCGACGCCAGGCAGGGCCTTTACACGCTGCAGGACTTGGTCAAAGAATCTGACCTGCCCGGCCGGCGACGGGAATTTTGCATTCGATACGGAGACCGTCATTGTCAGTACGCCCTGCGGTTCGAAGCCTGGATTCAAACTCTGAAGTTGATGAAAACTGCGAATCATCAACCCCGCCCCAAACAGCAGCACGACGGAAAGAGCGACCTCAACAACGACCAGAATGCCGCGCGTGCGATGCCCCTCCGAATCCGAATCGGTTCCTCTCATTCCTCGTTTTAGCGCTGAATTCACATCCTTCCTGGTCAAACGCCAGCGGGAAGAACTCCGGCGACAATGCCGGCAAGAATGGAGATTACTGCGGTGAAGGCGAATACCCGGGAATCGAGGCTGCACCTCAACGGACGGTGGCAACTTATCCGCCAGGAATGCCATGATCAAGCGAATTCCAAAATGCGCGAAGACTAGGCCGATGGCTCCTCCGGTCAGTGCCAGCAAGACGGTCTCCGTAAGGATTTGCCGAAGCACGCGAGCCGCGGAAGCGCCGAGCGTGCTCCGGATCGCAATCTCCTTTTGCCGGCTCAAAGTTTTGGCTAGCGCGAGGTTCGCTACATTGACGCAAGCGATGAGTAGAACGAAGGCGACCGCCCCCGACAGAACCAGCAGTGCGGGGCGCACATCGCTGACCAGATCGTCATGCAAGGGTCTGACTACAGCACCCCATCCTTTATCATCCGCGGGATATTGTTGCTGCAGACGGTCGGAGATAGTGCTCATCTCCGCTTGAGCCTGACGTACATCAACACCCGGCTTCAGCCGCGCGATGACCATGTAGTGATGCTCTCCGCGTACCGCGCGTTCTTGATCTGTCCAAGCCATCGGCGTCCACAATTGGGCAATGTCAGGCATGCGGAACGACGGCGGCATAACGCCGGCCACCAGATACCCCTGACCGTCGAGGCTGATGTTATGTCCGACGATGTCGGCGTTCGAGCCGAAGCGCTCCTGCCAGAACACGATGGCTGAGAACTACCACTTGAGAGCGTCGGGCTGATCTTCATCGCCAGAAAACACCCGGCCCAGCATGGGTTGAACGCCTAAGGTCGAAAAGAAGCCAGGCGACACGGCAACAGCCTGCACTTGTTCCGGTGTCTGGGTCCCGGTCAGCGTGAAGCCACGAAAGCTACAAATGGCCATTTGCTGGAAGACGTGGTTCTGCTTTTCCCAATCGATATAATTCGCCGCCGACACTGCGAAGAAGGTCAATCCGGGAAAACTATTCGGAGGTGGAACGTGCCAGATGCGAACAAGACGGTCGGGATCGTGGAATGCGGAGTGCGCGCAGCAGGGCTCGCGTTCACCACGCTAAAGATTGCGGTATTGGCTCCGATGCCCAGCGCTAGCGTAATCACTGCGACGGCGGCGAAGCCTGGGCTTTTGCGAAGCTGGCGCAGGCTGAAGCGGAAGATCTTGCAATAGTCCGGTCAACACGATTGAACCTCCTCACTCGTAGCGCAGTGCAACCGATAGGATCGACTTTCGCCGCTCGGCGGGCAGGTATGTAGCTGGCCAGCAAAGCAATTCCCATCAGAGCGATCGGAACTCCAAAAAACGTCTGTGGATCCGACGGAGTGACTTCGTATAACAGGCTCGCCCATGAGTCGCGTCAGCAGCAACGCCGCAACCAGGCCGATCAAAATTCCTGCGCAGGTCAGAAGCGATCCGCTCTTAAGGACCATTCCAAGAATGGCATCGCGGTCCGCGCCCAGCGCGAGCCGAATACCCATCTCCCGCGTTCGCTGCACGACCGTGTACGAAATCACTCCATACAGACCGACTGCGGTGAGCACAAACGCCAGCACCGCGAAGAAACCGAGAAGAATAGTTTCGAATCGAGTTCCCGCGATTGAGCTACTCACGTACTCCTCGAGCGTCTTAACGTGTAAGAGAGGCAGATCCTTGTCCAGGGATTGAACCTCTTTTGCAAGTGTGGGAACCAAGTTCTGAGGATCCATTTCCGTGCGTACAACAACCGACATGGGCGCGAATGGCAATTGTGCGTATGGGATGTAAGACTCTGGAATCGCTGGAGCTCCCAGCCCTTCGGCCTTCACATCTCCGACCACTCCCACGACGATCCTCATCGGAGCGTCATGATCGCCGCTCGAGATATCTGGCCGGATCCGTTTTCCGATCGGGTCCTCGCCGGAGAAAATCTGTTTGGCGAGCCTCTGACTGATGATGACCACTGCGGTCGCATCGGGAACGTCATCCTGAGGATTGAATTCGCGGCCTTTGAACAGCGGGATTCCCAGAGTGCGAAAATAATCTTGATCGATCAAATGAAACGTTGTAGTGGGGCGCTCCGACTGCTTCATCGGCTGGCCTTCGACGTCGAAGCTGGTCTTCACCTCATCCGCTGAGAGAGTAAGTGGAAAGGCGGCGCTGCCCGCGCGTACCCCGGGAGTGTTTCGAACACGCGCCAGGAGTTGACGATAGAATTCCACTCGTTGTGAATGCCCGTACCGATCAGGCAGGTCGAGTCCGAAAGTAATAACGTGGTCTTTGGCGAAACCAGGGTCTACTCTTCCCAGTCCCATCAGGCTTCGCAAAAGGAGCCCAGCGCCCACCAGCAGCACCATGGCTAGTGCCACCTCTGTTATCACGAACGTATCGCGGAGACGGCCGCGGGTGCGGGTCTCCGTTCCGCTTCGGCCGCCTTCATTCATCGAGGCTGCCAGCTCGAACCTGGCAGCGTGCAAAGCGGGGATGAGCCCGAACACAACGCTGGTAAGCCCCGCAACAAACGCGGTGAAACCCAGCACCGGCAGATTGAGACCGCTCTCAGTAACCCTCGGCAACTCGGTTGGAGCCAGTCTCGTGAGCAACTTGATTGCCCACGTAGCAAACACCAAGCCCGCGAACGCCCCTGCTCCAGCAAGCACCAGGCATTCCGTGAGCAACTGGCGCACAATCATCCAACGTGTCGCTCCCAAAGCCACACGCACGCTGATTTCTTTGCTTCGTGCTGTTGCTCGGGCCAACAGCAAATTCGATATGTTGGCGCACGCAATAAGCAGAACCACTCCTACGGCGCCGAAGAGAATAAACAATCCCTCACGCGCTTCCCGCACCACGTCATTGAGTTCGGGAACAAGGGCGATTCCCTTCGGTCTGTTCTCGCTATATTGCCGATTGATGCCGTCTTGAATTTTCGCCATCTCATTCTGTGCTTGCACAAGCGTGACCCCAGGCTTTAACCGGGCAATCACATCGAGATAGGAAACTCCGCGCTGCGAGGTCATTGACGGCGCTCCGTTCGCGGACCGTGCATCGAGTGCAATCGTGGTCCAGAATTCAACCGCCGTTCGTTGCACTGGAAACTGAAACCCGGGCGGCATAACGCCAGCTACTGTGAACTGCGCACCGCTCAAGGTGAGGCTCTGCCCCAAAATGTTCGGATCAGATCCGAACCGGTCTTGCCAGAAACCATCGCTCAAGATGATTGGCAAACCGGTGTTGACTGGTTTGTCTTCCTCTGACGTGAACTCCCTTCCTAGCGCGGGCGCAACGCCCAGCACCGAAAAGATGTTTGCCGAGACAACCGCGCCAGTGACGTGGATCGGTTCTCCTCTCCCGGTCAGGGTAAAATCGTCTTCCCGAAATACAGACAGACCTGCGAAACTATGGCTCTGCGATCTCCAGTCGAGAAACGCCGGATAAGACACTCCAATGTCGTCACGCCGACTTGGCTCGGTGGGCTTTACTGCGACTAACCGGCTAGGGTCGTGAAACGGAAGTGGACGCAACAGAACCGCATCCACCACACTGAAGATCGCCGTATTGGCCCCAATTCCCAGCGCCAGCGTCAGCATCGCGACAATCGCAAATCCTGGACTCTTGCGCAACTGGCGCAGCGCATAACGGACGTCTTGGGTTAGGCCATTCATGCCTGCGCATCCTGCATCAGCTTATGGAGTTCCTCTTCGGCAACGACCTTGCCGTCGAAAAGATGTACCTCGCGTTGCGCATGCTTCGCGAAGCGCGGATCGTGCGTCACCATGCAAATGGTCGCGCCCTCGCGGTGAAGATCCGCCAGCAGTTCCATGACTGCTTCGCCGTTGCGCGAGTCCAAATTCCCCGTAGGTTCGTCTGCCAGCAGAATCGACGGCTTCCCGCCCAATGCACGGGCTACGGCTACACGCTGCTGCTGGCCGCCAGATAGTTGCGACGGATAGTGCCTCAGCCGATGAGCCATCCCAACGCGCTCAAGCGCTTCCATCACGCGCTTCTTGCGTTCGACGTTCGGCATTCTCTGCCGGTAGGTCAGTGGCAGTTCCACGTTTTCGTACACCGTGAGATCGCCGATCAGGTTGAAGCTCTGAAAGATGAACCCGATCTCCTGATTGCGGATGTGGGCCCGTTCCGCGAAGTCCAGGTTCTCGACCGGCTTGCTGTTCAGCATGTAGCGTCCGGCTGTGGGTGTGTCGAGCAACCCGATAATCGAGAGCAACGTCGACTTGCCGCAGCCGGATGGCCCCGACATCGCCACATACTCGCCTTTGTTCACCGACAGGTGCACACCCGAAAGAGCATGCGTCTCAATTTCATCGGTGTAAAAAACCTTTGTCATATCCGTAATCTGGATGAGTGGTTCGTTCGCGTCTGCCATGAATGTTGTCGCCTCTTTTTCTGATTTCGTGTTTCAGTCTTGCAGCCGGATGCGGTCTGTGTTGTCCCAACGTGACATATCGGAAAGCACAACGGTGTCACCCTCATGAAGTCCATCGACCACCTGAATCGAATTCACCGATGCCCGCCCCACCTTGACCGGAACCCGAGTTGCTTCGCGCCCGTCAGACCCTAGTCTGAACAGGCTGATGGTGCTGTTCTCCTGTCCAAACGCAGGACGCCCCACGTACAGGACGTTTTCCATGTGCTCCAGGTCGATCGTGCCATCCACGCTCAGATCGGGCCGCGCGCCCTTCGGCAGTTCTCCTGTTATTTTGACGTCGACAGTCACCGTTCCGTTTTGTACCGCCGGATCGACCCGCGTCACTTCGCCAGAAATGACGCCGTTGTGCGTATCGACCGATGCCGGTTCGCCGGCTTGCACATCCCGCGCCTGCGTCTCCGCCACTTTCAATTCGGCCATGAGGTGATCCGGCTGCACCACCTTCGCTAGCATCGTTCCCGGAGTCACGTGCTGTCCCACGTGCAGCGGCAAATCCACCAGCACTCCATAGATTCCGGCGCGAACCTTGAGAGCGTCGAGTTGCTTCTTCTTGAGATTGGCCAGAACCCGCATTTCATCGACCTTCACCTGTAGTTCTGCAAGCTGCGAATCAATCGCCTTCTGGGTGCTGGTCAGCCTCTGATCCTCCAGACCGTTGCGCGTCGTGAGTTCGTCGGACTTTCCTTTCGAAGCCTTGTACGCGAGGCCCGAGATGACTCCGAGATCGTAGAGTGCCTTATCGGTTTGCGCCTGGAGTTCTGCCTGCGTATAGTCGGCTTTCACCGTGGCCGCGCCGGCCTTCTGGTTCATCAAGTCGCTCTCGAGCTTCATCCGCTGGCTCTGGTACTCAGCCTCTGCTGCCTTCAATTGAAGTTCAGCGTCCACCGCAGCCTGCTCTACCTGCGGATTGCTCATTTCCAACAGGATCGTATCCGCCTTGACTGGCAAGCCTCCCGGCAGCTTCAGAATCCGCACAACGGTTGCTTCGGTCTCGGCAGGAATCTGCAAAACCGCTTCCTGCGAAGGAACCAGCGAGCCTATCCCGCGCACCTGGCGCAGCATGGAACCGCGCCGCACCGTGTCGACCCACACCGTTCCGCGCTCGACGGTGGGCGCGGCTGGCCGCAACCGGTACACAACGACCGTCACCGCCGCAATTACAGCGATCACGGCGCTTGAAACAAGGATCTGCCGTTTACGTTTCTGTTGTTTGAACTCGGGTCGAGCGATATCCATCGCAAAAACGGTCGCACCTTCCGCGCCATTCGCGCATCAAGCGCAAGTCGTTGGAATCGAAATGACTTAGATCGGAATGGGCATGACGCCACGGACGGAAAATTGTCCGAACAAGGATTCAACTGTCCGGAGGTGGACACTCGCCAGCTCCCTTCTAGCGAAGCCGAGCGCATCGAGAAACCACCTGAGACAGGCACGAGCCAGTACGCAAAGACCATTCGCAGGCGGACGCGACTTAATTAGCGCTAAACTTTCCTTTCTCCCAATCCCGATCGCTGCGTGAAAGGGTTCTCGCCAGGCAACTTCATCTTCATCTTTCATCTTCTCGCTCGCTTTTTGGGAGCACAGAATTTCTCCACTTCCTGATTTCCTAATCGAGGCCCAACAGTCTACATTGTTATCCTGTCGGCAGTGAACCCGAGTCGTTCATCCGCCAGGAGAACACCGGAGGGCCTCTACACATGCGTTTCCACGACGACGAACCAGCCTCCCTGAGCTTCCTTGAGACCTTTCTCCAGGACCTGCGGTTCGGTTTCCGCATGCTCCTGCGCAATCCGGCTTTCTCCATCCTAGCTGTCGTCTGCCTCACGGTCGGCATCGGAGCCAACGCCGCCGTCTTCAGTTGGATCGAGGGTGTCCTCTTGCGTCCCTATCCCGCCGTCGCTCACCAGGACCGCATGGTCGCCATCGCCGGCACGCAACCAAGTCGCGACAAGGGATCCGTCAACCGCAGCTACACCGGCATTTCCTGGCCTGACCTTCAAGACTTTCGCCGAAGCTCCACACTGTTTGAGTGGTTCATCGTCTCGCGCATCACCGGGTCGTCCATCAGCATCGGCGAGCGCTCCGAGCGTGTCGCTGGCAGCATCGTTACTTCCAACTATTTCGATGCGCTCGGAATTCACCCCGTCCTCGGACGGACCTTCGAGTCCGACGAAGACTGGGGACGCAACGGCCACCCCGTCACCGTGATCAGTTACTGGTTATGGAAAGAGCGCTTTCACGGCGATCCCGACATCATCGGCAAGAAACAACTTCTCAACGGCGTGCCCCACACAATTGTCGGCGTCGCTCCGCAAGGATTTTTCGGCACATTTGTCGGCTACCCGATTCAGTTTTGGGTGCCCGTCTCGATGCAAGAGAAATTTACCGGAGGCGGTTACCAGCTCGAAAATCGCGGCGAAACCTGGATCGAAGGGTTCGTCAGCCTTAAACCCGGTGTGACCATCGAACAGGCCGAGTCAGAACTCGCGACCGTGGCCAAACGCCTCGAGAACGAATATCCCGCGACAAACCGCGGACGCGGCGTCAAACTTTTTCCTTTGTGGAAGACTCCCTTCAACCAGGCCGGCTCGCTCGCGCCCACTCTCGAAATTTCTCTGGTAGCGGTATTTTTCGTTCTGCTCATTGCGTGCGCGAATGTCAGCAGTCTGCTGCTCGTCCGCTCTTTGGCTCGCCAGCATGAAATGACCGTGCGCCTCGCCATCGGATGCCGGCGCGGCCGGCTGTTGCGGCAACTCCTGACCGAGGGACTCATCCTCTCCCTTCTCTCCGGCGTCAGCGGTCTCGTCGTCGCCTATCTTTGCCGCAACTTGCTCGTGATTTTCTTCCCCTTGTCGTCGGTCATCGCCACGAATTTGTCCGGCCAAATGGATTGGCGCGTGTTCGCGTTCAGCGCGGCCGTTTGCGTTGTCTCTACTCTCATGTTCGCTCTGGTTCCTGCGATTCAGACTAGCCATCTCAACATCGCCGGCGCGCTCAAAACCGAATCCGTCACCTCCTCCGGTAGTCGCGCCAAATCGCGCCTTCGCTCCTCCATGGTCTTAGTCCAGGTATCACTCAGCTTCATCCTGCTTGTCGGAGGAGCATTGCTCATGGAAAGCCTGCAGCACCTCCGCACCGCGGACCCAGGTTTCTCGGCGGATCGTGTTCTCGCCTCGGCCTTCGACTTAGTCGCAGCAGGATACGATGCACAACGCGCGAAACGTTTTCGCGAAGACCTCCTCGACCGCGTCCAAGCCATTCCACGCGTCGACTCCGCCGCGTGGGAAAGAAGCCGCCCCTTCAGCTACGTCGGATATCTCTCCGCTCCCATCACCGTCGACGGGTACGAACCTGCCCCCGACGAACGCCCCGAAGCCGAATACAACCAGGTCGATCCCGGCTATTTTGCTACGGTTGGAATTCCAATTTTGTCGGGCCGCGACTTTACCCGCAGCGACAACGAGACCACGTTCCCCGTAGCAATCGTGAATCAACAGATGGTTACTAGGTACTGGCATGGCGTCGATCCAGTGGGCAAGCGAATCCAACTCAGCGACCAGCAGTTGCTCGTAGTCGGCGTCGCCAAAGACGCGAAATATTCCAGCTTCGTCGAAGCCCCGAAACCGTTTCTCTACGTCCCCATTCGGCAGGTGCCGGTAGTCAATGGAGACTTTGTGATTCGCACGGCCCTATCGCCCGGCACAATGGCTTCCGCCCTGTTGCGCGAAGTCCGCGCCCTCGATTCCGGTCTTGGCATGGGAGAAGTCATCACCATGCGCGAAAATCTCAACCGCACAGCGCTCGCATCGCAACAAATCGTTGTCGCACTTCTCACCATATTCGCGGTTATGGCCCTCTCGCTCGCAGCCGTCGGCCTCTACGGAGTAATGTCGTACTCCGTCTCGCAAAGCAAGCGCGAGATCGGTCTGCGCATGGCGCTGGGCGCCGGCACGGCCAACTTGTTTCGTAGAGTAATGTCCCACGGACTGACGCTCTCGGTCGCAGGAATACTGGTGGGCTCGGCAGCGGCGTTCGTATTAACGCGCTTCATCGCGATCGGAAGCCTACTCTACGAGGTCAATCCGCTCGACCCCAAAGCGTTTGTGCTGGCGTCCGTAGTGATGATCGTGATCTCGGTAGCAGCTTGCCTCGTCCCAGCCTGGCGCGCCTCCCGCACCAACCCGATCCAGGCCCTAAGGGAGTAACACCATACTCTGTGTTCTCCGTGTGGCCTCTTTGGCCAAACGGGTTCCCGGTTGAGCACCACCCTGCCTATTTCGCCCTCGAAGTTAAACCTCTCCACACAGGACAAGAAAACGAGAATTCGACAGATTTTGTTGACCGGACTGTAATAATCCGCTCGGCCTGACGTCTTTACCTATGAAAGAGAAGCACAGGAGGCGTACCCTGCTGAGCGTACTAGAGGAACCGGCAATCGCGATTCCGGACGAACTCGAGCGAGCTTTTCGGGACGCATTACGGTCTGGTGTTCCGGACCGCCTTCCGCATCACTGGCAATGCCGGGGATGCGGAAGATGTGTTGCAAACGGTTTTTCTCCGGATGCTCCGCCGAAGACCCGGCGCCGATCCGCTCGAAAACCTCGAGAGTTATCTGCGACGTGCGGCAATCAATGCTGCCTTGGATGTGATCCGATCACGCCAAGCCGACCAGACAGTTCCGTTGCCAGATGAGCAGTCCTCGATCCCGAACCAGCGCGCGCAAGCCGATGTCTCGGGTCTGCGACAAGCATTGACCCGCGCACTGGCGCAGCTCAAGCCGCGGTCGGCGGAGATATTTTGCGTTACGCTTTCTCGAAGGATTTAGCAATCAAGAGATCGCGGAATCACTCGGTATTTCGCAGGTGCTGGTGGCAGTTATCGTCCATCGCACTCGCCAACAGCTCCGCAAGGAGCTTCGTCCGTATCTAGGAGACAGATCATGAGCGACAAAAATTTGACCAGCTACTCTCTGAGATTCGAAACAGCAAGGTCGACGACGGCGTGGTGGACCAAGCTGCCGAGCGCGTCTGGGGCTCGATCACCGCGTCCCAGAGCGCCGCGTCGAGCATGCGCAAGCTGCGTAGTTGTGACGACTTTCAGGCGCTCATTCCGGAGTATCTGGGCAAGAATCTGCCGGAGGCCCGCAGGTTGCTGCTTGACGATCACCTGCACCAATGTGTCGCGTGCAGGCACGCCGTTGAGCGCGCCCGCGCCGGCGAATTGCAGCCGGTTTGGCAACCAAAATTGGGGACCCGCAGGTTTCCGGTGTGGCGATGGGCCATGGGCGCGGCTGCGGCTTTTGCGATTGGGGTGACAGCGGTCGCGCTGGCGAATGGATTTTTCCCCGGCCAGCACGTTGTCCGCGGTGCCGTCCAGAATGTAGATGGCGCTCTATACGCGGTGGTGGATGATCAAGTGCGGGTGATTCCTGCAGGTTACCAGATCAGGAATGGAGATCAGATCCGTACTGCGAAGGGTTCGCACGCAGAAGTCCGCCTGCTTGATGGGTCACTGGTTGAGTTGGGGGAACGCTCAGACCTTTCGGTGTCTCGCGCGTGGAGGGGAACGACGATTCATCTGGACGGCGGTCACATCATCGTGCAGGCCGCGAAACAGCGTACTGGTCGGCTTTACGTTGCAACTGACGATTGCCTGGTGTCCGTCAAGGGAACAATCTTTTCCGTTAACCACGGGACGAAGGGTTCACGCGTCGCCGTCATTGAAGGCGTTGTTCGAGTGGCCTCCGGTGATCAAACTACCGACCTCTACGCTGGCGACGAGCAGACGTCCAACGCCAGCGTCTCCAAGGTCCCCATTCAAAACGAAATTGCCTGGAGCCGCAATTCGGCTAAATATCTGGCACTGCTAGGCGACTTTGCGCTGCTGCAAAAGCAGATCGAGGCCATTCCTGGACCGGGGCTGCGCTACAGTTCCGACCTGTTGCCCTACGTGCCAGACAACACGGCGGTCTATGCCGCGGTTCCCAATATGTCCGCGACCTTGAGCGAGGCTGGCCAGCTTTTTCAGGACCGGTTGCAGCAGAGTCCGGCGCTGCGGAGCTGGTGGAAGGAGCAGCAGCACGGGAAGGGCCCGAAGCTCGGCGACGTGATTGACCAACTGAAAACCTTCAGCAGCTATCTCGGAGACGAGATTGTGTTCGCAGTAGGGAAGGAAGGAACAACATATAGTTCGCCTCTTGTGCTGGCCAGAGTGCGGCGGCCGGGTCTGGAGAACTTCCTGCAGAGCGAGGCGAAGCGGCTCAATCCGGACCGCACTCAACCTGCAATGCAGATTGTGCATGATCCGTCAGCGATCTCACCCTCGCCAAACCGGCCATTTCTTGTTTACGTCAGCAACGACACGATGGTAGCGAGTTCCGATGTGGCGCAATTGCGGAGCGCGGTGGCGCGAATCCAGCAGTCCAGCCCCAGTCATTTCTCGGAAACTCCGCTTTACCAGCAGGTCGTCCATTCCTACCAGCAGGGTGCAGGCTGGCTCTTTTGTGCGGACATGGAACAAATTGCCGCGAATCACGTATCTGATGGAGGCAAGCTGCCTTCGGGATTGGGAGACGTCAGATATCTCATGATGGAACGCCGCGAAGTCGGAGGCAAGACGGAAAATCGTGCGGCGCTTACATTCGCTTCCGAGCGAAAGGGCGTGGCATCATGGCTGGCCGCACCTGCGTCCATGGGTGGATTGGAATTTATCTCGCCCAACGCGAGTATGGTGAACTCACTAGTGATTAAGAATCCGCGGGGCATTGTTGAGGACCTCTTTCAGATCATCGGCGCGGGCGACTCGAACTTCCCACAAAAGTTGTCTGAGTTCGAAGCCAAGACGGGTGTAAACGTCCTGAATGATCTTACGGCTCCCCTGGGCGGTGAAGTTACGATGGCATTTGACGGACCGATGCTGCCCACCCCCCGGTGGAAGGTGGTTTTCGAAGTCTATGACCCTGCGACGCTGCAAGCGACCATTGGCAAACTCGTGGACAGCTTCAATCGTGAGGCCAGCCCGTCCGAGGGATCTCTTCAACTCGCGCAGCAGCAGGTCGGTTCACAGACTTACTACACCATCCACAATGCGAAGAAGCCAGACTTTGAGATTGATTACACTTACGTGGACAGTTACCTGATCGCCGGGCCAGACATCAGTACCTTATCCCGCGCCATTCGAGACCGGCAGGCCGGAAATACTCTGCCTCATTCGCAGACCTTTCAGGCTCTGCTGCCGAGCGACGGATACACGAACTTCTCGGGCATCTTCTATCACAACATCGGTCCCGTGGTCGGGCCGTTGGTGGATCAGATCAAGGCAGTTGGCACCCTTAGCGCGCAACAGCAACAGTCGATTGCTACTCTGCAAGCGAATACCGCGCCCGGTTTAATCTACGTCTACGGCGAGCCCGAGCGGATTGTGGTCGCGAGTAATACTGGTTTCATGGGCTTCGATCTCGGCACTCTGATGACGCTGGGGCAGGGTGGGTCGTTCCCGCCGCAGTTATTTTTCGAGGCACCTCTAGGGCACCATGGATCGACGCAGTAATTCATGAGCACGACCATCCAATACGGAGCAGCAGACGGTACCCGTAAGGCGGTCGCTGCTGCTCCGCAAATGCCCGTCATAGAACTGCAGGGCCTGTCCGTTCGCTTCGGTAGCCGCGAAATCCTGAAGGGAGTTGACCTGTTCACTGCGCGGCCGTGCGATCGGTTTGCTTGGTCCCAACGGTGCGGGTAAGTCCACTTTGATCAATACGCTGCTGGGCTTTTACAAGCCGTCGTCCGGGTCTGCGCGCGTCTTGGGATCTGACATCCGAACCGATACGCGGCGCATTCGAAGCCTGGTCGGCTACATGCCCGAGAATGACGCGTTCATCTCGAAGATGAGCGCTGTCTCTTTCGTGCAGATGATGGCGGAACTCTGCGGATTGCCGCCGGCCGCAGCCCTGGAACGTGCACACGAGGCGCTGTTCTGCGTTGGCCTTGCCGAAGCGCGTTATCGCGAACTGGGCACCTACTCGCTTGGCATGAAACAACTCGCCAAACTTGCCCAGGCAATCGCCCATGGGCCAAAGCTGTTGATTCTCGACGAACCGACCAACGGTCTCGATCCTTCCGCTCGGCAACGCATGATCCGCATGATCCGCGACATACGCGACAGCAAGCAACTGCAGATCGTTCTGTGCTCGCACCTGCTGCGCGACGTCGAGGATACCTGCGAAGAAGTGTTGATTCTGAATCAGGGCCGGGTCGCGCACTATTCGAATCTGGAAGAAGAACGCAAAGCTAACAAGAGATTTCTGGAGTTGGAAACCTTCGGCGCCAACGGCGATTTCACCGAGGCAATTGAGAAACTGGGCTGCGAGTGTGCAGTGACTGAGAACCGGCTGAAAATGATTCTCGCCGATGGGGTTGAAGTTCGCGACATTTACCGGATTGCCGCGGAGCGGGATGTGCGAATCCGCCGGCTGAACTTCCGCCGCGACACGCTGGAAGACATTTTCCTGAAAGCGATGGGAAGCTAAAATGGCCGTCTACAGACGCACGTACACGTCTTATTCGGGTCCGCTCACGCCAACTTGGTCGCGAAGCCTCGTTCTCTATCGATATTCGAAGCGAAAACTGTTTCGATCAAAGCTGCAGACCGCGCTCTTTGTGCTGTGTTTCTTCTATCCACTGGCCTGCCTCCTTATCATCTACCTAGCGAACAATTTGAGTTTTCTGGAACGTTTCGGAAACATCGGTGCGGTGTTCCATATCGACAACAAGTTCTTTCTCATGTTCGTCGAAGTGCAAGGTGTTCTCGCTTTTGTGCTCACGGCTTTCATTGGGCCGGGCCTGATTTCGCCCGACCTTGCCAACGGGGCTCTGCCTCTGCATCTCTGTCGCCCTTTTTCCCGCGCAGAGTACATCTTGGGCAAAGCATCAGTTCTTTGGATTGTGCTCTCGCAGATCACATGGGTTCCGGGCCTCGTACTGTTCACCGTGCAGTCCAGCCTCGCCGGGCCCAGATGGGCTTGGGACAATCTCTGGATCGCCGGCAGCATGGTTTTGTCGTCGTTGATCTGGATTGCCATTCTTTCGCTGCTCGCCATGGCCTTGTCGGCATGGGTGAAGTGGAGAATTGTTGCCGGCGCCCTGCTGCTGGCGGTCTTGTTCTTCGGTGCTGGCTTCGCGCAGGCCATCAACGCCGTACTGCGTACTCAGTCCGGATACTTCCTCAATCTCGTGTATCTGATGGGGACGGTATGGACCTCGTTGTTTGGAGTTGATATGGAGGGATCAATTACTCCATCGCAAGCATGGATCGCCCTACTCACCTATTGCGCGATATGCCTGGCGCTCCTCGTGCGAAAAGTGCGGGCCTACGAGGTGGTCAAGTGAGCGGCGTCGCCAACAACGATCGCATTGTGTTCGAGGATATCTCGAAGTTTTATGACGATATTCTCGGAGTCAATCGCGTCAATCTTTCCATTCCTCCGGGCGTGACCAGCTTGGTTGGTCCCAACGGCTCCGGAAAAACAACATTGATGAACCTGATGACAGGGCTGGTGCGCCCCACTCGCGGGCGAATCCAGGTTCTCGGCTACGATCCTTGCGACCCAGAGAAGCTGTTCAAAATCCTTGGCTACAGCACGCAGTTCGATTCTTTTCCTAAGGGACTGACGGGATTTCAATTTGTTTATTCGTATCTTCGGCTCGCAGGCAACGACAGCCAAACGGCAGAACGATTGGCTTGGAGCGCCATTGAGCGAGTCAATCTTGTCGAAGCCGCAGGTCGCAATGTCGCGGGCTACAGCAAGGGGATGCGCCAACGCATTCGTCTCGCACAAGCTCTGTGTCATAACCCGCGGGTACTAGTTCTCGACGAGCCGATGAACGGCCTTGATCCGCTGGCGCGTGCGGAGATGATTGCCCTGTTTCGCGCCGCCGCGGCGGACGGTTGCTATGTGATCATCTCAAGCCACATTCTGCACGAAGTCGACGCGCTCTCGGATCAAGTCATCCTGCTGAGCAACGGATACGTCGTGGCGGAGGGTCCGATCCACAGCGTGCGCAGCGAAATCCGCGAGCACCCGACGCAGATTCTCATTCGCTGCGACCGCCCGCGGGTTCTTGCTTCCAAGATTATGGAGTCTGAGAGCACCATCGAAGTCCGCATTCACAACGATGAACGTGGCCTGTTGATCAAGACCAAGGATGAAGACCGCTTCTATCTCATGCTGAATCACATCGCATTGAAGGAAGTCGAGATCGAATCCGTAGCGCCTGCAGACGACGATGTGAACTCCGTGTACGAATACCTGATCGGCAGTGATGAGGTCGCGCGATGATGGCACTTCGGTGGGCGCAGATCAAATCCGTTGTGCGTCTGGAGATGAAGAAGACACTATTTGCGCGGCGCGGCCTATGGATCTACGTCCTTGCTTTGTTGCCGTTGCTGCTCTTCCTTGCCCAATCGGCCGTGACTTCTCACCAGCGCGGGCAAAGTACTCAGATGGTACGGAAAGGCACAAAAGTCTTAACCTCTCAAGATCTGCATGCAGTCAAGCCGGGAATGACAACCCAGGAGGTGATTGAATTGTTGGGGACACCTCCGCGGCGATTTCGTTGGAAAGAAGAAAAACGGCTCGATTCAGGCGAATCCTCGACCACCGTTCACGAAAGATTCGACTATTCCGATGGGTTGAACGACCTCAATGCCGACTTTACGGATGGAAAAGTTGTCGGCATCACTATCCGTCAAGGCATAAGCCTGCCCGAGGACTCCTTGATTTTCGCTGGAGTGTTTCAGTTTTTCTATCTGCGGTTGGCAATCTTCTTCGGCTGCCTCGGAGTCTTCATGAATTTGTTCCGGGGTGAAATCCTCGACAAGAGTCTCCATTTTTATTTCCTGGCGCCGATCCGCCGCGATGTCCTGATGACCGGCAAGTTCCTGGCTGGATTGATGGCTACGTGCATCATTTTCGTGACCAGCGAACTGCTTCAGATCATCGTATTCACTTCGCAATTCAGCCCGAATGCGCGGGACCTCTACCTCTACCAAAATCACGGACTGGCGCAGGGAGCGGCCTATCTGGGAGTCACTGCACTGGCCTGCCTCGGTTATGGAGCGTTTTTTCTGGCTGCTGGAATGCTGTTTCGAAATCCGATTTTGCCAGCAGGGGCGATCTTGGTTTGGGAGGCAGTGAATCCATTTCTGCCAGCACTGCTCAAGAAGTTCAGCGTGATTTACTACCTGAAATCGCTGTGCCCCGTGGACATCCCCTCTCCTCCGGGCACTCCGGGTTTGCTCGCACTGCTGGTTTCGAATCCCAATCCAGTATCGGCACCGGTCGCGATCCTCGGCATTGTGGCGGTCGCTGGGTTGGTCTTGTACATTTCCAGCCTTCAAATCCGGCGGATGGAAATCAATTACACAACCGAATAATGTCTGCTGTTCGAGATTCGCCGATCTGCGCGGAAGAGTGACCTACTGCCCTCTGTCCATCGCCATGAACAGATTGTTCAGCGATTCCGTCAGAGTTGGATGGGCGAACGTGGCGTCACGGAGTGCGGTATAGGGCAACTTCCCCATCATCGCGACCTCCACCACTGACATGACTTCTCCTCCCTCAATCCCCAGTATTGCCGCGCCGAGGATCTGATTACTGTCCGCGTCAACGATAGCCTTCATGAATCCTCGAGTCTCGTCCACTTCAAGAGCCCGGGCGACAGACTTCATCGGCAGTTTTGCCACACGAATTTTGCGACCCTTCGCGCGAGCCTCGGTCTCGCTGAGTCCGACACGTCCTAATTGCGGATCGATAAAAACGGTGTACGGCACCTGGCGGTCCTTCGTCGAGGAAGATTTCTTCTCGATTAAGTTTGAGCGAACGATCCGAAAGTCATCGTACGAGATATGGGTGAATGCGGGGCCACCTTTGATGTCTCCCAGAGCGAAGACGCTCTCAGCGGAGGTTTCGAGGCGATCGTTAACTTTGATGAAGCCATGCTCGTCGGTTTCAATCCCGGCGGCCCCAAGGTTGAGAGTGTCAGAGTTGGGTACCCTTCCGGTGGCAACCAGCAGATGGGAACCGGCCAGGGTGCTCGAATTGTTCCGCGTTTCGATATCCAGCCTAAGGCTCGCGCCCGATTGCTGTACGCGAGTTGCCTTTGCTTTCAGCACGATATCAACTCCGTCCTGGCGCAAGATGTTGGTGATCTCCTCCGCGATGTCGGCATCTTCCCGTGTGAGCAGCTGACTGGCGGATTGAATGATCGTCACCCGGCTGCCGAAACGCCGGAAGAGTTGTCCGAATTCCAGCCCGATGTAACCTCCACCCAGAATCAGCAAGTGATCTGGGAGTGCATCGAGTTCCATGATGGAGATATTGTCGAGGGCCTCTACGGTGTCCAGGCCCTCTAACTTGGGTCGCGAAGCGCGCGTACCAGCATTAATGAAGATGTAATTCGCCGAAAGAGTGATCTGGCTGCCATCTTTTCTGCGGACGTCGACCACCTTGGGGCCACTGAAGGTCGCCTCCCCGAAAATTAAGTCGAGATTGGCAGTCTTCTCAAGGCGCACTCGGCTGCCATTGCGGAAGCTATCGACAATATTGCGCTTCCGTTCGCGCACTTTCTGCAGATCAACGCTGATTGGACCGGTATGCACCCCGTAGTCGGCTGCACGGCGCGCCAAGTACGCGACGCGGCCGCTGGCCACCATGGTTTTAGTCGGAGTGCATCCCTCATTGATGCAGGTGCCGCCAACATGTTTTCGTTCGATGAGCGCAGTCTGCATTCCTGCCTCGGCCAGCGCTCGACAGAGCGGGGTTCCCCCCTGACCTGAACCGATGACGATGGCATCATATTGCTGCCCAGTGGTCATTCGCGCTCCAGTTCTGATGTGACTATTCAGTGGCAGGTTGTTGATCTAGCTCTTGCCTTCCGACAGCGGAAGCCACACTTGAAAGCGTGTATCCCCAGGATTGGAATTTACTTGAATATTCCCGCGATGCTTTTTGACGATGCGCTGCACCGTGTCGAGCCCCAGCCCCGTACCTTCTCCTACTCCTTTGGTCGTGAAAAAAGGCTCAAAGATGTGGGACTGAATCTCGGGAGCGATACCCGGTCCGTTATCCCCGATTTCCACCACGACGCAATCGTCATCGCGATCGGTGCGCACCCGCAGTTCGCCCTTGCCGCCCATGGCGTCAATGGCGTTGTCGATAAGGTTGGTCCACACCTGGTTGAGTTCGCTCCCAAAAGAATTCACTAAGAGCGGAATCGAGTGGTAGTCCCGCCGCACCACCACACCGCGTTTGAGTTTGTGGTTCAGGATTGTGAGCGTCGTCTCCAGGCTCTTCACGATATCAATGTTCTGCACGGGCGATTGATCCATGAAGGTGTACTGCTTGATTGCGCCGACAAGATCGGAGATTCGCGAGGTGCTGCTCTCAATTTCGTTCAGGAGTCCGGCAATCTCCACCGAGGTGGAAATCCTCAGCAGGGCAGCCCGGGCAGTATCGGCGTCAAGCGTCGCGAACAGTTGCTCGAGCGCCGCGGGCTTGACGTTCCTGCGCGCAAGGTCGGCCGCGAGCTGCCACAAGTCACTTTGCCCGTGACTGCGAAGCAGCGAGTCAATCTGGTCTTCCAGGCTGCTGGCTGCGAGAGCGTCCAAGGGAGGCCCGTCCGCCTGAGTGAACGAAGCCTCCAACTTTTCAATTTCTGACTTTTGTGCCGGCGAAAGCTCGCGCCTGCCGAGTTCGAGGCTCGCGTCGCGCACTCGCTTCAGAAGATCGCGGAGTTGGCTCGTCGCACGCTTTGCGGCGGAAGCAGGATTATTGAGTTCATGAGCGAGGCCGGCGGAGAGCTTGCCCAAAGCGGCGAGGCGGTCTCGCTGCTGTTCCACGCGGGTAGTTTCTCGAATCCGGTCCGACATCAAACCCACGAGGCGCTTCGTCAGTTCCGGCATCCGTTGCATCAGTTCGGGAAATCGACTTGCGGGAAATCGCAAGATTCGGCTTTGGGTGATGGCCCGCCCATTGACTGGAACCTGCTTCATCCTTGAGAACGGAAGCACTCCGCCGACGTCACCTGCGGTCTGCGAAAAAACGATGGGTTCGCCACCAAACTCGCCGCGGGCCTCAAGCTCCCCTTCGAGAATCACGGACATCCAATCCGCCGGGTCGCCTTGCCGCACGTAAACGTCACCGGGTTTGAGATGCATTTCCTGCGACTGGCTGAGGAACCAGTCAATCTGTTCGTCCGGTAAGTCTGCGAAGACCGGGACGCGGCGCAATAGTTCCACGATTTCGGCCATTTATACCTTGCTCAAGTATTGATGGATGAACTGCACTGCTACAGAACCTTCGCCAACTCCCGAGGCCACGCGCTTGACCGAGCCATGCCGCACGTCACCCACTGCAAAGATGCCGGGAACATTCGTTTCCAGAAGAAAAGGGTCGCGCTCGAGCGCCCAGCCCTTCGGATGTTCTCCGCCATGCATAAGGTCGGGACCAGTCAGAATAAATCCGCGATCGTCCCGCTCGACGAGGCCGGCCAGCCAATCGGTTCGGGGCAGAGCTCCTATAAAAATGAACATGGAACTTGCGGGAACTCGTTCCAATTTATTCGTATCCGAACAAAGGACGGAAATCTCCTCCAGGTGTGTTTCGCCATGAACCTCGGCAACGCTGGCGTGCGTCCACAATTGTATGCAAGGAGTTTCTTTGATCTGGTCAATCAGATACTGCGACATCGTGCTGGCAAGCGACTCGCCCCGCACCAGGATTACGACGCGCTCGGCGTACTTGGCAAAGTTCAGGGCCGCCTGCCCCGCGGAATTCGCTCCGCCCACGACGTACACTACTTCGCCCTTGCACGACAGCGCCTCGGTAGCGCCTCCGCCGTAGTAGACCCCCGCACCTTGCAGCCGGTCGATTCCTGGAGCTTCGAGCCGCCGCCACTGCACGCCGCTGGCAATCATCAAGGCATGGCAGGAAATTTCGTTGCCGTCGGCAAGCTTGATAATCCGGTACGGTCCTTCCGTCCGCACGGCGACCGCTTCCTGGGGCGCCAGAATTTCCACTCCGAAACGTTGAGCCTGCACTACCCCGCGCCGGGCAAGGTCTCCTCCACTCAGGCCACTCGGAAAACCAAGATAGTTTTCGATGCGGGAGCTCATTCCCGCCTGGCCGCCGGGCGCTTCCCGTTCAACCATCACTGTATGAAGCCCTTCAGAGGCGCCGTAGACCGCGGCAGCAAGACCAGCGGGACCGCCACCAACAATCGCCAAATCATAAAAGCTGGTTTGCGCGCGGGTTCGCAAGCCGACTTTCTGCGCGACTTCGGATGGCACGCTCTTCAGCAACTTCGTTCCATCCGGAAAGAGGACGACAGGCAGATCGGCTGCCTCCGGCCCAAGCGCATCGAGAAGGCGCTTCGTCTCCGGATCGTTGGCCGAGCCCTCGACATCGATCCACTGATACGGAACGTGGCTGCGTGCCAGAAAGTCCCGCAGCTCGTACGATCGCGGAGACCAGCGCGTTCCTAACACTCGAATGCCCTCGAACGCCGGATGATATGTAGCTCGCCAGTCATCGAGCAGATCGTCGACCTGCGGGTACAGGTGCTCAGTGGGAGGGTCCCAGGGCTTCATGAAAAAATAATCCAGGCTGGCTTGGTTGATGGCGCTGATTGCCGCATTCGTATCGGCATAAGCAGTCAGCAACGCCCGCTTAGCGTCGGGGAATATTTGTCGCGCCTCCTGCAGAAACCCTATGCCATCCATACGAGGCATGCGCTGATCCGCGAGGAGAAGCGCGACGCCGTCGTTGCGGAGCTTCAGCGCCTTGAGCAGATCCAGCGCTCCTTCGGGGGAATCACTAGCGATCACGCGGTATTCCGCCCCGTAATGCGACCGCAGGTCGCGCTCAATCGCCCGCAGAACATCGGGATCGTCGTCGACGCTCAGCAATATTGGTTTTGCCATGATTGCTTTTCAGCCCTAGCTTAAAGAGACCTATTCCAGATCGGGACGGGCCTGAACAAGTTAATTAGATACAAAACTTGCATTCCGGTTGCAGCCCTTTGAGAGGTTTCAGGCCGCTAGTTCCCCCGCCTCAATCTCGTCCACGTAGCACCAGACCCAGGACTCCCCGGGCTCAATCGACCGGACAAGAGGATGCTTGGCTTTGTGGAAGTGTTTGGTGGCGTGCTTATTCTTGGACGAGTCGCAACACCCCACTTGCCCACAGATGAGGCACAAGCGCAGGTGGACCCATGTATCCCCCATTTTCACGCACTCTTCGCAGACATGTTTGTTGGTTTCTCTAAATTTGATTTGGTCGAGATGGGTGCATTCGGCTGGCATTGGTTCCTCCAGGGAAAGAGTTCCATTATCCGTCAAGTGACCTCCGTTATGTGACTTGGGCCGAAATCACAGACTACCTGCTGGTTTTCGCACAGAATTGTAGTCGGAGGTCCTTCGTCTGTGTTTCGTCTTGATTATCTATCTTGCCTATTAACCATCGCATCCACCATCCTCATCGGACGCCGGTGCTGGGAAGGCTGGGCGTTGGCCGGCATCAACAGCTTTATCATATGCATTATTGGAGTTAGAACTGAACAACTGGGTTTCATCCCCGCCAATGTGTTCTGTATTGTGGTCAGTGCGATCAACCTGTATGCCTGGCGGAAAGCCAGAGCTTCTGAAGATCCACAACCACCGGATCTGAAGCTGACTCATCTCGCGACGGACGAACTCACTCGGCGATGAGCAGGTTTTCGGCAAACGGCCACTGCTCGTCGATCCACTGAGATTCACAAGAGAAGCCGGCATCCCTCGCCATCTGGAAAACCTCATCCGATGAGTACTTGTGGCTGCTTTCCGTCCAAATCGTTTCGCCCTCGCCGAACTCCACAACGATTCCTGCCTCTCGGATCTTCACACTCTGGCGTCGATTCGACCGCAGGTGCATCTCGACGCTCCTCACTTCATCATTGATCTTCGCGACATGGGCGAATTGGTCGAGATCGAAATCGGCCTCAAGTTCGCGATTGATGCGGGCGAGCAAGTTGAGATTGAAAGCTGCGGTCACGCCGAGTTCATCATCATAAGCCTGAAGCAGTTGTGTGCGGGGTTTCTCCAAGTCCGTGCCCAGAAGAAGGGAATCGCCAGGCTCCAGAATCCGCCGCACTTCCGCCAGGAACTTTATGCCCGCCGGGCGATCAAAGTTTCCAATCGTGCTGCCGAGAAATAGCACGAACAGGTGCTGGTCAGGTCTGCGGCGAGCCGCGACTTCGAGCAGGCCGTCGAGATATTCGCGTTCAAAGCCCACAATGCTGATCTTGTCGATGTCCTGGAGTTCTCGTTCACACATCGCCAAAGCCGTGCGAGAGATTTCAACGGGATAATAGAAAGTCCGTTGTCTCCGACAGAGTGCTTCGAGGATCCAGCGGGTTTTCTTACCGCTGCCGCTGCCTAATTCGGCCACCGCGACGGGTCCCGCAAGTCGGTCGACGATCTCGCTCGCGTGGCGCCGCAGCAGTCGCTCATCGGCACGGGTGAGGCCATACTGCGGTAGGTGGCTGATCACTTCAAATAGAGCCGAGCCCACTTCGTCATAGAAATATTTCGAAGGAAGTTCCTTCTGTCCCGGCCGAGTGAGCCCGGCGCGAACATCGCACGCGAACTCGTAAGTAGCGTTCGTAGGAATTGCATGAACCAGCATTGTTGATGCTCCTTCGTTTCGGCCAGTCAGCGGCTTACACAACGGAATCCGGCATACACGTATTGGTAATGCGCCTGGAACCAGTTGCGAAATGTCGGCCGCAACATACAGGCGGCGGTGCGCGGCGAGCCGCCTTTCATGACGAAGTGCTTGCCATCAAAAAAATCAGCGGAATATCCACGATAGAACGGGAATGGCTCAAAGCCAGGAAATGGATCGAAAACCGAAGATGTCCACTCCCATCCGTTGCCCACCATGCCCTCCACACCAAAGGCGCTCTGCCCCTGCGGGAAGGCATTCACCGGAGCAGGGTCCCAACGATCGAGATCGAAGTTTCCCAGGTTAGGTTTGGGCGGTTCGTTGCCCCAGGGATAAAGTCTTTCTGTCCCGTCCTCACTTCCATACGCGGCGCGCTGCCACTCCTCTTCTGTTGGAAGCTGCTTCCCAGCCCATCGGGCGTAGGCCGAGGCCTCGGCATGACTCACATACACGGGCCAGTCCACCGGCAGCGGAACTTCGTCGAACATCGTGCGATACAGCCATTTGTTGTTCGCCGCTTTCCAGAACACAGGATGGCGAACGCCTTTCGCAGTCTTCCAGTTCCAGTCGTCGTCGCTCCAGAAGCTGCGCGTGTCGTATCCGCCGGCCGAAATAAATTCAAGAAATTGGCGGTTCGTCACCATGTGCTGGTCAATGTGAAAAGCCGGGACCTGCGCCGTATGAGTTTCGTACTCGTTATCCCACCCGAATGTCGAGTCCGCTCGCGAAAGCCCAAGCGTGGCTACACCAGCCGGGATTGGAACCATTCGATGGATAACAGGAGGAGCGATGAGATTCGGAGGATCACCTGGTCGGATTTTCCGATCAATAGGCAACTGGTGCAGCATATAGGCGAGCGTCTCGACGTGCATGAGCCGGTGCTCAATAGCGACGTTGAGCAAGGTGTGGAGAGGGAAACCATCCCGCATGTGGGCGCGCGAGTCCAAAATTCCGTCGGCGAGTTTCTCGTCGAGAGCGGCGCGAATTTGGTTTACGTAGTCTTTGACGATATCGAGTGAGGGCCAGTCAGACGGTTGGTCGGAGGGCAATCCACCCCCGACCGGATCGATCCCAAACGCAAATAGTTTGTCGAACTCGGGATGAAAGCTCGCGAGGCCAAAGACGTTTTCATGAAGAAGATTCCAGTCGAAAGCCTCGAGGTGGCCAAGGTAAAAGATGATGCGGTGACGTTCGGGAATAGGCCGCTCGTAAATCGAATCAGGCCGGACCATGTTGAAGAGATCGTCACTTCGACGGCGGGCATCCAAGACCCGCTCCAGAAGTGGTTGCCGAACCCCGATCTCAACGTGCGCCGCTACCATAGAGCCTCCTCGGACGGTTCCGTCACTGCGGAAAAGCCGCGTAGAATACGGCGATGCGCATCCTGCTGTTTCACGTGAATGCCTTTACAGACATGCCCTTTGCGGGCAACCCGGCGGCGATCTGCCCGCTTAATTTGTGGTTAGATGACGGGATGCTGCGGAAGGTCGCTGCTGAAAATAATCTTTCTGCAACGGCCTTTTTGGTCCCCCAGAACGACTCCTACGACCTCCGCTGGTTCACGGTCCGCAGGGAGATAAGGCTCTGCGGGCACGCGACCCTCGCGTCCGCTTGGTTGGTGTTCAACCGGCTGAACCCTGGGCTTGAAGCTGTAACCTTTACAACCCGTTTCAGCGGGATCGTGACAGTTCACAGGGACGGCGACGGTTTGTCAATGGATTTCCCCGCGATCTCCCCAAGAGCGTGCGGGATGCTGCCAGATGGCCTGCTTCAGGCTCTGGGATCAGCCCCACCCTGCGAAGTGCTGCAAGCGAATGATACCTACTTCGCCGTGTACGAGACGGAAAACGCAATTCGAAGTATCCGCCCCGATTTTGCGCGGTTGGAACAACTGCACCCTTTTGCCGTAGCCGTCACTGCACCCGGAGACACCGCTGATTTCGTATCACGATACTTTGCGCCGAGCTATGGCGTCCCCGAGGATCCGGTGACGGGTTCCGCTCACTGCGTGCTGACTCCGTACTGGGCAAAGCGGCTCGGCAAGACTCGCCTTCACGCCGTCCAAGTATCACAACGAGGCGGTGAACTCTGGTGCGAGATGAGGGGGGATCGGGTGGTTCTCAAAGGCAAAGCCGTGCTCACTCTGCAAGGAGAGTTAGAAATCTGAACGATCACCTCTACCCTGACAACCAGTGTGTCACGGAATCAGTCGCTGACTTCTCAGAAACTCCTGCACCACTTCTTTTGCGTCGCGATGCTGCCCATCGACCACGTAATTCATGCGTCTCATCGCATCGTCGGAAATTTTTCCGGCCAACTCTGCCAGCGCCGGTCCCACTTCTGGATGTTCTCGCAAAGTTTGCTCGCGAATTACCGGCACCGCCTCATACGGAGGGAAATAGTGCTTGTCGTCTTCCAGGACAAACAAATCCAATGCAGTGATCAACCCGTCTGTCGCATTGCCGGCGGCAAGGTCAATCTGACGATCGCGCAGGGCGCGAGCGAGTAAGCCCAGGTCCATTACGCGTGGCTGTTCAGCGAAGTGCAGCCCGTATGTCTCAGCCAGACCGCGATATCCATCGGGCCTCTCCATGAACTCGTAACCAAATCCGGCGCGCCACTTAGGAGCAAATGCACTCGCCTGCGACAGGGTTTTGATGTTCAAGCGACGGGCGTCGTCCCCACGAATTTCCATCGCGAAAGTGTCATTGAAGCCGAGGGCCGGACCCAACGTTAGCCCGAAGCGCCCTTCGTATTCACTCTTGACCCGTTGATAAACGTCTTGCTTGTCGTGCCCGGCGTTTTGCTTAAGAATCGCGGTCAGCGCAGTGCCGGTATATTCCGGATAGACGTCAATTCGCCCCGCCAGAATCGCCTGCTGGCAAATGTAGGTTCCTGCCAGGTAGAAACGACGTTCTACTTTCAGCTTGGTGTGAGCTTCGATTTGCTGTGCAATGAGTTCGCCGAGAATGAGCGACTCGGTGAAATTCTTAGAGCCGATCACAATCCGATCCGCGTGCGAAGGAGAACAACTCGCAAACAGAAGAACCACCGCGAGAGCCAGCACGGCAAGACTCGAACGAAGGATTGTCATCGCGGCTGCAGACGCCTCTCCATCCATCCCACGGCGACGTCGGCGACTAGTGCCAAAATCGCCGCTGGAATTGCCCCCGCCAGGATCACACTGTCGTCCACCATGGCCAGCCCGCGAAAAATAAACTCGCCAAGCCCTCCGGCGCCAATCGCTGCAGCGATTGTGGCAAGTCCGACTGAAATGACCACCGCCACCCGAACTCCCGAGAGAATCACGCTCACCGCCAACGGCAACTCCACCTGAAACAACAGTTGCGATTCCGTGAGCCCCATGCCTCGCCCGGCCTCTAGCACTGCGGGATCAACACCACGAATTCCTGTGTATGTGTTCCGAATAATTGGCAGGAGAGCGTAGAGGGTAAGAGCGAGAATTGCTAGTCGGTCCGCACGCGCGCCGAGCCAAGGTATGGGCAGCAAGAATCCAAAGAGCGCAAGACTGGGAATGGTCTGAATGATGTTAGCGATCGCGAGCACCGGCTTGTTAAGCCGTGTCCGGTGGGCGATCAGGATGCCCAAAGGTACCCCAATTACTGTTGCGAACATCGTGGACAGTCCGACCAGCCAGAGGTGTTCTAGCGTGAGCTCGAGCACTTGACCGCGATTCTGCAGGATGAATCGAATGACATTCATGAGGCGCCTCGATCCGCGGCAGACTCCAGCCCATCTCCAAACGCTCTCACATACGCAGATGCCCACGGATCGACAGACCGCAAAAATTGTTGTGGGGTCAGCACCGTGACCAGTCGCCCCGCTTCCATCAGCGCGATGCGCGATCCCAGTCGCAACGCCTCGCGAAGATCGTGAGTCACAAAAACAACTGTCTTGTGGAGTCTCTGTTGCAGTAAGAAGAATTCGCGCTGTAGTTCGTCCCGTGTAAGAGGGTCGAGCGCACCGAAAGGTTCGTCCATCAGCAATATTTCCGGATCTGCGGCCAAGGCGCGAGCCACGCCGACTCGCTGCCGCTGCCCGCCGGACAGTTGGTGCGGATAACGTGATGCCATCTCTCGCCCGAGCCCCACCACCTGCAGCAACTCCACTACGCGAGCTCGGACCTTCTCTTCGGGCCAACCTTCGATTCTGGGAACCAGGCTTATGTTTCGTTCCACGGTAAAGTGCGGAAACAAACCAACCTCCTGGATAACGTACCCGATGCCGCGCCGTAAGCGAATGACGTCGCTCTCGGCATTCGGCACGCCTTTTACGCTCACCTCTCCGTTTGTGGGCGACAACAGACGATTCACCAGCTTCAGCGTTGTGGTTTTTCCGGAGCCACTGCGACCGAGCAGCACGAGAGTTTCGCCCTTCTGGACTTGAAGATTCAGCTCGGAAAGAACCTGAGTGTCAGCCACCCTGTACGAGACATCACGGAATTCAATGACTGCGCTTGCGCGAGTGGGTTGCATTTGTCTCTGCAGTAGATGCTCCGAACCCTAGGACAGATGCGACTCTTACTGAACGTGGGAAGATTGAATCTGCGCTTGAGCCCGTTGCGTTCGTTCGAGAATTTGACGATGAAGCGCCGCCTGCGGGTAATTTTTCAAGCGCGACTCGGCATTATGCAAGAATCTGTCGGACTCCGATTGGCGTCCCATAGCCACCAACGCCGCACCGAGCGCGATTTCTGGCTCCGCCATTTGCCAGACAGTCAGCGAAAAGGGCACTGCGTGAATCCCAGTGGCGGCCTGCCGTAGCAGAGGCTCAGCTTCCACCGGCTTGCCTTCATCAATCAGCACTTCACCAAGACGAGTCTCGACCGAAATGATCGCCGGATGCCCCGCCCACAATTTTTTCTTTCGTATGTCGAGTGCTTGGCGCAACAGAGGCTCTGCGCTTGATGGATCATGTTGCAGAGAGTGAACCAGCGCGAGATTGATCTGCGATGACGCCATGTCTGGGCTTTCGTTTCCGCCGAGCTTTTGCCGCATCACCAATGCCTGACGCTCCAATTCTTCGGCTTCGGTGTACTTCTTTTGATCCGCTCGCAAAAGCCCCAGATTTGCCTGTATCTTCGCGAGATTCCAGCTCTCCGGACCTTGGACGGACCGCATAATCGTGATCGCGTGCTGGTAAAATTCGTCGGCACCTGCGTAGTCCCCCTTTTCTTGCAGCATGCGGGCCCAATTGTTCATCGCCCCGGCGACGGTTGCGTCTTTCTTGTCCGGCCAACCGCTGATGGCAAGGTTCTCTTTCAAGAACGGTTCAGCCGCGGCCCAGTCACCTTTCTCCAGCAAGATGAATCCAAGATTGTTGAGCGGATAAGCCAGGTTCGGATGGCCGGGATCACTGATTTTGCGCCGAATCGCGAGGGATTGCCGATCCATGGTTTCCGCGCTCGACAGGTCTCCAGCATCAATGAGCGCCCCGGAGAGGTTATGCAAACTATTTGCGTAGTTTGGACTATCGGGACCATCTACCTTCTCGGTGATTGCCACGGATTCGCGCAATAGCTGGGAGGCCTCAACGTAGGCGCCTTTTCGTTCAAGGACCCAAGCCAGATATTCGTCTGAAACGCTAACATCCGCGTCCTGTCCGTGACTCCGCTGGAGAGTCAATGCCTGCCGTAATAGCGACTCGGCCTCCTGGTTTTGCCCTTCCCAATATAGGCATTCGCCAAGGTCCATCATGCTCGCCGCGACCAGCACGTCGGTGGGTTTGAGTTTAGACTGCCGAATCGCCAGCGCTTTTCGAAAAAACGGTTCGGCGCGTTTGTAATCATTATTCAGTCGGATCGCCGTACCGAGATCATCGAGTGCGGTTGCTGTCTCCAGATTCGCGCCGCCCAGAGTTTGTCGGCGCAGGTCGTAGGCGCGTTGCATCACGGGCTCGGCTTTTTCATAAAGACCCAAAGACATGTAGGCACGACCGATGTTATCGAAAAGGGTCGCTTGCAATTGCGGCTCTCCCGAGAACTCCGTCTCAACCCGCTTGGCTCCCTCGTCGAGCAGTTCGCGCCCGGTGACCTGTTTCCCCCGAGTTTGTTCCGGCGTGGTCGATTGAAAAATGCTGTTTAGAAATTGAGCCTCACGCTCGGCGGCTTTACGCTCCCGTTGGGCTCGACGGGCAAACAATCCCATTCCGATGCTGAACCCTACAAGCGTAACGGCAATCACCACGGCGGCTATAAATGCCGCTTTGTGCCGGCGGAGGAACTTACTGGAGCGGTACCCCCAGGCATCGGTCCGCGCGCGAACGGGATATCCACCCAGAAATGCTTCGATGTCTTCCGCCAATTGACCGACCGAGACATATCGGCGGGCAGGCTCTTTGCGCATCGCCATCAAGACGATGTTGTCTAACTCGCCCTTCAATTTGCGCGCCGCATCGGGCGGTCCCAATCCCGGACTTTCTTTCCCCACATCACTCGGAGCAGTTGGAATCTGCTCGCAGATGACTCGTACCACTTCAATCGGACTCGCAGTCGCCAGACGAAACGGCCTTTTGCCGGCCAGCAATTCATAAAGCAGAACGCCCAGCGCATAAACGTCGGTTGAGGTTGTGATGTTATCGCCGCGCACCTGCTCAGGGCTGGCGTACTCTGGCGTCATCATGCGCTCAGCCGTCCGAGTATGGGCGAGTTCCGCCCCATCTGGAGCCAGCAACTTTGCAATGCCGAAATCGAGGAGTTTCGGCACGCCCTCCGCGTTTACGAGGATGTTTCCCGGCTTGATGTCTCGATGAACTACCAGATTTTTATGCGCGTACTCAACGGCGCCACATACGGTGCAAAACAGCCGCAACCGCGCGTCGGTTCCCAACTTGTTTTTTCGGCAGTAATCATCGATGGAATCGCCGTCGACATATTCCATCACCAGGTAGGGCAATCCACCGTCGACGCCACCGTCCAGCAGGCGCGCGATGTTCGGGTGGTTGAGATTGGCGAGAATCTGACGTTCCGCCCCAAATCGCAAGAGCATGCGCTGCGTTTGCGCAAAACCGGCATGCATCAGCTTGATCGCGACTTGTTGCTGGTACATATCGTCAGCGCGAGCTGCGAGATAGACGCGGCCCATGCCTCCTTCGCCCAAAACGCGAAGCAGACGGTACACACCGATGTGCCTCCCGGAAGTGATTTCTTCAGTCGTTTCGAGGTTGCGAGCGGCTGATTGAACCGGTTTCTGCAGGAAGCCGAGGGTCTTATCTGAGGCGTCGAGTAGCGATTCAACTTCCTGCCTCAGGACAAGATCTCCAGCGCAGGAGTGATCGAGAAACGCAGGTCGGTCTGCGAGCGGGTGCTCGAGCGCGGCATAAAACACCGCCTCGATCCGCAACCAGTTATTGTCTGCTGGGGCAGCCATGCATGGTCTCCCTAAGCGACACCTGTGCCCAATTCCCGGTAGAGCCAGGCCTTAGCAAGGGTGAGTTCGCGATGCACAGTGGCAGCCGATATTTTCAAAGCCGCGGCGGCCTCGTCGTAGGTGAGTCCGCCGAAAAACAATAGCTCAATCAGTTCGCTTTTCCGCTGGTCGTGGAGAGCAAGGCGCTGCAGAGCCTCATCGAGTTCGACAATTCCCCTGTCGGCCTGGGGACCGACCAGTACCGCTTCATCCAGAGGAATCTTCTCCAATTTCCCTCCGCGCTTGTGGCGGTTGTTAGACTTCGCATGGTCGACCAGGATCCGCCGAAGAATGCGTGCCGAAAGCGCGTAGAAGTGAACCCGGTCCTGCCAAGCGACATTGGAATCCACCAGCCGCATATACGCCTCGTTCACTAAAGCCGTAGCACGCAAAGTGTGATCTGGACGCTCGGACCGCAGGCAATTCGCAGCCACTTTGCGCAGTTGGTCATAGACAACAGGCATTAACTCGTCCAGAGCCTGCTTGTTGCCGCCGCTCCACTCGTGCAGCAGTTGCGTCACCAACTGGCGATCTGGAGACGCTTCCATGGTGTCTCCTTATTGTTTCCGAGGATCCTTGCGGATGCACAACGGGATCTTCCACCAGGGTGATCAGCACCCGGAGTAGAAAGTCCACCCCATTACTAACTGGGCTGACATTATAGCGCCGTTGGCTGCCGTAAGGGAGCGGGCCGACTGGCCCTGTGGACTGGATCTCCACGCGATACTCAGGGTCGCCAGGGACACGCCCCAAAGAAAATTCTTTGTCCCGTGAGGGGATTTGGCACCCGATGTCGCCTTTACCAGTGAGGAGGGAATTTCGAAGGGCGGCAAAATGCAGTACGCATCAACTACTTGGTGCCGAAATACGATGCCGGTCGAAGAGTTCTCATCACCAATCAATCTCAAACAGGAGAAACTAATCATGAACCGGATCGCTTTTGCCTTCACCATAGCCCTGCTGGCCTGCGCGTCATTGATGGCCCAGGAGTCTTCGCTCACCTATACCTTCCAGGATGTCACCTATCCCAACGATAAGTTCGTCCAGTTGCTCGGTATCAACAAGACCAACGTCATCGCTGGCTACCATGGTGCGAACACGAACCATGGCTTTACTCTGACGTTGCCGGGTACCTTCACTCCGGAGAACTATCCCAAGTCCGCGCAAACCCAGGTAATCGGAATCAACAGCAAGAACACGACAGTCGGTTTCTACGTTGATATGGCCGGAACTACCCACGGCTTCATCGATGGAAGCGGCAAGTTCACCACTGTGGATTTCCCCGGTACCACCTTCAACCAACTTCTCGGTGTGAACGATCAGGGACAGGCTGCGGGCTACTATCAGGACGCCGCAGGCAACTTTCATCCGTATATCTGGGCGCAGACTGGCGGGGTGTTCGAAGAGCTCTTCATTCCTGTCGCGGTTTCGGCGCAAGCCACATCGATCAACAACAAGGGAGTCATCGTTGGCTTCTATATCGATTCCAACGGCGTGACCCACGGCTGGCAGCTCAGCGCTGGAATTTTCAAGACACTGGATTACCCCGCCAGCACGTTTACCCAGGCTCTGGGAATCAACACACTCGGTGAGGTCGTTGGATCCTATAACGACGCGGCTGGCAACATGCACGGCTTCGCCTACGTCAACGGGACCTGGTCGTCAATCGACGATCCGAACGGCGTCGGCATCACGCTGGTGAACGGCGTCAACGACAACGGCGTAATCGTTGGCTTCTACACGGTATCGGACACGGTCAACACCGGTTTCGTTGGCAACCCTCAGTAGTGCTAGATGCCCGGCAGCACGCGAAATGCGTGAGCTGATTAAGTCAAACAACCCCCGTCGCGCAAATCCGGCCCGGATCCAAATGGACTCCGAGCCGGATTGATTTTTTTCGGAGGCTGCGCCGCTCAACACCAGGGTGCTTTTTTCACTCCGCGGATGCCACTCACCTGAGGCCCATCGACGGCGAGACTACGACGTTGATCTGTGCTGTGCTTCTACAATGGTGACAACTCATCCTCCTTCTCTTCTTTCTTTCCACTCGCGAGCTTCTTCTCCAGAAATTGCTTTGCGAGGTCTTTACCTCCGATGCCAAACGCAATCGCCAGACCAAGCATCACGGCTCCGAAACCAATCCCAAAAGCGATGAGCATCGTCTGCTCTCCAACGCCCAATACTTCGAACATCATGGAGAGGGTGAACACGCTGATTATGATCCGGATGAAAATACTCAACATCCGCGAGGAGCCGAAGTTCGCGTTCACGGCCGCCAGCAGTGCCGCCCGCGAGAAGAAGCTTGCCGCTAACAAACCGAAGAAAAGAATGACCAGCGCGACGAAAAGCCGCGGCACGAAGAGGAAAAAGCGTGCGATGTATTCTTCCAGGCCAACGATCCCCAGCACGCTTACTCCAACCAGAATGAAACCGACCCACGCTACCCAGAAGACAAACCGGCTCAACAATTCCGTGGATGACGGCAGCGCGGCCTGGTTCAAGAGTTGGGTGGCGCCGGAATTCTCAGAGAGCTTGGAAAATTTTGTCAGGCGAAGAATTCCTCGCACTACCACCTTCAGCAGATAAGCGATCAGCCATCCGATGAATGCGATGATTAACATCACGACCAGTCGCGGCAGGTAGTGCGCAAAGCCTCGGGCCAGTTCCTGCAAGGCTTGGGTCAGTTCGGTAATGATGATTTCGCGCATTGACGCCTCACTTTCTGTCAGCCCATATTTCGAGCAAGTACGGCTTCAGCCGTTCGAACTCGCCGCACAGAGATTCCTCGCTTTTTTCCATGTCTTCCGCGGAGCCGTCCTGATTTTCCAGCAAGAAAGTCAAAGTCCTTCCGCGATACAGGGGCACCAGAGCTTGGACGATGTGATCGCGATTGATAACGGTCTTGTGATAAGCAGACGAAAACTCGAAAACAGTTTTGGCCCATAACTCCGCCGGGTAACTGAACTCGGCGACGTCAAGAGCTGCGATTCCCTGGAGTTCGGAAAGTGTCGCGGGTGAAAGAATCGCGCGGAAAACCGGTTCCAGCTCCCTGACGCCGGCGGTAAACATATCCCGAAGCCGCTTACGGCTCACTCGCGCCGGTTCCAACACCATTTCCGATTGACTGCCTACTGTAGTTACAACTTGAGACGCCGAAATCGTACTCCACAGCTGGAAGTTACTATCCAGCGAGGAGAACAAAGCACCGACCGTGCGGCGCATGGCGGCGACGATGTCGTTCGCACTCTGATGGGGTTGCGCCTTCGTGCCTAAGAAGGTTTGACACACGTTGTATTTTCCAGTGATGGCGGTAACGGTCAGAAAAATTTCAGCGCCAATTCTCCCCCACTCCTCATTCCATATTTCTTTGCCCAGGAAGTCTGTCGCAAGGCGGCCCGAGATTGCGAAGTCTGAAGCATAGGGCTCACGAACCCTGTATCCGTAGATCGCCCGCGTTAAGGGGTAGAGGACGTTCCGCATCAGGAGACCCTCGGCCCGTTGTCTGTGATAGATGGGTGAAGCCAGATCGAAGTTGTTGCTGTAAACAGGACGAACCAGCCGCTGGAGCCAATCGGGCTCGATGGTTGTGGAGTCGGGTGAGATGACGACACAAGCTTTAGCGCGCAACAGATCGGCCGCCGCCAGAATCGTCCGCAGTGCGGTTCCGGGCTCTGGGCTCCGGGCATACCGGGTGCTGATGCAGTGCAGCGTGCGCAGCGCATATACTTTTGACGCACTCCATACATCATCGATGGAGGCTCCGGTCACCAATTCGGGCGTCCCATCCTGTGATCCGCCATCCGCATTGATGACCACGACCCGCTCGCGCGGAAAGCACTTGAGTATGCCCGCCTGAATAGCCCGGATAACCGGTTCAATTGTTTTCGCGTTGTTGTGGGTCGGCAGTCCCACGACGATGTCTACTTCGCCGACGTTGATGAGCTGGCGAAGGAACTCGTCGGTCAAAAGTGTTTCTTCCGCCAATCCATCCTCCCATCGAAATTTTCAGAGCCGCATCAGTCCGCGCGAGCACCGCAGACCGCCGCTGTGCTCTGGTGTCTGATCAGATACGTCGCAGACGAAACCAGTAAAACTGATAAGGGCCCATGGTCAAAAGGTAAGGCAGATCACCGATGCGTGGAAAAATATTCCGGCCGAACATCTCAATCAGAATGTTGCCTTTGTATCGCCGCAAATCCAGTTCAACCGCCTGCGCCGCACTGGAGAGATTGTTCACCACTAAAACTGTCTCCTTGCCCAATTGCCGGACATAGGCCAGCACACGGTGATTCGCGGGGTACAGGAACTCGATCGAGCCCGACCCAAATACCACACTCGAACGCCGAATGCCGATGATGTGCTTCATCCACGAGAGCAAGGAATGTTGGGTCCGCTTTTGCGAAGAAACGTTTACCGCCGGATAGCCATACACCGGATTCAGAATCGGCGGCGAGTACAAGCTTTCGGGGTCAGCCGCCGAGAAGCCACCATTCCAGCCGCCGCTCCACTGCATCGGAGTTCGTACTCCGTTGCGATCTCCGAGGTAAATGTTATCCCCCATGCCGATCTCATCTCCGTAGTAAATGATCGGGGTGCCCGGTAGAGACAGGAGCATGCCGTTCATCAATTCAATGCGCCGCCGGTCGTTGTCGAGCAGGGGAGCCAGTCGCCGCCGGATGCCGAGATTCAGCCGCATCGTCTTATCGCCGGCGTAAATGTCGTACATGTAGTCGCGCTCCATGTCGGTGACCATCTCCAGAGTCAGTTCGTCATGGTTGCGCAAAAAGAGGCACCACTGGCACGAAGCGGGAATCTCGGGCGACTGTTGCAAAATTTCGGTAATCGGCTTGCGGTCTTCCAGTCGCAGACCCATGAACATTCGTGGCATCAGGGGAAAGTGAAATGCCATGTGGAATTCATCGCCGTTTCCGAAGTATTGCCGAAGATCGGCGGGCCACTGGTTCGCCTCTGCCAGGAGCATTGCGCCCGGAAACTCGTCGTCCACTTTCTTGCGAAGTTCTCGGATGATCGCATGGGTTTCCGGCAAGTTCTCGCAAGACGTCCCCTCGCGCTCAATCAGGTATGGAACGGCGTCCAACCGAAAACCATCGACTCCAATCTCCAGCCAGAACTTCATCACATTCCAGATTTCCTCGCGCACAGCCGGATTGTCATAATTCAGGTCCGGCTGATGACTGAAGAAGCGATGCCAGTAGTAGGACTTGGAAATCGGATCCCACGCCCAGTTTGACATCTCAGTATCAAGAAAAATGATTCGCGTGCCACGATACTTCGTATCGGTGTCGCTCCAAACGTACCAATCCCGCTTCGGGTTGTCCTGCGAACTGCGGGATTCCTGAAACCACGGATGCTGATCGGAAGTGTGGTTGGCGACCAGTTCGATAATCACTCGGATGCCGCGGTCGTGCGCGCTCGTGAGGAATTTCTTGAAATCGTCCAGCGTCCCATAGCTGGGATGAACCGATCTGTAATCGGCGATGTCGTAGCCGTCGTCTCGCAATGGGGATGGGAAAAACGGCATCAACCAGATTGCGTTAACCCCAAGTTCCTGGATGTAATCCAGTCGCTGCGCAAGGCCCTGAAAGTCGCCGATGCCATCGGCGTTGTTATCGTTGAACGTGCGCACATGGACTTGATATATGACCGCGTCTTTATACCAACCGGCTTCGCGTTTCAACGGCAAACTTGTTCCTCCCGGTTGATGGCTGGTCTCGCCTGACGAGCAGGCGTCAAATAGAATATAGCAGCGAGGTCGCGATCCGCTCTTCTGCTTCCGCTTTCAAAATAATGGGGGGACGTGTTCGTCAATCGGTTGCTGCCTGAAACAAGGCAACCGGGAATTCCTGTAACAGATCATGGACCATCAGAAACGGTTCACCTTCGGTAGTCTGCGAAGCCGCGAATTTGTGGCCGATGACATTGTTCCACCGTGCTGGAACTCCCCGAGGCAATAGCAGCCTCGTGTCGCACCAATCGATGTCTCTCATCGGCCTCTCTGGAGCATTCGTCACCTGGGAGAGCCATCGTGGAATGGCCACGAGTGCCCAAGCAGACCCGTTCCGCCGCAAGAACGCTGTGATGTTTCGCGAGTAAGCTCCTGCCGACTTCAGAGGGACGAATTCCCCCTCGCGGAATAGATCTTCGTGCTCGCGACGGAACCGGATTGCCTTCCAGATCAGTAACAGCTTGATGCGTCCGTCTTGCCAGTGATCTATAAGATCACAGATCTGGCAGCCTGAATCCGCAGAAGCCGCCGCAATTGCCTTGAGAGCGACGGCACGTCTGGGAAAATCGACTGGCCCTCGGTTGTCGGGGTCCACGAGTCGCAGGTCCCACAACTCAGAACCTTGATAGAAATCCGCCACGCCGGGCGAAGTGATCTTGAGCAGCGTCTGCGACAGGCCATTGATCATGCCAAGGTAGGCGACCTTCTCCTGAAACTGCCGGAAGTCCTGCAGGAACTCGCGGTTGTCGTTCGCCGACAGAATTCGTTCAACGAATTTCCGCAGGGCATCTTCATGCTGTTCATTGGGACGAGTCCAGCGAGTGTGCACCATCGCTTCACGCGTGGCTTTGACCAAATGCGACTGAACCCTCTCGACCAAGGTGGCAGAACTCTCCTGATCCAGTGGCCAAACGCCAAGCAGCGTCTGATACAAGAAATACTCCTCATTCGGATCGGGAACCGCCTGTCCTCTTTCCTCTTCTTTGTGGCGTTTGTTCTGTTTAGCCCATAATTCCAAGTGATCTTTCCACTCGGTCGGAATTTCCGAAAGAACGTTGATGCGAGCGCGAACATCTTCACTTCGTTTGGTGTCATGGGTAGAACTCGCATCTAAACTGCTGGGCCACTGCTGACGGCGGCGCTCGAGGAATGCAAGGAACTCTTCGCCCGAGGGCGCCTCTGACGGGCGCGGATCGCCGCCGACCTCATTCAGCGACAACAACGGGTGATAAACGTAAAGCGCGGTGTCTTCCAGACCCTTGGCAACGATCGGGCCCGTGAACTGCTGCCATCGCATTACGAAGGCCAGACGCGCTTCGCGGTGCTCCGCTGGCACATGAGGCGGATTCTGCAACAACAATACGTCGCGTACGAAATCGAAATCGGCCGCATTCAAATGCGACGCCCTGATTCGTGCTTCTCTTACCGCCGTCTCCAGGTAATCTTTGGCAACAGCTGGCACGTCGACATTCCGAATATAAGTTCGATAGACCGAGAGGCAGGCAGTGATTTCAATCAAGGCGTCGATTAGATGCTCGCGGTTCAGCTCTCTCGCGTAGCGATCTTGAACGGCAAGTTCGGCCAACTGTCGTCCCAGGCTGCGCATCTCCACGCCGAGAAGCGTGTTCATCACCAACTTCTTCTTCTGGTACACAACATCCGCAAAATTCTGCCGGCGCCCGATGAATTCCGAGTAGATATCCTCCAATCGTCTTGCGCCGTCCGGTTCGACAAAGAGTCCGTTCGCCTCATTCAAATAATCGTAGCCGGTTGTGCCGCTCACCGGCCAGTCAGCTGGCAGACTCTCATGGCGAGATAGAATTTTCTCAACCAGGATGTACGTCGCCCCTTCCGGCCGGCCATCATGGGAGGACGCCAACCGTTCCTGAAGCCTATTCAAGTAGGCAACGGGGTCGCGAAGCCCATCAATGTGGTCGATGCGCAAACCTGCCAATGAATTTTTCGACATGAGACGCAGAATGTAGCCATGAGTGGCTTCGAACACGACTGGATCTTCGACGCGAACGCCTACCAGGTCGGCAATTGTGAAGAACCGCCGGTAGTTAATGCTCTCGTTGAGATTCTGCCAAAATGCCAATTTGTAATTCTGTTCCGCGAGCAGTCGTTGCAGGAACCCAAAGCTGGCTGCCTCCCCTTCGCGGCCATTGATATCGCTCACGCTGCCTTCAATGAAGTCCACAACTTCTTTGCTTGTGTTCGTCAGAGACTTCAGGCGATCACGAGCCGACTCGAATCGCAATCGCCGATCGGCAGCGGTTTCGGCTCCGCGCCGATCTGCTTGAAACAGTTCCCGCACTGACGCGAGGATTCCAGAATATTCGTGGAATATGGATGAATCTTCTCCGAGCCCCTCTACGAGACGCTCCGCCCGATGATTCAGAATCGAATAGTACGATCGTGGGGCAAGTGGAAACAGCGATTCGAAGTACTGAAAGAAGAACCGACCATCCTGAAAGATAAGCCTGATCTCACCAGAATCGAGAGCCTCCCCAAACGGTCTACCCAGAACTGGCAGAAGAATCTTGCCATCGAGGCTGGGGGCATGCGGATGCCATTCGATATCGAAAAACGCTGCAAAGGCCGATTGTGCCCCAGTCTCGAGGACATCCATCCACCAAGGATTCTCGGCGCTGGCCGCCATATGATTTGGAACGGTGTCAAGCAGCAGGCCCATGCCGCGATTCTGAAGTTCGGTTTGCAAGGTAGCGAATTCCTCTTCGCTGCCGAGATCCGGGTTGATGCGCGTCGGATCGATCACATCGTATCCGTGCGCGCTTCCTTTCCGGCTCGCCAGGATCGGCGACAAATACAAATCGGAAATCCCGAGTTCGTGCAGGTAATCGAGAATCTTGCTGGCATCGGCAAAGCGGAAGTCTTTGTTAAGCTGCACGCGGTACGTCGCCGATGGCAAGCGTGTAGGCGGCATGGCTATTCCTGAGGCAACAGAATACGGAGTTGAGTAGCCAGCCGGTTTAGTTCCTCGTGTCGCTGCACGGCTGCTGGGTCTGCTCCGGGAGAGTGCCAGCCATTCTGTTGAAACGCCGTGATCAGTGGGCGATAGACCATATTTTGTGCTTCCCACAGAACCACGGGGAACGGGAGAGATGGAATGAGATCAAGAAGTTTGATGATTTTTCCGGTGATCGTGAGGTCGCTCGGGTTTGCAGCGAACGCGGCTGCTTCCTTCTCGATTCTTTTGCGTACCTGATATTCAAGCGTGGTTGCGTCCAGGGTGATTCTGGTCGCCGCGGCCTCGCGAAGTAGTCCTTGTATGCTCTCCACATCCAACTCTGGACGTTCCAAATATTGCTGCAGTTGACTGTTGAGAGCAATCTCCGCCGCTGACTTCAAAGCGTTCGGCACCGGGATGTCCAATCCGTTCAGAAAACGAATCAATGGCGCCTGGTTTTCGAAGACCGTTCGGTACACGGCAGCCGCCGAGTGCAGCGACTCGTTCAAGATTAGATTCGTAATCTTTCGTTGTTCGTCGCGGAACAACAGACGCAGAGAGAAGATGTCTTTTCCATAAACTTGGTCAAGCAGGCGGATAGCTTCGGCCGTGTCTGCCTGCGAAAACGCTTCGACCAATTTGTTCTGGTCAGTTTCCGAACAATCGCGCGCGTGACGGATGCCCGCCGTCACGTTGTGATCCCCAAGGTGTAGAACGGAGAAATCCAGGACAGCGGATTGTTCGGTAATCGTCGAACGAAACCGCGCGCAGCCGGTGGCCAGTCGAATCTTTCCTTCGGCCTCCACGGAGTACCTTCGACGATCAACCTCGTAGCAATAGATGCGCGTTTTCTCCGGATACGTTTCGAATAGAGAGCTGACGGCGTAATGTCCGGCTACACGTTCGATGTCAATGACGCCGGGCTTCACCCATTTTTCATAGATCTTCGCACCATCTCCATGCTCCGGAAGATTGCTTTTCGCCATCGCGAGATGCTGTAGGAATTCAAGCTCAAGGCTTTCTCCCGTGCATTCTTCTGCGAGTTGGAGCGCGCGCCCCGCATAGTGAATGACCTGGACAGTCTCCAATCCCGAGAGCTCGTCGAAGAACCAGCCGCAGCTGGTGTACATGAGCAGAGCGTGACGCTGCATTTCGAGGAGCTTCAGCGCCCTGACCTGCTCCTCGGCCTCCAGAGGTCGAATCACGTGATCAGCAAAGAATGCTTTGCGCGATTCATCTGAGCGATCGAGAATCACGCGAATATAGTCATCGCGACTGGCCCATGGGTCGCGAAAATATTCCTTCAATCGTGCCTCGAAGATAGGCGCCAGCTGGTCGCGCAGCCAGTCGAGTGCGGCACGGAGGGGAGCCCGCCACTGTTGGTTCCACGGATGTCCGCCCGAGTTGCAGCCACAATCACTGCGCCAGCGTTCGATTCCGTGCACACAACTCCATGAACTGTTCTCGACGACTTCCGCGATGTACTCAGGCGGGTGTTTTTCCAGGAACTCGCCGTAGTTGGTGAGTTTTGCGACGCCGCTCTTGTCGATTTCGTCCACCGCGACACTCAGCGCCATCTCACCATAATGGTGGTGATGCCCGTAGCTCTCTCCATCGGTCGCTATGTGAACGAGTTGGGCCCCCTCGCGCGCGTCGGAGAAGCCGCTCATCAGCCGGTCTGCGAACCGCTTCCCGTCATTCAGTAGTCCCTCGAAGGCGACGCCCTGCGAAATTGGGCCGTCGTAAAAAAACACACACATCACCCTCTTAGTGGGCAGCCTCGCAATGTACGCGCGAGCCGGATCGACACGTCCACCGCTGACATCGTCATATTTCCTGCTGTCTCTATTCCTGACCCGTTTGGCCTGCCGTGGTGCGAGGATTGTGAACTTAATTCCGTTTTCGGCGAGCACCAGCAACGTTTCAGTGTCCACTGCCGTTTCCGGCAGCCACATTCCTTCCGGTTTTCTTCCGAACCTGCTCTCAAAGTCCCGGATCCCCCACTTCACCTGAGTCACCTTATCCCTGCGATTGGCCAAGGGAAGAATCATGTGGTTGTAACCTTGCGCCAGAGCGGAGCCGTGTCCCGAGTATCTCTGCTGGCTATCCTTGTCCGCTTCGAGAATCGATTTGTAGACGCCGGGTGCCTGTTCTTTCATCCACGACAACAAGGTCGGTCCAAAGTTGAAACTGATCTCTGAATAGTTGTTCAGCAGTTTCAGTATCCGATTTTCGGAGTCTTGAATTCGTGAGGCCGCGTTGGGCGCGTAGCACTCTGCGGTGATGCGCTCGTTCCAGTCGTGATATGGGTAGGCGGAGTCCTGCAGTTCGACGGCCTCGAGATACGGATTCTCCCTCGGTGGCTGGTAGAAATGCCCGTGAATGCAAATGTATTTCATGCTGTCTCCATGCCGAGTTGCATGCGTTCCATAACGAGGAATGACGTTGGGGAGAGCCGCAATTCGCAGGTATCTGCAAATGTTATTGTCGGTGCAATGTCGGCCACCGGCCCACTCCATTCCGCCCCTGCCGAATGAATCACTGTTGTCCAATCGCCAAGGAGTTCGGACAGGTTCAAGACAGCCGGATAGTTCGCAAAGTTAAATAACATCGCGATCCGCAGCGAAGCCGTTTCTCGCAACAGCAAGAGAGCGGTTTCTCCCAACGCGCGAACTTCTCGGGCTGCAGGAGTCCAGAGTTCCCGTTCATCGCGAATCCGAATGAGGCGCTGGTAGAAACGCAAGAGCGTGCTGTGAGGTTCGTGCTTCTTCAGCGAATGCTTGAGAAGGGAGCGTGCGAATGTCTCCTCAGATTGAGGGTCCGGAACGTTTTGTTTCCAACCGAACGCAGAAAATTCTTCCTGCCGCCCCCGGCGCACCGCTTCGACCAGAGCGGGATCTCCATGGCTGGTGAAATACTGAAAGGGCGCCGTTTCGCCGTACTCTTCGCCCATGAAGAGCATTGGTACAAACGGCGAAAGCAAGGTTATGCCGGCGGCAAGCTTTTGCGCTTCGAAGCTTACCAGTGTGCTGAGTCGTTCTCCGGCGGCACGGTTGCCGACCTGGTCGTGATTCTGATTGCAGACCACGAAGTGCGAAGGCGAGATGCCAAGAGGCGAGTTGCCGTGCCGGCGTTTCCGAAACCGCGAATATTGTCCGCTGTAAGACCATCCATCTCGGAGGGTTGCGGCTAGAGGAGTGACACCTCCAAAATCGCCGTAGTAGCCAAGACGCTCGGCCGTCAACAACGCGTGCACCGAGTGATGAAAGTCGTCACTCCACTGGGCATCGAGGTTGTACCCACTTTGTTCGGCGGAGTGCAGAATTCGGGAATCGTTCAGGTCACTTTCAGCAATCAGATGGAGTTTCCGGCCCAGTCTCTGCGACAGATCCGAGACCGCGACCTGAAGGTCTGCCAAAAAATGACGTGCGCCGAAATCGAACATACCGTGAATGGCATCCAGTCGTAATGCGTCGAAGTGATAATCCGTGAGCCAATACAAGGCGTTCTCGATGAAGAATCTCCGCACTTCATCGCTGCCCGCACCGTCGAAGTTGATAGCCTGGCCCCAAGGGGTTCGATAGCGATCGGTAAAATAAGGGCCGTAAGCACTAAGGTAGTTGCCTTCCGGACCGAGATGGTTGTAAACCACGTCGAGTGCCATCGAGAGGCCATGGTGATGGGCCGCGTTCACCAGTCGCTGGAGCCCCTGCGGTCCTCCATAAGTATTCTGAGGAGCGAACACATAGGCCCCGTCATAGCCCCAATTTCGTCCCCCGGGAAACTGTGCGATTGGCATGAGTTCAATCGTTGTAACGCCCAACGCGACAAGTTCCGGAAGATGCGGAATCAGGGCATCAAACGATCCCTCGGGCGTGTACGTTCCAATGTGGAGTTCGTAGATAATGCTGCTTTCCAGTGCCCTTCCCGACCATTTTTGATCGGTCCAAAGGAATTCTTCCGGATCGACGAGTTGTGACGGCCCATGCACTCCCTCGGGCTGAAAACGAGATGCGGGATCAGGCAGGTCTTTCCCTTGATCAAGTCGGTAAAAATATTGCGAGGCAGGCTCTAAGCCAGTGGCGACCACACTATGGTATCCGCCATCGAGCGCTTCCAGCGGAAGCACTTCACCGTTTCCCTGCAGATGTATGCTGGCGCGACGTGTATGCGGCGCCCACATCAGGAACTCCCAACTGCCGTTTGGCAGACGGTTGGCGCCGACCCGCGTCTCTCTTGCAACGGTGCTGGTTTCTAGCATCTGACCTCAGGGTCGAATGCCCTTAGTAATTTGGGTTTACGCCATCCACCGTGACGGCTCGGCGCTACCTCATTTTGACGGAACCCTACTGCAGCCGGGTATCAGGGTTTAGCAGTAGAAGGAGAGTGGCGCAATGCCATTGGGAGCAGCCATGTCAACGTGTTTCGCTAGGAGTGTCTTCCTGTTGCTTCCCCAATGCTTTAATTTCTCCGGTAATCTCGTCGTGCCTTTTTTGGAGCGACCGATGTTGTTCCCGAGCGGATTTGTCTGGATTCGCTTCGTACTCTTTGTCCAATTCCTTCAGCAGCGCGAGTTCTTGCAGCAGAGCCATCATCTGTTCGGAAGCTTCGCTACCCATTCGACCACCCCTACCTGAAGCACTTGGATGGAAACGGGTACTCAGGGGTTGTGACGACTTTGCACCCGAGGAAATTAAGCAGTTGCCTCGAAACTGAGAAGTGAACTCCGGTAGACGCCGATTATGGGCAATCCTTCGAAGCGGACCATCATGATAATTTGCGTCGGACTCACGCAGTGGAGACCCGGCAGCCTTCTACTGAAACCGATAGCCGGGTTTCAGCGAACAGCGGAAAACCCGCCCCTGGTCGGGATTGACCTCCGAATCGCAGGTCGCCCAGCTTAAAAAAAGCGTGGGACTGAGCGGAAAAACAATGGTCTGTCCGTCAATGTCCGCTTCAATGCTCACACTTCCCGCGGTTGAGGGTAGCGTGAAGCTAATGCTCTTCCCAAAAATAACTGGATACGACCAGTGTTCACTTTGCGTCACCATCGGATGAACGACCTCGGCCTCCAGCAGAAACGTGGCCGTGTCAGACCAGTCCCGCGCTAGTACTGTCATGACCTGGCCGCCCTCCGTGAATCGGTCCGATTCAACTCGGGTGAAGGGGCAGGGACCGGCAATGCATGAGGCGCGGGCCTCGCGAAACTCATTGCCTGCGCCCGCATCCAGGGCAGCCGAACCGAGCGCCGCCCTCCATTTACCGTCGGGTGAGCACGGATTTTGATTCTTGCATGGGATGTTCCCCTTGTTCACAATCTGAAAGGTTTTCACGGCACTGCCGACGCTGAACTCGGTCTTGCCCTTCACCGTATACCTCGCGCGCACATGAGCGACCGAAACTTCCGATTTATTCTCCGGAACATCCGTGCTCGACACGGGAACCATGCGGACGACATAAAGCTGATGGCCTACGTAGTCGGGAAGGTCCAGCGGGCGAAAGTCGGGATGGCGAAAGTGAAGGACGATGGGATATCCCACACGGATTGGTTTGCGCAAATTGAGAGTGAAAAGTCCCGAGGCGTCGGACTTGCTCTCCGAGACCGCGAGATCGCCTGCGGAAATGGTGACTCCGGCGATTGGCGACTGTTTTCGCGAGTCCGCATCCTGCACGATGACTGCTCCTCGCAGCGAGATTGTCTTCGCACGCTGCCAGCGGATCACACCCACCGTTATCGCAACAACAGCGAGGGCGACCAGTACGGCAATCTCGGCCTCTACTTTGTGAGTGCGAGTCATGTGAAAATCCTCTGATGAGTCTATAAGATGAAGGTAGGGCTTCGAACGTTTTCTTAACTTCGGCAACGGTGGCAGCCCGTATTGCATCCTTTAATGCGTCCTAATGCCAAATGTTGTCCTTTGCTGACTCCAATCTTTGCGCCGGATCGTTTTCCTGATATTTTCCAGAGACCCAAGATTAGCGTCGGCAAGAACACATGATCGACGACCGACCCAACCCGCTCACCCGCCGACAGGCCCTGCGTCAAATTCTGGCAGCAAGTCTAGCCTCGCCGTTTGCGGCGCGCTTGGCCGGCTTGCGTCCAGAAATCTTACCTTCTTCGTCGATTGCCACCAGTTCCACAATGCCGATTCTATCGACGGAAGACGATCAGTTCCTGAACGACGTGGAGAAAGCGAGTTTCCAGTTTTTCTGGGAACAGGGCAACCCCAAAACCGGGATGGTCAAGGATCGCTGTAATCTCCACCTCCCCGACCGCAAAGAAGCGTCCAGTATCGCGGCTACTGGATTCGGACTGACAGCTCTTTGCATTGGAGATCAGCGTGGCTTCGTCGGCAAGGGAGCGGCACTCGAGCGCGTCTTTGCTACTCTGCGCTTTCTTTGGAAAAAGCTGCCCCATCACCGCGGATTCTTCTACCACTTCGCCGACGGCGATACCGGCGAGCGCATGTTCGACTCCGAAGTGTCGTCCGTGGACACCACCATTCTCTTATGCGGGGTTCTGACCTGCCGCCAATACTTCCGCCACCCGGCGGTCGCGGAACTTGCGAACCTCATCTTCAACCGCGTCGACTGGACTTGGCTCTCAGAGGACACGTCTCTTCTAACCCACGGCTGGACTCCGGAAATCGGATTTCTTCCATCTCGATGGGACTATTACAGCGAGTTGATGATGATGTACCTCCTCGGAATGGGTTCGTCGGCCTATCCGCTGAAGGCAGATACCTGGACTGCCTGGAAACGTATGACTTTTGAATATGAGGGCATGCGTTACGTCGGATCTTTTGCGCCGCTGTTTGTCCATCAGTATTCTCAGGCGTGGTTTGATTTTCGCGGCCGGCGTGACAAGTACGCGGACTACTTCCAGAATTCAGTGACCGCTACTGAGGTCCACCGGCGTTTCTGCCTGGAGTTGGCCAAGCAGTTCCCGGATTACAGCGATGATCTGTGGGGAATTACGGCTTCCGACTCGCAAAACGGCTACGTAGTTTGGGGGGGGCCGCCAGCCGTGGGCCCCATCGACGGCTCTGTCGTTCCCAGCGCCGCTGGCGGCTCACTTCCGTTTCTGCCTGGGCCTGCGATGCGTGTTTTGAAGTTCATTCGGGCCCATTACCCGGCGGCCTGGACCAAATACGGTTTCGTCAATGCCTTTAATCCCCTCAAGAGCTGGTACGACTCCGATGTCATCGGAATCGACACGGGCATTACCATGGTGATGGCCGAAAATCTGCGAACCGGATTTGTTTGGAGCACTTTTATGAAATCCCCGGAGGCGCAGCGTGGAATGCAGAGGGCCGGGCTCGAGAAATACTAGTTGGGAGCCAGGAAGTGCCTTGAGAGGCTTTGGCCCCAACCTGAAGCCCACTTCTTTCATCCAACCCATCGCATAAAGCGTTAAGATTGAGGCAAGTTAGCCTTGCCTACCTGGATATAGGTTCGGCTCCCGTCACTCGTCACTTCGTTTGACGTTTGGGTCGCATGCTTCCGGGTTGGCGCCGTGACTTCCTCTGTCATACGAGGCCTATGTGGGTTCAAGCGAGGTCGAAAAAATAGAGGTCCAGGGCGGCTGGCGAGAGCGCGTGGCCGCTCTACGCAATTTGCCCGTCGTGCTCCACATTGTGTGGGAATCCGGGCGACTTGTCGTCGTCTTTGGACTGCTTTTTCGCGTTGTCGCCTCTCTGTTGCCTCTAGCCCTGTTCTGGGTTTCCAAGCTCATCATTGACAACATCTACGGCGTCCTGACCACCCACCAGCACGCTGGCCCCCGGCTGTGGTGGTTGGTCGCGGCAGAATTCGCGCTCGCCGTCACCGCGAGCGCCTTAGGTCGTGCAATCGACTACCTCGATGCTCTCCTCGCGGGCAAATACACGCGCCATGTGAGCGTTCGTGTGATGGAGCACGCGGCCGAACTCGACCTTTTAGCCTACGAAAATCCAATCTTCTACGACCGCCTCGAGCGAGCCCGCGTACAGGCCACCGACCGCTTGTTCATGATTCAGGCCATGGGCCGTCTCGTACAGCAGTTCATTACGGCGGTTTCATTGTCCGTCCAGATCATGGTGTTTTCGCCATGGCTTCTGCTTTTGTTGATCGTCGGCGTCCTCCCGGCTTTCGTCGGAGAGTCTCACTTCGCATTTCTCGGATACGCCAAGAATTTTCGCCAGACGCCCATTCGCCGCCAACTCGACTACCTTCGCATTCTGGGAGGTAGCAAAGAAGCCGCCAAGGAACTCAAGCTCTTCGGTCTTAAGGATTTTCTGACCGGTAAATTCACCCGGCTCTCTGATCAGGTCTACGACGAAGATATTGCCTTGGCGCGGCGCAAGTTGGTGGCAGGAACTTTGTTGTCCTCCATCGGCACCGCTGGCTATTACTCGGCCTATGTCTTTGCAGTCTGGCGTACGGTCATCGGAGTCTTTACATTCGGTACTCTGACCTTGCTGGCGAACGCCATTCGAGAAGCAAGCTCAAACCTTCAGCAAACCTTCTCAACCCTCTCCACAATCGCTGATCAGGCCTTGTTCCTCACCGATCTCGTCGCCTTTTTCCAGATGCGCCCCACCATCGAATCGAAACCCAACGCTTTGGCGGCACCTCGGCCAATCCTTCGTGGGTTTGAATTTCGCAATGTCTCCTTTCGATATCCCGAAAGTTCGCGTCTGGTTTTGAATAACCTGAACTTCCATCTGCGTCCCGGAGAGCGTGTCGCCTTGATCGGCGAAAATGGTGAAGGTAAAACGACCATCGTGAAGCTACTCACTCGTCTGTACGACCCGCTCGAAGGGCAGGTCTTGCTCGATGGGGTCGATCTGCGCGAGTATGACCTCGAAGATCTCTACCGTGAAATTGGCGTCATCTTCCAGGATTACATGCGCTACGACATGACGGCGAGGGAAAACATCGCCGTCGGGAAAATTGCAGAGGTCAATAATCTGCCCTTGCTCCAGCATGCCGCCCAGAAAAGTCTGGCAGACGGCGTAGTGGGCAAACTTCCTTCTGGATTTGACCAGATGCTGGGTCGGCGTTTCGATGGCGGCGTCGATCTCTCCGGTGGCGAATGGCAAAAGGTCGCTCTGGCCCGCGCCTATCTGCGCGATGCACAGGTGCTGATCCTCGACGAGCCCACTTCCGCGCTCGACGCGCGCAGCGAGTATGAGGTCTTTCAACGTTTCGCCGAACTGACTACCGGTAAGATGGCTTTATTTATTTCGCACCGCTTCTCGACCGTTCGCATGGCAGATCGAATCGTGGTGCTCGACAACGGACGCATCGCGGAAGAAGGCGATCACGATGCGCTGACCCAACTGGGTGGTCGCTATGCGGAAATGTTCGAACTGCAGGCGGCCAGTTACCGGTAACTGACAGTGATGGCAATGGGTTGATCAAGTTAAGGATGCGCTAGTTATGCTTCGCAATATTCAGACCGATATCACTGCAGACGAGGAGCCGCGGCATTCCTCCCCAAGCAGCGAGCAAGAGCTTCAAGCGACACGTAGTGTCGCGCGAGAACTTGCCGCGAGCCTAGGCTGGGTTCCGGGAACCAAGTCGTCCGATACCTTTTCGAAGCGCTGTGCGCAGCTCTCCGATACCTTCCAGAAGGTCTTCTCCAAGGTGGATGCGGTCTTCGAGCATATGCCGAATTCGGAAGATCTACTCTGGCTCCGCGACAACGAGCACCAACTTTTCTCCGTAGCTCGCTCCCTTGCGAGTGAACTGGGACCAATGGCAATCGTGCCTCACGTCCGCAGCAAGGACGAAGTCGTGCCCCGCGTGCTCGCCATCGCCGAGGCATTTTTCGCTGCAACCGACTATGCCTTTTCCGAGAAAAACTTCCAGGAACTCTGCGTCACTTTTGAGGAGACCACGCCACTCGAGTTTCATGAGATTGGAGCCCTGGTACCTGCGTTGAAGCTCGTTGTGCTGGAGCAAATTGCCGCGCGTGCCAGCGCCTTCCTGAAAGATCCCAAGAGCGCATCGGGCCAGCACATCACCACTCTCATCCGTACTTTCCGCGATGTCATCCAAGCTTCCTGGGAGGAGTTGCTGGAGTCCCTTGTTCCCTTCGATGTGATTCTTCGCCAGGACCCGGTCGGCGCATTCGCCGCCATGGATACGGAAAGCCGCAGTGTGTATCGGGAAAGGATAGCCAGGATCGCTCGTCACAGTGACCGAAGTGAAATGGAAGTCGCACAAGAAGCGCTCGCCTTGGCGCAAAAGGCCCATGAAAAAAGGTTTCGCGATAAGCGGATTGAGCTGCGCGAATGCCATATCGGCTACTACCTCATGAGTGATGGAACGAGAGTCCTGTGGGAGAGAGTCGGCTTTCATCCGCCTGCAGGCGAACGCCTTCGGACGTTCTTGCGGCATCATCCAGATGAGTTTCTCCTCTTCGGAATTGCGATTCTGACGCTTGTTATTATTACTGCGGCCGTTTGGCTGTTGACCCCGGCCGCCACATCGCCCCAGTTCGTTCTCTTTTCAATGTTGGTTTTGCTGTTTCCCAGTTCTCAGGCGGCGGTTCAGTTGATGAACTACTTGACCACCAACCTGATGCCGGTTGACAGTCTGCCTAAGCTCGACTTCTCCGAGGGCATTCCAGACGATTGCGTGACCATGGTCGCGATTCCGACACTTCTGCTCAATGAAAAACAAGTGCACCACCTGGTCGAAGGTCTTGAGGTGCGTTACCTCGGCAATCACGACCGCAATATTCACTTTGCCGTCGTGTCCGACCTGTCGGACTCCGATCACCCCGCGGAGGAAGACAGTTCTCTGGTGTCTTTGTGCTCGAAACTAATCCGCGAACTGAATGAACGACACGCCGCCAAGAACGCAGGAACATTTTTCCTGCTTCATCGTCACCGCGTCTACAACCCCCGCGAGCGTGGCTGGATGGGCTGGGAGCGGAAGCGTGGAAAACTGCTCGATTTGAATCAACTCCTGCGCGGGCAATATGACAGTTTTCCGGTAAAAGAAGGCGACCTTGCCATCCTCCCTAAGGTCCGCTTCGTCATTACGCTCGATACTGATACCGAACTTCCTCGTGGTTCGGCGCACCGCATGGTCGGGGCGATCGCGCATCCTCTGAATCAGGCGATTATTGATCCCCTGAAGAATATTGTGGTCGCCGGTTATGGCATTTTGCAGCCCCGAGTCGGCGTCAGCGTGCTGTCGAGTGCTCGTTCGCGACTGGCGGCCATTTTCGCCGGTGAAACTGGACTCGATCCATATACCCATGCAACTTCCGATGTTTATCAGGATTTGTATGGCGAAGGAACATTCACCGGGAAAGGCATCTATGAAGTGGATACGATGTTCCATGTTCTCCACGGCCGCTTTCCACGGAATGCGCTGCTCAGCCACGACCTGATTGAAGGAGCGTATGCCCGCGCCGGGCTCACCACCGATATCATCGTGATCGAGGACTATCCCTCGCATTACAGCGCCTATAACCGGCGTAAGCATCGCTGGCTGCGGGGCGACTGGCAGATCGTGCAATGGCTTACGGATCGGGTGCCAGATGAGTCTGGCGCACTGGTCACGAATCCCATCTCACTGCTCTCGCGGTGGAAGATTCTCGACAATCTGCGCCGCAGCCTGGTCGAGCCGGCAACCTTTGTACTGTTTTTATTTGGCTGGCTGGCGTCCAATCATCCAATCCGATGGACGCTGGCGACCATCTGCATTCTGTTTGTTCCTGCGTGGTTCGAATTTGCCTTTGGCGTGGTTCGAGCGGCAATGGCCCGGCAGATGGGAATTACCCGTAGCGCTCTCGGTACTCTCTTCGCCGCGAACTTTACGGTCCTGCTGACGCTGACCCTTCTGTTTCACCAGACGCTGCTGTCGCTGGATGCTGTGGTGCGTGCTATCGTCCGATATGCGGTTACCCACGAGCGCTTGCTCGAATGGGAAACCGCGGCAGAGGCCGAAATCGGTGATCGAAAGGCTCCCTTCGATCGTTACATCGACTGGATGCCCCTTCTTGCAACCGGCCTTGGCCTGCTGATTTGGCTGACTCGACCTCACGCGCTGCTGGCCGCGGTACCGGTTCTTGCCCTCTGGGCATGCAGCAAGTTGATCGCTCTTTGGCTCAACGCGAGCCCGCTCGAACCGGCGCACGAGATAACCGCCAAAGATGTTTTGCTTCTTCGCAAGTCCGCTTTATATATCTGGCGGTACTTCGCCGAGTTTTCGGACAAAGAACACAACTGGCTGATCCCGGACAATGTTCAGGATGAGCCGAGAAAAATTACAGCCACCCTCTCCCCAACTAACGTGGGTCTCCTTCTTAACTCGAGACAGGTGGCGGCCGAGTTCGGGTATCTCACATTGCCCGAGATGGTTGAACTCACCCAAAAGACGCTGAACACCCTGGCTCGCCTGTCCAAATACCGCGGCCACCTGTTGAACTGGTACGACACGAGGACCCTGGAACCCAAACCACCGTTTTTCATCTCTTCGGTAGACAGCGGCAATCTGGTGGCCTCCCTCTGGACGTTGCGGCAGGGTTGCGTGGATCGCCTTGATCAGCCCCTGTTCTCCACGGCAACTGCCGAGGGTTTCCTGGACCATCTTCGTGTCCTTGTAAATTTGCAGGTATTTCCAAAGCGTCAGTTCTCCCGCTGTGCGGAGGAACTTAATAAGGAAGATTGGCTCGCGTCGATCTTGAATTTCCCCGACGAAGTAATAAGCGAAAAGAAATCCGCCGCCGATCCCGCGTCCAGTTCAGATGCTGCGTGGTTCCGCGATCAGGCGCTTTCAAGGCTCCAGAGCGTCCGCGAGATGGTGAAGTCCTACACACCCTGGAGACTCCCAGAGTTCGCGTCACTGACGAAAGTCCTGTCAGATGGTACGAATTTTGCAGACGATGTTGCAGTGCAACAACTGCCCGACCTGATTGCTGAGTTCGAAATCCGCCTCGACAGGTTTCAACCCACTCTTAACGGGAACGCATCGGCAGCTGAACGCCTTCGACTCATGCTCCAGCAGGCACGGCGAAACTCGCTTCGTTTGACTGAGAACCTGCGCGAAATCAGCAAGCAGGCATTTGATCTCGCCAATGCGATGGACTTTTCGTTCTTGCTGGATGAGAAGCGCCTCCAACTGTCGGTGGGCTTCGACGCACAGTCTGAAGAATTACAGCCCTATTATTACGACTTGTTGGCCACTGAGCCGCGCACGGCAGTCTTCGTCGCCATCGCGAAAGAGGACATTCCCCAGGATTGTTGGTTCCGCCTTGGCCGACCCTGTGTTAGCGACCACGGCCGGACCGTGATGCTCTCGTGGACGGGCACCATGTTCGAGTACCTGATGCCTTCGATCTGGCTGCGCAACTATCCCAATACACTCCTCGACCGCACCAGCCTTGCGGCGCTTCGTTCTCAGCAGGAGTATGCAGCGAGCAAGGGAATTCCCTGGGGCATTTCGGAGTCGGCCTGCGCTAGGAGAAACGAAGCTGGGGACTACCACTACGAGGCGTTTGGCGTGCCCAGTCTTGCGCTCAAAAGAAGTGAGTCGGAATCTTTGGTGGTTTCACCCTACTCGACATTTCTGGCCCTGGGTGTTGATGGCAAAGCGGCGCTTGCCAATCTCCATCGCATGAATGCTCTTGGGTGGTTCGGCGCATACGGCTTCCTGGAAGCTGCCGATTACAATCCCGGACGCAAGCGCTTCTTCGGCCCTCGCTTTGAACTCGTTGGCTCTTGGATGGTTCACCATCAGGGAATGAGCCTGCTCTCGCTTGCCAACTTTCTTCGCGATAACGTCATACAAAGGTGGTTTCACTCTGACCGGAGAGTCCGCGCTACCGAACTCCTACTGCAGGAGCGGCCGGTCTCGCGAGCGGACGCCGCGTGATCTGCTGATGTTTTGCGCGAGCAGCATCTTCTAACTTTTGCGGACCAGGATTCTGTGGTTTCACCTGATGTTTGGCGAAGCGGAATCAGAACCCGGGCCGGCCGCCGCTCCTCTCGAGAAATCCAGGTTCATTGAAACCGCCCGCACGGGCGTCCAAGCCAATTGACTACCTGCAGTCTCCGTCAAGCTCTTCCGCTTCACTTCCAATTGAAACGATGCTAAAGGGAAGCAGCTCGTCCGCCGATCTTAATACGAGAGGGAGACTGTCCCATGATGACCGATCCAGTTCCCGTCGGCGCAGCAACCACCGCTGTTGATCGCAGACGTCATGATCGATACCGTTTCAGCGCCCCGATCACTGTTTACCCCAAAGATCATTCGGCGATTCGCGGAATGACTCTCGAAATAAGCGCAAGCGGAATGTCAGCCCTGATTAGTGATTCCTTACCCGTCGGTGACACGGTTGAGTTGGAGCCGGTTGTCGGCGATCGTGTGTCGGCCCTGATCCGGCGGCATAGCGGCAGGATCTATGGCTTTGAATTCCTTAACCTTACGTCCGCCCAAATTCAGCGGATCGAGAAGCAGTGCGAAGCTCTGCCGAAGTATCAGAGCAAGACTTTGGACATTTAAAGAAATGTTCTGATCTTTTGACCCGAACAGAAGTGCAACCACCAATCTGCCGGGAAAGAAAGAGTAATTCTCATGTACAACATCAGCGCTCTGATTGTGGACGATTCCTCCGTGATGAGAAAAATTGTGGAACGGTCTGTGCGTCAGGCTGGAATCGAATTCACCTCGGTCTTCCAGGCGGGAAACGGGGCTGAAGCCCTGGCCGTACTGGCGGAAAACCGGGTCGACCTGATCCTCTGCGACTTCAACATGCCGGTGATGGATGGCTTGGAGTTTGTGAAACAACTTTCCGGCGTGGAGAATGCCAAAGGCGTTCCGGTCGTCATGATTACCACCGAAGGTAGCGAATCTCACGTGGTACAGGCCCTATCCGCGGGGGCGCGAGGTTACATTCGCAAGCCCTTTACGCCCGAACATGTCAGGGATAGCGTTATTCCTCTGCTGGGAGTGAAACCGTGAGGACGACCGCTCAACTGCTGGCAGATAACTCAACCAATCGCGAGACCTGGATCCCGCTGCTGGAACTTTCTGTCCGGGAAGTGTTTGAACTCATGTTGGGCTGTACTTTGACACTGCCCGAAGGCCCTTCCGAAGAACCCATGGACATTACAGCCATGGTCGGAGTTTCGGGGCGGTTGTGCGGAGTCATGAGCGTGCAGTGCGGTACCAAATCGAGCACCGTCATGGCAGCCCATATGCTCGGAGTGGAACCTGCCCAGATCGGCCCAGAAATGTGCGACGCGTTCGGAGAAATTTGCAACATGATCGCCGGTAATTTCAAAAACAAAATCGCTGGATTGGCCGATGGCTGCATGCTGTCGGTCCCCACGGTGGTCACGGGCAGCGACCATAGCTTTCATTCGCTGACAGACTCTCCCACGCTTCAAGTACGGTTGCTGTTCGAAGGCAAGCCAGTCATCATCTCTCTCCAGATTCACAACTAGATCATTTGCCTCGCGCAGACACTGTCGTCGAAAGTTCGACAACTGCGGATTCCAGCAAGGCGGAAACCTTACCTGTTACAGACCTGGCGTAGATGTACCTCGACGACATCACCGTAACCTACAATAGGATTTGCCGGAACAGCGCATTAGCAAAGCATTCCGCTTTATTGTGTGAAATTAAGCTTGAGGAGGCTCTTCTTGCTTAGCGGTCGCGCGAAGTTTGAAGCGCTGCACCTTCCCTGTCGCAGTTTTCGGAAGCTCAGACAGAAATTCCACCGAGTGCGGACGTTTGAAGATCGGCAAACGTCCGATCACGTATTCCTGTAACTCACGCCCAAGTTCCGGGGTTCCCACTGCGTCATCGCGCAACACGATGCAGGCCACCGGCTTCGATAATTCGTCGGCATCCTCGCGAAATACAACCGCGGCTTCCAGTACCAGCGGATGCTCGCTCAGCACGTGTTCAATCTCGATCGGACTCACCCACACGCCACTTACCTTCAGCATGTCGTCCGATCGTCCCGCATACCAGAAATAGCCATCTTCATCCTGGTAATACTTGTCCCCGGTGCGGATCCAATGGCCCTCGATCGTGTCCTTAGTCTTCTCGTGCTGATTCCAGTAGAAAGCACAGGTCGAGTCTGCCTTTACGAGCAAATTCCCGATCTCTCCTTGCGCGACGGGACGGTGGTTGTCGTCCAGGATCTTCGCTTCGAACCCGGGAAGAATTTTGCCGCTCGATCCGGGCCGTACCGCTCCCGGAGCGTTGGAGATCAACATGTGCAATCCTTCGGTCGAGCCGATCGCGTCGAGGATCTCCACTCCAAAACGTTTCTTGAACCGGTGAAAGACCGTCGCAGGCAGAGCTTCCCCCGCCGAGATCGCGTGACGCACAGAGGATAAATCGAATTCTCGCGCACCAGCGGCCGGATGCGCCAGCAACTTCGCATAATTCGACGGAACCGAGAAGAACAGCGTCGGACGGTGCCGTTCCAGCACTTCAAGAACGCTCTGTGGTCGAGGAGGATCTGGCAACAGAATGGTGGTGCCGCCCACGGCCAGCGGAAAGTAGAGCCCATTCCCTAGACCATATGCAAAGAAAAGCTTGGCCACGCTAAAGAAGCGATCGTTCTCTGTGATCTTAAGAATCTCCTTGGCGTAACGCTCTGTACTAACGACCATGTCGTGCTGCAGGTGAACGCACGCCTTCGGTTGCCCGGTGCTGCCCGAGGAGTACAGCCAAAAAGCCGCATCGTCTTTGCTGGTGGGCTCGGCGGTCAACTCGCAAGCGCTGCCCTGGCAGAGTTCATCAAAGCTGAACAGCCCAGTCTCCGGTTTGCCGCCAAGCACAACAACATTTTCCAGATGCCGCAACTCGTTCCGGGGAATTGCTTGAATGACCGGCAGCAGAGAATTGCTCACAATCGCCACCCGCGCCCGGGAATTATCGAGCAGGTACTTGTAGTCAGCGGGTTTCAGCAGAGTGTTCACGGGGACGGGTACAGCGCCGATTTTGATCGCTCCGAAAAAGCTTGCGGCAAACTCTGGAATGTCTGGCAACAACAACAAAACGCGCTCTTCAATGCGAACACCTAAACTCTGCAGGCCATTTCCCAGTCGGTTTACTCGTTCGAAGAGTTGCCGATAGCTTACCCGTATGTCGCCGCATTCGATCGCGATCTTCTCGGCGCGGCCTTCGCTCATATGCCGGTCGATAAAATACGACGCGGCATTGAATTCGTCCGGGAGCGAGATCGGTGGAATCCAAACCATAGCGAGTCGGCAACCCTGCTGCCGTTTTCCCCCGAAAGTGAACCTACCACATCCGATCCTCGTCTTGGACCGGAGGGCGAGGAGAGTCACATCCCCATGAGGTTGCTCTGCAGCTTGGCGTAGCCGCGCTCCTTCACCCATAGATCAAGCGGAGCAGACGCCAGTTCATCGACTACCGGTTCCGCGTGTCCATTCTTCGTGAGGTCCACTGTCTTGATGTAAGTCTTGCAACTCTCGCAACACTCCACGCGAATATAGTCAAAATCGTCGGCCGTGAAGACTGGAAGTTTCTTGTCGTTCTCCTCGCCGCATCCGGGGCAAACAAGCCGGCGAAACTCCCACTCCGCCAGACAAAAGGAACACACCAGCGACCTCGAAGCGCCATCGCCCATCTGCCGCATCACGCCGAAGCCGGGCCTCCGGTTGCAGAATGGACATACGGCGTACGCAACGTCCCTGGACTTCAGAGCGGCGCGCCAGCGCAGCAGTTCGGCATAAGGCTGCAGAAAGGCCAACGCCAGGAAACCCTGAGCATCCGACGGCGAGTGCGTCATCCATGCACTCCTCAAAAGCTCTGCCCAGAACCTTTCGCCGCAACCACGCAATTCACGGCTGTGTTCGGCCAAAGCCTTCGGCCCGTGCTCTTCGGCCAAAGATACGAACGCCCCAAACCTGGAACTGAGCGCCGCCACTTCTTCCGCGCTGAGTTCCCCGTGATCTTCAGAAACCAGTCGCGGTAAAGCCGCGCCCATCCGCGTATTCAACTCTTCCTGAAAACGCGCAACGTGGATGTAGAACCCGAGGATCTCCGCCGCGAAGCGGTGCTGCCCTGCGAGTTCCTCCGCCCGCTGTATACGCCGCTGCCATGGAGTGAGCTTCACTGGTCAATTATCAGCTAGAGCAGGTCGAAACGTCCCGCGACCCTCTACCCGGTCTCCCGGATTGACTCCGTCCCCCCACAGGACTATAGTCTCCCGCATCCGTTCGACTCGGTCGCTCGGCGTCACGGCGGCCGCAACCTATAACCTGCGTTTCACATCTTAGAGTTTCTCCGGGTCCGCATTGCTATCGAGGTGCGGCAGATTCGCTGGAGGCTTGAATGGAATTCTCCCGCAGGACTTTTCTCAAGGGTGCTGTACTCGGAGGAGCCGGCCTTTCCACGCTCGGATTCGACCTCACCCCTGTCTACGCCCAAACTGCAAACCTCAAAATCTCTCGGGCCAGCGAGACCCGCAGCACCTGCCCCTATTGTTCGGTGAGTTGCGGCGTTATCATCTACACGCTCGGCGACAAGGCCAAGAACGTGACCCCGCAAGTGGTCCACGTCGAGGGCGACCCCGACCATCCCATCAATCGCGGCACGCTCTGCCCCAAGGGCTCGTCGCTCGAGCAGGACATCCTGAATGATCGTCGCCTGCTGAAGCCGCAGGTGCGGCGGCCCGGTGCCACCGATTGGGAAGACATCTCCTGGGATCAGGCCTACAGCGAAATTGCGCAGCGCGTCAAGAAGACGCGCGACGACACCTTCGTGGAGAAAGACGCCGCGGGCCACACCGTCAACCGCTGCGAAGGCATCGCCTTCACCGGCGGCTGCACCGACACCAACGAGTTCAACTATCTGGTCGTCAAGACCATGCGCAGCCTGGGGGTCTGCTACCTGGAAAACCAGGCCCGTGTTTGACACGGCCCCACGGTCTCCAGTTTGGGGCCAACATTCGGACGCGGTGCGATGACCAATGGCTGGATCGACATCAAGAACACCGACATGATGTTGATCATGGGCGGCAATCCTGCCGAGAACCATCCCTGCGGCTTCAAGTGGGCCATTGAAGCCAAGCTGCACCGCAACGCCAAAATGATCGTCGTCGATCCGCGCCTCACCCGCACCGCCGCGACCGCCGACCTGTATCTGCAGATTCGCGCCGGCGCCGACATCGCCTTCCTCGGCGGCCTGATCAACTACGCGATCGAGAACAACCGCATCGCCCACGACTATCTCGTCAACTACACGAATGCGGCGTTCATCATCAAGGAAGGATTCAAGCTTCCCGACGACGGCCTGTACTCCGGCTTCGATCCGGAAACGAAGACCTACGACAAGTCCACCTGGAACTACGAAGAAGGCGGCGACATGGCCGGGAAGGCCGCAACCGGCGCAGCCGCCAGCGCAGCACCTGCCCGTGCCCACAACAGCGACACAGGTGGCGGCCAGGGACATCAAGCGGCCAGTCCAATGGGCGCGAAAGCCGCTGGCGGCGCTCTGCCGCCTCCGTTGCTGCCGCCAAAGACTGCCTATGATCTATCGCTGCAGCATCCGCGCTGCGTCTTCCAGCTTCTGAAGAAGCAATATTAGCGCTACACGCCGGAGATGGTCGAGCGCATCACCGGCATTCCGCAAGATCGATTTCCTGAAGGCCGCCGACCTCTTCACCTCCGTCCGCAAAGATGGCGACATGAAGAAAGTCGCCACCATCATCTACGCCGTCGGCTGGACCCAGCATAGCTTCGGCACGCAGATCATTCGCACCGCGGCGATGCTGCAATTGCTGATGGGCAACGTCGGACGCGCCGGCGGCGGCGTCAACGCGCTGCGCGGCCATTCGAATATTCAGGGCGCAACCGATATGGCCGGCATCTTCGACATCCTTCCCGGCTATCTTGAAAATGCCGAATCCCGCCGACACGGATCTTGCCGCCTACCTGAAGCGCATCACGCCCACGTCGTCAAAGCCCGATCCCTGGGATTCGTTCAACTACTGGTCCAACACCCCGAAGTTCGCCGTCTCGTTCCTCAAGGCGATGTACGGCGACGCGGCGACCAAAGAAAACGACTGGGCCTTCGACTATCTGCCCAAGATCGATCGCAATTACTCCTGGGTCAACATCTGGAACGACATGTACGAAGGCAAGGTCAAAGGCATCTTCGCCTTCGGCATGAACGGTGTCATGATCGGTCCGGATTCGCAGAAGAATATCGACGCGCTGAAGAAGGCCGACTGGCTGGTGGTCTGCGAAATCTATCCCGACGAAACCAGCGAATTCTGGCGCGCTCCCGGCATCTCGGCCGACGAGATGAAGAAGATCAACACCACGGTCTACCGCCTGCCCGGCGCGGGCTTCGCCGAGAAAGACGGAACGTTCGTCAACTCCGCGCGCTGGCTGCAATGGAAGAACGTCGCGCTGCCTCCGCCGGGCGAGGCCAGGCTCGATCAGGAAATCCTGGCGACGATTTTCCTGAAAGTTCGCGAACTCTACCAGAAGGAGGGCGGCAAGTTCCCGGATCCCGATTCTGAACGCGTCGTTCGCGTACACGAATCCGTACAACCCGTCACTCTCCGAAGTCGCCAAGGAGATCAACGGCAAGGCGCTCGCCGACGTCACCGATCCGAAGACGAATGTCACCATCAAGGCCGGCCAGCAGTTGCCCGGCTTCGCCTGGCTGAAGACGACGGCACCACTCTCTCGCGGCAACTGGATCTACTGCGGTTCCTGGACCGAAGCCGGCGCGCTGATCCAGCGCCGCGGCACGGAAGATCCCTCCGGTCTCGGCATCTATCCGAACTGGGCGTGGTCGTGGCCCATGAACCGCCGCGTCCTGTACAACCGCGCCTCGTGCGACGTCAACGGCAAACCGTGGGATGCCGTCACGCCGGCAAGTCTGGTGGAACGAAGGCAAAGCAAAGTGGGTGGGCAACGACGTTCCCGATTTCAAACCCGATTCGCCGCCCAAAGATCACATGGGTCCATTCATCATGAATCCCGAAGGCGTCGGCCGGCTCTTCGTTCCGCTCGGCGCCATGGCCGATGGGCCGTTCCCCGAATTCTACGAGCCGATCGAAAGCCCGATCGCGAATCCGCTGCATCCGAATCAGTCGAACAATCCGGTCGTGAAGAAATACAAGACCGATATGGACAAGTACGGCACCGCCGAGCAGGGATACAACGTCATCTGCACGACGTACCGCCTCACCGAGCACTATCACTACTGGACGAAAAACAATCCCATGAACGTGCAGCTCGTGCCCGAGCCGTTCGTGGAAATTCCCGCCGAACTCGCCGACCGCATGGGCATTCGGGGCGGCGAGAAGGTACAAGGTCACCAGCGCGCGCAGCCATTACATCGCGAAGGCCATGGTGACCCGCCGCATCCGGCCCATGAAGATCGATGGCAAGAAAATGTTTCAGATCGGCATCCCCATTCACTGGGGATTTCGCGGCATCGCGGAAGACGAAGGCAAGACCGCGAAGACGCTAACCAATCAACTGACTCCGACCGTGATCGATCCGAACGCGTTCACGCCGGAGTTCAAGGGCTTCCTGGTGAAGCTCGAGAAAGCGTAGAGCCAATGGGTCCAGCGAGACAGCATGAGCGATCGCAAGACGCTACAGATCCAGCAGATCTCCGGCCACTCCGGCCCTTCCGCGCGGCTTCGGCATGCAGCGCGAGCCGAAGTCTGCAAGCTCGATCGACACCACTACCTGCATCGGCTGCAAGGCCTGCGAAGTCGCGTGCGTCGAGTGGAACGACATGCCGTTCAGCGCGACCATCTTCGACAACACCTACCAGACCATGCCGGAGACCCGCTGGAATTTCTGGAACCTGATCAAGTTCAACGAACACCAGCGCGAAGACGGCACCATCCAGTGGCTCATGCGCAAAGATCAGTGCATGCACTGCGCCGACCCCGGCTGCCTGCGCGCCTGTCCCGCCGACGGCGCCATCGTGCAATACGCGAACGGCATCGTCGACTTCCAGCAGGAAAACTGCATCGGCTGCGAGTACTGCGTCTCCGGCTGTCCCTTCAACATTCCCAAGTTCAATCCGGCGACGAAGAAAGTTTACAAGTGCACGCTTGTGCTCGGATCGCGTCGGCGCAGGGACTGGAACCCGCCTGCATCAAGGCGTGCCCGACCGGCTGCCTGAAGTTCGGCACCAAGGACGACATGAAGTACATTGCCGAGGAGCGCGCCAAGCAACTGCGCGAGAATTTCGGATTCAAGAACGCCGGCGTCTACGATCCGCACGTCGATCGGCGGCACGCACGTGATCTACGTGCTGCACGACGCCACCAATCCCGAGCGCTACGGTGGCTTGCCGAAGAATCCCGGTCATCCCGTGGAGCTACACCGTCTGGAAGTGGCTGTTCAAGCCGGTTCTGGGCACATTCGCGCTGTTTGGACTTCTCGGAGTGTTGCTGCACTACGTGACGGTCGGCCCGCGCCGCGCCGCAACCGGAGACCCGCCGCTCAAGGAGGAGGCCAATGGCCACCGCGGTTGAGCGCTTCGACGACAATGCCCGCGCTGCCTTCGATCGGATCGGCCACAACCGAGGTCTATGAAGGAGAGCTGCTGCGTCATCGCGTGTACACGCGCTTCCTGCACTGGATGGTGGCCCTCTTCTTCTTTCTCGCGCTGTTCTCCGGCTTCGGCATCTACCTGCCCTGGCTGTTCCGCTGGTTCACGCCAATTTTTGGAGGCGGGCCGCTCAGCCGCGAAATGCACCCATGGTTTGGATTGGGCTTTGTATTCTTCTTCGGCCTGCAAATGCTGAACTGGCTCAAGCCGATGACTGGACCGCCGCCGACACGCCGCTGGATGCGCAATCTGAAGAAGATCATCGGCGGCACGAGAAGATCGAACCGCCGGACACCGGATTCTTCAATGCCGGTCAGAAAATTCAGTTCTGGGAGATCGTCGTCGGCTGCGTCGTGTATCTGATCACAGGCATCATTTTGTGGTCGGGCGCTCGCACCTTCGGACGCTGGCCGTGGCCGTCAGCTACGTCCTCCACGACATATCAGCACTCATCATGCTCGGCGGAATCTTCATCCACATTTATCTCAGCACGATCGGCGAGCCCGGCACCTTCCAGGCCATGACCCGCGGCGCCGTCAGCGAAGCCTGGGCCTGGACCTTCCATCCCGCTTGGTACAAGGAAGTCACCGGCCGTGACGCGCGCCAAGCCTGCGAAGATGCGCGCCAGTGCGGCGAATTTCAAAGAAAATAATCTTGCGCGAACCAAGCGTCACGCGGGCATGAGTCCCCTATAGATCGCCATACCCACCACCGCATCCACGCCCATAGCATGAAGTACCGCAACCTCGTCCTCGCTTCGAATGCCTCCGGCGACGATCAGTTGGCGAGAAGTAGCGCCTCGTAGCTCCTGAACAATTTCAAGCGGAATTCCCTGCAGCAGTCCCTCGGTGTCGATGTTCGTATAGAGAAATGCGCCACAGAACGGATCGAGCGTCGCGCATCATCTCGATCGGCCGTAGTCGACGTGGTCTCCTGCCAACCTTTAATCGCGACATGCCCGCCCCGGCAGTCGCAGGCGAACACGAGCCTCTCTGCGCTAAGCTGGGTTGCGGTCTTCGCGCGCAAACGCCAGGTTGATCGCTCCCCCTGTGATCAACGCCGATCCGAGGATCACCCGCTCGCGCCCCCAAGCTCAAAGCCGTCCGCGCCGCCTCAATCGAGCGAATGCCGCCGCCGACCTGGCAGGGAAGTCGCCGCGCCATTTCCTGTACAAGCGCCGATTGTGCCCGCGCCCCATCGCCGCATCGAGATCGATCAGCTGCACCAGCGGATACTTCGCGAAGCGGTCCATCCACTCCTGGAAGTCGTCGAACTCCAGAGCCTTTCGGCTCCCCTGCACGAGTTGCACGATCTTGCCGCCCATCAAATCGATCGAAGGAATCAGCACGGCCACCTCACCGGAATTCCTTGCGAGCCGAGTTGCTGCTTGAGATCGCCGAGACGAACTCAAGCCGTAGTGAAAAATCGACGCAGCCAGCGCAGCATCCGCGTGTCCTTCGCGAAACACTTCCACAAAATGTCTGCGCGCCGCCAGCGCCGCCGGAAGCGATCACCGGAATGCGCACCGCGTCCGCAACTGCGCGCGTCAACTCGCAATCGAAGCCCGCGCCGGTGCCGTCGCGATCCATCGAAGTCAGCAGAATTTCGCCCGCCCCGCGCGACTCGGCTTCCTGCGCCCATTCGACGGCATCGCTGCCCGTGTCGCCGTTCGCCCTCCATGTGTGAAGGCCTCCCAGTGCGAACCGTCTCCGCTGCCGCTTCGCGTCAATCGCCACAACCACTGCTTGCGAACCGAATCGCTCTGCGATTCGCGTGATCAACGTCGGATCGGCCAGCGCCGCGGAATTGATGCTGATCTTGTCCGCGCCGGCGGCGAACACCGCCGCGGCATCCTCCAGAGTTCGAATGCCGCCGCCGACCGTGAAGGGAATAAATAACTGCGCGCGCCGTCCGGCGCACCGTCTCGAGCAGCGTCGTGCGCTTCTCGATGCGTCGCCGAAATATCGAGAAGCACGATTTCGTCGGCGCCCGACTCGCTGTGCGCTTTCGCCAGTTCCGCGGGATCGCCGGCATCGCGCAGATTCACAAACTGCACGCCCTTGACGACGCGTCCGTCGTCCACGTCGAGGCAGGCGATAATGCGTTTGGTCAACATGTCAGAGCGCGCAGAAATTCCTCAACAATCTTCAAGCCCACCTCCCCGGATTTCTCAGGATGAAACTGCACGCCGAACACATGTCTCTCTCCACCGCCGCCGAAAAGCTGCCGCCGTACTCGCAGCACGCCACCGTCGCTGCAGCTAATGGGCGCACGAAAGGAATGCGTGAAATAAACGAACGATGAAGAAGGCACTCCGCTGAAAAAGTCGCGACGATCGAAGCAATCTGCAAGTTGATTCCATCCCACGTGCGGCGATTTCACGCTTGCCGGGAAAGCGCTCGCATTCTCCGTGGAACAGAGCGCAGGCCCGCGGTCTCGGGCGATTCCTCGCTCCGCTCGAACATCCATTGCATGCCGACGCAAATGCCAAGAAACGGAACGCCCCGCCCAATCGCCTCTACCGATAGCATCTCGTAATCCGGAGCGGCCAAGCGCCGCAGTCGAGGCAAAGTGTCCGACGCCGGGAAGAACGATCTTTGTCGCCTCTGCAACCTGCGCAGGATCGGAAGTGATCGCGCAGTCCTCGCCCCAGCCAGTCCAGCGCCTTTTTCACCGAAACCAGATTGCCCGCGCCGTAATCCACGATCGCGATCATCACAGCACTCCCTTCGTGCTCGGCAACAGCCGAACCATCCGCCGATCGCGCCAGCAGGCTGCGCGCAACGCCCGGGCAAAGGCCTTGAACAGCGCTTCGATCTTGTGATGGTTCGATCGGCCGTAAAGCACGCGCGCATGAACATTGGCTCGCGCGCCACGAGCAAAGCCCTCGAAGAAGTCGTGCACCAGTTCCGATTGCAGATCGCCGACCAGTCGCGCGCGGACTTTCGTGTCCACCACCGCCGCAGTGCGTCCGCAGAAATCGACCGCGGCCATTCCCATGCGTTTCATCCATCGGCATCAGGAAATATCCAGCGCGCAGAATTCCGCGCTTGCTGCCAAGCGCCTTGTCGAACGCCTGCCCGAGCACGATGCCGACGTCTTCGACGGTGTGGTGCTGATCGACATCGAGATCGCCGCGGGCCTTGAGTTTCAGGTCGAATCCTCCGTGATGCGCGAACAATTCCAGCATGTGATCGAAGAATCGAATGCCCGTCGACACCTGGTAGCGTCCGCGGCCCTCGATGGTGAGCGAGATCTGAATCTGCGTCTCTTTGCTGATGCGCCTGATCGTTCCTTTTCTCATCGCTGTGATGCTCCTTGCGCGACGCCAATTTCATCGAGCGTCTCTTGCAAAGCCACGAGCAGCCGATCCGCCTGCTCGCGCGGCCCGAGCGTAATGCGCACACAGCCATCGCAGCCATGGTCATTCGAGCGATCGCGCACGAGAATGCCGCGCTTCCGCATGCCGTCGACAAATGCCGCCGCCGCGCCCACCCGCGCGAGAACGAAGTTCGCCTGGCTCGGCCAGAATCGAATTCCCGCTGCTTCGAGAGCGCGCTTCAGGCGAGCGCGTGATTCGCCCACCTCCACCACATATTTCTGGATGTAATCTTGATCGCCCAGCGCCTCCGGAAGGCAGGCCAGCGCAACCGCATTCACGTTGTAAGGAGAGCTGACCTGTCGCACCGCCCGCATCTGTTCCGGATCGCCCACCAGCACGCCAATCCGAAGCCCCGCCATTCCGTACGCTTTCGAAAAAGTTCGCGCCACAAACACATTCGGAAACTCGCGCCGCCTAGGCAGCACCGTCTGCCCGTAGAACTCAAAGTAAGCCTCGTCCACGAGTACTGCCGCATCCGGCGCGGCGCGCACGATTCGCATCAACTCCTCCTCGTGCACTATTGTCCCGGTCGGATTGTTCGGATTGGCAATCGCGATCAGCCGCGTTCGCTCTGTAATGCGATTGCACAGATCCTCGATCGGAAATTGAAAATCCTGACCCGCTGGCACGCTGATCACCGCCGCACCAGCGGCTATCATGTAAATCCGATACATCGAATAAGTCGGCACAACGATCAATGCCTCGTCGCCCGCATCGAGATAAGTCTCGCAAAGCAGATGAATCGCTTCATCCACGCCGTTGGTCAACAGCAGTTCCGAGGCGGTGACGCCGAGAAACTCTGCCACGCTCGCCTCCGCTGGACCGCGCTCCGGATAGCGCGCCAGATCTTCTGGCGCGATCTGCCGCAACCGTTCAAGCACGCGCGGCGAACATCCGACGGTGTTCTCGTTGAAATCAAGACGCAAACCGTCCCGTCCTGCGAGCGGCGGATGATAAGCGGGCAACGTGCAGCACCGCTTCCCGTGGCCTAAGCATGTGCGCACCTCACTCGGATCGATTCCGCATGAGCCTGCAAGCCCTCGACTTCGGCAAGACACTCGATTGCCGGCGCAATCCTGCGCAGTCCCGCGCTCGATAGCTTCTGCACCGTGATGAGCTTCACGAAATCCGTGACGCTCAAGCCTCCGCGAAATCGCGCCTGTCCCGCAGTCGGCAACACATGATTCGGCCCAGAGGCGTAGTCGCCCGCGGCCTGCGGCGAATAGTCGCCAACGAAGATCGAGCCTGCATTCTGAATGAACGGCAAGTCCTTGCCGCGACGGTAATGTGTTCCGGCGCGATCAGGTTCGCCCATGCGCGTGCTTCTTCCCGGGTACCGGCAACGAGAATCGTCCCGCGCCTTCGCAGGCTCTCCAGGGCAATGGGATTCGCTCGCGCGAGTCGCGCCGCGCTCGCTGCCACAGATCGCCCCAATTTGCGCGATGTCGTGATGAACACGGCCAGCGCCTCAGGATCATGCTCGGCCTGCGAGACCAGATCGGCGGCAATGAATTCCGGCCGACCCACCGTCACTAAGAACGACGGCCTCCGTTGGACCCGCGAGAAAATCAATCGCACAATCGAAAGAGACTATTTTCTTGGCAGCCGTCACATAGGCATTTCCCGGTCCGACGATCTTGTCTACTCGCGGAATCCTTTCGGTACCGTAGGCCAACGCCGCAATCGCCTGCGCTCCGCCCACGCGATAAAACTCGCGACACTCCGAGCATTCCGACCGCAGCCAGAACTTCCGCCGACGGCTTGGGAGAGAACACGCGAATGTTCTTCACGCCTGCGACCTGCGCCGGAATCACCGTCATCAGCAAAGTCGAAACCAGAGGATAGCCGTCCGCCCGGCACATAACAGCCCACCGAGTCGAGGGGCCGCACCAATTGCCCGAGAGAAATGCCTCGCGCGGGTCTGCGTCCAGCTGCGTCGGTTTCTGCCACTCGCAGAATCGACGAATGTTTTCGCCGCATGCCGCAAGCGCCTTGCGCAACTCCGGCGGAGTCGCTTGCCACGCCTCATTTAATTCCGCCTCAGACACGCGAAGCGGCTGCTTCGAGCCCAGTCCATCCCACGTTCCGCATAACGCCGCAGTGCCCGATCGCCATCGACGGCGAACATCGTTAACGATGCGTCGCACTCGCGGCTCCAACTCGGCGAGTTCTGATCCGCGCGCAGCGAGCGCGTCACCACGGCAGCCGCTTTGCGGCCGGAGAGATCCGCATCACAGCACCACCTTGTTCAGCGGATACTCCACAATGCCCTGCGCCTGCGCTTCTTTGAGCCGCGGAATCACATCCCACGCCGCGGCCTCGTCGATCACCGTATTGACCGCGAGCCAGTCCTCGTCGCTCAGATGTGAAATCGTGGGCTTCTGCAATGCTGGCAACACCGCAGCACAGCCATCCAGATTTTCCTTGCGCACGTTCAGCATCAGTCCCACCCGGTCCTGCGCTTCCATCGCTCCCTGCAGCATCAGGGCCAGATTGTCGATCTTGCGGCGCTTCTCGCGATCCGCACACGAACACTTGTTGGCGATGAGCTGCGTGTTCGACTCGAGCACCGTCTCGAGAATGCGAAGACGATTCGCCTGGAGCGAACTGCCGGTCTCTGTCACTTCGACGATCGCGTCGGCCAGCATCGGCGGCTTGACCTCAGTCGCGCCCCAGGAAAACTCGACCCGCACGTCGACGCCTTTCTCTTTGAAGTAATTTCGCGTGACGTTCACCAGTTCGGTGGCGACGATGCATTGCGAGAGATCTTCCGCGCGCTGGAAAGCAGAATCCTCCGGCACGGCCAGCACCCATCGCACTTTGCCGCGGCTCCGCTTGGCGTAGATCAGGTCGCTGACGGTGACCACCTCGAGTCCGCTCTCGATCACCCAGTCGAGCCCGGTCAGCCCGGCATCAATCGCGCCGTGTTCCACGTATCGGGCCATCTCCTGTGCGCGAATCAACATGCATTCGATTTCGGGATCGGCCGTGGTGGCGAAGTACGAGCGTCCGTTGGTGTAGGCAGGCAGTCCGGCGCGCGCGAACAGTTGCAGCGTCGCCTCCTGCAGACTTCCCTTTGGGGATTCCGATGCGCAGCTTCATCGCGGCTCTCCTCGCCGCACGGTTGGCTGTTTCACGCAACGCTAGCGGCAGGCTTCCGTGAAGCAGGAGCGCGTGCCGCGATGGCAGACCAGTCCCGCTCCCTCTACTTCAACTCGCAACAGCAAAGTGTCTCGATCGCAGTCTGTCTGCGCGGAGACGACTCGCAGACGGTTGCCGGAACTCTCGCCCTTGGTCCAGAGTTGATTGCGGGTGCGGCTGAAAAATGTCACGTACCCGCCTTCCAGCGTGCGCTCCAAGGCCTCCCGGTTCATGAAACCCACCATCAGTACCTCGCCGCCGGATGAATCCTGCACCATGGCGGGAAGCAACCCGTTCATCTTGTCGAAATCAAGTTCTGTCGTCATTCGCCACTTCCTTGTCGGAAAAAACAAAAAGCCCGCTGAGCGTGATTCGCGTCAGCGGGCCGAAACTCCTGAAAAGTGCTGTCTAGATTAAGTCTGCAATCTCAGGTGCATCTCCGCCAACACGCTGTGCGCGTGATGATGATGGCGGTGATGGAAATGAGACAACATAAAAGGAAGACTACGGGTCGTCCTCGGCCGGGTCAATGAATTTTTCTAACACTTTTTTCGATGGAACGCATCACGAATTCGCATTGGGCCTGTCCAATCGTCAGATCCCCGGCAGTTTCAGATAATTCTTGGCATTCAAGTAGCACACGTTCTCGATGAGCGGCCCCAAAATCGCATCGTCGTCGGGCAATTCGCCGCGCACCACATCTTGCCCGATGACGTCGCAGAGTATCCGCCGGAAATATTCGTGCCGCGGATACGACATGAACGAGCGTGAATCCGTCACCATCCCGATAAACCGCGACAGCAGCCCCGCATTCGACAACGCATCGATCTGCGCCGTGATCCCCTGCTTCTGATCGAGAAACCACCATGCACTGCCGTACTGAATCTTGCCTGGCTCTTGTCCATCCTGAAAACTTCCGATCAACGTGGCAAATTGAAATGTGTCCGCTGGATTCACGTTGTACAGAATCATACGTGGCAGCGCATTCTCCTCCGCCAGCAGGTTGAGATATGCGGCGAGCGCCGCGCCCTGGGGAAAATCGCCAACTGTATCGAAGCCAGCATCCGATCCAATCACGCTCCGAGCCTTCGAGTTCACGTTACGTCGAGCGCCAAGATGTAGCTGCTTTGTCCATCCCTTGTCGGCATCGAGATGCCCAAAGAACAGCATCATGAACGAAGCGAACTGAGCCCGCTCGTCCGGCGTGACGGCCTGACCTGCCAGCGCTTTCGAGAAGATACCTGCCGCGTCCTCATCCGCGCACGGCGTGGCGTAACAATGTTCTAGCCCGAGGTCCGAGAGTCGGCATCCGACCGCATGAAAGTTGTCGTGGCGCCTGCGAAGCGCGTCAAGAAAACTATTCAGGTCGCGCACCTCAATATCTGCAGCCCTCGAGAGCTGCTCAATCCAGGGCACGAACTCCGCCTCGCCTACCCCGAGCGCTTTGTCCGGCCGAAAAGTTGGAAACACTCGCGTCGCAAGATTCGCCTTCGCGATTTCTTGATGATGTCGCAGGTCCTCAATCGGATCGTCCGTGGTGCACACGACCTTCACGCCAAACTTCTGCAGAATCGCTTGTGCCGTCAATCCCCCCGCCAGCACCGCATTCGCCCGCTCCCAGATCGCCGGGGCTGACCTATCATCCAGCAACTCCGTGATGCCGAAATACCGTTGCAGCTCGAGATGGGTCCAATGGTAGAGCGGATTACGTAACGTATAGGGAACGGTTCGGGCCCACGCCATATATTTTTCATACGGTGCCGCATCTCCAGTAATGTATTTCTCGGCCACTCCATTGGCCCGCATCGCTCTCCATTTATAGTGATCTCCCTCCAGCCAGATCTCATATAAATTCGCGAAGCGCCGGTTCTCAGCAATGTCTTGAGCGCGAAGATGACAGTGGTAGTCGACGATTGGCTGCGCTGCGGCAAACTGACGATAAAGTCGCCGGGTCGCATCGTTGGAGAGAAGAAAATCTTCGGTGAGGAAAGGTTTCATCTGCAGATATCGCGCCTGGTCTCAGAATCTCGGCGCGTCCTCCGGCGATTCCGAGCATGAATCATATCAGTTTGTTAACGCTTGACGCCGACGCCTCGCCCCATGTCTAGTGATGCTGGTTACCAAACGGATAGCTTAGTGTCTTCAAATCCACTACCAGCTACGCACTCCGAGAACGCACCGACTCGCATCGGCCGCCGTCGCTGGCTGATCTGCTCCTTGCTGTTTTTTGCCGCCACGGTCAACTACATGGACCGGCAGGTAATCGGCCTTCTCAAACCACTTTTGCAGTTGCAGTTCGGTTGGACCGAAGTGGGCTACAGCAACATCATCGTTGCCTTCCAGTTTGCCTATGCGGCCGGTCTCCTCATCACCGGCAAGCTCATCGACAAACTCGGCACCCGTAAGGGATTCTCCCTCGCGGTGTTTTTCTGGAGCGTCGCCGCCATGGCTCACGCCGCCGCCGGCTCCGTATTCCAGTTCGCGGTGGCGCGATTGAGCCTGGGTCTCGGAGAGTCCGGCAGTTTCCCGGCCTCGGTCAAGGCCGTGGCCGAGTGGTTTCCCAAGCGTGAGCGAGCCCTCGCCACCGGCATTTTCAACTCCGGCGTCAATGTCGGCGCAATCGTTACGCCGCTCGTCGTACCTTGGCTCACCTATCGTTTTGGGTGGCGCATGGCCTTCATCGCAACCGGCGCTCTGGGATTGCTTTGGGTTGTAGCTTGGCTTGCGCTCTACCGGCGTCCCGAAGAATGTGCTCAAGTTTCGGCCGTGGAATTGGCTCACATACAGAGCGATCCTGCCGACGAGGCGGCAGCGATTCCTTGGAGAACTCTGCTCACGCTCCGCCAGGCGTGGGCCGTGGCCGCGGCCAAGTTCTTCACCGACCCCATCTGGTACATATATCTTTTCTGGCTGCCCGACTTCCTCAGTCGTCACCTTCGCTTGGATTTGAAAGGCATGTCGCTTCCGCTTTTCGTCATCTACACCGGAGCCAGCGTCGGTAGCGTCAGCGGAGGATGGCTGTCCTCTTCACTCTTGAAAAAAGGTTGGTCGCTCAACGCCAGCCGCAAGACAGCCCTGCTCGTTTGCGCGTTGACAGTCACACCTATCATGATCGCCGCTTACTCCACCAATGCGTGGCTCGTGGTTTTTCTCATCGCGCTCGCCGCCGGATCACATCAAGGCTGGTCCGCCAACATTTATACACTCGCGTCCGACATGTTCCCTCGCAGCGCGGTCGCATCCGTCGTAGGTTTCGCCACGACGGCAGGGGCGATCAGCGGAATGATGGCTTCCAAGGCCGTCGGATTCATTCTCCAGCACACCGGCTCCTACGTCCCGGTCTTCATCCTGGCCGGACTGGCCTATCTCGTCGCATTCGCCTTCGTACAGGCTCTGGCGCCGCGTCTGCAACCCGCGCATCTCTAGCGGTGTCATCCTGAACGGAGCCGTTCTTCAGGCGCAGTGAAGGATCTCTAGCTGATCCAGCCCCGTGTACAAGCCATCACTTTACGGACTCTTCCTCATAAACTCCGCGAAATCCGCGATGGCAATCTCCGGCTCCTCCAGTTCAGGATGCCAGACTTTCTCCCACTCAAACGTGTAACAGCCCGTGTACCCCGAAGCGGAGAGCACCTCCACCTGTTTTTGTACCGGTACATCGCCGCGCCCGGTCAAAACGTACCGTCTTCCATCGCCCACAGGCACCGAGTCCTTCAAGTGCGTATGTCGAATGAATTTCCCCATCTTCCGAACCGTGAATTCAGGATCTTCCTTCCCCGACACGAATGTGTGGTGCGCGTCCCAGAGCAGTCCAACGTTCGGCGAGTCCGCGCGCGTGAGAATCTCGTACAAGGTTGGCGAGTCGGTGAAATCGCCATGCGATTCAATAATCACCGCGACCCCGTGGTCGCCGGCATAGCTCCCCAACTCGTGCAGTCCCGAAGCGACGCGCGCCACGACCTGATCCTTCGGCCCCTGAATGTTATTTCCGAACACGCGCACGTTAGGCGCGCCCAGCGATGCGGCCAGATCAATAAATCTTTTTGCGTCGGCGATATGCTGCTTCCGCTTTTCCGGATCGGCATCATGAAGCTGCGCCGAACTGCTGACACAAGCAATCTTCAGTTTCTTCGCCGCCACTTCCCGTTTGGACTGGCCGATACGATCCGCCTGAAATTCCGGTCTGGCGGGCAGATCCATTGTCCCTTGCAACCCGCGAAGCTCAATCGCCGCAAACTCATGCGCACGCGCAAATTCGAGAATTTTCCCCCACTCCCATGCCGGACATCCCAGCGTCGAGAAGCCCACCACTCGCTTCTGGCTGCTCGCACCCGCTCCAGCGCGCAAGGCCGCAAGAGTAAGTCCAGTAGTCTGCAAAAAGCTCCGGCGATTGATATTCATCCCACCCTCAACGGGCCGCCAATAAATAATGAACTCTTTTGCCCATGTCGCGGTATCCAAGTATAAAATGTCGAGCAATCCTACGCGGGGCCTTAGATAGCTATTTCACCGAAGGAGGCACCCATGATTCTCGGCCTGTCGACTTCGACGTTTACTCCACCAAGGACTGTCTGAAAGGAATTCATCATGGCAAAAAGCAATACGGCTTCTTCCAACGTATCCCACAAGAAGGTCTCTTCCATCCAGGGTGACGGCCTACTTCCCGCAGGCACGACGGCTCCTGACTTCACCTTGCACGTCACTCCTGACCAGAGCCTTAGCCTGAGCGACCTGCGCGGGCGCCCCGTTATCCTCGCCTTCTATCCTGCCGACTGGAGCCCGGTCTGTGGAGATCAGATGGCCCTCTACAACGAAATTCTTCCCGAGTTTCAAAAATTCGGCGCCGAACTCGTGGGCCTCTCCGTCGACGGTCCCTGGTGTCACGCAGCATTTGCTGAAATCCGTCATCTGCATTTCCCGCTCCTCGCCGATTTCGAACCCAAAGGCGCAGTGGCCCGGAAATATGGCGCCTATCGCCCGAAAGACGGCATCTCCGAGCGCGCCCTCTTCGTGGTCGACATGAACGGAGTCATCGCCTGGAGTTACTGCTCACCGATTGCTGTGAATCCCGGTGCTGACGGCATCCTGCAAGCGCTTGAAGATTTGCCCAAATAGATTTGCCAGGACGTCCTTCCACGAGGAAAACTTATGGCCACACTCAAAGCCCCCATCGGCGCTGAAGACCACGCTCAGGGCCCGGAAAATGCCGAAGTCACGCTCGTCGAATACGGAGACTACGAGTGTCCCCACTGCGGCCGCGCCTATCCCATCGTCAAGCGTGTTCAGCAGCATTTTGGAAAACGTCTCCGCCTGATCTTTCGGAATTTTCCGCTTGGCGAAATGCATCCTCACGCGGTGGCCGCCGCCGAGACTGCCGAATTTGCCGGATCACATGGAAAGTTCTGGGAAATGCACGACCTGTTATTCGAGAATCAGCCCCAGCTCGGCGAGCCGCTCTTCCTGGAACTAGCCGCGACGCTCAAGCTTTCGCCGGCCGCGTTGCAAAAGGCGCTTGCAGAGCGCACCTTCGAAGCGCGTGTTCGCGCCGACTTCAGCGGCGGCGTTCGCAGCGGCGTCAACGGAACCCCAACCTTTTTCATCAACGGCCATCGCCACGATAATTCATTCGAATTCGAAACTCTTGTGTCGGCCATACAGGGAGCGATGACGAAAGCGAAAAGCGCTTAACCGAAAACCCAACTGTGGCCCAGACCGCGCACGGGCACTCATCGCCGCACCGCCCCGACTCCACCCCCTCGAGTATCATTCTCGTGCCGCTGCGGGACCGCAACACCGATGCCGCCGACCAAGGACTAGTGCGCCGCATCTGACACTTTGGTTACACTACGCATTGTCATCCTGAGCGGAGCCGTTCTTCAGGCGAAGCGAAGGATCTCGCTCTTAACGGACCCGGCGCGTAAGCCAACTGCCAATGTGAGGAGACAAGCGTGAAGATCACGGAAGCCAAGGTGTTCGTCAGCTGCCCCCGCCGCAACTTCGTCACCCTGAAGATTTCCACCGACCAGGGCATTTACGGTCTCGGCGATGCGACCCTCAACGGCCGCGAGTTGGCCGTTGCCTCCTACTTGGCAGACCACTGATTCCCTGCCTCATCGGTCGCGATCCGTTCCAGATCCGAAGACATCTGGCAATACTTCTATCGCGGCGCCTACTGGCGTCGCGGCCCCGTCACCATGGCCGCGATCGGCGCCATCGACATCGCTCTCTGGGACATCAAAGGCAAAGCCCTCAACACTCCCGTCTACAACCTTCTCGGCGGAAAGAGCCGAACCGGCGTCATGGTCTACGGCCACGCCAATGGCCGCGACATCGAAGAGACCGTCGACGAAGTCGCCAAATATAGAGACATGGGCTATCGCGCCATTCGCGCGCAGATCGGGCATCCCCGGCATTCCCTCAACCTACGGCGTCGCGAAAGACAAGCTCTATTACGAGCCCGCCGAAAAAGGCTTGCCTCCGGAAAATGTCTGGTCCACCGAAAAATATTTGCTGCATGTCCCAAAGCTCTTCGAAGCCCTTCGCCTGAAATTCGGCGACGACGTTCACCTGCTTCACGACGCACATCACCGCCTCACTCCCATCGAAGCGGCGCGCCTTGGCAAAAGTCTCGAGCCGTATCATCTCTTCTGGCTCGAAGACGCCGTCACCGCCGAACTCCAGGAAGGTTTCCGCATCATCCGCCAGCACACCACCACGCCGCTCGCTGTCGGCGAAGTCTTCAACACCATTTGGGACGCGCACCTTCTCATCACCGAGCAACTGATCGACTACATCCGCATGGCCATCGTTCACGGCGGCGGCCTCACCCATCTCAAAAAGATCGCCGCCCTCGCGGAGATCTATCACGTCCTCACCGGCTGCCATGGCGCCACCGATCTTGTCGCCGGTCGTCGCTGGCCGCCGCGCTGCATTTCGACATCTCCGTCAACAATTTCGGAATTCAGGAATACATGCGCCACACTCGCGAGACCGACGAAGTCTTTCCGCACTCGTATTCCTTCAGCGACGGACACCTGCATCCCGGCGACGCTCCCGGCTTGGGCGTCGACTACGACGAAAAGCTGGCGGAAAAGTTTCCCTACGAGCGGGCCTACCTGCCCGTAAACCGCAAAACTCGACGGCACGATGTTCAATTGGTAGCGCGCTCGCGCTCACTTCAAACAATCTTCGAGGACAACATGGGCTACAAGCAACTCGATCTCGACGGCAAAGTGGCAGTCGTCGTCGGCGGCAGTTCCGGAATCGGCAAAACCATCGCACTGGCCTGGCGCAAGCCGGCGCCGACGTTGTCGCCAGCGCACGCCGCATCGAACTCGTCAAGACGATCGCGGACGAAATCGAATCGCTCGGTCGCCGCTCGTTGCGCGTGACCTGTGACGTCGACAAGCGCGACATCGCTCGAAACTCTCCTGCAGTCCTGCCTTGACGCATTCGGCAAGGTCGATATCCTCGTCAACGCCGCCGGCATCACCAAGCGCGCCCCCACGGTCGATTTTCCCGAGGACGACTGGAACCGCATCCTCAACACCAATCTCACCGGTACCCTTCGCAGCTGCCAGGTCTTCGGACGCCACATGATCGACCGCCGCTACGGCCGCATCATCAACATCGCGTCCATGGGATCGTTCCTGGCTCTCTTCGAGGTCGCCGCCTACTCTGCGAGCAAATCCGGCCTGGCATCGCTCACGAAGTCGCTCGCCATTGAATGGGCCGCCCACGGAATCACTGTCAATGCCCTCGCCCCCGGCTACTTCCGCACTCCCCTGAGCGAAAAATTTCTCGTAGGCACCGGCCGCGGCCAGGAGGTCATCCTGCGCACTCCCATGAAGCGCTTCGGCGAACTCGAAGAACTAGTCGGCGCCGCCATCTTCCTGGCCTCCGACGCCGCCAGTTTCGTCACCGGAACCGTGCTCGCAGTAGACGGCGGTTTCCTCGCCAGCGGTGTCAATCAGTAAAGTCCTTTTGCGCACCAGCCCGTGAGTTGCATGCCGGAGAACCTACCCAGCTTCTTGAGGCGTGCGGTTTCGGCTCAACTACATGACGCCGATAAACCGGTATCCACACTTCCACAGATAAAGGCACTTTGCCGCTCGGAATCTGGAATGCTTCTCCGCCCAATCGATGGTGCATCGGTCGGGGCACATACAAACTGGCGGTGCTTTAACCGTGATGGTCGCGTGATCCGAAAGCTGTGTTATTTGAGGTTCAGGGGCGGCCTTTTTAGTGGAATTCGCTGCCGCATTGGGCTTTTCTGTGCAGCAGCACGGATCGGGGTCGACTTCGGCCTCGTCGGAAAAAATATAGGTCATCGAGAACAATGTCTCTGAATTCCTGCATTCCCGACACTCGAATTGAGATTTCTGCGCACTCTCCAGAGCGGCTTGCTTCAAAATGGGATGTCCAGTTACCACCTCCGCAGATTGGACAGTTCCATCTTGACGAACCTGCAAACGCAAAACTACATCACCCATAATCCGGGCCTGTCGCGCCAACGGAGGATAGACCACTGGAAACAGCTTGGTCAGCGCAACTCCTGACGCGGTTGTCTCTGCAGGCTCTGCGTTCTGGGCGGGAGTATCCTGAGGACGTGCAAAGGCTAGCCCTGCCGACAGCATCCATAACAGAAATAATCGTCGCATCTCCATAAAGCTGAACCTAACTCCCAGACGCTCCAAGCACCTCCGCCTTGCGCAAAATCTTCCACGCCAGCCCCGTGAGAGCGACCTTCGGCAGACGATCCAACCCCACCCACTTCCCGCGTATCCCATCCGGCGCAGCCTGACTCCAAACCCACACCGTGTAATCCGTCACCGTAATCGAATGCCGCACCGAGAACAAAAATTTCGTACGCCCGCTGCACTCCGTGCCATTCCCATTACCCTTATCATTCCGACCCTGAGCGGAGCGAAGAGGAGGAAGCTGCTTTCTTCTTGCCCGCGCCACAACTCCCACCTCCGGCAACTCCCACATCCCTGCCATCAACGACGCATGCGGCGCCCGCTGTACCAGAAACACTTCCCCATCGCGCCGATCGAGCGCGTAGTGAATCTCCCGCTTCCGCTGCCGAGCTGCTTTTGCCCCGACCGCCATCTCCCCGCGCGTAGCGCACAACTCAATCACCGGACACGTCAAACACGCCGGACTACGCGGCGTACACACCGTCGCACCCAACTCCATCATCGCCTGATTGAAATCTCCGGGACGCGATCGATCGAGCATCGATTCTGCTGCCGCCCACAACTTTTCCCCCGCCAGCCGCGAACCCGAAACGCGCGCCAGCACCCGCTCCACATTCCCATCCACGACGGCGACCGGCTCGTCGAACGCAATGCTCGCAATCGCCGCGGACGTATAACGCCCAATGCCCGGCAACTCCCGCCACGTGTCCGCAGTCGGAGGAAACTTCCCGCCCAACTCCCGCGCCATCACTTTCGCGGCCGCATGCATCATGCGTGCCCGGCGGTAATATCCGAGCCCGCTCCAGGCCGCCAGCACCGAAGCCTCCCGTGCTGCCGCCAACTTCCGAACCGTCGGAAACCTCCGCAGAAATTCGTGATAGTGCGCAATCACCGCCGCCACCCGCGTCTGCTGCAGCATGATCTCCGACACCCAAACCCGGTACGGATCGCGGCTCTCCCGCCACGGCAAGTCCCGCGCATGCGCGTCATACCACTCCAGCAGCGGCCTGCGGAATGACTGGTCGTTCGCAACTCTCATCGGAGTTGGAATTCTACCGCACCGCCCATGCGGCGACGGACACTTTCGCCCGTCCAAGCGAAGGTGGAGCCGAGCGCCTTCGAGCTGATCACCGCGAGTTGCGCTATTGCTTTAGACGCGCAGCCACGAAATAATGGACGGGCACTGGCACCCGCACCACCGCGTGAGTCCATTCACGCTCATTGTTCGCGAGGAGCATCATGAACGACTTCAACCGCAAGGTGGAAGACGCTTCGGCACGCGTGGGCAAGACCATCAACGAAGCCGCCGAGCGCCTCGAAAAAGAAATCCCCGAATTTATCAAGTACCTGAACGACGAAGTCGTCCCCGCCGTGCGCACGCACTCGACCAAAGCCCTGCGCGTGGCCTCAACCAAGCTCGCGGAATTCGCCGACTACATGGACCAGCAGCAGCGTCCGCCCAAGTGATGCCCGCGCGCGCCTTTGCCCCATGCCGCGGTCGTGTTTGTCAGCACACTCATGATTCTGATCGTCCTGCTCTCGATGCTGTTTCTCGCCGCCTGCGGACACCCCAAAACGGCGCGTGTGGACGTTCCCCCTCCGCCTCCTCCAGCAAAGACTGAAACCGTTCCTCGCCCCGAAGGAAACATCCCGCCCACCAAAGCAGTTCCCGCAAAGGCCGAAGCCGACGCCGACCTCGCCGAGCCTACCCTTCCACCTGACGCCAAGCCCATCGCTACCGAGAAAGGACTCGCCAGCTGGTACGGTCCTCCCTATCACAACCGCCGCGGATCGAATGGCGAGGTCTACAACATGCACGCAATGACCGCCGCGCATCGCACTTATCCTCTCGGATCGATCGTGCGTGTGACCAACGTCAAGACGGGAAGCACGGCGCTGGTCCGCATCACCGACCGCGGCCCGTTCATTCCCGGACGCGTCCTTGACCTCTCGCTCGCCGCTGCGCAGAAGCTCGATGTCTGGAAGCCTGGCGTCGCCGAAGTGAAAGTCGAGCTGATGCAGTCCGCCTCGCCCGCTGCTGGAAAGTGGGCCGTGCAAATCGGCGGACTCCACGACGAACACACCGCCACGAAACTTGCCGACCATCTCACGCGCCGCTATCACACCGCAAACGTCCTGCGTTTCAAAAGTCCCGCCGGAGACTGGTGGATCCGCGTCCGCGTCCAGGACGACGACCACGACCGCGCCGAGAAACTCGCCGCCGAAACCCAAACTCCCGAAGGCGCCGTCTTCGTAGTGCGGTTAGACTGATAGCCCAATGAGCATGCTCGAAGTGATTCCTATCGAAACCCGCGTCCGCGGAGTGCGGTTGATGATCACTGCCGCGGCGATCTACGGAGTGCTGCGGCTCATCGGCTTCCACAAACTCTTTGCCAGCGACGCCGAAGGCATCAGCGCGCTGCTGCAAATCATCGGCACACTCTACAGCGTCGTTTACGCCTTCGCCACCTACGTGATCTGGGGACAGTTCGCCGCCGTCGAAAACGAAATCGTCAAAGAGTCCGGCGCGCTCAAAGACCTCATCCTCTTTAGCAGGTGCCTCAAGGAAGCGACGCGCGATCCCATCGTTCGCGTCGTGCGCGCTTACGCCCGCCTGGTCACCGAATCCGAATGGGGCATGCTCTCGCGCGGCGAGGACACCGAACGAACAGACAAATCTTTCCAGGCCATCATCTCGGCCGTCAGCGAAGCCAAGCCTGAAGACGACGCCGAATCCCGCGCCCACGAGCGCCTGCTCCAGATTGCCAATCAAGCCAGCGCGCATCGCGACGAACGCCTCGCGCTCAGCGTAAAACGCATCCCGCGCACTCTGCTTCTGTTCGTCACTCTCACCGCGCTCACGATCCTGTTTCTGCTCCTCTTCTACCCCTTCCACAATGCGGCGCTGGGAGTCATCGCCATTGCGCTCACGACCATGCTGTTATTCTTCGCCCACTTTGTTCTGACGGATCTCGACAATCCCTTCGAAGGCACGTGGAACGTAGACTCCCAACCCTTCGCCGATCTAGTCACAAAGTACCGGTAGAGCAACAGTTGTCCCGCTGACAACTCCCGCCCGCAAGTGCTATCGTTGCCGCAAAAGGTGAACTCATGACCGATCCCAACTGCCTCTTCTGCCGCATCCTGCGCAACGAAATCCCCGCTAAGAAGGTTTACGAGGATGACCACGTCTTCGCCTTCGAAGACATCGACCCCAAGGCGCCGACGCACGTGCTCATCATTCCCAAGCGCCACTTCGCCGGACTGAAAGAGGCTGCCTCCGCCGACGCCGACGTCATCGGCCGCTGCCATCTGGCAGCCGCCGAGATCGCCCGCCAGCGCCACCTCGAGCACGGATACCGTACCGTCCTCAATGTCGGTCCCGGCGCCGGCCAGTCTGTCTTCCACCTGCACGTCCACCTCCTAGGCGGACGCCAACTCGCCTGGCCTCCGGGATAGGTCGTACAGCCCTTCCCAAAGCGAAGCCGAGAGGCGCAAGCAGTGGAGGTGAAGGAGGTGAAGAAGATGAAGATAAGGATGAACCAGCCTGGAAGAGGCTAAAGCAAAGAAAAGCTGGAAGGAAAGTCAAAAAGGGCGGACAGGAGTGCCCGCCCCACACGATTCTAAGCCGAAAGGCGGCAGTCGAAAGCCCGCTACTGCACTGACTGATTTTCTTCCTCTTCCGGCGCGCCGTGCCTGCGCAGCAGCTGCGGCAGATTTTGCGAGAACGCCGACCTTGGCAGGACCATGTCGCATCCGACCTCGTGAGCTTTCTGCTTCAGGTCTCCCTGGACGTGGGATAGAAATCCGATGATCGAAGTGCCCTTCTTCAGCTTGCTCTTTAGTTTTGGGATCAGGGTCAGCGGCTTAGCATTGGCGTTGTTCAGGTCGAAGATGATGAGCGACGGCTTCTCTTCACCGTTCTGCTGCATCTTCTCCATGAGATCTTTGTCGGTCTTGACGAACTCGACTTTGACGTTGAGCTTGCGGGCGGTCTCCTGAATCTTGGCCATGAAAAAGAGGTCCTCGATGAAGGCGAAGATGCGGGAGTTGGCGTCGCCGTTGGTGGCGGGCAGAGGCTCGGGCTCGGGCTGAGGATATTGAGTCGCGAAGCCGGGACGCTGGCGTCCGCCACGGTGGCCGCCGCCGTTGTTATTGTTGCCGGCGAGGGCCGCGCGGTAACTGTGGTCCATGGGCGCGGTGTAGATGCCGTCTTTGTTTTCGCGGCTGAGTCCCGGGCCGGGGCGTTGCCCGCGTTGATTGTGGGGACGGCGACCGCGCCGTCGTCTGCGACCTCCTCCGCCACCGGAGGATTTTCCTGGTCCTGCGTTCATAGGCCTCTCAAACTGTTTGGCATTTTGTTGCTGCAAACTTCTACAGATGTTGCCGCCATGTCAGGCTGCGAGATTGGGGAACACGCGCGGCGAAGCTCCGCCTCGCACACGCCTCAATATCTGCGCAGTAACGGATTGCGGCTGGACACACTCTGGAACGAACCCCAACTCTCGAAACGATTCTGACTCGCGAACAGTGAATCTACTCTTTAAATATCGGGTTTCCGTTTATCGGATCCGTAGGCGCCGCCTCGGAACGGCTGGCGCGGAAGGCCTGCGCGGGAACGAGGCCTAATTTAAGAGAACAAGGTAATGGTACTCGCACTGGAGAAACGGCGCAAGGGGCTTAGGGTGCAGCTTTTGCACAGGAGAGCATGGGTCGAAAGTTTGGGGTGAAGGCTCACGCGCGGACGGTGCGGTTATCCCGCGGAGACTTCGTGAGCCCATTGCTGCGCTTGCCAGTAATATCCGGCGACCACTTCGGACGGGAGATGCACGGCGTCGCTGAGTTCGGAGGCGGCCCGCCATTCACCACTTTCATGGGCGAGCATGAGTTGGAAGACGGGGCGGAGAATGCTGGGCTGGCCGAGGAGGACGGCCTTGGTTTCGTGATCGAGCGGGACGCGATCGAGGACTTCGGCCATGGGCATTTCGAGCATGGCGTCGATGAGCGAGAGCAGGCCGAGAAGGAAGAGGTCGGATTCGCCATGGGGAACGAGGGGCGCGAGGAGTTCGCCGAAGCGTCCGCGAACGAGGGCGGAGAGGACGAGGTCGGTGGTTTTTTCCTGTCCGGCAGCGACGGCGGCAACGAGGCGGATCCAGCGACGGACGTCGCGTTCGCCGAGCATGGAGAGGGCATGGCGCACGGAGTGAATTTCGCTTTTGAAGCCGAAGACGGGGGAATTCAGATAGCGCAGCAGGCGGTAGCAGATGGAGGCTTCGGCCTTGATGAGATTTTCGAGGCCGGGGATATCGAGCTCGGGGCGGGAGACTTCCGTGAGCATGCGGAGATAGTTGAGGCGGTTGGCGGGCATGTCGCAGGTGTTCATCATTTCAGGGCGGCGAGAGAAGAATCCCTGAAAGTAGACGAAGCCCTGGTCGCGGGCGCGGATGAAGTCACCCTGGGTCTCGATTTTTTCGGCGAGCATGCGGGCGCGCCAGGGGCCGAAGCGCTTGATGATTTCGGCGCGCTGCTGTTCGGTAGTGAGCTGCATTTCTACTTTGATGATGTCGGCGATTTCGGCGAGCGGCTCCCGGGGATCGTCGGCGACGTAGTCGTCGAGAGCGATGACGTATCCAGCTTCTTTGAGATGGCGGCAGGCGGCGATGACGTCGGGGTCGGCCGGAACGGTTTCGAGGACTTCGACAACGGTTGTGGTCGAGGGCAGGAGCGTGACGAGGCCTTTGATCAGCGTGTCGCGGGTGCAGTTGACGAAGGCGCGGCGTCCATCGCACAAGATGTCGAGGCCCATCAGAAGAGAGCGGTCGAGAGTGGCGCGGGAGGCTTCGTCGGTGTCTCCGTTGAAGGCGTTTTCCAGGCCATCGCGAAACAGGAGTTCATATCCGAAGACATTCTCGTCGCGGTCGAAGATCGGCTGGCGTGCTACGTAGCGTAAAGGCCTTGGTTGCTGGGCGCGAGTTGGCGCCGTTCCCTGTCCCGCAGGCATGTGTCACCTATTTCTGTTTTGTCTATCGGCGAGAGAGGGGAAAAGCTTGCGTGAGGCGGTCGGAGATTTGGAAAATCTTACGAAGGCGTGGAAGCGTCGTGTTCGGTGGTGCGCGAAAGAATTTAACCGCTAAGTTCGCGAAGAGAGGCCGCGAAGGACGCGAAGAAAAGCTGCTGGGTGAGAACGGCATATGAAAGCAAAAAGGGAAGCGCGCTTCGCACTCCCCTCTAAACACGAGTCACGAATACTGGGCTCAGTACTTCGGCATCTTGGGGTCGACTCGGTCGGACCAGGCTGTGATGCCGCCGGCCAGATTGTGGACCTTCTTGAATCCCGCCTGCTGCAGGAACGTCGACGGCCTTCGCGCTGCGTCCGCCCATTTTGCAGTGGACGACGATCTCGCGGCTGGAGTCGAGTTCGTTCACGCGCTTGGGCAGATCGTTCAGCGGAATCAGATGTCCGCCGAGGTTGCAGATCTGGTATTCGTGCGGCTCGCGCACGTCGAGCACGAAGAGATCGTCTTTGCGCGTCGAGGCGGCGCTTCAGTTCTTCTGACTTGAATTTCGGCGAACTCCGTCTGCCACCGGCTTCTCCTCGCCGCGAATGCCGCAGAACTCGTTGTAGTCGATCAGCTTCGTGATCGTCGGATGGTTGCCGCAGACCGGGCAATCGGGATTCTTGCGCAGCTTGAGTTCGCGGAACTTCATGCCCAGCGCGTCGATCAGCAGCAGGCGGCCGATGAGCGGGTCGCCGATGCCGAGAATCAGCTTGATGACTTCGGTGGCCTGCATCACGCCGACGAGGCCGGGCAGAATGCCGAGCACGCCGCCTTCGGCGCAAGAGGGAACGAGGCCGGGCGGTGGCGGCTCGGGATACAGGCAGCGATAGCAGGGGCCGTCTTCGGTGGCGAAGACGCTGGCCTGGCCTTCGAAGCGGAAGATCGAGCCGTAGACGTTGGGCTTGTCCGGTGAGCACGCAGGCGTCGTTGACCAGATAGCGCGTGGGAAAGTTGTCGGTGCCGTCGGCGATGATGTCGAAGTCGCGGAAAGATCTCGAGCGCGTTGTCGCTGGTCAGCCGGGTGTCGAACTTCTGCAGATTTGACGAAACGGATTGATGCCTTCGAGCTTGTCGGCGGCGGAGTCGAGCTTCTTGCGGCCCACGTCGGCGGTGGAGTGGATGATCTGGCGCTGCAGGTTGGTGTAGTCGACCACGTCGAAGTCGACGATGCCGAGCGTGCCGACGCCGGCCGCGGCGAGATACAGCGCGAGGGGCGAGCCGAGGCCGCCGGCGCCGATGCACAGCACGCGCGCGGCTTTCAGCTTCTGCTGACCTTCCATGCCGACCTCGGGCATGATCAGGTGGCGCGAGTAGCGCAGGATTTCGTCGTTGTTCAGCGGTACGGTCGGAATTTCGGCTCAGTGGTGGTGGCCATATAGTCCTCGGTTGATCTTCGAGCTTGCTGGAATCTTGGACGACAGCGAACTGCGAGCTAGTCGACTAACGACAGGAAGGGCAACGCATACAGCAGCGGCGCTGTGACAGCAGGATCATTCAGGTTCCTGTTCGGTGCAGCGTCAGACGCCAAAGTTCCAGTCAGGCTGCGCCCCCGGCGATCGAAGGCACGATGGAAATGTTATCACTGTCGTTCACCGCGGTCGCTTCTTTCTGCAGGTAGCGGATGTCTTCGTCGTTGAGGTAGACGTTGACGAAGGCGCGCAGTTTGCCGTCGTCGGTGTAGAGGTGGCGGCGCAGGTCGGGATGCTGGGCGACCAGGCGGTCAGGGCCTCGGCGACGGTGGCGCCGTGAAACTTCCACGGTGGCCTGCTTGCCCACATATTGGCGCAAGGGCGTAGGAATGTGAATCTTGCTCATAGGCTACTGTAAGAGATGCGGCGGGGGTGGGGCAAGATTCAGGGAACGGCCGCGCCTGCAGGCTTCCGGACTGACCTCGTACCGCGGGCGTCGGAGCTCTCAATACACTTCGAGACGCAACGATTATCCCTAACTCGCACGCCCAGCTTAGCACCGTGCCAGCGAAGCCACTTATCCCCAGTGTTGCTCCGCCCTAGAATCTCTCAGGGAGAAAAGCGATGACGATATTTGATCCAGCACGCGGCAGAGTAATTGACGGAGGTGGGCACGGCGGGGGCGCCCTGCTTCGCCTGATCGGTCTCGGAATCGCGGCATTTCTGCTGGTGATCCTGCTGTTCAGTTCCGTGACCCGCGTGGGAACCGGGCACGTCGGGCGTGCTCACGCTTTTCGGCAAGGTGCAACGGGGGAGACGCTGGGCGAGGGAATTCACCTCATCAATCCGCTGAAGACCAACAACGAACTGTCGATTCAGACCCAGACGCTCAAGGAATCGGCCAGCGTGCCTTCGAGCGAAGGGCTGATGATGAGCTCTCGACACCTCGCTGATCTATCACCTCAATCCGGATCGCGCCGCCGAGGTCTTCCAGAAGATCGGCGCCGATTACGAGAACGTGGTGGTCGAGCCGACGCTGCGCTCCGCCATCCGCGAAGCGACGGCGTCGCACACCGCGAACGCTCTCTACACCGGCGAGCGCGAAATGGTGGCCAAGCAGATCTACGATCAGGTCACGCAGCGAACTCAAAGAGCGCGGCCTGACGGTGGAGAACGTTCTGCTGCGCGACATTCAGTTGCCGGCGACGCTGAAGGCGGCGATCGAAGCCAAGCAGCAGGCCGAGCAGGAATCGCTGGCCATGAACTTCCGCCTGCAAAAAGAAACGCAGGAGGCGCAGCGCAAGCGCATTGAAGCCGCCGGCGTCCGCGACTTCCAGCAGATTGTGGCGCAGGGGATCACGCCGTCGCTGCTGGAGTGGAAGGGCATTGAGGCGACCGAGAATCTGGCCAAGAGTCCGAACTCGAAAGTGGTGGTGATCGGGAATAACAAGAATGGGCTGCCGCTGATTCTGGGACAGTAAGGCAGCTTTGGCAGCGAGAGATCGGCGGGCGATTGACAGCGCGAGAGCGGCTGTCCCTGCGACTGCGCTGCTAACATGAGATCGTGCCTGCGCCGTGCTTGACGTCCGCCAGTCTGACCATTGAGTTCCCTGCACAGTGGCGCGATATCGCGCTGCCCTGACGTGCGGGACAGCTGGAGGTCGCGCCTGCCATCGTCCGCACAGGTCGTGCGGGCACAGTCTGCGCTGTCCGCGGTTCGCGATCTTAGCTTTTCGATCGCGCCGGGCGAAGTGCTCGGGCTGGTCGGCGAATCGGGTTCCGGAAAGTCGATCACTTCGCTGGCCATCATGCGGCTGCTTGCCGCCGCAGGCGCGGGTTTCGGGCGAAATTGTTTTCTCGGACAACGGCTCCGCTCCGCGGATCTCGCCGCGCTTCCTGACGACGAGATGCGCCAATTGCGCGGGTCGCGGATTGGCGATGATTTTTCAGGAGCCGATGACCGCGCTGAATCCGGTGATGCGCGTGGGAGATCAGATCGCGGAGGCGGTGCTGGCGCACCATCTCCGTTTCGAAGAAAGATGCGTGGCAGCGGGCCGTCGAAGCGATGAACGACGTTGCGATTCCTGATGCCGGCACGGCGGGCGCGCGATTATCCGCACCAGCTTTCCGGCGGCATGCGGCAGCGCGTGATGATTGCCATGGCGATCGTCAACCGTCCGCAGTTGCTGATCGCCGACGAGCCCACCACCGCGCTCGATGTGACCATTCAGGCGCAAATTCTTGGATCTGCTGGCCGAGTTGCGCGCGAAGTTTGGGCTGGCCATGCTTTTTATTTCGCACGACTCTGGCCGTGGTCTCGCAGGTCGCCGACCGGGTCGCCGTGATGTATGCCGGGAATCTGGTGGAACTGGGTGCGAAGCGCGACATCTTTCAGGCGCCGGCGCATCCTTATACCCGGGGATTGCTGCACGCGGTGCCCGATCTGAAGACGGATCGCGGACGCCCGCTGCAGACGATTGAAGGGACCGTGCCGGCGCTGCATGCGATGCCGCCGGGATGTATGTTTGAACCGCGATGTGAGTTTCGAGTTGCGGAGTGCGCGCGGCAGTTGCCGCCATTGGTCGAGGTTGCAGCGGGGCATTGGGCGCGGTGCCCGGTGCTGAATGTGCAGTGAGGGTGAAATTCCGCGACTTGGTTACAGAGACGTAGCCAGCTACGTCTCTAGGAATCGGGCGGACTACTCTGAGCGTTCCAGTTGTGCGCGATTTTTAATAAGCAGTACGATCAACAGCATCAGCAGGGCGACTCCTACCCACCATGCGTTCAGATATTCTCCGAGCCAGGGCTGAACGAAATAAATGACGCCGTCGCGAAAGGGCAAGCGATAGGAATGGTCGAAGTCGGCGCGGGCCTGCGCCCATGACGAGACGGTGAACAGTAGCAGAAAGTGGAGTGCCGCATTGGCCATTAACACGCCTACGACGAACATGAACCATAAAGGTGTTTTGTTTTTAAAGCGCCATCCTAAGAGCGGCATCGTGAGTCTCCGTTTGCAACAGCCCGCGCAGATCATCTTAGAACGAAGGGTTAGTCTATAATCGGCAGTTTGTCCGGTGATTCGTGCGCATACTGGTTCTTAGCGACATTCACGCCAATCTCGAAGCCTTTGACGCCTGCCTGGCGGCTGCTCCTTCGTTTGATATCGTCGTGAATCTGGGGGACATCGTCGGCTACGGTGCCAGCCCGAACGAGGTAACCGCTCGGTCGCGTGCGTTGGGAAAGATATTTGTGCGCGGCAATCACGACAAGGCCGCCACCGGTGTTATGGACCTGGAAGACTTCAATCCGATGGCGGCTGCGGCTGCGATCTGGACGCGCAACGAATTGACACCCGAAAATCTGGAGTGGCTGCGCGCGCTGCCGCATGGTCCAGTGTCGCTGCCGGAGTTTCCTGACGTGCAGTTGGTGCACGGTTCGCCGAGCGACGAGGACGAATATGTGGTTTCGCTTGGGGATGCGCTGGCTCCGTTGATTACACTGACGGTCCCGCTGACGTTTTTTGGGCATACACATCTGCAGGGCGGATTTTTTGCCAACGGATCGTCGGCCGACGGATTTCGTCCGGAGTACCGGACGGTGGGGCAGGCGGAGTCGGTGCCATTGCAATTGAAGCCGGCGACGCGGTATCTGATTAATCCGGGGTCGGTGGGGCAGCCGCGCGATGGGGATTGGCGGGCGGCGTTTGCGCTGTTCGACACCGAAGCGCAGATCGTGCACTATTCACCGGACGCCTTACAACTTGAAGGCAGCGCAGGACCGGATCTTTGGGGCGAATTTGCCGCCGCGGCTGGCGACGCGGTTGGCCGCGGGACGGTGAGTCGCCTGCGGCAGACGTTGTAAACTTCATTCATGCCTTCCTCTTCTCATCATTCTTCCTTTCGCGCCGGCGGAACAAAAAATCTTTTTGAGGCGCGTGAGAATCCTCCGGAACATTACTTGATTGCGCACAGCGATGGTGGAGCGCGGGGGAATCCCGGGCCGGCTGGGTATGGCGTGGTGATCAAGGATGAGACCGGGGCAAAGGTCGCGGCTCTGAGTGAATACCTTGGGCACCAGACGAATAATTTTGCAGAGTATCAGGGACTGATTGCGGCTTTGGAGTATGCGATTCAGCACGGGCCGAAGGCGCTGAAGCTGATCAGCGATTCGGAGTTGCTGGTGCGGCAGATCAAAGGGATCTACAAGGTGAAGAACGCGGTTCTGCAGGATTTGCATGGACGCGCGAAAGAGTTGATTGCGCAACTCGAATGGTTCTCGATTGGGCACGCGCTGCGCGAGCACAATCAGGAGGCGGATCGGCTGGCGAACGAAGCGATGGACAAGGGGATGGGCCGGAGTGTGGCGCGGGTGGCGGCACCTGCGGCCGCAGCGCAAACGCAGCAGGAGCTCGACGGCGTCGTGCGCAACGGGCGCGTGGAATTGTTGAGGCGGGAATCTTCCGGACGGGACGCGGGTGCAGGTGCGCGTGAAGAAGTAAACGACTCCGATTTGTGGAGCCCTCCCACGAGTTGTGCCTCTTTCGGCGTGTGCCGAGGTCCTTCGCTTCGCGAAGGATGACAGGTTGCGGTGCTGTGACCGCTAGTCTCCGGCGGAGGTGTGGTCGTGGATGATCTTCCACCCGTCGGGAAATTTGCGGAAGGTTAGCGTGAAGAGGCCGTGGGGCGTTTTGCCGTCGGACATGGTCAGATGCCATGCGCCGCGGACGAATGCGGCTTCCGGACCAAGCATCTCGATGCGCAAGTTGGAAAACTCCAGAGTGCCCATTTCGTGGCCGGGGCTGGCGTATGTAGCTTTGTAGCGATCGAGCGTGGCTTGCCATCCTGCGGTTTCTTTGGCGCCGGAGAAGAAGGTGAGGTTGGGGGAGTTCCAGTAGCCGGACATGAAGGCGTCAAGGTCGTGGTGATTCCAGGCGTCTTGCTGGGTGCGGAGGACGTGCTCGATGGCGGCTTCGGGCGTCGTGGCTTTTGAAGTTTGAGCGGCCGCGCAAAGAGCGAACGGAAACATCGAAATCAGAACGCAGACGATTGCGTTTTTGTTCATAGGTCCTCCTACATATTTGAAGCGGGGTGAGAACGAGTGCCGTCCCTAACGGGACTTATTCTTCGTTCCCGTACTGACCCGGCACTTGTGTGCCGGGCTTTCACATGTCGCCCCTTCGGGGCTTGCGGGCTACTAGTCTAATGCGTTTCCTCCGCGGCCGGAGCTGTGTCTGGTGTGTCTACTTTTTGTGTTACTGACCGCGGGACCGCTGGCGCGGGCTGAAAATCTCCCGCGTCTTTTCCGGCCATGGCTGCGGTCATGAAGTTCATCCAGATCGGCAGGGCGGCGTGTGCTCCTGTCTCTTTGGCGCCGAGAGATTTTTTTTCGTCATAGCCGACCCAGACCCCGCAACTCATCGTGGGAGAGAATCCGACAAACCAGGCATCGGTGAAGTCGTTGGTGGTTCCCGTTTTGCCGGCGACGGGAAAGGGCAGCTTTGAGGCGGCGATGCCGGTGCCGTGCAGAACGACCTCGCGCAACATGGAAGTCATGATGCGGGCGGTGCGCTGGTTGATGACGTCTTTCACGTCGGGGAAATCTTCTTCGAGGACGCGGCCTTCGTAATCGGTGACGCGCGTGAGGTAGCGCGGGGTGACGCGAACGCCGTCGTTGGGGAAGACGCTGTAGGCAGAGGTTTGCTCGATGAGCGTGATCTCGGCCGATCCCAGGGCGACGGGAAGATACGGCGGGAGCTTCGAAGTGATGCCGAAGCGTCCGGCGTAGTCGATCACGGTCTTGATGCCAACTTTGTTCGCGAGTTTCAGCGCTGGGATGTTGCGGGACTGCGCGAGTGCTCGGCGCAGGGTGATGATACCCTCGAACTTTTCGTCGTAGTTGTGCGGAGAGTAGGGGCCCGAAGGAGTTTCGAAGCTGATGGGTTCGTCGAGGATGGTGTCGTCGGGGCTGCCGCCCTGGTCGATGATCGTGGTGTAGACATAGGGCTTGAAGGACGAGCCGACCTGACGCAGGGCTTGGGTGACGCGATCGAACTTCGATTCGTTGAAGTCGCGTCCGCCGACCATGGCTTTGATGCCGCCGGTGGCGTTGTCGATAGCGAGCAGCGCGCCTTGTGCGCCGGAGTCTTGCTCGAGGCTGACGCGGGCTGCGCCGTTTGCGCCGAGCGATGAGAATCTTGACGTAGCAGATGTCGCCGGCGGTGAGGATGTTGGCGAGTTTCTGCTGGGTCCAGGCGACGTCGGTTTGCCCGATGGCGGCGGTGTAGCGGCTGAATTTTAGCGTGGCAATTCCGGTGCCGGCGGAGGTGACGCAGGGCGTGGACGTAGCCGCCGACTTCGGGTTCATCGTCCCAGTCGGGATGGAAATATTTGTCGAGAACGAGGCCCTCGTTGACGACGTTTTCGAGATGGCCCTTCCAGCCATGGCGGCGTTCGTAGGCGGCGAGGCCGTCGAGGACCGCTTGATTCGCGGCTTTCTGCAGGTCGACATCGATAGACGTGTAAACCTTCAGGCCGCCTTCGTGGACTTGGTCGGCTCCGTACTTGCCTTCGAGGTAGCGGCGAATTTCCTCGACGTGCGCGCGAAGTGCTGGCCTATGCCGACTATCGCGCCATGGATACCAAGATCGGCGCTGGTCAAATACTCCGAACTGGCGGCTGGACCCGGAAAGCGCCGGACGCCCTGCGCGCGCCGCGCCCAGGCCATGACGGACTTCCTCAAGAATGGCGGCGCCGTCGCCTATGGCAGCGTGCCGGCCGATGCCGCGCCCATGCCGCCGCGGCCGCTGTCCGCGCGCCGCCGCCGCCGCGGCCACGCCGCAACCCGCGGCCGCAAGCCCACGCCCGCCGGCGAAATAAGATGAAATCTCGCGTCGCCCGCTTTTGCCTTGTGCTGGCCGCAGCCTCGCTGCTGCTGTCCGGCTGCTCGGTGTTCGACGAGGTCGGCAGCTGGTTCTCCTCCAACGGCAAGAAATCCAACCTGCGCGGCGTGCGCATTCCGGTGATGTCGCTGGACAGCGAGCTGAAGGTGGACGCCACCCTGGCCGCGCACGCCGGTGCAGCTGCCGCCGCCCTATCGCAATCCGGACTGGCCGCAACCCGGCGGCTATGCCTCCAACGCCATGTATCACCTGGCGGCGCCGGGACGGCTGCGCCAGATCTGGAGCCAGGACGCCGGCAAGGGCAACGACATCGACTTCCCATCTGACCTCCACGCCGGTGGTGGGCGGCGGCCTGATCTATGCCCTGGATGCGGAGGCCCATGTCTGGGCCTTCCGCGCCGGCGACGGCCATCCGGTCTGGAACAAGCGGCTGGCGCCCAAGAACGGCACCGACATGCCGACCCTGTGGGGCCTGCTCGGCAAGCCCAACACCGTCGACCCGCCGCAGGGCATGGGCGGCGGCGTCGCCTATGACGACGGCAAGATTTTCGTCACCTCCGGCTTCGGCGTGCTGCGCTGCATGGACGCCAGGACCGGCCGCGACATCTGGCAGCAAAGATCTGGGCATGCCGATCGTCAATGCCCCGGTGGTCAATGGCGGGCGCATCTTCGTCTCCACCCACGACAATCATCTCTATGCCATGGCCGAAAGCGACGGCCGCACAGCTGTGGGACAATCAGGGCATCGCGGAAGCCGCAGGGCATGCTGGCCTCCACCAATGTGGCGGTGTCGGGCGAAACCGTGATCGCGCCCTATACCTCGGGCGAAATCTTCGCGCTGCGCGTCCAGAACGGCCAGGTCGGCTGGAGCGATGTGCTGTCGCGCACCGGCCATGTCACCGCCCTGTCCGCAGCTGGACGACATTGCCGGGCGCCCGGTGATCGACCGCGGCGTGGTCTATGCCATCAGCCAGTCGGGCCTGATGGCGGCCTTCAGCGTCAATACCGGCGAGCGGCTATGGTCGCGCGATATCGGCGGCATCCAGACGCCCTGGGCGGCGGGCGACTATGTCTATGTGCTGGACAACAACAACCGCGCTGATCTGCCTGACCCGCAAGGAAGGCCGGGTGCGCTGGATCCACCAGCTGCCGCAATATGAAAATCCCGACAACAAGAGCCGATCCCATCATCTGGGCCGGCCCGGTGCTGGTGTCCGACAGGCTGATCGTCACCTCGTCCAACGGCTATGCCGAGGCGATCTCGCCTTATGACGGCAAGCTGACGGGCCGGGTGGAAATTCCCGCCGGCACCACCATTTCGCCGGTCGTGGCCAACGGCACCCTGTATCTCTACACCTCCGACGCCGAACTGGTGGCGCTGCGGCTAGGCACGATGCTCATGCCGCTGCATGCTCGCCATCGTCGGACGCCCCAATGTCGGGCAAATCACGCCTCTTTAACCGGCTGGCCGGGCGCACCGCCGCCATCGTGCATGACACGCCGGGCGTGACCCGCGACCGCCAGGCGGTCGAGGCGGTGTTGAAGGCCTTTCCCTGCGCCTGATCGATACGGCCGGTTTTGAAGAAGCCGCCACGCGGCAGCGTCGCCCATCGCATGACCAAGCAGACCCTGACGGCCATCGCCGAGGCCGAGGCGCTGCTGTTCCTGATCGATGCCCGCGCCGGGGTGACCGCGGGCGACCAGATCATCGCCGAGGCGCTGCGCAAATCCGGCAAGCCGGTGATCCTGGCCGCCAACAAGTGCGAGGGCCGCGTCGACGCCGCCGGCCGAAGCCTGGGGCCTGGGCTTTGGCGAGGCCGATCGCCATTTCCGCCGAGCATAATCTGGGCATGGACGAGCTGGTCGATGCGCTGGCGGAACTGGCGCCCAAGGCGGTGATCGCCGACGAAGAAGACGACGAAGACGAAGACGAACGAAGACGAGGATGCAGCGAAGACGAGAGCCGAGGGCGAGGCCCTCGTCGTCACATTATCTCGACCGGCCGCTGCGCCTGGCCCTGGTGGGCCGGCCCAATGTCGGCAAGTCGTCGCCTGTTCAACCAGCTTCTGGGCGAGGAACGCTCGCTGATCGGGCCGGAAGCGGGCCTGACGCGCGACGCCATCACCGCGCCCTGGAAGGCGGCGAGCGCGACGTGCTGCTGCACGACACGGCGGGCCTGCGCAAGAAGGCGCGGGTGGCGGGCGAGACGCTGGAGGAAATGTCGGTGGCCTCCACCCTGGAGGCCATCCGCTTCGCCGACTGCGTGATCGTGATGATCGACGCCACCGCGCCGTTCGAGAAACAGGACCTGACCATCGCCGACCTGATCGCGCGCGAAGGCCGCGCCATCGTCTTTGCCGTCAACAAATGGGACCTGCTGGAGAACAAGGCCGGCGCCATTTCCCGGATGCGCGAAAAGCTGGACCGGCTGTTGCCGCAGGTGGCCGGCGCGCCGCTGATCGCCACCTCGGCGCGCACCGGCGAAGGCCTGGACCGGCTGGAAGCGGCGGTGGCCGAGGCCGACAAGGCCTGGAACACCCGCGTCTCCACCGGCGTGCTGAACCGTTTCCTGGAAGAGGCGCTGCAGCGCCATGCCACGCCGGCCATCTCAGGGACGGCGGGTGCGCATCCGCTACATGACCCAGCGCAAGGCGCGGCCGCCGAGCTTCACCCTGTTCGGCAACCAGCTCGACGCCCTGCCCGAGGCCTATCTGCGCTATCTGCAGAACGGCTTGCGCGAGACTTTCGATCTGAAGGGCACGCCGCTGCGCTTCAGTGTGCGCAATTCGAAGAATCCGTACGCGACGAAGAAGAAGCTAACTGTCATCCCCGGCCGAGCGCGCATCAGCGCGCGAGCGGAAGGACCCAGGTGGATAATCGTCACGGTGTCGCACCTGGATCCCCGTCCCTCGGGCTGCGCGCTCGCCGGGGATGACACGCGCTTTGGCGGATGTCACTTCTGGAAATTGATGATCGTCTCGTTGCGGTCATAGGCCGGCGACAGCATCTCGACCACCGCGATAGGCCATGTCTTCCGGCTTCACCAGATAGGCGGGGTCTTCGCCCGGCATCGCCTTCTGGCGCATCAGGGTGCGCATCGGCCCCGGATTGATCAGATTGACCTTGATGTTGGTGGTCTCGCATTCCGCCGCATAGGTCAGGGCCAGGGTCTCCAGCGCCGACTTGGACAACGGCATAGGCGCCCCAGAAGGCGTGTGCTTGCTGCGCCGCGCCGCGAGGTGACGAACAGCACCCGGCCCGCATCGGACAGGCGCAGCAGCGGATCGAGCGAACGGATCAGCCGCCAGTTGGCGGTGACATTGACCTCCATCACTTCCTGGAAGGTCTTGGGCTCCAGATGCGCCAGCGGCGTCAGCATGCCCAGCACGCCGGCATTGGCGAACAGCGCATCCAGCCTGCCCCAGCGCTCATAGATCGAGGCGCCCAGCCGGTCGATGGCGTCGAAATCGCGCAGATTCATCGGCACCAGGGTGGCGGTGCCGCCGGCTTTCTGGATCTCGTCGTCGGTTTCTTCCAGCCCGCCCACGGTGCGGGCGACGCAGGATCACATGGGCGCCGGCCTTGGCCAGCGCGATGGCGGCGGCGCGGCCGATGCCGCGCGAGGCGCCGGTGACAGCGATCGCCGGAGATCGCTGCATGCCAACCTGTCATGGCCCGCAATGCGGGCCATCCAGTTGCCGCACCTTATTGAAAGTGAAAGAAAGGCCAGCGTTAAGCTTCGCCTCGGGTTCACCTGGCCGCACTGCGAGGCCATGACCGCTAGGCGACGTCCGCCAGCAGCGACAAGCTGCCGCGTGCCGCCGCTGATGTCGGTCAGCGCGATGGGATAGTCGCCGGTGAAGCAGGCATCGCAGAATTTCGGCGCCGCGGCCACGCGCTCGGCCTGGCCCATGGCGCGGTAAAGCCCGTTCATGGAGATGAAGGCCAGGCTGTCGGCGCCGATGAAGCGGCGCATCTGCTCCACATCCATCTTGTGGGCCAGAAGCTCGTCGGTGTTGGGCGTGTCCACGCCATAGAAGCAGCTATGGGTGGTGGGCGGCGAGGAGACGCGGAAATGCACTTCCGCGGCGCCGGCATCGCGCACCATGGCCACGATCTTCTTGGAGGTGGTGCCGCGCACGATGGAATCGTCCACCAGCACCACGCGCTTGCCCTTGAGCATGGCGCGGTTGGGATTGTGCTTCAGCCGCACGCCCAGATGGCGGATGGAATCCGACGGCTCGATGAAGGTGCGGCCGACATAATGGTTGCGGATGATGCCGAGCTCGAAGGGGATCTTGGCGGCATTGGCAAAGCCCAGCGCCGCCGGCACGCCGGAGTCCGGCACCGGGATCACCATGTCGGCATCGACCGGGGCTTCCTGCGCCAGCACCGCGCCGATGTCCTTGCGCGCCTCATAGACATTGCGGCCTTCCAGGGTGGAATCGGGCCGCGCGAAATAGATGTATTCGAAGACGCAGAAGCGGTGCTGCTGCGGCTTGAAGGGGAAGTGGCTGGTGCATGCCGTCCTTGTCCACCACCACCATCTCGCCCGGCTTGATGTCGCGCACATATTCGGCGCCGATGATGTCGAGGGCGCAGGTCTCGGAGGCGAAGATCACCGCGCCGTCCAGCTTGCCCATCACCAGCGGGCGCACGCCATTGGGATCGCGCACCCCGATCAGCTTCTTGGAGGTCAGCGCCACCAGCGAATAGGCGCCTTCCACCTGGCACAGGGCATCGATCAGCTTTTCGCACGATGCGCGGCTTGGCGCTGCGCGCGGTCAGATGGACGATGGTCTCGGTGTCGGAGGTGCGACTGGAAGATCGCGCCCTGCCCCACCAGTTCCTGGCGCAAGGTATGGGCGTTGGTCAGATTGCCGTTATGGGCGATGGCCAGGCCGCCGCCCGCCAGATCGGCGAAGATGGGCTGGATGTTGCTGGCGCGGCTGCCGCCGGCCGTGGAATAACGGTTGTGGCCGATGGCGAAGCGGCCCTTGAGGTTGCGGGCGGCCGGGGAGCCGCGGCCGAAGGCGTCGCCCACCAGGCCGGGATGGCGCTCGGCGATGAAATGGCCATCGTCATAGGTGACGATGCCCGCCGCTTCCTGGCCGCGATGCTGCAGGGAGTGCAGGCCCAGCACCGACCAGCGCGCCGGCATCGGCATGGTCGAAAACGCCAAACACGCCGCACTCTTCATGCAGCGTGTCCTGATCCCACATGCGATCTGTCGCATCAGCTTCGGGGCCGGTCATCGGTTGCGCTTCCGCCGGTCTCTACGAGCTTGTCTAGCGCCTGACGGTCGCTGGCGCCATAGGATTTCGCGGCCTTGGCTGCCTTCTTCTGCTGCACCGGTTCCTGCTGTGGTTTCCGGGACACTGATTGGCCGTCTCATTCTTGCGGATCAGGTCTGCCATGGGGTCATGGCGCGCGTGAGACATGTCAGGCGAATTGGCGGCTTTTTGCTCGATCTGCGGCGGCGCCTGGCGCATCTCCTCATGGTGCGGGATCATAGGCAAAGTCCGTCGGGATGGTCGGGAACCACCGACAGCAGCACATCGGCGGTGGACTGCACCACCGGCAACAGCCGCGCATCGCGTGACCCAGTCCGGATGCTTGGCGATGGGCACGAAATAGGTGAAGGCCAGATAGGCCAAGCCCACGATCACCAGCCCGCGCACCACGCCGAAGGCGACGCCGGCGGCCCGGTCCAGCGGCCCGATGGGCGAATGTTTCACGCGTTTCGCTGAAACGGTGGCTGATGAAGGCGAAGGGAATGAACACCGCCAGGAACACCGCGGCATAGGCCAGCAGCGAGGCCAGCCAGGTCTCGCTCACCATGCTGCGCATCAGGGGGATCACATAGGGCCCGAAATAGAGACAGGCGAAAGCCGCCGCGACCCAGGCGAAGATGGTCAGCGTCTCCCACAGAAAGCCGCGCCAGGCGGCATAGCCAGCCGACACCATGACGATCAGCACGATCAGGCAGTCGAGGAAGGTGACCGACAAACTCATGATTCGACTTTACCACGGCGGGGCTGCGGCTCAGGAGCAAATCTCAGCAGGTCGGCGACGCTGGTAATCTCTGTTAACGCCAGGCCCGCCACGCTCCGGCTTTGGTTCCGGCCGGAACAAAGGCGCTCTTGAAGCCCAGCTTGGCCGCCTCCTTCAGCCGGGCATCGGCCTGGGGCACGGGGCGGATGTCGCCGGACAGGCTGATCTCGCCGAAAAACACGCATGTCGCGCGGCAAGGGCTCTCCGCCAAAAGAGGAAACCAGCGCGGCCGCCGCCGCCAGGTCCGCCGCGGGCTCGCCGATCTTCAGCCCGCCGGCGACGTTCAGATAGACATCGGAGGCGCCGATTCCAACCCCGGCCCGGGCGTCCAGCACCGCCAGGATCATGGCCAGGCGCCCGGTGTCCCAGCCCACCACGGCGCGGCGCGGCGTGCCGTAAGAGGTGGGCGAGACCAGCGCCTGGATTTCGCACAGCAAGCGGCCGGGTGCCTTCCAGCCCGGCGAACACCGCGGTGCCGGGCGCGGCCGATTTGCGGTCGCCCAGAAACAGCGCGGAGGGATTGGAGACTTCGGCCAGTCCCTTGCCGGTCATCTCGAACACGCCGATCTCGTCGGTGGCGCCGAAGCGGTTCTTCACCGCGCGCAGCACGCGGAAGTGATGGCCGCGCTCGCCCTCGAAATAGAGCACCGCATCCACCAGATGCTCGACCGCCTTGGGGCCGGCGATCTGGCCGTCCTTGGTGACATGGCCGACCAACAGCAGCGCCGCGCCGCTGGCCTTGGCATAGCGCACCAGATCGAAGCTGGCGGTGCGCACCTGGGCGATGGTGCCGGGCGCGGCATCCAGCGCGCCGGTCCACAAGGTCTGGATGGAATCGATGGCGACGATGGCCGGCGGCTTGCCGGCTTCCAAGGTGGCCAGAATGTCTTCCACATTGGTGGCGGCGCCCAGCATCAGCGGCGCATCGGACAGGCCCATGCGGGCGGCGCGCATGCGCACCTGCGCCATCGCCTCTTCGCCGGAGATGTAGATGGCATGGCCGCCATTCTGGGCGTACTTGCCCAGCGCCTGCAGGATGATGGTGGATTTGCCGATGCCGGGATCGCCGCCGACCAGCAGCGCGGAACCCGGCACCAGCCCGCCGCCGGTGACGCGGTCGAATTCGGCGATGCCGGTGGGGCGGCGCTGGGGCGGGGCGTCCTCGGTCTTCAGGTCTTCCAGCGTGATCCTGCGGCCCTTGACCCGGCGCGTCGCGCCCGACCCCAGAGGCGGGGCGACGCCTTCCTCGGTGATGGTGTTCCAGCCGCCACAGGCCTCGCACTTGCCCGACC
>CAWAXV010000021.1:0-716316 GCA_963786095.1 uncultured Acidobacteriaceae bacterium | reverse complement strand
TCGCGCTCCTGTTGCTCTTGGTGCCGACGAGTTTGAGCTCGAGCCAGTGATTCGCCGTGTCGACGACATTGCGGTAGAGGATCGCCGGTTGATTCTGGTTGGCAACGACGATGTCGAGCGACCCGTAAACGTCCGAGAGGTCGGCCAGCGCGACGGCGCGCCCATCGTCGACATCGGTCACGCCAACGTGCGCGGCGACGTCCGCCCAACCTTGGCGCCCGCGATTGAGGAACACCTTCGATCGCTCATAGCCAGACAGACTCGCGTCGCCAAACGCCGGCCAGTTCTTCGCGTCTTCGAAAAACGTATTGTTCGCGCCGGCAATCTTCGACATCGCGTACCAGTAACTCTTGTTGCGGTCGGCGGAGATGAACCCGTTGGCAACGAACAGGTCGTTGAGACCATCGTTGTTCAGATCGCCGAACTGCGCGCCCCACGCCCAGCCCGCGTCCGCGACCGTCGCGTCGGCAACGTTCCGAAAGCGATGCGCCTCGGCCATCAGGTTCAGTCGCAGATTGTTATTCTGAAACAGGTAGCCACGTTCTGATATGTTGGTGACAAACGCGTCGAGCCGCCGCGATTGAACGCGTCGCCAATGGCCACGGCCATGCCGCTCTTGGATTCGCTCTCCAGCCCCGCCGTAGCGAGTACGAATCCCTTCCCCTGTTGATTGAGATACAGTTCTTCCGGCCCGTAGTCGTTCGCCAGGTAGATATCTGCGCAGCCATAGTTGTTGAAATCGGCAGAAGCGGCGGCCAGCGTCCAGCGCGTGCTGCCCATGCCCATCTTCGCCGTGACGTCCTCGAACCGACCGCCGCCCACGTTGTGAAAGAGGATGCTTCCCGCCGCCGTTCGTCGCGAACTCAAAGCTGTTGTGCATGATCCGCGTCGTCGTCAGGTGCCACAGATCGACGTTGCTCGGGAAATACGCCGTGACGTAGAGGTCGAGGAGGCCGTCGCGATCGTAGTCGATCCAGATCGCGCCGTTGCTGTTGACCCACCGGCGCAGGCCGGCCGCGACCGTCACGTCCTGGAAATGATGGCCGTGAGACTGCGAAAGAGCGCGAGATACCCGTAGCGATACACGAGCAGATCCTCGCGCCCGTCGTTGTCAAAGTCGCCCCATACGCTGCCCATCGACACGCCATCGCCTGGGCGATTGAGATCGGCCACGCCGGCCGCTGCGGCGACGTCCTCGAACGTCCCATCGCCGCGATTGTGATGAGCGCATTCGGCGCGCCAAACTTGCTCGACGTGAAGTACAGGTCGGACCATCCGTCGCCGTCAAAATCGGCGACGGACACCGACGCGCCGAGTGCGGCGACGTGCGGCTCGATGTTGGCGATCCTCGGATCAAACGTCGCGCGCTGATGAGCGAAGTGAATTCCAGCGGCGGCCGTGGCATTGGTGAGCGCAAAGCCCGGATGCGCCACGTCGGGGTCGTCGCTCGTCGGGATGTGGTTCCATTGGACGGCGAGTCCGATAGACCGAAGCGAACGGGATGGCAACCACTGCGCGTCGCACGGCTCGTGAAGTCGGCACCGCATAGAGTATACTCCTCGTGCGGCGTCGTGGCAGCGGGCTGGATCGACGTCGTGCGCAGCCCTCGCGCCGTTTGCGCCACGGCCAGTACAGGCGCACTTTCCCGCGTCTCCTCCTGTCGACGGATCATGCTCCGCGTCTCTCAGCGTCGCGCTTCTCTCTTTCTCGCCGCCTGCGCGATGGTCGTCGCCTGCACGCGCGAATCGGCTCCGGGGTTTGGCGCGATTGTCGAAGCGGAATCGCTCGGCGCGACCTATCTCGACGCCAACGATTCCCGAAAGCCGAGTCGGCGTTCAAGCGCCTCATCTCCCTCGCGCCGCGCGATGCGTCCGCACACACCAAACTCGGCGTCGTCTATGTGCGGATGAACCGGTCGACCGACGCTGAAGAGCAATTTCGCCAAGCCGCGAAGCTCGATACGGCCGACGTTGACGCGCAGTTGCTATTGGCGACGCTGATGCAGACGAATGGTCGCCGCGACGCCGGCGGAGAACGCTGGTGCTCGACGGCGCGCTCCAGTGACCAAGGTCTACTGCGCCCTGGCCGATCGCGCGTACAAACGCGACTCGGCAGCAGGCCACGTGCAGGTGCGCGACGCGATGGCGAAACTCGTTGCCGCAGGCTCCCGGCAATGTGCCCGCGCGCCTCGGGTACGCTCGCGCGCTGGTAGCCGCGTCGGACGCCGACGGCGCGTTGCGCGAGCTCGAGGCGCTCCAACAATTGCCGCCATCGCTGCCGCGCGAAGCCACGCCGTCGTTCGACGCGGCCGTCGCGGCACTGCGACGGGGGCAGACTCGTGAAGCGGCGGGCGCGCTGGAGACTCTTCAACGATTTCTGGTAAGCGGTTCCGTTCCAGACGGGCCTCCAGACGTTACGCGCGCCACAAATCGCTGTCGCCGGACTCCCGCAATTGACGTTGCCGAGCACTGAGTCAATGCGCGAACGCCTTGCACGGGGCGACAGCGCGGCATCCGTGATCTTCACCGATGGGAGCGCACGGCTCCCGTTGATCGCGCCCGGCACTGGCGCGTTCGCGCTCGCCGTCGGCGACTACGACGGCGACGGATCCGATGACGTATTTGTTTCGGCCGGTCGAGACGCCCACCGCGAAGCTGCTGCACTGGGAAGGCGGAGCGTGGGTCGACGTCGCGCAACGCGTCGGCGTGCAAGTCATCGGGGCTGCAGCTGCGACGTTCGTCGACGCCGACGACGATGGGCGATTCGATCTCTATGTCGTCGACGTTGCCGGCAAGGGATACCTGTTCATGAATGACGGACACGGTCACTTTCACGACGTCGCCACCCATGCCGGCGTCGCGCATCAGGGCCGACGTCGAAAGTGATCGCCGCGGACCTCGATCATGATGGCGACATGGATTTGCTGCTCGCTGGGCCGAACGGATTGCGCTTCTTTCGCAATAATTCCGACGGAACGTTCCTCGATGCAACGGCGATGGCCGGACTCAACGTGGCTGGTGCGCGGAGCAATCTGGCGTTCGGCGACATGGATGACGATGGACTGCTCGATGTTGTCGCGACCGGCACGGATGGTACCGTAGCCTTTCATAACGACCGGCAGCGACGCCTCGAGGATCGCGCGGCCGCGATGGGAATCGCCGCGGCGCGCGGTGAAGCGCTCGCAATCGCGGACTACGACAACGATGGCTACCTCGATCTGTTCGTGGGAGGATTGCTCTACCGCAATTCCGGCGACGGGCACTTCGTTCCGCGACACGCGGGCGGCGCGAACATTGGCATCGCTGGCCAATCTCACGATTCACGACGCCCAGTTCGTCGACTACGACAACGACGGCCGACTCGATCTTGTCATCGCCGGCACGCCGGCGAGCGGCTCCGGCGTGCGGCTGTTTCACAACGACGGCGCCGGTAAATTCAGCGATCGATCGAACATCTTGCCGCCGGTCGCAGACGCACGCCTCATCGCGGCAACCGATCTCGATCGCGACCGAGATCTCGATCTCCTCGTCGTTCAGCCAGCGGACTGCACGTGTTGCGCAACGATGGCGGCAACCGCAATCTCGCCGTGCAGCTCAGTCTCGCCGGTCTCACGACCGGCAGCGGCAAGAACAACGCGTTGGGAATCGGCTCGACGCTCGAGGTGCGTGTCGGCGACGTATATCAACGCCGCACGGTGACCGAGCGCGTGACGACGATCGGTCTCGGCCCGCACCTCAAAGCCGACGTCGTCCGCGTCGAGTGGCCGAATGGCGTGCCACAAACGCTGTACTACCCGGGCACCGATCAGGACGTCGTTGAGAATCAGGTGCTCAAGTCGTCATGCGGATTTCTCTACGCCTGGAACGGCACGCGCTTCGAATTTGTGACCGACGTGATGTGGCGCAGCGCGCTCGGCATGCCCGTTGGCATTGGTGGGAACGGGAGCGCGACCTTGGCGCCTCCGGGCGCGTCGAAGGAGTATCTCAAAATTCCGCGTGGAGCGCTCGTCGAAGACGACGGCCGCTATCGGCTTCAGCTCACCGAAGAGCTGTGGGAGACGTCGTACACCGATCAGATCGCGCTCGTCGCCGTCGACCATCCGGATTCGGTCAACGCGGTCGTCGATGAGCGGTACACGCCGCCAGGGCCGCCGGTCGATTTCAATCTGTACGCCACGCGCCAAGCGCGGCCGCCCGTGTCTGCGGTTGAACGAGGCAACAACCTGTTGCCCGCGCTACGCGACGCGGACTTCGTGTTTGCGGCGACGTTTGATCGCGGTCGATTCCAGGGCGTCACGCAGCCGCACAAACTCATTCTCGACCTGGGTCCCGATCTGGGGCCAGGGCAGGTACTCCTCCTTTTGCGCGGTTGGATTTTCCAACCGACGCGAGCATCAATGTATCACTGTCGCAAGGCAACGCGACGCAGGCGACTTGGCCGGTGCCTCGACGTGCGCGATCGAGCGGGAGCATGGCAGCCCGCCGTGACCGACATGAACATTCCCTCGGGCAAGAACAAACTTGTCGTCGTCGATCTGACGGGCAAATTTCCCACCGGTGATCATCACGTGCGCATTCGCACCAACGCGCGGTACCTGGGATCAAGCGAGCATTGCCACGAGCGCGCCGCGGAGTCCGACAACGATCACGCGGCTGACGCCGGAGCAAGCCGATGTCCACTATCGCGGGTTCTCGCGCATGTACCGCAAGGGCGGGCGGTACGGACCGCACTGGTTCGACTACGCCGACGTCACGACGGATCCCGTCTGGCGACCGATCGACGGCCGGTTCACGCGCTACGGCGACGTGAACGCCCTGCTGCGTGCGTCCGACGATGAGTATATCGTGATGGCGCCCGGCGATAGAGACGACGATCGAGTTCGACGCACGCGCTACCCCGCCGCTGCCCGCCGGGTGGGTGCGCGACTTCTACAGTGACGGGTGGATCAAGGACGCCGATCTCAACACGGCGAATGGCGGGACTGTTGGCCCGCTCCCGTTTGCCACGCGATGACTCGCTACCCGTACGGCTCGGCGGAACACTATCCGTCGGACTCGACCCATCGCGCCTACGTCGACCGATTCGACACGCGCGAGATGCACAAGGACCGGGGCCTGGTGTCTGACAAGCGGTGATCGCGAGCCGCCGGTTGCCAACCGCCGCGCGGATTCGACATACTTTGATCGAGCAGTCTCGCTGATTCGTCCACCCTCGCGCCACGCCATGTCTCTCTCTCGTCGCGATTTCGTCAAATCCGCATCCGCTGCCGCGGCGCTCACCGCGCTCGGCTCGCGTGCCGACGCGCTCGACTCCACGTAGTGTTCGCTGGACGCACGCAGCCGGCGCCGCCGACTATCACGATCTCGCGATGCGCGCGCTCGATGCCGCGAAGGGCGCCGGCGCGCAGTACGCCGACGTCCGCATCGCACAGTATCGATCGCAATCGGTGCAGACGCGCGAACGCCGTGTGCAAGGGTTGAGTGAACACCGAGACCGCCGGCATCGGCGTGCGAGAGCGCTCGTCAACGGCGCGTGGGGGTTCGCCGCGACGGCAAACCTGACGCCCGACTCGGTCGCCGCGATCGCTCGAAGTGCCGTCGCCCAGGCGCGAGCCAATCGCGCCGCGCTTGCCAAACCAATCGTGCTCGCGCCGTACGGCGCGGTGCAGAAGGGTGAGTGGCGGTCGCCGATCAAGGTCGATCCGTTTGCCGTGCCTGTCGCCGACAAAGTCGCGCTGCTGCTCGCCGTCAACGCTGCGGCCCTCAAGGTCACGGGCACGCGCTTCGTCCAGTCGTCGATGAATTTTCTCCGCGAGGAGAAAACGTTCGCCAACAGCGAAGGGTCGTACACGGTTCAGACTCTCTATCGCTCCTCGCCCAACGTGAACATCACGGCCGTCTTCAGCGAGACAACTCCGATTTTCAGACGCGCGCCGCAAACGAAATCGCGCCGCGCGGCAGCGGCTACGAGCACGTAACGGAAGCGAGTCCGACGAACGCGACGCGCTGGGCGGAAGAGGCGGTGCAAAAGTTGTCCGCCAAGCCGGTGGACGTCGGACGGTACGATCTCGTTCTGCATCCGTCGCATCTCTGGCTCACGATCCACGAATCCGTTGCCCACCCCACCGAGCTCGATCGCGCCCTTGGTTTCGAGGCCAACTACGCCGGCACGAGCTTCGTGTCGCCGCCGGAAAAGGTGCTCGGCCAGCTGCGCTATGGCTCGAACCTCATGAACATCCGCGGCGACCGGACTCAGGTCGGATCGCTGTCAGCGTGCGGATGGGACGACGAGGGCGTGGTGCGGCACGTACGACATCATCAAGGACGGCGTGTTCGTCGACTATCAAACGACACGCGAGCAGGCGCCATACCTCGAGTCGTATACAAGAAGATCGGCAAGCCCGTTCGGTCGCACGGCAACTCATACGCGCAGTTCTGGTCTGATGTCCAGTTCCAGCGCATGCCGAACGTGTCGGCTCCCTCCCCGGCGAAAAGGACACCGTGTGGGAGGACCTCATCGCCGCGACCGACGCTGGGATCGCGATCATCGGCGACGGCTTCATGATCGATCAGCAGCGGTACAACGCGCAGTTCGGCGGCCAGGTGTTCTACGAGATCAAGGGCGGCAAAATGGTCGGGATGCTCAAGGACGTCGCGTATCAGATGCGAACACCAGATTTCTGGAAGAGCATGGACATGATCGGCGGCCCGCGCAGCTATCACCTCGGCGGCGCCAACGGCGACGCCAAAGGCCAACCCGCGCAGAGCAATGCCGTGTCGCATGGTTGCGTGCCGCGCGCTTTCACCAAATCAACGTCATCAACACGGGACGGACCGCGTGAGCCGCACATACGAACCCAGCGCGCCGCGCTCGCTGTTCGCCGCCGCGGTGCCAATGCTCTGCGCAACCGGAGTGCGAGGCGATCGCCAAGAAAGTGTTGTCGTTCGCAACCACCGACGAAACGCGCGTCACCGTGACCAGTTCCGCCGTCGGCAACATGCGGTTCGCGGTGAATCAGGCGTCCACGTCGGCGACAACTTCGACCATACGGTCACCGTGCGGAGTGCATTCGGCAAACGATCCGCAAGCTCGACGACCAACTCGCTCGATGACGATTCGCTCAAGGCCGTTGTCGCACGCGCCGAGTCGCTCGCCAAGCTGGCGCCCGAATCCCGGAAGCGATGCCGAACTCGGCCCCACAAACCTATGCCAATCCGCGGCGTGGAGCGACGCGACCGCCTCGCTCGACGCCGGTGGCCGCGCCGCCGTGGTGAACGCCATCACGTCGATCGCGAAGGAAAACAATCTCGTCTCGACTGGATTTCTCGAGGCGACCGCTGGCGCCGTCGCCATCGCGAACAACAAAGGACTGTTCGCCTACCGGAGGCAAACGGCCGCCGCGCTCACGACGACCATTCGCACGCCCGACGGCGCGGGGAGCGGCTGGGCCGGCGCGTCGACCAACGACTTCAGCAAGATCAATCCGGCCGACATGGGTCGCCGTGCCGCGGACAAAGCGCGCCGTTCGGTGAACGCGGTGGCGATCGAGCCGGGTCGCTACACCGTTGTGCTCGAGCCGACCCGCCGTTGGCAATCTCGTGCAGCTCATCGCCGGCGTCCGCGCGGCGTTCTCACATAACTCTCTCGATCGCGTCTAACAGAGCGAGGGCGCCAACCCAAAATGCAGATCAAATCGCTGCCTGCAGTTCTTCTTGTTGTGTTCCTTTACACGCCAGCGTTCAGCCAAGATGCGCCAATGTTTCGGGGAAACCCGCAGCATAGCGGCGTGTATGACGCGGCTGGGGTCGCGCAATTCAGCAAGGTCAAGTGGATGTTCCACACCGGCGGCATGGTGATTGGCTCTCCTGCCGTGGTGGGCGGAGTTATTTACGTGGGAAGCACGGATGGGAATTTGTATGCGATCGACGCGGAATCGGGTGCGCAGAAATGGAAGTTCGACGCCAAGAGCCGGGTGCCATCGTCTCCAGCAGTGTCGGGTGGGATTGTGTACTTCGGGGCATACGACGGCAATTTTTATGCGCTGGATGCGACGAGTGGCGTGCTGAAGTGGAAGTTCCAGACGAAAGGAGAGCGGCGATTTGCGGGCAAGCACCTGCATGGTGTCCAGCCAGTGGCCGAGACGATGCCGGATCCGTTTGACTGCTATCTTTCTTCTCCAGTGGTTTGGAAGGGAGCAGTGTACTTCGGCAGCGGCGATGGGAACGTCTATGCGCTCAACGCACAGTCGGGGAAGCTGAACTGGACCTTCAAGACCGGAGATGTGGTGCATGCGTCTCCGGCGATCGCGAACGACACGGTCTTCATTGGCAGTTGGGACAGCTACTTCTACGCGATCGAGGCTGGGACGGGCCGGGAGAAGTGGAAATTCAAGACCGGCGAAGATCATGACACTCACAATCAGGTTGGCATCCAGTCGTCGGCGTCGGTGTCTGGAGGGATCGTGTATTTCGGCTGCCGCGATTCCAATTTCTATGCCCTCGATGCGAGTAGTGGAGAAAAGAAATGGGTATATGGGAATAAGGGCTCGTGGGTCGTGTCATCGCCCGCGGTGAAAGAAGGAAAGGTCTATTTCGTAACTTCGGATTCGAGCCTGTTGTATGCGCTCGATGCGAAATCAGGTCAAGTCGAACACTCGGTGAATTTCAATCATTGGTATCTGTATTCGTCTCCGGCGATCGCAGGGGCCGCGCTGTACTTTGGAACCACTCAGGGAAAATTGATGGCGGTGGATTTGGCAGACCTAAAAACGAGGTGGAGCTTTGAGACCGAGGGGTCGAAGAAAAACGGGCCCGCTTATACGAAGGCGGATGGCACGCCCAACGAGGAGGCACTCTATCGGTCTGATTTCTTTGATGATATGGTCGCGGGTGTGGACCGAGTGATGAGCATGGGATCGATTCTATCGTCGCCGGTCGTTGTGGGCGGTGTAGTGTACGTGGGAAGCGCGGATGGGAACCTATATGCGCTGATGTAAAGAGTTCGCCTTTGTGTCAGTGAATCTTTTACAAAGCTTTACAAAATTAGACGGAACTTCTTGGAGTTCGGGTGTTTAATTTTCTTACATACTCCTGAAAACAACAGGGTGAGTAAGGAGAAACGGTAGCCCATCGGATGCTGACCCGAGCACGCCCCAAGCAAGCATCCGGTGGGTTTTTGTTTTAGACAGCCCAAAATTAGCCAGCCCAAATTGGCTAAGCCAAAAATCAAGTCACGACACAATAATCAGGGGGGACCTACAGGATTTCAGAGATTTTACCGCCTGCGGGCGTTCTTGGCGAGAACTATTCTAGTTTTTCTGATCCTCTCACTCCTCTGCGGTCTTATTGGACGGTGGGGCCCCGTTCGCTGATGTAGGCTTCCACGATCTTCTTCCATTTGCCCTGGGCCTTGAGGATGAACTCTACCGCATCGCGGAGGGCACCTTCGCCGCCGGCGTGGGGCGTGATGTAGTGGGCTTCTTTCTTGACCTCCGCGCGGGCATTCTTCACGGCGATAGACAGGCCTCCGGCGCGCATGGCGGGGAGATCGATGACGTCGTCGCCGACAAATGCGGCTTCCTCCAGCTTCAGGCCAGCGTCTTTTACGATCTCTTCGAATGCGGTGCGCTTGTCTTGAATTCCCTGGCGGACATATTCGAGCTTTAGGTCGCGAGCGCGCAGGGCGACAGTCTCGGAGATGCGCTTGGTGATGAGTCCGGTCTTGATGCCAGCGAGGCGGGCGAGTGAGATCGAGGTGCCGTCGTGTGCGTGGAATCCCTTGGCCTCGATCATGCTTTGGCTGGTGAGGCCGAATCCGCCCTGGCCGCCGTGTTTGGCGGATTGTTCTTCGGCCTTGCCGTCGAGGACGCTTTTTCCCGTGCCCGGCGGGGCGGGGAAGATGAAGAGTTTCCCGTCGGTGAGTACGCCGTCGACGTCGAAGAGGAGGAGTTTGATCTTACGGGCGCGGGCTTGGGCGGAGAGTTTGGGCATTGGGGAGATTTTAGCATTCGGTTTAGTGGAGACTCAGGGACGGAAGAGCCACAAAATGGGGAAGTGCCGGCCGAGCTTCTCGAAATCGCGGTCTGCGGTGACCAGCGTGGCGCCTTGTTGCAGAGCGAGCGCAGCGGCAATGCAATCGACATAAGGAATCTTGTGCACTGCTTTCAGTTCACCCGCTCTGAGGGCTTGAGAAAGATCGACTGGGATGATCTGAACAGGCAATCGTGAAAAGGTGGAGACAGTCTGACGCGCCCTCTCCTCTCCCGCCCTCTGCCACGTCAGATAGTAAACCTCTGCGAGGTGGAGAACAGAAATGAGCAGACGCAGTTGCTGGCGGATCGAATCTGCCAGTAACTGTTCCATCTTGTTAGCTCCGGGGCCACTCTGCACATAGTCAATCGCTGCACTCGCATCCAGGACGAAACTTTTCATCGTTGTTTCTCAATGCGATGTTCGCGCTCGCGGTCTTCCAGCAGCGGGTAGTCCTTAAGGGAGCCGCGGAGGCTGCGGATGAACTCCTCGGTGATCGGAAGGACGACAAGATGATCCTTGTCTCGGTAGATGCTAAGACAGGAACCTTCCTTCAGGTTCAGTTCCTGCTGCAAATACAGCGGCAGGACAACCGTTCCTCCGGGTCCAACGAAGGCGGTTCCCGAGCGCATTTGGTTGGAGCTCAGCAAATCCTCGTTGGCGGTGCTTGTATGCGATGGAAATTGGTGCGGAACGGTCACTGGCGTCGGAGATAGCGAGGCCGATTGTTTGGAGTAAATCGTATCGTACCAATCGACTAAGGACTGGTATGCGGGCAGAAGGTCCTGCCTGTCGGGATGGATCTTTCCCGTCTCGCGCTCGGCGTGACACGGATCGCCCGGGCGATACAACCTCTTTCGTCCGCGCGAGTCCTCATAGAGCATTCGATGATTTGCTGGGTTCGCGGGTTTGTTCGCCAAACAGTGGTATGAGGCATGAACGCCGAAGCCCGGTCTGATGCGCCAGTTTTCGCGTCTGGCCCGGGTTTTGATTTCCTCGACGGAGAAATCAGCTCTTTCCGGATTCTCCTTGTGAAGAAGAGCGACTGATGTCCAGACTTCGTCAGCGACTTTCACAAATCCAACCCCCAGGATATGAATATGAATGATATTACATTAACTCATACATTTTGTCAAAAGGAGGGTTTATAAGGCGAACAATTTACGAAGCCAGCGAATCGGGACTAGAATACCCCGATGCAGTCCCTTCCTGCTTCCCTGGCCTGGGCCCACCCTCTCGTCGCGGAGTGGTTTGTGCGGAAGTTTGGGACGCCCACCGAGCCGCAGGAGCAGGGGTGGCCGCACATTCTCGCTGGGCGCACGACGCTGATCTCGGCGCCCACCGGGTCGGGCAAAACTCTGGCGGCGTTTCTAGCTTGCATCGACCGGCTGGTGCGCAAGGCCCTGGCGGGCGATCTGTCGGATCGCACAGAAGTGCTCTACGTTTCGCCGCTGAAGGCGCTGGGCAACGACATCCAGAAAAATCTGGAGATGCCGCTGGGCGAGATTCTTGCGCTGGCTGGCGAGCGCGGGTTGCTGATGCCGGAGATTCGCACCGCTGTGCGCACGGGCGACACGCTCGCGCCCGAGCGGCGGGCGATGCTGAAGCGGCCTCCGCACATTCTGGTCACGACGCCAGAGTCGCTCTACATTCTGCTGACTGCGGATCGGAGTCGCGCGATTCTGCGCGATGTTGAGACGGTGATCGTCGACGAGATTCATGCCGTCGCGGACGACAAGCGCGGTGCGCATTTGACGCTTTCTCTCGAGCGATTGGAGGCCCTTACTTACAAGCCTCCGGTGCGGATTGGATTGTCGGCGACGCAGAAGCCGATTGAGGAGGTGGCGCATTTTCTGACCGGGAGCGGTCGACCCGATCCGGTCATTGTCGACATTGGGCACAGGCGGAAGCTTGATCTTGCGGATCGAAGTGCCGCCGATGCCGCTGGGGCCGGTGGCGTCGAATGAAATGTGGGACACGATTTACGACCGGCTCGTGGAGTCTGGTCGAGCAGCATCGGTCGACGCTGGTGTTTGTGAATACGCGGCGGATGGCGGAGCGCTTGTGCCATGAATCTGGGCGAGCGCATCGGCGAAGAGAACGTTGCGGCGCATCACGGCAGTCTGTCGCGCAAGCTGCGGCTCGCGGCGGAAAAGAAGTTGAAAGAAGGCCAGGTGCGGGTGCTGGTGGCGACGGCATCGCTCGAACTGGGAATTGACGTGGGCACCGTTGATCTGGTCGTGCAGATCAATTCTCCGCGGGCGATTGCGGTGGCGCTGCAGCGGGTGGGGCGGTCGGGACACTGGCGCGGTGCGGTGCCGAAGGGACGATTCTTCTGCACGACTCGCGATGATTTGATGGAACTCGCGGCGCTGGTGCGGGCGATCAAGCATGGGGATCTCGACCGGTTGATCATTCCTGAGGCCCCACTCGATGTGCTGGCGCAGCAGATTGTAGCGGCGTGCTCGGCAGAAGAGTGGGACGAGGATGAGATGTTTGCGCTGGTGCGCCAGGCGTATCCGTATCGCGAGCTGAAGCGCGAAGCCTTTGATTCGATTCTCGAAATGTTGTCGGAAGGAATCGCCGCGAGGCGCGGACGGTATGGGGCCTATGTGCATCGCGACCGCGTGAATGGGAAGCTGCGGGCGCGGCGTGGGGCGCGACTGGCGGCGATCACCAGCGGCGGCGCGATTCCGGACAACTCTCTCTATACCGTGGTTGCCGAGCCCGATGGCGTGGTCGTTGGCACGGTCGATGAAGACTTCGCCGTCGAGAGCAATCGCGGCGACATCATGCTGCTGGGTAACACGTCGTGGATGATTCATCGCATCGAGACCAATGCGGGTCGGATGCTGGTGCAGGATGCGCATGGAGCGCCGCCGAGCGTGCCGTTCTGGCGGGGCGAGGCTCCGGCGCGGACGCAGGAATTGTCGGCGCATGTCGGCGAATTGCGGGAAAAGATCAGCGAGATGCTGCCGCGCACCTCGCCGGTTGGATTTTCGGCGACGCAACCCGAAGTCGCCGCGGCAGTGAGCTGGTTAAAGGAAGAATGTGGGCTGGATGATTCCGGCGCGGAGCAGGCGATTGAATATGTGCTGCAAGGTCGTGCCGTGCTGGGCGCGGTGCCGACGCAGACGACGGTGATCGCCGAACGATTTTTCGATGAAGGCGGCGGGATGCAGTTGGTGATCCACGCGCCGTTCGGCGGGCGGATCAACAAGGCGTGGGGACTCTCGCTGCGCAAGCGCTTCTGCGTGGGATTCAATTTTGAGTTGCAGGCGGCGGCCACCGACAACGGGCTGAACATCGCGCTGGCCGAGCAGCACAGTTTTCCGCTGGGCGATGTCTTTCATTTCCTGCAGGCCGACACGGTGCAGCCGATTCTGGAGCAGGCGGCGCTGGACTCTCCGATTTTTGGCACGCGCTGGCGCTGGGATGCGAACCGGGCGCTGGCGCTGTTGCGTTTTCAGAATGGCAAGAAAGTTCCGCCGCAGATTCAGCGCATGCGGTCGGATGATCTGCTGGCGTCGGTGTTTCCCGATGCGGCCGCCTGCTTTGAAAACATCGAGGGCGAGCGGAAGATTCCGGACCATCCGCTGGTGGGCGAAGTGATGAAGGATGTGCTCACCGAGGCGATGGATGTGGAGGGATTGAAGTCGCTGCTGCGCGGGATGGCATCGGGAGAGATTCGCGTGATGGCGGTGGATACGCCTGTGCCCTCGCAGTTCTCGCACGAGATTCTGAATGCGAATCCGTATGCCTATCTGGACGACGCGCCGCTGGAGGAGCGGCGGGCGCGTGCGGTCAAGATGCGGCGGGTGCTGCCGGAGTCGGTGCTGGAGGAAGTGGGCGGGCTGGATCGCGGCGGCGATCGCGCAGGTGCGGGAAGAAGCCTGGCCCGATGTGCGGGATGCGGACGAGTTGCATGATGTGCTGCACACGCTGGTGGCGCTGCCGGAGGGGCAAGCTTTGCCCGGCCGGGCGGACGAGGGCGTTCGCCACTCCACGAGCACTGCCGATTGGGGCAGACTTTTTGAAAGGTTGCTGACCGAGGGACGAGCGGGGATCGCCTCGGTTCATGGACATCGATACTGGGTCGCGGCTGAGCGAGCTCGGAGTTTTGCGGCGCTGTTTCCAGCCGCTGAGTTTGTGCAGGCTTTGGCTGATGTGGAGAGTTCGCAGGTTTCCCGCGACGACGCTTTGCTCACGCTGGTCACCGGGTGGATGTCGCATCTCGGGCCGGCCACGGCATCAGAGCTTGGGGAGATGCTTGGCCTGCCGGCTTCCGATATCGAGAAGGCGATGCTGCGGATGGAAGCCAGCGGGACTGTGCTGCGGGGCAACTTCACTGGCGCTGCTGTCCCTACACAAGAGACCGAATGGTGTGAGCGGCGGTTGCTGGCGCGGATTCACCGGCTGACCGTTGGGATGCTGCGCAAGCAGATTGAGCCGGTCACGGCAGCGGCATTCATGCGCTGGCTGATGCGATGGCAGCATGTGACTCCGGGAGCGCAAGTCGCGGGAGAGCGTGGGACGCTCGAAGTCTTGCAGCAGTTGCAGGGATTTGAGATTCCAGCGAACGCGTGGGAGCGGCAGGTGCTGGCGCGGCGGATTGCTGACTACGATCCGAAGTGGCTGGATCAACTTTGCCTGACCGGAGCGGTGGGATGGGGAAGGTTGTCGCCGCATCCGGCGATGATCGACGCGGGTGGAGCGAAGCCCGGAGATTCCGCGGATGGAGTTGCCGGACCCCGGCAGCGACGGGTGATTCCTACGAGCGTCGCTCCGATTACGTTTTTCGTGCGCGAAGAAGCGGACTGGATGATTCCACGGCACACTGCCGGCGACGAAGCCGAGACACGTGGAGTCGGCCACGGAGCGCAGTTGGTGCTCGAGTTCCTGCGGCAGCGGGGTGCTTCGTTCTTCGCTGACATCGTGCGCGGCACTGGCAAGCTGAAGGCGGAAATTGAGACTGCCTTGTGGGAACTGGTTGCCGCCGGGCTGGTAACCGCGGACGGGTTCGACAACCTGCGATCGTTGATTGATCCGAAGCGTCGCGCGGGGCAGGGAAGCGGGAAGAGTACGCGTCCGCGGCATAGTTCGGGGCGGTGGGCGCTGCTGCATGCGGATGTGGCGGCAGAGCGTCCACGGGCGGTCGAGGCTGCGTGCTGGATGCTGCTGCGGCGGTATGGAATTGTGATTCGCGACTTGCTGGCGCGCGAGTCGAACTTGCCGCCGTGGCGCGAGTTGCTGATGGGTTTCCGGCGGCTCGAAGATCGTGGGGAGATTCGCGGCGGGCGGTTTGTGGATGGATTCCTGGGCGAACAGTTCGCTTTACCAGTCGCGGTCGAGTCGGTGCGGGCAATGAGGGGCTTGCCGCTGAGCGGGGAGACGGTGACGGTGTCGGCGGCCGATCCGCTGAACTTGGTGGGGATTCTGGTGCCTGGGGAACGAGTGCCCGCGATTTCCGGCAGATCAGTCAGCTATCGGGATGGGATCGCAGTGTCGACGACGGAGCAGGTTACGCAGAGCCAAGCCGTAGCAGGGTGAGAGGGTTAAGAAGCTTTAGAGCGTGCGCCTTTCGTCGGCCAATACTCGGGCAATAAAAAAGATCAGAAGCCCGATGAGGGGGTCCCCCGAGCTTCTGACCAGCGATCTCGGCGAGAACTAATCGAAAGCGCTTCCCCCGTCGCTTTTGCCGAGAATCCGCATTTTTCTTGATTGCATGCCGAATTCCAATCTTTCCATCGATAGAAGATTGTCGCACTCGCACCAAAATAAACGTATTGTTTACAATTGCTTGGCATTGTTTCCGCGGCGATGTCGCACACACCATAACCATCCATCGAGCGCTCGAAAGACTATCCGAACGGATAGTCTGGCTAACCGTTCGGATATTGGAAAAGCGGAAAGCCGAGCATGCATTTCCGCCCGCAGCTGTGATAAGAAGTTCTGCACGGAGTGGGAGACCCCGATTGCACCCTAGACTCTTGGTCATGGCCGGACCCTTAAAGGAATCAACCATTCCGTTGCCCGAGGGAGAAGTAACCCTTGGCCGCGATCCCACCAACGCGGTGCCAGTGGTCGATCCCTCGGTATCGCGCAAACATTGCCTGCTGCGGCGGGATGAAGACGGACGCTTTCAGATCAAAGATCTGGACAGTCGCAACGGCACCGTGGTGAACGGCCTGCCTGTGAAAGAACAATGGCTGCGCCACGGAGACGAGATCGCGATCGGAGACTCGTCGTTCCTGTTCTTACTGGAAGAGGAAGACCGCGCCGCTCCTGCCAGCCGCGTAGAGTTCGATGACAGCCATCCAACGGCTGAGACTCGCCTGATTCACCCCAAAGAAGTGGTGTATCTGCAGCCGGACCGTCTGCTGCGCGAGCTGCCGGCGACTTCGCAGGTAGCGCGCAATCTGAGTGCGCTGCTGAAGATCAGCCGAGTGGTGCACGCGATTCGCGATCTGGAAGAGTTGCAAGCTCAATTGCTGGACTTGATTTTTGAAGTGGTGCCGGCCAGCCGTGGAGCGATTCTGCTGGCTGAGGGCACAACGCAGGATTTCAGCGCGCTCTATGCACGGACGCGGCAGGCGGGTGCCGCGCAGCTCGTTCGTGTGAGCCGCACCATTGCCCGTCAGGTGATGAAGGAGAACGTCGCGATTCTGGGTGGCGATGTACCTGGCGGGAAACTGCGTGATGTGGAGAGCCTCGCGGTGTCGGAAGTGCGCTCGCTGTTGTGCGTACCTCTGACGGTGTTTCAGCGGGTGATCGGGTGCATTTATCTCGATAGCACGAGTGCCAGCACCCGTTTTCACGAAGATCATCTGCAGCTAGTGGCGGCGATCGCGGGAATTTCCGCGGTGGCGCTAGACAACGCGCGGCGCGTGCAATGGCTAGAGCAGGAGAATCAGCGGCTCACGACAGAGATCAGCCAGGAACAGAGCCTGGTTGGCGAAGGCGCGCGGATGAAGGAGATTTACCAGTTCCTAAGCAAGGCCGCGCCGACAGACTCGACTGTGCTGATCGAGGGTGAAAGCGGCACGGGCAAGGAACTGGCTGCGCGTGCGCTGCATCGCAACAGCCCTCGTAACAACAAGCCCTTTGTGGCGATTAACTGCGCCGCGATTCCCGAGTCTTTGCTGGAGAGCGATCTATTCGGCCATGAGCGTGGAGCGTTTACGGGTGCCTCGAGCCAGAAGAAAGGCCGTCTTGAAGTGGCCGATGGCGGTGTAGTGTTTCTGGATGAGATTGGGGAACTGGCTCCGGCACTGCAGGTAAAGTTGTTGCGCGTCCTGCAGGAGCGCGAATTCGAACGCGTGGGCAGCACGCATACGATCAAAGTGGATATTCGCTTGATCGCTGCGACGAATCGCGACTTGAGCGAAGCCGTGCGCCTCGGGCAATTCCGGCAAGACCTGTATTATCGGCTGGCGGTAGTCAAGGTGACCATGCCGACACTGCACGAGCGCAAGGAAGATATTCCGATGCTGACGCGGCATTTCGTGCAGAAATATGCGAAACGATGCAAAGTGAAGCCGCGACCGGTATCGCGCGAAGCCATGGCGGCTCTGGTGAATTACGAGTGGCCCGGCAACGTGCGCGAACTGGAAAATGCTATCGAACGGGCGCTGGTGATGGGATCGTCAGATATGGTGTTGCTCGAGGACTTGCCGGAGTCGTTGTTGGAGCAGGCTCCATCGGCGGATGTGGCCGATGGGAAGTATCATGCCAATGTAATGCGGTTGAAGAAGCAACTGATTCTTGACGCCGTCGAGCAGACACGGGGAAACTACGTCGAGGCGGCGGGGATACTGGGCGTGCATCCGAATTACTTGCACCGGCTGATTCGCAACCTGGGCTTGAAAGATAAGATTCATGATCTTCTGCGCGACGGAGCGCGAGGTGCGGTGCGGAGCCGGGTATCGGGTGGCGCGGCCTGATTTAAAATCAAAAGAAAACGTTCTAAAGAAGGGAATCTTGTGAGCGACGACGCGCATAAGGACACACTCTCGCGACGTGGATTTCTAGGAATGGGATCGGCGGCCCTGGCGGCTGCCGGAATGCTGTCGGCGGCGAATGCCGCTGGCCAGGAACAAAAAACCTACCCAACGAAGAACGATCGAAGCTCGAGTGCGCCCGGTCCCGGCAACGCCGCGCTGGATGGCCAAAATCCAGACTCGTTCCTGCCACCGCCCACGGATGCGGGCGGTGTGCCGACGTTTAAGTATCCCTTTGGAATCGCGCACAAACGGATGCAGGAGGGTGGATGGTCGCGCGAAGTGACGGTGCGGGAGCTCCCGGTATCGAAGTCGATTGCCGGCGTCGACATGCGATTGACGGCAGGAGGCGTTCGCGAGCTGCACTGGCACACGGCGGCCGAGTGGGCCATTATGCTTTACGGAAACGCGCGGATCACGGCGATTGATTTGGACGGCAAAAGCTTTGTCAGCGATGTGACCGAGGGCGATCTTTGGTACTTTCCCACGGGGATTCCCCATTCCATTCAGGGATTGAATCCCGACGGCGCGGAATTTCTGCTGGTGTTCGACGATGGCAATTTCTCAGAGTACGAGACCGTGCTGCTGACGGACTGGATGGCGCACACGCCTCATGACGTGCTGGCGAAAAACTTCGGGCTGAGCGAGCAGGCGATGGAGAAAATGCCCCGGCGGGAGAAGTTCATTTTCCAGGCCGCGGTTCCTGGTCCGCTGGCTGACGATCAGAGGGCAGCGAATGGCTCCCTGGGCGCTTCGTCTCAGGAATTTGCATTTCGTACGGCACAGCAACCGATTACGAAGCGCACCCAGGGCGGAGAAGTGCGGATCATCGATTCGACCAAGTTCAAGGTGTCGACCACGATTGCCGCGGCGATTGTCACCGTCCATCCCGGAGGTATACGCGAGCTGCACTGGCATCCCAATGCGGACGAATGGCAGTTCTACATGAGTGGGTCCGCAAAAATGACTGTGTTCGCCACCGGTGGCCGTGCGCGAACCATGGATTTTCAAGCGGGAGACGTTGGCTACGTTCAGAAGACGCTGCCGCATTACGTACAGAACACCGGCGACACCGACTTGAAGTTTCTCGAGATGTTCAAGAGCAATGTCTATCAGGACCTCGCTCTCTCGGAATGGCTTACGCACACACCGCCGGAACTCGTTCTGGCGCACCTCGGAATCGATAAGGGCACGCTGGACGGCCTGCCGAAGGATGAAGTCGTCATTATGCCGAAGTAGAGCGTCCGTCAAGCGTCAACAGCGTTCTAGGGCAGACGCAACTCGAACAGCCGTGCGGGATCGAGATACGTTCCCTGCCAACGTACGGCGACGTGAAGATGCGGACCTGTGGCGCGTCCGGTGCCTCCGCTCAGGCCAATTTCCTGACCACGTTTCACGACATCGCCTTCCTTCACTTTGAATTCGGAGAGATGGAAGTAGAGGGTGAGGAGTCCCTGGCCGTGGTCGATGACGACGCAGTTTCCTTCGAAATAAAGAAAGCGCGCTAGCAACACACTGCCGTCGTTCAGTGCCGCGACCGGAGTTCCGGTGGGGACGCGGTAATCCAGGCCGAGGTGCGGGCGCTGGGCTACGCCATTGAAGATGCGCTGGGAGCCGAACACGTCGGACGTGGCGGCATCGACCGGTGCCGCGAAGTTGCCGCGCCATTCGCGTTCGGGAGTGACGCGATTTAGATAGTCCTCCTTCACTTTGACCCCCTCGGCGATCTGGGCCTGCTGCTCGGGAGAGGGCTCAGTAAATTTCTTTTCTACGGAGAGCTGAACTTTGATCTTGGGATAGTTCGCCGCGGTGACGGAGAATTTACGTGAGAAGGTAAGCGGCGAGCTGCTTGCGGTGCGCGTGCCGGTCACGTCGAGTGCGTACTGGCCCGGAGTTGTGTCGAAGGTTACGCCCGCCAGAGCGAACCATGTCTTCGCGGTCGCATTGTAGCTGAAAGTGAGGTGATGGCCGAGCCATGTGCCGGTGAGGGATTCAAGTTTCGTAGTTGGTTTCACCTGAAAAAGAACCGGGGCGCCGTTGATCAGGCGAGTGGGCTGGGAGCTGACAGTCCATGTTGCGGCGGAGGCCGGGCTCACAAACAGAATCGAGAAAAAGAATGCTATTAGAACGAAATATAAACAGTTTCGCGCGGATATCGTGGGATGGCGCGGAGATGGTGGAGATTGCCACTTGAGGTTCAGCATGCTTTTAAAGCGTAGCATTCTCTTCCGCCGCGGTGTCTAAATCCAAGAGTGCAAATTCGGATTCTAACTCGCTTATCGGTAGGGTTGGTGTGCTTGTTGGCTGGGGCACAGGCTGCGAGGCCTGTCCATCCCGTGGATCGGGTGGTAGTGCTCAAGAAGGAGCACGTGTTGCAACTGCTCAGCCAGGGGAAAGTCGTTAAACTTATAAGGTCGCGCTGGGTGGCGACCCAGTGGGGCCGAAGGCGAGGCAGGGGGATCATAAGACTCCCGAGGGCTTCTACGTTCTTGATTTTCGCAACGCACGCAGCCAGAATTCTTGTTATGCCGGTGCTCAGCAGCAGACTGGGATTGATCCAACCGCTCCTCCTCCTGCCCCGAAGGAGCCCGACAAAAAGGAGGGAGGGGCAGCAAAAGGTGCTGCAGGCGGAGCGGCTGGTGGCGCAGCCGTTGGCGCAATCGCTGGCGACGCGGGCACCGGCGCCGCAGTCGGAGCGACGGCGGGTGCAGTCCGGGGTCGTCGACAGCAAACGAAAGCTAACAAGCAGGCAGAACAGCAAGCCCAACAACAGGGGCAGGCTCAACAGCAGCAAACCCTAGATACCTTTCGCAGGGCATTTTCAGCCTGCATTGATTCCAAGGGCTATTCGGTCAAATAGCCGATAAGCCACCTCCTCCCGCTGCGGACGGTCGCTCCTTTGTATCTCGCTCAACTCAGAAGAATTGCTTGGAGAACTGCCAAGGGGCAGCTCAGCGCAGAGCCGTAGATGATACTGAGGCTGGCGCCCGCGTGGAATCGAACTGTTCCATGCGACGCTGAAAGATTCGAAGCAAGAGCAGGACTGCCAAGGTCATCACAAGGTTGAAGATCAGTTGTGCCCACGCCACTGCCTTGCCGGGTTCGCCCGCAAAGTCTACTACCTTTGCCGCGAACCATCCAAGAAACGGAAGGAACAGCACGACCCCGAAGGTGTTAAAGGCTAGATTTACCAACGCTACCTGCCGTGCAGTCTTCTGCATCTTGATGCTGGCCACGAGTGCAGTCGCCGTCGTCCCGATGTTGGCGCCGATCACGATGGGAATCGCCGCTGTTGCCGGCAAAATGCTCTGCTGCACGAGAAGAATGCAAATGCCGGTCGTGATACTACTCGACTGGACGATTCCGGTAATGACCATTCCTGCCAGAACGCCCCTCAGCGGGGTGTTCGATCGACTCAGTACCTCCGCGAAGAGTGGGCTTGAGGCCAAAGGTTTCAGGGTGTAGCTCACCAGATCAAGACTGAAAAAAATGAACCCAAAATAGAAAGCAGTTTTGCCCAGCACCTTGAAGCGCGTTGGAATTGCGCTCAGCACGGTACCGAGAACGATGAAGAAAGGTCCGATCCCGGTCAATTTGAGCGAAACCAGCCACGCCGTTGAAGTCGTCCCAATGTTTGCCCCAAGCAAAACGCCTAGGCTGGAGCGGAGCGTCATAGCGCCGGCGTCTACTAACGCCACAGTCAGCGACGTAACGGCACTGCTGGATTGAATGATCGCAGTCGCAATGGTGCCCAGCACCACCCCCCGCCAGCGACTACCAGTGAGGCGGCCTAGCCATTTTCGGAGTGTCTCACCGCCAAGCGCCTGGATCTCGCCACTGAACGCCTCCAATCCGTACAGGAACAGTACGATCGCAGAAATGGCAGCGAATAGAATCCTGAGATTCGACATAAGTCAACGCAGAGGGAAACTTCCTCGGGAGCAGTTTCATTTCCGTGAGGTGCCCTGTCAACTGTCAATTCCAGCACTGTTTTGCCGATTCTGCGCCACGCACGTGAGCCTGTTGCGAAATCGACGTTGCAACCACACGCGAACATTTCAACTGTTCTGGTCGGCGAATAATTCGTAATGATTCTAGCCTTTTCAGTCTGTGGTTATCCTGTCACTGCTCGCGACGGCAAATGTCACTTGCTCACGTTGTTCGCTTCCATTTTTCCTTCCGCACGAAATGAAGGTATGAGCCGACGCTTGAGAAATTGATGAACACCGCGATCACGTTCCATGCGATTACCGGTCGTGACGCAATCAACAGACCGTAGTAGAGCCAGAGGATCTGAAAAACCCCCATGATCGCCACTATTCGTGGGTTCATACTCGCGCTGGAGCGACGCCTGAGCATTGCGATCAAGTCCGGCACCGCCGCAAAGGTCGTTCCAAAGCCGGCGACGAAGCCGAGGATCTCCGACCGCCGAAATCTCGGGATCAAGAGGCTCGACGTGTCGTGTGGAACCAAGCCCTCGCAACCACAGACAGTCACCAGGCTCAGCAGGAGAAGAGCAAAACTCGTGTTGAATCGGCGCATCGGTAGCCTCCTAACTTCGCTGATTATCCTTAACGCGCACCGGTCGAGTGCCCAGACTGGCAGAGTTGACGGGCGGCGATTAACAAGCCAGTGATCTCGAATGAAGAGGCAACGCTTCCAGTCTCATCTTCCCGTTACTTTTTCCCGATTATTCGCCGACCGGACTCCAGGTGTTGTCCGGATCAAACTCGGTCAGTGCGGGCAGATATCGTTTGCGCCTTAGTGCAACGGTCTCGCTGGCACACACCTTCAGCGGGAAACACAAATCAACTGACTAGGAGGTTTCAAAGATGGCTCTCGTCAAACGAGGAAAAATGTGGCACTGCCACTTTGTTGTCAACGGTCAGCGCTTCCGGCAGTCTCTTGGAACAAGGGACTGGAGGGAAGCGCAATCCAAAGAGAAAGAACTCATCACGGAAGCTTCCGAAGGGAAGCTGACGCATGACTCCAGCGCTCTCGCCCGTCTGCCGTTTGGACAGGCAGCTGACGACTACGTGAGCGGTAGGAAACTGGAGCTGGCAAATGCCAGTCAAGCCAAGGAAAAACAACTCTTGGTTCAACTGCGGACCTACTTCAAACAGGATGTTCTCAAAGCAATCACGGCGAAAAGAGTCACCGATTACCGGACATGGAGGGCGGATCAGGGTGTCGGCCCCGCCACTCTAAACGCAGAGTTGGGCATCTTGCGTCGCATCCTCAAGCGGGCGAAGCTCTGGGCGCGTGTTGCGGACGACATAAGGCCACTCAGAGAGCCGAGCACCATCGGGAGGGCTATCACTGAGGAAGAAAAGCAATGGCTTCTCAAAACGGCTGTTATGCGGCCCGAATGGGAAACGGCCTACCTTGCTGCGATCCTCTGCCTGAACACCACTGCAAGAGGCTGCGAGTTGAAAGGGCTGCAATGGTGCGACGTGGACCTGTTCGCTCGCTCTTTGACGATTCGCACGTCAAAGACGGCTGCGGGTAAACCTGTGGTCCCTCTTACGGATGTGGCTCTCTCGGCGCTTGCGAGGCTTCGCCGGAGGGCGGAAGGCTTTGGCACGGTAGAGCCATCGCATACGTTTTTGCCGCGTTCTTCCCCAAGTTCACGTTCAGTGGCAAGAGAGTGATCGACTACAACGTCACGGCCTTTGACCCGAACCGTCACCTGAAGAGCTGGCGCACAGCTTGGAGGACGCTGACGAAGAAAGCGGGCCTTCCCGGTTTCCGCTTCCACGATTTGCGCCACTGCGCCACTACCCAGCTTGCGGAGAACGGCACGTCGGATTCAACCATCATGGCGATTGCCGGACATGTAAGCCGTCGCATGTTGGAGCGGTACAGCCACGTGCGGATGGAAGCGAAGCGGACAGCGATGGAAGCCCTTGCTGTGAGCACCAAAACGGCAGGTTATGACACAAACCATGACACAAACGCCACGGTCGCGGGCACTCGCCCCGTCTAAGTTGTTGGGAGATTTGGTGGACCTGGTCGGGATCGAACCGACGACCTCTTCCATGCCATGGAAGCGCGCTCCCAGCTGCGCCACAGGCCCACTTTTTGGGGGACACTACGATCTGTCTCCGGAGAACCTCAATTATTCTCGCCGACATTGCGCAGATAGTCAACGCGCGTGATTCTTTCGTTTCTTTCCACAGGGCAGTTCTGCCATAATTGACTCGTGCACCCCACCTGCACCATTTTTCAAAAACAATTTAAAGCGAGGAAGAGATGCCAGCGAAGTACATCTTTGTAACGGGCGGAGTTGTGTCTTCACTTGGCAAGGGATTGGCCGCGGCGTCGATTGGATGCCTGCTGGAAAGCCGCGGTATGAAGGTCAACCTGATGAAGTTTGATCCGTATCTGAACGTGGATCCGGGGACGATGTCGCCGTTTCAGCACGGCGAGGTTTTTGTGACCGACGACGGCGCCGAGACCGATCTCGACCTGGGCCACTACGAGCGCTTCACGCACGCCAAACTTTCTCGCGATAACAACTGGACCACCGGACGCCTCTACGAGCAGATCATCGCCAAGGAGCGGCGCGGCGACTACCTTGGTAAGACAGTGCAGGTGATTCCGCACGTCACCAATGAGATTAAAGCCGCTATGAAGAAGGTCGCGCAGGACGTGGACGTCGCGATCGTGGAGATCGGCGGAACCGTCGGCGACATCGAATCGCTGCCGTTCATGGAAGCGATCCGCCAGATGCGCCAGGAATTGGGCCGCGAGCACACGTTGTTTGTGCACGTCACGCTGGTTCCGTTTATTGCGGCAGCCCAGGAACTCAAAACCAAGCCGACGCAACACTCGGTCAAAGAGCTGCTCAGCATTGGAATTCAGCCCGACATTTTGCTTTGCCGCACCGACCGGTTCCTGGCGAAAGACATCAAGTCGAAGATCGCACTCTTCTGCAACGTCGCGGATGAGGCCGTCATTACGGCGAAAGATGTCGCCTCAATCTATGAAGTGCCGCTGGTGTTCGCCAATGAAGGGGTGGACACACTCGTTCTGAAGTACCTGCACATGGAAGCGAAAGATCGCGAGATGTCGAAGTGGGAGGACATTGTTCATCGTGTCTACAACCCGAAGGACACGGTCACGATCGGCATTGTGGGCAAGTACGTGGAATATGAAGACTCGTACAAGTCGCTGAAGGAAGCGTTGGTGCACGGATCGCTGGCGCACAATTTGAAGCTGCAGGTGAACTGGATTGAGGCTGAGGGTCTCGAGACTGGCGACAAGAGCTACGAGGCGCAACTCGAAGGCTACGACGGGATTCTGGTCCCGGGCGGATTTGGCAAGCGGGGCATCGAAGGCATGCTGCTCGCAATCCGGTACGCGCGCGAGAACAAGGTTCCATACTTCGGAATCTGCCTCGGAATGCAGACGGCGTGCATCGAGTTTGCGCGCAATGTCGTGGGACTGGCCGAGGCGAATTCGAGCGAGTTCGATCCGGCGACGCCGCATCGCGTGATCTACAAATTGCGCGAGTTGCGGGGAGTGGAAGAACTGGGTGGGACGATGCGGCTTGGCGCGTGGCCCTGCAAAATCGAGCCTGACACGTTGGCCCACAAAATTTATGGCAAGACGGAGATCAGCGAGCGGCACCGGCATCGCTATGAATTCAATCGCGAATACGAAGAGCCGATGACGGCCGCCGGGCTGAGAATTTCGGGTTCGACGCCGGATGGAACTTACGTCGAGATGGTGGAACTCCCGGACCATCCGCACTTCATCGGCTGCCAGTTCCATCCTGAGTTCAAGTCGAAGCCGCTTGAGCCGCATCCGCTGTTCAGCACCTTTGTGGGCGCGGCCTATGAATATGGGTCAAAGCGCCGCGCGGAGAAAGAGAGTTCCGCCGAGGTGGAGAATGTTTCATTCCCGCCCCGAGAAAGTCGCGCGGCGGTAGCTCTTGACTGCGAGTTTCAAAGTCGGTGATGTCGAAGTCGGATCGGGAAACCTGTTCCTCATCGCGGGGCCGTGCGTCATTGAGAGTGAAGAGCACGCAATTCGGATGGCGGAGATCCTCAAGGGCGTCACCAAGGCGCTCGGGTTTCCTTTCATCTTCAAGGCGAGTTACGACAAGGCGAATCGCACCTCGATCCGGAGTTTTCGCGGGCCGGGGATCAAGGAAGGCCTGCGGATTCTGAAGAAGATCAAGAATCAACTGAACGTGCCGGTGCTCACCGATGTGCATCAGGCAGCCGACGTCGGGCAGGTGGCGGAAGTCGTAGACGTTTTGCAGATCCCAGCATTCCTCAGCCGGCAGACCGATCTGGTCGTAGCGGCCGCTCTGAGTGGTCGTCCGGTCAATATCAAGAAGGGGCAATTCGTTTCACCGTGGGACATGCGGCATGCGGTCGAGAAGTGCCGCGATGCCGGCAACAATCAGGTTTTTCTCACCGAACGCGGAGCGAGTTTCGGATACAACAATCTCGTCGTCGATATGCGGTCGCTGGCGATCATGCGCAAGTTCGCGCCCGTGGTGTTCGATGCGACGCACTCCGTGCAGTTGCCGTCGTCGCAATCGGATGGGAACGGCCCCGCGACCAGTGGCGGGCAGCCAGAGTTCATCCCGCTTCTATCGCGCGCGGCGGTGGCGGCCGGGGTGGATGGCGTGTTTATGGAAGTGCATGACAATCCTAAGGAAGCGAAGTCGGACGGGGCAAACGCGTTAGAGTCGACCAAGCTGCGCGGAGTGTTGAAGGAGTTGCTTGCAGTGCGGAATGCGCTGGATGAGGCGCATGCGACGCCGTAGAGTTGCCCCTTCGCAGAGGGAACTGACTCTGTTTTTGCCGCAGCCGTCCCGCAGGGACAAAACAATTTAGCCCAGCGCTTCAGCGCTGGGTGGTCGTGAGGCGGAATACCTAGTCCCGGAGGGACGATACACCTAACCTAGTACGTATGCCGGATCGTAGGGCACGCCGTATCTCTTCAAGAACTCGACGAACTCCTCCTCAAAACTTTTCTTCTGGTGATGTGCGTGCTGGTTCTGGATGTAACGCACGACATCCGCAGTTTGCGATGAACTTACGCTAAATGCACCGTATCCTTCCTGCCAGGCGAACGTCCCGTTTGTGGCATTGGTTTCGTTGATCCACTTGGACGAACTGCCCTTGAGGAATTGAACTGCCTTTGCCAGCGGCGGGCTTGGAGGCAGAACCAGGAGGGCATGCACATGATCGCTGACCCCGCCGATGATCATTGCCTCGAAACCTTGATTGTGCGCAATGCCGGCCATATATGCCCAGAGTTGCGGTAGAAAGTCATCGGTGAGGCAGCGTTTTCGTTCTTTCGTACTGAAGATGAGATGGATGCGATTGCTGGAGTAGGAGTGTGACATTATGTCGTCCCTCCGGGACTGGTCGGAATCTGAGCTGGCACCCAGCGCTAAAAGCGCTGGGCTAAATTGTTTCGGCCCCGCGGGCCTGGGTTCGTGGGAGTCTTATTCTGCGGAGCATCTTGTGGGCCCGTCATCTCGTGGGTCCGTCATGCGAACACTGCGAGAATGATCTGCCCGACTCAGCGTAGGGGACCGTGGTTATCGGTAGTTGTGACAGTGGTCACTCTGCATTGTGAAAATCTAAAGGGATGTTCCCAAATGGGAAAAGGCGGCTTGCGCCGCCCCTTTCCTATTGATGTCCCTTCAGTCTAGTCCAGCACGAAGATGTTCTTTTTCGCGCACATCTCTTTTAATACCTTCGGCCACACGGTGACGCTGACCTCGCCGAGGTGCGCCTTGCGCAGCAGAAGCATCAGTGTGCGCGATTGACCGATGCCGCCGCCGATCGAGAGCGGCAGTCGGTTGTTGATGATCGCCTGGTGATAGGGGAACTTGAGATTTTCGAGCAGGCCCGACATCTCGAGTTGGCTGCGAAGAGTCTCGGCGTTTACGCGGATGCCCATCGAGCTGAGTTCGTGCCGACGCTGTGTTACCGGATTCCAGACCAGGATGTCGCCATTCAGACCGTGAGTGTCGCGCAGGGTCTGCTTGCTGGTATCGGTTATCCAGTCATCGTAATCCGCGGCGCGATTCTCGTGAGGGTATCCGTCTTTCAGCGGCCAACCGATGCCCACGATAAACACAGCGGGATACTTTTGGAGAATGACTGTCTCCCGGCGCTTGCGGGGAAGGTCTGGATACATCGTCAGAAGCTCCTCGGCATGCAGGAACGTGAGTTCCTCGGGCAGGTTGGGGTAACGCGGCTGGCGCAGTTCGGGGAACATCTCTTGCGCGAATTTCTCGGCTCCGACCAGAACCTTCCAGATTTTCCGCACAATCGTCTTGAGGAAATCCAGATTTCGCTGCTCGTCAGTGATGGAGCGCTCCCAGTCCCACTGATCGACGTAGGCGGAGTGGTCGTGGTCGAGGAAATAATCCTTGCGGACGGCGCGCATGTCGGTGCAAATGCCTTCACCAGGGCGGCACTCGAACTGCTTGAGGGCCATCCTCTTCCATTTGGTGGCGGCCTGTACGACCTGGGCGTCGATAGGATGCTTGTCGCGGTCGTTGGAAATGTGGAACTGAATAGGAGTACGGGAGCCATCGCGGTCCAGCATGTCGTTGACCCCGCTTTCCGCATCGACGATCAGCGGGACCTCAACCATCAACAGACTGAGTTCCTTGCACAGGTTATCTTCAATGTAACGCTTCAGGTGGAAGATTGCTTTCTGGGTTTCTTTCGGAGTAAGCAGTGGATGATAGTCGCTGGGCAATATGTTTTCGAGTTCAGCATAGTCGCCGATGCCGGGGCCGGCCAAGTCAGCTTTCTTGCTGGCTTGTGGATCGGCGGGCGGTTGGCTGTAATGTTCGGAAGTGTCCGCAAAACTCTCGGCCAGAGAATGGGTCTGGTCATCCGAAATGAAAATACTCATAGGTGAACGCTCCTTCGGCAGGCGATTTGCGATTGCCGACGTCGTGGCTTGGTCCTACGTACCCATTGGAGAGCGGATAGAGTCTGCGGGCAGTGACTCTGATCACAGCGAGGCGTGCGGCTAGATGATGCGCTGGATTCCCCCCGCGGAACGTTGAACCGGTGAACAGGTCCCGAGCCGATTGTGTTAGATTGAATTTCTTCTCATGGAGCACGTTTCCAACTGGGCTTTGAACGTTGCTGCGCTGCGAGGCGCGAGCTATGCAGATGTGCGGGTCGTCGCGCAACGCAGCCGCGCTCTGACCACAAAGAACGGCAAAGTGGGCAGCGCGTCCGACGCGGAATCGGTCGGGATGAGCGTGAGAGTGATTGCCGATGGAGCCTGGGGATTCGCTGCGTCCGCTGAACTAGGGCGCGGAGCTGTCGAAGCTACAGCCGCGCGGGCGGTTGAGATCGCGCGCGCTTCGGCGCGGGTCAAACAAGAGGACATACGCCTTGCTCCGGAAAAGCCAGCGGTAGCGGACTGGAGTACACCCTACAAGGTCGATCCATTTGCGATTTCGGTCGAACAGAATATTGAGCTGCTGTTGAAGATTGATGCGGAACTGCGTTCAGTGGCCGGCATCACTCTGGCCGAGACCAACCTGAACTTTAACCGCGAGGAGCAATGGTTCGTCTCGTCGGAGGGAGCCGACATTCACCAGACAAAGCTCTCGACGGGCGCGGGATATGCGGCATATGCGTTTGCGGGAAATGAGATTCAGAAGCGGTCCTATCCCAATTCCTATGGCGGGCAATGGCAGAACAAAGGTCATGAGCTGATCGAAGAATTGAAGCTTGTGGAGAACGCCCGGCGCATTGCGGAAGAAGCGGTTGCGCTGCACAAGGCGGATCAATGTCCCGAAGGGAAGTTCGACATTATTCTCGACAGCTCACAGTTGGGACTGCAAATTCACGAATCGGTCGGACATCCGATTGAGTTGGACCGCGTTCTTGGGATGGAAGCGAACTTTGCCGGAACATCGTTTCTCACGATCGAGAAGCTGCGCCAGTTGCGTTACGGCAGCGACCTGGTGAATGTGGTCGCGGATGCGCGGCAGGAGCATGGTCCCGGTCTGGGAACATTTGGGTTTGACGACGAGGGCGTCGCGGCGCAGTGCACGCCAATCATCACAAACGGACTGTTCACCGGGTATCTGAGTTCGCGAGAAACCGCCCACACGATCGGCGAGAACCGCTCTGGTGGAACTCTGCGCGCCGAGGGTTGGAACCGGCTGCCGATGATCCGCATGACGAATATCAGTTTGCTGCCGGGGCCCAAGCCTTTGAGCTTGGAACAACTGATTTCGGCTACCGACCACGGCATCCTGATGCAGACCAACCGCTCGTGGTCGATCGACGACAAGCGCTACAACTTTCAGTTCGGCTGCGAGATCGGGTGGGAGATTAAGAATGGCAAGCGTACCCGGATGGTGAAGAATCCGTCGTATTCAGGCATCACAACGGAATTCTGGAATTCGTTGGATGCCATCTGCTCGCGCGATGAGTGGACGTTGTGGGGAACTCCGAATTGTGGCAAAGGCCAACCCCAGCAGGTAATGGGAACAGGACACGGAGCAGCGCCGTCGCGGTTTCGCGGGATCAAGGTGGGGACCGCGTTTAAGAGCTAATTCACCACGGAGACGCAGAGGCACCGAGAACTCTGAACGATTGCTGAATGTTTACGAAAGACCAAGCCGGGGATGTTTTCGAGCGCGTCAAGAAGCTCTCGACTGCGGACGAGGTCGAAGTCCTATTCTCGGGCGGGCAGTTTGCGTTGACGCGCTTTGCCAACAATGTGATTCACCAGAACGTCGCCGAGCAGAATCATACGGTCTCGGTACGCACAGTCTTCAACGGACGAACCGCGCGCGCTTTCACTAACAAATTTGATGACGAGAGTTTGCGGCAGGTGGTGCGTTCGTCGGAGAGTCTGGCGAAGGTGCAGCATCCTGATCCAGACCTCTTACCCATGCCCGACGCGCGCGAAGCCGCTGGCAGTACGGGCGAGTCCCACCTCCCCACATTAGGCGTGCCTTCTCGGCATTTTGAGGCAACCGCAAAGATCACTCCCGAACTGCGCGCCGAAGGCGTGAAGAAAATTGTGGGCGTCGCCGAGAAACACAAACTCACCACCGCGGGTGTTTACTCGAGCGCGGAATCAGTGGAAGGCATCTTTAATTCGCGCGGGTTGAGCCATTGGCATATGCAAACGTCCGCGGAGGTTTCGATCACGATGCTGGCCGCGGATTCTTCCGGCTGGCAGAAGGCGAATTCGCCGGACCTCAAGAACGTCGATCCCTTGGTGCTCGCCGAGATCGCGGCGAAGAAGGCATTGGACTCCGCACATCCACGGGAGATTCCGGCAGGGAAGTACACGGTGATTCTAGAGCCTGCGGCGGTGCTCGACATCGTCGGCTTCATGTTCTGGGATTATTCGGGCATGGCGATTCTCGATCAGCGCTCATTCCTCAACGGACGGATCGGTACAAAATTGTTTGGAGACAACATAACGATTTGGGACGACGTGTCGCATCCCCTGCAAGCTGGATCTCCCTTCGATGGTGAAGGTGTGCGACGTCAGCGAGTCAGCCTGGTTGAAAACGGAGTTGTGAAGCGCGTGGTCTATGCCCGCGCAACAGCAAAGAGAATGAAGCAGTCGGAATATCGAGAGAAGGTCGGTCCGATCGAAGCGACAGGACACGGGTTTGCGCTGCCGAACGAAATCGGAGAGATGCCGCTGAATATCGTGTTTGCTCCCGTTGCTGATCCACGCACGGTTCAACAAATGATTTCTTCCACCGAGCGAGGAGTGCTGGTCACGCGGTTGTGGTACATCCGCGAGGTCGAGCCCTTCGAGAAAATGCTCACGGGAATGACGCGCGACGGCACATTCTTGATTGAGAACGGGAAAGTGACCGGCGGCATACGCAACTTCCGCTTCAACGAGAGCTTGATTCACATGCTGTCGAACGTGGAAGTCATGAGCGTACCGATGCGCTCCTGCGGAGAAGAGTCGTTCGACATGGTGGTTCCCGCGATGAAGGTAAGAGATTTTAACTTCACCGAAGTGACAAAATTCTAAGCTGTCAACATCGAGCTTTCCGCACCCGCTCCTCTCAGTTTCAGTTCACAAGATTGACTTCGGATATCTCCGAAAATCACCCGAAATTGACCCGGATTTAACCGCCAATTAGCGGCTAAAGGCCTGCTATTTTAGGCTTAAATTTCACTTCGCGAATCGGCTCTAATCCATTCAAAGAAAAGCAGTTAGCACACATTTGTTCCATGACTTCGGTAACTTTGTTTGCCCCATTCGCGGGTGTACGCTGCCCTTGAGTCAATGAGAGTCCGGAAAGCGGAAACGACGCTGCCGGAAGGAAGGTATCTCAGAGTGGCGGCGGAAGGAAAAGCACCGATGATCGAGGCGCAGGTGAGAACGGGGCACTACGAAGATATGCAGAGTGCGCCGCGATTTCCGTTGCATCTGTCGGCTTCCGTGAAATCGCAAGGCAGCGCGTATTCGGCAGAGACGGAAAACATCTCGGCCAACGGCGTGCTATTCGCCATGGACAAAGATGTGCCCGTGGGGTCGATGGTGGACTTCACGATTCTGCTGCCGGCCGACGTTGTGGGCGCGCGGCGGGATGTGCAGATCGACTGCCGAGGCCGGGTCGTGCGCAGCTTCGAAGATCGGGGCCGCCGCGGGGTAGGCGTAGTGATTGACGAATACCATTTCGAGCGAGCATAGGCGCAAGGGACTGAATGGCTACCATTCCGGTTAGCGTGGACGAAAATCTCGGAGCAGGCGAAGACGGCGGCAATGGACAGTTTGTCCGGGTGATTGTGGCCGATACGCAGGCCATCTTCCGCGCCGGGCTGCGCAAGATTTTCGCGCTCGAAGACGACATTCGCGTAGTCGGCCAGGCGGAGACGCTGGCGCAAGCGCAATCCGCAATCAAGAAATTCAACTCTGACGTTGTCATCTTCGAAGCGGCGTTGGCGCCAAACCCGGTTGAAGCGGTGGCGGAGTTGCTTCGGCAAAATCCGCAGATGCGCATCGTCGTGGTCACGCCCGGCGCTGAAGAAGAACTTACGCTCGATCTGTTCCGCCGCGGCGCGCACGGCATTGTCTCGCGCGAAGTGGAGCCGGAGTTGTTCGTAGAGTGCCTGCGCAAGGTTGCCGGCGGAGATACATGGCTCGACAGCCTGGGGACTCGCTGGGTCATGGAAGCGTTTCGCAACCAAAACAGCCGGCCGTCTGGATCACGCCCCAAAGTACAGCTCACGCCAAAGGAAACGCTGATCGTTTCATGCGTGACCCAGGGCATGAAGAACAAAGAGATCGCGTTGCGCGTCGGAACGACAGAACAAGTCGTGAAGAACTATCTGCGCAAAGTCTACGACAAGCTTGGAGTGGCCGATCGCCTGGAACTCGCGCTCTACTGCCTGAATCATCACGTTGTCGACCATACGAAAGTTCCGCCACTACCAGTTGCTCCCACAAACGGCAACGCCGCGGCTGCTGCTGCAGCGGGCGCCTCGGCGTCGGGTTCCACTGTGGTATCCAGTTCAGTCCCAGTAACTGTCGCGGATATTCCGGCAAAGCCTTCCCAGAATTAATTCCCTGAATAAGTTCCTCGCGCTCTGTAATCTTTTCTAAGTTGCGGTTTCGACGACTTCACCCATAGAATTGAAAAGAACCAACGAGTCGCGAAATCCGTCGGGATTTGCGGCCGGTTGAAGGCTTCTTTAAGAGTCGTTCCTTTCACCGATACAAGCCGGAGAGATGGCCGAGTGGCTGAAGGCGCACGCTTGGAAAGCGTGTTTAGGGGAAACTCTAACGTGGGTTCGAATCCCACTCTCTCCGCCATATTTTTCCCCTCATAAACACTGATGATTGTGATCGAGCGTTGCATTTTGTGCTAATTTTGTGCTAGCGTCTGTCCAGTGGGGTTCGGAGAGGATGGATCGTGCTAATCACAATCTTCGTCCGACACTCGGCAGACTGTAAGTATCGGGGGGATGAATTCTGCAAGCGGTGCAACTGCCGCAAGCATCTCCGCTGGACCCAGAGCGGCAAGCAGTACCGCCGCACGGCGGGTACGCGCTCATGGGAAGAGGCCGAAAAGAAAAAGCGCGAACTTGAGGACCAACTGTCCGGGCGCGCGCCACAAGTGAAGGCCGATCAAGAGCAGCGGGACACGCAAGCCTGTATTGACATTTTCCTCCAGGACAAAAAGAACCAAGGCATCACCGAGAAAGTAATTGGCAAGTACACCCGCGAGTTGGCACGGCTCCGCAAGTTCTGTGAGCGACAAAACGTTTTTACCGTCCAAGGCATCACTCGGGAGTTGCTGACCGGCTTCTGTGCCACGTGGCCTGACCTCTACCCCTCCAGCACTACACGGTCGAAGGTGCGTGAGCGCGTCCGGTCCTTTCTCCGCTACTGCTATGAAGCGCAGTGGATCGCGCGCATCCCCCCTATGCCGAAAATCAAAATTGATGAACCGCCTACGATGCCTCTCACTTCCGCTGAATACACACGCCTGTTGGACGCTGTCTACGGGACGGTTGCAGATCCGAGCCAGCGTGCAAAGGTTCACGCGCTGATTCAGCTTATGCGGTGGTCCGGCCTTGCCATCCGGGACGCGCTCACCCTCAAGCGAGGGGAACTTCAATTTGACACAACGAAGCAGTTGCACCGCATCGTGACAGCCCGGCAGAAGACCGGCGTACCTGTGTCCGTACCAATCCCTCCAGATATTGCGCAGGAGTTGCTGGCTGTCGCCAACGGAAATTCAGACTACGTCTTTTGGTCAGGCAAGGGGGAAGAGGAGAGCATTACAAAAAATTGGGCCAAGTATTACATTTCCCCGTGTTTTGAGGCCGCCAAGATTCCCAACAACGGGCACATGATGAGCCACAGGCTAAGGGACACATTCGCTGTTGACATGTTGCAGAACGGCGTGCCCCTTGAAGAGGTTTCCAAGTTGCTCGGGCACGAAAGCATCCGAACAACTGAGAGAAGTTACGCGAAGTGGGTCAAGGGACGACAGGATCGGCTGGACGCGCTGGTAACCGCCGCGTGGAAGGCCGGCAAGAGCGAGAAAAAGGCCGCCTCGTAACGAAGATCACCTTGCTGTCGTAATCGTGATGTTCCGAAAAGCGACGTGTCTGGCCTCGCTTCCCTGCAAATAGATCGGTCCCGGTAGTCCTTCGTGACTACCCGGCCCTTTTGAAAACTTCCGGCTTGCCCGTTAGAACGAAGCCGCTGGCGCGGCGGACGCTGCCGCGTGGGTGATGTCAGCAGTTGTGTGATTCTTGCCCTCAGATAAATTGTGGGTCACAAGGAGGTGTCCTGTGACCCATCTACGCAAAATGATGCTGGAAGAACTCCAGCGACGTCATTACTCTGAGGCTACCACACAGCGTTACATTCGCTTCATCGAGCGGTTCGCCCAACACTTCCACTGCTCGCCCGATCGCCTGGGACCGCAGCACATCCGCGAGTACCAAGCCCAGCTCTTCACCCTGCACAAACTGACTCCCGGTTCGGTGACCAACCATCTCTGCGCCCTGCGCTTTTTCTACATCCAGACGCTCAAGAGGCCCTGGAGCATCGCCGACACTCCCTATCCCAAGAAGCGCTATCGCCTGCCCACCATTCTCAGTCAGGAAGAAGTAGCACAGCTCATCGATGCCGCGCCCACTCCCTTCTATCGCACCATTTTGATGACCCTCTACGGCACCGGCGCGCGCCGCACCGAGCTCACGCGATTGAAGGTCAGCGACATCGATAGCCGACGCATGGTCGTGCACATTCAAGACGGCAAAGGTCGGCAGGACCGCGACGTCATGCTCAGCCCCGTCCTGCTCGAGGAACTGCGCTCTCATTGGCGACGTCTGCGCAAAAAGTCCGTCTGGTTATTTCCCGGCAACCGCTGGCACAGCGGTGATCACCCCACGGATGACAAGACGCCCTACCACGCGTGTGTCGAGGCCGCCCGCCGCGCCGGGATTAAGAAACGTATCTATCCCCACATGCTCCGCCATTGCTTCGCCACCCACTTACTCGAAGCCGGCGCCGACCTGCACACCATCCAGATCCTCTTAGGTCATCACGATCTGAAAGAGACCGCTCGCTATCTCCACCTCTCGCAACGGCACTTGCATGCCACGCCCAGTCCGCTGGACGCGCTGGTGCTGAAGAAAGGCAGGTCGTCCGAGGAGGAGTAGATGAGTCAGCCACGGTTTGAGGTGGCCGACATTATTCGCAGTGCAGGAGCAGACTTCATCGCGCGCAACCGTCGCTGGCTCCGCTGGACCCACCTTAAGGTCCTCCGGGCCATCGCGCGCTGTCGCACCGCCGCTCTCGGCGGCCACATCGATGAGTGCACCCACTGCGGACATCGTGCCACCATCTCCTACAACTCGTGTCGCAACCGGCACTGCCCGAAGTGTCAGACCAGCGGGCGCGAACGCTGGATCGCGGCGCGTCGTCGTGAACTGCTGCCCACGCCCTACGTCCACGTCGTCTTCACCCTGCCGCCGCAACTGGCTGCGTTGGCTCTGCAGAACAGGAAACTCATCTACGGTTTGCTGCTTCGCACCAGCGCAGAAACCCTGCTGGAGGTCGCGCGCAATCCTGCCCATCTCGGAGCCGAGATCGGCTTCTTCAGCGTGCTCCATACCTGGAATCAGAAACTCCAACTTCATCCCCATGTCCACTGTGTCGTTCCCGCCGGCGGACTCTCCCGCGATCACGCCCGCTGGATTCGATCCCATCCACGCTTCTTCCTCCCCATCGCCATTCTACGGCGCGTGTTCCGCGGCAAGTTCGTCGCCGGCCTGAAGTCGGCCTTCGAACGCCGTCAACTGCACCTGGCCGGAGAACTCGCGCCGCTCACCCATCCCAAGTTCTTCGCTGCCTGGCTGCGTCCGCTCTTCCGCAAAGATTGGATCGTCTACTCCAAACCACCCTTCGGCGGACCCGAGTACGTCTTGCACTACCTGGGCCGCTACACCCATCGCGTGGCCATCTCCAACCATCGCCTGGTCTCGTTGGCCGACGGCCAGGTTACTTTTCGCTGGCGTGACTCCGCCGACCACAATCAGCAGAAAGTGATGACTCTGGCGCGCGATGAGTTTCTCCGTCGCTTCCTACTTCATCTGCTCCCCAAGGGCTTCGTCCGCATCCGCCACTTCGGCTTCCTCGCCAACCGAAGGCGCGCCGCTCTCCTGCCACGGTGCTTCGCCGCTCTCCGCGCCACTCCACCAAAAAACGAATGGGAAACTTCGACCGCTCCTACCGCGCACCCGCTCTGGCGCTGTCCCAAGTGCGGCGGACCGATGGCCGTCGTCGAACGATTCACAGCGGCACAACTCCAACTCCGTTCTCCACCGCTCCTGGCCCCGGCTGCATGAAATCACTCGCCCACACACTGCACTGCCGGCGCGCTGCAGAGCGTCTCGCCGAAGTGTGTCTCCCTTACCTCCGGACATCTTCTTCCTGTCCTCGCCTAGGTTCACTTCGGCCCTCGCCTCGTCTTTGCACAGCTGCCTCAGCTCCTCCTCCGCCGGCCTTGACGACTCCCGCGAACTTCTACACCCCTCCCTCGCTCCATTCAATTTCCATAGGTTCCGCGTCCGCCGCGCCAGCGGCTTCCTTCTGACGGCTTTTTCGAACGCGACGCCTCACACCTTCTTTCAGCCTGAAGCACTCATCCCGGCGTCGCGTCCGAAAAAGCACTAGCGTCATCTGGGAGTTGCGAGGGTTTCAGCGATCTTTTCGACCTCCCATTTCCCATCACTCGGAGCACTTTCTTGGATGTCTTTATGGAGAGCGAAGTAGGCTTCTATGCATTTCAGTGCACTTGGCGGCCTTCACTGTGAGGAGCAGGAAACATGCGATTTCTTCTAGTTTACTTGTGATTCGACCGGGATCGCCCGGGTTCCCACAGGCCGACGGCCCATATCGGATCCACCTTCAAGAGGAACCTGCTCTGCGCAAGTAGCTGAGCTGACCTCGCCATTCGGCGGACAGAAGCGTTGACTAGCCTCTTCTGTACTCCTAATATTTCAGCCCAAGGGTCCTCTTCGTGATCGGCCAGGCCATCTCGCACTACCGCATCATCGAGAAATTGGGTGGCGGAGGGATGGGTGTTGTTTACAAAGCCGAAGACATCTCATTGCACCGTTTTGCCGCTTTGAAATTCCTGCCGGATGACCTCGCCAGCGACCCTCAAGCTCTGGCGCGTTTCGAACGCGAGGCGCAAGCTGCGTCTGCCCTGAACCATCCCAATATTTGCACGATCTATGAAATCGGCAAACAAGACTTGAAGGTATTCATCGCGATGGAGTTTCTCGATGGCGTGACCCTCAAGCACCTTATCGCGGGCAGACCGTTGGAAATGGAGACAGTGTTGTCCTTGAGCATCGAGATTGCAGACGCGCTCGAGGCCGCCCACTCCGACGGTATTGTTCACCGGGACATCAAGCCGGCAAACATCTTTGTAACCAAGCGCGGACATGCCAAAGTTCTCGACTTCGGCCTGGCAAAAGTCATGCCCGCCAGTGGCAAAGTGATGCGAACGGAGGAAGCGGCCGCCGAGGAGACTGCCCGCAGCCTGGATCACCTCACCAGTCCCGGCACCACCCTCGGCACTGTCGCCTACATGTCGCCGGAACAGGCCCGAGCCCGGGAATTGGACGCACGGACGGATTTGTTCTCGTTTGGAGCAGTCCTATATGAGATGGCCACTGGTCTGTTGCCATTCCGCGGGCATAGCACGGCCATCATCTTTGATGAGATCCTGAACCGGGCTCCGGTAGCGCCTGTGCGCTTGAATCCTGAAGTCCCCGATGGACTAGAACGCCTCATCAATCGTGCGCTGGAGAAAGACCGCAACCTCCGCTATCAAGGCGCTTCTGACATGAAGGCCGAGCTGCTCCGCCTCAAGCGCGACATGGATACGTCGCAGATCTCCGCTACTGCCTCCCCAGACGACGAAGGCCGTGCAGCGCAATCAGTTCCTCCAAGGGGGACATCCACCGCGAAACGAGTTGACCGGTTAAACCAGGACACACCTCGGGCAGACGCGCCAAATCGATTACGCGCTTTCCCGTGGAAGATGATCGCGGCCGTTGGCCTGCTATGCACCTTAATCGTCGCTGGCGGAGTGTACTGGCGCTCGCGCCTTTCCCCTAAACTAACTGACCAGGACACACTGGTCTTGGCAGACTTCGACAACTCGACGGGTGATCCCATTTTCGACGACACCTTGAAGCAGGCAATTTCGGTGCAGCTGGGTCAGTCTCCCTTCCTGAACATACTGTCCGATGCGAGAACTCGCGCCACACTCAGGCTGATGGCGAAACCGCGTGGAACCAAAGTGACGTCGGATGTGGCGCGCGATCTCTGTCAACGCGCGGGCGCGAAAGCCTATGTCGCAGGAGCAATTGGGAGTCTGGGGAGCCAATATGTAATTGGATTAAACGCCGTTAATTGCAAGACAGGTGACCCCCTAGTCCAGGAGCAGGCGACGGCAGACCGTAAGGAACACGTCCTCCGGGTGCTGGGCGAAATAGCAACCAGGCTTCGCGCGAAGCTCGGCGAATCCCTGAGCACGGTTCAACAGTTTGACATCCCGCTCGATCAAGCCACTACGCCTTCTCTCGAGGCTTTGAAGGCGCTTTCCGTGGGCAGGACGACGCTGCAGGAGCAAGGCAGTGCCGCTGCGATTCCATTTTTCAACCACGCCATCGAACTCGATCCGAATTTCGCAGCGGCCTATGCGGCCTTGGGAATTTCATACTCCAATCTCAGAGAGCCAGGTCGAGCCAGCGAAAACTTGAAAAAGGCCTATGACTTGCGCGACAACGTGAGCGAGCGCGAACGATTCCGCCTCTCGGGCACCTACTACCTTTTGGTCACGGGAGAACTCGAGAAGGCGATTCAGACCTATACCTTGTGGGCCAAAACCTACCCGCGCAGCAGTGAGCCGTTCGGCAACCTGGGCGTCGATTACACCTATTTGGGCCAATATGAAAAGGGCGTCGAAGTTAGTCTTGAAGATCTCCGGCTAAACCCAGGGAGCGCGGCTGCCTATACCAACCTTGTAAGCCTATACGCAGCCTTGCAGCATCTCGAAGAGGCGAAGGAAAAGTACGATGAAGCCGTCGCCCACAAGGTTAACAATCCGTTCCTGCATGGGAACCGTTATGGCGTTGCCTTTCTCGAAAACGACACTTCCGGAATGCAGCACCAAATCGCCGATGCCGCCGCCAAGCCCGGCGAGGATGTGCTTCTTTCGTTTGCTTCCGACACCGAAGCGTTCTACGGACGTTTGGCAGCTTCACGAGACCTCTCCAAGCGCGCGATCAGCTCTGCGCTGCACGACGATTCCCCGGAAACAGCGGCAGCGTGGCAGATGGATGCCGCCTTGCGCGAGGCAGAGTTCAAAAATATCGCGCTCGCCCGGCAGGACACCGCCGCTGCGCTCGCTACTGCTTCCACACGCGACGTGAGTATTCTCGCGGCTTTAGCGCTGGCGCGTATCGGAAATACCGCCAAAGCAAAGCGCATAGCGGACGACTTGGCCGCTCGCTTCCCGCTGAACACCGTCATTAATCGCTATTGGTTGCCCACCATCTACGCTTCCATTGAGATTGATCGCGGAAATCCGGCGAGAGCCGTCGAGCTCCTCCAAACGACATTGGACTACGAACTCGGCTCTCCCCTTCCTCAATTCGAGGTCGGCGGCTCGCTCTATCCCGTGTATGTCCGTGGCCAGGCCTACTTGTTGTTGCATCAGGGCAATGAGGCGGCAGAAGAGTTTCAAAAGTATCTGGATCACTCCGGCGTTGCGGTGAATTGCCCCCTGGCGGCGCTGGCACGCCTTCAACTCGCTCGCTCCGATATGCTGATGGGAGATACGAAAGGCGCGAGGGAAAAATATCAAGAATTTTTCCTCCTCTGGAAAAGCTCCGATCCTGACATCCCCATCCTGAAGCAAGCCCAAACAGAGTATGCGAAGCTGCACTAGGTCTTGTTTTTCGCCCGGCCGGTTACGAAATCAGACATCCATACACCGACCACGATTTCGATCCACGATGGTTCACTCCATCCATGTCTTTCCTTTAGCCATATTGCTGGGCATGTTCGCTGGCAACCATCGGGTTTGAGAAGCGGGGTTGAGAGGTAAGAGACGTTATTGCCGGTGAGTAGTCGGCAATCCGGAAGTTATCTGGTTATTGGCAAAGCCATCGCTGCAGTCGCTTGGTACAATCCCTCGGAGTGATGCTAACCTTCTTCAGTGCCGGTCTCCTTTTTATCTGTGCCTTGAGCACGTCGATAACTTGGGAGCGTACACCGCATCTGATAGCGTCAACTGGCCGCCTACCTGCCGGACCATGGCATTCGCAATTTCCTGAAAGTGAGAGTGAATTCAGCGGTCGTCGTTAAGGAGCAGGAGGAACTTTTCGTACGCTTTGTTGCACGATGCACAATAGCTTGCTTCCTCGCCGCAGTTCTTGTCTCGGTGTGGACACTTGTACTGGTTCCGGTACGGTGCCGTCTCAGGGGATCTGAGCGGAGCGGGGGCGGGGAGAACTAATGTGCCCGATTGCTTCCATCGGGCATAGATGATTTCTCTTTCCGCTTCAGTAAATCTCGATAATGCTTTCCCCCGGATATCGAAGATCTCTCTCTCAGTCCGGGCGTAGAGGATGCATGCAGCACTTCGGATTCGTTCCTCCACCGCATTCAATTCTTCCACATGTCCGTTCTTCAGCGCCACCAGTTCCGAGTCGGAATGTAGCATCCTTGCGCATTCAAGGGCGTCCACGATTGTGGAATGGGAGTGGGGACAGTCTCCGTGGGCTGGTCGGTACAGCGTTTGAGCCATTTTGGTGCCTCCCTGATGGAAGGGTGGTCACATCAGCAATCGGACATGGCACGGTTTTCCAGTCTTAGACGGCGATACTCTAACGCACGGCGGACGACATTCAACAACTGCTCAAATTCGAAGGGCTTCGGCAGGTACTGAAGAAAAAATATTTCGATTTGATTGACTCACGCAGAAATAAGACTTGATTACTTATCCCAAAATTCGCGTTACCGCGTTACAGCGTTACAGGATCGACCATCGACGGAAATCTTGACGGGTGAAGGCCCTAAGCCCTCCGCCGATCTTTTATTTACGCAGAGGGCTAATTCTGGATTTTGGGCGATTTTTCGGACTGTGCCACCCCCCGGGGGCGGGTTAAATCTTGAGGAGTGATTCGACAACAGGCCCGCAGTTTGGCAAATTTACACAAACAAGAATTTTTTTGGAATTGAGACGTTCTTCATGCAAAAGGACTTAACCGTAAACCATCAGCAGGGCCATCGCAACGGGCTACCCGGCCAGTTTCTGGCCAAAGAGAAACGTGCGACGTGGCCACCCGGCCACTGGGACACCGCAGCAGCGGCGATCTCCGGGAATTCATCCCGGAGTTTATCCATGTCCGAAGTTCAGTCTTTGCCCGACCAGATCGAGGGAATCCCACACGCTCTCACCGCTGCCGAACTCGCAACGTTATTAGCCGTCTCACGTATCACCGTCTTCAAGTTGGCGAAAGCTGGTCGCATCCCGTGTTTCAGGATTGGCAGCTGTGTTCGGTTTGATCCGCGAGCTGTAGCGGCTTCGTTGCGCAGCATGTAAAAGACATCGATTAGCCTTTCGTCTTCCGAGTCAGGCACTGAGTTATCGTTGGCAATTGAGCATAAAGCAGCTAGCAGGATGCTGAAAAACGACTCCCAATCCACAAGATGACATGTTAGTAGTGACATCATGCGAGGAGACGATCAGCAGCAAGATGGGATGTTCAGCTATATTTCACCCGACAAACGAGTACCGCAGGACCATCCGTTGCGGATGATTCGAAGCCTAGTAGACGGGGTGTTGGATCGACTCTCACCGCGGTTCAATAGGCTCTATGCGAGAGCGGGGCGGCCGTCAATCGCACCCGAGAAGCTGCTGCGGGCGTTGTTGCTGCAGATGCTGTACTCGGTGAGAAGTGAGCGGCTGCTGATGGAACAACTGGATTACAACCTGTTGTTCCGGTGGTTCGTGGGATTGAGTATGGACGATGAAGTTTGGGATGCCAGCACGTTCTCCAAGAACCGGGAGCGATTGCTGGAAGGGGACATCGCGGAAGCTTTCTTTCAGGGGGTGTTGGGAGAAGCGCGAGCCGGGGAACTGCTGAGCGACGAACATTTTACCGTGGATGGGACGCTGCTGGAGGCCTGGGCATCGCATAAGAGCTTCCGGCCCGTTGATGCTGTGGCCAAGGATAAGAAGGATAAGAAGGACGACGAACCGAAACCGCCGGCGCCGCGGTGGGACGAGAACAACCCCACGATCAACTATCGGGGAGAGAAACGCAGCAATCAGACGCACTGTTCGACGACGGATCCGGAAGCGATGCTGGCCCGAAAAGGACGAGGCAAGGAGGCAAAGTTGAGCTACCACGGACACCTGATGACGGAGAATCGAAGCGGGCTGGTAGTGAGCACACTTGTGACCACGGCCTACGGTGCGGCGGAATGCCATGCCGGACTGCTGATGGCGGAGAAGTTGCCCGGGCGCGGACGAGTCACCTTGGGTGCAGATAAAGGATACGACCAACGCGAGTTCATCGACGAGCTGCGACAAATGGAAATCACACCCCATGTGGCGCAAAACCAGAGTCGACGCAGGAGCCGGGTGGACCGGCGCACGACTCGGCACTCCGGTTATGAGGTAAGCCAAAGAAAGCGGAAGCGGATCGAGGAAGTCTTCGGCTGGATGAAGACGGTCGGACTGTTGCGCAAGCTGCGGCATCGTGGATTAGAGCGAGTGGGCTGGATGTTCACGCTGGCGGCGGCGACCTACAACTTAGTTCGCATGCGGACGCTGATGCCGAAGTGTGCCTGAAACTTTGGAAGAAGCGAGAGAATACTCACTGCGAGACCAATCTGGCAAATCTACAAGCTCCAGCCGCTCATAAAATCACGAACCAAGTGGACCGAATCGCATCGAAGCTCGATTTTTCAGCGTCCTGCTAGAGACGATAGCTAATGATCTTGACCTAGTGCCCATGTGAGAAATGTGTTGAGGCAATGCTTTCGCACATAGTTCGCGCGGCCCGAGCCTGTAGTACCTGCCTCGTGTCACACGCCCGAGGTTAAATTCATCTGAGATTTGTAGCCGGAAAATGGCACAAAAGGACAGCGCCCAGACTCATTGGGTCGTGGGCGTATTGCTTGCACAGCCTTCCCACAGGACAGCTCGTAACCACCTTTCGGCGGCTCCTATTTGGCGGCTGTCACGGACTTCACTGAAATCGTATCTCCGGTGGCGGTGCCCGTGACTTCGGCCTGCTCCCACGCCAGCTTACTGAGTTCGTCCAACGCGGCTTTATCGGAGGTTTTAAGGGTATAGACCTTGTCGCCGACGACCAAAGCGTAGTTCGCACCTTTCTGCACGCAAGCACGAACGCAATCCGCCGGGGCGATTCCCGCCTCAGTGTGCTTCGCGCCGCACATGGCATCACTGACCTTTCCCGTAAAGGTCTGGGTGCTGCTGGCCGCCATGTTCGGCACAACAGCCAGTCCGGTGCTCAGCACCGCCGTCGCTATCCAAGCTTGCAGAATCCGCAAACGAGACATAAGGTCCCCCTGTTCTAGGCTCTTGATGTTGGATGCCTCCCTGCGCGAAAACGGATTCGTCTTTTGTGTTCGAAGGATCAGCGCGTCGTTAAAGTAGCGTTCATCCTCGAGATGTGGTCGAAGTTCTTTCGCCTATCGCAGAATCGCTTGCTTGCGAGCTTCAGCAATCCGGCCCGGAAGTTTTGCGTCCTGTCCAGTTCGATGATTGCAGCGTGGTAGAGTTCGTGCCATCTCCGCGCCCGGAAGATGTTACCGTCAGTCGCAGCAGCAGTAGTGGAAGCCATTGGACGCGCCCCTTCTTGGGAGTCACCTTATCAATAGGCTGAGCCGTTGTCGGTACTCCTTCGATTCTGAGACTTGCCCTGCCGCTCCTCTCCCTCGCTGTTAGTTTCTATTCCAATGACCGGGGATTGTACATGGAATCCTGTACCGCAAAATTGCCGAACCAGATGACGAAACTACACTCACTGCGTTTTGAACCGTAAACGACAGAACCACTTAACGTCGTGGCACGAAACATGCTTTATCTAACCGTAGCATTCGCAAGCCTTCGCACCCGAAATGTCGGGGGGGGAATCATGGCTGACGGCATGCAAAAACATTGGCGCGAACTTTGTGTTGCGGTGACAAATGAAAGTGACCACACGAAGCTGAGTTTGCTGGTTCAAGAACTGATTGAGGCATTGGATCAGGGAGAACGAAGCTGGCGTCACACCCTTCCTACCCAACGCAAGTGCGACGAATCGAGAAGCAGCTTGAGGAACGAGGCCGAAGCATGATTGATTTCGCATCGCCGCCACACCGGGGACTGCCTAACTCGGCTGCCTAACTCGAATTGTCCGGCATCTAGCATTCGAGACCGCTGCTAAGGAGGTTTCTTTATGGCTGACGCTCCTCGAATAACCGTCCAAGAACTGAAAAGGAGAATGGATGCTGGAGAAGACTTCACGGTGATCGACGTTCGCAATCCCACCGCTTGGGCAGAAACGGATACCGTGATACCAGAAGCGATCCGGATGCCGCTGGACCAGATCGAAGAAAACCTTCCCCGAATCCCAAAGAACAGACCTGTAGTGGCGTATTGCACGTGACCAAGCGAACGGTCTAGCGCCAGTTTGGTGCGCAAACTTCAGCAACACGGCTACAAGAACGCTTGGGCTCTACAGGGCGGGTTCCACGCATGGCAGAATGCCGGATTGCCCGTTAAGACAAAACGGCAGGCAGCCTAGTTGGGTCGCAAGTTAATTGCTAGTGATGGCCCATTCGGCGTTGCTGCTTCGGCTGGAGTGTCGGGACAGCTCCCCGCACTCCGCTGCTGATAAAGCAGACTGGCACCCTGCGCGGCAGTCAGATCATCCCGCACCCTTCGGAACACGCCGCGCTTCATTTCTTCCTGCACTCCGATGGTTTTGAAGAAGAGCGCTTTGCCTTTCATGTCTACATCCAGAACGGCTAATTCCCAGTAGCCGGGTTGAACCTCTTCCTGCTTCACATAAAAATGCCCACCCGCGTCCAAATGTCCCAATAGTCCACCGCCGAATTTCACTGGGTGCGTCAAATGTCCAGAAATTTCCGCCAGGCGTTGTTGCCTCCCGTTGACCCACAATACGCCTTCCATCGCATGCACGACTGCAGCCTCGTGGGACGGAGGCCGGAAATGAGGATTGGGCTTGAATTTCAGTTCGACCAAATCTTCTCGCTGTTCTCCATATTCAAAGACCAGGGCGTTCGGCAGACGTTTTCAGTAGCCGCTGACTTCGTGCCTGGTCCTCGTCCTTTTCTCGTTGTGATTTTTTCAGCTCTGCGGGATTACTTATCAAACGTTGGAGACCTCGCTGTCGCTCGCTTCGCTGCTCCTCCGGAAGAGGCTTACCGTTCACCGAAATCAGCCAATCCAAGTCTCCGTCCTTGGTCTCTACTACTTCCCTCACTTCGGTTTTTCCGGATTTTCGCGTCTCTAGCCGCAGCATCCAATGACTGTGATCGTTTTTCTCGGCTTGAAACTCGTTGTCGATGATTCGGCGTGCAAACTCGTTCGCGGGCGGACGCCGATCAGAAGTTTGCGAGCTACTTAGGCACGCAAAAGGTGAGCTGACTGCTAACAAAACCGCCGTAATGACTCTGAACACAACTATTTGACGAGCAACCGCCTGGGGCAGTTGCCAGGCATCTGCAATGTGGATGGCAAGAGAAGCTGAAAAAATGTTCAGCAAATTGCTGGGTACGGCAGCGGAACCGCTATCTTCAATCGCCTTCAGGCTATGTCGCACCCCTCAGACGGACATGCTGAACGGCAGGCCATTGGAGACGCTCTGGCCAGCCTCCGCGTTTTCAACGGGCCCGATGGCCCGAACCCTTCGCCCTATGGACGACGCCAGCACATGCGCTGCAACCAGCTTCTACGGGAATGTCGGCAAGCCATTTTCGTTACGTGGATCGTCGGGCTGACTACCCGGGTCAATGAGTGAGATGGCGATTTATCGCCAACTGGCTTTGCGGAACGCTACAATCTTCCGCGTGACCAAAGAACGTTGGGCTCAGATAGGAATCACTACTGAGTTTCTTATCGTCGTCAGAACTCTAGGTGAGTTCTTCCGGCTCAGGCACGTCCACGCTACGCACTTCTCGACAGAAGTGGCGGCGCTCTATGTCGGAGGTGCTTTAATTGCGGCTTGCTCCTCCTGGATTGCCGTTTCCATCTACTTCTTCCGTCGCTATACGCTCTCCGCCTGCATCGCGCTGGCGACCGTACCCATTCTGGTGGTGTACAAACTTGCGGTGATTGGCTGGTAACGTGCAGATTTTCGCTGACCGATTTACCGTTTTATACTTTCCGCTGATTGAGGCGCCAAACTCGGTAACCCCACCAGGTTGCATATGCGAGATACGCAGGGTAGAGGGGATACCAGCTTGACAGTGGGTTGCGGATATGACGCAGAACTCCAGCGAGAGTCAACGCCATCAAAAGGTAGGGCACAAAGAACACAAAGCTCAACCAGAGATCCTTCTTGCGGAAGAAAACCCAATTCCAGCTCGCGTTTGCAATTAGCAACGCGATCGTCAGAGGCAACGTCACTGATGTCCAAAATGATGTAGACGGCCGGGCTAAGATGGATTTCAGCAGGAAAAAGAATAGGACATAGTATGCACCTCCGATGATCGCCCAAGCCCACAAGGGCAGCGCACCTTTCGGGAGACGGAGCTCGGCGAAGCGGGACTTGATCGCAACACCCGACATGATGCCCTCACAAAGAGCAGCGGCACCACACACCACTAGAGCCCAAGTTGATGCATTGTGCAAAGGTAAGCTCAACCGTGCCTTTCCAAAATCGCGAGCCGTGAGTGATCGCGTCTGACGCAAGCTTGGCGCGTGACTAAAGAACGATTGCCGCCACCTCGACCGCGCCGAGTATTACCCAGAAGATCGCCCTTCGAGACTCCCCGGCACCCATGTAGCCAGCAGCGGCGCTGAAACAAAGAATTGCGCTTGTCCATCACTAGCCCAAGCAGTGGGTTGCTCAACATTCTTAAGATTCGCATCGTGGTCGGTTCATTTCCTTCTGTGTTTGTGTTGCCTTTGAGATTTCAGTTGCCGGTCTACGGCGTACTTGAGCCAAATACCAACCCCGATCATCAACACCAGAGTCAGCACAGTCAAAACGATGTCCAACGCTCCCATTGTCATTGGCAGAAGCCATTTGTTCCGGTTCGGAACAACAAGGAGGGTACCACCGCTTAATGGCCGGTATCTCGATTGATGTTAACAGGGCGTTTTCGCTCATTGACCTTTTCGGCCTGGAATTTTCGGTCTGCAAACTGGACAGCGTTGGAGACGATGGATGAGTCGTTTCCATAGTGGCCAGCCTTGCTTTTCAATTACGCCTTGCCATCGAGGTCCAAACACCTTTTGGCGGGACTGTCGGTCCTCTGTTCCTGCTACTCAGTGCGACGATGGCCATCGCCTCTGTGGGTTGGTTCAAACGTCGCTTTTGGGGATGGAGCTTGGCTGTCGGCATCATTTCCACGCAGGTCGCCGGAGACTCTATCAATGTGTTAAGGGGTGATTTCGTGCGCGGTGGTACGGGCCTTGCGATTGCTGGCGTTTTGCTGCTTTACCTACTGCGCCCCAAGGTCCGAACCACGTTTCACCCGTACTCGGTCGGTCTATAAAATGATAGCCCCAACTTCAACCGCACCAAGCACAGCCCAAGAGATTGCTCTCCGGCGTTCCCCGGCTAACCAATAACCGGTGGCAGCGCTAAAGCACAGAATTGCACTTGTCCACCCGCTGGCCCACGCGGCCGGCTTGCTTAGCACCTTCAGAAATCTCATCGATTGATTTTACAGTCCTCCGAATTCTTTACGCCTTTTTTATGCGGCGGATGCTGCAATTGATGGTAGCGGCGTGCGGAGAATCTATGCTCAATCTCGGAATGATCGTGATCTGTGTAATCGGAGTCGTTTTCTTCGGGATTGTCCTTGCAGGCTTACTCGGAGAGATAATAAGGCACAAGCACAGATAGTGGCGCCTTCAGCGATGACCGGGTAATTGTCGAAATCAGGCGATTACGCTCAAAACCCCGTCAAGGGGAGGGCAATCCGTTTCCGGGCCTGTGCCGGTTCGCATGCTTTTCTTCGCTTCTGCCTAAAAGGGGTTCAGACCAACGGTTCAAAGTGTGGGGACTGAACGCCGAGAGCCTCAAAAGCCTCGTTGAGCGTGCGTGCAACCGCAAGCAGAGGCCTCGCTGACTCCCCCATCGTCTGCAACATTCGTGCAAGGCCAAATCCGACTCCTGCGGGAGCAACAATTACACGACGACGATTAGCCGTGTTAGCGAGGGAGGGCTCTTGCCTTGCAAGTTGTTGGATAAAGGCGGTCGGTAGGGCGAACTCGGTCACATGGGAGAAGTCAAAAATCGCGGCTTGGGCGTCGGTTTCATTTGAATACGTCCTGATTGCAACTTGTATCTCAGCTAACACTCCTTGTGTGAGCGGTCCTTCAACCCGCAGCAACAGGATCTTGTTCTTTCGGTCGAACTGAAACCGTAAAGGCATTCTGGAACTACCGTCGCGCAGTGCTTAATGACTCGGCCCAAGGGCCATTAAATTACAGTTGGCGCGTCTCTCGCAACCGATCATTTTCTTTTTCACATCTGCACCACACCACATAGTTTCGTCATTGAATCCCCGCAGCGCGAATTTTACCTGAGGCTATCTCAATGAGCGAAATGGCAATGCTACGCAAAGTGGAGTGCCACGGGTTTATACGATATGCCCGCAGTGTTCGCAAATCATCGGCGAAATCTGTTAGACGCGCTCACGAATCGAGCCCTGGCGGAGCAGTCTCCGGAGAGCAGTTGGGCAAGCGGCCATGGTAGGCAAAGGTAAGGATTGTGTAATCCATCTCAGCGCGGCAAATGGGACACACTTTGGAACGCAAAGCAGCTTGAGCGACGTCGAGAAAATCAATGAGATTTTTGGAAATAGACTTTCGGTTCAGACAGTTTGGACCTCTAAGCAAATCCAGATTGCACAGGAGGGCCGGCGACGAGGCCAGGAAGATTGTGGAAGGGGGACTCGTTGTGAGTCTACACCCGGGCTACAGGATTTACTGGATTCAACGGAGACGCCCTTGACGCTATTTTTCTTCTTTATAAGGGTTCGACCGGGGATGATCATGGGCTAGTACCTGCAAGGCATTCGTGGCCCTCACGATCATCCCCTCTCCTATTTCGGATACTCTTCTCTCCTCCAATTCTGTTCGTGGTGTGAATCGTTGTCGAAGATCCATTATGCCGAGACGACGCCCTCTCCGCCCGATCTTAATTTTCACCACGACTTTGAGGAAGCTGGCGAAAACATGATCGCTTTTACGGGTTTAAGGGAGAAATGGGTTTTCTCGCTCTCGTTTTCTTGAAAGACGTGAAGCCGTGTTCTTTCTTTCAATTTGAATTCGTAGGGATTTTGAGGTTGGCAAGGGCAAATCAAGCGTTGCAATTCAGGTGAGCCGGCAACATTCTCGATGTACGCATCGTTACTATACGTTAGACCAAAGTCTTTCATGAGATATTGCATGTTGCAGTTCGGGCATTCTACATAAAGACGGGTCTTCAAGATGGTCCCCTCGTTAGAGCAACCGCTCTATTCATTGGAGCATGGGCTCTCGTGTGTAGGCCATGGCTCGTGAGCTCGATTATCGAAGTAACGTTCCAGCCCGGTATTCGAGCACGAGAATGGCCATTACACGTTTTTACCGATGGTCAATGAGCGTGATGGGAATGTTACAACAACCGGAGCGGAACAAAGCCCCTTGGACGGGGCGAGATAGGAATCGCCGCAGTGGCAAATCGCACTAGCGGAGGGGTTGGGAAATCGAGCCAAGCCTTCGGCCTTCGCCTCTAGCCAATCCTAAAGAGCAAAGCCTTGTCCCTTTCCGCGTTGTTCGTATAGCTCGTAAGCGCGGACTTGCACTTCTTTTCCAGTAACGGCTTCGGTGTCTCGTTCGTGGCGAGGTCGGTAAGACAAATCCGATTCATGATCGCTCACTCACGATTAGGCCATCGGTTCATGTTTTAGGCCTCTTGCCTTGTTTTTAGGCATCGTGCCTTTCGGTGGCGGGCATAGCGGCTAGGTTGAACTCCTCAGAATGCTTCAGCTTAACGTGTGTGCGAAATGCTTCATACAGCGTTTCATTGGTTTCTTGCCCAGTGCTCGGTCCAGCGGTAACGGCCTTTTCGACGCAGATGGTTTCATGGCACTCAGAGCACTTGCCGAAGCGGTGACTGGCGCGATCCATCTCGTCCCTTGGCCCAAGCCAGCCTACGTCGGTCAATTCTGGCCTTTGCATGCCGTCAGCTTCCCACGGCCAGACAGCCTGACCATCCCTTGAACGCCTGACAGCGCCAACGATTCACGCGGCTGGCAGACTAAGGGGTTTTGAGTTTCCCATGGGCCTGCGGCCCACCCATAGGGATGAGAGTCCATTTCTAGCGCCGATTGATTCCAAATGAGTTATGCGCGACTTCCGACGGAGTGAAATGGGGATTCATCGCCGGTTGAGCAAAGCTGCGCCCCACCGACGCCATTAGGGCCCAAACAAGGCCCGTAGCAAGGAACTGCGAGGAATCGCTCTCACGCTGTGATCAAGGATGGGCTGGCTAATGGTAACCGCGCTACTACAACCGTTCCTGTCTCGGTAGACTTGATTTCCAAGTTGCCGCCCAGGTGTCGGAGTCGCTCCCGCATTCCCCTGATTCCGACTCCCGCCGCGCCCTCTGAGTGCAGGACTTGCCGCTTCTCCGGCGGTATGCCTTTGCCTCTGTCTTCTACTTCTAGGCTGACTTCGCTGTCGGAACGAGTAATACAAATTCTGGCGAGCGGGCTTCCGGAATGACGATGGATGTTGGTAAGGCACTCCTGGATGATTCGGAAAATTGCCGTTTCCAAATCCTGTGGGAGACGCCCCAGATTCTCCGGGATCTCCAAATCGACTCTGATCTTGCTGCGATCTGTGAACCCTTCCAGGTAGGAACGCAGACCCGAGGCGAGCCCAACTTCATCCAGCAACGGTGGATGCAGCAAATGAGAGATGGTGCGTAGTTCTCGCGACAGTTCCTGGACAAGACCGATACTTTCCTGGATTGCCTTGGTAGCACGCGGATCGATGTTGCCGTTTTCAGACCCCACTAACGACAGGTTCATACCGAGGGCGATGAGTATCTGCCCGGAGCTGTCGTGCAACTCGCGCGCGATGCGGCGCCTCTCCTGGTCTTGCAGGTGGAGCAGTTGGCCGGAAAGGAAACGTAGACTCTCTTCCGCTCGCTTTCTCTCGGTAATGTCACGGATGGCACTCGTGACCAGCGTGCCCTCATCCGTCTGCAATGGACTGAGGCTAATCTCCACCGGAAATTCTTGGCCGCCTCGATGCAAACCAAATAACTCGAGACCTGCACCCATGGAGCGTACTCGCGGTTCGCCAAAAAAGCCGGTTCGGTGCCCCGGATGCACGCGACGAAAACGTTCCGGCACCAGGATCTCGATTGCTTTCCCCAACAACTCCTCCCGTCCATAACCAAACAGTTTCTCCACCTGGGCATTCGCCAAGACGATCTTGCCCGTAGGATTCACCACTACCATGGCGTCTGGCGCAGCCTCCAGCAATCCCCGGAACTTCGCTTCCGCCCGCTCCCGTTCACGGGCTGCTTCTGACTCGGCGCGAAGTCGCTCTTCTGCGAGAAGCCGCTTTTCGACTTCGGTGCGAGCTTGTGCTTTGCTTTTTGCGGCGACGCGGATCACTCGCACAACCAGCCCATACACGGCGATGGATAAGACGGCGATTGCCAAGCAGGCAAGCACGGTGGCCCATTGGCCGCGGTTGGTAAGAGTCGCCTGTACCGTAAGCAGTCGATCTTCCTCTTTCTCCATATCGGCTACGACATGGCGAAACTCGTCCATACGCTGTCTGCCAATGCCAGAAAGCACGAGCTGGCCCGCTTCCACGTCTCGGCCTTCTTTATCGAATTGAATGGTTTGTTGCAAAACCGCGAGCTCTTCTTTTTCGATCCGCCGAAGCTCGGACATCCTCTGCTGTTGAGAGGCACTAGTTTTCGTGAGGCTGTCAAGCCTAGCCAGGTGGGCATCGATCTCAGAGGTCGCTTCCTGGTACGGTTCTAAGTAGACTGGATCATCCGTAATCAAGTATCCGCGTTGGCCTGTTTCCGCGTCCACTACAAGGCGAAGAATGGCACTCAACTCTTCCTTCACTTCGTGGGTTCTCTGAACTTGATCGTTCAATCGATCATAACCCAGGGCGGTTCGACAGGTGTACGCAACCACACCGAGCGTGAGGAACAACCCGATTGTAAGGATTAAGAGCAGGCGTCGCTGCAGAGTCGCTAGCATGCGGTCGCCTCCCGCTCTTGAAACGTTGCCAGAACTCTGACGACTGCGACAGCTAAAGCTGCCCCGTTGAAACTTGAGATTGGTTTCAGATGCAAGAGGTCGCTGTCCACAATCCCAACCTTTCCATTCGGAAAACATGCGGGAGAGGACACACCGTGCGGCACAATCATGTGATAAGCAACCGCTAAAGTAAAGCAGAGTTTTGCGGAAGCCTGTTGCATCGATGAGCGGGAGGGCCTTCGAGCCCTTTCAGGATGTGGCAGATCGCATTTCCTTCGAACCTCAGGAACGTTGCCAGTCGTTAGAGACTAAAGTTATTGAATCTAAAGACATATGGCGTGGCATCGCTGGCCAGTAAAGGTGAGTTACGGGAATTGCTCCTTTCTACTACGGCGTCCGCCGGATGTCGTTCGGCAGCGCAAAGTGCGAAGGTTAAGGTAACACCTGTGCGGCGGCCCGGCCAATATTCTCTAGCGCAGCTGGCGGCGAGTCAGAAGTATGTTAGAGGTTGCAGATGTCTCACACCGTCTTGATCGCGGATGACAGCTCATTCATTCGGAAGGCCTTGTGTAACGTCTTCGAGCGGGAACAGGACTTCGACGTATGCGGCGAGGCACAAAACGGATGGGAGGCAGTGGAGAAAGCTCAGGAACTGCACCCTGACTTGATTCTGATAGACCTTTCGATGCCGGTGATGAACGGGCTAGACGCGACGCGTGTTCTGAAACAGATGATGCCGGAAGTGCCAGTCATCATGTTCAGCGAGTACAGGGGTTCTTCCACCGAGAAAGAAGCCAGGACCGCAGGCGCGTCTGCGCTCGTCTCAAAGTTTGAGCACATTTCTGTCTTGCTCGGCAAAGCGCGCCGCGCGCTACAACCCAAACAATTGCGTGCGTCTCCGCCGCTCGCCGCCAACGGTCGTCGGTGATGACAAGGGAGGCTGTTTACATTTTCGATAGACTGGAGGTTATGCAATGATGCGCGATTTTGAATTCGCCAGAGGTGACATCTGCTGGGATCCGACGGGCTTGCAGGTCAGAATAGAAGACGTTGATATCTACGATTACGTCCATTTCTCGGTCATTCGAAGAAGCGATTCGGGATCGGGAGAAGCTGAGGCGGAATCGGGACAAATGTCCCATGTGGCTTTCATCCATCGTTTTTCTAAGGTCCCATTAACTCGGCACTTGTCAACGTAAAGACCGCTTGAAATGCCAACTGCAACACTGCATCACGCTTTTGGCATTTGACTCCAGCGAAGTCGCAGCAGTAGCGTGGTGCTCTCAACACGAATAGCCCCTCCGCCGCCGCGCCCGCGGCGGGTTCCTTTCACCTTCAACCACAGAAAGGAGCAAGGATATGTTCACACGTGTAGTGGAAATGACCAGCAAACCAGGGAAATCGCAAGAGCTTGCCAACACCATCAATGACAAAGCGGTGCCGATCCTGAAAAAACAACGAGGCTTTGTAGACGAGATCGTGCTGGTTTCGTCCGGAAAGCCGAATCAGGTTTTGGCTCTGAGCTTTTGGAACAAGCGAGAGGACGCTGAGGAATATCAGCACGAACAGTACCAGAAGATCCACGACACGGTGCGGCACCTCCTGGAGACAGAACCGGAGATTCGCACCTTTGACGTACATACCTCAACCACCCACAAGATTGCCACAAGCAAAGCCGCGTGAAACTAACCCTCCGCTCCAACTGGCGGGTCCCAGTGTGGACCCGCCTTCCCTCGGCCACAGCCGACGCCGCGATAAGAGCCAGACATGACACGCTCGCCAGATTCTTTTGTGAACCATCCCTTACAAGGGCTCGCCGCATTCCTTAGTCTCTGGCACGTCTTCCAAAATTCACAGCCTCTCATGAGTGCCGTTCATTTTTTTAGCCTGAATTCGACCTCTCCGACTCTGGTCCACCTTCAGGCGTGTCTACGTGGTCTCCGGTGTCGTGATCTTTCGAGCCGTCGAAAGGTCGGAACAGAAAACGCAGGCTCAGCAAATAGTCGACTTTTTCCAAGAAGCTGACGATGGGCTCGGACTTGGGGATGAAGCAATCGACTGGCTCAAGCTCGCGCAAAGGCAGGCACTCATCGCTGGACAAGAGCGCAACGGGAACCTCCGGTTTGGAATCCTTCATGCGCACCGCGGCCATGCCACCATTCATTTCTGGCATGTGGTAGTCGAGGAGCACTAAGTCCACCGAATGCGACGTGAAAGCTTGCACCGCTTCCTTGCCGTTCGTCGCGGTTAGGACCCGATATCCGTTCTCTTCAAGCAACATTTTCTCGCCTTCTAACACGCTCGGTGTGTCATCGACACAGAGGTTTACTGGTTTCATGCGAATACTCCAAAACATCTTCGGCCTGAGTACTACCGCATTGTAGGTGGCGTTGCCCGGGGACCGGGATGAGCCGGTCTCCAAGATAGGCTTTCAATGCTTCTGTCGTCAGCGGCGCCGCCAGTCGGCGGGCGTGCCCTTCTAAGGCCTATCGATTGGCAGCTACGATGACTTGTCTTGTCAGTGTGTTCGCTGCGTCGGCAAGCGTTAAACCGTCGGGAACCGTTCGGAAGTCGGTGCGATATTCTTTCTCTTTCACAGCAATCGTTTTGAAAAAGAGTGCTTTGCCTTTCATGTCTACTTCCATGAAGGTGAGGTCCCATTGACCGGGTGAAAGCTCACGCTGAGTAAACGCAGCGACATTGCTTCTCCTGCCCTTCCAATCGTGGCGCTCGACGAAGGCGTCGCTCGCAGTGGTTCAACTCACAGGCGGCTGAGGGTTCAACGGCCCATTCGGCAGAAAGAGCCCACCGGCTTTTGTCTCGACGAGGGGCGCACATTCCGTGACCAAAATCACGCCGCTGGCCTCAGGCTGCCAGGACGTAACGACGATCCGCGTTGGCCAAGAGTTCCATCATTTCGTGGAAAGTGGCAATGTCCAGCTCTGCAATTGAGTTGGCGACTTCCAGCCTGTCACGCACAGATCTAGCCGGGTTGAACAACTTGAATTGAATGTTGTGGCTGTGAGCCCATCGTTGCAGAAAAAGGAGCATCCCTAGACCGCCGTCTTCGATCGCACGTACTTCCGAAAGATCGAGCACAATAAGTCGCGCGTCCCGTAACGAGGTCACTGCTTCACGTAATTTGATGGCGGCTTCGCTGCGCACGATCCTGCCTTCGCACTCGACGACCGCCAGCTCACCTATTTTTTCAATGCGAAGCGCCAGCATGGCTTCCTCCCAGCTTTGCTCACTCTCCCGAGAGCACGAGTTGTGCCATCAGATTGCAGCCTGTTTTGTGCTGGATAAAACGATTGAGCCGACGGGCGAGCGGAACTTTCGGGAGGCGACCGAGAAAATCTGCGCTACAGCAACTGCTGTATCTCCACATAGCTCGATGGCTCTCATTCTTAAGACCGAAAAATCGACACGGGTCTCCCAACGAGCGTGTTCACAAAGCGAAGCTCTCTCCTGGCAAGCGACGCGCAGGGGGCTTCGACAGGAGTGGGTACTAGCTCGAGGGGAAAATGAGGTTATGACATACGTAATGACCAAGCCTTGCCCACGATGTACAGGGAAACCTTCTCCCGTTTACGAATTTCAACGTATAGCTCACTCAGCGTGGGTGCTGAAAAATCGTGGGTGTGTCGCTCGCCACTAGGCAGCGCGACGGAGGGGATCTTTGCGTGGTAATGATATCGAAAGTCAAGCTCGAATGATCGTGCGGATTGCGGGACCCGTCGTTGCTGCACCCATTCCAGGAGGACCTTATCATGAAGAAGAAAATATTTGCGTGCGCAATGACCGCATTGTTGCTAGCAACCACCAGTTGGGCAGACGACAAAGAAAAGGACGAGGACCGTCTGAAGAATTCCGGTACTGTGCTGACAGAGATTCTGAATCTTCCAGAAGATATTCCCCAAGATCTCCTCGATAGAGCTGACTGTGTGGTTGTTTTTCCCTCCGTTCTCAAGGCCGCGTTTGTGGTCGGTGGTAGTTATGGCCGCGGTGCGATGACGTGCCGGACGGGCGAAAACTTCAACGGCCCTTGGGGCGCACCCTCAATGATGGCCCTTGAGGGGGGCAGCGTAGGCTTCCAGATCGGCGGGCAAGCGACTGACTTCGTCCTTCTCGTAATGAATGACCGCGGTGCGAATGGAATCTTAAGCAGCAAAGTGAAGCTCGGAGCAGATGCGTCGGTAGCAGCCGGGCCAGTCGGTCGCGATGCGTCGGCAGAAACCGATGTCTCGATGAGGGCTGAAATATTGAGCTATTCACGCGCCCGCGGCTTGTTTCAGGCATTTCGCTAGAGGGTTCGACCATCCGACCAGACAACGACGCAAACAAGAGAATCTACGGCGAGAAAATCTCGGCGAAGGACATTGTAATTGCTCACGAGACGCATGTTCCGCCCGCAGCTGAGGGCCTGATTTCAACCCTTAACAGAAAGACGCCGAAGCACAAGTCGTCATAGCGGTTCTCTGAAATGAGTTTTGCCTGATGCGGGATTGAGGGTATCCGCGTTGTGCCGCAGTTGATCTTATTTGCGGTGAGCCGACGACAGGCGTACCGTACGTGCAATTCCGCTCGGATCAGTGAAGTTGTGCAAAAGCAAGCCCTTCCCGGAGATGCTATGGCTGGACACACACTTCGTCTGCTCGTGGTAGATGACAACGAGAGCGTCCGGCGCAGTATCTGCCAAATCCTCCATTCAGAAGCTGACATCGAAGTAGTTTGTGAGGCCGTGGATGGGGCTGATGCCATCCGCAAAACAAGAGAATATGAGCCTGATGTCGTACTGCTCGACATCACGATGCCGACCATGAATGGCTTGGAAGTAGCTGAGATTATCAAGACGGAATTTACCTCCGTTCAGGTTCTCATCGTCAGCCAGCACGATTCTCGGGGATTTCAATGGGCGGCATTAGCCGCTGGCGTGAGTGGCTACGTAAATAAGAGCAATGTTGGCAGAGACCTGATCCCAGAGCTGCGAAGGATTCAATGTTTACGCAGATCTGCATAAAGGAAGGCACAGCCAAACTCGAACGCAGAACGCCGCAGGTACAGGCCACGCACGAGCGAGCGTCGCGATAAAGGTCGCTGAAGTTGATTCCCACGTACTGCGTTGGCAAACGATGCACCGAGAATACCCAGGTATTCATTGCCTGTTCTCGACAGTTATTCGTGTAAAGATCTAGCAGGACGCTGAAAAATCGAGCTTCGATGCGATTCGGTCCACTTGGTTCGTGATTTTATGAGCGGCTGGAGCTTGTAGATTTGCCAGATTGGTCTCGCAGTGAGTATTCTCTCGCTTCTTCCAAAGTTTCAGGCACACTTCGGCATCAGCGTCCGCATGCGAACTAAGTTGTAGGTCGCCGCCGCCAGCGTGAACATCCAGCCCACTCGCTCTAATCCACGATGCCGCAGCTTGCGCAACAGTCCGACCGTCTTCATCCAGCCGAAGACTTCCTCGATCCGCTTCCGCTTTCTTTGGCTTACCTCATAACCGGAGTGCCGAGTCGTGCGCCGGTCCACCCGGCTCCTGCGTCGACTCTGGTTTTGCGCCACATGGGGTGTGATTTCCATTTGTCGCAGCTCGTCGATGAACTCGCGTTGGTCGTATCCTTTATCTGCACCCAAGGTGACTCGTCCGCGCCCGGGCAACTTCTCCGCCATCAGCAGTCCGGCATGGCATTCCGCCGCACCGTAGGCCGTGGTCACAAGTGTGCTCACTACCAGCCCGCTTCGATTCTCCGTCATCAGGTGTCCGTGGTAGCTCAACTTTGCCTCCTTGCCTCGTCCTTTTCGGGCCAGCATCGCTTCCGGATCCGTCGTCGAACAGTGCGTCTGATTGCTGCGTTTCTCTCCCCGATAGTTGATCGTGGGGTTGTTCTCGTCCCACCGCGGCGCCGGCGGTTTCGGTTCGTCGTCCTTCTTATCCTTCTTATCCTTGGCCACAGCATCAACGGGCCGGAAGCTCTTATGCGATGCCCAGGCCTCCAGCAGCGTCCCATCCACGGTAAAATGTTCGTCGCTCAGCAGTTCCCCGGCTCGCGCTTCTCCCAACACCCCCTGAAAGAAAGCTTCCGCGATGTCCCCTTCCAGCAATCGCTCCCGGTTCTTGGAGAACGTGCTGGCATCCCAAACTTCATCGTCCATACTCAATCCCACGAACCACCGGAACAACAGGTTGTAATCCAGTTGTTCCATCAGCAGCCGCTCACTTCTCACCGAGTACAGCATCTGCAGCAACAACGCCCGCAGCAGCTTCTCGGGTGCGATTGACGGCCGCCCCGCTCTCGCATAGAGCCTATTGAACCGCGGTGAGAGTCGATCCAACACCCCGTCTACTAGGCTTCGAATCATCCGCAACGGATGGTCCTGCGGTACTCGTTTGTCGGGTGAAATATAGCTGAACATCCCATCTTGCTGCTGATCGTCTCCTCGCATGATGTCACTACTAACATGTCATCTTGTGGATTGGGAGTCGTTTTTCAGCATCCTGCTAGAAAGTGATTAACGTGATGCTGTCTTGATGTCACGAAGGAGTGGCGAAGAAAAACTCAGCTGTACCAGACTGATCCGTGGCTTGATTGTTGCTTTGCTTTCTCGACAAGCGTTCTAAGTTCTTCACGGACCGCACGGACTCGAAACTCCCGCTTCTCATTTCTGCGTTCACAGCTAGTGAATCGTTTCTGTTAATGCGGTAGTGTTGCTCCCCTTGCTGGATCAATCTAATCTCTCGACGGAGTTTCTCAGTCCGTGCCTTCGACATGCTACTCGGACATGCTCGCCGATGGGCACAATGGGGAAGCGATGCCGCAGAGTTGGGGTGAAGGAGTGAGAGGGTTTTGACCTGAGTTCACTTTGCGACGCAAGCAAATCCGTGTCACGGCGGGCCGCTCGGCGAGTCGGGAGCTTCGGTCTCATGCCACTTTTGTCTTTGGGGTTTCTTCGGATATTTTTGTGGACCCCATTTGAGTGCGTAGTGCCTTTTTCAAACGCGTATGCATCTTGCTCAGTTCCCAGAAAATCAGAATGAGCAGAATTATCATTACAAACATCAAGAATTGGGTCATTTTGTTAATCTCAGAGGAATCTTCAGCCAAAGACGATTGAGAACGATTCGTGCATTCTACAGCGGTGGGCCCCTTTTACGGTTCAGCCTCACCTCAGTTCTTCAGCGAGCGGCATTCATGGCGATGTAGGCAAAACCTGCGACTGAGATGACAATGAACAAATAGGGCCACAGTTCGACAGCACGCTTCAAGAGCGCAGCCGATGAGTGTGTGGGTGTGCGCATTTGCGTCATTGGCCTCGGCGCGAATTACTAAGAGGTCATGTTGCTCCGCCGATCCTACGAAGCGTCGACGAGTTGCAGGTCCATTCTCCGCGAACGCGACGAATCCGGTTGCAAGACGATTACAACAGAATCTTTGTCTGCAGAATCATAAAAATCCCGTTTGTTCGGAAGTCGTAACAGCGATTTGGGGGCGAGTTATATCGAAACGGCGAAGATGTGGCGACTGGCTTCTTGATCGCGATATAGCCACAGTCCCAACGAGTCACAGGCACTATTGAAGCGTGCTCGCGACACTCGAAAATGCGTTGTTCGCGTTGCTTCCAACAAGGCGAATTGTGCCGACCACGAGTACGAGAATAACGGCTAGCATCACCGCATACTCCGCTATGTCTTGCCCACTATCGTCGGACAAGAGTTGGGGGAGGGTGCTCATTTTGATGTCACTCCTTTAACTGCGAAAGCCTCAGATTCTTCCGTCTTCTCCAAGCTGCCAGAGTGATAAGGAAGCTCGGGAAGTCCGGCCCGCAGAAGGCCTAAGGTCCTGGCGACAACATTATGCTCAGCGCTTGGCATAAGTCAAGAGTAGTGTTTCGTATTGCCTTCTGGCACTTTTTGGCCCATCGAGTAGCACTCGTGAGCTATTTGTTACGGTGCGCGACGCTGCTCTAATACTCGACGAATGGCAAAAAGGAAGAACCCCGCTGCGGTAGCGCTGGGCCGCAAGGGCGGGAAAGCCTCTGCGGAAAAACTCACTGACGAAGAACGCCGAGAGAAGGCTCGAAAAGCGGCCCAAACCAGGTGGACTAAGCAGAAAGAATAGCGCAGCATCACACGCGTATCTGGAGACAATGCAGTCGGGTGCTACTCAGGCTGCCGAAGCGCGACTCTTGTCCAAGATGTTGCGAATCTTTACTCCCAATTCCTGCATACGGAATGGCTTTTGCAGGAAGGCGGCAGTTGAATCGGTGATCTCTTCGTCCGAATAACCGGAAATATAAATGATCTGTGTACTCGGCCGACACTTCAATGAGCGCTCTGCAACCTCAGTCCCCCGAATATCGGGCATCACCACATCGGTCACGAGCAAGTGAATCGGTCTAGGATAACCATCAACAATCGATAGTGCTTCCATGCCATTTCCCGCCGTGAGTACGGTATATCCCTGCCTTTCCAAGAAAGTCTTTGTAAGGACTCGAAGACTCTCCTGATCTTCTACGAGCAGAATCGTTTCCGACCCATGGCAGGAACCAGGAAGACTCGGTGCGACGGTGATACTGGCTGCCGCATCCGCACGGGGAATGTAGATCTCAAATGTTGTACCCTGGCCGACTGCGCTCTGCACAAGGATGTGTCCGTTACTCTGTTTCACAACACCGTAAGCGGTGGCGAGCCCCAGGCCCGTTCCTTGCCCAAGTTCTTTCGTCGTGAAAAATGGCTCGAAAATCCGCGAGAGGGTTTCTTGTGTCATTCCCTTACCGGTATCGCTAACTTTGACGAGAACGTAGTTCCGGGGCGGAACTGAGGTCGTGCCATTCGGACGATCTTCGCCAAGCTCCGGTGTCTTAAACAAGATGCGAAGCCATTACCTTCAGGGGAAGATCTCGTTCACCTTCTCCCGCACCTGCTGGCTGCGTGAGGGCTTCAAGTACCGCATCGTCGATTCCATGTCAGAGTGACCGAGCCACTGTTGCACGGTTCGCAGATCAACCCCGGCCCACCAGAGTCAACGAGAGCGTCGCTTTGCAAGCTCTGATTGCAACTCGGCCTCTTCCTTTTCGGTCAGTGGTCTGGGCTTGCCATATTCAACAGCAATCACATACTGTCTACCGCCACTAAGGTGACGAACAATTTCTTTGATGGTTCGTGCCTCCACGTACCAGCCCGTCGTTTCTCCGTCCATCAGGGCATACTTCTTGAAGAACATTGTGGTGCTCTCGTATTACAGTCAGGAGCGCGCTTTGCGTAGGCTCTGGAACAGCTTTTCTACCGTGTCCACTGCTGCTTTCGCATTTCGCATTGCACCAGTAACCGCTTTCTTGTGGAGTGCTGATCTTGCTTTGCTGTTCTCCTGAAGCCACTCAAAATAACCGAGCGTGTTCACTGCATAGACCCGCACGTCGTAACACATTGCAACCTGATCGTGGTGTTCGAGTGCTCTTCGAACCAGCTCCACGAGTTGCTGCTTCTCGAAAGGGACTTGCAGGAAAGTGCAATGGTCGTAAATTGCTTTTGGAACTTGCTCCCGGCTCCGAGCGGCACATGCGACGACCGGGGTGTCCCTCCCGCGACCGAGAACCCATGTGAGGAGTTTGTTTTCTTTTTCCAAAGCGGAAACCTGACAGAAGAGCAGGTCGTATTTCAAGTCGTAATTCTCAATTCGTTTCAGAACGCGCAAGATCGCCCTGTGGTCACAAACACAGTCGCACTCGTAGCTCGCCGCTCGCAGCATGTGAGAAACAATTTCTGCTATCGGTTCATCAGAGGCTAAGACAAGGATTCGCTTCGCTGGATTTGCTGTTGCCATGGCACGGGAACAGTAGCACCGCTGCGTCCACAATGCTGTGCGTGCAGGCAGTTACTTCCGGTCATGTCTGAAAGTAACCTCCCGGATGTTCATTCCCCCTCATGCGAAAATCTCATTCACCTTCGCTCGAACCTGCTGGCCGCGGGACGGCTTCAAGTACCGCATAGTCGATTCCATGTCCGAGTGGCCGAGCCACTGTTGGACGGTTCGGAGATCCACACCAGCCCACAGACACCGTGTAGCAAACGTCGCACGGAACTTGTGCAGCCAGAAGTTGTTCCTCTTCGGTATGCTCAGCACAGGGTGTGCAGGAAGTCGGAGGACTTTTCAAGACTCCGAGGGGGCCGAAATTTGTGCTAATTCGTGCTACCAATCCGTACAACGTGCCAATCGTGCCCATCTAGCCCATTGAAGAATCTGTAACTTAGTGATTCCAGAATGGTGGGAGGAGTTCGAATCCCACTCTCTCCGCCATTACCTTTGTAATCTTGCACTTACGTCGTGGTGATACCTAGACTGATACCACAAGTCAGGAAGGTCTCTCCATGAACCGCGAAGTCAACGTCACGGGACTCAGCGGCAAAACAACATCATCGTGCGATCGCACAGCGACAAAACGCTCATCGTGCAGCTGGACGATCTTGACGAATCCGGACTGAGCCGGGCAGGGGAGGCGGCTTTCCTCACGCTTCAAACTAGCCCCGGCAATCGCCAGGCATGGGTAGCGGTATCTGGCATAGCCGAACAGGATGCGAAAGACTTAGCACGCAGGCTCAGGAAAGGCTCTGGAGCCGATGCGACCGCCTCTGGAGCCACCCGCATTGCCGGCACCGCGAACTACAAACGCAAATACGAACCCGCCTTCCCCACAGTCCTTATCCTTAATACTGCCCCCGGCCGTAGTCTCCGCTGCTCAGCTAGAATCTCTGGGACTGGTCGCGGAACCCGAGCCGGTGAGGCCCGTGATCGTTATGCCCCTTCGCGTTTCCCGCAGGCACGACAATGCGGTGCGCGCCCGCAGATGGCCTGACTATCAGCGATGCCTCGACGGAGCGCCGGAGAGCAAGAGCAGACCGGGTAAACCGCGGGAGAGTTTGGCTGATTTTACGTGGTGCATGACGGCGCTCGATTGGGGCTTCAGCATCGAGGAAACCCCGAACGAGCTCATGGAATTGAGCTCGAAGGCACGGCAGAACGGCGAGCGGTATGCTGCTTCGACTGCCGCATGCCAGGGGATAAATGCCCAGCCGGCACAGATTGCTACTGCCCATCAGATTCGTTGACTGTATTTCCGCTAAACTGTACAGTTCAGGTAACTGAAATGGAGAGTTTATGGCAACCACCACAACGACAGGCAGAAACGGCACGATAGTGGTTTCTGCCTTGCGCGCCCGGTCGAATTTCGGGAAGCTTCTACGCCGCGTCGACGACGAGCGGCGGTCTCTCATCATCGAGAAGCGCGGGATACCAAAAGCCGTACTGCTCAGCATCCGCGACTACGTCAAACTGGCAGCCCCAGAGGCCGAGGTCCTGAAATTCCTTGGTGAGGAGGCTGAGCGCAATGGCACGAGCAACATGAGTTCGCGCCAGATTGACCAGATCATCAAGGCTTCCCGGTCTCGGAAGCCGAAGCGATAAATGCTCCCCCTCCGCTTGGTAATCGACACGAATGTGTTGATTTCTGCCGCCATCAAGCCTGCAGGATTGCAGCGGACTGTTTTACTTCTCGCCATTACCAAACCTGCCCGCTTGTATGTTTCCCGCCCCATCCTGGAGGAATACAGCGAAGTACTCTCCCGCCCTGAGTTGCGGATTCGCAAGGGCCTACGTCAGCAATTGCTTCAGCTCATCAAGAACCACACCTTCACCGTGGCTCCGACTCGGCGCTTGGAAGTTACAAGCGATCCCGATGACAATATGTTCGTGGAGTGCGCCGATGCCGCTCGCGCGGACTATCTAGTCACGGGCAATCAAAAGCATTTTCCGAGATTCTGGAAGAAGACCAAGATCATAACGCCGCGTGAATTTATTAGCCTTGTCGCACCGCATTTAATAAAGTAGCGAAGCTCGGAAGATGACGCACATTGAAGGGGCACAGATGGGAAAGAAGCGTAAGGCCGTGATTTGCGTTTCGACACGTGAGGCAACTCTCAAGAAACGCTTGCGGCGCCATCTAAGGTCTTTGGGCTTTCACAAGACCGATGAGGGAGTATTTGCGCCTCCGGGCACCGGAAAGGATGTTATTCGAACGATCCATAGTGTTCAGAGGGACGATCGGTTGGCGGCAAACCAAAATTTTATCTCTGAGCACTTTTCAACCCTTATCAAGTACTTCGCGTCGGGAAAGGATATAAATGTCGCCAGAATTACGCCGGTCCTGCAGCGAATATCCGGCGGCACATGGGAGAGTGACCTGTTCCGTCTCGCAGCGCTCACGTGGTCGGTTCCGGTATCCAACGGATTTGGCCGGCGCCTGAGATATCTCGTCTGGGATAGTAACAACAACAAGCTGATGGGCATCATCGCAATCGGTGACCCCGTTTTCAACCTCTCGGTCCGGGACAATTTGATCGATTGGGACGCACGAGCGCGAGGCCAACGGCTTGTTAACATAATGGACGCCTACGTTCTCGGGGCTTTGCCACCTTACAATGCGCTTCTGGGAGGCAAGCTGGTCGCCTGCTTACTTCGAAGCAGAGATATCTATGATGATTTTGCAAAGGCCTACGGAAAAACCACTGGAATTATCTCTAAGCAGGAGAAAAAGGCGCGCCTCCTGGTAGTGACAACGTCCTCTTCAATGGGCCGTTCCTCTGTCTATAACAGGCTAAAACTGGGCGGCATCGAATACTTCAAGTCCATCGGTTACACGGGCGGGTGGGGCCATTTCCATATTCCGGATAGCCTGTTTTTGGATTTCCGGGACTGCCGTTATCAAGTCTTGTGTTTCTTCGTTTGATAGCAGGCCCACGTGCAACGCAACATTGAAAATCTGCAGCGAACCCATTGATTCACCGATTTTGCGGATCTCGAGTATGTTTGCGCAGTAAGCTTTCCATGCCTGCCCCTTGCCTGCGCTAGAGTGAATCGCCGCATTGTCCACGAATCGGACCGGGGCTGGGCTCTGTTCCCAAAGCTGCTTAAGGCCTTTGTGGAATGAGCGCATCGTTTCAGGGTCGCTCACGTCCATGATCTTGCGGTCGGGCATCGTGGGCCAGTTGCCGACATAACGAGCAGTTGCGGGCATCCATTCGGAGGGCACAGTCTGCCAGGGCCAGCGCGTTTCTCGTTTCTGCGAGAGTACCGTGGTGCCGGAGATGTAGGTACCTACTGCAAGTCCCCATGATTTAAGAATCTGGCGAGTTACTTCATACTCTTTCACCGCGGCGTCGTTTCCGATCTGGTCCACATTGGTGATTGCAAAATCGGTGACGAGTTTATCGTGAGTAAACCAGGATCGCGGACGACTCTCGATTCCTTGTGTCGCATTTACTATAACGCGAGAATATTGGTCGGAGTCAGGCCATACATACTTTGGTACCGAAGCCGCACGCGAGAGAGTCAATGCGACTAGTAAAACGACGGTCTTATGGTACGTAATCATAGCGATCTGTTACCAGCTAATGCGTCCCCGAAACCAAGCATGTCGCCAGGGGCGACGTTATCATACCATCCAGTAGCTTCGCCGATGGTATTACCTTGCGCCTCAAAGCAAGGAAGCTACCGGCGACGACGCCCAGCCTAGCCGGTTTGTATTGCACCTCCGATTCAGCGATCATCGGCTGGTATGGGATCGAGGCCGAGGTAAGGTAGCCTTGTAGATGAGGGTGGTCCCCGGACTGTCCGATTCCGAGGGTATCTTCATGGTGCAAAAAGGATGGTGCAAAAAGGCCTAACTGCTGGGGCTACAGTCTGCAATAAGATGATCGTAGAATGACAATCTCGTTAGAACCCATTTGCTGGAATCGTTGGGCCGTCAAGACACACTCATCGCCCGCCTGGAACGCGGCTGTCAGGGCGGATGGACGCGGCCTTGCCCCTCACCGGATTCCGTTCGAAGGCGAAAGGCCAAAGCATCTGAGAGTCGGTCAGCGCGGGCCTAGGTGGTCGCGCTTCTCGTGCGCACATGGAAAGCACGGCGAGGGGACTGCTACCTCGTTGTTGCATCGGCCGTGCTGGCAATCGTGATTCCTTGGGCGATCTTGTCGAAATAGCTCCGTAGAGATTGGTTCCGGCCGTCAAACAGGCCAGAGCATCTGCTGAGTTCCGAATCAGTGGCGATAATGCACTGAAATGTATTTCTGACCGGGAGAAAACACATCCTCTCGGCCGGGCAACGCCCAACCAAAACACCCCGCTTCTACCTTCCGCTGGTCCTCGGTCTCCGCTCGTCGAGTCCCCCCAATCATCCGTTCGACCTTCCTCATAGAATCCTACAACCTTGGTACCAGTCGCTCGGTGCGTCTCTCCGTCTCTCCCAGACATCGAAGTTCTGCAGAGCCACGACTATTGCCAGTGTGACCCTCAAGATGGATTTGGCGAAGGCATCCAAACAGGACGGAGACGATATGTGGTTCAAGGTTCAAGGTGAGGCGGATCATCCAGGACAAGAACAAATTAACGGCGAGATTTGCGTTCTCAACCTCGTCTTGTCGGGGGCCCAAGGGGAGACATGACAAGTCCGCGCCCCCTGGCGCAATCTGACCTGAGGAGCATCAGGCGTTCAACACCCCCATCCGGTCTCCGTGCCGTTCGCGTGGGAGGCCTACAGAGGCGTGCGTAAACATGGGCGCTCTATTTGCGCTCCATTTGCGTGTCTTACTTTGCTTTTCGTGGTCTTAGGTGTCATCCGCTGACCTGCATGTTGTTGAAACTACGTTTAACCCGTGGATTCGTATCCTTCCATAATCCTGATCAGCGAGGCCGCGGCCTCGTTCATCTGTTTCCCGGTTGACTCCCTGCCAGCTGGCAAAGGAATCCAACAGGTGGTATCGAGGGTAAGAACGAAAACTCCGAGACCGGGGAGTATCCAGTGAGGGCACTCGTGCTTCACTTTGAAATGTGAGCACACCCTGGAAGGTCGCTTGGAGGATGTTTCTCAGTGGCTACGAGGTCAGGGCGGTAACCGACGACAAACAATTCGCGGTGCTCTCCAGTTCTAGACCTTTCGGCAGCGGCTCACCGAAAGTGCGCACAACATCGGCACGGACCGGCGCAATGTATTCGTGCAGTGGCCGCAAGAAAATATCGTCTGCAACTCCGGCTGACTTCAGTCCTGCAATAGCGGATCGCACCACGTCCTGGCTGATGTCGCGGGTGCGATGATCGACCCGTCTGCCCATCTGAACGACCGCAGACGCCGTCTCATGCGTTAGCTCATGCAAGGCCAGAAGTGCAGTGATCCAGTCAGCCGCAGTCTCCGCAGGTATCAGAGCAGATGAGCCGACCCGTAGAGTGGGATTCTCACCCCCAATCTGCCCAGCGACCACAACCAGCCGCTGTCAGAGGGTTCTCTCCTGAGCTTGCGAAGTAGCTCACTTCCCAGCGCCGCGCGTGTCGCGCCTGACAGATGCTCAAGGCTGGCCAGCAAACGCCAACCATCATGCTCCAGCTGGGAGTTCAGACGCGTGCCAGGCTTCTTACGGCCAATACCGAGGTCTCCGAGGTAGTTCCGAAGCTCCTGTTGATGGGCAGAACTGAGGCCACCCCGATCCTTCGCCACAGCACCAGCCAATCGACCTGGGACTGAAGCTCTCGCGGGAACACCAATCCCACCTGATAAATCCGGCGCGCCTGAATAATTCGAAAGCTGTCCTGCGGATCTCCAAACCCTGGCCGCAGGCAATAGCCAAACAGGTTTAGCCAACGAACCTCGTGTCGCGGACTCAGCTTTCGCCCGTCTGCCATCTCCAGAAGCACATCGCAGAAGACCCGCACCGTCGCGATGGGCCATGATTCTCTTTTCAGGCCTGTGACTGACTCCAATTCGCCCACCAGTGACGCAGGATCCACTGGAACGCTCTCGCCCGCTCCGGATCCGGTGAACGCACGCTGAATCAGCCGTATGGCAGATTCCTGCGCCTGCTCCGAAATACTCGAGGAGTCATGTCGATTCGCAGTTGACGTTGGCTGCGATGTGTATCCACTCTGATCCGTCGCGCTTGCCTCGCGTCTCAATTCGAACTGAAGCCGCCATCGGTGCGGTGAGCTCACGGACTCGCACCAAAGTTCGAGCGTTCCCACCTCGGTAAAGCTCACGGACAACCGCACTGCCAGTTCCATCTGCTGGAGTTTCTTTCCATAGCGCAGCAACGTGACCAAGGGCGCGTGACGATGGACCTCCTCGGGGTCCAAGTCTGCGATTCCGCCGGGCGCGTCATGACGAATCGTCGAGCTGTACAGATGGAACGATACCGGGCGGTTTGTCAACACGGAGAATTCACGATCCAGCAGCGGCAGTGTTGTGCCCTCGTTCGTGCCGGAAGGCAGTATGCAGACCGCCTTGATGCCATGTTCCGAACGTATTCCGATGTAGTAGGTCCAGGCGCTGCCGGCCTTGACGCGCAATCCGGCTCCCCGCCTCACGCGGCCGTAGTAGGCAGCGCCAATTGCGACGGCACTGCTCATGACTTCGTTGCTGAGAATCTTCGGGCGCCACCCGTCGCCGGCGCCAAACCAATGGGCAATGGCCTCGGTGATCCGCTCGCGAGCGATTGCGGGAATGCAAAAGCCTCCGTTGAAGAGAACAGCGTCCGGCCTTGCCATGTGCAGGCGATCATCGATGTGTGACCGAGAATTTTCTCCGGCGCCCATCGCCATTGCGGCTTGCTTGAGGAACGCCGCAAGATGTTTCGTGATGGCGGGGTCCGTGGCGTACGGTAGTCCGATTTCGCGAAGACCAGCGGCGCGGGTGCGCAGAGGCATCTCGTCAGGGGTGGTCAGCGGCAAGAAGCCGCTGGTGATCAACTCGGCCACTTCGTCACGGCACAACTCGCTGCTTAACATTTGGCCTACGACCGATCGGCCACCGCCCAGAATGTTGATTGGAAGACGATCGGTGTTTTCCTCGCTCAGCAAGCGCTCTTTGGCCGCTGAACACATGATTCGCAATGCATGACGCTGACGCAGACTGAGTTTCTTGGTGAGCTTCTGTTCGACGCGGCGCGCCAGCGCGAGGTCGAGATTCTCGCCTCCGAGCAGGACGTGCTCGCCGATGGCGGTGCGTTCAAATTCGACGTTTCGGCCTTGGACGTGGGCCTGTACGAGGCTGAAGTCCGATGTGCCGCCTCCGATGTCGCAAATCAGCACGATCTCACCGTCTCGCAGGTGCTCTCCGAGAACGTTCTGATGCTCCGCCACCCACGCGTAAAAGGCAGCCAACGGCTCTTCCAGCAGAGTCAGGTTTTGCAGTCCTGCCTCTCGCGCCGCTCCCACCGTCAGCTCTCGAGCTTCCTCGTCGAAAGAAGCCGGCACGGTTAGTACGATTTCCTGGTTCTCGAAGAGCTGTTGCGGATTGGTGGCTACCTCGGCCGTCATCGCATGGTTCCAAGCGTTGCGCAGATGCATGAGGTAACGGGCAGACGCTTCGATTGGAGACACCATCGGTTCGGGCGGCTCCGCCTCGCGCGGGAGAATGTTGGCCGTTCGATCGATGGCACTCTGGCACAGCCATGACTTCGCCGAAGATACCTGCCGCCCCGGCACGAGGGCGCCTTGGTCGCGGGCCATCATGCCGACGATTGAGGGCGGATGTACTTCCCATGGCAGGTTCACTGTACCCGATGAGACTTCACCTTCGGTTGGGAAATAGAGAAAGGAGGGCAAGAGTGACAGCGCGCGCACTTCACCCGGGCTGGTGAGCTGCGCAACCTCAAAGACCCTTATTCCTGACGAATCGGCTTCGTTCGCGCTTTCGCGGGTGTCGACAAAGGCCACAGCGGAATTTGTCGTGCCCAGGTCGATGCCAATCAGGTAGCGGGAAGGGCCTTCCATCACGGTCTCAGAACAGACTGCTGCCGATTCGTCATTAGGCGCTCTTCTCGCGGATGTTCAGCTCGAGCTTCCAGCGGTTGGCTCCGTCACGCGAGGCACACCAGAGTTCTAACGTACCGATTTCTGTCACGCGTGACTCCAAGCGCACAGGTAACACAGTTCCTTGCTGGCCCTCGAGCGTAAGCGTCACTTCCAGCGGGTTGAGTTCCTCGATATCGCTGCCCCAGTTCTCCAGAAGATCGCCGACACGGTCCTGCTTTCGAATCGTGGAACTCAGGAAGCGGAACTCTGCGGGCTCCCCAACGACCAACCCGAACTCCCGGTCGGGCACCACCGCCTCGGTGCCTTCCTCCATCCCAAAGGGCACCACGCAGAGCGCCTTCAGCGGGGCTTCCATTCCTGGGACGGCTGGCATCGCGCTTTCGATTCCGACGTAGTAAGTGCGCGAGGCGCCACTCCGGATGCGTACTCCCTGTCCGCGCCGCGCCCTTCCGTAATAGGCCGCCCCTCGCGCCACTGCGTGCTCGAGGTCAGGCGCTTCCAGAACATTGGCTGGACCAAGCCCTTCAAATCCCGCTTCGGTCAGCCAGCTATTGAGCACCTCTACCAGCCGCCTACGCAGCACGTCCGCCTTCATGACGCCGCCATTGAACAGAACATGCGTCGGGCATGCCAAACCGTTTCGTCCACGCCGAATGTTGCCAGCTTCCGGACTGTTCTGTACTTGATGGGACAGAAAGCGCGCCAGGTGCCTCGTGACTGCCGCATCGGCGGCATACGGCAGGCCCAATTCCTGAAATCCGATCCGGCGCTGCCTGGCCGGCATTTCATCACTTCCGACCTTCGGGAAGAATCCTTCGACGATGACGCGGTTCAGATCTTCGCGCAACAGCTCCGTCTTGATAGTGCCCCCAACCAACTTGCGTCCTTTGCCCAACAAGGTGACATCTTGCTTTTGGCTCTTGGGATGTTCGAACAACTGCTCTTTCGCAGAGCGACACTGGTACCACAGACCCTGCAACTGATAGGTGTCGATGCGATGGCCTTCGGCTTCCAGCTTCTGCTGCAGTAATCGGGCGAGGGCGAGGTCCATGTTGTCGCCGCCCAGCAGGATGTGGTCACCGACTGCGACACGCTTCAGCGCCAAGTCTCCATTTTCTTCCGAAACCGCGATCAAGCTGAAGTCGGTGGTTCCGCCCCCGACGTCGCAAACCAGAACCAAGTCCCCAATCTTGATGCGCTTGCGCCACCCATCCCCCTGGCTCTCGAGCCATGCGTAGAATGCGGCCTGCGGTTCTTCGAGGAGCGTCACGCGCTGCAGCCCAGCCTGCTCAGCCGCCCGCCGGGTTAGTTCTCGCGCTTCCTCGTCAAACGAAGCGGGCACGGTGAGCAGAACGTCTTGTTCGGCCAAGGCGTGGCCTTTTCCGTCGGCCGCATGATGCACGTCCCATACCGTCCGGAGGTACTTCAGATAATGCGAAGAAACTTCCAGCGGAGAGAGTTTACTGACCTCTTCCGGAGCCTGCCACGGCAGAATCGGCGCCGCGCGGCTTGCGGCAGCGTAGGAAAGCCATGACTTGGCTGATGCGACCAGCCTTCCCGGACTTTCCGCCCCGCGCTTGCGCGCCAACTCTCCAATCACGAACTTCGGTTCCGCGTCCCAAGGCAAGCGGAGGCTGCCCTTGGGAAAATCCAAGTCACCCGGAATGTAGAGAAAGGATGGAAGCAATGTCCGATCGGCTATTTCATTCGGATTGACGATCTGAGGAATGGTGCCAACTTCGATGCGCGCTGTTTCCGAGGCGGCGGTGCTTTCACAGTATGCCAACGCGCAATTGGTAGTGCCTAAGTCGATGCCAACGATGAATTGTGAGTCCAACTAAGTCTCCTGTGGCCAGCATTGCGCCACGTGAAAATTGCTTTGGTCTGCGCAGAGGTGCAGGTTTGCTAGGGGACCTCAACCTCTGCCGGGGCCACAATCGCTCTGCCGGAACCCTGCGGCAGTGACGGCAGGGTCACTTCGGTGACGCGCCAGCCGCGATGGCGCAACAAACCACGAATTGGTGGTTCGCCGGTTACATTGCCGACCAGTTTGATAGCTGCCGGATCGAAACCCACCGGTACAGTGACGGGCTGGTCTTCCTCGGAAGAGAGGATCGGCTCAAGTTTGATATAGCGCTCCAGAACCTGGCGGCAGGAAGTGTGGATGCTGCGTACGGCAGCCCCGAGTTGCCCGTCAGGGTAGGAAGAAACGTCCTCCTCCAGAAAGTCCACAAGGCGGCCATCGCGCTGCAACAAAGCCAGCATCTGCACCGCCCGGTCGAGCGATTCAGGGCTCGTCGTGTCGCCTCTGACCTTTGGTGCGGCGGAAGTCGCCTTTGCTGCGGTGGCAAGGGGTGAGACCTCTACCTTAGCTCCCCCCAGCGCCTGCAGTACGTCCTGCGGGACCTTTCCCTGAAACAGCAGCGAGAAAAAACAGCGAACCGCAAAAAACAGCCGTTTTGAAAATCCAATCATAGTTATATTTGCTCCGAAGCCGAGCTGGCATCCGGAAAACTCTCTTTAATATTCTAAATGCAGTTGCCTTGCAAAACGCCGTCTCGTGCTCTGAATACGAGGTTGTCGTGCAGTCGGTATCTTCACTTCTGTGATGCGAATTAAATTCTTGTCCGGGTAAAGGTAAGTTTCCGCGGGCATTTGCAATCAATGACGGGCTTGAGAATCACAACTTGTTGCAACATCCCCATTTCACTCATCATCCTGCTAAGGCGAGTCCCACTCGTCAGCTTCGATCACTCGGTCCTCTGGGGAGAATGCGATGATGTAGTACTCAGGAACGAGCGGAGCGAACGGGTGGGAATACACGTATTCCACCGCACAGTTCTTATCCGGAAAATGGATCACGCCACATTTCCCCTCGTGATAGTTGGGCTTTCCCATCCGCCCCATGACGGAGGTGCGAGAGTCTCCGATTTGCACTGATGCAAACGACCTTTCCGCTTTCTTATAACGGGCAAATGCGATCACGGTCTTGGTGGCAAGCACGAGCAGAAGGCAGAGACCGAGGATCGTAACAACTCGGACCTTCCCCGAAATTGCCATTTCCACCTCGTTCGAGATGTTACGTCTGAATGGTCAGTTGTTGCAAAATCGCGATTGCACTCATTGTCCCGCAAAAAGGCGAACAAACGGCGCACGCTTATGCAACGGCCTGATTTCGTCAGTTGAGGGGGCTCCTACCTTGGCTGTTTGAGCATGTCCAATATGCAAAGCAGCGGAACGCGCCATCAGAGAGCAGAATCAGTGAGCTATTGATGCTGGATTCGCCGGACGGCTGCTTGCGCCTGACGTGTTTAGCGATGATGGAACATCTCGTACAAGAGCCCGAGGACGGAAATAGTTATCCGGGTGAATTTTCCTCAACAGAGCACGATAGGCCGCCTTGATTTCCGCAGGAGTAGCATTTTCGGACACGCCGAGAGCGGTGTAGTAGGTTTCGTTTGACATTGGATCAGCCGCTTGTTCCGGTCTCATCATTCGTGCAGATTGACTGGCTCCTCATCCGCCTGAACATCCTTACTCAACAGCTTCGTCCCAACCTTACTCCGCAGCTTGGTCCAAAGTACAAGGCCCACGCCCAATCCGAAGCCACTACTAAGTCCACCTACTGCAAACAACCAGCGATCAGGAAACACCGGCGAATCGGGCAGGCTCGCTGGATTCAGGATAAACATTCGTTCTCCCTCAGATTGGTTATTCATCTTGACTGTCAAATCAGCGGCCGATTTCTTCGCCAGGAGATCGCTGTAGTTTTGCTCTGCATTTGTGTAGTCGCGGGCTAATGCCTTGTATTGCGCTTCCACAGCAGGACCGAGTGAAATCCGTTCTTGATAGACTGCGATCTCCTGTTGCAGCCGCTTCCGGTCACGCGCTGCCTCGATATCGTCCTCAAATTGGTGCAATTGCAGCCGCAACTGCAGGATTTGCCACGGCTCCATTGCTGGTGCTTTCTCGGCCGAAGTATTTGTGGGTTGCGATGCCTTCCACGCTGCCAACTGCTCTGCGAGAAGCGACTCGGTATAGGCCTTATCGTGCTCCGCTCGGGTGAGAGCCTGCGCTTTCGCTTCCAGTTGCGCGTTTAGATCCATCAGAGTCTTCATGTTGTTCTCTTGATCACCCGGAAGCTGCCCAACGTATTGTTTCTTGAACGCTGCCAGGTTCTTGTCCATTGTGTCCAGGCTATTCTTTGCGTCCTCCAACCCTTTGCCCAGAACGTCACTCGTACCGCTGGCCACGGCCTGAATTGATTTGAGATTCTCGTCCACCAAAAGCGAAGTCAGTTCCGTACAGACCTGCTGTGCCTCGCGCGGACTCGCACCCGTGTAGATGACGTTAAAAGCCGGCACTGGACTACTCTGCGCCCCTGATTCCTTCTTACTCATTAGCGAAAGGTCCGTCAGTACCGGCTCAACCTGCATGTTGAGACGGATGGCCTCGATGATTTCACCCTGTTGCTGGCTGCTCTTATCCGGAAACACGCGTTCCACAACGTGCTCCAGTCTGCTCTGACTGAGTACCTGTTGCTGTAGAGTCGCCATGCGGGCCGTGAGATCTTGCGAGACCACCGGCTGCACCATAGTTTCTGGCACTTTCTGCCCTTCCACCAGAATCTGAGATTGAGAAGTGTACTTGGGCGTAAGGGCATACGACGCTAGAAATCCCGCAAGGCCACTCAGCAGAGTGAAGACAATAATCGTCGGCACAGGTCGCCCTTTTGCCAGCATGGAGTCCTCCCCGAAGAAGAGCGCACCCGCGGCGCTCACAAGGTGAACAAGACGTTTCGAGAGCTGTTTGAGAAATTCGCGTGAACGTTTCAACAGGCCACTGAAACCTCGATTGCGATGCCCGAGCAACGAGGCCATCTCGCCGGCTGCAGACACGCATCCCCGAGCAAAAGCAATCTTGGCAAAATCCCCTGAAACATCGTTAAGGTGGCTGGCCCACTCCTCGGCAAAGCGCTCCCGTTGAGCTTCGGGCAATCGCTCACCGGCGAGATCAAGCAGTGCCTGCGTAAACCAAGGTATCCACGCCTTCAATTTATCGGCCAAAAGGACGTTGAGCAGGGCTGTGAGAATACCGCCAACAGCGAACACTAGCGCTTTTCCCATGCCGGTCCTCCGATCGTTGACGTTAAGTCGCGAAGACCCGCCCTCGCATTTCTCGCGCCCAATGCCGTCAACTTATAAAAGCGTCTGCGAGGTCGCCCGAGTTCTTCCGGGCTCTCAGACTCCCAGAAGCTCTCCAGCCATCCCGCTTTCTCAAAGCGAAGGAGAATGGGATAAAGAGTTCCGGATTTGAGTCTGCTCACCCGCCCAATTTCAGCACCTGACAGTGCATCGGGACTGTTGTTCAAGAGCGTGCCGAGTACTTTCAGCGTTTGCGTGGTCAATTGTGGTCCGCTACCCATGGTCGTAACTCTACATAGGGGGCCGACACCAGTCAAGGGTGGCTATGGAAGGTTGATGTAATTGGCAGTCTGGCACCGATCACATCGTTAGACTTTGCGGCAGCCAGCTTCGTGCGACCAGCCTTAGTCTGAGAAAACCAGCCGCGAGCCAATTGTCTTTATCAGATGGGATGAGAAGGCCGGTCTCCGGACGGGATGCAGGGCTACCAGCACCGGCCACATAGGACATTTTTGTCTAACTGTTAAAATCGGGCGATAGGGCTCATCGAGGGGTTCTGAGTGAAATGGGGATTTATCGCCAAGGAATCGCAGGGACTGGGTCCCGAAAAGAACTATTCCTTTTCAGATTCCAAAGCTACCCGGATTTAGCGTCGAACTGAAAATACAAGAGAATCAATAGCAGCACCAAGAGTGCGGCCAGTAGGCTGGCAAGCGCTGGATGCGTAGACGCCCACCTTGGGATGATGACATATGGATCTTCATCTGGATCTTCATCATCAATTCGTTGTTGCCGCAGAGGATTGCTGGCAGTCGGCGAGGTTTGAGACCAAGCTTGTGGAACTCGTGAAGGATGTGAACCCGTAGGGGAACTAACTGATGCCTGCCTGTGTTCGGCCAAGTATCCATCATATTGCCGACGCTTACTCGCATCCGCCAGCACGGAGTATGCTTCGGTGAGATCTTTCGTCGCCTGATCTGCTAGACATCTAAGTTCCGGCGAGAGCGTTGAGACGGTATCAGGATGAATCTTCTTCAGCAAGTTCCGATAAGCCGCTTTAATTTCCGATTGGGTAGCCCTTTCTGATACGCCGAGAACGGAGTAGTGCGTGTCATCGCTCATTGAATCCGCTTTGCGGAAGCGAAAGTCAGCAAGTTTCTATGGCCAATATTAATACACCTCGTTGTCCGTCCTCAAAACGCGGGCCAGACTTTGAGTGAAATGGGGATGTTACGACAGCTACTCGCATCCCCTGGGCCGAAACGGCATCCGCATCGTACAAAAAACAGCTTGCAGCACAATCTGGGGCGGGTGCATACTTCGCACGAAAGGAGGCTCCTATGCACAGAATGGCATTGCTTATGGTTGTTGCCCTGCTTAGCGTCAGCGTAGGTCATTCCGCTGCGCCGGGTGCCGATTGGGCGATTAACGCCACTGCGATTGAGGCGTGCAGCTGTCCACACTTCTGCATGTGTTATTTCAACGCACATCCAGCAGGTCACCACGAGAATGGCAAGACCGAGCACTTTTGCAAGTTCAACAACGCGTACAAGGTTAATAAGGGACACTACGGCAACACCGACCTCGCAGGCGCCAAGGTATGGCTTAGCGGCGATCTCGGCGGCGACTTCTCGCAGGGCCAGATGGATTGGGTCGTCGCAACTTTCGATAAAGGTACGACCGCGGAGCAACGGCAAGCGCTTGGGGAGATCCTAGGTCACGTATTTCCGGTGAAGTGGAATTCATTCCAGACTGCCGAGGGCGACATCGACACCTGGACCTTCGACAAAGATCAGGCGCACGCGACCCTCAACGGCGGCAAGACAGCTGAGATCAAACTGAAACGCTTTCAGGGGATGACGGACGAACCGGCGGTGCTCAAGAACGTCAAGTATTGGGGTACCCCGCGCAACGACGGCTTCGTGATGATGCCCAACGAATTGGAGGCGTACAAGGAAGGCCCTAAGGCCTACGAATTCAAAGGAACGAACGGCTTCATGCTCACGTTCGACATGACGTCAAAGGACGTTCCCGCGCAAAAGGGATCTTCAATGAGTTACTGATCGAACTTTCCTTTCGCCGCCCGATGCGCCAGAGTATTCTGGCGCTTTTTTGTTTGCGATTGAAATGAGGTGCTGGGCGGTTCGGTCGCTGGGTCAATGAGTGAAATTGATTCCATGACAATGTCGGCTCCCGCACCCGGGTTAGAGTTGGAGGTGGCAAAACCAACCAACTGGCTCGGGAGAAAGGAGCCGAACGATGATCATTATAGGAGTAGATTTCCATCCCGAGTTTCAACAAATCGCTTTGCTCAATACCACGACCGGAGAGGTCGAGGAAAAACGGCTCGCACATCCGGGCGAGGCGGAGAAGTTCTACCGCGCAGTGGCGATCGCGAATGAAACCGTGCGCATCGGCATGGAGGCCAGCGGGCACGCGCGCTGGTTCGAACGACTGGTGGCCGAGTTGCAGTTTGAGTTGTGGATCGGTGACGCGGCCGAGATCCGTACGAAGAGGGTACGCAAGCAGAAGACGGATCGCCAGGACGCGCAACTAATCCTGCGCTTACTGCTGGAAGATCGCTTTCCCAAGATCTGGGTGCCGAGCTGGGAGAACCGGGATCTGCGGCAACTGCTGTGGCACCGGCATCGCATGGTGCAGGCGCGCACGCGCGTCATGAATCAACTGCAGGCGGTCGCGTTGAATGAAGGTTTGCGCTGCAAGAAAAAGTTGTGGCGCGAGCGCGGACGGCAGCAGTTGGAATCGTTTGCACTGGCGCCGTGGGCGACCCGGCGGCGGCGTGATTTGCTGGAGTTGCTGGATCGTTTGAATCCGGCAATTGCGGAGCTGACGCAGGCGATCGAGCGCGAAGTCGAGAACTGTCCGGCGGCGCAGCGGCTGAGAACGCACCCTGGAGTAGGCGTGTTAACGGCGCTGGCGTTTGTGCTGATACTCGGCGACGCGGAGCGCTTCCACTGCGGCAAACAGGTGGCGAGTTATCTGGGACTGGTGCCGCTGGAAGACTCCAGCGGGAATCGCCGGCGGCTGGGTCACATCACCAAGCAAGGCAGTTCGATCGTGCGCTTCCTGCTGGTGGAGGCGGCGCAGGTGACGGTGCGCAGCCTGCCGGAGTGGCGCAGCAAATATTTTCATCTGGTGCTGCGGCGCGGACGCAAGATTGCGAAGGTCGCCATGGCCCGTCGATTGGCCGTGCAGTTGTTCTGGATGATGCGCAAGCAATGGGATTACGAGCAACTGAAAAAGTTCGGTTCGCACGCGGGACAGCCCGGAAATCGCCATGGTGTGTAGTCGAACATCGAGAAATTGATTGGGCGTCCCGCTCCTCTCGATGAGAAGAGGAGTTCGAAGTAGTAATCATGATCGCAGTACGTGACCGAAGAGATGCATGGGTCGGACCGAAAGTCCGAACCTGAAAAACGATTACGAGCGAGCCTGTGGTTGGTACGGCCATTTCAACGAGAGCGAAATGGCGCTCTTCTCCGAGTGCACGGATAGGTATGCCCGAAATATACTTGACACCGCCGACATTGTCAGAGAGGCGATTTATCAACAACTATGCTAGTTCAGTGCGAATCGTCTAGTCGTCTCATTGACCGACAGGCTATAGTCCTTTCAATATGAAGCCGAACTCCTCGCTCGTCTTGATCCTTCTCATTCCGACTCTTGCTCTCTCCCAGGTAGACCGGAAGTTTGTGGCTGCTATCGATGACATTGCCAATACCGCACTCCATCAGGGACCCATTGCCGGAATTTCCATCGCTGTCATGCGCGGTAACCAGAGCCTCCTGCGCAAGGGATATGGCAACTCGAATCTCGAACTCGAAACGTCGACAACTCCCGAGACACTCTACCATGTTGATTCCATCACCAAGAACCTAACCGCTGCCGCCGTTGTTCAACTCGCCGAACTGCATAAACTCAACCTCGACGATCCGGTGGAGAAATACGTGCCCGAAATGAGTGGCGTCGCTTCCGGCGCGACGGTTCGAAGCCTGATGAACCACACCTCCGGCATACCCGACTATACGAACCTCGGCTCAAAATCGGAAAGCATCGAGGCCATCAACTTTACACACGCGGATTTCCTCAGGATCATTCGGGGAGAAAAGCCGCTGTTCCCACCGGGGAGCCTGTGGCGTTATGACAACTCTGGTTTCTATTTGCTCGGAATGATCATCGAGAAAGTCACAGGCGAAACTTATGCCGACTACATGCTAAGCCACATCTTCAAACCTCTGGGCATGGAGTCCACCCGCTACTGTGACGCTCGCTCCATCGTGAAGAACCGAGCCGCAGGCTACATCTTGTCAAAGGGACGACTCGTGAACGCGGACCCGACGACTTGGAACACCCCATTCTCCGGAGGAGGTCTTTGTTCCACCGTCTCTGATCTCACTGCCTGGCAAGCCGCCTTGAATCAGGGCCGAGTTGTTAGTCGTGCTGGGCTCGCACTCATGCGCGCTGCCACGGTATTGAGCAACGGCATCATGGTCGACTACGGACTCGGCACTCGCCGGGGAGATTTGCAAGGGCATCGCATATTCGGACACACAGGAAACGGCGGCGGTTTCAACGCTGTGCTGGAATACTACCCCGACGACGATCTACCGATAGCGGTTCTCACCAATTCTGACACTACGGTCACTGCGCTCAACATTGCCGGCCGTATCGCACGCACAGTGCTGAGCATCTCGCCTTCGCCACTCTCTGAGCACCCTTTATCTGAAGGCGACATCGATCGCTACAGCGGAAAGTTCGAATCCGCAGAAGGCACCGCTGTCCTCTTTGGAGATCAAGGCCGCATTCGTGTCAAATTTGACGAGAGTGGGGCGTCGTTGCCCCTGGTCTACCTGGGCGACAGCGCGTTCGACGCGGGCCCCGATCGCGTAGCCATGTTCTACCTGAAGAACGGACGCACACAAGGTGCCGCAATCTACACGGAGGGCTTGTTTATGGATGCCACGTGGCGCGTAGCTAGCCGCTGAGGATTGTCGATCCATTCCTTGTCGCATGCTCCTATATCAGCCGCAGCGGATTCAAGAATTGACGAAACTAGGCCATTTCGCGCATTGAGGGGTCTTGAGCGCTATGGCGAACTTTCAACAGTCATCCCTCAGGGCGGCCACCGCCCGCCCAATAGGGAAACTGCGGAGGTGAGAATTCAGCTAGCTTGGCCACCTGTCATGACCCAGCCCTAGAGTGTTCACAATTGCACAGATTAGTGTGCATAAAGAGGTCACTATATAGTTGTCCAAAACGTTGTTCGCAGTTGGGGGTGTAGATGGACACGACCCAAAGACAAATCGCGCTATCTGTGCTCGAAAGCCTCAGGGAAGACCTGGTTTATGCGCACCTGAACAATGGCAGGCGCATTCTTGACGTAGCCGACCTTCGCCAGTACCTCTATGAACAGATGAGCCGGATCAGAACCAACGCCTGTGTGCTGGCTGGACTATACGGCAACGACAATGGCCACGGGCAAGACATCAGCAAGTCTGGTCACAATGGGGAAGCTCATCCCTAGCAACAAATCTGACAGAAAGCGGAAGAAAACGGACCTAGGCCCCACGCGGACGTAATTCCAGTGGACGAAAGCAGGACTGCATGCAAGAGGTTGCCGGGTAGCTGTCGTTAACAGGCCACAGCTCTCAATTGAGATCGGCCCGACCCGGCCGGGGTCGAATGAGCGCTATCGGGAGTGGGTGTTGAAAAAGTCACTGAGATTAGCAGGCGAGATTTAGCGAAATCGTGGTAAGACCTCAACATGCTTTGCTGGATTTCGATTTTCGGAGGCCTGCTGATCATGATGGGGCAACACGACCGCTCTGAAGCGCTGTTCTACTACTTCCGCCTGGACGATCAGATTCCTGAAGGCCATCTTCTGCGTCTGATCGACCAGCACATCAGCTTCGAGTTTGTGCGGCAGCAACTGAAAGACAGCTACAGCGAGACTGGGCGGCCGTCGATCGATCCTGAGTTGCTGCTGCGCATTCTGCTGATCGGCTATCTGTACGGCATCACCAGCGAGCGCAAGCTAGTGGAAGAGTTGCGCATGCATCTGGCATGGCGCTGGTTCACCGGCCTGGGCTTCGATCAGGAGATTCCGCATCACTCGACGTTCTCCAAGAACCGGCACGGACGATTCCAGGAAACGAAGCTGTTCGAGCAGTTGTTCGAGCAGATCGTGCGGCAGTGCGTAGAAGTCGGACTCGTCGAGGGCAAGCAGCTATCGGTAGACGGCAGCTTCGTGGAAGCCAATGCCGCCAAGGAAAGCCGCGTTCCACGCGAGCAACTAGCGGAGGCGGCACAAGTCAACCGCACAGTGCGCCAGTATCTTGCGGAACTGGCGGAGCAGAATCCGGTGGAGGAACCGGTTCACCAGCAAGAGCAGGTGTCGACCACCGATCCCGATTCCACTTATGCCACCAAGGGTGGCACACCGGCTCGGCTGGGATACTACGACAACTATCTGGTCGACAACGACAGCTGCGTGATTGTGGGAGTGCAGGCCACAGCAGCGCGCATGAGCCAGGAGACGGTGGCTGCGCAAGACATGCTCACACGGTTCGCCCAGTGGCAGCAACGAGTGCCCGAATCGGTGGCGGCCGACACGACCTATGGCAACGGGGAGTTCTTGCAATGGTTGGCGGACCGTAACATCACTCCGTATATGCGAACCCGCGACAGTGCTCTGAGAAAGAACAATCCCGGCTATGGCCCCGAACGATTTACCTATCAGCCCGACAGCAATACCTACCGTTGTCCTGCAGGAGAGCAACTGAACTATGTGGGGCTCAACGTTCGCAATCGAGCCCATGCTTACATCGGAAGCTCGAAACGCTGTGGAGCCTGCTCACAAAAAGCACAATGCACGACCGGACGATACAAGTATCTCGCCATTCACATTCATGAGTCGGTACGACAACGCGCGCGGCAACTGTCGCAAACGCCCGAGTTCGCGAAGGCACAACGACAAAGAAAGAAGGTGGAAGCGCTGTTCGCGGAACTATTTCAACAGTCATAAAGGTGCGGTAAAATCCGTGATTGTTGTTGCTGCGTAGTCGCGTCTCTTAGGGCGTGAAGCACCACGCCGGAGGGAGGCTCCAAATGAGCAAACTGCCTCTCGTTCTTGCTTTTCTCGTGATCACACCGCCTACCGTTGCGCAGACGAAGGTTCTTGTGGCAAAGGACCGAGTCTCGATCCCCGCCGCCGAGGAGTATTCCGGTGGTCTTGCGTATCCGACCGCTTGCGATGAGCAAGGGCGTTCGTATATCAAGCTAGTCAAGTCGGGACCGGGAATCTGGCCCGTCCCAAAGTTGCCGACCGGTACTGGCTCGCCGCGGACTGCGATTTTGGTCGAGTCGAACACCAGGAGCGGTGAAACGCCACCCAGCTCGGCGCCCCGGATCAACCGCAATCCAGCCGTCGGCGGCGGGAGCGATGAATGCAATCGTTGCCGGTGTCAGACTGCCGTCTCCGAGTGATTCGACTTCTTACGGGAAGAGCCGGGCCATTCTGGGGACTGAATTGGAGGCACTCGTTTTATGAGGATAGCTTCCGCGAGGTCAGGACGAGCAGGATGCCGGGAATGAAGAAATAGAGCGCCACTCGTAACGATCCCATCGCCGTGGCCTCAGCTGGATTGTCGAGCAGACGAACGTCAGCCTGATGCGAAGGGTTGTACAGAATGGCAATGTGCTGTCCTGGCGAGAGACGTGTGGCCCAAACTTGGGCGTCGAGCCTGTAGGGAGAAGCGGGGGAATCGAGCTGGGATTGGCGAGTTTCGTCAGCTACCGGATACGAGACGGTGCAATGGAAAAAATAGGACTTTGAGGACCCCACCGTGCGTGATCCGATTGAGAGTTGGCGAAATTCTCCACTCAGCACAGTGGCTTCCGATTTCGTCCAATGCGACAGGATCCAATAGTGAGCAAAGGCCAAATATCCGCTGGAAAGAAAAAAGAACATCGAGAAAAACAGGAGGACGCGCCCCAGGAATCGGCTGAACCTTTTCCACGCGCTTTCTATGGGGGGCCCGGCGCCGAAACTTGCTTTGGCCGATTTTCGCGGACTAAATAAGGTTGTGACTGTGGACTTGTTGCTCATTGAATCGCGCCGATCGCCAGGAAACTCTCCACCCATCAGGTCAGAGGGCTGGCCTTTTTAAACCCTATGTGAATGATTCCGCAGGAGCAAGTTACCGTCGGGCGTTAGAGCTACTTTTACTTCGATCTGAGCAGCTTGATGTGGACAACGCTCAGGTGATCTCTCTCTATGGACCCGTGAACGGATATGCGCCAACCGTGATCGCCGGAGTGTCGCTCGATTAGTTCTCGGGCTAAGTTGTTTCCCTTTGCGTCGAAACGTAAAACCTCATCGTGATCCGTCAACAATGCATATCCCATCTCGGAGCAGACCGGCATCAGCAGACACTTCCTGGTATGTTCCAACCTGAGTTTGGCCAAGTCCTTCTTGGGGAATGTTGCGCAGGTAATATCGACGAGCGTACCGACATAGACTTGCTTGGGGGTGTCTGCTCTGGAAGCCGAGATACAACCCAGGCCGAGATCAAACATCGCCACAATTATGAGAAGAACGGTGAAATACCAACGCTTCATGATCAAGGACCAAAGATTGAGAATCACACTTCGATCGTGTAGAGTATGTCACCAGTTTCAACGGCCTGACAAGGGGTTGGGGCCACTATGAGAAAAGCTGTAGAGTTCGGCGCAGCATTCGGACTGGTAGCTGTGCTGCTCATGAGCCTGTCTAGCACCACGCGAATACGAGGCGCCGGCACCTACCAGCAACAAGTAGCGAGAGACTATAAGTACAACTTTGGAGCAAATCCCTTTCTGCCCAGTCGAGCGCTTTCTGGCATTAGCGAATTCATGCCGGCGACTGCTTTTCCCAAGGCCACGTATTGTGGCAAATGTCACGAAGACGCGCACCGCGAGTGGCGCCAATCGGCGCATGCGAACGCATTCCGCGCACCGTTTTACCTACGAAACATCGACCTACTAATTCACCAGAAGGGAATCGAATACACCCGGCACTGTGAAGGCTGCCACAATCCGATCGCGCTGTTATCGGGATCTCTCACCAAAGATTCGCCGCTGGACCGTTCGTTTGATGAGGACGGAGTTACCTGCATGGTTTGCCACGCGATTCAGAAAATACAGAACACGGCGGGAACTGGCAGCTATGTGATGGGAATTCCAGCAACTATGGTGAGCGAAGAAGGGACGCCGATTCCGGGCGAGGCCAGCTTCGACGACATCCTTGCGCGCCCCAAGCTGCACGGCAAGGCAGTGATGAAGGATTTCTATCGAACTCCCGAATTCTGCGCCGTGTGTCATAAGGCGGCCCTGCCGAAGATTCTGAACGACTACAAATGGCAGAGGGCATTTTCGGTGTACGACGAGTGGCAGCAGTCGTCGTGGTCGCAAGAATCGCCGCTTCCTTTTTATAAGAAGGACAGCGCGTCGACTTGTCAGACATGCCACATGGCTGCTTCGAACAGTACGCGCGATTACGCGGCCAAGGAAGGAAAGATCAAGTCTCACCGGTTCCTGGGCGCAAACACGGCGATACCGACTTTCTACGGCTATCAAGATCAGCTCGACAAAGTTAGCGAGTTTTTGAAGGACGCCGTGGGCATTGACTTGTTTGCCATCGAAAGGGAGCGGGCAGATGGAAAAGAGGAAATGGTTGCTCCGCTGGGAAGCACGCCGTTTCAGCTTGCCGAAGGAGAGGGAGTCACGGTTTGCCTGGTGATCCAGAACAAAAAGATTGGACACTCGCTGGTGCCCGAGCAGCGCGACTTTTACGAAAGTTGGGTTCAGTTCGAGGCTCGCGATGCTGCTGGAAAACTCGTTTATCGCAGCGGCTACCTTGAACCAAACGGCTATGTCGAGGAACATGCGCATACCTACACTAACCGATTGGTGTCGGTAAGTGGACAGTTACTAGACCTGCATCAGGTGTGGGCGACCAAGGTAAAGACGTATGACAATACGATTCAGTCCGGGCGCTCCGATCTTGTCCGCTATCGGTTTTGGATTTCTGCCGGCGCGCAGAGCCCTATTACTCTTACCGCGAAAGTGAACTATCGCCGCTTTCGGCGCGGGTTTACCGACTTCGTGTTTCAGGCGCCGCGCGAGTTCCCGGTGGTGGAGGTCGCATCGAAGTCGGCGACCATAAAGCTCGGCAGGAACGAGCCCTTCGCAGCAACAGATCGTAACACAGAACTTCTGCGCTGGAACAACTACGGCATAGCGCTGCTGGGGCAGCAACAGTACTGGCGCGCCGAACAGGCGTTTCGTCGGGTGGTCACAATCGATTCGCAATACGTGGATGGATATATCAATGAGGCTCTGTCGCGGTATTACCGCCTGGTCGAGAACAAGAGGGAAGGGCCGGACGGCGTGGGCAATATGTCCGTTGCAAACCAGAATTATGACAGTTACGAGCCCTCGCTAAAGTTGCTGGAACAAGCGCTCGCCGTTAGTCCCAGAAACCCGCGAGCGCTGTACTATCAAGGACTTATTCTGAGGCTACAGAATAACCTGGAAGCTGCCGCCGAGGATCAGAAGTACGTGATCTCGTTGTTTCCGAGACTAAGGCAAGCGCGACAAGAGCTGGGATATATTTACTACCTGCAAAGGAAGTACTCTGAAGCTCAAACGCAATTTAAGGCCCTACAATCAATCAATCCAGACGATCAGACGGCGCATTACTATCTTTCATTGATTTGCGATCGTCTGGGGATGAAAGAAAAAGCTTTGGAAGAAGGCAAAGAATACGCCGAGCATCGCGATGATCCTACAGTCGGCAGACTGGCACAGGACTTTTGGCGGAAGAATCCAGCTGTTGCTGATGAACTGGCCCCTTACCACGTGCACGGCACTGCACGGCACAAAGAACCGCGAACGACTGTTGGGGGGCCTCTCCCCTAGCTAGCCACCTCACTTAAACTGACGACCTCACTGATTTAGGTCTTGTCCGGATTTTGTAACAAGAAAACGCTTGACAAGGGTATCGTTTCTGGTAGGCTCGCCGGAACTTTTTTTCCTGGCCGGGGCAAGGGTGTCGAAGCTTGATAGCTTTGTTAGTGGGACGGGGTCGCGGTTTGGGCGTGTGCTATAAGTCTTAATTCTTTACATTCTTTACGGCCCTCTTCATAAGACTGTACGAACTGGTATGTCGCTGAGTCGCTTTGTGCAACAAGCATGCGGACTGCTGATAAAAAAGGGGCGAGAGTGAACTCGGGCATAACAATCCGATTTATTCTTCGAAATGCGCCCGTTCTTGCCCTGTGTTTGTGCGCCTCAAGTCTGATCGCACAAACTGTTCTGGCAGGAAATCAGACGATCGGGTCGAACCTTGACTCGACTGCGGCCGGCTTGGCCGAGGCTTTTCCTGTGACAGCTACGGCAAGCGGTCAAGTTACGTCCATTAACTTCTTCCTAGATGAAAGCTCGACGGCTACGAAGATCTATGTAGGCATTTACAACAATTCAGGGGCGAACCCTGGAAGCCTTTTGACACAGGGGAGCGCGACGCAGCTATTTCCCGGTACCTGGAACAGCATCAGCGTAACTGCGGCGAACGTAACTTCCGGAACTGCTTATTGGATCGCCATCCTTGGAGCGAGTGGCAAGCCTTTTTTCTACGATCAAAGCACCACGGCGTGCAATAGCCAAACCAGTTCGCAATCCAGTCTCACATCGCTTCCCAGCACGTGGAGCAAAGGAAAGACTTGGAGCACGTGCTATGTCTCCGCGTACGCCGTTGCGGGAAGTCTTCCGGCAACTGTAATGATTGGGAACCAGTTAACCGAAAGCAATCTGGACAAGAATTCCGCTGAACAGGCAGAAGCTTTCCCTGCGGTCGCAAACACGACAGGTAGCGTCGCAGCAATCAGTCTGTATCTTGACCCGACCTCGGGATCCGGACCAGTCTATGTTGGTTTGTACGCAGACAATGGCAAGAATCATCCGGGGGCGCTTCTGGGACAGGGAAGCACGTCGAGTCCCGTGGCTGGAAGCTGGAACCCGATCACCATCACGCCCAGCAGCATTACCGCTGGCAGTCGTTACTGGATCGCGGTACTGGGAATCCAGGCGACGAGTCCCTATTTCAGAGACCGGTCAACGACGATCTGCCACAGTGAGACTTCATCACAGACAAATCTCGCGTCGCTTCCTTCTACCTGGACTACCGGAAAGAGTTGGAATACGTGTTACATCGCGGCCTATGGAGAGCCGGCATCGGGAACGCCGATTTTGTCGATTTCTCCGTCCAGTTTAAGTTTTACGGCAGTTCAGGGCGGAGCGAATCCTTCCCCGGCGAGCTTGAGCGTGACGAATACTGGTACTGGGACACTTAGTTTCACGGATTCTAGCGACCAGCCTTGGCTCACGGTAGCTCCCACGAGCGGGACGGCGCCGCAAGCGGTTCAAGTATCAGCTGCGGTCGGAAGTCTCACGCCCGGAACGTATACCGGTCACGTCACGGTAACGGCGAGCAGCGCTCAAGGGTCTCCAGCCATGGCGCCGGTGACGTTCACCGTTTCGCCATTCGTGCCGCCGTCGATTTCGGCAACGGCTTCTCCAATTCCAAATAGCAACGGCTGGAACAATACACCCGTCACTGTGACGTTTACGTGCGTAGCAGGCTCGTACGCGATTCAAACCTGTCCTGCCCCGATTGTGGTCAATACGCAGGGCGCGAGCCAGCCAGTGACCGGGACCGCAATCGATGTCGCCGGAGACCATGTCTCGGCGACAGTCAATCTGAACATCGACTTGACGGCACCGACAATCCAAGCGATGACCACACCTCCCGCGAATTCCAACGGAGTGAACACGACCCCGGTGACAGTTGGGTTCGCATGCGACGACTCGGTATCCGGCGTGGCGTCGTGCACCCCTTCAGTGGTAGTTGCTGCACAGGGTGTCAGCGCGGTGAATGGCACGGCCACGGATTTAGCCGGCAACACAGCGACTACCTCGGCTTCCGTGAATATCGCAGTGCCAGCGTTGAGCATCACCCCCAGCGTGACGCCGCTGCCGAATTCCGCAGGCTGGAACAATGGTCCGGTCAGCTTCTCGTTTCAGTGCAACGGAGGAATTCCCCCGGTGCAATGTCCTGCTTCGGTAACTCTGAGCAACGACGGGGCAACACAGCTTGTCGCCGTAGCCGCGGTTGACTCCTTGGGGGCCACCGCCCCGGCGAACTTCACGGTAAACCTAGATCAAGACGCCGCCCGTGCTCAATGTGACGTCTCCCGCCACTGGCAGCAACGTCAGTACCAGCCTGGTGACGATTCAAGGTTTGGCCTCGGATGCGCTGTCTGGAGTTAACACGATAACTTGCAATGGGGCTGCTGCCGTGATCAGCGGGACCGCGTTTACTTGCACTGTCACTTTATCGCCCGGCAGCAACAATGTTTCGGTCACAGCCGCCGACGTTGCCGGGAACAACACTGTGTCCAGCCTCTCGCTGATTTATGCGACTCCCATCGGCATCCAGATCACGAGTCCAACATCGCTGCAGTTGTTTGGAGCAAGTCCGGTCACCGTTACTGGCACGGTAAGCGATCCCACGGCAAGCGTTACTGTCGGTGGCGTAACGGCAACGCAAGGTGGCGGAACCTTCACGGCCCCCGGAGTGATTTTGCGGGAGGGCAAGAACTTGCTCACTGCAAGCGCGACCACTCCTGCGGGAGGAATAGGATCGGACACGGTAACGGTGTATCTCGATACCACACCGCCCAGCGTTTACATTGACAGCCCAACTGCGGGCGCAGTTGTGACTAGCACTCAGATTGACGTTACCGGAGATGTAAATGACATGGTGACGGGAACGGTGAATGGCGATCAGGTGGCAGTCGTGGTGAATGGCGTGAATGCGGTGGTTGCCAATCGCACCTTCGTGGCTCACGGCGTGTTACTGGTGCCAGGGACGAACACCGTTACGGCGGTGGCGACGGACCGTGCGGGGAACATAAGCCAGAACCAGGTACACGTGACGCTGCAGCAGCTCACCGGACAGACAGTTTCCATCATTTCCGGTAATGCCCAAAGTGCAGCCATTAAGACCGTGCTGCCGGAGCCTCTCGTGGTGCTTGCCACCGACGCGTTGGGGCGGCCGATGCCGAACGTCGCTCTGAACTTCTCGGTGGCCAAGAGTGACGGCCTGCTCATTTCCGGACAGCAACAGGGACGACAATTGATCATCCAGACCGGAACCAATGGCCAGGCCAGCGTTCAATTCCAGGTAGGCAGCCGCAACGGAGCGGGCGCCAATCAAGTCGCGGTCACCGCGCCCGGATTCGTCGGACAAGTCGTATTCTCAGCAGACAGCTCGGTCGGTCCGCCCGCACAAATCAACACCGTCACCGGGCAAACGCAGGTGGGCGCTGTCGGAGTCGCGCTGGCTGAGCCGCTTACCACGATCGTATTTGACGGCGGCGGAAACCCAGTCGCCGGCGTGCCCGTTACGTTCACGGTGGTATCCGGAGGCGGGCTCATTGGCGGACAAACCACCTACACGTTGAACACCGACAGCGACGGCAAAGCTTATGCGGTGCTGGTGCTCGGACAACAAGAGGGCATCAACAACAACCTCGTGACAGCTTCATTCAGCGGTCTGACGGGGCAAGCGGCGTCGTTTGTTAGCTCCGGAGTTGTGCCGGGGCTAGCCTCGCAAACCGTTGTCAGTGGCATCGTGCTTGACGACGCCGAGCAGCCCATCGCCAATGCGACAGCCAGCATTCAGAACACGAATCTTTCAGCCCTAACCAACTCGCAGGGACAGTTCACCATCGCCAGTGCTCCGGTAGGTGACATTGTTCTATACGTGGACGGCAGTACCAGCACCAGTTCATACACATTCCCGACGCTGTCGTTCCAGATGGCGACGATTCCGGGCGTCAACAATACGCTGGGACATCCGGTTTACCTGCCGGCCATTGACACCAACAATTCGCAGGTCGTGGGTGGAAACCAACCCGTGCAGTTGACCATGACGGGCATTTCAGGCCTGGTCTACACAGTCGCGCCGAATTCCGTCACGTTCCCTGACGGCACGCACGTAGGCACGTTGACGCTCTCGCAAGTGCACGGCGACCGGGTTCCCATGACGCCGCCGAATGGAACGGCTCCTCGACTTGTCGGGACCCTGCAGCCTGCGGGCGTTCTGTTCAATCCTCCGATCCAGATCCAACTCCCAAACAGTGACGGGTTGGCTCCAGGGCAAGTGGTGGATCTCTTCTCGTTCCATCATGACCTGGAACAGTTCGTGGTGGAGGGACTTGCGCGGGTAAGTAACGACGGGTCGGTGGTCGTATCCGATCCAGGATATGGGCTAAGTGTTTCCGGCTGGCACGGGAGTGTGGGCACGCCCCAGGCACCCACATGCGGCAATGGTTGCAACAACCCTCACAACACATGTCGGCAAGGTTCTTGTGCAGGTGGCGGATGCTCTTTCCAGAACGCGCCGGACGGCGGGTCGTGCGATCCTGGGAAGTTTTGCCAGACCGGCAAGTGCGCGACGGGACAGTGCAACGGCACAGAGAAGCCGGACCTTCCGCCAGTGCCTCCAACGCCATCTTCGCAGTCTGTTTCGGTCAATCTCAGCAAGCCTTTTGAGGAGATCGAACAAATATTACAGACCATCATCGGGCCTGATGCGCCGAACCTTGAGGTGAAGTTCAGCGGGACGGAGACGAATGCTCAAACCTGTTGCGAAGAGCAGTCGAACTTCGTGCCCTTGCAGGGCATCCAGGTAGGGGGCGAGGCCAACATTACCGGAAAGTTCCCCACGCCTTTAGCGATACAAGTTGGGGTCGTCGGTAATATCGGCGTGTTCGTGGATATCAATGCCGGACTGGGCGGCAACCTCGCGGAAACCACAAATCCTTGCAAGAACCCTCAAACCACCGGGTCCCTCACGGCTCAGGTGCAGATGGGCGTTTCGCTTGATGCTCAGGTAGTGATCCGGGGGCAGTTGCTCGGGGCCGTTGTTAGCGGTAGTTCCGCCATCACCGGCGGTGCAACGGGGACTCCGGTCGCGGCCGGACTCGACCTCAAGACTAAAGCGGCATGGGAAGGTTTGACTGCTTCATATACCGTGACAGCGATTAACAAGATCTTTTCCACCACGGGCAGCTACCAACTCCTAGGTCCACAGGAGTTGACCAACGAAACAATTATTGCGTGGCCAACATTTTGAGAACTGAAGTCATTCGCAAAGGGGGGGTAGTGACGACGAAGGGACGCATCGTACAGGCAGGATGGAGAGCATTCCTGGTCCGCTGTCTTCTTGCGACGGTCACGCTGGCCGTGGCTCAGGAATCCAAGTACCATATGACGGCGCCCGAGCATCTCCAGGTTTCCGAAAAGCTGGTCTACAACTACACGCACCGCAAATACGACCCTCCCGTGGTCGTAGATCTCTCGAAGGAAGGCCTCCAAAACGATACCCCCGAAGACGCCGCCATCTCGCTTACTCGTGCCATGGCACGCGGCGACTATGCCGGGTTCAACCGCGGCTGGACGCCCGAGTCTTTGAAGATTATGGATGCAAAAGATAAGGAAAACCATCAGGGTCCGGAATTCTGGACGAAGGCCTGGCTGCAGGCCTTCAAAGGTCGAAAGGTTGAGATGCGGGATCGCGTTGATACGGGAAACTACGTGATCATTGACATGATTTCCATGCCTTTGAATTCAACTTCGCCCAACGATCTGGGCGAAATACCGTGGGTGCTGGTGAAGGACGCCAAAGGGCATTGGTTGGGGACTCAAGATCTTTCCTCCGATCCTGTGCTCAAGGATTGGCCCCGGCCGAATTCAGTCATGGTGAGAGTCATTCGCTAGTTAGCAGGAGACCCGGTTGATCAGGGTAAGGCGCATGAATACGAGCTGTGCTTTAATCCGAATGCTCGACAGCAGTCCCAAGCCGCATCACTGCGAGGGCCGGCGTAGTGCGCGCACGTTTTGTCCAGCCGAGGCGCTGCTCAGTGGCTTGAGATTAGTTACATGCTTAATGCTACTGATCGTGGGGGAAGCGGCATTTGCTTCGCTCAGGTTCTGAACCAGAATTGCGTTGCCACGATTGCCAATACTTCCATTCAGGTCAGCGAAGACGGGACATTCGCGATTCCGAACATTCCGGCTGACATCGGCTATTACCGCGTCCGCGTCATCTGCCAGAACAACGGCGTAACGACGCAGGGCGCCTCAGCCTATATCACCCTGAACGCCAATCGCGAGACTGAGATTCCTGAAATAACGTTCGGAACTGTTAACCCGCCACCAGTTTCGGTCAGCGTAACGGCGACGAACAATACTCTCAGCAGCGCCGGGCAGACTGTTCAACTGACTGTGACCGGCACTCTGCCCAACGGAACCGCGACAGACCTGAGCACACAAGCCCTCGGCACTCTTTATGTGGGCAGCTTTCCCCAGGTTGCTACCGTCAGCGCCGACGGACTGGTCACTGCTGTAGGGCACGGCACAGCCATCATTACGGCACGCAATGAGGGCGCTACATCGACCGTCAGCATCAACGTGAATCTCCCGAACAGCACGGTCGGAGATGGGATTCCCGATTCATGGAAGATTCAGTACGGCTTCAGCGTTACCGACCCGGGGGTTGCCGGCGCCGACCCGGACAACGATGGATTGACGAATTTGCAAGAATATCAACTGGGAACGAACCCGGTGAATCCCGATACCGACGGCGACGGAATTCCTGATGGCCAAGAGGTAAAGATCGGTACCAACCCGCTCAAACCTGATACTGACGGGGATGGTTTGCCGGACGGACAAGAGCTACTTCTTGGCACGAATCCTCTGAATCCAGACACGGACGGCGACGGCATTGCAGACGGGATCGAAGTGAAATTGGGTACGAATCCTCTCGTTCCGGATCCAACCACAACGGTGCAAGGGCGAGTGCTGAATTCGAACGTTCCCGTGGCCGGGGCCGCGGTTGTGGTATTTGGGCTGATCACCGGCGTGACCGATAGCACGGGTTTCTTTTCAATCAACAATGTGCCTGCCGACATCGGGCCAATCACTGCGATTGCCCGAGTCACCGTCAACAACGTGATTCTGGAAGGAGAATCTGGCCCAACCAATCCGTCGGCTCTTTCTGTCACCAACGTCGGTATTATTCAGCTTGGCCAGAGTAACGGCAGCATCTCCGGCGTCGTTACTAATGTGCAGAGCAATCCAGTCGGCAATGTTTTGGTCACCATTAATATCGGAGCGGAAACCAGAAGCACGAACACGAATTCAAGCGGCCTTTATGCGTTCAGCGGGTTTACTCCGAATAGTTTTATAGTGACTGCGCTTGATCCCACAACCGGGCTCAACGGTCAGGCTTCCGGCTATCTGTTCGCGAACTCCTCGGCGGCGGCCAACATACAGCTCACCGCTTCGGGCTCGATCAAGGGCACAGTATTCGCCACCAACGGCACGACGCCAGTCGGGAACGCGAACGTGGTTCTATCCGGTTCCGCGCTCGCAACCGCCACGACCAACGAAGCCGGACAATTTTCGTTCAGTTTCGTTCCGGTCGGCGTCTTCACGCTGGATGCCACGGATTCAAGTGGCAACCGCGGGCGCAGCACCGGTTCCATCTCCAAGACTGGGAACATTGTGCAGAGCAACGTGACATTCCTGGGGCAAGGCACAGTTTCAGGACTGGTTACGGACAGTTCACAAAATCCAGTGCCGAATGCTGCAGTTTCGCTCACTAGCGGCAGTCTGTTTGGCGGCGTGAGTACAACCGCCACCGACTCGGGCGGCAATTACTCCCTATCCAGCATTTTTGTCGGTCCTTTCAACGTCGCTGCTAACTCGAGTGCGCTGCAGCTTGGCGGGACCAACAGCGGCACCATCACCACCGACCAGCAGAGTGTCACCGCCAACATCACTCTCGCTGCGTCGGGCACGGTCAGCGGGACGATTTTCCACGCCGACGGCGTTACCCCCGACCCCAATGCTCAGGTAGTTCTGTCGGATGGGGCGACGACACAGGCAGACGGGAACGGTCTGTACACTCTGAGTTTTGTCCCCCTCGGTACTTACACGATTGCGGTGACCGATCCCAGTGACGGCGACCAGGGCACGGCGAGTGTCACACTCAGTTCGCAGGGCCAGGTTCAACCGGTCAACATCAACCTGAACGGTCAAGGGACCGTAACCGTGACCGTGATTGATGCTTTGTCAAATCCCGATGCCAACGCCATTGTTGCGCTGACTGGGCAGACGGCGTTTGGGGGATCTTTCAACGGAATTACGCAAGCGAATGGCACCTACACCTTCAGTCTGGTCCCTGCCGGCGCGTTTGCTGTTACGGCTTCGGACCCGGTTACACAAGCTGGAGCAGGGCCCGTCAGCGGTTCGGTGACCGCAGGCGGTAGCGCCGCGGTCACGCTGCAACTGCAGCCAACAGGCTCGGTAACTGGATTCGTCTTTGCCGCGAACGGTGTGACACCGGTGTCAGGCATTAGCGTCAATCTGGCCGGTGGGGTGAGTCAAACTACGACGTCAGCGTTCGACGGCAGCTTCTCATTCAACGTCGTTCCCAGCGGAGCCTACACGTTGCAAGCGGTAGACGGCAACGGCACGGTTCGTGCTAGCGCGACCGTGACCGTTGCCACCGAGAACGGCACGGTGAAGCAGAACCTGATCCTGAGCGGCTTCGGAACCCTCTCTGGTTTGGTAACTTTGGCCGAGAGCGGCCCTGCGGTGAACGCATCTGTGACCTTGATTGACGCGACCGGCAAGGCGCAGGTGGTCGCAACCGATGCCAGTGGCTTTTACTCGGTTCAGGTTGCGGTCGGTGTCTTTACCCTAAGCGCTGTGCTCGAGAACGCAAATGGAATCGAGTCGGCGGTCCTGCAGGGGCAAATACCATCGGATGGCTCGACCCTCACGGAAAACATCCAACTGGTCGGGCAATCGCAGGTACTGCCCGCGACGTTGTACGACGCCAACGGAAACTCCTACACGATTTCTAATGATGGCTCCATAAAACCGGGCACGGATTCCGAATTCCTCAACGTTCGATCGCTCTTGCCTCAGGGCGCGTTGCGGATGAACGTGATTTCCAATGGAATAGCAACTCCGTTTACGGGTGGAAACTCCGCGACCACCGCCAACAACGGCCGCGAACTCGATGTCCAACAACCTAACTTCTCGGGATTGAATATCACGCGCAAGGTTTACGTTCCAACGTATGGTTACTTCGCACGTTACATTGAGGTTCTGCAGAACCCGGGAACAAGTCCAGTGACCGTCGGTCTGCAATTCATGACCGACCTGCGCTTTGCCTTGGGTCAGACGGTCAACAATGCCTTCGTCGTCGTTCCTCCGGCTCTGGTCGCCACTTCGAGCGGCGACAACGTCCTTGACGTAACTTCCGCGACGAATCCTGACCATTGGGTGCTTTTGCAGGATGATGCTTCCACTGATGCCGACCTCGTCATCAATGTTCAGACCTTTCCTCCGGTCGCTGATGTGTTTGATGGACCCAGTGCTGCGATCGAGGCTACCAGCGCCCAGTGGACGATTGACAATGTGAATCTCCTGGGCACGCTGCAGGAGGAGTTCGACAATATTACGGTGCCGCCCGGGGGCGAGATCGCACTCATGCACTTCCTGAGCGCGCAAGTCAATATTCCCGGGGGACTGGCTTCGGCGCAGCGTCTCATCCAACTCCCGCCCGAGGCGATTGCCGGAATCGGCGCGGGCGATTTGGCGAGTATTCAAAACTTCGTGATGCCTGCGAACGGAGTCAGCACCCTTCCGGCTCTGGAGTCGCTCCTTGGTCAAGTCGTCGGCCAGGTCGTGGCTGGGGACGGTGTAACCGGAATCCCCAACGCTCTCGTGACATTCCAGAGTTCGGACTCCCTGTTTAACCGCACCATGTACACAGGAGCGGACTCAAACGGGAATTACAACTTCACTGCGCAGTTCAATAGCACGACTACTCCAACAGCGATCCCCATCGCCAAATTCACGGTTTCTGCGATCAACGAATTCGGTTTGCAGTCGGCGCCAACGGCTGGAAATTTCGCGCCGGGCAACACGGTTGTCCAGCAAAACATTGTGCTGCTCGGAACCTCGACACTCACTGGGACCGTGTACGATTCCAGCGGCGCGCCGGTCAGTGCAGGCACTGTACAGATTTCTCCTGCATCGTCGGGCGGTCTATCCGATCCGACGGTGCCGATCAGCAGTTCGGGAACATATACCGCCGCCGCGCTGTCTGCGGGAAACTATCGCCTCACGGCTTCCGTTCCGACGGGCCAGGGCGGTCCCCCGCTGACGGGAATTACAACTGCCAGTCTGATTCAAGGGCAGACTCAGACTGTGAATATTACGGTGCTGGCGACTGGAACCGTGAGTGGAACTGTGTTCGATATAAACTCGAATCCTTTCCCGAACCTGCCAGTCACGTTGAACAATGGGAGTGGCGACTATCAGACCACAACCGATGGCGGCGGCAACTTCAGTTTCTTCCAGGTGCTGCCCGGAGCGGCTAACCTCGAAGCGTATGATCCTCTGAGCCAGAGCGGGGCGGGAGTTCAGGTGACTGTAGTTTCCAATCAGACCGTGACCCAGAACCTTTCTCTGGTTCAAGGCACCGGATCGCTGAACGGAACTGTTACCAATTTCGGTGCTCCAGTTTCGGGTGCGCAGGTGACCGTCTTCACTGCAACTAATACCCAGCTCTCAACGACCACGGGTGCCGATGGCACATATTCTATTTCGCCGATCCCGGTTGGTCCGATCACAGTATCGGCGACATCGTTCAGCGCGAGCGGTTCGAACACGGGCTTCCTCGCGCTGCCCGGAAGCACAGCAACCGTCAATGTTGCAATCCAGGCTAATACCAGCAGAAACCTGTTGCCGCGCAGACCCGCTCGCGGTTCGTTGCACGACGTCGCGAACGCAGCGGCTTCCCGGTGCGCGCCATGGGTGGAAATCTTCAGTCCTGGTGACCTCCTTTGGGATTCGCTGGGACTCGATGCGGCGGCGCGTCGCATAACAGAAATGTACCCTGCGAAGAAGCACTGTCCCATCGGGGTTCCCGGCTCCTAAAGAGGAGGATGCGAATGAAAACGACCTGCTGCCTGATTATCGCACTCATCACATCGTCGCTATTCGCCCAGGCGCCGGCTCAGAGGCCGCACCTTCTAGGGATCGCTCACGTTGCCTTCCGTGTAAGCGACATGAGTAGGACGCGCGCTTTTTACACCGATTTTTTGGGTTATGCCGAACCTTTCACCATCAAGAACTCAGATGGAACCCACCGGACGGAATTTGTAAAAATCAACGATCAACAATATGTGGAACTCTTCCTTGGGGATGCCAGAAGCCAGGGGCAGTTCGATCACTTCGCCATCTACACCGACGACTTGGCGAGAATGAGTGCATACCTCTTGTCGCAGGGTGTACACCTTGTGGAGGACATTCACAAAGGCCGCATCGGGAATTCGTTTTTGAGTGTCCGTGACCCCGATGGACACCTGATTGAGATTCTGCAGTACTCGTCGACGAGCATGACAGCCCAATCGAGGGGTAAGTTCCTGCCTGCAGTCCGCGTATCCAGCCACATTACACACGTTGGAATTCTCATCAGCTCTGTCGGCCCGGCCATGAGGTTTTACCGCGATGTTCTTGGATTTCACGAATTCGCTCGCGGGGGCGGCAGCAGCACACAACCTGGTTGGGTTGATCTTCAAGCACCCGATGGAAGCGACTACATTGAGCTGCTGCCTTTTGCAGGCCTGCCTTCGCCCGCCGACTTGAGAGCGCAAAACCACTTCTCTCTGGCAACTTCTGATGTGCACAAGACAGTCACCGCTCTTCAGTCGCGCGCCACGGATCTGCCTTCTCCCATTACGGTGCTGACCGGGTCCAGTCTGCCACCTCGGGCGAACTTGTTCGATCCTGATGGGGCTCGGGTCGAAATTATGGAAGCGGGCTCGAGAGGATCTGCCATCGCAACCTCGTATCCTTGACCAATGCGTCCGCCCGTCATCGGGCCTACAACGGCCCTCCGCACAGACCGATCCAATTCCCTGACCCGCCGGGACTTTCTGAAGTCCACCGCGCTCACAGCGGTCGCCGTCTATCTGCCGGTTTCTAGCGCCCTAGCCGATTCCACTTCCGATATGTCTGAAACGCTGGCGACGGGATGGGAATATTTCCGAGGATCCCTCGGCGGTGTGTGGGATGTGTGGCGTACAGACAACGCGGACACGACGGTATGGAAACCGGTCGAGATACCCCACTGCTTCAATGCCCGTGACGCCGTAGATCCTGACCAACCTTATTATGAAGGGCCCGGCTGGTACCGCCGTAAGTTGAAGCTCAGAAATCCCTTTGAGAATGGGCGCACTCTTTTGCGCTTCGCTGGAGCCGGACAGAGATCCGAGGTCTTCGTGTCTCGTGAACCGGTGGGTATGCACGTTGGCGGTTATGACGAGTTTGTCGTTGATATTACTGATGCGGTGGCGAAGGCCCCGGAAAATGCGGCGCCTGGCAGAGAGATTCCACTGGCGGTGTTATGCGACAATTCGCGAGACGCAGACACGATTCCCTCGAGCCTAAACGATTTCCATCGCTTCGGAGGCCTCTATCGTGATGTCACTCTCCACTACGTTCCCGTGGTCTCGTTGGAGCGGGTTCATATTGCGGTCGATATGGTCCGACCAGAATCCGCCCAACTCACTATCAAAGCACGGCTTCACAATCCTGTTCGTCTCACCGAGGAGGTCCAAATCCTGATCCGGATTTTCGATTCGAGAGGCTCTCTGGTGCAAACGACAACGAGACGCCTGTCGGCATGGGAAGGGGAACAGGACATTTCAACGATTAAACTGAATAACCCCGAGCTATGGTCACCTTCGCGGCCAGCGCTGTACCGCTGCGAATTCCAGATGGCCAGCGCACATGGGCGGACGAGTTTAATCGAGCGTTTTGGCTGCCGCTGGTTTAAGTTCACCGATCACGGTCCGTTCGAGCTGAACGGAGAACGGCTGTTCATAAGAGGAACGCAGCGGGAAGAAGATCATGCCGGGCTCGGCGCCGCCATGCCGGAAGAGCTAATTCGCCAGGAACTCACGCTAGTCAAAGAGATGGGCGCGAATTTTATTGGACTTGGCCATCATCAACAATCTCGCGCCGTCCTGAATGTGTGCGACGAATTGGGGCTGCTTGTCCTCGAGGAGATCCCCTGGTCGCGCGGCGGCCTGGGCGGGGAAACCTACAGGCAAAGCGCTCGGAATATGCTGCGGGCCATGATCGGCCAGCACTATCACCACCCCTCGGTCATCCTGTGGGGAGTAGGAAACGAAATTGACTGGCCCGGTGATTTTCCCGAGTTCGACAAAGAAAACATCCGAGGATTCGTGAAGGACTTGTGCGTCGAAGCCCATCGCCTCGATCCGTCTCGGCCCACCTTCCTTCGCCGCTGCGATTTTTGCAAAGATCTCGTCGACGTGTACTCGCCTTCACTTTGGTGCGGCTGGTATCACGGGCCGTACACGAATTACAAAAATAGCGTACAAAAAGAGTTGCAAACCGTCCCCCACTTTCTGCATGTCGAATGGGGCGCAGAGAGTCATGCGCGTCGCCATTCCGAGGATTTCGACCGTTCCCTTGCAAAGTTCCTCTCAGGTGGAAACCTCGACGATCGTGAACGGGAAGGGCTGCTCACCGGCGGCGAATCGGCTGCTTCGCGCGACGGGGACTGGTCCGAGAATTACGCCTGCAATCTCTTCGATTGGCATCTGAAGGAGCAGGAAACGCTGCCCAGCCTGGCAGGATCGGCGCAGTGGATTTTCAAAGATTTTTCCACTCCGCTGCGTCCTGACAATCCGATTCCCCACGTGAACCAGAAAGGGTTGCTGGAGCGCGACATGACTCCCAAGGAAGGCTATTACGTCTTCCAGTCGTATTGGGCCGCAGTCCCCATGATTCGTCTCTATGGGCACTCGTGGCCAGTTCGGTGGGGAGAGCCCGGCGAATTGAAGTTGGTAAAGGTCTATTCGAACTGCAATAGCGCCGAGCTTTTCCTCAACGGAGTATCTCAAGGCACAAAGCGGCGCAACAGCCAGGAGTTCCCGGCCGCTGGTCTGCACTGGCTGGTGAAATTCAAGAGTGGTGAAAACAATCTGAAGGCCGTCGGGCACATGAAGACAGCCATAGTAGAGGATTCTCTACAACTTCAATATCAGACAAACAAATGGGGTGCGCCAGCACGGATAGAATTGAATGAGACACGGCGCGACCGGGGCCGGGTTACAGTTCAGGCTCGATTGCTGGATGGCAACAACATCCTGTGTCTTGACGCCCGCAACCGGGTGCGGTTCGGAATTACCGGGGACGGCATACTGCTAGACAACGCCGGTACCTCCACTGGTTCGCGCGGTGTCGAACTCTATAATGGCCGGGCAGAAATCGATCTCCTGCTCAACGATGGGACATCCGTGGTGAGCGTGCGCTGCGGGCCAGTGGCCGCTGCATTTCTAACCGTAAAGTGACTTTTCAGTGACTATGAACGCACAACGGACAGTCCTGTTTCATCCCCTTAACCATATAGGCTTGGGGCACATCAATCGGCTGGCCGTGATTGCGCTCGCTCTCCGTGAAATTGACAGCAGCATTCGGACGCCGTTCGTCGTCGAGGAAGCTGCTCACGTTTTGCTTGATGCTCTGAGGCTCCCCTATTTACCTTTGCCCAGCAGTCAAACCATGATGGATGGCTCTGTCTGGGGAGCGTGGACGGATCACGAGCGTTACGCACTGCAAACCGAAATCTCGCGATCAGTTTTGAGAAGCACTACCCCAGAAGTTGCTGTCTTTGACTGCCTCCCGAATCCCGCTTTCGCGGAAGCAGTGGTCTCCAGCCAAATTCCCATCGTGTTGTGTTTGCGGGAGATGCGTAATCTAAGTTCCTATCTTGATCATGCGCGGGACCTGTTGCGAAGTGTGCGTCTGGTTGTGGTCCCACATCCCCAAGGAACGGTCTGCCTGCCCGACGAGCTAGCGGCGAAGAGTTGCTTCGTGGGTCAGATTGTGCGCTCTGGACCAACGGCGATTCCCAATCACGATCCTGCCCGTCCGCGAATTATCATAAGTGGCGGCGGAGGTGGGTACCCGCGTACATTCGATTTCTACAACCTTGGGATGAAGGCGATTGTAGACTTGCGCGAATGCTACCCAGCCTTGACGGCACAGTTGATCGCCGGTCCACTGTTTAGCGATTGGTCTCTGCTGCACCCCGTAGATGGCGTGACCATTGTTCCCTTCGAACCTGACATAGCCTCGCGGTTTAGTGAGGCTGACCTTGTGATTTGCCAGGCTGGATACAACACGGTTGCCGAACTAGAACAAATAGGAACCAGAACGCTGCTTGTGCCGGCGGAGCGTCAATGGGACGATCAGTTCGCCCGGGCAGAGAGAGTCACTCGTGAGCATGAGAATTTCCGTATCTTTCGGGCAGGAAGTGCTGGGGAACTTGCCACCGTAGCCTTGGAACTATTGCGAACGCAAATTCCGAAGCTTATAGTACGCAAGCCGGATGGTGCGATGAAGGCGGCACACTTGATTTATAAAATCGCAAGGTAGTCCAGAGTCGTTGTCGGGGTAATGTCGTGACAAGAATCATTCTGCGATTGGGCGCTTTCATACTTCTGGTCGGGTCTTCCTTCGGCCAGGACGCGAAACCTCCGTCCGAAACTGCTGGTACGACAAGTCGCACGGTCACGATCATTGAGTATGCTGACTTCCAGTGTCCGTTTTGTGCCCAGCAAGCCCCTGATGTGCGAAAGCTGCAAGCCGAGTACCCGGGTACACTCACGGTGACGTTCAAGAACTTCCCATTACCCTTTCATAAGCAGTCGAGAGCGGCTCACTTGGCTGCGCTTGCCGCGGGTGAGCAAGGGAAATTTTGGGACATGCACGACCTCATCTATCAATCCCCGGAACATCTCGCCATCTCAGACCTCGACCGATACGCGGCTAAACTGGGTCTGGATCTGGAGAAGTTCCACCGCTCCGTCGAGGACCCAGGCCAATCAAAGCTGATTGACAAGGACATTGCCGGCGGCCATGCCTTGGGGATCAATGCAACTCCTACGTTCGTCGTGGACGGTCACACGCTGGTTGGCCGGCAGAGCTATGCAAGATTGAAACAAATCATCGCCGCGGAACTCAAAGGAGAGTCGTGGATGAACCCGGACCCTGTCAGCATCGATGCCTCCAATGCGCCGTCCCAGGGCCTCGAGACTGCAGCGGTGACAATTGTGGAGTTTTCTGATTTTGAATGTCCTTATTGCGCCCGCGCCGTCCCGGAAGTCAGGCGCATCATCCGGGCGAATCACGACAATGTCCGGTTCGTGTTCAAGAATTTTCCTTTAGATATTCACCCTGATTCTCAACTTGCTCATATGGCAGCGCTTGCTGCGGGTGAACAGGGAAAGTTCTGGCCGATGCACGATTTGATCTTCGCCCATCAAAAGACGATAAAGCGGGAAGACCTGATGGGGTTTGCCGCGCAGCTGAGTCTTGACATGAAGAAGTTTCAGGCAGACCTCGAAAGCCCTCTATTGCAAGCCAGAATCCAAAGTGACAAGCAGGAAGGCGAGCGGATCGGAGTAAACGCGACTCCAACCTTCTACGTCAATGGCGAAGAATTCTCCGGTTTCTCTGCCGAAAGAATGCAGACGCAGATCGATCAAGAGGTTTTCTTGCCACGTCCAGACCAGGCACAGGTTACGGCGGCTCTGCCGGACCTAGACTTGACGCTAGGACCGAAGGATGCACCGATAAGAGTGCTATGGTACGCGGATCTGACGAGCCCACTCACCGCAAAATCAGCTATTGCCCTACAACAATTCATGGCCGCTCACGTTGGGGCAGTACGAGTTGAGTTCAAGAACTTTCCGTTACAAAGCCACCCTTCCGCACTCTTGGTTCACGAATTTGCTTTAGCTGCAGCGGCCCAGGGAAAGTTTTGGACTGTCGAATCGCTCCTATTGTCAGATCCGAAACCTAAGGACCGGGAAGAACTGAAGGCTCTTGCTTTTCAGGCGGGCATCGACCAGAGAAGACTTTGGTCAGAGGTCAACGCCAATAAATACGCTTCCTTTATATCGAACAATCTGAAAGAAGCGAGGAAAGCCGGCGTGACTGGGTCCCCTACATTTGTCGTGGGAGATCGGAAGCTGGATGGAGTAAACGCGCTGTCTGCCCTGGACCACGCCGGCGAACGCTGACGGTTGCGGTCAGCAAGGCCGCCAGACGTTGGCAAATGGTCTTCCGACCCTAATCATCGAGAACTTGATAAATAAGAAAGATAAAATCAATTCCAGGCATACGAACTTGGAGACATCGTTTTCGAAAGAATTAGAGAGAGATCTTTTTCACTGATGGCCAGCGATACCGCGCTAAGAGCAATCGGAGAGATGTCTCCCCGCGAAGCTGCGAGTGATACCATTGTGATACCGCAAGCGGATTATGGTTAGAGACCTCCACTCTCCACCATCAAAAAGTGATACCAGTGATACCGTTTTTGTGGTCAATGGAGGTCATTCGAGGTCGTGGGAGGCAACGGACCCGAAGTCGAGAAAGTGCTTGAAACCATCATAAACACAGGCTATTATCACTTATGTCTAGTCGTCACCACGATTTGCGCTAAGTGGCAGAAATCGAGTCCCACTCTCTCCGCCAGATTCTAAAGCACTTGCAACATTCCCCAACTACGCCACTATGGCAACTTGTCGGGGCTGATGCACTTCCTCGCTGAACGGAGGATGACAATCTCACACAGGAACGGCTTTGCAATAAATGCCTTCCAAATGTCGAACCCTTACAACTTATTTTTCGTTGCAGAGTTGATCGCGCCCTACGCGACGCAGGGGGCAGTCGCGATGGCGTTGGTGAATGTCATGCGGATTCCGTGTTTCGGCCGCAGGATGACCATGGGGCGAGCTTCGATCATTTGGCCCGGAGCCAACTGAAAATCGTATTTTCTGAGCAGATCGCTCAAAATCATGAGGATCTGCAGCATCGCGTAATTTCCGCCGATACAGCCTCGCGGTCCGGCGCCGAAGGGAAGGTAGGTGAAGGGCGTGCGCAGCTTCTCGTTTGCTTTGGTGAAACGTTCCGTATCGAAATCTCTCCGGATTCTGCCAGTAGCGCGGAGCATGGTGCGCACCGTACACATACACAATGACCATCGATCCGCGGGGTATGGCGACGTCGCCTACGCGGTCGTCTGCGACAGCCATGCGGTCGACCATCCAAAACGGCGGGTAGAGGCGGAGCGCCTCACAGATGACCTGAGTCGCAAATTCGAATTTGGGAACGTCGCTGTAGCTCAGCGGCGCTTCGCCGAGCACGGAATCAAACTCCTGCCGTACTCTTTCGAGACAATCCGGACGAGAGCTCAAAAGATAAAGAAGCCACGATAGCGCATTCGACGATGTTTCATGACCGGCAACCAGAAGTTGCATGCTCTCGCTCAGGATGAGTTCATCGGGCATGCCTTTGCCATCGCTGTAACGCGCATCCATCAATGTCTGCAGCAGATCGTGGCCGGGCGGTTCGTTGCGGCGCTTCCTGATGTATTCGAGCAGAACGGCGTCGGCGCGGGTTCGCATGTCTTCGTGTCTGCGCAGTTCGCCCGAGACGGCGAACCAGGGATTCAGATAGGGCTGAAGAGTTTGCCGGACGATGAATTCCTGGACGGTGCAGATGGTGTGGCTGACAAGATCGATGTCTTCATCCTTCAACCGCGCGCCAAATAGCGATCGCGCGACCATCGCGAAGGTAATTTTCATCAGGTGGGGGTAGATATCGACGGGGCCACGGCGGACCTGTCGGTCGAAATCCCTGCAGCGACTCGGCGAGGGAGTCCTGCATGATGGAGGACAGCGCATCGAGTTGCTTTCGATCGAAGCCCGTCTGGATGAGACGCCGCTGCGTGCGCCAGGCTTCTCCGTGGGTCGTGAGCAGGCCTTTGCCCAGGAAGTGGCCCATCCGCTTCACTTGAATTTCGGATTTTTGGTAGTTCTCCGCATTGGTCTTCAACACGTGCTGAATGACGGCGGGATCGATGGTAACCATCGCTTCCTTGAGACCACCGATGTGGAACCAGAATGTGTCGCCGAAGACTTCGTTATACGTGGACAAAACCTGCACGGGATTGCGGGCCATGGCGCGAGAATCCGCAAAGCAGCGCAATCGGGAAATGACCGGCACAGCCGCCGGGGCAGGCGCGGAGACTGGCGTAGATACTGGCAGGATGAACTCATACCCAGCCGTCCTGATCCTTGCCTCGTGCTAAGCCGCAGGAGATTTCATGTCACGTTGTAGGAAGTGGTAGCTGGGCCATACGTAAAAGATAAAACGCTCAAAATCAGTTTTCGTTCCCCAGTTGCTTCAAAAGTATCAGATGATGCCGGATTGCCCCCGTCATGGTGGGGTTTTGCCGATAGGAAACCCCAAACTCTTCGGCGGTCTCCTTCACGATCCTGGTCAGCGGAGCATAGTGGGTATGGCAGACGAAAGGACACAGGTGGTGGACGATGTGATGGTTGAGCCCGCCGACGAGCCAACCGACGAGCGGGTTTTCCGTCGCATAATCGGCCGTTGTCGCGAAGATGTGATACACGCCATTGTCAAACTCGCCGCGGTCAGAGGGAAAGTAGGTGCTGTCGATGGTGTGCGTCGACTGGAATACGAGCGTTACGGTTAAACCGACGACCAAATTGACCAGGAGGAACGCCCCGGCGACCAGCAGAGGCGACTTTCCCAGCACCATCACCGGCAAGACAAGCATGTAAGTGAGGTAGAAGCCCTTGCCGGCAAAGAGAATGGCGTATTCGCGCAGAGAATGTTTGGTGCGTCTCAGATATTCGTGGGTCGGGAAAGAAAAAGCACTGGAAGTCCCTGAAGAACACATAATCGAGAGAGAACATCGCGTAAACGAACAGCGCATAGATGTGCTGGAACCGGTGCCACGGCAAGCGGGATTCATAGGGCGTAAAGCGAAAGATGCCGCGTCCTGACAGCGCGTCATCTTCGCCGTGGAGATTGATGCAGGAGTGATGGCCCCGATGATGGAGGATGCGCCACATGTACGAACTGATTCCGCACAGATCGAAGACATAGTTCAGGGTTTTGTTGACGCACTGACCGCGACGAGATGGCGTTGTGATTGCTGTCATGGGCGATGTTCAGCAAAAGGAATGTCTGGGCGAGGCCGCCTAAAAGGTAGAGGGCAACAAACTTCCATGAGCCGGGCCTGAGCGCATAGAGGGCAATCCAGCTGCCCACGAGGACTGCCAGGCCGACAGCGATCTTGACCCGCATCGTGCGGTCGGCTTTAGGAGAAATACTCTGATCGGCGAAAAAACTGATCCAGGCGGCTACGTAAGACTTTCGGGAAGGAAGACGCATCGAGCGGATTCGATAATCGGCGACGCTGAAGTTTCCGAAGGTACAAGATCGGCCGTCTCCGGCTGGTGAGCGATCAGTGTTTCGGACTCGAACGTCACCGGCGCCTCCGCGATTGTGGTAATTGGGGCCCGAGACGTTCCATATGGCGCATGCGTAGCCCTGACCCGCGGCGAAAATTGTTGCCGCGCCGTCGACAGTCTCGCTGCACCATTCTAGTGTGAGCCATTGAAGGAGCAATCAAGAAAATTCGGAACGGACAACCAAGCTCGGATGGTGCTCCTGATTCCGGAAAGCGATGACGCATGGTATTGTTGCGAATCTTTTGCTAACATACAACCACACCAATGAACCGTAAAGAGCGGGCCCTTCTTGCATGGAGCCACAGAAGCATGGCGTTGCTCCGCAAGTTTCATTCGCGCCCTGTGGGGCAAGAAGGAGAACATCCGTTCCCCAGCTGGTCGAGCGATGTTTATACTAAGAAAATCTATACTTACATTCTTACAGTCGGGCCCACATCTCAGGGCCGCACTTCGAGACTCAATCGTGTTTCACCTCGCTCGCTAGCGAGGGATGTTTCGTCTACACTTTCGTTCTATTCAACCTTGGAGGATCGCTGATTGATGATGGCGTCAATTCTGGACCACCTGGATAGGTTGGCAGATGCGCACCCGGACAAACTCCTGTATTCGTACCTTGACGTAAACGGCGATCCGATCGAAAGCTACACCTACGCGTCGTTTCTCCATCGAGCGCAAGCGATCGCCGGACATTTGCGGAAAGATGGTCGTTTCGCGGCGGGCGATCGGCTTTTGCTTGCCTACCCGCCGGGGCTCGAAATGATCTGCGCATTCTTTGGTTGCGTGCGCGCCGGATTGATCCCCGTGCCGGTCTATCCCCCCAGTTCGCGTGGGCTTCCAGAGCGCCCTATACAAGACGGTCCACATCGCAAAGGATTGCCAGGCAGCTGGGATTCTAACGAGCAGAGACTACCACGCATCCCTCAAGACGAATCTCGCGAGAAGTGGAGTCTCGGCGTCAGGCGTTGACGTAGATTACATTTCCGGTCTTCCGTGGATCGCCACGGAAGATTTCGTGGATACGATTTCGGACCAACCACCGGTCGATCCTTCGGAGATATTGTTTCTCCAGTACACGTCGGGTTCGACGATGGAGCCCAAGGGCGTGATCGTCACGCACGAAAACATCCTGAATACCTGTCCGCTCGTGATCGACCATCCGGCGCCGGTCGTCGTTTCCTGGCTTCCGCAGTATCACGATATGGGACTGATCGGATGCTACCTGTATCCAGCACTGAAAGGTGGCACGACGTACGGGTTCGCTCCCATGGACTTCATTCAGCGGCCGATCCTGTGGTTCAATGCGATAACGACCTACCACGCCACTGCGGCGGCTGCTCCCAACTTCGCCTACGACTATTGCCTGCGCGCCGGAAGGCTTTCCAAGGAAAGCCTGGAGGCTTGTGATCTCAGCTCGCTTCGCGTATTGATGTGCGCCGCAGAACCCGTAAAGCCGGATACCTACACCCGGTTTCTGGAAGCGTTTCAGCCCTATGGACTCAAGTCCGAGAGTTTCTATGTCGCCTACGGGCTGGCCGAGAATACTCTGGCGGTCTCACTCGGCGGCCGCAACATCGTTTCCGTCAACAAGCGTGCCCTGGCGCTGGGGAAGGCCCGCATGACTACCGAGGTCTCAGAAATCGACGGCGCCACGCAGATTGTCAGTTGTGGAACCTCGCTCCTGGGTCTCGACCTTAAGATCGTGGATCCGGAAGGACATTTTCGCTCTTAAGCCAGAGCGCATCGGCGAAATTTGGGTTGCCGGAAGCGGCAAGTGCCAGGGCTACTGGAACAATCCTGAATTGACGCTGAAGCAGTTTCGTGCGCGGCTTGTCGACGACACTCCCTATGACGACGGCTACCTTCGGACCGGCGACATGGGATTCATCCACGACGGCGAACTCTACGTCTGCGGCCGCATCAAGGACATGATTATTCTCCGCGGGCAAAACTATTACCCGCAGGACATTGAGCACGTGGTGGAGAAATCCTCCAGTCTGATCCGGCACAATTGCGTCGCAGCGTTCCAGATTCAGGAAGACAGCGAACCTGCGCTCGCCATCGTCGCCGAAGTCAAGAATCCCAAGGCGCTGCCGGAAGCACGAAAGATCGCCGCCGCGGTCCGGAATTATCTCAACGTGGAAGTGGCGAAGATTTGCCTGATTGCGCCGCGTGCGATCCCGAGAACGAGTTCGGGCAAGATCATGCGCCATAAGACAAAGCAGATGTGGCTGCAAGGTCAGTTCACCGTGCTCTCCGACTTTTCTCGCGAGAAGGACGCCGGGGCCGGGAACTGCGGGTCCGCTTCCGACATGCACTCCACGTTCGCCGAATTGAAAGCCCGCTATAACCTGACTGGTCAGGAATCGTACAACCTCGTCGAAGCCGGCCTGGATTCCCTGGATCTCGTTGTGTTCATGCATGAGCTCAAGGAACTCCTGAAAGATAAAGGCGCCGAGGTGCTGGCGAGGCAGGTAGATATCGGCGTCATTCAGCGTGTCAGTGTTGCCGAGCTGTTTGGACTCGCCGAACAACTGGAGCGCGCTCCCGAAGAGGCACTGGTTCATCTGCGTCAGTCCCTGGCGGCTTTCCGTGAAGAGCAGTGCGCCGCTGAGAAACGAATGATGAACAACGACAGAAAGCTCATCTTCGATGCTCCGGCTGCTTCGCCCATGCCCGAGATGCCAATGCCGAAGCGGGTGCTGCTCACGGGCGGGACCGGCTTCATCGGGCCATTCCTCATCAAGAGCTTGCTCGAACAGACGAAGGCGAAAATTTTTGTTCTCGTCAGATCTTCCGACGAGAGTCAAGGCAGGCAGAGACTGAGAGCCGCGATGGAGTCCATGGGATCCTGCCCGGCAGCGCTGATGGAGATGTTCGAGGCGCGCGTGAACCCCGTCTGTGGCGATCTGGGGCAGCCGAAGCTGGGCCTGATGCAAGACACATGGGACTTCCTCGCGAGTGAAATCGACACGGTTTTCCATAACGGTGCGACCGTAAACTACCTGTTCAACTACGACCTGATGCGAGACGCGAACGTGTTGGGAACCAACGAGGTTGTACGATTGGCGTTCGAGGGCAGGTCTAAAGAATTCAATTATGTCTCGACCACCTTCGTGTTTGGCTGGGCGGTCAAATCGGTCCTGTATGAGACCGACCTGAACGAGAACATGGAGCTTCTCGATTTTGGGTACAGCCAGTCGAAATGGGTTGCGGAACAAGTGGTGGTCGACGCGCGCAGCCGAGGCCTTTCCACCCGGATTTTCCGGCCCGCTCTCGTGAGTCCTTCGGTCACGGGCGGAGGTAACAATTTCGACATCGCGGTTCGCCTGGTTGCATTCATGGTGAATCACGGCATTGGCGTGGATACTCTCAACCAGGTCAGCTTCGTTCCTGCGGACATTGTCGCGAACAACATCGTTGCCATCTCGACCACTCCCGGTACAGGGAATCGCACGTATCACGTCGTGCGAGACGATTATTCGAACATGACCGACATTACCCGGCTTATTACGAAAGCCACTGGCCGGCAATTTGAAAGATTCAGCCTTCCCGATTTCGTTCCCGAGTTGATCCGGAGATGCCGGAAGGAAGATCTTCTCTTTCCCCTGCTGGATTTTCTGGTGGGTTCTGTCGACAACATTTCCGCGATGGAGTTCAAACGCTATGACAGCTCCTCTTATCAGATGGCCCGGGATGCCTCCGTGTGGGGCAAAGCAGACCCGTCTCTGGAAGATACGGTCAACGGCATTCTGAAATTTATGTATCGCAAAGGGATCATTTCGGTCGCGGCTCGTGAAGTCAAAGGAGTGTCACCGATCCGCGAGCGCGAACTGAGCATTAAGACCCACCGGAGAGGTTTGGATTGCGGTCCCCAGTGTCTCCAATGCCTAGCCGCTGCTGGAGATCCTGAGTGCGTCGAGGAGATTCGCAAGGTCGAAGCCTCAGGGCAGCTTTGACATTATCGCGGGATGAATGAGCGGAATGGCTTGTTTACCCCTACTTCTTAAACGAGAGATTCTCCGTCAGTTGCTGACCCGATTCCAACGTACCTGTGCTCGAGAGTGTCATCTGCTGGCCGTCCGCGGAAACTTGCCACCGGTCCTTTTGCGTGACTTGGTTGTCCCGCCGGTAAATCGCGCCCACCGTGTGAGTATCGACTAGTTCAAGCGTCACGGTATCGTTGCGCGAGTTCTTTAAATCGTATTGTTTTCCGTCAAAACGGGCGGTGTAACTATAGTCGCCTACGAAACGCGTCCCACCACTTCCGTCCGCCTCGATTCTGAGTACCAGACCTTGTCGCATACGCGTCTTGCTGAGGTCCTCGGTCCACTCGCCTACGAACAGGTCGGTGGCCGATTTCACACCCCCGCTTCGCTTCCAGACGGTGATCTGATCTGTTTTGCCTTGGGTCGCAGTGGTTGTCGTCAGCTCGTTTCCATCTTTCGATAGTTTTTCGCGAACCGTTGCCACCAGGGTTCCGTCCTTTTTCTCCCTGACCTCCGCTTGCCTCTTATCGCTCCGGTGCAGCTCAATCTCATTGAAGCCGAGATTGCCAGCCGCGGGCGAGTCGTGTCCGTTCCGATTCGCGGTGAAATCGAAGTGGGTCTCTCCTGACATGACGACATGCACGCCCGCTTTTAGATGAGTAATGGAGAGGCGGTTCGGAGGGTCAAGGTTTGACTCCGCGGAGGCGAGCGTCCAGACACCGAGGCGAGGGTCTGACGCTCCAGATTGGGCCACTGCAGGTTGGACGGCAGCAAGAAATCCGAGCAAGAGTAAGGTACGAATTGATCCTCCTAATCTGATGGCGAAGAGTCTACCAGATAGCTACTTAGTGGCGTCTTGCGGCGAGTGTATACTCCCGATACCAAGCGCGAGCACTGAGATGGTACCGGGCGCAGCGTTCTCTCGCATGCGCAGTTTTAGGTGCTACTGGAGAATTTCAGCGACGACGATCTTCTATGAGCATGATGAATGCGACGCATGTGCGCCGTTTTTGGGTTTCAGGGATCGTCTTCGCAGCAGCCATTGCGCTCCTTCCATTTTCTTTCCACGCCGAACGCCACCTCGAGACCGCAACCCGGGTTGAGGGGAGCCAGGCTGAAACAGTCCGGCAGGAACTGGCCGATCGTTTTCGCTCTCCGTTCGTGGACCAAGTGGTTCTGGTGATTGAAGGGCTTCCGCCTGTGGATTCCGAGGAAAGCGGACAAGCCCTCGCGACCATCGTGACCGCGTTGAAAGACCAATCCGGCGTTTCGGGCGTGGTGTCCTATCTCGACTCGCGCGATCCCATCTTTCTGGGGCGGGGAGGGGCAACGTTTGTTCTCGTGGGACTCACCTCGGCTGGCGGGCCCGTGGAGTTGCTGGTTCCCTCGCTTCACCAATTGGCGAACTCGCTTGCCAATCAGCTGCGTGGCCGCTATCCGGCGGTGAAGATCGAACTCACCGGCGAAATTCCACTGAATTTCGACATTCGCAAAGCGAGCGCCGACGATGTGCAACGTGGCGAAAGTCTTGTGATCCCCGCGACCCTCGTCCTTCTATTGGTAGCGTTTGGAAGCCTGGTCGCCGCGGTGATTCCGTTGGCCGTTGGCCAACTTGCAATCGCAACTACTCTGGCGATTACCGCGTTCCTTGCTCAGCGCTGGCACTTGTCGATTCTGGTGCAGAATTTGGCTACCATGTTGGGACTGGGCCTAGGTGTCGACTACGCGCTCCTGATGATCAGCCGATTCCGTGAAGCGATTTCGGCCGGGAACGACGGACCCGCGGCCTCGCTCATCGCAGCACGTCAGGCCGGTCGCACGCTCTTGATTTCTGCCGCGACGGTAGCGATCGGATTTCTAGCTCTCCTGACGGTGCCCATCAGTGAAATCCGTTCCATCGGCATCGCTGGATTCATGGTCGCTGGAATGAGTGTGTTGCTCACTAATACGCTCGTTCCGGCAGTGTTGGCGTTGCTCGGTCCGCGAATCGATTTAGGCCGAATGCCCTTCACTCCAAAGTTGGATGTGCACCGGGCCGAGCGCACGGGAAATCGCTGGCGAAAATGGGGAGACGTGATCGTGGCGCATCCCTGGCTCGCCCTCGTTGTGGCAGGCACTCCTCTGCTTCTGCTCGCCTGGCAGGTTAGACGACTGGATACCAGTCTGCCGCGAGGGGATTGGCTTCCGAAGGCGGCCGAATCGGTCCATGCTCTCCACACCCTGAGACAGATGGATCGAGAAGGCGTGGTTGAAGCCTTGCGCATCATTGTCGAGCTGCCATCGGATTCCATCGCGCAAACCGACGCGGGTTGGAATGTGCTAGACAGGCTCACCAAGAGCCTCGCGAGCGATCCTCGCTGCGGCCGCGTCATTTCTATCACTTCGATTGCGGAGAGCAACCGCGCTTCCTTGCTGAATCTCTCGCGGGAGACGCGTCGCACGTTTCTGAGTAGCGACGGGCGAGCGGCACTGCTTGAAGTGGTACCCGCCAGTTCGGTCTCGCTTCGAGAACAGGTCAACTGGGTGCGGGAACTTCGCAAGACTGGCGCGTTGGCTCTGACCGGAGTGCCTGGCGCAACGCTTCTCGTTGGCGGGATCCCGGCCCTGAATGCCGACTACGAATCGATTATCAGAGACCGCTTTCCGTCGGTAACATGGCTGGTAGTGGGGGGGACGCTGTTTGCCCTACTCTGTGGGTTCCGGTCTATCTTCGCCGCTCTGAAGGCCATTGCGCTGAACTTGTTCTCGGTCGCGGCGTCTTTCGGCGCATTGGTAATAGTTTTCCAAGATGGACACGGAAGCAGCTTCCTGGGCGTTCCTGGTGGAACTGGCAGCGTGTTTCCCCTCGTTCCGATCGTCACGTTCGCCATTGTTTTCGGATTAAGCATGGATTACGAAGTATTTCTGGTGGCACGCGTTCTCGAAGCCAGACGGAGCGGCATGAGTGAAATGGATGCGATCCCGGAGGGGATGGCTAGAACCGCGGGCCTGATTACGAGCGCCGCCGCCATCATGATCGTGGTATTTGCGGCATTCACCTTCGGAAGTTTCCTGGTAGTCAAGATGATTGGATTCACGTTGGCGGTCGCCGTGTTGATTGACGCCACCCTCGTTCGTATTGTGATTGGTCCCGCCCTCCTTCGCATTGCCGGCGATTGGAACTGGTGGCCGGGCGGCCTCACCAAAGACTGCAAGCCGGATTGATAGCGGATTGAGGAATACGTAAACGCGGCTGTTTGGAATGAAAACCATCTGCGCGTTACAGTGCTTCTCGGCGACGGATCGCAGCATCCAACGCGTCCAGAAACTGATGGGGCGTGGCGTAGATATGATCGACCGAAGCGAGTTTTTTCTGCAGCTTCTGTGAGGGATGATCCGGCATGTCTTTGTCCCTGCGCGGCACCCACACGGTATGCATGCCTGCTTTCTTTGCGCCCCAACGGTTGCCGATCGTATCTTCTGCCATGATTGTTTCGAACGGCTGAATCGGGTCCGCCGGGTCGGGGATGTTGTTAATGGCTGCAAGCGCTTTCTCAAAAGCCTCTGCATGCTTGCCCTTTTGATACGGAGAAATCTCTTCCAGGCCAAAAATTTTATGGTCGGGGATGACCCCTTTGAGACCAAGCTTTTCGAGCTTTTCCATCGCCTCCCCCTCCCCCTGCCTGAGTGAATGCGTGAGGACTGCGACCTCAACTCCAGCTTCCGTTAGCCGCCGTATTTTGTTGGCCAGTCCGATATCGGCGCGGAGGAAGCCAGTGCCCATATGCCTGTTCCACAGTCGCGTGATCCCCTTTTCTCCTTCCACGATTTTTCCTTGCAATTCAGCGCGTGAAAGCCTTGCCTTCTTTTTGTTCTTGCGGTCCTGAAGCAGCCTCAGATTAAAGGCCATGGCGATCATGTCTTTGTAAGGTGGGCCAAGGCGCTGATCATTCTGAATATCCTCTTCCGAGCGCGTTGCCTTCCCGCTGCGATAGTAGGTTTCGAGCATGCCGATCAGGGAGGGGCGAGGCAGACCCTTGCTTTCCAGGCGTTCCGCCAGCTTGCTGATGTGCTGGCACAATGCGTCATCTGGATTTTTGTTCGCTTCTTCTGTTGCCTCTTCGATCAATTTTTTCGCTACTTTCCTTCGAAAGATCGGAAGTCCGTATTCCTTTCTTATCGCCTGCCAGGCTCGCAGGGCGGCATTTCGGAATGCCTTATCGAAAGGGTAGAGAAAGGCGTCCAGGTCCAGGATAACGAGCCGAACGTTCCTGGGATAAGGCTTAGGGTCGGGGTATGTTTTCGCTTTCATGGATGCAGGCGCACGGGCCCAGGAATCGCACACAGCGTGGTCATCCTTAGTCCGCAGCTATTCTAAGCGGCGGAGCGGATTTTCTTCGATAGCCAGCACGTACAGCGATCTAATCCAGCTTCGCCCTAATCAGCTTCCCGCAGTTATCTACGGAGACAACGAAATCCACTTTATGGCCGAGAGCAGAGCCCGTTCGCCGGGTATATACTCTTCTCAATCTGTGCAGGATTTGCTGTTTTGGCGTTGTGCGGACCTTTCTCCCAGAATAGAAGACAATGGATAATCGGAAGCCCCGGTTCGATCCCCAATCCCAGGGGGATGCGGCAAAGCAAGGCGGCGTAGGCGTTCCCGTGAAAGGGGATAGCTCCGTCTCGAACCCTCCTTTGAGTTCTGACAGCCCCACGTTGATCGATCTTCCCAGGGCGGTTCCCGATTCCCAGCCCACGTACGCGGATCCCGACGCAACCATGGTCGACGGGAGGTTGCCGTCGCTTCCGCCGTTACCCTCTTCTGTCGTCAGACCGTATGCGCAAACTAGCGGCCCCATGCTGCAAACCGGCGATGTGCTCGGCGGACGCTACGAGATCCTGCAACTTCTCGGCGAGGGCGGCATGGGAGCCGTCTATAAGGCGCAGGACCGCGAACTGGGCCGTGCGGTGGCGCTAAAACTGATTCGACCGGAGATGGCCGCGAGTCCCGAGATTCTGGCGCGCTTTAAGCAGGAACTCCTTCTCTCGCGCCAGGTGACGCACAAGAACGTCATCCGTATCTACGACCTTGGCGATGCCGACGGCGTGAAGTTTATCACCATGGAGTTCGTCGAGGGCCGCGACCTGCGAGCGCTCATCCACGAGAAAAAGAAGCTTTCTCCGGAAGAAGCTGTCGAGATCATGCAGCAAATCTGCCAGGCTCTCGAAGCCGCTCACAATGTGGGTGTGATTCACCGAGACCTGAAGCCGCAGAACGTCATGCGCGAGACCAACGGCCGGATTCTGGTGATGGACTTTGGCTTGGCCCGGACGATCGAAGGCGACGGCATGACACAAACCGGAGCCTTGGTCGGGACGATGGAATACATGTCGCCGGAACAGGCTCTGGGCAAGGAACTGGATCAGCGCTCCGATATTTTTGCGGCAGGCTTGATCCTCTACGAACTGCTGACCGGCAAAACGCCGTTCAAAGCAGACAGCATGCTGGCTAGCCTGATCAAGCGCACGCAGGAACGAGCCATTCCGGTTTCCGATCATGACAATTCGATTCCGGGTGCCTTGTCGGGAATCGTGAGCAAATGCCTGGAGCGCGAACAGAGTTTGCGCTACCAGAACGCTACTGAGTTGCTGCGCGATCTCGATTCCTGGCAGGGCAAACGAGCAGGCGCGACTCTGGGATTTCACGCCGACGTTAAGCCCTGGGGACAGACGATTCCGTGGCCACTGCTGGCTGGTATCATCACCGTCTTAGTTTTGGCGATCCTCGGATACACCTTTCGTGGCAAACTCTTTTCGTCGGCGGACAAAGCTGGTCCGCCTATGTCGCTTGCGGTGATGCCTTTTCAGAATGCTTCTGGCGATCAGTCATGGGACTGGCTCGGGCCCAGTCTGGCTGACATGTTGAGCACCGACGTGGGACAGTCCTCGCACCTGCGCACCGTCTCGCCCGACCGCGTCCAGCAGGTCTTTCACGATCTTCGGATTGCGCCCAACTCGGTTGTGGATTCGTCGACGCTCGGGCGCGTCGCGGAATTCACCAATGCCGATACTCTAGTCTGGGGACAATACACCAAGCTCGGAGATCAGATTCGCATTGACGCGACTCTGCAAGATCGTAAGCACAACCGAACGATCAAGGTGAAAGCGGAGGCCGCCAACCAGCAGGATCTGTCCGCGGCTGTCGACCGATTGGCGGGGACCATTCGGCAGAATCTGGCGCTCTCGTCGGACATCGTCAAAGAGTTGCAAGCGCAGTCGTTCAAACCGACCTCGACTTCGGTCGACGCGCTCCGCGACTACAACGAAGGGCTGCAATTCCTGCGCCAGGGGAACAATCTGGAAGCGCAGAAGCGCTTGCAGGCCGCTACGACAGAGGATCCGCAATTTGCGGGAGCGTTTTCGCGACTGGGTGAAGCCTATTCGGCTTTGGGTTATGACACAGAAGCGGAGCAAGCATCACGGCGCGCAGTCGATTTGAGTCAGGCTCTTCCGCTGGCGGAGAGATATTTCATTGAAGCGAGCCTGGCCCGAGTCACCAAAGACAACGCGAAGGCGATCGCGGCTTACGAAAATCTCGAAAAGAGTTTTCCCGATAATCAGGACGTGTTGTTCGCACTCGGCAGTCTCCACGAGGACGCTGGAGACTTCGACAAAGCGCGCTTCTATTACGAGAAGATCCTGCAGGCGGATGGCAAGAATATCGATACTCTGCTTGCGATGGGACGCATCGAGATTAAGTCTGGAAACCCCCAGCAGGGGCTCGATCCGCTCGATCGAGCACGGCATCTCGCCATTGACGTGGATAATCAGGAGCAGCAGGCACTCATCCTGCAGGCCACCGGCATCGCTTACAAGCTCATGAACAAGCCGGCCGAGGCCTTGCGGAATTATCAGGACTCGATGGTGATCAACCAGCACCTGGGGCAGAAACGTGGAGTCGCTGCCAGCCAGGTGGAAATCGCTCAGGTTCAACTGAAACTCGGGAAGCCCGATGCTGCCTTGGCCGCCTATACCGATGCCCTGAAGATCCGGCAGGAGATCGGCGCCAAGAAAGAAGCCGGCGACACTCTCATTGATCTCGGCGCCTTTTACCTTGAGCGCGGTCAACCCGATAAGGCTCTGCAAGTATTCAAGGAGTCCTTACAGATTCAACGCGACGCGGGCGATGAGACCTACCAGGGACTGTGCTTGAACGATATTGCCAACGCCTATTCACAGAAGGGCGAGAATGAGGACGCGCTCACCTACCTGCAGCAAGCGCTGCAAATCCGCGAAAAACTGAATGTGCCGCGAGATATCGCAGGCACCCTTGAGAATTTAGGAGGGATCTATTCTGACCTTGGACAATACGATCAGGCGATGACCTCTTATATGCGCGGCCTCGATTTGTACCGCAAGGCGGGGGATAACATCGGCGCTGCGATGATCTCGCACAGCATGGGCTTGGTCTTCGAATATCAGGGTCGCCTGGGGCCTGCGGTCGGCACGTTGCAGGATTCAGTCAAAGCATTTCGTGATCTCGGTGATCGCAGCAGCAACATGGCGCAATCTCTCAGCGACCTCGCTGGCGCGCTCGCACGGGCGGGAAGGGGAGCCGAGTCCTCCCCGCTGATCGACGAAGCGCAGGGCCTGGCTCGCGGTTTGAAGAATGACGCGTTGCTCGCTGCCGTGTTCAATGATCAGGGAGACACATTCTTCTATCAGGGTGATCTCAAATCAGCGAATGGTGCGTACGAACAGGCAGAGCGGCTCGCGTCGCATACTGCAGATAAAGACGCTCTGCTGACGGTAAGAATGAACTTGGCGAGAGTCGCGGTAGCGGATGGACGCTCGCGAGCTTCAGTCAGCCTACTGCGAACGCTTGCACAGCAGGCAGATGCGCAGGGGCGCAGGTATATTTCTGTTGCGTCGTCGGTGCTGCTGGCTGAGGCGATGATCAAGAACAAAGATTATGCAAATGCGCGTCAGGAACTCCAGCGCAGCCTTGGCAAGAGCGAGAAACTGGGACTCCGCCTAGAGAACGCCCGTATTCACTACCTGCTGGGCGCAACAATGCGGCTCTCCGGCAACACTTCGGAGGCTACGACGCAATATCGCGAGGCGAGGCGCTTACTCGACGAGATCGGCAAGGAACAGGGTGCCGAGCATGTCAGCGAGCGTTACGACCTCAAGCCGATCTATGCAGAAACGAAACAGTTCGCGCCGTAGCAGATTTGTCCTCTTCGACCCCACCCCGCTGCCCTTGAGACCTATGAATACAAAAAGGCGAGACCCATGAGGGTCTCGCCTTTTTACATGTACATGTTCGTCCCCAGCCATTAGTCCATCAGGGAGTCCATCCTTACTTCTTATGTTTAGTCACAGAGGCTGTGATGGGGACCGTCTGCGGGCTGAGCGGGGCATTGTCCGTGACGACAAGCTTCGCGGTCACATTTCCCAAGTCATCAGGCATGAACGTGACGACAATGCTACAGCTCGCACCAGGAGCGACAGAACCACAATTGCTGCTCACTTTGAAGTCGTCATTATCTGCCCCGGAAATAGGTTTGAGGGAGATATTTGTGACGCTGAACGTGGCGTTGCCGATGTTGGTGACAATTTCGGTTTGAGAAATGGTCTGACCCTCAGGCACGGTTCCGAAGTTGATGCTGGTTGGAGAGAGGCTGATCTGCGCCTGCGTCACGACGATCGTCACCGAGACGCTCGCCGTGTTGTAGTCCGCGGAATCGAGCGGCGTGAATGCCACCGACAATGTTTGCGTTCCCGCGGGCAGAACAGTGCCAGCCGGCGGCGTGTATACGAAAGTTCCCGGCACACTGGCCGTGGCGTTGAGTTGGGCCGCACTGAGCGGTGTTCCGTACGGAATAGATGCCGGATTCGACCATGTGACCGTTGGAGTCGCCTTGTTGACCAGCAGTTGCACTGACACTGAAGCACTCGAATAGTCGCTGCTGTCGGTGGGAGTGAAGGCGACGGACAACGTCTGGATTCCCGCAGTCAGTACAGTTCCTGCCGATGGAGTGTAGACGAACGTTCCGGGGACGTTAGCCGTGGCATTGAGCTGGGTTGCGCTCAGCGGTGTGCCGTACACAATTGCCGCCGGATTTGCCCACGTGATCGTTGCGGGAGCCTTGGTGACGCTCAATTGCACAGTCGCCGACCCGGCCGTGTAGTCAGTCGTATCGGTTGGCGTGAAAGCGACGGACAACGTCTGGACTCCCGCAGTCAGTACAGTTCCTGCCGATGGAGTGTAGACGAGAGTTCCGGGGACGTTAGCCGTGGCATTGAGCTGGGTTGCGCTCAGCGGTGTGCCGTACACAATTGCCGCCGGATTTGTCCACGTGATTACGGGAGTCGCTTTGCTCACGGTATAGGTCACCGAACTTGCCGGCGTGGTGAGATTGCCGACCGCGTCCTGCGACGTGACGGTGAAGGTGTGAGTTCCAGTCGTGCTGTCCGCTGGGCTCGTCACCGTCGTGCTCGCTGTTGCCGCGATTTGCTGAGATCCGCTGGGGCCGCACAACACCACTCCCGATCCTCCGTCGGAACAGGTATAGGTTGCGGTCACAGTCTGCCCGAACGTTGGCGACGAGGGCGAAATCGTGAGCCCGCTGATGACTGGAGCTTTCTTGTCCACCTCGAAGGGCCCGAATGCTCCCGTCGGAGGCTGAGGCAGCGAGGTATTTCCAGCTACATCGTTTACCGTGACTGCGGGTATGGTCACGCTGTTCGTTTCTGTCCCCACGGGAACATTCGTTGACACGGAGAATGACGATGGGCCAACCAGACCGGAACCGCTGGCGTTATCGTTCGCGTTGCACGCCACAATCGCGTCGGTGGCCTGCCATACGATAGCGGGCTGCGTGCAGCTGACTGTGGGAGGCGTCAAGTCGACCTTGATCGTGAAGGTCGGAGTCGAACTGTTGACATTATTTCCGCTATTGGTGACTACGGTCTCGATAACTTTTGAACTGTCGGTCGCCGCGTAGGTAATAACCGTTGCCCCCTCTACCGTCACCGGAATGCTGATCGAGCCGCTCGCGCCGGTCAATGTTCCTGCAGCTGGATTCGGCACGTTCGCTCCCGTGGCCGCGTAGTTGATGGACGTCACGGTCGGTAATGGTGAGGGCGGATTCGGGTTATTGCTGGGGACGGTATCGATGCTATTGAAATTGACGCTTACGTTACCATTGGTCCACCCGCTGTTCAAAGCCGGAGTTGTGGTGATGCTCGTGCTCGGTTGAACGCCTCCGAAGATCGGAATGAGGACCGAGTTGAAATTATTCGTACCGCCGCTCGTCTTGAGGGCGTCTCCGCTGACGCCAGTGAAGATGCTGACCAGGCCTTTGCAGGTATTATCCGCGCCAGCACCACAGCTCAGGGCGGTGTCTTTGCCCATGATGTAGCCCGGTGCGATCAGAGGTTTCTGCAAAGGATCCAGATTATAGGTATTCGAGACGTTGATGAGAGGCGTCGAACCCGTAGTAAGACAGTTGGCTCCGGAGGGCACCAAATTCGTAGGAGTCGTGCACAGATCGGTTGTGGTCACGCAGGCAAAGTTGCCGTTTCCTGTGTCCTGATGCTGGCAGGAGCTTCCCTGAAAAGGAGTGTTCGCCACCAGATCTGAGAACTGCTGGTCGGTAATGGTGGTGACTGTACCCTGCATGATCAGGCCCTGGAAAGAACTCGGAGGCAATCCGCTCTGGGAATAGTCTGTGACCCCATTCAACTCAGAGGTGTAATTGAAGTTCGTCGGCGCCAGGGGCTGCACAGGCTGGTCGATAGTAATCGGGGCGAGGGGCCACTGACTGAACGACCAACTCAGGATGTCGTTATTCTGCACCAGTGAGCCTGTAGCGGCAGTAAATCCCACATAGGCGCTGGTCCCGCCGGCCAGGTTCAGTTGCTTGGTGATATCCAGGGTCGTTTGCAGAATCAACGTGCTGTCGAAATAAACGCTGAGGTTGTTGCAGGCGCTGGTGCAGGTTCCGGGCGGCAGATAGTTCACTGTAATTGTGTGCGGGTTTTGGTCCGTTAGAGACAGCCCGGCAGGCAGGCTTTGCAGCGCAAGTTTCGCCAGGTTGCCGTCGGGGCATGTGTAATTGTGATCGGCGCTGTTCGGCGTGAGCGTGGCCGAATTGTTGGGTCCGCAGCTTTGCACCGCGATGTGATTGCCATCGGGATCGGTGTAGTTGGTGTTCTGGTGCGTATCGAGTTCGATCGCAAGACTGTTCTTGATGGCCTTTCCAACGCCGCTTGCCGTGGAGACGTCATTATTGCCGTATGAAATGTCCTGCCCGTTCCCGGTGTAGCCGAGAGAGCCTGTGCCGGCGGGGTCATTCTGGATAACCAACGCCAAACCGTCGGCCGGAAAACTGCACAGGAAACAAGCGTTCGTCTTGGAAATCTGGAACTGAAACGCCGTGGTGAATCCCGTGGAGAGCGGTTGCTGCACCTTGAACCATGCCGAGCCATGCTGGTTCTGATTGGCCGTGGTCAACCGCAAAATACCCCCGTTAACCACCTGCGGTTTCGAGGGTGAGCCGTTCGTCAACACCTGGCAGGTTGGTGGTGGAGTGTTGGTGTTGGCGCAGACATTGGACGAGGTGAAGCCCGTAGTTGCGGGGAAATTGAAAGATTGAGCCGAAACCGGCTGCGCCGCAAAAATAGTGCCGAGAATTGTCGCTGCAAACAACCACAAACAGAACCTGGTGCGCATAAGTCGTTTCTCCATTAGCCCGCAAAAATCGCAGGGGAAATCCACCACGCTTCAACGCGATGGGGGATTCGCGGCGTCAATTGCTCTTAGAAATGCAGATCGTCCTAGAATCGGGTTAACTGAAAGGGGGACGGGACCACACTACCCGATCGTAAGCCAATTCTCAGGTGTTCGCCCTAGAGTGTCAAGCAGAAAGCGGGTCTGCGATTCGACTTGTTTCTCTAAAAGAGAGAAGCTTTAAGTTATTGAAAATAAGATATCGGCTGAGTTGGGCTTCGGGTCATGCCAGAGCAGCAGATTGGAAAAATTTCTTCTCGGGAGGCGCAAATCCAGGTGGACTCTGTGTTCGATCGTGCGGAAATACCTGGCATGGGCACTGACCACCAGGCGGACGTAGCCGAGTACGGGCGATACAGCAATCGCGCTTGGTCTGCCGCAGGCGTCAAGGTCAACGAATCTATTAAAAGGCATGAATGCGGGACGGTACCCGTGAGTCGAATACCGTCCTTAATGGCGTGATCGGGCGGTTACTCATTGTCCGAAAATTGTTGCCGTAGTTTCTGCGGCAAAGGCCTTTTTGCTCTCGTTGCTTAACCGGTTTTCTTTGCGGCTTTCACCCTCGCCCAGCGAGCGCGTTGGGCGGCAGCGATCTTTTTTCTGGCAGCGGCCGACAGTGTTCGTCTCTTGGGCATCGCCACAATATTGCCCTTATCACCCTTCGCCTTCACCTTTGCCCATCGCGCCCTCTGGGCAGCCGCAATCCGCGCCCTTCCTGCCACCGACAGTTTTCGCGTTACTGAGCCGCGCGTGTAGGTCGCACCGAAAGCTGCCAGTGCCGCGGATACGCCCTGAATCTGCTTCGTCAACCGCTCATGTTCCTTTTTTAAAAGCTGTACCACACTACCCATGTTTGCCATTTGAGGTCCCCTCTCGCTGGTGATTGTAACAGGGGTACCGGGGGGAACGGGCAGGCGGCAAGGTAACTCCGCAGAGTGAATGTTTGATAACTCGTAGCCGTCAGCACTTACAAAGCGGCCTGGGTTTTGTCTTGCTCCAGCTTGCACTGACCTGACGGACAGAGTTTTTTCGCAAACTACTTCGTTGCATCCACTACGGCAACCTTGTTCACTCCGCTACACGCCAGGTACAACCGCCGATCTGGCGTGGCGACCATGTTGCGGACCACACCGCCGCCAGACGGGATCGGCTTCGTGCTGAAGCTTTCGGATCTGGGATCAAACCTGACTAGCGTATTCGGCTTCACGCCGGACTCGCTGTACCAGACTTCGCCGTCGCTGGTGATTGCAATGCCGTATGGTTCTGATTCTTCCCCGCCGGGAGATGACCACTCTTTTAGAAATTTTCCGGCCGCCGGGTCAAAGTGTCCCAGATAGCCGCGCGCGAAATCGCTGTAGAAAACAGATCCGTCCGGCGCCAGAGCGAGCCGCCGCGGACGAGCACCGGTTGCCGGAAGTGTGTACTCACGAACCGTCATCGTTTTGGGATCAATCGTGGCTAGTTTATTGGTCCCGAACTCGCAGAAGAATGGCGCATTGTTCTGCAGAATTACGATCCCATACGGCACGGCGTGCGGCGTAGGAACTTTCGTCAGCGCCATTTTGCCGGTCTTCGGATCGAGTCGCCCGATGTAGTTTGTTTCTTCGTTGGTGAACCAGAGGACTCCATCGTGATCGAATATTGGCGTGTGCGGGTCGATCTTCATGTCACCAGATGGACGGTACTCGGCAATCTCACCAGACTTTGGATCGAGCTTGCCCACATAGCCCCCCGAGATCGCGGTGAACCAGATGTTCCCGCCCGCATCCGCGACCAAGCCGTGCGGCCCGGAAGCGGGCGTCCTTAGCGGATATTCTTTGAACTCCCTGGTTTTCGGATCGAACCGGCCGAGCTTGTTTGCTCCTTGCCCCGTATACCAAAGCGAGCCGTCCGGGGCTAGCGCCGGATCGTGTGGCCGAGACTTTGGAGTGGGCACCTCGTACTCGGTGATCTGCACGCTCAAGGTTCCCACCGCCGCGAATGCGGTAATCGTGGCAACCATCGTAACTAAGCACAATCTGGGGAGGAACATGATTTGGCTCCTTTGCTGAAAATTGTAGTCCCGTCAGAGGAGATCAAGCGATGTGGTTCACGACGCCGTTATCTCGTGCTATGGCGAACGGGCGGCGAAGGTGTTCGCGAGGCTCATGAAATGGCAGCCAAGAAAGGTGTGACCGCGCGATGTACGGTATGTACGGTATCGCACATAATAGGCGATCGAGTAACAATGAATTGCCTCTATGCCCTCCTTCGTCTGAGAGGAGTGCGATGTCTGAAATCTACAATATCGACGATTTACGGGCTAAACTCAATCAGCTCCGTCAGATGCAATCTGACACCCTGGATGCGCGGGCTGTTGGTGGCGTGAGCGATACGGAGCTCATCGAGTATGACCTAAGGCAAGAGATCATTGCTGATATTGAGGAGCGGCTTGCTCGGTCCTCCTGGGCCGCGTAGGTTCTGTTTGACTATCGCTGCTGTGGATCAGCGGGTTTGGCGTGTGCAGAGCAAATCGGTATGAGCATCCCCGTTTTGGGGGCTCTTGACCGCTATTGCACTGGCAATTACAACGACTCTGTTCTGTACATGATTCAACAACAGCTCGGCGGACAATTTGCTTTTGTCTCGAACACTGCGGGCGGAGACCCGACGGCATACGCAATCAGCAGCAACCGAATGTTCCATCAGGAGCAACCGATCGCGGCAACATCGGCCAAGGGGATCCCAATCTCTAGGAGCTTTGTGAGAGGGCTCGCTATTTCCAGACGGGCGCTCTAGCGATCGGCATTACCCTCAGCCTCTCGAAAAAAGTGACGCCTGTTGAACCTTTCGAATCTGGTGTAGCATCCATTGGGTCGCGAGGTTCACCATGACAACGAACGTAACGTCATTGGGAAATGAAATGTCCATCCAACCAGCAGGTGGAAGCGGTTTGGCAATCGTGCGCGTGACGATCGGTACGATGCTCGTGTGGGTCTTCTTCGAGAACTTGGGGAAAGGGTTGTACACCCCCGCGGGTTACGCCGGACTCATCAACTACTACATCAAACAGAGTCATTCGCCGGCAGTGTGGAAGACGGTGATGGGCCTGGCGGCGAGCCATGCTGCGATGGCTGCTCCGCTGCAGGCCATGACAGAGATCTCTCTCGGCATCCTTCTTGTCATCGGTCTGCTGACGCGCCCGGCCGCATTTGTGGCCTTTCTCTATCTCGGCAGTCTTTGGGTTTCGGAGTGGGGCACTTCCTGGATATGGGAGCTGCTGGTTCCGGTGCTCGCGTCGCTCGGGGTTGCTATCGGACGCGGCGGCCGAAGATGGGGCGTTGACGCGTGGCTATCGCAACGGTGGCCCTCTTCGCCGTGGTGGTGACGGGCTCACGTGCGAGTGTCGGTCATCATCCCCACCCATAATGAGGCGCAGGCGATTGAACGCGTGCTCGCCGACTTGCCCTCCGATCTTGTCACTGAAGTCATCGTTGTCGATAGCAATTCGACTGACGGGACGCCCGATCTAGCACAAAAAATGGGGGCACACGTTATCCTGGAGTCTCGCCGAGGATACGGGCGCGCATGTCTGACGGGGCTTGCGAATACGGAAAATCCTGATGTGGTCGTTTTCCTCGATGGGGACTACAGCGACCGGCCATCGGAGTTGCCCATTCTACTGGACCCGATCATTGAAGGACGCGCGGACATTACACTCGGTTCCCGCCTGAAGGAGCGGAGTTCCGTCGCGGCGTTGCCGTGGCACCAGGTGTTTGGCAATCGTCTCGCCGCTGGTCTGATCAGGCTTCTCTATGGATTAGAAATCAGTGATCTCGGCCCGTTTCGCGCTGGCCGCGCAGATGTACTACGTGCGCTCGTCCTCGAAGAGACGACCTATGGATGGGCGGTTGAGATGATCCTTAAAGGCGCTCTCGCTGGGTTCCGTGTGGTTGAAGTCCCGGTAAGCTACTACCCGCGTATCGGAAAATCGAAGATCAGCGGCACGCTGAAGGGCACGACCGGCGCTGCCTGGTTCATTCTTAGCCTGATAGTGCGCTATTATTTCCGACACCGAAGAGCCGCGATGCGAGGATCAGCTTAGGTCCGAGTCGAAATTCTATGAACTCTTCAAGCGAGGCGGTGGTGCGGTCGTCAGGGAATGATCGTGTGCTGGTCATCATGGCGAAAGCACCGAGGCCCGGTGCGGTCAAAACCCGCCTGACGTCCAACCTTTCTTCTAAAGCTGTTACTGATTTCTATTGCTGCCTTCTGGATGACACGCTGGCGCTGGCGCGGTCATTGACCGATGTGGAAGTTGCCATCATGTGCCCGCAGGCGGATGTTAGCGAGCTGGAAAAGTTGGCGGGCAGCGAAACGAGCATCGTCGCGCAGATAGGAGAAGGTCTTGCGGCAGGCCTCACTTCGGTGTTTGCGCATTTCGCCGACCGTCTTCCACGCCGCATCATTGCCTTCAACAGCGATAGCCCACACCTGCCGCGTTCTGTTCTCGAAGACGCGTTCGAAACACTGGCCAAACATGACGTAGTCGTTGGACCAACGCACGACGGAGGCTACTACCTTGTCGGGGCAAGATCTTCTCATCCTTCGCTCTTCGCAGGCGACGGAATGGGCACCAGCACCGCACTGGAGAGACTTCTGTCGCGCGCACGAGCTCTTGAGCTTTCCGTGGGTTTCGCAGCTCCTTTTTACGATATCGATGTAGTTGACGACTTGACTCGGTTGGCAGAGGAGTTGCGGCTGGCTCCTGCAAAGGCGTCACGCACCGCGGCGTGGCTTAAAGAGTGGGAACGAGTGGCGGGGCAAATTCGGACGGGTTCACAAAACGGCACAGGAGAATTGTGAGATCGTTCCCGTGAAAACCGTCCTCGCGAAGATCAGCCCTGCCGGAAGAGTGTACATACTCGGCGCGGCGCTCTGCGTGGCGCTAACGATCTGCTCGCGCAACTTCAACGACAGAGGCGGGCCTTACTTCATGGCCTCTCTGACGCTTGCGGGCATCGTGTACCTCCTGGCGATGCGTGAGTTTTTTGCTACGCCAAGGTTTGACGGGCGTGTTGTCGTGATTGGGCTCGTGTTGGCTGCGGTGTGGCACGTTGAATTTCTTCGGCTGCCCTCGGGGGCCGACGACGATATTCATCGATATGTTTGGGATGGCCGCCTGCAGAGGCTCGGCTACAACCCCTATCTTGTCGTTCCCGGTGATCCTACCGTTAAGGGACTGCATTCTCCGGAAACGCGCAACTTGAACAATCCGGATCTACCGAGTCCGTATCCACCAGGAGCGCAGCTATTCTTCCGCGCCGTGACCGCGATTCACGAATCTACATTTGCGTTGAAGGTGGCGTTCGTAGTTTGCGATTTGTTGATTGTGTTTGTGTTGCTCGATGTGTTGCGTTGTAACGGGCGTGGAGCACACCTGGTTCTGGCATACACCTGGAATCCACTGTTGGCCATTGAGGTGGCTGGAAGCGGTCACGTCGACATTGTTGGTGCCCTATTGTTGGTCATCTCTGTCGCCGCCCTCGCGCGCAGATGGCGTGCGATCGCAACCCTCGCGTTTGGGCTAGCTGTAGCGGTGAAATTCCTGCCGATTGTATTGCTGCCTCTCTACTGGAAGCGGGTTCGCGTTCGCGACGCTATGTTGGCGGCTATCGTGGTTGGGTTGCTGTACGTGCCATTTGTTGATCACGGACGCATCCCGATCGGCTCACTTGGCACATATGTGCAGACTTTTCGCTTTAATGGTCCCGTGTTTGCGGCGCTCGCTCAAGTGGCGCCTCCGCAGTTGCTAGTTGGGATGGCAGTCCTCGTCGGATTGGTGACTGCAACTTGGCAGAGAATAATAAGCGCGGCGCGCGAGTGGTCTCCGGACGCATTTGTCTGGCCCATGGCAGCCTCTCTGTTGTGCGCGCCCGCCGTATTCCCTTGGTATCTTCTCTGGCTCCTGCCATTTCTGACGTCGGCCTCCACTTGGCTGATCATCGTCTGGACGGTGAGCATTTTCCCGACCTATGTAATGTGGCACTTCCGCGTACTGGGACGTCCGTGGGCGGCGCTTCCTGGTTGGGTAATGCTGGTGGAATACGGATGCGTGGCGACGGCCGGTGCAATTCTGTGGCTGCGCCGGGTCAGACGAACCTGAGACCCTCCTACGGGCAAGGGCAAAAGTGCAGTGCCAACAGAATTGTGTATCCAGAAGCATATTGCCGTCATCCTAGACAACATCCGTTCACCTCACCGAGGAGCGACCGCCATGACAAATAGCCGTGCAAAGCTGATTCGTCTTCTGGTTTTTCCTGTGCTGGTTTTTGCAGCAACGTCCTGGGCGCAGACACGCCCACCCATCGCCGAACAAATTGCCAAGACCTACGGTGTTGATTCCTGGGGTCAAGTTGATGCGATCCGCTACACCTGGAACGGTGAAGTCACCGGACTCTTCAAAATTGCCCGTACGTGGACCTGGGAGCCCAAGACCGGTATGGTTACCTACGAAGGGCCAGATAAATCGGGCAAGGCGGTAAAGGTCACGTACAACAGCCATCAGCTCGGCAGCGAACCGGACAGTGTAAAAAACGAAATCGAGCCGGGATTCATCAACGATCAGTATTGGACGCTCTTCCCCTTTCATGTTGTCTGGGATGCCAGCGCCACGGTGACCGATCAGGGAATGAAGAAGCTTCCGATTGGCACCGGTTCGGCCACGCTAGTGTCAGTGAAATATCCTGCGGAGGCTGGTGGTTTCACTCCTGGTGATACCTGGGACCTCTATGTCGGTAAAGACAACCGAGTCCAAGCCATGGTCTATCACCGCGGTGGGACAACCAAGCCGAGCCTCGTCACTGCGTCGTGGACAGGCTACAAGAAAGCAGGTCCTGTGTTGATTTCAACCGAGCACCGCGGCACCGCCGATGGCAAACCGTTACATATCTTCTTTTCGAATGTGGCCGTCAAGGTGACGGGTTCCGATTCCTGGGTGAATGCGCAATAAAGAGCGGTCGCGATCGCTGTTTTCGCTCACGAATCAAACTACCTGGCGATCACGACTGTGGTGCAGGAACTATTGAGTTTGGGGAGATCGCGATTTGCGGCGATTCGAATCGCCAGTCGTTGATGCTCGCCCCGAATGATCGGACAATAACTATCAGGCTGCAGCAGCGCGCCTTGCAAGCGTCGCCGCCCGGCACATCCGCCGTGACACGACTCACGGAACTCGCAAGGCTCGCAGGCTTGAGGAAGTGTGCGCGCTTGCTCGAAAGGTATTGAACTGAGAATGTTGGCACCAGCGGAGATCAATTCGGAAAGCGGCTCCCCCGATCCTGGCCAATAAACGCAGGGTTGAGTGGTCGCTCTCGGTGTCACTCTTATGGTGCTCACGCCACAACCGACTCGGAGTGGCGGTAGTCCCGCCATGGCGCGAACGAGCGGTTCGCCAATTGCGATCACATCCGTCTCCTTAAAGAGGCGCCGGAATGCTTCCCAGTACTCTTCGTAGCTCAAGGCGTAGATGTCCGACCGCACAGACTGATACACATTCACTCGCAAAGGAGCATCAAACTGTTTGGCCACTCGCGCCACGTCCGATAGACGCAAATAGTTTGACTTCATCATGACAGCGATGATGGTTACGGGAATATCCAAGCTCACACATCGTTTTGCTTGCCGGTGGATGAGTTCCCAATTGCCCGGCCCGCGCTGTGCATCCTGTTCAGATTGTGTGGCGTAATCGAGAGAGAACTCGACGTCGTGGAAGGCTCGCAGTTCATCGTCTTCCAGAACAGAAACACTATGACCATTGGAAGTGATGGTAAGCTTGACCGGTTTCGTTTGCAGGTAGGCTAGTAATGCCTTGAAGTCGGGATGCATGCCGTTCTCACCGGTGCCGAGATTCACCGAGCGAACGGTTAGGCATTCCATGACTGCCTTCACTTGATCCAGGGAGAGACGATCGGCGCGAGTCGGATCGCGGTAGCAGAAAGAGCAGGTGAGATTGCACTCATTGGTGAGCCCGAGGCCGAGAGAGATACCGGCTTCGGGCGGCATCCCGCCAGTCGTAGACGGTGAACACTGGTCTGCGATGTTGCTCATGCACCGTCCTTCATGACCGGACCTGCGCGGTGGGTCAGGTAGTGCGTGTAGCGGGCGATCGCAGCGAAATCCGGCCGGTTACCTAGTTTGCGTTCCAACGCAAAAATCCGTTCGTACTCGGCGCTGAGCGACACCCGCGGCGCCAGGTAATCTGACACGACCCGCACACCGCGCTCCGCAACCAGTTCCAGCGACGCTTCCTTCAGCATAGCTCGTGTCGTGTCAGGTGTGAACAACCGCACCTTGCCCCCGTATAGGGCCTCATTGCCCCACTCGTCGGTGAGGTTATGTTCGGCGGCATCCAAGTCGTTAGCCAAGATAGCGGATTTCAAGACCTCACCCGCGCGGTTGCGCACCAGAACGGACAGTACCGCCGATGCATTTCGCAAAGCGCGTGCCGCAGCGTGCAGTACGGCAGCCGGGTCGTCCACAAACTCCAGGACGTTGTGACACAGAATTAAATCGAACGTTCCTTCGCGGAACAAGTCCGCCAATCGGTCGGCGTCGCCGTGTTTGCTTTCAATCTTCTCGGCAATCTGTGCTTGCTGCGCAGCGCGTTTCGCGATATCCAGCATCGCCGGAGAGGAGTCGAGTAGGGTGACCTGAAAGCCCAACCGCGCGAGGCGCAAACCGTTCGCGCCCGTACCACACCCGAGATCCAGGGCGCACAGAGGCGGCTGTCCCGATGCCATTGGCAAAAATTCCTGCAGGTTCGCAAAGGGCAAGTCGAGGCGTAACCGGCCCTCGGTCGTTTCGAGGTAGGCGGCGTATTTTTCCGCTTCGCTCTGGAAGCGATCGCGATCGGCATCGGTGGGCATCGTGTTGCGACAGTCACTCAACCGACGCAAGCAAAGTCGTTCGCTGATAGTCGCAGGTGAGTATCAAAGCGTATATCGAGCGGACCAGGAACGACAAGTCGTTCTCCGGCGGAAGCGATTCAGATCGAGGGTGTGCCTCACAGCTCCAGGCCTACTACTTGATCTGCCGAAGCTGGCGAACGGACGCGAGGAGGATCCGGTCTCGCCAGTCCACTTCGACGCGAGCTCCAGGCCGGTCGAAGCGGTACTGAATGCCCGAAATCGGACCTGCCACCGTCATCGCCGTGTTTCCGGTATAGACAAAGGAGACACTCGATGGGATTTTTTGTGGTGCCGGTGCGGTTGCGAGCCTAGCTTTGGGAACCGCCGTCATGACTTGTGTTCTATTTCTGCCGCAGCACATTCAAGTTTCCCCTCGTCCTCAGAAAAAATTACGATTGGCTTCGATTCAGTCTTCGATTCAGCCTTGGAACTCATACGCTGGAGCAGGATCGCCGCTCCCGAAAGGGTGGGCCACAGAAGCAAACGCTCCTTCCAATTTTCTCCGAGCATGACTCCGAACGGCAATGCGATCCAAAGGCTCAAACAATAAAAGCAGTCCATGAGTTCGCCCCAGAAGCCATGGCCAGCCAAAAGCCGCAACCGGGCCAGCAAACTCCATGGGCCATCTTCGCCGTAAAACAAATGAGTAAGGCGCCACACAACCAGCGTTCCGATCACCAACCAGTAGAATCGTGTTGCCACTATCCCGCCTCGACTATTCTTGCGATCGCCTCGTCCAAATCCAAAGTCGACCTTCGCCGACCCGCCCCGCGTTGCGTAGTGCAGACGCGGGGCAGGCCGTCGGGGTTAAATATCCACAACCGCGACTGACAGGTTGAATTGATTCCAGATGAGGCTCGCGGTGTCGACGTACCAGTCGTGCGCCTGAGGATCAGAGGAATCGCCGCCCGAAGGATTGAAGGCCCGGCTATAGCCGTTTACGCTGAAGCCGTAGCAACCTGCGAGTGCGGTACCAGGGAGAACAAAGGTCGCGGTTTGCGACACGAAGTTGTCGCTGGCGTTCGTGTGCCAGTGCATGTAGGGAAGCGCATTGGGTTCGGGATTGGGCTGCATCACTCCGCCGCCACATCCTGAATTCGTGATCGAGGTCTTAAGCAGGTGCGAGGCCGAGACCTGATATTGAACCTGGAACTCGATGTCGCTTCCTGCCGGCCGGTTCACGAGTGGACAAACGAGGGTCGGGAAAACATTCCATGCTCCGGCGGGCAATACGCGCCACGCCAGACTGGTAATCAACGGCGCGGGAGCGGAATTGTCCACAAAGAATGGCACCGAGTTAGGCGTGGTGAAAATTACATTCTTCGATCCGTCCCCGATCTCCATAGTGATGTCGTAGAGACCATCGGCAAAACTGCTGGTTGGCCAGTCCAGCAATTCGTTCGGCGGAAACCAGTCATCAGGCACCGGGAGGATCGGGTACCAGCCTTGCGCGTCAGGGACAACGTGCAAGGGAAGGCCGGGTCCGGGGAACGGATCGACGTACCACGACAGATTCGTGAATGGCACTGCCGGGGCACCGTTGTACGAATAAAGCAGCCGGTAGTATTGACCGCCTTCGTACAGATTGCATCCGTACAGTTGAATCGTGGACATAAACGGCGCGTTCGCCGGAGTGTCCGGAGTCAGCGATGGCGGAAACACCGAAGCGCGAATGAGACCGTCGGCATGCGGCGGGTTGGGACGGAGGCCGAAGCCGCGAGTCGGGTTTGCGGTAGTGTCGATGTACGGCGTTCGCGCCGGCATGAGACCCGCGAAAAGGATTTCGGGTTGCTCACAGTCGCCCACCGGAGGAACCTGACAGGTTCCAGTTGAATTGATGCGAGCAATCTGGGACGCATGCAGGGTTACATCGGAGAGCGGGCCGGATTGCCAGCCCACCTGGAAGTAACCGTCGGAGTAAATGGTTTCCTGATCGCCGTCGCCGTCGGTGTCTTGAGTTACCCAGAAGGTGATGTCAGGAACTTCGAGAATGGGAACCAACTCTTCTTCGAGCACCCACTCGCAACGCCATAAAGGAAAAGGTCCGATGTAATGATTCAGATCCAGCTTGTATTCGCGATCTGCTTTGCCTCTGACGAAGTCCCTCAAAGCTTCTGGTCCATGCTCTTCATGGTGTTTCTGCAGAGCATGCAGCTTCGGGGAAGTGGGCGGAGGCACCGGATTGCGGAAAGCCGGTTGGCTTAGCAAGCCGCTCAGTGCCGAGTTGTTCTTGCCAATAGCCGCCGCCTGGCTGGCAAGCAGGAGTTGGCTGGCAGTTTCGCGTCCGGTGATGGAGGCGAGACGGTCGAGCGACAAGTCGGCATCTCGCAGGTTCGCGAGTAGTTGCTCGGGACCGGGATCTGGACCTGGTCCAGGCTTGGGCAGCACGCCCACAGTCTGGAGCAGGGTTCCGAGGTTGGGTTTGACGAAGACTTCGGGGAAACAATAACGCTCTAATCGCCAGCGGATGACCCAGTCAATGTCGAACCACGGAATCCATGCACAGAAGTTGCCGCATTCGTCGGTGACGACTTCCGTGATTTCTTCCTGATGGCACCAGATGGGATAGAGCCATGACAACTTCGCTTCGAATGGAAAATAACCAAGGAAGTCGCAGTCGGTGTCCATGACATGCACCGTAGCAAACGGAACCGGTTGATATTGGCCCGTACCCGGATCCCAGCGGACAACCTGTCCGCAAATACGCCGGAACAGGAAGTAGTTGGGATCGATCCGCCACTTGAGCGATTCGGAAAGCTGCGCGATGTCGCGGCCTTCAATTTCCTTCACGCTGATGTTGGTAAGACTCGAAAGTCGTTGTGCCTGAATGCGGTTTAGTTTGACCTTGTCAGGCGCGAGATTGGCACCCTGCGCGCGATTTTGCTTCTTCGCTTCTGCCATATACAGCTCCTTACTGTTCTCTGTTGATCACGATTCGGATCGTAAATTTCGGAGGCCGTCCGGTTTCGGCGGCTTCGCCCCGTTGGAGAGTAGTGAGCCGGGCTCTCTTTGCGTTTCACGCGTTCGCTGTTTGCTTTGCGCCTCTCATGGGAATGCGCCGTACTGCATCTGCGGGACACCGTTTCAGCGGGGTGCGCGAAAACTTCTTGACAGTGATGGGCAAACGAAAGTAAAAGTAATCAAACGTAACAATACGTTAGAATCGAATTCTGGAAGCTGGAACTCGAAGTTGCGGCCAGTGTCGATTGACTGACCACACGCTCCGCTTGCGGCGTTCGTTGGAGGCTTGCCATGAAAGTTCGGTATATATCTCGTCTTTTCTCTACCGTGATCATTTCATTCCTGTGGCTCGTATTTGCGGTGCCGACGTGGGCACAGAAAGACACCGGCAGCATTGTGGGTACGGTAAAAGATGGGACTGGCGCGGTCGTGGCGAATGCGGACGTCGAAGTCACCGACGTCGATCGCGGGCAATCCTTCAAGACGACCACCAGCGACTCGGGCGAGTTTGTGGCCAGCCCGTTGCACGTTGGCCGGTACAACGTGCGGTGACAAAGGCTGGTTTCAAAAAGGCTGTGTCAGAGACGGTCGAACTGAATGTGCAAGGGCGCATAGCGGTCAACATCGCACTGCAAGTGGGGCAAATCACCGAGGTGATGGTAGTGACCGGCGCCGCGCCCCTGCTGGAAACCGAGACCTCGGAACTGGGCCAGGTGGTGGACCAGAAGCGAGTCAGCAATCTGCCGCTCAACGGCCGTAACTTTGCGCAACTGGCGCTGCTCAGCACGGGAACGGCGCCGAGCGAACCTGGCGCCCGCGACGAAGGAGGATACGGCTTCAGTGCGAATGGAGCGCGATCGCTGCAGAACAACTTCCTGCTCGATGGCGTGGACAACAATTCGAATCTGCCCGATCTCCTGAACGAAACCAATTTCGTGATTCAACCCCCGGTCGAGGCACTGCAGGAATTCAAAGTCCAGACGAACGCATATAGCGCGGAGTTCGGACGCGGCAACGGGGCGATTGTCAACGCGGTCATCAAGTCGGGGACCAACCAAATTCACGGATCGGCGTGGAAGTTTCTGCGCAACAACAAGCTCGATGGACGCAACTACTTTGATGATCCCACCAAGCCCGACCCGCAATATCAGCAAAATCAATTTGGGGCCACCTTCGGTGGTCCGATCGTTATTCCGCATCTGTACAACGGGCAAGAATCGCACCTTCTTCTTTGTCGATTACGAGGGCTTCCGCGTGCGGCAAGCGCAGACGCAAACCGCATTTGTGCCGCCGCCGGCGTGGCGTCACGGAGACTTTTCAAGCCTGATCGACTACACGAATGTGACAGGTAGCGACTGCAACGGCAGCGCCTACCTACGCGGGGGAAATCTTTGATGCCCGCCTGGCGCAGGCGAACTGTGGCGTTCCCTTTCAGTATGACGGTACCGGAAAGGCGCTCAATATCATTCCCGCGACCCCGGTCGTGGCGGGCGGGGGCTCTCTGGATCCACTAGCCCTCCGGTTGGCCGCGCTCTATCCGGCTGCGGGTGCTCTGCAGCCGAGCGGCAATAACTTTCTGGCGAATCCGGTACGCCGCGAAACGCGAAACAACTTCGATGCCCGCGTAGACCAGAAGTTTTCCGATAAGGACAACTGCTTTGTCCGATTCAGCATTGAGAATCAGCCAAGTTTCATCCCGGGTACGTTTGGAGGACTGGCGGATGGAGGAGGATTTTTCAGCGGCGACGAAAATTTTTCCTATCGCAGCGTAGCCGCCAGCTGGACACATGTTCTCAAACCAGAACTGATCAATGAGTTCCGGTTGGGCTACAACCGCGTAAACGCTCAGCGCCTGGAACTCAACGCCAACACTAACGTGTCGGGAAGTCCCGGCATCAACTTCCCCGGTGTTCCATTCTCTCCTGGAATCGGCGGATTGCCGCAGCTGAACTTTCAGCGATGTGGCGACTCTTGGGTAGTCCGACATTCCTCCCTTCGAAGGAGCTGCAGAACTCCTACACGCTTTCGGAGAACCTGACATGGGTTCGAGGACGGCACACTTGGAAATATGGAACGGAGATACGGCGCGAGGAATTCACCATCTTCCAGCCGGCAGCGGCGCGCGGTAACCTCAACTTCGATAGCACGCTGACTGATAATCCAGGGGCCATTGGCACAGGAGGCACCGGCTTCGCTTCATTCATGGCCGGGCTTACCAGTGGCGGAAGCATCAACAATCTGCACAACGTCGACTACTTCCGAAACACGTTCGCGTTCTACGCACAGGACGACTGGAAGGTCACGCCGAACCTGATGTTGAATCTCGGGCTGCGCTACGAATTGTTTGGAACGGTTTCGGAGCGATTCAACGATACGGGGAATTTTGATCTGAGTAATCCGACCGACCCCACCATCATCGTTCCAAAGGGAAAGAACGCGCAACTAACCCCGATAATTTCGCAGGAGGTCAAGATCAGCGCGACGGGAAGCCGCGGCTTGATCAACTCAGACCTGAACAATTTTGCACCGCGCATTGGCCTCGCGTGGCAGTTCACTCCGAAGACCGTGATGCGAATGGGTTACGGAATTTTCTATGGTGGGCAGGAGAACGGACCGTACTCGAATCCGAGTCCCGGGTTCAATCCGCCATTTTTCGTGAACCAGTCGTTAATCGCGCCATGCGGCGCGCCCTCCGCGAACCCGGCGAATCCACCGACCGACTGTCACGTCACAGGGATAACGACGTTGGCATCGGGCTTTCCCGCCGACTCCTTGGTCAATCCGAATACGCCGATCTTCTTCTCCGTCGATCAAAACCTGCGCACGCCCTACATGCAGCAGTGGCACTTGGGCATTCGAGAGAGAGTTGCCAGGAAATAGCGTATTCGTTCTGACATATGCCGGGTCGAAGGGTACGAAGCTCTACACGTTTTTCAACGGCAACCAAGCCGAGCCGACGGCGGACCAGGCTGCACCGACAGCACCACGTCGGCCCGTGAAGAGTGCGGGCTGCACTCTGGCCACTCCAGATCTTTGCAGCCCGGTTTTCGATACTGGCATTGACTGGTTCCGCTCCACCGGTTCCTCCATCTACCATTCTCTGCAGGCGCGGTACGAGAAGAGGTTCTCGAAGGGATTGCAGTTTGAAGGCTCATATACGTGGGCCCACTCGATTGATATTGCTTCCAACGCGAACCTGGGCCCGACGCAAAACAACAGCGATTTTCGCGACTTCAGGAATCCGGGAGCAGAGCGGGGAAATTCGGACTTCGATGTGCGGCATCGCTTCGTGTTTAATTCGATCTATGAACTGCCGTTTGGCCACGGCAAGAAATTCTTCGGCGACGCCGGCGGATTTGCGAATCAAGTGGTCGGCGGCTGGCAACTGGCAAACATCGTTTCGCTTTCGACCGGCAATTGGTACACGGTGCTCGACTCCAACGGAAATTTTGCCAATGCCGATGGCGGGGCAGGGCGGAGTTTCTCAACGGCCGGATCAAGTGGGCGATCCCGACTAAGGCAGGACCAGTCGCTGGCAATCCGGGGTGCGTCGCGCCAACCAGCATCCGGAACTCCACGACTTGGTTCAATACTTGTGCCTTCGTCGACCCGGCCTTGGGTTCGTTCGGCAATGTTGGCCGCAATACGATCGAATCGCCCGGCTACAGGACTTGGGATCTCTCGATCTTCAAGAATTTTCGAACAACGGAAAAGACGAATCTCGAATTTCGAGCGGAATTTTTCAACGTTTTGAACCATACGAACTTCCTGTTCGCGAACAGCGGACCGCAGAACGGAAACAACGCCACCATCCTGGGCACTTCGCAGTTCGGTGCCCTCACGGCGGCGCGGGCTCCGCGACAGATTCAGTTTGCGCTGAAGTTCAGTTATTAGGCTGCACCTCGGACAGGGCGCGGCTCGTATAGCACGTCCTGCGGACCCTCAACCAAAATGTCACAGAGGACTCAGACACTTCGGTCCCGCGATGCCGGTGCGCAACTGCAGGAAGGGCTGCGTCGCAACCGGCAGTCGGGTAAGGGCGGGGTGTATGCAGTTTGTTCGGCCCATCCTCATGTGATCGACGCCGCTATCCAGCAATCCATCGAAGACGGCTCCGTCCTTCATGTCGAGTCGACATCGAGTCAAGTCAACCAGTTTGGTGGATACACCGGCCAGACGCCCCGCAAGTTCGCCGACGCTCTCCAATCAACCGCGCAACTTGCGGGACTCAAGCCAGAAAATATCTTATTGGGTGGAGACCACCTCGGCCCGTACCCGTGGCGGCAGGAAGCCTCTAGTGCGGCACTCGAAAAGGCGAGCGTACTGGTGCGGGACTGTGTCCTCGCGGGATACGTGAAAATTCATCTTGATGCCAGCATGGCCTGCGCTGACGATGGTGACGCAGGACCCAGTGAGGAAACCGTTGCGAATCGCGCGGCGCTGTTGTGTCAGGTCGCAGAGAAAGCGCTTCATGAACTGCCGTCAGGTTCTGCGAAACTCGTCTACGTTATCGGAACCGAAGTTCCAGCGCCCGGCGGCGAGTCACTCAAATCGCAGGCTCCTGTGGCAACCGCCGCCGAGCATGTTCATCAGACGGTGGAAATCTTTCGGCGAGCATTTGCCAAACGGGATTTATTGTCGGCTTGGGAACGGGTGATCGCCCTCGTGGTCCAACCCGGAGTCGACTTCGAAGCTGACGCGATCTTTGACTATGACCGAGCCAGGGCAGCTTCATTGTCCGCCGCGCTTTCAGTGCACCCTACGGTTGTTTACGAGGCGCACTCTACGGATTACCAGTCTCCTGATTCTCTGCGGCAAATGGTTGAGGATCATTTTGCGATCCTTAAGGTTGGCCCATGGTTAACTTTTGCGTTTCGAGAAGCACTTTTTTCTCTGGCTGCAATTGAGCGTGAGTTGCTTGATAGGCGGCCGGGCCATCGCCTCTCGCAGGTTCGCGAAGCCCTTGAGGAAGCGATGTTGCTCAATCCGGCCAACTGGAAGTCTTACTATCACGGCGACGAAAAAGAGGTTCACCGCAGCCTCACATACGGATACAGTGATCGCTGCCGGTACTATTGGAATGACCCTTCAGTGCAGAGAGAAGTTGCTCGACTATTCGACAATCTTGAGGCCCTCCGGATACCGCATACTGTCGTTAGCCAGTTCCTGCCTTTGGAGTATGAAGCAATACGAGATGGACGACTTCAGTCCACTCCTGAGCAATTGATTCGGCACCACGTCCGGCACGTCTTGCGCGTTTATTCTCGCGCCTGCGCTGCATAGAGAGCATTTGAAGGCTATTCGAGGGAAGAGGCAACGGGGGATTGGTTTGGGGAAGAGAGAATTCGGACTGCATCGGATTGCATCATGAGGAAGACTCTTTCATTCATTTCGATCGTCATTCTTGCGACTTTATTTCCGGGAGTCCGATTGCCCGGGCGGCCCGGCGCAACCGCTCCACGAACTGAACCCGCCGCCGGTGACCTCCCGCAGATCCAGAGCTCAATGCTCCGAATCGAGTTTGACCGGAACATGCGCAGCCGCGTGGTTGCGAGACTGAAGGGCAGGGAAGTTCCACTAGGGGCGTTCTCGGCATCCGAGACTGTCAACGGGAAAGACCACGCTTGGTATGACTTTGCTGTGGACTCGCAAACGCACGAGCGAGTTGCCGACAGTGTGTGGCGCTGGAGAGAAGCTCACCGTGACCGGTTCGTCTGGCGCGCTGCGCAAGACTCTCTCAGTCACGATCTATGACGAATTCCCAACTCTTGCGGTCTTTGATGTCAGCTACACGAATACTGGGAAGTCACAGTTGCAGATTCTCGACTGGAGCAACAACGCTTACAGGATTGACGCTCGGCGGGGCGCCCAGGGAAGTAGCTTTCTGGTCGTTCCAGAGCGGTTCCTACGAGCGTCGTCCGAACTGGGTACTCCCGCTGCACACGGGATTCTCTCAGCAGAACTATCTTGGTATGAATGCCAGCGACTACGGCGGCGGAACACCGATCGTTGATGTGTGGCGCAGAGACGTTGGCATGGGTGTGGGCCTCGTTGAGCCGGGGCCGCGCCTGATTTCACTGCCCGTTTCGATGCCCAGCGCGCAGCAGGCTCGGATGAGTGTGCAGTATCGTCATAACCGATCTCTGCAACCCGGTGAAAGCTTCCACACGTTTCGAACGTTCGTTACAGTACACGACGGAGATTATTTTCAGACCCTTCTTACTTATCGCCGGTTCATGTCGAAGCACGGCTTCCAGATGGCCTCAGCCCCGGAAGACGCCTTCGGAGCGATCTGGTGTGCGTGGGGGTACGGACGTGACTTTAAGCCGCAGCAGGTTTACGACACGCTGCCGACCGTTAAGCGAATGGGATTCAAATGGGTCACGCTCGACGACGGTTGGCAGAACAATTATGGCGACTGGCAACTCGATCCGAAGAAATTCCCCCACGGCGATGCCGACATCAAGGCAATGGTAGACCGGATTCACCAGGAGGGATTCAAGGCGCAGCTCTGGTGGTCGCCCCTCAGCGCGGTTCCTGATTCCAAGTTGCTTACCAATGAACCTGAACTCGCACTGAAGAACCGCGATGGTTCGCGGCGCAAGATTTCATGGTGGAACTCCTACTATCTCTGTCCGGCCAACTCCGCGCGTGGTGGAATATCACAAAGCAGCTCGTGCACAAGATCCTCGTCGATTGGGGCTTTGATGGGCTCAAACTCGACGGCCAGCACATGAATGGCGTCCCCGCCTGTTACAACCCAGCCCACCACCACAAGCGCCCCGAGGACTCGGTTGAGGCTTTGCCGGATTTCTTCCGCGAAATTTACGATGCCGCGCAGAGCGCCAAGCCTGGATCGCTTGTGGAGTTCTGCCCCTGCGGAACAGCTTATTCTTTCTTCACGATGCCGCACTTCAACATGTCGGTCGCTTCCGATCCGACCAGTTCATTCCAAGTGCGATCCAAGGGCAAAACGATCAAAGGCCTCATGGGCGACGACGTCCCTTACTTTGGCGATCATGTCGAATTGAGCGACAATCACGACGATTTTGCTTCGACTTTAGGCATAGGCGGAGTAGTCGGCACGCAGTTTGTTCTGCCTTCTCTCGTCGAGAAGCACGGGCGGTTTCGATCTCACGCCCGAGCATGCAAAGAGCTTCCAAAAGTGGCTGGAGCTTTATCAGGAAAAGGGTCTTGCCCGCGGTCAATATCTGGGCACGCTCTACGATATTGGTTTCGATCTGCCCGAAACTCACGTCATCCGCAAGGATCAAGAAGATGTACTACGCGTTCTTTGCCAACGTATGGAAAGGTAGCTTGGAGTTGCGCGGCCTAGACGATCGTGCGTACCACGTCGTGGACTACGTGGACGGGAAAGATTTCGGAATCGTTCGCGGTCCAGTCGCGCACCTGTCTGCAGACTTTTCGAAGCACCTTCTGCTGGAAGCGACTCCGCAGTAGAGATCTGTGCTTACAAGCCAAGTACGTAGAAGGATCACCATGAAATCTTCAATTCTTTTTATCTTGCTATGTGTGTGCCAAGCTTTTGGCCAGGCCAATTCGGCGTTCTACGTGTCGACGACTGGGAATGATTCGAACCCCGGTACCCAAACCGCGCCGTGGCGCACCGTGCAGCATGCAGCAGATACGGCGCGAGCGGGCAGTACCGTCAGCGTCCACGGAGGAATATACGAAGAGCTAGTGAGCATTAACGTATCGGGAAATGCGAACGACGGTTTCATAACATTTAAAAGCTATCCCGGCGAGACTGCGGTCCTGGACGCCGCACATTTCACTCCAGCCGCGAGACAAGGCATTCTCACTATCCACAACCAGAGTTATGTGAGAATCGAAGGCCTCGAAATTCGCAACTTCCACACGGCCGAACATCGGCTCGCTCCACTGGGTATCGACGTCAGCGGGTCCGGTTCGCATATAGAACTGCTGAAAAATAACGTCCACCACATCGAACAGACTTTTCCCGGCCGCGATGCTCCCGGAAGCGGCGGCAACGGTTTTGGAATTGCGGTATACGGCACTGACGCTAAGACTCCCATTACTGACCTAGTCATCGATGGCAACGAGGTGCATCATCTTAAAACTGGTTCAAGCGAGTCGCTGGTGGTGAACGGAAACGTCACAAACTTCCGTATAACGCACAATGTTGTCCACGACAACAACAACATCGGTATTGACGTCATAGGTTTTGAGCGCACCGCGCCCGATCCTGCGGTCGATCAGGCACGGGACGGAGTGGTAAGCGGCAACTTGGTTTACAACATTACGTCAAAGGGCAATCCAGCATACGGCAACGACGAATCTTCCGATGGTATTTACGTGGACGGCGGCACCCGGATCCTGATCGAGCAAAATATCATTCATAACGTGGACTTCGGAATCGAACTGGCCAGTGAGCATCGGGATCGCGCAACAAGCTACATCACGGCGCGGAACAACCTCATCTATCACTGCCATACCGCGGGCGTTTCCATTGGGGGCTATGCTCCCGAGCGCGGACACACCGAGCACAGTATCGTGATCAACAACACGCTCTACCAAGACGATACGTCGGCGACAGGGTCCGGTGAGTTCCAGATGCAATGGAATATGACGGACAATATTTTCGCGAACAACATCGTCTATGCAGGGTCCAACTGCCTTTTCTCGTTGACCAGGACTCAGGTAGAAAAAGATCACGTTCCCGTCACGATTGACCACAACCTTTATTACTGTGCCTCCGGCCCGCAAGCCAGCAAATGGGCAGAGGCATCGACCGCAGTGACCGGATTCGATAAATACGTTGAGTCGACCGGAAATGACCGGCATTCGCATTTTCTAGAACCGCGCTTCGTTGATCCCACGAAGGGTGATTTCCACTTGCGATCTGATTCTCCCGCGCTCGCTGCCGGCACAACCGAGGGAATGCCGGTGGGAGAATTCGATCTGGAAGGCACCCCGCGAGTTAAGTCCGGAAAGATAGACATTGGCTGCTATCAACTGCAATAGGGAAAATCATGCTGAAATCCGACGTGAGTCGCCGTGAATTCATGAAGATCAGTGCCGGTGCCGGCGCTGCTTTGACTGTGCCGTCTCTCGCGCAATCTGTGGCTGTTACACCTTCCTCCAAAATGATTGGCATCCAGGTGGGAGCGGTTTCTTTCGTCGATGAAGGTACGGAGAAGGTGCTGGACATTCTTCAGGAGCGCGCCGGTGTGAACACATTGTTCCTCGCTGTGTTCACCTACGGTCGAGGCATAGCTGGAAGGCAGATTCCCGGGTACCCTCTGCCCGATCACGGCAAGCAGGAGTACGACCTTAAATACTATGGCGGCAACTTCGCTACGCCGCATCCGCAATATTACAAGAATACGGTCATCAAGCCTGCTCACGCACCGGACCACGGCAACCTCGACATTCTGGCTGAAGTTCTCCCGGCCGCTAAAAAACGGGGGCTGAAGGTCATTTGCTGGATGGAGGACGTGTTCCGCCCCGACTTGCCTGGCATCGACAAGGTTCAGGAACGAGATTTGTACGGTCGGAATATGGAGACGTTATGCGTCAATAATCCGAACTACCGGAACTTTTTCACCGGCCTTATGGAAGATTTCGCGCGTTCATATGAGGTTGACGGCATCATGTGGGGTTGTGAGCGACAGGGTGCGCTTTCAGACAGCCTGGGGGCGACGCACGACACTCCGCCAATTGACCCGGGCAACGTGACCTGTTTCTGTGAGTTCTGTGAGACGAAAGCAAAAGAGCGCGGAATCAATCCCGATCGCGCCAAGCAAGGATTTCTTGAGTTGGAGAAATTTGTCCGCTCGGCGCGTAGCGGCAAGCGCTTTTCGGATGGGTACTTCGTTCAGTTCTGGAGGATTCTGTTGCGGTATCCCGAAGTGGCTGCATGGGAGATGCTCTTTACCGATAGCCTTCGTGAGACCTATGCCGCGCTCTACCAAACGGTAAAGACAGCCAAGCCGACGATTCCTGTGGGCTGGCACATCTGGCACAACAATTCATTCAATCCGATCTACCGAGCGGAACAAGACTGGCAGGAACTCTCGAGGTATTCCGATTTTATAAAAGTCGTCATGTACAACAACTGCGGCGGAGAGCGCATGGCGCTATATGTAGACAATATCGGTTCAACGCTTTACCGTGACCTCTCGAAGCAGGAGTTGACGGATTTTACCTATGAGGTGATGGGATACAAGGAGCGCAGCTACGAGCAGATTCCTCATACCGGGCTCTCTGCCGATTACGTGTCGCGGGAGACGAAGCGTGCTCTGGAGGGAGTTGCCGGTACGAAGACTCAGATATGGCCCGGCATTGATGTGGATATCCCGACTGAGCCCACCAACAGCAAATGTACTCCGCAGAGCGTGAAGGCAGCCGTGACCGCGGCCTTGCGAGCGGGCGCCCCCGGCGTGATCCTCTCACGCAAATATTCCGAAATGCGGCTTGCCAACCTCGGCGGTGCTGGTGAAGCGGTTCGCGAGCTGGACGCTAACCGGTGAACAACGAAGGTGGGCACGAAACAGAAACACTTAGTGTTTGCTTGGGCATCTACAGTGAACGCTGTAAGGCCTACTTACAGGAACACAGTAGCGGCGTTGCGACTGTTCAGATTCGTGACTGAGCCGATTCACGCACTCAAGGCCTGCTAGATCGAGCAATCCGGTGTTCCCTGTATGCCAAGCCTTGCGGGCAGCCCAATCTTTGAGCGAACGGATCACGCAGAGTGAACCGAAACGTCGTGAACGAATTATGAGTTATGCGGCTTTCTTCTTCGGAACTTTGGCGCCTTTCTTGCGAGCTTCCGAGAGACCGATTGCGATAGCTTGTTTGCGGCTGGTGACTTTGCCTCCCTTACCGCCGGGTCCGGACCGAAGACTGCCACGCTTCTTTCGGCGCATCGCACTTTCGACAGTTTTACTTGCGGCCGGGCTGTACTTTCGGCCACCGGATTTCTTTTTCCCTACCATTGAGTTCTCCTCCCTTGAAAAGTGAGCAATCCGTGGCGGTGAGATGAACGGGTCGAGCGGAAAGGTTGTAGCGAGTGTCTATATCGCGGGAGGGCGATTGGAAATGGGATCGCGAATCGAAAAGCTGCTCGAAGGTTTTAATCCGTCCGGGCCATGAGGTCTCTGCCTGAAAAGGTGAAGGCTTCCAGCCTCCGCAGATCGGAGCTTCGCAGTCGAAAAACATCTTTCATTTCTAAGTGTTTGAAACTGCGGCTCTAATCCTGCGCTCCTGAAAGGATCCAATGGCAATTGCAACTACGGCCTTCGTACGAAATCGGTAAGTTTGGGGCCCCCGATCCAAATATTCGTGGACATCAGTGGTCCACGTTTTAGTAGCAACATCCAAATGAAGTTCGTGCATCAATAATGGCCGCACAAGGTCATCTTTGAAATGGCAATCGTCGGATCGAACGTCGGATCGGGGTTAGCCAGGTCGAGTTGGCCGCCTAATTCAGACACAGCCATCAAATGAGTCTTGGCCAAAGGGCCCGTTACTACATGGAGCGTTCATGAACCTAGGACTCGTGTACAGCGGTGAGCATTGCGCAGTTGTAATGTTTTTTGAACAACATGGCGAAAGATGATTTGACAGAGCGACTTTTCGAGGGTGATGGGGTTGATGGTGGATAAATCCGTGTCTCGTATTAAACATGCGTCTCGTTTTAAACATCAGGTTCGAACTAGGGACAGTCGACCATTGGGATGGGAATCGCTGACCGATCCATTTGTGACCGCTCAAGGAGCAGGCATTATGGCTAAAGGTGGAACGACTTCGGCTGGCGCTCGCTGCCGAAGGGTGATTCGGGGTATCGGTTTCCTCCTGGCCACTGCTTGCTTGTTTTTGTCAGCTCAAACCTTATTCGCTCAAAGGCAACAGGTGCCTGTCGCATCATCTGAGCTTTCACGCCAGAATATGTCGCATGTCGCTGCCTCTGTCGGTCAGATTGTCGCGGTCCTGCACCGCGATCCAGGCTTGATGATCGAGTTGAAGAAATGGATCGCAAAAGACGCCACCGACCACGGCCAGATGATTTCGGATGCTGATTTGGCGGACGAGACGATTTTTGAACGGCTGGAAACCGACATGAGCTTTCGTGCGGTCGCGACTCTCCTCATGCAGAAGTATGGATATCTTCAGCCTACCGTCAATCCTGATTCTGCAGCCGGCAGGGAGCAACAACTGCTCATACAGGAACGCGTAAGGTTTCTAGCACAGCAAAGCGGTGGAACGGCATATACAACTCCGGGCCAAAATCCTCAGCAAACTGGAACCTGCGATCCTGGGGGCAGCAATTGCACTCCAGGTGCCTCTCCTTCTGCATCGCAGCCGTCGCAGCAACCGTTCATCCAAACTCCGACGGAGATGCCAGGCCCTCAAGCACCCCACACTCCGCCGGGTAATCCTTATCTGCCGCCGCAGCAGACGCCTCCGAACAACAACAACGTCACGGATCTCATGCGAACGAACGGACAGGACACGTTCGGTATGGATCAGATGCAGGGGAATAACGCACTGGGCGGCATATCCGCGATGCCCGGAGATGAAAGCGGGCAGTTCAACGGTTCGCAGCAAGGCAATGGGGAAACGGTGCTTCAGCAGGGAGGCACAGCCCAAGGGGGGAATCATTTCGAGGATGTGTCGCTCGGTTCAGAGTTCGGTGGCGACCAGTCGAACAAGAATCTATATGCCAGCAATCTCCCGAACAGCGGAACTTACGGCGCAAATCCTTTCGCGTCCGGATCGTTCGACGCCAACTCGGGAATGCCTCTCAATGACGCGACTGGCAATAAATCACCCGCGATCGAAAACTCGCTCCGGCTGAGAGAATCGAACGGGACGAATGCGCGGCTGGTGCGCCGTCCCAATCCATATAACTACATCCCCTCTTTGTACGACATGTACCTGCAGGCAACGCCGCATCCGGCATCGCTCGATCGATTCGGGATGCAGGTTTTTCAGAATGGCACGCGCGATCTGCAGTCGATTCCGATGGATCTGCCTGTCGGTCCTGACTACGTGTTGGGGCCCGGCGATGGCGTTCGCCGTTGATTTGTGGGGAGGTGTATCGCGCCGGTTCTACGAAGTAGTGGACCGGGAAGGCCGCATCAGTTTGCCGGAAATTGGTCCGCTTCTGGTTGCCGGCAAGTCGCTTGCGGATGTGCAGCAATCCGTACAGCGAACTCTGCGCACGCAGTTCCGCGATGTTTCGGCCGACGTTTCCCTTGCTCGATTGCGAACGATCCGTGTCTATGTGGTGGGCGATGTGGTGAAGCCTGGCGCTTACGACATCGGTTCACTCTCGACTCCGCTGAACGCGCTGTTCTCGGCTGGAGGGCCGACGCCGCGCGGTTCCCTCCGCATCGTGAAACACCATCGCGGGAATCAACTCGTGCAGGATGTCGACGTCTACGACCTGCTTCTGCACGGGGTAAAGGGCGACATCCAGCGACTGGAAAATGGCGACACCGTGATGGTGCCGCCGCTCGGACCAGAGATCACCATTGAAGGCATGGTCCGGCGTCCGGCCATTTACGAACAGAAAGACGAGAAGTCGCTGGCGGATGCGCTTGCACTCGCCGGTGGACTGCTGCCGACTGCGACGCTGCGGCACATCGAAGTTCAACGCCTGGTCGCACATCAGAAGCAGACCATGTTGAGCCTCGACATCCCGGCGGATGACTCCACCGGTGACGCCACACGCCAACTCGAATCGTTCCAGATTCAGGACGGCGACAAGATCAGGATCTTCCCGATCGCCCCGTACGCTCAGGATGCCGTGTATCTCGAAGGTCATGTGGTTCGGCCGGGTAAGTATTCGTTTCGAGAGGGCATGCGCGTCACGGATCTGATCAGGTCATACAAAGACCTGTTGCCGGAACCGGCGTCGAGTTACGGCGAGATCATCCGCTTGAGTGTGCCTGATTTTCGCCCGACGGTGCAGAGCTTTGATCTGGCGAAGGTGTTCGCTGATCCGGCAAAGCCCCGGTATTGCAGCCTCTCGACACGGTGGAGATTTTCGGGCGCTACGACTTTGAGAATCCGCCGGTTGTGTCGGTTCTGGGCGATGTACGGGTCCCGGGAACATACCGAACATCCGGAGACATTCATCTCAGCGATGCCATTCATCTGGCAGGTGGTCTGACACAGGATGCCCCGACGACGGACGCGCAGGTCTTCCGATACATGCCCGACAGCACTCTGAAAATTCTGAATGTGAAATTGGGCGGCGCCCTGGACGGGAGCCCGTCCGACAACATTGTGCTGACTCCGCGAGACCGCGTCCTGGTGCATAGGAACGCTGCGGCCATCGATCCAGCGACTGTGTACGTTAAGGGCGAGGTGGCACGGCCAGGGCGCTATCCGCTTACGGCAGACATGCGGATCTCGGATTTGATTCGAGCCGCCGGCGGCCTGAAGCAAAGTGCGGACACGAATGTTGCCGACCTGACTCACTACGTGTGGAAAGACGACAAGCAGGTTAGCGGCCAGCAAGAGCAAATCGTGCTGGCGGATGCGCTGACGGGAAACTCGGAGAAGGATGGAGTGCTGAACAACGGCGATGTCCTGTCCATCCGCCAGGTTCCTGGGTGGGACGACCTCGGTGCTTCGATCACGATTCGAGGAGAAGTCGTGCATCCTGGAAGTTATGGAATTCGACCCGGCGAGAAGCTTAGTTCGGTGTTGCTGCGTGCCGGAGGATTTGCGCCACGAGCGTATCCCTATGGCGCGCTCTTGATGCGCTCCGAAGTGCAGAAACTGGAGCAGCGATCGTACGGGGAACTGATTCAGAGAGTCCGGGAACAGCAGGCCACTCTGAAATTAACGGCGACGAGTGCGACCGATCCGGACCAGAGAGTTTCGGCGGAATCGGCATTTGTGCAATGGCAGACAACGGTCGACGACTTAGTGAACTCTCCACCGACCGGAAGAGTGACGATTCAGATCTCCTCTGATATTCCCAGTTGGGAAAACACTTTGCGTGACGTGACGTTGCGATCGGGCGACATTCTCGTGATCCCCAAGCGACCGAGCTTTGTCCTGGTGCAGGGGCAGGTGTACGGACCGACGGCAGTGGCGTACCGGCCAGGCAAGAGCGGGCGATGGTACCTGATGCAGGCCGGCGGCACGACCAACATGGCTAACAAGAAAGCGATTTTTGTGATGCGCGCAGACGGTACGGTGATTGGCAATCATAGTTCGTCCTGGCTGACCGGCGATGCTCTCAGTGTGGCACTGCAACCGGGGGACATGGTGGTGGCACCGGAGAAGGCGCTAGGTGGTCCGCCAATCTGGAAGACGCTGTTCCAGAATGCTCAGGTTCTCAGTTCAATCGCCACGAGCGCAATTTTGGCAGCGCACTACTGAGGTCTACTCCTGTGAGAGTTCTGGATTGGATCTCGTGCATGTTGCTTTTGATGGGAGTGTCGTTGTCGTATGGACAGTCCGCTCGGGTCGGGCCAGCGGATGCGAGCACGAGTGTGCCGGTTGCAGCCGAACCGGACGCGGATGGCGGGAGCAAGCCCGACGTCCGCGAGATTCCCGACGCTCCTCAGCCCAGCGCAACGGAGAACAAGGTGTTCAAGTTTCCGGCGCAATTTGTTCACGATCAGATTGGACTATGGACGAGTCCGGCGCACGTGCGCTTTTCAGACACGACGTGGCTTGTGCCACTTGGTGGTTTTGCTGCCGCGCTGTTTGCGACTGACACCGACGTTAGCCGCCATCTGTCGAACGATCCGAACACACTGCTGCGGTATCAGCATCTTTCCGACTACACCACGTACTCAATGATCGGTGGCACGGGCGGAATGTATCTCCTCGGACTCGTAACTCACAACGCTCACCAGCGGGAGACCGGCTTTCTGGGCGTGGAAGCCGGTTTAGACAGCTTTGCGATTGTCGAAGCGCTCAAGTTTGCAATGGGGCGAGAACGACCTTACCAGAACAACGCCAGCGGAAATTTCTGGAAGGGCGGTGGATCATTTCCTTCGGAACACTCAGCAACGGCGTGGGCGGTCGCGGGAATCTTTGCTCACGAGTATCCCAGCCCCTTGATGAAATTCCTCTCCTACGGCGCGGCAACGATGGTGAGCGCTACGCGAATCACTGCGAAACAGCACTTTCCTTCGGATGTTCTTGTGGGTTCGGCAATTGGATATCTGGTGAGTTCTTATGTCTACCAACGTCACCACGATCCAAGGCTTCGCGGAGGGACATGGGAAATTCCAGCGATCCGGCAGGAGCGTCCATCGCACTGGCAGTCCAAGTACATGGGATCGCCGTATGTGCCGCTGGATAGCTGGATTTATCCTGCGCTGGAGCGCTTGGCTGCCATGGGCTTCATCAACAGCGAAATTATTGCGATGCGCCCGTGGACCCGAATGGAGTGTGCGCGACAAGTAGGTGAAGCCGGTGATCGCATCGGAGGCAATGACGCCCAAAGTGGTGAAGCGGCACGGCTCTACCGTGATTTGCAGAATGAATTCAGCTCCGAACTGAATCTTCTCGGCGGGGGAAATAATACCGAGTTTCATGTGGAGTCGTCCTATACGCGGGTCACGGGGATCGCAGGAAAGCCCCTGACCGACGGTTATCACTTCGGGCAGACGGTCGTGAATGATTTTGGCCGGCCTGAGCAAGAGGGCTTTAACAACGTTTCGGGTATGTCGGGATGGGCCGCAATCGGCCCATTTGCCGCTTATGCCCGTGGCGAGTACCAACATTCACCGTCGGCGCCGGCTCTGCCGGAGGCTGCGCGCGAAGCCATCTCGCTCGCAGATTTCAGCCACTCGATTGTTCCCCCGCCGTTTCCTGTCCCGCCTGACACGCCGACGCCCTCCATCGACCGCGGCCGGCTGCTTGACTCCTACGTGGCCATGAATCTCGCCAACTGGCAGTTTTCCTATGGAAACCAGAGTCTTTGGTGGGGACCCGATGTTGGTGGAGCGATGATGGTCAGCGACAACGCCGATCCGCTGCGCATGTTCCGCATCAATCGCGTCACGCCTTTCAAACTCCCCAGCTTTCTCGGAATTCTCGGACCGATGCGCCTCGAGTTCTTTATCGGCCAGTACACCGGGTACGAGTTCATGTTCACGCCCACCGGTTTGCAGGGGCAGTTCGGTGAGTCTCTGCGTCCGCAGCCAATCGTTCACGGAGAGCGCTTCAGTTTTAAACCGACGGCCAACTTCGAATTCGGCATGTCACGAACCACGGATTATGGCGGCCCGGATTATCCGTTGACGATCCACACGTTCCTGCGAAGTGTGTTCTCGACCGACACGCCAATGCCGGGTTCCGTGAACAAGCCTGGATCGCGACGCTCGGGCGTGGACTTCAGTTATCGCGTTCATGGCGGTCTTACGTTTTACGCGGATGCGATGACCGAGCACGACACGATCAGTCCGATCGTGGGTCCTGACGTTGCAGCTTGGCTCGGCGGAATCTACATTCCAAAATTACCAAAAGTTCCGAAGATGGATTTCCGTGCCGAAGGTGTGTACACCGATCCCCGATTGGCGGCAATGTGGGGTCCGGATTCTTTTACTACAACCCGACTTGGATTTCGGGGTTTACGAACGCCGGCAATTTGATCGGGCATTGGGTGGGCCGCGAAGGGCAGGGCGTACAGGCATGGACTACTTATTGGTTCAGTCCGCGTAACAAACTCCAGTTTGAATTCAGGCATCTCAAAGTGAGCCATGAGTTTATACCCAATGGCGGCACATTGGCGGATGCCAGCGTTCGTGCGGATTTCTGGGCACGATCAACCTTCAGCCTGTCGGTGGCGGTGCAGTACGAAGCATGGACCTTTCCCGTGCTCGCATCGACGCGACAGTCGAATGTGACTTCTTCGTTGCAAATAACGTTTTGGCCGAAGGGTCCATCGCGGAAAGGGCCGGAGTAAAAAAACGAGAGTCGCCGATCAAACGGCGCATAACGAGCAATGTCAAGACGCTCCACAAGACGCGACTTTGCATACCGCGAGGCGGAGCTAGATCCAGAGATTGTTGTCGGGCTGGAAGTTCCGAGTCAGCCGCGAAGGCGAATGACCGAACGGCTGGCGCTGCTGTGGCAGGAGCGTCAGATGTTGCTGCGCTGCGCGGCCGTAGGGGTTGTACTCTCGGCGATCGTGGCGTTCCTGATTCCTTTGCGGTACACCTCGACGACTCAATTGATGCCGCCAGACCAAGTTGGCGAGGGATTAGCATCCACTCTCGCCGCTTTGACAAAGGGTGGTGGCAGCGAGATGGGTGCCATTGGAAGCACGCTGCTGGGTCTGCGGACTTCGAGCGACCTCTTCATCGGCGTGCTGCACAGCCGCAGTATAGAGGATGATCTCATCAACAAATTTGACCTCAGGAAGCTCTATGGGGTTCGCAAAATCGAAGACGCTCGCAAGGTTCTAAACAGTCGAACCGACATCACGAGCGATCGCAAGAGCGGAATCGTTTCGATCAAGGTCGTTGACCGCAGTCCCCAGAGAGCGGCCGCAATGGCCCAGGAATATGTCGACCAACTCAACCGGATTGTGGTGAGTTTGAATACGTCGTCGGCGCACAAGGAGAGAGTATTCCTGGAAAATCGGCTAGGAGAGGTGCAGCAGGATCTCGAAGCCGCCGAAAAGGATTTCAGTAAATTTGCGAGCCAGAACACTGCCATCGACGTGAAGGAGCAGGGCAAGGCACTCATTGGCGCGGCTGCGGAACTGGAGGGGCAGCTCATCGCGGCACAAACTCAGTTGGAGGGTCTGCGTCAGATCTATACCGACAACAACGTGCGAGTGCGCACTCTGCAGGCGCGCATTGCAGAGTACAAACGGCAACTGCAGAAGCTGGACGGCAACAGCCCCACCGGCACGGCTGAAACTAATCCGCCGGATCAGGCGCAAGGGGATCAGGCTCAGGAATTATATCCGTCGATTCGAAGACTGCCGATCTTGGGCGTACCTTACGCGGACCTCTATCGTCGCACTAGGGTGGAGGAAGTGGTATTTGAGACGTTGACCAAGCAATACGAAATTGCAAAAGTCGAGGAAGCGCGAGAGACGCCGAGCGTCAAAGTGCTCGATGTTGCCGACGTTCCAGAACAAAAATCATTTCCGCCCCGAATGCTGCTAATTCTGTTCGGTACTGTGCTGATAGTGGCTGCCGGCTGTTCATGGGTACTCGCACGCGAGGGCTGGCGGGAAGTCGACCCCGGCGACCCGAGGAAGGTTTTGGCGTTGGACGTAGTCCAGACGATGCAGAAGACCCCGTGGATTTCGCGATCGCTGCACTTCGTCAAGAACCGAAGCTCGAACGGTTTTCATTCGCGCAATGGGGGGGCTCCGTCGGAAAAGGAAGAACCACCAGACCAAGACAAGGAATAATCGCGCAAGAATGACGAAGTCTATTTCAATTGCGAGCGTCACCGTGGTCTACAACGGGGCAAAGGTGCTAAAGCAACATCTAGAGAGCCTCAGGCGGCAAAGCCAAGCGCTTGACGAGATCGTCGTCGTGGATAACGCTTCGACCGATGAGACGCTCCATTTCCTTGCCAGCGAATACCCCGAGGTGACCGTCGTGCCCCTGCCTGCGAATGCCGGTGTTGGTGGGGGGCTCGCCGCTGGACTCGCCTATGCGGCTCTGGACAAGAAATACGATTGGACCTGGATATTCGATCAGGACAGCGTACCAGCGCCTGATGCGCTGGAGCGCCTGCTCTCTGGATTACAGCATCTCGACGATGCGGAGGAGAGCACAGCCATTCTGGCGCCGGTGTGTGTGAATCCAGAAACGGGGATGACCTACCCTGCTTTGTCTTGGCGCGGTTCACGTTTTGTCACGGTTCCGGTTTCTCCGACCCAGCCCGTTATGTTTGTTGACATGGTGATCTCTTCCGGAAGCCTGATGCGACAAGAAGCCATTGCAGAAGCCGGGCTGCCCCGCAAAGACTTCTTCATGGATTTCGTGGACTACGAACACTGCCTCCGCCTGCGGCGTCACGGATTCCGTATCGCCGTGGTGCGCGACAGCATTCTCGAACATGCAATCGGAGCGCCGACGACGTTCAACATTCTCGGGCGGGATAAATCCTGGGCAGATCACGCTCCGTGGCGCGAGTACTACATGGCCCGCAACGAGGTTTTTACGATCTGGCAGTACCGTCCCAAGCTCGCGACAAAAACTTTCGTGTGGTACCGGCTTACGCACCACTTACTTGGCATTCTTCTGTTTGGCAAGAGTAAGCTGGAATGTTTTCGCATGATCTGGCGCGGGTTTCTGGATGGGCGTGCGGGGCGGCTTGGCATTCGCTATTTGCCGGGGATCGAGGCGGATCGTTCTTCAGCGCACTCCGTACGAACGGGATCGTTCGCAGGGAGACTGCCATGAGAGAAAAAATTTAATTTTCAGGTCGGGGAAAGAACCGTTGGACCAAAGCATTTCAGTTGCGATGTGTACTTTTGACGGAAGCCGCTATTTGCCCGCGCAACTCCAGAGTATCGCTGCGCAGGAGAGACTTCCAGATGAAGTGGTGATCTGTGATGACGGTTCGTCTGATGGCTCCGACGGAATTATTGCGGACTTCGCTCAGAAGGTTCCATTTCCAGTACGCGCTGAAAGAAACAAGCACAACCTCGGTTCAACCAAGAACTTCGAGCTGGCGATTTCGTTGTGTCAGGGATCTGTAATCGCGCTAGCCGACCAAGACGATATCTGGTACCGGCACAAACTGAAACGGATCCAAGAGTTTTTCATGCGGGCGGATGCACCCGTTGCGGTTTTCAGCGACGCCGACCTGGTTGACGACGACTCAAAGCTCATTGGCTCGCGGCTTTGGGGTTCGTTCCTATTTGGCCCTCGCGAACAGCGGCGGTTCGCGAACGGGGAGGCACTGAACATACTGGTGAAGCACCCGGTAGTGACCGGCGCCACGATGGCGTTCCGAAAGGCGTTTCGTGAGTTCCTCTTGCCCATTCCCGCGGACCACGTTCATGACAGTTGGATCGCCTTTCTACTGGCTGCCTGCGGGGCCTTCGATCCCATTTCCGAGCCGCTCATGCAGTACCGTCGGCACTCGAATCAACAAATCGGACCTGGGCACGCAACTCTTTGGGGTCGATTCCAGAGTGCTCGCAGCACGGGGCCTCTCTTTTACCAGCAAGAAACCGACCGCTTCTTTCAGCTATACGAAAGGCTGGAACGGCGGCATGCTGACTTCCCCTACGCTGAGCGCGCTCTCAGAGAGATTAAAAAAAAGATTTCACACCGCGAGCACCGCGCGAGGTTGCCGCGGGCCAGCGTTGCTCGAATCCCAAAAGTCCTTCGCGAGATGGTGAATGGTGGCTACTGGCGTTATTCAGAGGGATGGCAGAGCGTCGCCAAGGACGTAGCTGATCTCTTCGGCCACCGCAAGTCGTTTGAGTAAACGCATTGGGCACTGAGGAAAATTGTGAGTAAAGCAAATCGGCTCCTTCGAATGCGGCCGTTGTCGCAGTTGCCGTTTTTCTGCAATCCGCCTTATTTGTTTGTTGGGACCTGGGTCATTATGCTGGCTACACTGGAACTCCAGGTTTCCTGGTCCACGTTTCCCGATCGTGCGCTTGGTCTGTCTGTATTCGTAGTGTCGGTTGTATCCATGTTGCTGGGTTTTGCAGCCGTTAGGCGTTCCGACGACGCCTTTGACATACCGTCTGTACCTCTCACTTACGCGATCCGCACAGGCCCACTGCGAAAAAGCATCTGGATTCTAGCAGCCGGCTCCTTATTGCTTGTGGTCTACAACTACTTTGCTTTCGGCCTTCCGCCGCTTGCTGGGTTTTTCGGCTTCTCTACCTACGACTACCAGGAATACGGCCGTTTCAAGCAAGCGCTTCAACCGATGCTGGGCGCTCTGTTCTTGAATTCGTTGCTGGAGTCTTCGCGCTTGAGGCGCTGGTTAGGCTCTGCCTTCGCGCTGGGCATCATGGTCGTTTATGTCCTTCGTGGACCATTGTTGATGGCTATCGCGCAAGCCGTCATCCTGAGTTCCATTCGAAGTACCGTGTCCAGTCGAAAGATCTACATTCGTGCGCTGGTTGTTCTGATCGTCGCCCTGGCGCTGCTCAATCTGATTGGAAACTCCCGAACCCCGCAGGAGATATTTCTCTCGTACATGGAGATCAAGCCTGAGTTCCGCTCGTGGCCTATGGCGTTGCTGTGGCCGGTCACGTATATCTCTGTTCCGATTTCTAATTTTTGTTGGATCATCCACGGATCACACTTTACCGAGCCTACGCTTTCGTTCCTGTATCCAGTCTTGCCAGCCTTCTGGGCACCATTGAATCCGCACGAGGCGCCAATGTCTGATTCACACATCATCGATGGCGTTCACACCTATCTGGCCACTTACTTCCTCGATTTTTCGTGGTTCGGTGTTGTGGCGGCGAATTTTGGACTGGGCCTCATGAGTGGGTTCCTCGTCAACCGGGAGCGTGTCAGCCGTTACTTACTGATGTCTCCAATCGTGCTATCAGCAATGTCGTTGATTTTCTTTTGGGATTTCTTTGTTTATCTGCCAACGCTCGGCCAATTGGGCATCCAAGCCTTTGTTCAGAAGGGTTGTATTGTGCCCGTACGAAGTATGGCGAGGGCAATTCCGCACCGCAAAGGACCGACTCAAGCGACGTAAATCTACGAGAGCTATGCCTGAGATGAGCATCATCGTTGTGAGTTGGAACGGGAAGCATTTTCTCGATGATTGCCTTGGAGCGCTCAGGCGGCAGACGTTCCGTGACTTCGAAACGATCCTTGTCGATAACGGTTCGACCGATGGATCAACCGATTACGTCCGCAGACAGTTTCCTGAAGTCACATTGGTGGCGTTGGCAGAAAACCGTGGGTTCACCGGTGGGAATATCGCAGGCTACGAGCTCGCGAGAGGGAAGATCATTATCTTGCTGAACAATGACACCGAAGCCGATCCATCCTGGCTCGAAGAGATTCACAAGGCGGCGCGGCGATTTCCCGACGCTGGCAGCTTCGCTTCGAAGATGATGTATTTCAATATTCGTGAGCGCATCGAGAATTGCGGGTTCGCGGTGGCGACAGCAGGCAACACGTTGGACCTGGGCCGAGACGAGCTCGATGGTCCGGCGTGGACCACGGCCCGCGAAGTGTTTGGTGGGTGTGGAGGCGCCGTTGTCTATCGCCGGAGCATGCTCGACGATATCGGATTCCTCGACCCCGACTTCTTCATGGTTTATGAAGATGTAGATTTGAGTTTTCGAGCGCAACTCCGTGGTTATTCGTGTGTTTATATCCCCACCGCCATCGTCTTCCACCGCTACCGGGCCACTTTAGGGACTCGGCCCGCACGGCAGGTCTTCTACTCGCAACGGAACATTGAGTTTGTGTACCTCAAGAACATGCCGATAGGTCTAATCCTCCGTTTGGCTCTACAACGTCTACTGTATGAGATCGGAGCAGGAATCTATTTCACCAGGCTCGGCTCGGGTAAAGCTTTTCTCAGGGGTAAGGTGGACGTTATCAGGCACTTTCCCACTTTGTGGCGGAAGCGCAGGCAGATTCAAAAGGCAAAGACCGTCGGCAATGAGCGAATGCTCGCTCTGATGCAGCCGGTTTTCGCAGCCAAATGGAGGAAACTTCGCTCTTCTTGGGAATAAGCCTTTCGGCTCTATTGCGCATCTCAAAGGACGGCAAATCACGTTTCGAAACGAGCCGATGTTTTACAGGCGGCTTTGTGCAAGGTTCGCATGGTCGTATTGTCAGTTATTCTTCTCACGAGGAACGGTGCAGGTGATCTTGAGCGTCTTCTGCCGGCACTTTACGGTCAGCAGCAAGCGGCGTCCTATGAGGTGATCGCCGTCGATTCAGGATCGAGCGATGGCACACTCGATGTCTTACGCCGTTACCCACTGCAGCTGAAAGAAATTTCTCCTAAAACATTTCACCATTCGCGAACCAGAAATTTCGCAGCCAGTCTAGCCACAGGAGAGATCCTGATTTTTCTTTCGCAGGATGCAGTTCCTGCTTCTGATGCGTGGCTCGGCAAACTGATCTCGAACTTTGACGACCCCGAAGTCGGTGCCGTCTATGGACGGCAGATCCCAAAGCCGGGTTCACGTGTCGAACGCCAGGATACGCTGGACACGATTTACGGTTCTCAAAAGGTTGTCAAAGATCCCGCACATCGCAACGGCCTCGGATATCGCTTCTATCATTTTTCCAACGTCAATTCTGCAATTCGCCGCAGCGTTTGGCAGGCAACGCAGTTTCCCGAAGAACTCAAGGTGTTCGAGGATATAGGTATCGCGAAACGAATCCTCGATAGCGGATGGAAGATTGTGTATGAGCCGGAAGCTGCCGTTATCCACTCGCACAACCACAGCACTCTCGGACTCTTCAAACGTTACTTTGACATTGGCTACACGCTGAAACTGCTGAAAATTTGGGACGCGCCGGGGACCAGAAGTTCATTGTCGCGCGACGCGTGGAAGCTGATTCAGAAGAAGATCAGACGTACTGAAGACAAGCAATCAGCGGGCGAAGGAATTCAACAGGACCTCGCAAAGTCCGCGGGATTGTTTCTTGGCTTGAATCAAGCGTGTCTGCCGCTCGCATTGAAGCGTCGCCTCAGCGCCTTTCGGGTTTTTGGATGATGTAGCAGAGGTATTACGCAAAGAAGGTATCTGGCCACTTCGTCAAATTTGGGCTGGACACCGTTAGGCATGATTCGAAGTCGTCTTAGCTATGTACGCTTCTACCTAAGAGTCCTTACTCTGCTTCTGCCCGCTTGCGCCTACTTCATCGCCGTAAAGCTGCGCTTCGGCTACAACCTCTTTCTGTCGCGCAGAGCGCCTCTCGGTTTGCCTTCGTACTTGGGCATCATGCTGCTTACGACGATCGTTTGGGCGATCGCCGCGGAAGAGTTTGGGCTTTGGAGCGTAGAAAATCTATATGCGCCCGTCAAGAAGAGTCGGCGGCTGCTGGAGGCGATCGCATTTACTTACGGGATTGTGATGGCCCTGGGCTTCCTGTACCGGCAGGCCAGTTATTCCCGGCTTGTGGTCGGCATTAGTGCCGTCATGCTTTTTATTCTTGCGACCATCGCCCGGGTGATGTTCCGGGTGATGCTCGAATCGATGCGTAAGAGCGGGCGAAACGAAGTCAAGATTCTGATGGTTGGAACCGACCAGTTTGCCCGCCGGGTCGCCGCGTCATTGGTGCACGGTGAGGTTTTGCCCTGCAAGGTCGTGGGCTTCGTGCGCCTGCCGGGTCAGGAGGTCGCGGTCGATGGTCCTGTGTTTGAAATCGACCAGATTCCGAACTTCTCGAACGGGCACGCGATCGATGATGTGATTATTGCTCTGCCTGCCGCTCGTCTGAGCGAGGTTCAGAACATTGCTCCAGCGCTGGAAAAGCTGTGCGTGCCGACCCGAGTCGTGATCGACCTCGGAGATGGAGTCGGCATTCGCGACCGTCTAATCGACTTGGGTGGGATCCACATGCTCGATCTTCGGCCCACACTGGCGGAGAGTGGTCCTTATCTCGTTCCGAAGCGCATCTTTGATATCGCCTTCTCCATATTCATGCTGCTGTTGACTTCACCTTTGATGCTGTTGGTTGCGCTAGCCATTAAACTCGAGAGTCCGGGACCCGTGTTCTTTGCTCAGGATCGAGTTGGGCTCAATGGGCGAATCTTCCGCATGCTCAAATTCCGCACGATGAAGGCGCTGACTCCAGGCCAACCAGAGTGGGGCTGGACCACTCCGGAGATCCCCGGTGCACACGGGTGGGCTCGATTCTTCGCAAGACGAATCTCGACGAGCTGCCCCAGTTCTTCAACGTCCTATGGGGTCACATGAGCATCGTCGGCCCGCGCCCCGAAATGCCTCACTTCGTGGAGCGTCATCTGGAGCGAGTCGACCGCTACAACTCCCGCCACATCTTCAAGGTTGGGATCACCGGCTGGGCGCAGGTGAACGGCTGGCGCGGAGACACTTCGATCGCCAAGCGCGTGGAGTACGACCTCTACTACCTGCGCAACTGGAGCCTCACCTTCGACCTTCAGATCATGACGATGACCGTGTTGCGCATCTTCAACAGCAAAAATGCGTATTGACCTTGAAGTCGCCGCTCGATTGAATCCACTATGTCCCTTGACCCAGCTCTTTTCAGGAGAATCAAATAAGGCCGAGAGGTGAGCAATTGTGAACTGTTTCGTGGACTTTACGGCATGTAATATTCGTACCTGAAAGCAACCTTATACGGCGCTCGGTCAACTGAACTACGGACAATCCTGTAGTGGGCAGGCATTGGGTAAAAACCATCTTTGGCGAAGTTCGGACCCTCACGGCTGGCCCGGTTCCACAATACTGTTCGGAGGCTTACTATGCGCTATACCCGCATTTTGCATCGTTCTTTGCTGGTTCTCTTGCTTGCAGTGATAGTGGCCGTCCCCGCCTGGGCCCAATACGGAGCCGGCATCCAGGGCACCGTAAAAGACAGCTCCGGAGCGGCAGTCGCCGGGGCGAAGGTCACTGTGACGAATCAGGCGACGGGCGTGAGCCACGATACGCTGACGAGCGATTCAGGCTTCTATCGAATTCCGGGTCTCACGCCTGGTCGATATAAGGTCGAGGTTGAAGCGGCCAGCTTCAAGACAGAAACCACGGCTGACGTCGATGTCGCAGCCGAAGCGATCCGGGGTCTTGATGTTACGGTGCACGCCGGGTCGGCGCAGGAGGTTGTACAGGTCAGCGGGGACGTCGAATCACTTCAGACCGAGAATGCCTCCGTCACGGGTACGATTACCGCGCAGCAGGTGGTGGACCTGCCTCAGTTCGGACGTGATCCCTACGAACTCATTCGCCTGGCCCCCGGTGTCTTCGCCGACGCTTCCCGCCAGGGCAATGGGAATTCCCAGGCGTTTCCGCAGCAGGTTGGGCCGGGAGGATCGAATAGCCAGATCTTCCAGACAGAAAATCAGGTGCAAGCCATTGCTGACGGTCAGCGTGTCTCCGCGAACAATTTCATTCTCGATGGAGTCAGTGTGAACAGTCTGGAGTGGGGCGGCGCTGCCGTGGTCACGCCCAACCAGGAATCTGTTCAGGAAGTGTCGATCGCCGCGAACAGCTACTCGGCGCAGGATGGCCGTAATTCCGGAGCTCAGGTCAAGGTCATCTCCCAGAGTGGAACAAACCGGTTGCACGGAAGCGCCTTTTTCAAGCTTAACGATAAGGGGTTGAACGCTTTCAACAAGTTCTACGGCCCCACTACTGGGACACTCTCGCAGATTACCTGTGAAACCGCGACCCCGAGCCAGTTCACTATTACCGCCAGCCACTGTCCCGATCGCGTAGACCAGCGATATCGCGACTACGCCGGCAGTTTTGGCGGCCCGATTGTGAGGAATAAGCTTTTCTTTTTCGTCTCTTACGAGGGAGTCAGACTCAGCAACACAGTTCCTGTGCGATCGGTGACGCTTGAGACTCCGCAATTCGAGCAGTATGTTGTGCAGCAGAACCCCGGGAGCATTGCGGCCCAGTTGTTCAGCACTCCTGGCATCGCACCTCGAATCTCCACCGTCATCTCACAGACGGATTGCTGTTCGTTGATCCCCAACTACGGGATAGGCACATGGTACGTTGCGGGGAACCAGCCGGGGCAGGCGATTGGCAATGGACCCGACGGTATACCCGACTGGGGCGTCTTCGATTTAACCGTGCCGAACTCCAGCCGCGGAGATCAATACAACGGACGGGTCGACTACACCCAAGGCAACAACCAGTTCTTCGTGAGCACCTACATCGTCCGTCTCAACAACTTCAACGGCGGACAGCGCCCAATCGAGGATTTAACCCTGCAGCCCCACAATTATGCTGCCACGGTAGGATGGACGCGGAGCATCAGCGGCACTATGTTGAACGAGTTGCGTGCCAACTTCACGCGCTATGACTACAACCAGACCGTTCCGGTGGGGCTCACGAATTTCGGCATCCCGCAAATCCGCCTATTTGATTTCGATATCGGCGGCTTTGGCAGCAACGATAACCTCATTGGAATCGGGCAGAGTTCCACCACTCCCGGAGCGTTGGCGCAGAACACTTATGGTTTGGCCGAAACTTTCAGCTGGGTCCATCACCAGCACGCTTTGAAGTTCGGCGTTGAAGCTCGCCGCGAACAGAACAACAATAATCAGCCCGGCGCCGAACGCCCGCAATACCAATTCCGCGGATTGTTGAACCTTGCCAATGACGCGTGCTGCTTCTACGAGCAAGTACAGGTAGATCCGCTCGGAGGCGCGCTCAATGGACAGCGCTATTTCCGCTCCAGCGACTACGGGATATTCGCGCAGGATGACTGGAAGGTGCGGTCGAATTTGACCATCAATCTGGGAATGCGTTGGGAGTACTTCACCCCGCTTACCGAAGCCAGCAATACCATAAGCAACTACGTCTTCGGAACGCAAGGCTTCATTAACGGCTCTGTGTGCGCTCCTGTCGCGCCCCTTACTCCTTGCGGCAATGGAAAACAGCTCTTCCAGCCCGACCGAAACAATTTTGGACCCCGGATTGGTTTTGCCTACAGCCCCGGCCTGTATCAGGGGAGGGTAGTGTTCCGCGGCGGATTTGGGGTTGTGTTTAATCGAAATGGTGACGTTGTTTTTGATAACGTACGACAAGATACACCCTATTCCGCGCTGGCAACCGCATGCTGCTTCTTTGACCCTGGCCCGATTACAGGGCCTCCGCCGGGATCGAATATTCTTTACAGCCTGGGAGCCAATAAACAGGCCAACAGCTTTCCAGTAAACCCTGCCTTTTCGAACGGAGTCGCTCCTGATGGAGCACTTTGTTCTGACGTGGGGTGCACGACAACCAATCCGGTGTCGCTGTTCGGTGCTCTGCCTCACGAACCGAATCCTTATGTCTTCATCTATTCCTTCGAGACCCAGGTCGCGCCCACGAAAGATCTGGTGTTTACGGTGGGGTACCAGGGAAGCAGGAGCCGCAAGTTGGTGCGTACCATCGACTTGAATCGCATCATGCCGGGCGATACGTTCGATGGAACCCAGGACAAGTTCCAGAACGATGGTTCCAACGGACAGCCTTGCGGGCCCACTAATCCGACCTGCCTGGCGCCGCATGCAACCGGCAATGCTCGTTTCGGCAATCTGTACTTTCCGCTGCCTGATGTGAACGCGACCTACGATGCTGCTGTCTTCACTGTCCGCCGCAGGCTCAGACACGGCTTGCAGTTCGATGCCAACTACACGTGGAGTCACGCCATCGATACGGCATCTTACGAGATCGGTTATCAACAGACCGATCCCAGCAATCAATCGCTTAATCGCGGCAGTTCCGATTTCAACATTGGTCAAAACTTTGTAATGGATGCGGTGTGGGAACTCCCCATATTCCGCAATCGTCATGATGTTTTAGGAGTCCTCGTTGGTGGCTGGACTATTACCGGGATTATGAGCAAGCACACGGGATTCCCATTTTCCGCGTTGATCGGCAGTTGTAACACCAATGCGGATCGAAACGGAGACGGCTATTGTCCCGACATGCCATTTGCTTACAACGGCGGAGCGATCACGAGTCCAGGCAAGCAGCAGTGGATCAACGGAATTTTTCCTGACCCGTCCGCAGAATTCGACACCACAACGCTTGGCCCAGGATGCCGTTGTCGCAACATCTTCACCGGTCCCGGCTACACCTCGGTTGATTTGACATTGGGCAAGGACTTTGCGCTGCCCAGGGAAGGGGCGAAACTCGCGATCCGGGCCAATCTCTTTAATGCTTTTAACATCTTGAATCTTGCACCCTTAATACCCGCAACAGCGCCTACCGACATCATCAATACAGGTCAGTTTGGACGTGCTCCGGATGGTCTTGCGGGCAGAGTAATCGAGTTCCAGGCACGCCTCAACTTTTAAGCTGCGGCAACGGGCGATGAGGACGACTCATCGCCCGATTCCATCTTTCCCATAGAATAGAACTCAACCATATGCGAAAGTCACGCCGAATCAACCTCTCTGGGATTGTTCTGCTTGCGTTTGTCTGCATTTCATCATTTTACGCTCCACTACTCGCTCAGTCGCAGACTAAGGCAGACCATCGTCATTGATGCCTCCGCCCCCGCGCATCCACTGCCGCATTTCTGGGAGCACATGTTTGGCTCCGGTCGCGCCATTCTCTCACTGCGCGATAGCTACCGCGAAGATCTCCGCGAAACCAAGAAGATCACCGCGATTAAATACGTACGCTTTCATGCAATTTTTCACGACGAAGTCGGCGTTTACGATGAAGACGCGCAGGGCAGGCCTGTTCTGAATTTCTCTTACGTGGATCAGATATACGACGGCTTGCTGGCCAACGGCGTCCGTCCATTCGTGGAGCTGAGTTTCATGCCCAAGAAACTCGCCGCCAAAGACGCCTTACACGCCTTCTGGTACAAGCAGAATGTTTCCCCGCCCAAGGACTATGCGAAGTGGGACGAACTGATCACGCAATTCACGAAGCACTTGGTAGAACGATACGGGATCGAGGAAGTTTCGCAGTGGTACTTCGAGGTCTGGAACGAGCCCAACCTTGATTTCTGGGCGGGTGATCCGCGTCAGGCAACTTATTTTGAGCTCTATGATCACACCGCGCGCGCTATAAAGGCCGTCAGTTCGCGACTTCGTGTTGGCGGTCCGGCCACTGCGCAGGCCGCATGGGCCGATGTATTCATCCGGCACTGCGCCGAGAACAAAGTTCCCGTCGACTTCGTCTCGTCCCACGTCTATGGCAACGATAAGGCCGAAGATGTCTTCGGCACACACGAAGAAATTCCGCGAGAGCGGATGGTATGCCGCGCCGTCAAAAAAGTTCACGATCAGATCAAGTCTTCCTCCATGCCCGACCTTCCGCTGCTTTGGACCGAGTTCAACGCGAGCTACATGAACGAGCCAGACGTGACCGACTCGACTTACATGGGTCCGTGGCTGGCGGACACGATCCGTCAGTGCGACGGCCTGGTGGACGAAATGTCTTACTGGACGTTTTCCGACGTCTTTGAAGAGCAAGGGGTCGTGAAGCAGCCCTTTTATGGTGGATATGGCCTGATCGCGGCTGGTGGTATTCCAAAGCCTGCTTTCAATGCCTTCCTTCTTCTGCATCAACTGGGCGAGCAGCGGCTCGATGAAGCCTCGGACTCCGCGCTCGTGACGCGCCGCCGGGATGGCACACTGGTAGTCGCCGCATGGAATATCGCACCTCCGTCTCATACCGGAGAATCCTCAAAGGAAGTTACGTTTAAGTTCGAGCACGCGAGTGCTTCCAAGGTTGAGGTGACGCGACTCGATTCGGCGCATGGCGATGTCCACAAGGCATATGAAGCGATGGGCTCGCCGCGATATCCGACGCAAGAGCAAATCAAGAAGCTCCGGGCGGCTGCAAGGCTTTCGCCCGCTGAAACCCGCAACGTGAGGAATGGGTCGGTCACGCTCGAAATCCCGGTCCAGGGACTCGTACTCCTCGAAGTGAAGAACTCCCGCTAGGAAGGGCCGGGCAGTCGTTCTGACGGAATTCGGTCGTCAGTGACGCTTGAAGTATTGCACCGCTCTCTCATGCGCCTCGGCCGCGCGTCTGCTAGAGAATGTTCCCAGGTTTCGGCGTTTCCCTGTCTTCGCATTCTTCTTGCGAGAGTACAAGCGATATTGCCCGTTGTTGAGTTTGCGAATCATCGCTTTAAATGTTAGAGACCGACGCCGGCCCGATCAATACGGGAGCGACAGTAAATGAACGCCCTGCAAACCTGACAGTGTCGAAAAGCCTGTTCCTTCATGCAGTTTCATCGAATCTTCCAAATGCTGCAAGCGCCGCCTGGCCCAGGCTGACTCCGCCGTCGTTGGTAGGAACCGCACGATTCGTCCAGATACGTATGGGTTGCGGGCCGATCGCGCACTTGAAGTCCTCGAGTAGCAGTTCGTTCTGAAAAACGCCGCCCGAAAGAACGACAGTCTCCAAGCGGTGGGATCCGCACACGGCCAACACGGCGTCCCGCAGCCCCTGCGCCACACCCCGTTGGAAAGCGAGTGCAATCTCGGCGGGATTTCTCTCCCGCAGACGATCGTGCACCACCGCTTGCAACAGCGGTCGAAAATCTAGTTCTTGCGCAGAGAACGGAAAGAGATAGGGTTCCGTTGTTTCTACGGTTCGGGCGAGTTGTTCCAACCAGATTGCCGCCTGACCTTCAAAACTGATCTGCCGTGTGAAGCCGAGAAGCGCAGCAGCGGCATCAAACAAACGTCCCACGGAAGTGGTTCCAAAGGTGCGAACATTTTTGTGAATCAATTGAAGCGCGCGGTCGTATCGGTCAGGAAAGCGAAACGGAGGATGTGTGAAGTCAGGTAAGTCATCGATCTGCGTGAGAAAACCCGCGGCCGCTTGAACCGGAAACTGCGCCGCCGCATCGCCGCCGGCAAGCACCGCCGGGCGCAGGTGTGCTACACGCTCGAAACCCTCTACGACGCTGCCAACGAAAATCTCGCCACCCCATATGCTGCCATCATCGCCGTATCCAGTACCGTCAAAGCTCACACCTGCGACTCTCGTTTTCCATTCACCGCGTTCCGCCAGAACAGAAGCGATATGAGCACGATGATGTTGAATCGATCGCTTTTGCGCGGCGGGGAGTTCTAAGGCGTGTACAGTCGACGCGTATTGCGGATGACAATCGTGCACCACAAGCAGGTCGTCCAAGGAAACCTCGTACATTGAAACCAAGTCTTGAACGGTTTCACGAAACGCGCGGAGAGCTTCGTAATGCGACAAATCTCCGATGTGTTGACTGACGAATGCCTGCCCAGCGACCACCAGCGTGATCGTGTTCTTTAGATCCGGACCCACCGCCAGGATGGGATGCTCGACCGGAAGAGTCGCGACCGCGCCGGGAGCGTAACCGCGGGCTCGTCGAAGAATTGCCGGGCCGAATGTTCCATCGCGAACAACGGAGTCGTCCACACGTCGGGCGATCGGGCGCTGTCCGATCAAGAACGCGTCCGCGATCCCGGAGAGATACTCAAGCGCTGGTTCGTCCTCGTAGGCAATCGGTTCGCTCGATCGATTCGCGCTCGTCATTACCAAGGCTCGCGGTGCTCCCGCAGCGAAGAGCAAGTGATGGAGGGGCGTGTAGGGAAGCATCAACCCCAGTTCCGTGTTGTCTGGAGCGACGCCCTCGAGATTCGCCTTGGCGCGCACCAGCACGATGGGCCGGGCCACGGACGTCAGCAGTTCTTCGGCTTCGCGGGAAAGCTCGACCAGGCTCCGAGCCACGCTGAGATCTCGCACCATGACTGCAAAGGGCTTTTCTTTGCGAAATTTGCGCTCGCGCAGCATGGCGACCGCTTCAGGATTCGATGCGTCGCAGGCTAAGTGATATCCACCGAGTCCTTTCACGGCGAGAATCTTCCCGTGCGTGAGCAGGATGGCGGTGCGTTGTATGGCGGACTCCCCTTCGTCAATTGTTTCTTCGCGTTCGTGCAGAAGATACTTTGGTCCGCAGACTGGGCAGGCCACGGGTTGCGCGTGAAATCTTCGATTGCCCGGATCGTGATACTCGGAACTGCAGTATTGGTCCAGAGGCCAAGCCTTCATGGTCGTGTTGCAGCGGTCGTACGGCAGACTCAAGACAACCGAATACCGCGGCCCACAGTTGGTGCAGTTAATGTAGGGATAGCCATATCGCGGATTGGCAGGGTCAAAAAGTTCTTCGAGGCAGGCGTCACAAACAGCAAGATCTGGCGAGATGCGAACGGTGGGTTGTTCACGTTGCTCACTGGCGCGGATTGTGAAGGCCCATAACCCAACCGGTTCGGCCGGATGGATTTCAATATCTGCAATGACAGCGGCTGGCGGCGCGAGGCTCTTCAGATCACGTACGAAGGCATCTAGACTGGATTCAGCGCCCTCCAGATGAATCTCCACGCCTTCTTCGCCATTCAGGACCCAACCGGCTAGCTTGTTCGCCAGAGCCAGGCGATAGACAAAAGGACGGAAGCCGACGCCCTGCACCACGCCGCGCACTCGAATGGAATAGGCGCTCACCATTCCAGGTCCGCTTCAATCATGCGGCGGTGCAGATGTCTCTTAGCAGATTCCACAGGTAATGATACCGCTGGAAGGTTTAGCCAAGCCACACGCTATTCGACGCGGTGCCTCATTCCAACAGTGCTATTCCTGCTTACGGGCCACGATGTCGAACGTGCACTTGAGTTCGTCCTTGACGCGAATTGCTCCACCAGCAGCGGACACCTGGGCGATTCCATACTCACTTTGACGGACCACGAACTCGCCGGAAGCGCGCAGCGAGTCACCCTCGATAACCACTCTCGCCGAGACGGACATGACATTGGTGACGCCATGCAGTGTCAATTCCCCATTCAACGCCGCCCAGTAGCGGTCGCCGCCGCCACTGGCGTTTACACGCGAGCACTCATACACGATTTCAGGGAAACGATCTGTCTCCAGCACCTCGGTGTGCATCCGGTGGTTTATCTCTTGCCTATCCTTATCACTGACATCGTCGGCGACTTCGAGGGAACTCGCCTGAATCCTGATATCCACTCGCGCCGCGTCCAGGGCTCCACCATTCGGAGTGAACGATGCGTTCCCCTGAAACTCTCGGATGGCAATCTTGGGGTCGTGTCCGAAGGCAGAGAGCAGGCCCCTGGAGAATGCTTTCACGACGAAGCTGCTGCTTTTGCTGTTGATTATGTAGCGAACTGTGGCATCCTCCAAGAGTGGCCCGGTTGCATGCACAGTAAAATCCTCCGGCTTCATTCGGCTAGCCGATCACAGGGTCACTCTTCCTAGCTCTGTTTGCGCCCGACAACATAAAACCTGAACTTAAGTTCGTCCTGCAGTTTGAGCGTGCCCCCCGCAATGGATGCCACCCGGATCCCATAGTCGGTCTGGAGCAACGTAAACTCGCCATGTGCACGGAATGAATCGACCCCGAACGCCACCTGGGAAATGAATGTCTGCCCGTTGGTGACTCCGTGAAGTAAGAGCTGTCCCTCAACATTCACGCGATACAGCGAGTCTTTCTGCCGGTCCGCTCCGACTACCGAACTTTCGAATACAACCTCCGGAAATCTCTTGACCTCCAACACCTCATCGTTCATGACGCGATGGATTTCGCGCCGGTCGGCCTCTCTCAGTTCGTCCAGCACTTCGAGGGATGAAGTCTTTATCACGACTTTCAATTTCGCGTCGCTCAAAGTCTCTGGGATGAAGCTCACTGTTCCCGTCCAGTCCCGAATGGCAATCTTCGGACTGTGGGCCACCGCGGATATCAGGCCACTGGCAAATGCCTGTACTGTAAATTGACTTGCTTTTGGATCGATCGCATATCGAACAGCTGTGTTCCGCGGCGTCATATGCTTTCACGACCACCGTCAGGCAATATTCAAACGTCAGACGGCGGAAGCCCCTTTCATCGTTCGAAATTGGGTCCCCACCACCAGTGTACGACTATTACATCGAACGCAGCTTAAGGTACCGATCCAGGTCCGGCAGGGCGTCCTGTACCAGATTTCCGACTCCGACTTGCCCCAGGTAACGTCGCACCATCGGGTTGGAGAGAATCAAACCTGCGCCAAACACGATGCACGCGACGCCACCGAGCATGAACAGAGTGTCCTTGTCAGTCGAAGAGTTGGAGTGGTTGTTGTTTTCGGACACGGCGGTCTCCTTTCAAGGTAACTTCTTTCTGAGTTGCTACTGCCGATGCTGCAGAAGTTTGTCTACCACTGAGATAACCATTTTCACGGCTTCATCGACCGCCGCCTCCACGGTATCGCTCAGACCCATTTGTCCTTCGTCGCCGCCGAAGGTTGCAGGCTCGCAGCCCACCAGCAGAACTTTGTTCACCCGCCCATTCATCGCTGCCGCCATCCGCAGGACGTTCATCGGATTCATGCCGTGCGTCTCGACGACGGCTTGCTGAGGGCCGTCAAGGTTGCCGAGATCGGGCTCCACGAGCGAGACGGACCCTGGTGTTTCACCGTGCGGATACGCGTCCACTAGGATCGCCGTCTCGTATCCATCCTGCAGCGCATACACAAGATCGAAACCCCGGATGCCGAAGTCCACAACCTTTACGCCCGCCGGAAACTCATGCGCCGACAATCGCTTCGCGACTTCGACGCCAAATCCGTCATCGCCCAGAAAAATATTACCGATGCCCGCGACCAGAATCCGTGGGCGTTGAGTCGGTTCGTTGGATCGCGCTTCTTCCGGCGGCAACACCTCGACCTCACTCGAGTCAAAAAAGAATCGGTGGCCCGGTTGCCGAAGCAGTCCCAGATCTCGTCCGGGATCATCATCCAATACTACGCACACGTGGCTCTTGCCTTCATAGTCCTGCTCGATACTCTCAATGACCGCGGTCTGTCCGGCTAACGCCAAGTCGAGCACGTCGCCGCCCTCCTTCGGACGCAGCCGCACCCGATCGCCAACCTTCACTTCAGCGTCGCCGATCGTCAGACGATCGACCGTAGTCTTGTCCTCCAGCAACTGCCATTCCCACTCGTTCATGGAGTGCCCTCCTTGAGTGGGCGCATGCTGCGGACCGCACCGTGCAATTTCATGAACTGCTCTGCAGGCATTGCGTCAGTCCGCTCGAGAATCTGCCGGGCCCGATCGTCGGACTGGCGTATCTCGTTCTTCTCTTCTTCGGTGAGAGTCATAATGCGCAACGAAAGAATCTCGTCAATCTCGGTTCGGCAGGCTGGACCGGTAGTTTGACCGAATCGAGCGCAGCGGCTTGTGTTAGTGCATAATTGCGCTTCACAGGAATCCAGGATGAACGTACTCGAACTCGCTCAGCACTTCGAAGAACTATTCGGCGCTCGCCCTCGCGTCTTTCGCGCGCCCGGACGCGTCAACCTCATTGGGGAACATACAGACTACAACGACGGCTTCGTCATGCCCGCCGCCGTAGGATTCTCGACGTACGTCGCGATTGGCTCGCGGCCAGATCGCAAGCTGGTGATTCACTCCCAAGAATTCCCCGGCAACTTCGCGTTCGATCTCGATAATCTGCCTCCACAGCGCACCGGTGCTTGGTGCGACTACGTGTTGGGCGTGGCCTCCATTCTCCGCCACCGGGGACACGGACTCGCCGGAGCGAACCTGCTCGTCCACGGAGAAGTCCCGATTGGCGCGGGGTTGAGCTCATCCGCCGCCATCGAAGTAGCATCAGCACTTGCTCTGCTGAGTCTGAGTAACGAGCAACTGCCGTTGCCTGAGGTTGCCCAACTCTGTCGGCAGGCGGAGAACAGTTTCGTCGGCGCGCGCGTCGGCATCATGGACCAGTTCGTCTCCTGCATGGGAAAAGCCGGACACGCTTTCCTCCTCGATTGTCGCTCGCTTGAATTCAAGTTTGTCCCCATTCCCACGGAGGTGCGACTCGTAGTGTGCAACACAATGGTCAAACACGATTTGGCAACCGGTGCCTACAACACGCGCCGCGAAGAGTGCGAGGAAGGCGCACGACTCTTCGCCAAATGGGATTCCTCAGTTCGTGCGTTGCGCGACGTATCGGTCGACTTGCTCGAACGGCACGCCAAGGATCTTCCCGCCACAATCTCGAAACGGTGTTCCCACGTCGTCTACGAGAACCATCGCACTCTGGAGGCCGGCCGCGCTCTATCAGAAGGTGACCTGCCAAAAGTGGGGAAGTTGATGCGCGAGTCGCACGAGAGCCTGCGCGATCTCTACGAAGTAAGTTGCAGTGAACTCGATGTCATGGTTCAGGCTGCGGACGGCCTCCCCGGTTTTTGCGGAGGCCGCATGACAGGCGGCGGCTTCGGCGGATGCACCGTCAACCTCGTAAAGGAAGAGAAAGCTGCGGCCTTCGCAGCGCAAATCGCGGAGCGCTTCCACGGCAGAACCGGCATCGCTCCGCGGGTCTACATCTGCGCAGCTGAGAACGGTGCCCAGGCGCTCATCTAGGGCCTGCATCTTTCCTCGCTCCAATACTCGTGAAAAACGCCCGCCCGCTATTGCCACTTGGTAGACTCTACTCCGCGGCCAGAAGGTGGCCGTAAACGGGAGACGCAATGAACCCAAAGCCCACACTAGTGGCGGAGTTGGTCGCCGAGTTCCTCGGCACGTTTGTGCTCATGCTGTTTGGGATCGGTGTTGTCGCGATGGTCGTTTTGTTTCCCACGTCGAATCCCGGCGAGACTATTCACGGCGGCTTCACCAACATCACTCTCGGTTGGGGACTCGCCGTGACCATGGGAATTTATATCGCCGGAAAAATCTCTGGGGCACATCTGAATCCGGCTGTAACTCTGGCGTTTGCCGTCTTCCGCGGCTTCCCTTGGCGCAAAGTGGTCCCATACTCCATCTCACAAACCGCAGGCGCCTTCGTCGGCGCCGCCCTGGTGTACTGGAACTATCTCCCAGCTTTTCACAAGGTCGATGCTCAACTGGAACGAACGGCTGGCGTGTTTACGACATTTCCCGCATTCCCAACGTTCCCGCAGGCGGGCTTTCTCGATCAAGTCATCGGCACGGGCTTGCTCGTGCTTCTGGTGTTCGCGATTACCGATGAATTCAATTCGCCACCCGGTGCGAACTTGACGCCCGCATTGATGGGATTGGTCGTCGTGGCGATCGGCATGAGCTTTGGCGGCATGCACGGCTACGCCATCAACCCCGCGCGCGACCTTGGCCCGCGCCTGTTTACTGTTGTCGCCGGATTTCGCAACAACGGTCTCACCGACGGCACTCGCGTCTGGTGGATTCCTGTCGCTGGACCACTTCTTGGAGGGTTGCTGGGGGCGGCCATCTACGACTTTGGAATTCGCCGTTTTCTGCGTCCCGCTCAGTCTACTTCGTAGAACATTGTTCGAGGAGGAACCTTGCAATACGTTTTAGCTCTGGACCAAGGCACAACAAGCTCGCGAGCTCTCTTGTTCGATCAAGAGGGCACCGTTCGCGCCCTCGCCCAACGAGAGTTCGATCAGATCTTTCCGCAGCCCGGATGGGTCGAGCACAATCCTGAACAAATCGCGTCCTCGCAAATCGCTGTGGCGCTTGATGCGATGGCCCAAGCTGGAGCGCGACCCAGCGATATAGCAGCCATCGGCATTGCCAACCAACGCGAGACCTCGATCGTGTGGAATCGCGAAAGCGGCGAACCCGTCTACAATGCCATCGTCTGGCAAGACCGCCGCACCGCCGATTTCTGCGAACGCTTGCGACGGGAGGGCCACGCTCCTCTGATCCAGCAACGAACCGGCCTTTTGATCGATTCCTATTTCTCGGCCAGCAAGATTTCCTGGATTCTCGAAAAGGTCCCCGGCGCGCGCGCCCTCGCCGAATCAGGGAAACTCGCCTTCGGCACAGTGGATACCTGGCTTATCTGGAAGCTGACCGGGGGCCGCATTCACGCAACCGACGCGAGCAACGCCTCGCGGACGATGCTCTTCAACATTCACACCGGCGCATGGGACCACGAACTCCTCAATCTGTTTCGAGTGCCGGCCGCGATGATGCCGGCCGTCCGTTCCTCCAGCGAGATATACGGAGAAGTGAGCGGAACGCAGGGTCTCGATGGCATCCCACTCGCGGGCATCGCCGGAGATCAGCAGGCCGCGCTGTATGGACAACGATGCACTCGCCCCGGCATGACAAAAAACACCTACGGTACCGGATGCTTCATGCTCCAGAACACTGGCCGCCGCGCCGTTCCGTCGGCCAACCAACTGGTCACGACCGTCGCGTGGAAAATAAAAGACGTGACCGAGTATGCCCTCGAGGGCAGCGTCTTTGTGGGTGGCGCCGTGGTGCAGTGGCTGCGCGACGGCCTGGGATTGATTCGCAAATCAGAAGAGATCGAGGTATTAGCAAAATCCGTGCCCGACAACGGTGGCGTCTATTTCGTTCCGGCCTTTGTAGGCCTAGGCGCACCGCATTGGGATTCCTACGCCCGTGGTTCCATCTTCGGCCTCACGCGCGGCACCACTTCAGGTCACCTCGCCCGCGCGGCGGTGGAAAGCATTGCCTATCAAGTCGCCGATCTGCTGGATGCAATGCGTCTCGACTCCGGCGACGCCGTACCAGAGCTTCGCGTCGATGGCGGCGCGGCAGCCAACGATAGCCTCATGCAATTTCAGTCTGACATTCTCCGAGTGCCCGTCATTCGTCCCGCCGTCACCGAGACTACCGCGCTCGGAGCCGCGTATCTGGCTGGTCTTGGCGTCGGCCTCTGGAAATCGAATCTCAACTCCAATGTTTCGGCTAAGGATCGCAGCTTCGAACCGCGCATGCCCGAACCCCAGGCTCGGTCCATGCGCGAACGATGGAACGAAGCCGTCGCCCGAACAAAAAGCTGGGAACCGGGAGCGACCAACATTCGCTAAGGTTCGTACCAGAACACCGCTCCCTTAGTAATCGCTGGAAGCGTGAACGTAATAACGTCGCCGTGCCGCACTCCCTTGACTGGCTCTACTTCTCCGAGGAAGGGGAGGAAGAAGCCCTTGCTCTCAGACTTTGAAATCACGCTGACTTCCACGCCGGTCTGCGGAGTCTGAACGGGATTCGAGCCGCCACGCAGCCCCGCAAAGTTCGCAAAGAAGCAATTGATGTGATGGTCGGAAGTCTGCGCAATTGACGTGGCTACCTTTGTGCCTGCTTTGATCCGCACCGTGTCTCCGCCCTGCAGACTCTCGAAAAACGCCTGCTGAGAATCGGGAGACGCTGCTGCGAAATCCTTTTCCAGTGCCGCGTTATAAGCCTTCCCTGGACAGTCAGCAATGCGGACCACGTTCTTTCCGCTGTCGAGTCCCGTCGCGTCGGCTCCTGTAATCACCAACTTCTTCCCCTGCGCCGCAAAAGCCTGCAACGATGCCTTCTCGCCCTCGCTCAGCACGCGCACGTTCGGCAACACCAGCGTCTGCCCGTGAAACTCCGCCAGCGTCCGCGGAGTCACAATCTGAAACTCCAAATGCGTCTGCATCAGCAGAATCAAAATTCCCCGATACGAAGCGATGAAGTCTTCCGCATAAAAATTCCGCGTCTGCGGCGAGAAATAAACGCCGATCGGATCGATTGGTGCCCGCGGCAGGTAAAATGTCTTCTCATGCGCCTGAATCCAGTCGAATATCTTCTTCCGCGTCGGCAGATCGTTCGACCCCGCCATCGAATGTCCCGGCGCGTCCCAGAAATTCGCTCCCGTCATGATCTCCGACATGGCCAGGTTCATCATGGCCTCGGTCTTGTCGACTTTCTTATCGCCGTCCCAAGAGTAGTTGAGAATCCACGACGCCTTGCCTTGCGCGAACGCGCGGAAGGAATGCATTCCGACCTGATACTCAAACCAGGTGAGGGGCTTTCGCGCCGACGCCATCCCACCCGAGCCCAACGAGTACTCATGCGCAATCACGTCCACCACCCCGTACAGACTGTACACGTCGGCTCCCACCCGAACCGCTGACTCCTCGATTCCCGGATAAATCTCCGGAATCGTCTTGATCTGCGGGTTCACCGATTTCGCCGTGCGGTCAATCTCACTCAGAAAATCTGTAATCGTCCGAATCCGAAACTCTACCCACTTGCGAAATGCCGCATCCGAAAAATCTCCCACTTTCACATCGTGCTTTGCATCCAGCCCGGTCTCCCGTTTGAACGCCGCAACCGTATAGTCATCAAAACTCGCCCACGTGTTCTCCCAGCCGTCGAAATGCGTCATCCAATACGGAATGTCAATATAAATTCCGTCAATGCCAGTCCCCGCGATCTGTCGCACGCGTTCCATGTAAATCTTCCGCCACTCCGTAGCATAAGGACTCACCCACACATCCTCGTCCCCCGGCCGAATCCAAAACGCTGTCCCGCCGCCGAAAACAGCCGGTTCGCCCGTGATCTTCCTCTGCAGCCAATCCGGATGTTCTTTCGCCAGCGTATGCGGCGTCTGATCTGCGTGCGCCGTAATGCACTCGGTCCCCGCGATGTATACGAACGCATAGTTCTTGGCGTCATGCGCTGCGACGGCCACGTCATGAATCGCCTTCAACTTCGCTTCAGGATTCACGAAGCTCTCGTAGCGCCCCGGAATATCGTTGTCCACCTCGATCCCGAACACACCGCTGGCCTGCGCCTTGCGCACGATCTCGAGCGCGTCACCGCCCTTCAGCCCGTAAGCGCCAATGCGAACGTAGTTGGTCCAATCCTGTTTCCCGAATCAGGAGAAGCTCTCAAGCTCAAGGCGAACAGCAGCATCAAGAACGTTGCGAACCAGTTCTTCCGTTTCATAATTGATCCCGAATTGATCGTAAACCTGACGTGATCGTAAGAAAGTGTTGATCTCAAAATCGACTGTACTTACCCGCCAGTGGCGGGCATTCCGCCGGTCACATCCTCTTGTCCAAGCCCGACTGTCCCGCGCAACGTCAAGCTGCCATCCTCATTCAGCTTTTGCCGGCAAGCCCACCGCACCGGATGTCGTTGCCCCTTCACTTCGATCTCCGCCCTCAACCGAAGCCCCTTCCAATTCGTTCCCTTCGGCAACGGAAGCTTCGCCTGCCGCACTTTCCCCGGCAACGGATACCCAGCATCGAGACTGCCGCCGACATTCACCTTTCCGTCTTCGCTCGTGACCGACACCCGCAGCACTCCTGGCACGCCCGCAATTCCGTCGTTCACCAATCCGACGATCAATCCCGGATAGCCGCCCTCTTCATACGTCCACACCCACGACGGCCGCACTCGATACCCAATTTTCCGGGCCAATCCGTCAATCGCCTCGGGAAACTGCTGGTAGTAATTAACAATCCGGTCCGCCTGGATCCGGTGCCAGTTCCACAGCGAGAAGTAGCACGCTCCCGCATCCTGTGCGTGATGCACGACGTTGTCGGTATACGTCACGCCGTCGTCCAGTTTCAGGCTCTTCGGCGAACCGTCCGACATTCCGACTTCCACCGAAACCCCCGTCCATGGCGGCCGGTTGCTCAATTCTTCAATCTGCTCGTTCTCAATGAAGATCGTATCGGTCCTCAGCCAATTCCAGCTCCGCACCGTGCGATCCACGAGCTCCGAGTTCCCCACTTTACTGAAGTCCGGCTGCGTATTCGTGACCAGCGGAGTTTTCTTCCACCGTTCCATCTGATGCTGGAACATGCTCACGAAAGTATTTTCCGCGGTCACATTATCAGGGAATGGGTTTGTCTCGAGCGGCCACGTATGCCCCTCACCCCAGAACCCGTACATAAACGTGTCCACATACTCCACGTCCGGATGCCCGTCGTAGGTGTCAGCCAGCAGATCCACCAACTCGCGAAAGGCTGCTTGAAAAGCAGGGTCGTCGTATCGCGGTTCGTAGCGGGTGCGTTTCAGCCAATCCCCTAACTTCACCATCGGGATCTTGTCGCGTAGAAATTCCGGCACCGGGGAATCCGCTATGTCGGGATTGCTCACCATCACCCGGAACCCGACACGTTTCCCATACCTCCGCGCCAGGTCAAACGTCAGCTTCCAGTGCTCGCACAAATCCAGCCTTCCGGCGCGTTGCTGCACATCTTTCCAGTTCACCCGCAGATACAATTTCGAACCCAGCGGAAGTTTCACCAGGTTCTCAATCGATTGTGCCAGTGTCTCGCCATCTTTCTTGGCAGGACCGACTTCGTCGCAGACGTAGGTGATGAGCCCCATCCCATAGTTCGGCACGACTTCGCCCGACGGAGTCACCGCCATGACCACATTCCAACTCGGATAATCGTCAGCGGAGAAGGGCCCCTGATAAAGACGGTCGGCCACGGGCGGACCCGATCCGAAATCGTACCGGTCAAAATTGTGTGGTGGGACATGCGCGAGCAGCGATTTGGCGCCGAGTCCCGCCGCCAGTGTCATCGCGCTAGCCTTTAGAAAAGATCGTCTTTGCATGTTCAGCCCTCGGTATTCGGCTGCGGCAGATACACTACTGATCGGGAAAGGGAAGAACTGGAGGCCTCACGCAGAGCGCCTCCAGCCCATGTCAGAACTCGAACCTTACCGCGATCTGGCCGTTGCGCGGGTGGTTCGCCGTCGGGTGACTTTGCCGAAATCGGTATCTCCCAGGAACGAATCGGGTGTCCGGAAACGAACCGTGTTGGTGAGATTAAAGAACTCGGCTCGCAGTTCCAGTTTCATTCCTTCGTCGCACCGTGAAGTCCTTAAAGAACCCCATGTCAATATTCTTGATCCCTTGCCCTCGCGCATTGGCGGAGAACCGCGGAGCGTTGCCCGGCACCTGGTCGTCAGGAATACTGAAGCAATTGCCGTTGATAGTAGCTTGCGTTCGGGTCGTTGGAGAAAGCCACGTCATGCAAGCTGAGCCCGGTCCCGAGATTCGAGCAAGTGATATTCGGCCGCTGCTGTCCATCGGCAATGCTCGAATTGGCCAAGGCGAAGGGGATGGGTTGTCCCGGATTGCAGCGTCAGAAGACGCGTTCGAGCGACCAGCCGCCCACGACCGCATCCAGCACCCGGTTCATGTTTCCACCCATCCACCGCTCGCGCCCGAACGGCAGATCGTACACAGCCGCCAGCACAAAGCGCTGCGGCGTGTCATTGGCCCCAATCGAGTGTTCCGCTCTCAGGTTATTGATGTCCTGCGGATTTCCCAGCCCGACCCATCGAAGAAGATGAAGCTGTTCGCCCCATACGACGAGTAGTCAGTCGCCTTCGACCACGTGTAGTTTCCTTCAAAACTCAACCCGTGGCTGGCCCGTTTCTGGAACCGCACCAGCAGCCCGTTGTACCAGGAACTCGCCGCTATCAGGGGCAGCCCCTCAAAGTCCCCATCGAATTGCGGAAAACGCCGCAACAGATTGCCTATCCGGAATCGTCGGCGTTGTTGTAGATGGAATCAGGCTCGTTGAAAACCGCGTTCGGCCCGGTAAACATTCCCTGAAATGGATTCGGCACCAGGCTGGACTGGCACGTCGAATCACACAGATTCCGCGCCGCCGTCGGCAGCGTATCGCGGTTTCGCGTTGCTCCTCCCCAGGGCAAGTGCGTGCTGCGATTCGCCGAATAGTCGGCGGAGATGACAATCCCGGCGGGCAACAGGTGTTGCAGCCCAAGGTTCCATTGATAAATCTCCGGGTTGCGATCCGACATTGTCCCCAGATCGTTGCCGTTCCCCAGCCCCCACTCCGCCAACGCACCGTAGTTGGTTCCTTGCGCCTGCGGAAGCGTGTTGGGAGGCAGCGTGGGAAACACATTGTTGAGTGCCCAACCCGGGGCAAGGGTTACGCCACCGTCCAGCGAGATGTGGAAGTTCGCCGAGTCCTGGAACGCCGTTCCCGGATACTGGAAGTTGGTAGCGGACGAAAGCCCGTAGAAGAGTCCCCGCGCCGCCGCGGAGGACCGTGTCCTTTGCGACCTGGTAAGCAAAGCCCAGCCGCGGTCCAAAATTGTTGCGGTCGATGGGAACATGCCGATTGCCCGAACTCGGAAACACCGTGGTTCCCAGCAACTGCGTTGGTCCCAGCCCCAGGCTGCTCAAGTCAACGGGATTCCCATTATTGTCCACGACATCCCGCTCGATGGCGGGGCGGAGTCAGATCCACCGTAACCCCGCTGTTTCCTGTGAAATTGCTGAATTGGATGCGGTTGTAGCGCTCCGTGTAGGGCACGCTCCACTCGTAACGCAATCCCAGGCTCAGCGTCAGCCTGGACGTCGCTTTCCAGTCATCCTGCGCGTAGAAGTCGGTCTGCTTGGATTTCTCCAGCACCGCCGGCTTAATGTTGATGTGGCCGTCGGTCGGCCATCCCAGTTCCAACGCCGCCATCGCGTCTCCATCCTGCGGTATTAGGATCGAAAAAGGCATTTTGCGCTGTTGTGCTCCCGGAAAAATGAAACAGCCCGGTCGCGTCGTCGGGTTGAAAGAAATTGTTGAAGAACAGCCGTTGCTCGCCGCCAAACTTCAGCACGTGGTTCCCCTTCACCCAGTTCAGCGACGAGGAGTAGACGTACTGCGTGTGCCCATTGATGGTGTTAATGCAACACTGGCCAGGTTCAACCATCCGACATAGTTGTCGACCTTGACCTCAGTCATCTTCATGATGTTGTTGGCTTCCGTCAGAATCGATTGAAACCCGAACTGCGCGGGATCGACCGTCTGCGGTGTTTCGTTCTGATAGTAGCGCTCCAACCCAAACCGGCTGGTCAGAAGCAAGTTCGGACGTCAGCGCCCAGGCGTGCTCCAGAGCCACGTTGCGCGTGGTCACTTGCGTCTCCGACCCATCAAAGAACAAGCCCGGGAGTCGTGTCATGAGAACTGTTCTGGCTATACCGGCCCATCAAATGGACATTGTTCGTGAGTTGGTGGTCCAGCTTGATATCAAATTGGGTCGAGGGCGTGGTTTCGGTGACCGGCGCATTGAAATTCATTCCTGAGCTGTCGACCGGACCCGTAGGCAGGGGAAACGCATTCTTAGCGTTCAGCAGGTTCCAGACCGGGCTCATCAGGGCTGTGGGAACTACTTCCGTGCTATCCGTGGTTGGATCAACCGGAAAAGGCTGCCGGTCGCCATAAGTAGGACTTGCTGGATTCGAGTCGACATCGAAGGGGTTGAAGAGTTGCACGGGCACGGTATTCCCGTTGGTATCCTGCGTCAGTGTCTGGGTGAAGTTGCCTTGCCGCTCCAGGCAGTCGGAACTCTGCGCGCTGACCAGGTTCTTCGAGATGTTTCTCTGTCTCTCCAGATCAACCAGAAAGAAGGTCTTCCCTTTGAAGATGGGACCGCCCAGGGAAAACCCGTATTGATCGTGCGTCCCGCCCCCCCGCGGCACTCCATTCCGCGCCGAGAAGAAATCGTTGGCGTTCAGCCACGGCCGCTGCCCAAACCACCAGCCGCTCCCGTGAAATTTGTTGGTCCCCGACTTCATCAGAACATTCACCACCGTCCCGCCGTTGCTGCCAAACTCCGCCGCGAAGCTGTTGTTCTGCACCTTGAATTCCTGGATCACCTCGGTCGACGGCATGTAACTCAGATTGTTGGTTGCCCCCTCCCCCTGTTCCGGACCGGTCGCCAGATTGCCATCCAGCCGGATTTCCGCCGAGCCATAACGCTGCCCGTTGGAGGAAAAGTCAGTTCCGGCTGGATAGGCATCCGCATTGTTCAGCTTCGTAACTCCAGCCGACAGATACACCAGTTGCGTGGCGTCCCGGCCCTGCAGTGGCATGCGGCTGACGAACTCGTTCGTAACATCCGTGCCCAGCGATGAGCTTCCCGTATCCAGCAGCGGCGCGGTCTCGGTCACGGTGACGGTTTCGTGGTCGACGAAGGTTCGACGACAAAATCCACCGTGGCCTGTTGGCTCACCGCCAGCACCAATCCCGTCCGCACTACTTCGCGGAAGCCGGTGGCTTCCACCTTATGTGTAGCTCGCGGGCCGCAATCCGTTAAAGACGTAACGGCCGTTGCTGTCGGTCGTAGCCAACGTGGCGATCGCTGTGTCATCGTTGGTCATAGTCAACTTGGCGCCCGGTACAACCGCGCCCGTCTGATCGGCAACCGTGCCTCGCACCTGGGCTGTGTAGCTGCCTTGCCCGAAGGCGACGATCGAGCTCAGTAGTGCGATAAATAGGATGAGTCCGGCAACCGAACTCTCACCGCGACGGCAGACACGCATGGCAGCCTCCGGGCAACAACTTTCATATTATTACGAGTTAAAACTATTACTTTCGATTATGGCGAAAGTCAAGTCAAATCGTAGCGAAAGTAAAATCCGCTGGAAGAACGAAACAGGCCCAGTTTTCGCCGTTTTTCGGGCCACTTCGAAACTTGAATTCATGCCAGGTTGCGGTTTCTTTCTTCTTGTTTCAGGAAGTTTCGTCCCGTACTCTGTTGGGCTGGAATTCGGAACGGAGTTTGTTGGACTCATAAGACGGTGTCATCCTGAGCGAAGCCGCTTTTCAGGCGGAGCGAATGGATCTCGGTCTTTACCGGCCCTGCGCGTCCCAAATTGCACCACTACCGAAATTTCGTCTGCTTTCACAAGGAAAATCAAGAAATGTCACGCCTTCATTTTAATTGCGCTCGCTTGCTCATGATGCTCGGGCTCGTGTTCACTTTGGTTCACACATCGACGGCCGCCACCGTGAAGTCCAGGACAACAAGGTGACATCCTCTCTCTTGAGAACGATGCCATCCGGGCGACCTGGACCATCCATGGTGGAGCGTTACGGTGGCAGAGTCTTACCAACCAGTTCACCAGAATAGCTTTGCCGCTCGACAACGCTTTTGAGTTCGTGCCCAAAGAGGGAAGCGTCTTGCGTTCGTCCGATTTCAAGATGCTTGCGCCGCCTGTTCTCGAAGAAATTCCTGCCGCAATCAACTCGTCGAAAGGCGCGGATCGCGTGCCCGGCCGCCAGATTCGCATCGAGCTTGAAGACTCTTCTGGGAAGCTTCGCGTCACCTGGAAAGCAATTCTCCGCGAGGGTGCGAATTATGTTCGTCAGGAGGTTACCGTTCACGCGGCTGACCAGCCGTTTGCGCTCGCCCAGATCGGACTTGTCGATGCGGTCGCTCCTGGCGCCGTAGTATCTGGCCGTGTAAAGGGATCGCCAGTCACCGCCGGAACCTGGTTTTTTGCTTTCGAGCATCCCCTCTCCGACTGTCGTGTACGCGGTGACCGTGCTACCTGTTGGCTTTCGCGCGAACTCCCCCTGCAGGCAGGACAGAGCGTGACGTACTCGTCGGTGTTCGGGGTGACGCATTCCTCGCAACTGCGCCGCGACTTTCTGAGGTATGTTGAACTCGAGCGCGCGCATCCTTATCGAACGTTCCTGCATTACAACTCGTGGTATGACCTCGGATATTTCGATCGCTACGACGAGAAGAGTGCGGTCAACGTGGTGCAGAGCTTCGGCGAGCAGCTCACGAAGCAACGCGGCGTGAAACTCGACAGCTTTCTCTTCGATGATGGCTGGGACGATCCCACTACTTTATGGAAGTTTAATCCCGGCTTTCCTCATGGACTTACGCCTGTGACCGAGACCGCTGCCAAATACGATGCTGCGCCCGGCATCTGGCTCTCGCCGTGGGGCGGCTACGATGGGCCAAAGCAACAGCGTTTGGCCAACGCACACGCCCAGGGATTCGAAACCAACGAAGGTGGACTCGCGCTGTCAGGTCCAAAATACTATCGCTATTTTCGCGACACTTGTCTCGACCTCATCGACAAGTACGGCATCAACCAATTCAAGTTCGATGGCACCGGCAACGCGAACGAAGTGATCAAGGGCAGCGAGTTCGACAGCGACTTCGACGCCGCCATCCATCTCATCGGCGAATTGCGCGCGAAGAAGCCAGACCTCTACGTCAACCTCACCACCGGCACGTACCCATCACCCTTCTGGTTGCTGTATGCCGACTCGATCTGGCGAGGTGGCGACGACCACAGCTTCGCTGGGGTCGGTACGAACCGCCAGCGCTGGATCACCTATCGTGACTCGCAGATTTATCGCTGGGTCGTCGAAGAAGGCCCGCTGTTTCCCCTGAACTCGCTCATGCTGCATGGAATGATCTATGCGCGCTACGCGGAGCGCCTCGGCGTCGATCCCGGCCACGACTTCCCGGACGAAGTGCACTCGTACTTCGGCACCGGAACGCAGCTGCAGGAGATGTACATCACGCCGTCGCTGCTCTCGACGCAAGATTGGGACGTGCTGGCTGAGACAGCGAAGTGGTCGCGCGACAACGCACAGACGCTCGAAGACTCGCACTGGATTGGCGGTGATCCCGCACGTCTTGAAGTGTATGGATGGGCCTCGTGGTCGCCAGGGAAAGCAATCGTGACGCTGCGCAACCCGAGCGACCACGCTCAGGAGTTTAGCGCGAGCCTCGCAGCGTTACTGGAACTGCCGGCTGACGCACCCAAGGCTTTCGTCGCACGCAGTCCATGGAAGACCCCTGGCGGAACGACGACGGTCATCCCCTTTCGTGCGGCAGGGCAACATACGTTTCACCTAGCACCTTTCGAGGTGGAGACTCTGGAACTGGTTCCAGCCGCAAAGTAAGTTGGAACGACTCGAAGGTGCATATCGATGGCGTCAGGCGCGCCTCTTTTGTAATCATAGGGCACCCCCATGAAGGCCGCCATTCTCACTGCGCCGCAACCTGTTTCGAACCGTCCTCTCCAGATTAGTGACGTCGCGAACCCACGGCTCAGATCTGGCCACGTGTTGCTGCGCGTGCGTGCTTGTGGTGTGTGCCGCACTGACCTTCACATCGTCGAAGGCGATCTGCCGGCCAAACAGTTGAGAATTATTCCCGGCCATCAGATCGCTGGGCGAGATTGTTGACGGGGCGACGGCTGAGCTTCCAGTCGGCACGCGCGTCGGCGTGTCATGGCTCGGTGGCACCGATGGCACCTGCTCGTACTGTCAGAAGGGTCTCGAGAATCTTTGCGACTCACCCACGTTCACCGGCTACACGGTCGCAGGCGGATACGCCGAGTACGCCTTCGCGCGAAACGACTTTGTTTTCCCGTTGTCGGATACGCTCGATGATCTGCACGCGGCTCCTCTGCTGTGCGCCGGCATCATTGGATTTCGCAGCCTGCGCGTGGCCGGTGTTGAAGCGGGCGAACGCGTGGGACTGTTTGGCTTTGGTGCGTCGGCTCATCTGGCGATCGATGTTCTGCGCGCGTGGAAATGTGAGGTCTATGTTTCCACGCGAGGAAAGTCCCACCGAGCGTTGGCAGAGTCGTTGGGCGCGACTTGGGTTGGCAGTGAAGACGAGAAGCCGCCAGTCGACCTCGATCGCGCTGTGACGTTCGCACCGAGTGGCGACGTGGTGATCGCTGCGCTCGCAAGCCTGCGCAAGGGTGGAGTGGTCGCGATCAATGCGATTCATCTGGATCGCATTCCTGAGTTCGACTACGACACCCTGCTCTGGGGTGAGAGGCAACTGCGTAGTGTGGCGAACATGACGCGTGCTGACGCGCGGGACTTCCTCACGCTGGCGGCGCAGATTGGGATGAAGCCTAAGGTGACCGTGTTCTCGCTGGATCAGGCCAACGAGGCGCTCATTGCGGTGAAAAATGATGCCGTGGATGGGGCTGCGGTCATCACTCCATAAAATCTCGCGAATAAAGATATAAGCAGGTTGCAGGGCGGTTTGGGCGTTTAACCCGCCAGGGCGAATGCGCCTATAAAAAGGACGCAGAAGGCGATGGCCTGACGTAGCTCACCCCAGCCGAGTTGGCGGACCTGAAGTGGTCCCGGCTTCTGAAAGAAATAGAACCAGCCGCGGAAGAGTAGGGGCACGAATGCAAGCAGCGCGATCCAGGGCAGGAATCCGCGCATCGCGGCCGTCAATAACACAACCGCCATGGCGAACTGCCCGAGGGCGAAAGCCCAGCCACGCGAGAGCTTGTTTCTCAGTCCTTCGACTCGCGCAGTGTGGATTCTGAGTTGGACGTAGTGAATCTGGTTGCCGGCGAAGATGAGGTTCGCGAGCCAAAGCATCCAGGCGGTTGCACCGAATTTTCCAGTGATGACGTAGTAGGCGGCCGGGGCGGACGAGGTCAGTCCGATTGTGCCGACAATTTCGGAAAGCATGCGAGTGCTGCGTCCGAGTTGCTTGAGCATTCCCTGGCCTACGAAGGCCAGTCCCGCAGCGATGCCGATCGGCCACAGGATTGGATTGCGTCCGGCCCAGAGCAGGATTCCAAGAGCAAGAGCAGTCACGGCCGCCAATGCGGCGATGACGAAGGCAACCTCGCGGCGCTCGGTTTTTGTCTGAGCACGCATGGCGCTTGTGCCCAGCAGGCTTTCCACTGGGGTGCGCAGCCAGAACAGGGCGAGAGCGGCAGTCAACAAGAGAAGGACGGGGAGCATGTGGCTGCTTTCGCGGAGGGCGACTCCTGCGGCGGTGACCATGGGAACCAGAAGGAGGCCCCATGCTCCATGTTCGCGCGGCAGAATCAGAGCCTGCCGGCGTTCGCGGCGCGCTTTTATTGTGGCGGCGTCTTGCGGAGCGAAGTCTGCGGCACGATGATTGGACACGGATCCGCCCGCCTGACGGCTTGCCTCAGTGGCCAGAGCTGTGGACAGATTCGCGGCGTTTACGGCACGACTCGAAGTTGTCCCGTTCCGAACGCTCGAGCCCCGATCGATGCTGAGAACCTTTGCCGCCATTTATCGCCATCCTGCCATGTGAAGATGTTGCATGCCCTTTACGGCACGCATGTACTGGGCCCGTTCGAAGGCGCCGGGATCAGGGCAGTTGAGTTGGCTCATGCTGCCTTGCATCTGCTTAACCGATTCATATTCGTGTTCCTCCATCCAGTCGCGCAGTTCGCGCTCGACGTGACGCAGGTGATTGACGCCATGACGCATAAGAGACGAGCACATCATGGTGACGTTGGCACCGACCATCAGCAGCTTGATGACATCCTCGGCGCCGTGGACTCCGCTGGTCGCGGCGAGGTGGGCTTTCAGGTGTCCGTAAAGAATTCCGATCCAGGTGAGCGGCAGGCGCAGTGCCTGCGGCGTGCTCAGCAGCACATTGGGACGAATTTCCAATTCCTCGAGATCGATATCAGGCTGATAGAAGCGGTTGAACAGCACCAGTGCATCGGCACCGGCGTCATCGAGGCGCTGCGCCATGTTGGCCATGTTGCTGAAGAACGGGCTCACCTTAACGGCGACTGGAATCGTGACGGTGGTCTTCACCGACGTGAAGATGTCGATGTAAGCGTTCTCGATATCGGCCGCAGTCAGCTTCGGGTCGGTCGGGATGTAATAGATGTTGCACTCGATAGCGTCGGCGCCGGCGCGTTCGATTTCGCCGGCGAACTTAGTCCATCCGCCCAGGGTGGAGCCGTTGAGGCTGGCGATGACCGGGATCCTCACCGCGGACTTGGCCTTGCGAATGTGATTCAGATATCCCTCAGGGCCGGTGTGGAACTCGCTGGCCTGGGGGAAATAGGTGAGCGACTCGGCGAAACTCTCGGTGCCGGCGGCGAGGTGGTAGTCGAGGTCGGATTCTTCCTGGCGCAACTGTTCCTCGAACAGGGAGTAGAGAACGACGGCGGACGCGCCGGCTTCTTCCAGGCGGCAGATTCCGTCCACATCGCGCGAGAGAGGAGAGGCCGAGACCACCAGAGGGGAGCGCAGGTTCAAGCCGAGATATTTGGTGCTGAGATCGATCATCGAGTTCTCCTTGTTCCTTTTACGCGACCAAGCCAAGTCCCCACTTCTCGCGCGAACAACGCGCGTGAAATGGGGCACCCTTATTTCGCTGCTCCGGCTGGCGTTTTCTCTTCTGTGACTGCGGGCTTTGCCGGTGTTTCTTTCGGTGGCGCTGCCGGTTCGGTTTTGCGGCTGGCCATGTATTCGTACATGCGGTAGCGGCGCTCGGCGTCCTGCTGCGCCATTTTCCACAGCCGCTCGGCGTCTTCCGGCTTGCTCTTGGTAAGCATCTTGAAGCGCGTCTGCTGCAGCAGAAATTCCTGCACCTTGCGGGTGGGTGCGCGCGAATCGAGCATCAGCGGATTCTCGCCCGCCTCCGTGCGCTCCGGGTTGTAGCGATAGAGCAGCCACTGGCCGGACTCGACCGCGACCTTCTGGTCGGTCATCGCGGTCGTCATGTCGATGCCGTGGGCGATGCACGACGAGTACGCGATGATGATGCTGGGCCCGTCGTAGGCCTCGGCCTCGAGGAAGGCCTTGAGCGTGTGCTCGTCCTTGGCGCCCATGGCGACGCTGGCGACGTAGACGTTGCCGTAGGTCATGGCCATCAGGCCGAGATCTTTCTTGGGACCGGGCTTGCCGCCGGCGGCAAACTTGGCGACAGCGCCGCGCGGCGTCGACTTCGACGCCTGGCCGCCGGTGTTGGAGTAAACCTCAGTGTCGAGCACCAGCACGTTGACGTTGCGTCCGCTGGCCAGCACGTGGTCGAGGCCGCCGTAGCCGATGTCATACGCCCAGCCGTCGCCGCCGATGATCCATACACTCTTCTTCACCAGCATGTCGGCGAGGGCAAGGAGTTGCTTGGCCTCGGGCGAGTTGAGTTTGTGCAAGCGCTCTTTCAGGACGTCGACGCGCTGCCGCTGCTCGTAGATGTCGGATTCGTCTTTTTGTTTTGCGGTGAGAAGCGCCGTGACCAGATCGTCGCCCACAGCGCCAGCGACGCGGCGGAGCAGTTCGTGCGCGAACTCGGTCTGCTTGTCGATCGAAACCCGGAAGCCCAGGCCGAACTCGGCGTTGTCTTCGAACAGCGAATTGGACCAGGCCGGGCCGCGGCCATCGGCGTTCTTGGCCCACGGCGTCGTCGGCAGGTTGCCACCGTAGATCGAAGAGCAGCCGGTCGCATTCGCGACGACCGCGCGGTCGCCGAAGAGTTGCGAAACCAGCTTCACATAAGGAGTCTCGCCGCATCCGGAGCATGCGCCGGAGAACTCGAACAGCGGCTCCTGCACCTGTTGCTGGCGAATGGCTACCGACCTTGATCTTGCGGCGATCGAGTTCAGGAATCTTGAGGAAGAATTCCCAGTTCTCGCTCTCGGGCGCGCGCAGCGGAGGCTGCGGAACCATGTTGATCGCCTTCAGCCGCACTTCGCTCTTGTTCTTGACCGGGCAGACGTCGACGCAGACGCCGCATCCGGTGCAATCTTCGGGTGCGACCTGGATCGTGTACTTCATGCCGGCCCATTCTTTGTCGCGGGCGTCGCACGACTTGAAGGTCGCCGGAGCGCCCTCCAGTTGCTTGCTGTCGTAGACCTTGATGCGGATGACGGCATGCGGGCAGACCATGGCGCACTTGCCGCACTGGATGCAGATCTTCGAATCCCACGCGGGAATTTCGAGCGCCAGGTTGCGCTTCTCCCATTTCGCAGTGCCGGTGGGGAAGGTGCCATCGCACGAGAAAGCGCTGACCGGAAGTTCGTCGCCGTGGCCGGCGTAAATCGTGCCGAGAACGTCGCGCTCGAACTTCGGAGCGCCGGGGAAGGCGGCGGGATTTCGGTCTTGCTGGTGACGGTGTCGGGAATCTTCACTTCGAACAGATGCGCGAGCGTTTCATCGACCGCCGCCATGTTCTTCTTGACGACCTCTTCGCCCTTGCTGCCGTAGGTGTGGCGAATGGATTCGCGAATCGCTTCGATGGCCTCGTCGCGCGGCAGAACCTTGGAGATCGCAAAGAAGCAGACCTGCATGATGGTGTTCATGCGCGATCCCATGCCGGTATCGCGCGCGACCTGGTAGGCGTCGATCACGTAGAACTTGGCTTTCTTCGCGATCAGCTGCTGCTGCACTTCGCGCGGCAGGTGATCCCAGACTTCGTCTTTGCCGAAGGGACTGTTGAGCAGGAAGACGCCGCCTTCGACCAGCGCGCTCAGCATGTCGTAGCGCTCGAGGAAGATCCACTGATGGCAGGCGATGAAGTTGGCCTTGGAAACCAGGTAGCTCGAATGGATCGGCTGCGGTCCGAAGCGCAGGTGCGAGACGGTCATCGCGCCGGATTTCTTCGAGTCGTAGACGAAGTATCCCTGCGCGTAGTTGTCGGTGTTCTCGCCGATGATCTTGATGGAGTTCTTGTTGGCGCCGACCGTGCCGTCTGCGCCCAGTCCGTAGAACATAGCGCGGATCACGCTGTCGGGTTCGGTGGAGAAAGTCGGCATCGTAGTCGAGGCTGGTGTGGGTGACGTCGTCTTGAATGCCGATCGTGAAGTGATCTTTGGGCTCGGGCTTCTTCAGGTTGTCGTAGACGGCCTTGACCATCGCCGGAGTGAATTCCTTGGAGGAGAGGCCGTAGCGTCCGCCGATGACTTTGGGCGCGCAGCTGCAGCTTGTCCGTAGCCCAGCTTCAATCCTTCATGCAGCGCGTTGACCACATCGAGATAGAGCGGCTCGCCGATCGCGCCGGATTCCTTGGTGCGATCGAGGACGGCAATCTGGCGTCACGGTTGCGGGGAGAGCCTCGCAAGAACGACTTCACGCAGAACGGACGATAGAGCCGGACTTTGAGCAGGCCGACTTTTTCGCCGCGGGCATTCAGATATTCGACGGTTTCGTGCGCGGCTTCCGCGCCGGAACCCATCATGACGATCACGCGCTCGGCGTCGGGCGCGCCGACGTAGTCGAACAGGTGATATTGGCGTCCGACGACCTCGGCGAACTTGTCCATCGACGCCTGAACCTTTGCGGGCGCGACGTCGTAGAACGCATTTGCGGACTCGCGAATCTGGAAGAAGACGTCGGGATTCTGCGCCGTTCCGCGCAGCACCGGATGATCGGGCGACAGCGCGCGCTGGCGATGCTCGATGACGCGGTCCATGTTGATCAGGGCGCGCATGTCGTCTTCGTTCAGCATCTCGATCTTGTTGACTTCATGCGAAGTGCGGAATCCGTCGAAGAAATGCAGGAAGGGAATGCGGGTTTCGAGCGAGGCGGCGTGCGCGATCAGCGCGAGGTCCATGGCCTCCTGCACGGAGTTCGAGCAGAGCATGGCCCATCCGGTGGCGCGGCAGAACATCACGTCGGAGTGATCGCCGAAAATCGACAGCGCGTGCGTGGCCAGCGTGCGCGCCGTGACGTGGAACGCCGTCGGCGTCAGTTCGCCGGCAATCTTGTTCATGTTGGGGATCATCAGCAGCAATCCCTGCGACGCGGTGAACGTCGTGGCGAGCGATCCGGTCTGCAGCGCGCCATGCACCGCGCCCGCCGCTCCGCCTTCACTCTGCATTTCGACCACGTGAGGCACGCTGCCCCAGGCGTTGGGAACGCCTTCCGACGCCCACTGGTCCGCCCACTCGCCCATCGGCGACGAAGGGGTGATGGGATAAATGGCGATCACCTCGCTTACGCGGTAGGCGACGTTGGCGACCGCCTCGTTGGCGTCCATGGTCTTGAATTTGCGCTTCATGACATCCCCTTTTCCTGACTTATCGACGGCAACCACTGGCGTGACCGCAACGATGTTTTAAGGATGCCTCGTAGGGGGTGTGGATGTCGGGGAGTACGTTCACAGGAGGGTGTGATTAGAATCACACTTTCCGCGGAAGGGAATTGGACAGGGCGCGGAGTTCAGCGCGAGGAGGATCGCAACTAACGCACGTTCAAGCGTTTACGGTTCGGTGCCTCCGGTATGGCAATCAGCACAACTGACCTGGGTTAGGTCTCCGATATCGACGGGATGTTTGAACGTTGGTGCTGCTTCGGCAGTGGCAGTGGCGACGCCTTCGGTTTCCGACATGAGCGTGTGGCACTGGTTGCAGTCTTTGCTGATGACTTTGCCGTCGGCAGCTGACGTGCTGTCCGTCGTGGCAGCGGAAGCATCCGGTGTAGTAGTAGTGGCCGAGATTATTGGGATGCGTCTGCCAGTTCAACTTCATTTCGGGAAAGGTGGTGCGCTTGAAGATCTGCTGAACTTCGGTGACTGCGTTGCGAATCTCGAGTTGCTTGGTCTTGGCGACGTCAGGATATTTGCTTCTCGTAGAAGTCCTGCAGCGCCACTGGCAATGCCGTGGATGGCGGCATCGGTGGTGTTGTATGTCGCAGTCAACACGGTGACGGCTTCCTGCTTGATGGAAGGGCAGGGAAACGTCGATGCGGCGCGCCAGCAGAGACTGATCGACCGACTGATCCGGCGGAACATAAATGTGAGTGGGACGGTTGTGGCAGTCGACGCAATCCATGTGGTGGCGCTCGGTCTTGGCAATCTGATCTTTGCTGAGCGTTGAGTCCTTCGCGTAATACTCGGTGACGCGTCCCTGCTGGTCTTCGACGTGAACGTAGGGAATGACCTGGCGCTTCTCGTCGGCTGCCACGTAGTCGATCTTGTTGGCGATGTTCATGTGCCAGTGGATGCCTTCGGGCGCGCCGGTCGCGGGATCTCCGCCGCCGGTCTTGATGAGCATGCGAATCTGGCGCAGCGTGTTCTTTTCATCGTTGGCGTAGTGCGAGAAGACCTTCAGCTGTCCGCCGTAGAACTTTTTCGGCCAGTGGCACTGCTCGCACGTTTCCTGCGCCGGACGCAGATTCTTCACGGGAGAAGGAATGGGGCGCGGGAACGTATTGAAGATGGCGGCGAACACCTGTCGGCTGCCGGAAAGCTTCGACTTCACAAACCAGGTCGCGCCCGGCCCCACGTGGCAATCGGCGCAGGCTACACGGGCATGCGGAGAAAGCTGGTACGCCGTGTACTCCGGACTCATCACCGTGTGGCACAGCTGTCCACAGAACGATACTGATTCGGTGAACTCGTAGGCTTTGTAGCTGCCGGCGGTGCTGACGACGACGAATACAACCAGGAATGTCGTGAAAGAGATGACCGCGCTGCGCTGCGCAGGATCGTTGAGATCAATGCGGGGATAGAACTCGGTTGGAGCGACTTTCTTCCGCCGCTCGATCAGCACACCGACGAGCATTAGCAGCAGACCAAGAACCAGGAAGCCGGGCGACACCATGTAAGCGAGAATCCCGATGTAGGGGCTTGCTTTGGTGGCGATGTGCATCGATGAGGACGAAGAGAAAAATATTCGCGACACTCACGATGGCGAGCGCCACGCCCGCGAGGCTGACCGAATTGCGCATTAGCATGCGCAAACCGTGCCGTGGCTCAACTGGAGGCGGCGTTTTCTCAGTGTCCATGATTGACCTCTGCTGCCTCGGGCTCTTCGTGCGCCGGTTCCGGCGCGCTCTCGTCTTCTGCTAGGGCCGTTTCATTCAGTGCTGCGGTGTCGAGGCCATGCTCGTCGCGGTAGTGGTGCAGTGTCATCTTTCCATCCCACCACGCCCAGTTCATCGGATAAACATCCGGATCGAAGAACACCTGGTAGAAGTGCCAGACGATGATCGCCAGGGTCGCCAGGACGGCTTCATAGAAGTGAATCGCGGTCGCGACGTCGAGCCACCAGCGCGGCAGATGATTGCCGACAAGAACCTTGGCCCACAGCATGATTCCGGTCACGGCCATCACGATCATGCCCCAGACCAGAGCCCAGTATTCAGCCTTCTCCGCGTAGTTGAAGCGGGCAAACTCCGGCTTGCGCGAACTGAGACCGAGATAGTAGCAGACATTCTGCCACGCACCCCGGGCATCGTCCAGCGTGGGGAACAGATCGCGAACCAGTTTGCGTCCTTCGCGGCTGAAGGCGACGTCGAAGATGTGATAGATGCTCACGCCAATCAGGATGACCGCCGCGATGCGATGCACGAGTCGCCGCATGTGCTCGCCCAGCGACAGCATGGAGGCGAACCACGAATACGGGGAATTTCAAGGCGAATCCGGTCAGCACCAGCAGGATGAAACTGGTGAGCAGCGTGGCGTGCTGCAGGCGGAAGCGCAGCGGCATGCGCATGACGAAACTGTGCTGCATCCTGCGGCGGGCAGATCACTTTGGAGCGCCAGATGACGAAGTTGTGCAGCAGCATGCCGCCGATCACCATGAAGATCATGCTGAGATAGAAGGCGCGAATCCAGCGGACCGCCTTGCTGCCGACGTCGGCCGAGAGCGGCGCATCCACGTGTACCTTTGCGGCGGTGAACTTTTCCGTGACGCCCGGATGGCACTGACCGCAGGTGCGGGCGAGGTTGGCGTGATTGATCGTGGACCGCGGATCGCTCGAAGGAAGAATGTTGTGCACGCCGTGGCAGCTGGCGCAATTGGCGACGACCTGCGATCCTCCGCGCGCCGCCAGTCCGTGATAGCTCGCCAGATAAGTCGTTTCGCGGCGCCCCTCGATGCCGAACTCCTGCGAGAGGCGCATGCCTTCGTGGCAGCGGGCGCAAGTGGCCTGGGCCAGATTCTGCGGCGTTCACCGGAGAAGTTGGGTCGAGGTGCGCCTTGATCGAGTGAATCCCGTGGCAATCGGTGCAGACCGGCGCCTGCCAGTTGCCTTGGGCGACCGCCGTGCCGTGAATGCTCTGCTGGAATTCCTTCGAGATCGCGTCGTGGCACTTGCCGCAGGTCATCGGAACGTTGAACTTGAAGATCGGAGACTTCGCATCCTTCGCGTCGAGAATCTCGTGCGTGCCGTGGCAGTCGGTGCAGACTGCAGCCTTCTCTGATCCGGCGGCGACCGCATGTCCATGGACGCTCTGCTGATACGAGGCGACCATCTGCGCGCTCTGACCGCCATCTTCCATCACAAATTTCTGGCTGTGGCAGGCGCCGCAGGTCGCCGGGATGTTGGTGTGGTGCACCTGCGATTTCGGGTCGCTCGCGGGCAGCAACTCGTGCGGGCTACCGTGACAGTCGACGCAGGTGGCGGCGTTGATGTTGCCTCCCTGGACGGCCTTGCCGTGGAAGCTGCGATCGTACGCGCCTTGTTCGTCGGCGTGGCAGGTGGCACATGAAATTTTCTTGGGAGTCGTTTCGTGCGCGGCACTCTTTACGTCCGTGTGGCAATCCACGCAGGTGAACATGCTGCCGTGGATGGAATCTTTAAAATGTTGCGGATCGACGTGCAGGCTGACTGGTCTTGCCGTTCACGTCGTGAGTGAGCGTGGCGTCGCTATGGCAGGCGAGGCATTCGTCAGCGGTAGGTTTCGGAGGCTCTTTGGCAGCGGCGAGGGCGAACCCGGTGGTTAAAAGAAGGGTGAGGGCAACTCCGGACGCAAAAGTACTCCGTGTTGTTCGCGTGGACATGCTCTCACCCGCCAATCCTTCAGAATTGAACTTCTCCGTGCGGCTGGTTAAGGCCGCCTTTGTTTTTCTGGTGCTATTTCGACAGTCTTACTTCGCCAAACCGCGAATGTAGGCAATCAGACCCTTGATATCTTCTGCCTTCAGCTTGCCGTCGTAACTCGGCATCTTGCCTTTACCTTTAGTGATGATGTCGGTGAGCTGCGCATCCGTTTCAGCCTTTACCTCAGCCGAAGCGAAGTCGCGGGTGCCCATCTTGCCGCCTTTCCCGTCGGCGCCATGGCACATGGCGCATTTCGCTTTGTACGTAGTGGCCGCGTCCTGGGCCACCGCCGATGAAGAGCACACCGCGATCACTCCGCAAGTCAGCAGAGCAACCAGGGCCTTACGAACAGAGAGATGTTTCACGTTGCTTTCCTCCTGAGAGAGCATTTTCACGCACGATATCACAGAGCAAGAGTGGCCCGTCTTCTGACTCGCCACGTTACCGCTATCAGGATGGCAGTTCGTATCGTGCTTTCGGCCGCATCCTGAAACTCACTGGCAGTCGTAGGATCACATGACGGCGGAAGTGAACCTATGGCAGAAGTCACGCCGCCATGTGACAGAAATCACAGGGGCTTTTGGTTTGGATTGTGATGTTTATCACCACTCGACGTGCACTGAGGCACAGCGTCCGCGGAGGCCCAAACCTAGCATCGGGACGTGCCAACTTTATCCACTTTACCGGTTCCTGGTGCCAAAGGCATTCGCTCGGCATCCCATCAACTTTTAAACGGGCCGGGATTTCAGCCGCGTCCGTTGCAAGTGACGTGGGAAATGACGCAAGCCTGTGACTGGAAGTCTACACCGGCTCGCGCAGCGTCACGTTCGTTGAAGTCTTCGCGAGACCGGCGTCAATTCTCGACAGCGGAAGCCTTTCATCTGGTCGAGGAAATTGCCAGCATGCACGTGCCACTGCTGGCGCTTACGGGCGGCGACCCACTGCTGCGTTCGGATTTGTTTCCAGTGATCGAATTTGCTTCGCAGCGATCGCTACGCACATCACTGACTTTGCTGCCTACGCCGTCGTTAGACGCCGAAGCGATCGCCGAGATGAAGGCATGTGGTTTGATGCGAGCCGCGTTCTGGCTGCACGGATCGACTGCCGCGTTAGACGATGCACACTGGACGATTGCGGGATCGCATCGGAAGATGCTCGAAATCATCGGTGCGTGCCATGAAGTAGAGTTGCCGGTACAGATCAACACGATCATGATGCGGCGAAATTTCCATGATGTCGAGCCAATGATTGAGCTTCTGACGCGCCTCGACGTGACGCTGTGGAACGTTTTCTTTTTTGTTCCAACGAGCAAGGAACAGGCTGGCGAAATGCTGAGTGCGCAAGAGCACGAACAGATTTTCGCCGGGCTCTATGCGGCGACCAGGCGAGTGCATTTTCAGATCAAGACAACCGAGGGGCCGCACTACCAGCGCTATCTTCTGCAACAACGTGCGCGGGAATCGCACGGCCGGATGACCGAGGCTGATGTCATCACTTATGCGCCGAAGAGAGTCAACGACGGCATGGGATTTGTTTTTATCAACCATCACGGCGAGGTGTATCCCAGCCGATTCCTGCCGCTCTCGGCGGGCAACGTGACCACCCAATCGCTGGCGGAGGTGTACTGCGAGTCGCCGCTGTTTGAGTCGCTGCGCGACAGTTCGAAGTTGAAAGGCAAGTGTGGACGCTGTCCCGTGCGCAATGTTTGTGGAGGCTCGCGCGCCCGCGCGTACGCCATGACCGGCGACCTGTTCGCACCAGAACCGTGCTGCGCGTACGAACCGTAAATATTCTCTGCATAAAATCCGGTGAACGATCAGAAATCAGGAATTAACAACGTTGAACCGACACGACCGGGCTGCCAAGGAGTCTGTGCTGGCTGCGTCCCGACGAGAGGCAAGGCCAGAAATTTCACCTAACGACGCCTTCAAGGAAGTCTCATGTTTCTCGATTGGATGACTTCTTTCGGGCTCCTCGAATCGTGATTGAAATCACTATCAAATGTGATTAGCACCGCAAGGCCAACAAGTGACGGTGGAGTGACGTATCGCGTCGTGCCACTCCGGTTGTCCCAATAAGGGCTCAAATCACATCACATTGTGATCCCAATCACACAACCTATTCCCGGAGTCCTCCAAAATTGGGCTAAATGAGGTCGTGATCCGGGCAATCGGTCCAGCCGGGTGTGACCACAATCACGAATCCCGGTGACCTTATGCACGGAGTTCCCCCGTTACCTCTGGCATGCTACGTCTCAATCGAGGTGCCCTATGGCTCAAGACAGTCGTGACATTCTAGATGTGCTTCGGTTCGAGTTGAGTTTCCTGCAAGACGGAGGCTACGGCCGCTCGCCACACGCGCCCTGGCGCGCCCCAGCAATTTTTGAGGACTCGCCCATCTGCCCGAATTTCAGCCATGCAGCCCGTCCGCTGCCTTGCGAGAGCTGTTTGCTGCAGCAGTTTGTTCCTGCCGCCCAGAAATCCGAGGCGGTCCCTTGCCGCTTCATCCAAGTCGGCGACCACGGCCAGACTGTGGATGACCTCTACCGTACGGGGAGTCAGGCGGAGATGGAAGAGGCGCTGGCGCGCTGGCTTCGCGAGCAGATCCAGAAGATTGAGCGAGAGCGCGGGCTTTCGCCAAGAGAGGAAATTGCCTAAACGCACCTCTTTACCTGCCCAGACGATGGCTGAGCCACGTCGCTCCGTCTGCTGGGCGCAACGAATCTTAGAGACTTCTCCCAAGGAGACGTGAACCGTATGAGCGAAGAGCACGCATATCGAGTAGCAGCATGGTGGACGTCTGGCCGCACCGGGCTGGCCAAATCTGATTCCGCACCCAATGCCATTCATTTCACGGCGCCGACCGAGTTCGGCGGCCTGGAAGGACGATGGACTCCTGAAGAACTCCTGCTCGCTGCCGTCGCCGGGTGCTATACAACTACTCTGCGAGCGATTGCCGGCACGGCACAATTCGATTTCACCGATCTGCAGGTGGAAGCCAGCGGCACGATTCGCAAGACCGAGTCGGGATATAACTTCACGCAGATCATTGTTCGCCCAAACCTCAAAATCGCCTCGGTGGAAGAGCGCGAGAAGGCGCTCGATCTTCTGAAACGGGCTGAGAAATTGTGCCTGGTTTCACGGGCCATTGGAACGACGCTGAAGTTCGAGCCGCAGCTCGAAATCAACAAACCCGCGATTGTCGGCTGAGGCGGCGCTAGAGTTCCAGAAGTGCGGATACGGACGAGGGATCGTCCATCGCACGCAACTTGAATCCAACCTTCTTGAAGATAGCTTGCGTGGCTAAATTGTCACGCAGGATTTCACCAGAGATGCGCCGGAACTTTTCTTCGCGCGCCACGCGCGCTACGCCAGCCAGCAGTTCGGTACCCAACCCGCGTCCGTGCCATTGATCGGAAACCAGCACCGCAGCCTCGGCCTCCGTGCGATTGATGGCGCTGAAGCGGCCGACGCCCAGTACTTCGTGCTGGCCCGTGTCGGGATTGGTACGATCGGCAACCAGGGCAAATCCGCGATCGTAGCTGCCAAAACAGATGCGCACCAGCCGCTCGTGTTCCACCCTGGTGCTCAAACTTAATGAGCAGAAATATCGGAGGTAGACGCTGCGCTCGGAAAGCGTGTGGTGGAACTGAACCATGAGCGGCTCATCTTCAGGACGGATCGGCCGGATCGTAACAGGCGTGCCATCTTTCAGTTTCCACTCCCAAACGTACTGTGCCGGGTAAGGACGAATCGTGGGCCGCGGCAAACCGCTCGGCCGTCATCGTCGAATCATGCACGACAACTCGCGCATCCAGTGCCAGCAGTTGATCCGGCGTTGCCAGTAGCGGATTAATGTCGATCTCTTTGATCCACGGCTGCTCCATCACCAACTGGCTGAAGCGCACCAGGAGTTCCTCAAGCGCAGGAAGATTTACCGGTTTGCGCCCGCGCACACCTTGTAACGCCGCGAAGATTTTTGTTCGTTCCATCAAGCGCTGTGCGAGGGTGGTGTTCAACGGTGGCAGCGCCAGGCTGCGGTCGCGATAGACCTCAACCATCACTCCGCCCGAGCCAAACAAGATCACCGGCCCGAACTGCGCATCGACGCTGCTGCCGAGAATCAGTTCATATCCGTCGCGCCGAATCATCGGCTGCACCGTGACTCCGGCAAAATGCTCGGCTCCCGCTTTTTCTGCAACCGAGGCCTGAATCGCGCGGTAGGCGCTCTTGACCTGATCTGCGTTTTGCAGCCGGAGGTGAACGCCATCGACATCCGTCTTGTGCGCGATGGTGTTGGAGAGCAACTTCAGCACAACCGGAAATCCAATTTCACTAGCGCAAGCGACCGCCTGCTCTTCGTCCGCAGCGCATCGCGTTTCTACAACAGGAATACCGTAGAACGAGAGCAACTGCTTGGCTTCAAATTCGTTGAGCATGGTGCGGCCCGTGGCACGCACGTTCTGCACGAATTCACTCACCTGCATGCGTCCGTCGGCGGCCGACGCTGTTTCTACCAACGCGGGCGTCTCGTAGAGCCCGCGCAGGTTGTAGGTGTAACGCCACATGTAAGTGAAGGCGCGCGCCGCAGTGTCGGGATAAGAAAACGTGGGAATGCCGGCCGTGTTAAGAATCGCAGTTCCTTCCGCCACTCCGTCGCCACCCATCCAACTGGCCAGCAATGGTTTGCCCGAGCTCTGGGCATACTGCTTCATCTTCTCCGCGACTTGAGTAGGATCCGCGAGTCCCTGCGGAGCGATGATGGCGAGCAGACCATCGCTACCCGGGTCCTTCGAAACGACCTCGATTGCTTTCACAAAGCGGCCGGCATCCGCGTCGGCCAACACGTCCACCGGATTGGCGTGACTCCAGTGCGGCGACAGGATGCTGTCCAGCTCATGCAACGACTCGGACGAGAGTACGGTGAGCTCTCCATTGGTCGCTATGAGCGCATCGGTGGCCAGCACGCCCGGGCCGCCGGCATTGGTCACGATCGTGAGGCGCGGACCCCGCGGCCGTGGCTGTTTGCTCAACACCTCCGCCATATAAAAAAGGTCGGCAATGTTCTGCACGCGCAGCACGCCGCAACGGCGGAACGCCGCCTCCACCACGTCGTCGCTTCCGGTCAAAGCCCCGGTGTGCGATGCGGCTGCCCGCGACGCAGCGTCGGAACGCCCAGCCTTGATGACGATGATGGGCTTGCTCAGCGCGATCTCGCGCGCGGCCGAGAGAAACGAGCGCGCATCACCCACTGATTCCATGTAGAGCAAAATACTTTTCGTGTGGGGATCGTCGCCGAAGTGATAGATCAAATCTCCCCAGCCCACGTCGAGCATGGAGCCAGTCGAAACGATGGCGCTGAATCCGACGTGCTCTCTCCGGCTCCAGTCGAGAATCGCCGTCTGCAATGCGCCGCTCTGACTCAGAAAAGCGACGCTGCCTTTCTGCGGCATGGCTTTCGCAAAGGTCGCGTTCAATCCGATCGTCGGATTCATGAAGCCCATGCAGTTGGGGCCGATCAAGCGCATCGAACCACGCTGCAGATGCTTGCGAATTTCTTCTTCCAGCGCGGCGCCGCCTCGTCCTTGCTCGCGAAATCCTGCCGAGATCACGACCGCTGATCTCACTCCCGCGTCCACACACTCACCGATGATCTGCGGAACAATCTGTGCCGGCGTCAATACGATCGCGAGGTCTACTCCACCCGTGATGTCACGAATGCGCTTGTACGTCTTGATGCCGAGGACTTCGCTATGACTGGGATTCACAGCGTGAACTTTAAGAGGAAACTTACTTTCGAGCAGATTCGATAAAACGCTGCGCCCCACGGTTCCAGGGCGATCTGTGGCCCCGATCACCGCGACAGAGCGCGGCAGAAACAGCGGCTCCAATCCAGCCCGTGGTGTCGTAGCGGTATAAAGCTTTCCGGCGGGAGACATCACGGCGGGCGTTGATACATCACTCACAGAGTTTCCTCGCTGACGCAGAGCGCTCTCATTTTTTCACAATTTTAGAGAGTGAGATGACTGTGATTTTGCTCACACCTCACCCATGATGTCACAGTTTCCTCCGCTCGTCTGTGATTGCACTATGCCCCTGATCACGTGGTCTCGTGATGGTGATCACAAGTTCAATTGCGGTGCTACAATTTATTTGAAAGAGAGGTGCTGCGTTATGCGCGCCCCTTACGGACTGAATATTCTTGATAACTGTCTTACCTGTCCGGTGAGAGAAGAACATCTTTTCTGCAATCTTTCTGTTCATGCCGGACAACACCTCAACGAAATAAAATCCACCGCCGTTTACCCCAAGGGAGCGATGCTCTTCATTGAAGGGCAGCAACCACGAGGAGTATTTGTGCTCTGTGCCGGGAAGGCAAAACTTTCCACTTCTTCCCGCGAAGGTAAAACCATCATTACCAAACTCTCCGAGTCGGGAGATGTTCTCGGCCTGAATTCGGTCGTTTCGAATCGACCGTATGAAGTCACCGCCGAGATGATGGAACCGGGCCAGGCCAACTTCATTCCCCGTGAGTCTCTGCTGCAATTTCTCAAAGAAAATGGGGAAGTGGCCTTGCGCGTCGCCGAACAGTTGAGCCGCAACTACTACACCGCCTACGAAGAGATCCGAACGCTCGGTCTCAGCACGTCGCCGTCGGAAAAGTTTGCCAAGCTCCTCCTGTCGTGGACGACGAAGAGCAAGGAAACCGACGGTTCCTCGCAGGTCAAAATGACACTGACTCACGAGGAGATCGCGGAAATCATCGGGACGACTCGCGAGACTGTCAGCCGCCTGTTTTCTGAATTCAAAAAGAAACAGTTGCTGCAACTCAAAGGGTCCAATCTGGTGATCCGCAACCGGCCAGCCCTGGAGAAAATCGTAATGTCCTGATTTCGTGTGGGACAGTCGCGTTGGCTGTCCCGTCACGATCTGGGCGTTAGACGCTGGCGCCGCGAGGCCGCGCTCTTCCGTGGCGGCCTGTGCTTTTTTATCCCGCAATCGTCAACACTGGACATGGCGCCCCTTGTACCACTTCATGAACTGCGGTCCATGGAATATGCGCCGCGACCCGCGGGGAAGCAGCATGGTTCGCGCCCATCACGATCAAGTCCACTTTGAATTGACTGGCTGCAGTCAGGATCCCTTCCGCCAGGAAATCGGTTCCCACGATAAATTCGGGTGCTTGAGACAGGCCCATGTCTGCGGGCAAGCAATCCCTCAACTGCTGAATCGCTCGCTTGCGCGATATTCCCTTCCACTCGTTCACTTCATCAGCGGCCGCTGACGCCGGAGCATACGCCGATAAGCTTGCGCTCGACGCCGGCATCGGTGGAATCATGTGCATCATGATCAGCTTCGCCTGCTGTTGCCGCGCCAGGGTCAAAGCAAGTGGCAGGGCTTTCGCGGAGCCTTTGCCAAAATCGGTTGCGAAGAGGATCGCGCGCGCTCCAGATCCGCGTTGCATGGCCGCGATGTCTGCCTTGGGACCAATCGTCATCACGGGGCACCTGGCCATGCGGAGCAGTACTTCGGCAACGGAACCAAGCGCCAGTTTCTGCAGGCCTCCACGCCCGCGCGTGCCAATCACCAGAAGATCAACTTCCTTTGCCTCGATCACCCGCGCGACCGCTTCAGCGATTGGTCCGTGGGTCACCATCGCAGTAGCGACTGTCTGCTTCGGACTGAGTTCGTTAACCAACGTGCGGATCCGCTGCTCGGCTTCAATTCTTTCGCAGTCAAGTTCAGGTGGATTTTCCAGGGCGGCATAGGTTCGATCGTGCTGCAGCACATGAACTACGGTGACGTGTGCGTTGTTTTCCGCAGCCAGTGTGAGCGCATCGGATAGCGCTCGCCGCGAAGCCTCTGAAAAATCCGTGGCCACCAGAACGTTCCGGAAAGCCGTACTCTTCTCTGTCGAATTCAATGGGATCGTCAAGTCTGCGACTGTCATAATGACCTCCTGTCGCGCCTACCTTATCCATGTCAGGTCTGGCAAAGTGCAACTGTCGCTTGTTGCCGTTCTCTGGTGATCTTCACGCGCGGGGAACAGGAAAAAGAAATTTTCCTGCCGGGGAAATCGAAATCCGAAAGGCGTTCGGGATTGGGATACTGCGACAGCATGGCGCACTCCTGCCAGCCGTACATGGATCATGTTAGGCGAATGGGGCCCGAAAAACGGTGACAGCGGATACCCCGCCGGGTGACTCTCATCACCGGTTGGGCACCCCAAATGGTTGATCTTGGTCACTCCGACAAACGGGTTACAATCACTGCGAAGAAAATATCCGGGAGAACATCTGTCTAACATTTTTATTATTTTTGCCGTCGGCGCTTTGATTCAGGCCGGGGTGGCACAATCAAATCAAACTGGTGCTAAGCCGGGAACTCCTTCAGGGCCACCGACGCCAAATACCTGCACCGTCAGCTCAACCGACGCCGAGATGGCGGACTGCGTACGCCAGGAGTTTCGCCACGCATGGGAAGGCTACAAAAAATATGCCTGGGGTCACGATGCCCTCAAGCCCCTGAGCAAGAGATCGCACGACTGGTACGGAGTACCGTTGCTCATGACTCCCGTGGACGCTCTGGACACCATGATCCTGATGGGAATGAACGATGAAGCGGCAACCACGCGCGAGTATATCGTCAAGAACCTGTCGTTCGACCGCGACATCTACGTCAAGAATTTCGAAATCACGATCCGACTGCTCGGTGGATTGCTCAGCAGCTATCAACTCACCGGCGACAAGCGTCTGCTGGCCCTGGCCGACGATCTGGGTACACGTCTTTTGCCCGCTTTCAACTCTCCGACAGGCATGCCGTATGCGAACGTCAATTTAAAGACTGGAGCCGTTCGCGGGGACGTTACAAATCCCGCTGAAATCGGAACCTTGCTGATCGAATTCGGCACGCTTAGCAAACTCACCGGCAAGCCGGTCTATTACGAAAAAGCGAAGCACGCCGTTGTCGAACTTTACAACCGGCGGTCGCCCATTGGCCTGGTGGGTTCGAGCATCAACGTGAAGACCGGCCAGTGGACCGATCCCATCAGCCATATCAGCGGCGGCATCGACTCCTACTACGAATATCTTCTGAAGGCGTCGCTGCTTTTCGCCGACAAAGACTGCGAGCGCATGTGGAAGTCGAGCGTCGAGGCCGTGAATAAATATCTTGCCGACCAGGCGCCGACCGGGTTCTGGTACGGCCAGGCGAACATGAACACTGGAGCCCGCACCGGTACAACCTTCGGATCACTCGACGCGTTCTTCCCCGGCACACTCGCCTTGTCCGGCGATCTCGATCGTGCGCGCAAACTCGAAGACTCCGCCTACAAGATGTGGAGCACATTCGGCATCGAGCCGGAAGAGATGAACTACATGACGATGAAGATCACCTACGACGGATACGCCCTGCGCCCAGAGGTCATCGAGTCGGCCTACTACCTCCATCATTTCACCAAAGACCTGCGCTATCGCGACATGGGAAAGACGTTCTTCGCCAGTCTGGTCAAATATTGCCGTACGGATGTCGCCTATGCTGCTCTCAGCAATGTTGAAAAGAAAACCCAGAAAGACGAGATGGAAAGCTTCTTCTTCGCCGAGACCCTCAAGTATCTCTACCTGCTCTACGCTCCGCCCGAAACGCTCGACCTGAGCAAAGTTGTCTTCAACACCGAAGCTCACCCCATCCGCAGGACGTGGTAGCGTTAAAGATCCCGACAAGATGACTCAACTTCACTGCGCAGCACTACTCTTCGACCTCGACGGAGTCCTCATCAACTCCACCCCCGCCGTCACCCGCGTCTGGTATCGCTGGGCGGTCGAGCACGGATTCAATCCCGACGAAGTTGTGTCGCGTGCACACGGGCGTCCCAGCCTCACCACGGTTCGCGAATACCTTCCCAACTCCGATCACGAGGCCGAAAATCGCGAGGTCGAACGCCGCGAAATTGAAGACCTCGATGGCGTGGTTCCCCTTCCGGGCGCGCTCGATCTGCTCGCAAGCCTTCCCGCGGACCGTTGGACCATCGTCACCTCCTGCACGCGCCCGTTGGCTGAGGTTCGCATCAAAGCGGCGGGTCTGCCTCTGCCGGCGAAAATGATCACTTCCAACGACATCACTCACGGCAAGCCGCATCCCGATCCTTATCTGAAGGGCGCCAAGGTCCTCGGCGTCGCAGCAACCGAATGCATTGTTCTGGAAGATGTTCCGGCTGGAATCCGCTCGGGCAAGGCAGCCGGTGCGGGAGTAATCGCGTTCCCCACCACCGTTGGTGAACCAGCGCTGCGCGATGCGGGCGCCGATTGGATCTTGAGCAGTTGCGCCGACATCCGCTTGCTCGCCGCAAACGAAGGTCTGAAGCTCAGCCTCCGCTGAGTTCCCCGGTGGCCTCGGCACTCTATGGTTAGATTGCTTTCATCGGACAATTTCCTAAAGCCATTCCTATCCCCGCCGATCAGGTACTCATATTGCATTGCATCAAGGTGTCCCGGTTGAAAGGGATCCTAAGTCTTAGGAGAGACACATGTTAACCGCGGGCGTATCCAGCAGTTTCGTCAACCAGGCAACGAACTACTTCCAACAGCGCCAAGCCGACCTGCAGCAACTCGGCAAAGATCTTAACGCCGGCGATTTGACCGCTGCCCAGCAGGACTTCAACGCGATTCAAACTCTGGCCCAGAGCGGTCCACTAGCCAACGGAAACGCATTCAAGGTCAGCGTACGGCAGCAGGATTTCAACGCCATCGGTCAGGCTCTTCAATCCGGGGACCTGGCTGGCGCGCAGCAAGCTTTCGCACAATTGCAACGAACTTTCCGTCACCACCCGCAACCTGAACCCTCGCCGGAAGTCATCGTGAACATTGGCGAATTGTCCTCAACATCCTCCAGCGTTCCGAATACTCCCGCGTCGCAACCCTCCCCTGCGTCGGGTGGCTCGGCAACCGGCAGCGCGATCGTCCTGAATCTGGGCAATGCGCCGGCCGGTGAGCAGATCACGATCGGCCTGAGCAATGCCAGCAATGGAGGCGAGCAGGTCACGATCAGCTTGGCCAACCAGGACAACCAGAGCCCGGAGCAGATCACGCTCAACTTGCAACCGAACAGCAACCAGCAGATCATTCTTAACTTGTTCAACAGCACCGCGAATACCTCAACCGGCAGCGGCGTCAGCGTCACGGCCTAGCTTGGCCCGGTGCAATCGGCGGCCGCTGGCCCTCGCGACCCTGATTGCACCGGCTCCTATGTCCTGAAGGATCGTCTGAAGGTCGCGCAGTAATCAATTAGGTAAAAATCTGTATATCCTTTTCCTTCCAGTCGGCGTTTGATTTGTTAGCGGACGGAAGCGGGAACGGTCCTTTGTCCTGCGAGGAAAAACTTCCGCGAACTCGGAGTACACTTGCCTCTCACCCTCGGGAATTCAATCGCAAGGAGATACCGCATGAACCGCCGGCTGCTGACCCTTTTTGTTGCCACGCTTGCCATCGCGCTTCCTGCCCTCGCGCAGGATGCTCAACGCGACCAACCCTCCGCCAAATCCCAGGAACGCATTACCAAGGAAGTTCGCCACGAACTACTGATGCTTCCTTACTTCGGCGTCTTCGATAACATTGCGTACAAAGTCGACGGGTTCAACGTTACTCTCCTCGGCCAGGTAGTCAGACCTTCCCTGAAGTCTGACGCGGAAAATGTCGTGAAGCGCATCGAAGGTGTCGAAAAGGTAGACAATCAGATCGAAGTTCTTCCCACTTCTCCCATGGACGACCGCCTTCGCCTGCGTCTGTTCCGCGCGATCTACGGATACGCCCCTCTGCAGAAGTATGAGTTGGGCGTTCAGAAGCCGATTCGTATCATCGTCAAGAACGGCCACGTGACGCTCGAAGGCGTCGTCGACAATGACGGCGACAAAAATTTCGCCGGCATCCGTGCCAGCGGAGTCTCCGGCTCGTTTTCGGTGACCAACAATCTTCAAGTCGTAAAGCCGTAAAACAGATTTCACTCTTCGTTTCGCCGGGGACGCAAAACATCGCGTCTCCATTGTTTATTTTTTGCCGACGTGATTTCCTCCTGGCCCGCCTTCCTTTTTCCGGCAATTTCCTTGACAGCACAGCATCGCAATGGGAGAATTTCCGCTCCTCGGCCAGCCGCTTCTCCGCGGCCCACGCCGCGTTGTTGGACCTTGAGCGCAGCCTGCGCACTGACAGCGGCGCTGAACGGATTAGCCAGGGAACTGTCGATGCTCGCCGGGTCCTCCAGGAGCTCCATTGGTGCGAGCACATCCTGAGCACCGAACACATCGAGTGGCTGCGCCTCATGGTCGAAGCGGAGTGGTATCTCTGATTTCCCTGTAGCGATTTCGCCGCTTCTGGCGCGTATAATGCTCCCGAATTCAACTTCGTCCCACAGGAACACTCGGAGGAAACGCCATCATGAGTTTTCGGGCTATGAACCGCCGCACTTTTCTCGAGACTGCGACTACCGTCACTGCCGCCACGCTCTTAACCAGCCGCCTTGGTTGGGCCGCCGGCAATCACACGATTGAGAAAGACCAGATTGGTGTACAGCTGTATACCGTCCGATACGCGATGGCGAAAGACTTCGAAGGGTCGCTGGCTAAAGTCGCGGCAGCCGGGTACAAGAATGTCGAACTTGCAGAATTTTCCTTCGACAACGGCGAGGTGCGCTACTTCAAGAGGACGCCTCAGGAAGTGCGCGCGGCTCTCGATCATTACGGTTTGGCGGCGATCTCGACCCATCTGAACTATAAGTTCCTGTCGCCCGACACTTTCTCCAAGGTGCTCGAAGCCAGCAAGATTCTGAACCATCAGTACATCGTGTGCCCGTGGGTGGAAGAGGAAGTTCGCAAAGAGCCGGACTCGTGGAGTCATGTCTGTGAAACGTTTAACCGAGTCGGAGAAGCCAGCAAAAAAGCTGGTTTTCAATTCGGTTATCACAATCATTGGTTCGAGTTCCTTCCCGTCAATGGCAAGCTGCCCTACGACATACTTTTGCAGGGGTGTGACCCAAAACTCGTCAAGATGGAATTAGATCTGTGTTGGATCACGGCCGCCGGCGCCGATCCGCTCAAGTATTTCGCCGCCTACCCCGGGCGATTTCCGCTGGTCCACGTGAAGGATCTGAAAACCCTACCGCACATCACCGAAGGAGGGCCGCAAAACTTTGGGGACACGGCAGACTTAACCGAAGTCGGCAGCGGCATGATTGACTGGAAGAAGATATTCGCGCAATCCGGCAAGGCGGGGATCAAGTACTACATTGTCGAACACGACCATCCGAAAGCGCCTTTTGACAGCATTGCGACCAGCTATCAGTACTTGAGCAAAGTGAGTTGGTAGCTCGGCTGCTGAGTCACTCTTAGGTCAAATCGAATAGGGGCTGCCACCGCGAGATAATTTCGCGGCGGCAGCCCCTGTTTATTTGCCGTTTATCCCTCGACTTGACGCGGCACGGAGGTGCAGTACACGCCACGAACGTAACAAGCCGAATCCGGCTTTCTGTGACACCTTGTATAGGAGTGCCAAAACCACCACAAAGCGATTACATCGATTGGGACGCTGGACGCGACGGTTATGTCAATTCGCGGGCTAAGTTCGTCCCAGTCGTTCCTGTTCCGAAGCCTCCGAAAAAAGCTCGTGGGCAGGGCAGTCTGCTGAGCATTCGCACGGAAGAGCGCTGGGCCAGCCTGGTTGCGGCCGGGGGCATCATTTGGGCTGTATATGTTGCAACCACGGACATTAACAACCTGCTCCGTATGCAGATCATGCCGCCTGGGCCGGTCGAAGTCTGCTGTTTAGGAATACTGGCCTGGATTCATGCCAAGTGGCGCCGCTCCATGAAAGTGGACTGAGGGCTGAGTAGGCCACCACCTATTGGCGTCAAGATTCCCCAAAAATCAGCGAGAGATCCGACCTCGGATACAATCCGCGGGGCCGCTATCCGCCTCAAATGAGGCGAGATACCGGGCTTGACATGATCCATAATAGGAGCTAAACTACTCCATAGTTGGAGTAAGCATGAATGCCCTGGCTGTAGTACCGGATCTCGGTCTCGATCTCAGGAAGTTGCCGGATCTTGCGGCTGCCACCACGCGCTCGCGCCTGAGTCGCCCGGCGATCGAAGCATTCTTTGCGATCGTCGAGAAGTGGGATCTGCGCAACGAAGATGCGATGGCTCTGCTCGGCGGCACCTCCCACGGGCGCTATTACGAGCTGAAGAAAAATCGCAAAGGACTGCTCTCGCAGGACGAACTCACGCGCATATCGCTCTTGATCGGAATATTCAAGGCGCTCAATATTCTTTTCAACCAGCGTCTCGCGAACCAGTGGACCACACGGCCTAACTCGAATCCCATGTTCAACGAGGCTGCGCCGCTGGAGTTGCTAGTGCGCGGTGGGGTGCCGGGAATGATCAGTGTGCGTCGTTTGCTCGATGCTCGCCGCGGCGGCCGCTAACCATTCACCGATAACGTTCTTGAGGAAGGCGACGAAGCAGTGCTCCCCACCACTCCCATTGACCAGCGTGACACGCATCGGCTGATCCCCGCGCAATATGCCGACGGCGGCGCCTCCGTGCTCGCCCGTCTAACAGATGACCAGGACACGCTCAACGGAATTTTCGAACTCGACAATGCCACCAATGACCGGTTGCTGGCCGAGTCGCGGTTATTGCCAGGCGTGGACCAGAGGGAACTGGTTTTCGGGATTCCTTCGTATCGGATCATCAATGCATCATTCTGCCATCCCTCGCCCGCCGGAGGCCGCTTCAACTCGTCCGACCGCGGGGCGTGGTATGCCGGATTCGAGCTAAAAACGTCGCAGGTGGAAGTCGCGTATCATCGGCAACTCTGGCTGCAGGAAACGAAGTGGGACGAAGAAGATAGGGCAGAATACCTCGACTACCTCGCGGACTTCCGCGCCGAATTCCACGATCTGCGCGGGACCAGCGAACACGCCGACTGTCTTTCACCCACGAGCTACGCGGCGTCGCAGGCGCTTGCCGCGGAATTGCTTGAACTAGGGTCGGCAGGAGTCGTGTATCCCAGCGTTCGGCGGCCCGGTGGCACGTGCATTGGCTGCTTTCGTCCGGTGCTGGTCACCAATGTTCGTAAGGGAGACCTCTACGAATTTATCTTTCGCAATTCGCGGACCGCTCCGACGATCCGCCGTGCCGCATAGTCGCGCAGTTCTCAGGCCTTGCCGAATGGATCTTCCAGCGACGGGCTCTGCGGCGTGAACAACTCCGCGCCGTTTTCGGTGACGTGCATATCGTCTTCGAGGCGCATGCCGAATTCACCGCGAATGTAAATTCCCGGCTCATCGCTGGTGGTCATGTTGGCCTGCAGCTTGGTCGTGTTGCCGCGGACAAGATAAGGCCACTCGTGTCCATCCATACCCATGCCGTGGCCGAGGCGGTGCGTGAAATATTTGTAGTCGGGGCCGTAGCCTCCGTCAGTGACCACCTTGCGCGCGGCGGCATCGATCGAGCCGCACTCCGCGCCCGGACGCGCCGCCGCCAGCGCCGCCGATTGCGCGCGGTAGCACAATGTCGAACACCTGCTTCATCTTGTCGGTAGCTTTGCCCAACACGTAAGTGCGCGTGATGTCGGACTGATAGCCTTCGACCGTGCAGCCGCCGTCCATCAGGACGATTGTGCCTTCGTGCACGACTTGCGGCGTGACCGAGCCGTGCGGGAAGGCGGAGAATTCGCCGACCTGCACGTCGGCGCCGCCGGTGAAAGCCGAGGCGCTCGTGCGCTTTCTGCACCAGAGCTTCCAGTTGCGGCTGGGTCATGCCATCTTTCACCGCGTGGTATGCGGCTTCGTAGGCTGCGAGCGTGACCTGCGAGGCCAGCCGCATCAGCGCGACTTCGTGCGCGCTCTTGATCATGCGGCACCCGGCGGTCACCGGAGTCGCGCTCGCAACTGTTAGCCTGCGGTGCGGCTTTGGCGATGCCGTCGGCAAAGACGAAGCGTACCGTCTCTTCGATTCCGAGTTTGCCGCTGGCGATGCCGCGTTCCTTCAGTCCCTGCGCGATGCGCTGGTACGGGCTCTCATCTTCCTGCCAGATGCGCACGTCGGGCTGCTCGCCGTCGGGGGCATTCGTGATTTGCTCGCGGGCGCGTCCCTCTTCAAATGCGGGGCACACATAGAACGCGCGACCCTTCGCCGGCAGCACCAGCGCGAAGGTGCGCTCGCCGCCCCACCAGCGGATGCCGGTGAAATATCGCAGCGACGTGCCTTCCATCAGCACGATGGCGTCGAGCGCGTTCTCAGCTCATCAGTTGGCGGGCGCGCTCCTGGCGTTCGTGGCGCTCATCGCGTGTGATGGGTGTGGCTTCGCTCTTGCGCGATTTCAATTTCGCGAGCGACGGCGGCAGGGAAGCGTCGTCCATTCCTTCGCCGCGCGCTTGCGACCAACGAATGCGCTGCCTGGCCGCACCGGCCGTCACTCCGCCCACTTCGAGAAACCGTCGCCGCGAGATCATGCAGCCTCCAAAGTATTGAGATCACTAGGAATGCAGTCCGGCCATTATAGGCGGATTTTCGATTTCTCGATTTGAGATTTCAGAATGAAGGCGTGCCGGGTAAAACTTGTGGTGGGAGTGCTCGATTTAAGTTGCTGAAAGGGTTAGCTTTATTATCAGTTTAGTAGAAGTACGTACATTTTTATACGCACAATGAGAAATAAAAGAGCGCCTGATTCTAAAAACACCCTCGCCCATGACCCACGATGCCCTTTCCGCAGCCGGAAACGGCCCTAGGCTCGACGATCGATCCGCCGGGCGAGCAAATCATTGTCGGCGTCATAATTTTGCGTCCTGCCGCCTCCTAGGGGCCTTCTACGACATTTCAATCACTTACCCGAAGACTCAACGACTTGCACGAAGGCTCAACAGCTTACAGAGACGATCCGGGATCGCGTGGCTGGTTTTCTAAGTTATGCTCTATTCCGACGCGATGGAATCTGGCTTTCAATGCGCTGCTTGCGGGGAATGGAACACGACTTCTGTCGATGAATCCGCGGGACGGCGGCAGAGTTATGTGGAAGACTGCCAGGTGTGTTGCAAGCCGATGTGCTGCGCGTGGAGTATGACAACTCTTCGCAGGAATTCTTTATTACAGCGGAATTGGAATGAAGAAGCGGGCGTCGGACCTTGATGTCTCAACCGGAAAGTTTTATAGTCTCGCGCGCTGCGCGCTATATTTATTTGCTCAGTGCGGATTGGGAATATCTGCCGGCTCTCGAAAGGATCGATTGCAATGACGACAGGCTACAGCGCTGGCAAGATCGTGGCGCACAATATGGTGATCACGCAATTTGAGCTGGATGGCTTCCACGTGACGCGCACACTCGGAGTGGTGCGCGGGATCGTGGTGCGCTCGCGCTCGATTTTCGGCACGATCGGCGCGGGCCTGCAGACTCTGGTTGGCGGCAACATCACACTCCTCACGAACTTGTGCGAGAAGACACGGCAGGAGGCCTTTGACCTGATGCTCCAGCATGCGGCGGAGGTGGGCGCCAACGCAGTGGTCGGCGCGCGCTACGATGCGACCGAAGTCATGCAGGGCGTCACCGAAGTGCTCGGCATACGGAAAGGCGGTCTTCGTCGAGGCTTCGAAATGATGAACTGGGTCTTTCCGGAAACCCACGTTGGGACCACCTTGACCAGGCAAGTCAGGTCGCGATGATTTCTCCTGATATTTCGACCATCCGCGGGGCGCGAGATCTTCTCGGAAGATATTTTGGTGCGACGCCACTCAAGCCTGCGCCTTCTCTATCTCGGGCCGGTTCCGAGGTATACGTCAAGATCGAAACTGGATTGCCCACAGGATCGTTTAAGCCGCGTGGCGCGTTGTACGCGCTGGCAACGAATCTTGCGCGGCGCGAAATTCGGGAGGTGACTGCCTCAAGTACCGGGAACCACGGCGCTGCGGTCGCCTTCGCGGCGAAGACACTCGGAATCCGCGCCACGATATTCCTGCCGGAGAACGCGAATCCGGTGAAGCGAAAGAAGATTCAGGGCCTGGGAGCGCGCGTTGTCGAAGCAGGCAGCGTGGACTTGGCGGAAGCCTTTGAACGAGCGAAAGAATATTCGGCGCATGACGACATTTACTTTTTGAACGACGCAACGGATCCCGATTTGCCCGCGGGCCCGGCGACCATTGGTCTGGAAATTCTGGAAGACCTTCCTGAAGCCAGTGCTGTTTTTGTGCCCATGGGTGATACGGCACTGATTCGCGGCGTCGGCGCGGCGATCAAACAACTCGCTCCGCAGGTAAAGTTGATTGGAGTGCAGGCCGAATTGGCTCCGTCGTACTGCTTGTCGTGGCGCGAGGGCAGGGCAGTGCCGACAGAGTCCTGCGACACGTGTGCCGACGGTTTGGCCACACGCACGCCGGATGCGGGGAATGTGGCGACGATCCGCCAGTTAGTGGACGATGTTGCCTTGGTTTCCGAAGGGCGGATGTTGGACGCGATCCGCCATCTCTATAATCAAGAAGGCGTGCCGGCGGAGCCTGCCGGAGCAGCGGCCACGGCTGCGTGGCTTGACTGGCAACCAGTTTCGGGCTCCGTGGTCTTGCTCGTGACCGGAGGGAATATTTCCGACACGGTGCGTGCGCAGGCCGGAGTTTGAACTACTGCTTTCCCGATGCCGTTGCGTTCACCTTTGGAGGCTGTAGCTTCGCCGCCTCGACCACCTTCATCGAGATCTGACGCAGAGTCTCGGCGTGTCCCGGACCGAGAAGCAATTGCTGCATGATCATCTTGGTTGTGACGGTCGGCTTGCCAAGCTTGGTCCGGCCGATCGTGACCGGAGTGAGGCTCATGGTATGGAACTGGCGGCAGCGCTCGCAGCTATCGAGAACGGCAATGAGGTGAGTGGTGGACTTGTTGCCCGGGCCCAGGCTCTCGAGCGAGCGAAAGTCGTTGGCTTCGAGCTGCAGTTTCAGTTGAGAGAGATTCTGCGGTGCGGCGAGCATCATCTTCGCGCCGCGCTTGGCCCAGACTTCACAGGACTCGCAGAACGGACGATGGTTCAACACGCCGCGGCCGGCAAACACGGCAATGCCGATCACACATGCGGCTTCGAGAAGCCAGACAACCCACAACTCCCAGCCGTTGGTGGTCGAGCCGCTGCTCAGACCCCATGTGCCGTGCTGGTTGATGAGGCAGATCACGTGCCAGAGTTGGCCGGGACGTTGTGCGACCGCCGTCCAATCAGCGTCGATATTCGAATTCTGAAGGGTGAACGCCACCCACACCGCCCAACTTAAATAAAGGGCGACTCCGGAAATGGCGCCCGTGGTCGCCATCCCCACCTGGTCGTTGCGAACTTTTCCCCAAATCAGGCCGTAGCCGGTGGCGACGCCGATCAGCGCGCCAAAGGCGGCGGTCGCGAAGAACGCGAAGTGAACTTCGTTGATGGAGATGATGCCGCGACCGTAAGCGTAGGCAAGGACTAGCGATGCAGCCAGTCCGGTGGCCACAGCGATCAGCAGGCCCCCGAAGCTGAAGCGTCCAGAATGTTTGTAGTACACGCGAGCCTGACCCTCCCCAAGATATGGAATTGTGTCCTGCCGGAGAGGCGTGATCTAGGTGACTTAGGTGTCGTTGTTTTCCGCCCACAAAATGGCAGTTCGGCCAGTCGGTCCCCGAATTTCCACAAGAAAATCCGCGCCAGTCGCGGAGGTCAAGAAAAATGTTAGCGAAAGAATAGCGAAAGAACCAAGAGCGTAAACGCAACCCCTTGTGGTCGCTCGATTGGTTAACCACAAGCCTTCGTATTTTCCGGAATCAGTGCAAGAGTGGGACAGCGACCATCAAGTTTCTGCTTGACAATAAACGACTTACGGCTAAGATGTGGTACAAAGTGGTAAGAAAGTGGTGAAGAGCAGTAAGGTCCGTGGGAGCTTAGGAGCTGAAAACGAGGAGCCGGTGGAAAACCGACCCAAAAGCACGATAAACAGCCCGAATCGCACGACTTTGACCGAATTTTGCGCTGTTTTTGCCTCCTTGGCGGCGGTTGTAGTGACAACGAGCGGACGACATGTTTCGCGGCAATCATCCAACCCGGGTCGACGAAAAAGGACGGTCTCAAGGTCCCGGCCGAGTTCAAGCGGGTGATCGACGAGAAATACGGTCAGCAATTCTACATCACAAGTCTGGATGGGAAGGTTGCTCAAGTGTATCCCTTCGAGGAATGGGAACGGATCGAGCAGAAGCTGGCGGGGCTCTCCAATTTCAATCCCACGAAGAAAAAGTTTCTGGACCGGACGAACTATTACGGGCAGCAGGTCGAGATGGACGGGCAGGGGCGGTTGTTGCTGCCGCAGTTGTTGCGCGAAGCAGGACAGATTAAGGGCGAGGTAGCGGTTCTGGGGAATTTGACGTACTTGGTCGTCAGGAACCTGGAGCTGTTCAAGAGAGAGATCGAAGAAGAAAAGTTTACGCCTGACGATGAGAAGACGCTCGACGAACTGGGCATCTAGTGGGCGAGGGATCAACAGACACCCCTCAGGGGGTTGGGCATGGTGGGGGAAGAGAAGTGAGCCATGTTCCGGTTCTTTTAAAAGAAGCGATCGACTTTTTAGCCGTGCAGCGTGGTGGGACCTATATCGACGCCACGGTGGGTTTGGGCGGACACAGTTACGAAATCGCAAAACGCCTCGGCGCACCGGGACATTTGATTGGGCTCGATAAGGATCCGGCGGCGCTGGAAATTGCGCGCGAAAAGCTCGCACCGCAAGGTCCGGATCGTTCAGGGAACGACTGGCCGACGATCACGTTGCTGCATCGATCCTTCGCAGAGATTGCGAAGGGGCAGCAGACAGCGACGGTCGACGGAATCCTGGCCGACATTGGAGTGAGCAGCCTGCAGTTGGACGATGCGGCGCGCGGATTCAGTTTTCAGGCGGATGGACCGCTCGACATGCGGATGGACCCGCGTGGCGGAGCGCACCGCCGAACAAGTGGTAAACCACCTCGACGAGCGACAGCTTGCCGATGTGATTTACGAATTCGGAGAGGAAAGGAGGTCGCGGAGAATCGCCAGAGCCATTTGCCGGTCGCGGCCGATACGATCTACCGCACATCTTGCGGATGTCATATCAGCCGCGGCCCGGCCAATGAATTCTGAACAGCGGCGAATTCATCCGGCGACCAGGACTTTTCAGGCTCTTCGAATCTTCGTAAACCGCGAACTGGACGATCTGCAGGCGCTGCTGGAAGCGGCGCCACGGATTCTGAAGCCAGGAGGACGCGTGGTGGTGATCAGTTTTCACTCGCTGGAGGATCGCATCGTGAAGGATGCCTTCCGCGAGGGCGCGAACGAGGACATGTACTTCAGGGTGCTGACGAAGAAGCCGGTAACGGCAACTGAAGAAGAAAGCGATCGCAATCCGCGGGCACGCAGCGCGAAGTTGCGGGCGGCGGAAAGAGTTTAGCTCCGGAAAACCTGCCGGAGTTCCCGGCATAGCTGTCATGGCGTGCCGGGGTCAAGAAATCAGGTTCGACAAGGCGGACAAAGATCCGCTGGGGCGGGACGGCGGTTGGAAACGGGTTCCGTGGTAGGAATCCATTTTTGAGGGTGGCGGTTATGTACACGGGAACATTGATCAGCGACTTGATGGCGACGGTGGAGCGGGCCGAGCAGAAGATCCAACAGCAACGGATCGACGAAGAACTGCATGCGATTTTCGCCATGCAGATTCCGATCGACCAGACGGCGATCAGATTTTCATGGGGGCGGCATAATGGCGGCAGCGGCGGCGACAATGCGCAGTGCGGGTCCGGTAGCAGGACATCGTTCGTTTTGGACGGGTACACCCGAGATCTACTTCTCCAAGGCGATCGACAACTCGCGCCTGGTCAAGGTGGAAGATCCGCGGCGCAACCGCGAGATGAAACAGTTTGGCACTGCGCTGGCCTGCCTGTTCCTGCTGGTCTTTACCTACGCCTGGCAGCATTTCAAGGCGATTGAATACGGCTACCAGATCGAATCGGCCAAGCGCGAACTGAGCCGACCGTACCGAGATGAATCACGCGCTGCGCCTGGAAGATGCGTCGCTGCGCGATCCGGAGCGGATTGATGTGCTGGCGCGCCGGATGGGCCTGGTTCCGCCAGAGCCCGGTCAGGTGATCCGCATGGATGCCGCGAGCGGCCGATGCGCAAGCTCCGGTGATGGCGAGCGCGGTTCCGGTTACGGTGATTCCGGGGCAGTAAGATCGCGCGCAGCGGTAGCCGAGTTGCGCTCGGCCCGACAGCCCCTTCGGCTTCGCTCAGGGCAGGCGAGGGCGGCTGTCGCTAAACGAACTTATCTGGCGTTCCGCCCTGCGGGTGGGACGCCATGTTTGTCTCTAACGACGACCAGCGGCGGCTTCCATGGCAAACAATTCCAACCCGGCAAAAACTCCCGCCTCTACTTCCTTGGTGCCGTCCTGGTGCTCTGGTGCGTCGCGATCTGCGGGCGCCTCGTTTTCCTGCAGGTCTTCAGCTACGGCAAATTCGTAAAGCAGGCCGGACACCAGCAGCAGCGCGCGATTCCGCTTGCCGCCAAGCGGGGAATCATTTACGACCGGGCCGGCCACGAATTGGCGATGTCGGTGCTGGTCGACTCCGCGTTCGCCGTGCCCACCGAAGTCAAAGACCTGCCTACAGCAATCTCTCTCATCACGCGCATCACGGGCGACGACTACAACGTCGTGCTGGCCGACTGCCGGCACCACACAACTTTTTGCTGGGTGGCGCGCAAGGCCAGCGATGAGACCATCGAGCGCATCAATTCGCTGAAGCTGCAGGGCATTCACTTCCAGAAGGAGCCGAAGCGTTTTTATCCGGCGCGTGATCTGGCGGCGCAGGTGCTCGGTTCGGTGGGCATGGAGGATTCGGGCCAGAGCGGCATCGAGCACGAGTTCGACGACGAGCTGCATGGGCGGTCGGGAAAGATGTTCATCTCGGTGGACGCCCGCAAGCAGTGGTTCTCCGATGTCGAGACGCAGCCTGATCCGGGCGACAACATCGTCCTGACGATCGACAAGAACATTCAGTACATTGCCGAGAAAGAACTCGAGCAGGCGATTCACGACACGCAGGCGATCGCCGGAACGGTGATTGTCGAGAATCCGCACACGGGAGAAATCCTGGCGCTGGCCAATCGGCCTACGTTCAACCCGAATCTGCGCAAACAGATTACGCCGGAGGCACTTACCAATCGCGCCGTGAGTTACGTGTATGAGCCGGGCTCGACCTTCAAGCTGGTGACGATTTCCGCGGCGCTTGAAGAGAAGCTTACCGACCCCAACGAACTGTTCGACTGCCAGATGGGATCGATCGTCTACAACGGGATGCGCATCCGTGACTCGAAGCCCCACGGCATCCTGCCCGTCTGGGGAGTGCTAGCCGAATCGAGTGACGTGGGCGCGATCAAGATTGCGCTGCGCCTCGGCGAAGACCGCTTCTATCGATACATTCGCGACTTCGGATTCGGGCAGCAGACCGGGATCGAACTGCCTGGCGAGACGCGTGGCCTGACGAAACCTCCGAGTCGCTGGTCGAGGGTCTCGATCGCGGCGATTTCCATGGGGCAGGAAATCGGGATTTCGCCGCTTCAGTTGGCGGGGCTGATTTCAACTTTCGCTAATGATGGCGTGTGGGTTGCACCGCGTATCGTGACTGGGACTGTGCAGCCGCAAAGCACGCCGCAGACCGTGGCGTTTCATCCCGCGGCATCGCATCGCGTGATTTCTCCATACACGGCTGCGGAAATGCGCTCGATGATGCAGAAAGTCGTCCTTGAAGGCACGGGACGCAAGGCGATTCTCGAGGGCTACACGTCGGCGGGGAAGACCGGCACGGCGCAGAAGGTCGATCCGAACACGGGGGCGTACTCGAAGACGAAGTATATCGGATCGTTCGCCGGATTCGCTCCGGTCAACAATCCGCAGATTGTGGTCGCGGTGATCCTGGATTCGGCCGTGGGGCTCCACCAGGGTGGCCAGGTCTCGGCGCCGGTATTCCGGCGCATCTCGCAGCAGGTGCTCGAGTATCTGCACGTGCCGCACGATCTGCCACTGGCTCCGCAACATCAGTTGCTGCTGGCGCAGGCCAAGACGAAAGATAAAGATCTGGAAGAAGGAACTCCGGATCATCCCGGTGAGCCTCTGGAGACCGCGGAAGTGAATACTGATTCATCCAACGCGTCGAAGGCAGCTGTCGCTGCGGTGCGGACAGCTGCGTCTGTTGCCGCCGGCGTCGAGGACGGAAACGTCGTCCAGGCGGCCATGCGCGAGCAAGTCTCGACAGCCGGCCCGGCACCCGGTCCAGCACCGGGTATTCAGGCGACTCAGGCTAAAGCGACCGGAGACACGCCACCAGAGAAGTTGCCCTCGAGCGGTACGGTAGTTCTGGATGTGGAACAGGGGGGAATCGAAGTTCCATCTTTTGTGGGCAAGACCGTACGCGGAGCTGTCGAAGCCGCGCAGGATCTAGGCCTCGAACTCGATGCCGTGGGCAGCGGAGTGGCGCGGCAGCAGTCCCCCGCAGCCGGAACGCACGTTCCTGCCGGGTCGCGAGTCACTGTGCAGTTCGGGCGATAAAGTCAAAATCCTAACCACAGAGGACACGGGGTTTCACCGAGGATTGCTCAGAATTTCTCGATCTGCTCCCCGTCCGGTCCTTTCAGACTTCTTCCGTTTGACCCGCCGAAAAACCGCGTGATACGGTAATCAGTCACACCATCCCAGCAGGCCAGCCCTGCTTGCTGATTGAGGTTTATTTTGTCTTCGGTTGAGGCGACGCCCGCCGCCAATCCGCAAAACCGCGCTGAACGCCGTCCATCGCCAGATGGGCGCGAAGATGGTCGAGTTCAATGGCTGGGACATGCCGGTCGAATATCCCGCATCGATCGGGTGCGGCATCATTGCCGAGCACATGGCGGTGCGCACCGGCGTGGGCATCTTCGACGTCAGCCACATGGGCGACATTCGGCTGGCGGGCCCGCAGGCGCTGGCCGCGGTGCAGCACATCTCGATGAACGATGCCTCGCGGCTCGCCATCGGACAGGCGCAGTATTCGGCGCTGCTCTATCCCGAAGGGACGTTTGTCGACGACGTGATCGTGCATCGCCTGGGCGAAGACGAATACCTGCTGGTGATCAACGCCGGCACGCGCGAAAAAGATTTCAACTGGGTGCGCGACAACACGCGCCAGTTCGACTGCGCAGTCGAAAATCTCTCGGACGACTTTACGCAGATCGCGATTCAGGGTCCGAAGGGCGTGAACCTGCTGCAGAAGCTCACCGACGCCGATCTCTGCGCCGTGAAGTTCTATTGGGTGACGCGCGGCACAGTCTGCGGACTGAAGAATATTCTGATCGCGCGCACCGGCTACACCGCCGAAGACGGATTCGAAATCTACGTTCCCGCCGACGAAGCGACCAGCGCGCGGGTGTGGAATGAGATTCTGGAGGCGGGCAAGGAATTCGGCGTCGTGCCCTGCGGGCTGGGGGCGCGCAACACTCTGCGGCTCGAAGGCAAGCTTCCGCTCTACGGTCACGAGATTTCCGATACGATCAATGTCTGGGAAGCTGGGCTCGATCGCTTCTGCAAGATGGAGAAGCCGGACTTCGTCGGCCGGCAGCGCTGGAAGAAGGCGAAGGCCGCCGGCCTGAAGCGGACGCTGGTTGGACTGGAAATGATCGAGCGCGGCATCGCCCGCGATGGATACAAAGTGCTCGATGCCGACGGCCGCGAAATTGGCTACGTGACCAGCGGATCGCCTGCGCCGTTTCTGAAGAAGAATATTGCGCTGGCGTACGTGCCCGTGCCGTTCGGAGCAGTTGGCACAGCAGTGAAGGTGGAAATCCGCGGGCAGGGCGTCGGAGCGGTGGTTGTGCCGACGCCGTTTTATAAGCGTCCGAAGAAAACGGCCTAACCGCAGAGGACACAGAGGTCACACTGAGTATTTGCTAGAAGCTAGGAGCTAGAAGCTTTTATGCCCTATCCCACCGATTGCAAGTACACCAAAGAGCACGAGTGGATCAAGGTCGACGGAACGACCGCCACCATCGGCATCACCGACTACGCGCAGGAGTCGCTGGGCGACATCGTGTTCGTCGAAATGCCCAAGGTGGGCGCGGAACTCACCGCGGGCAAGACCTTTGGCATCGGTCGAATCGGTGAAGGCGGTGTCGGATCTGTACGCTCCCGCTTCCGGCACCGTGACCGAAGTGAACGGCGAACTGGCGACCGCGCCGGAGAAGATCAACAAAGATGCGCACGGCTCCTGGATGATCAAAATCACGCTGAAAAATCCGGGTGAGCTGAACTCGCTGCTCTCCGCCGCCGACTACGAAAAGTTCGTCGCGGAAGAAGCGGGCACTGAAACTGCGTCAGGCGTAGACCTCGGCAACAGATCTCAGGTCTGCGCTCCGACGCGACGAGCTAGCTGAGCAGTGCGAGCCATGAATGAAGCCGTCGTTCAAGCGCGCTGTGCAATCTCGCAATCCAACTGACCTCGAGTTACATCTAAATAATTCCTTATGCGCTATTTACCCAAATCTCCCGCCGACCGCGAAGCCATGCTGAAGGCCATTGGCTGCGCGTCGATCGACGACTTGTTTGCGCCCATTCCGGCCGAATACCGGCTGAATCGCGACCTCAAAGTTCCGCGCCAGATGGCGGAGTCCGAAATCGTGGACTGGTTTCGCGAGCGCTCGCGCGAAAACGGCGACGGCTACGCCAGTTTCCTCGGCGCCGGCGCCTACTATCACTATCGCCCGGTGATCATCGATTCGCTGATTTCGCGCGGCGAATTTCTGACCGCCTACACGCCCTATCAGGCGGAAATTTCGCAGGGCACGCTGCAATCCATCTTCGAATTCCAGACCATGATCTGCGAACTGACCGGCATGGAAGTGGCCAACGCTTCCATGTACGACGGTTCGACCGCCGCCGCCGAAGCCGTGATGATGGCGGTGCGCCTGACCGGACGGCGCTCGGTGGTGATTGCGCGCAGCGTGCATCCGGAATATCGCGAAGTGCTGGCGACCTACGCGCATCATCAGGGCATGCCGCTGTCGACGTCGCCGATTCGCCGATGACGGCCGGGTGAATCTGAAAGAGCTGGAAAAATCGATCACGCCGGACACGGCCTGCGTGCTGATTCAGTCGCCGAATTTCTTCGGCACGATTGAAGACGTTGCGGCGATCGCCGAGATCGCGCACAAGCACGGCGCGATGCTGGTGGTCTCGATTGCCGAAGCGGTTTCGCTGGGCATCGTCGAGCCGCCGCGCGCAGGCCGACGTCATCGCGATGGAAGCGCAATCGTTCGGCGTGCCGCTCGGTTTCGGTGGTCCCTACTGCGGCGTGATTGCGACGCGCGAAAAATATGTTCGCCAGATGCCGGGCCGCCTCGTCGGCCAGACCACCGACAAGCAACGGCAAACGCGGATTCGTTCTGACGCTGGCCACGCGCGAGCAGCACATCCGGCGCGAGAAGGCGACGTCGAATATCTGCACCAACCAGGCGCTGGTCGCGCTTGATGGTCAACATCTTCATGACGATCTACGGCAAGGTTGGCCTGAGGGAACTGGCCAAACAGAATCTGGCGAAGACCGCCTACGCGGCGCAGCAGTTCGGCAAGCATGCGCAAGGTGCTGTTCGCCGGCGCGCCGCGCTTCAACGAATTCGTGGTGCAGACCAGCGAAGATCCCTACGCCATCAACAGCCGACTTGCTGGGACACAAGATTGTCGGCGGACTTGCCGCTGAAGAAGTTTTATCCCGAACTCGGCAACGCCGCGCTGTGGTGCTGCACCGAAATGACGACGCGCAGCGCGATCGACACCGCGGTTGGGCTGGTCGCCGAAAGCGAACGCTCGGTGCGAATCGGCCAAAGAAGAAGTGGAAGAGGTGGCGCGATGAAGCACATGACTCGCAAAGCCACCCGCCACGTCAACCAGAACGAAGGCCTGATCTTCGAGAAATCGTCGCCGGGCAAGGCCGCGTGGAAACTGCCGCCGCTCGATGTGCCGGAAGTGGATACGGCGAAGCTTCTCGGTTCCATCCGAAAGAAAAGACCTGGGCAACATGCCCGAAGTCAGCGAGATCGAAATCATCCGCCACTTCACGCGGCTTTCCACCTGGAACTACGCCATCGATCTCGGCATGTATCCGCTGGGCTCCTGCACCATGAAGTACAACCCGCGGGTGAACGAAGTGGTGGCGCGTCTGGAAGGCCTTGCGAATGGGCATCCGTACCAGCCGGAGAAGATTTCGCAGGGCGCGCTGCGCATCATCAAGACGCTGAGCGAATGCCTGATCGAAATCACCGGCATGGACGCGATCACGCTGCAACCCGCCGCCGGCGCGCACGGCGAGCTGACCGGCCTGCTGATGGTGCGCGCCTATCACGAATCGAAAGGCGCGCCGCGCAAGAAGATTCTGATTCCCGACTCCGCGCACGGCACGAATCCGGCAACGGCCGCGATGGTCGGCTATGCGGTCGAGAATCTGAAATCGAATGCGCGCGGCATGGTCGACGTTGCCGCGCTCGAAGCGCAGATGAATGAAGACGTCGCCGCGCTGATGCTGACCAATCCCAACACGCTGGGCGTGTTCGAGCAGGAGATCCACAAGATCGCCGACATCATGCACGCCAAGGGCGGCCTGCTCTACATGGACGGCGCCAACATGAACGCGCTGGTCGGCAAGGTTCGTCCCGGCGATTTCGGCGTCGACGTGATGCACCTGAACCTGCACAAGACGTTTTCCACGCCGCACGGCGGCGGCGGTCCGGGATCGGGTCCGGTCGCGATCAAGAAGATGCTCGAGCCGTTTCTGCCGACGCCGGTTGTGATCACCAAGTCCGACGGCACGCTGGGCTTTCGAATACAATCGTCCGCAATCGGTCGGCCGGGTGCGCGCCTTCTACGGCAACTTCGGAATGTTCGTCCGCGCCCTGGCCTACATTCTGGCCAACGGCCCCGACGGCCTGCGCCAGACCACCGAAGACGCGGTGCTCAACGCCAACTACATTCGCAAGGGACTCGAAGGTGTCTACGATCTGCCCTACTCCACGCCCAGCATGCACGAAGTGGTCTTCAGCGACAAGCTGCAGGCGAAAAAAGGCGTGAAGACCATGGACATCGCCAAGCGACTGATCGACTACGGCTTCCATCCTTACACGACGGCGTTTCCGCTGATCGTGCCCGGCGCGCTGATGATCGAGCCGACGGAGAGCGAGTCGAAAGAAGAGATGGATTTGTTCATCGAGGCCATGAAGTCGATCGCGGAAGAAGTCGAAGAAGATCCGCAGATGGTGCTGGACGCGCCACACTCCACGCGGGTCTCGCGGCTGGACGAAACTGCTGCAGCCAGGAAGCCGGTCCTGCGGTGGAAGCCCACCGCTTAGCACTGTTGATTGATGATTTTTGATCGTTGATTGGGCCTTGTGTGTCGTATCAGGGTTTTCAATCAGCAATCATCAATCAAAAATCGACAATTCCCGGCGCCCGTACCTTTCGCGTGTCCTCCCCTGTGTTCCTGCGCGCCCTCTGTGGTTAAATCTCTTTGTTGCCACCCACCAAAAAAACTGAACCCGCGGCCAAGCCGCAGGGTCTGTTCGCGTCTCCCGAAAAGCGCAACCCGATCGTGTGTCTCCTGCTCGCAGTGGTCACGCTGGCGCTCTACAACCCGGTCAACCGTCATCCCTTTGTGAACTACGACGACGATCGCTACGTCACCGAGAACTCCGCACATTCGCCAGGGGCTGACTGCCGACACGATTCGCCTGGGCGTTGACTTCCACCGAGCAGGCAAACTGGCATCCGCTCACCTGGATGTCGCATGCGCTCGATTGTTCTCTCTTTCGGCTGAATCCTGCTGGACATCACTTCACCAGCCTGCTGTTGCATGTCCTCAACGCGGTTCTGCTGTTCTTGATGTTGATATGGGCTACAAGCCGCATGGGGCCTAGCCTGTTCGTGGCCGCGCTGTTCGCGGTTCATCCCATCAACGTGGAATCGGTGGCGTGGGTGGCGGAGCGCAAGAATGTCCTCTGCACACTGTTCTTCTTTCTCACGCTCTGGGCGTATGGCTGGTATGCGCGAAAGCCCGATTGGAAGCGGTATTTGGTCGTTGCTTCGTTGTTTGCCGCCGGGCTCGCATCGAAGCCGATGGTCGATCACGCTCCCATTCGTGCTGCTGCTGCTCGACTACTGGCCGCTGGAGAGAGTCATGACTGCGGGCTCCGGCGGAGCCGGGTACCGCATTCCTGGCCGCGGCTTGTGCTCGAGAAGATTCCGCTGCTCGCGCTCTCCGCCGCCAGCGCGATCATCACGATGCAGGCGCAGCAAGCCAGCGGAGCGGTCCGCTCGACGCGGAGTTTTCCTTCGGAGTGCGCCTGGAGAACGCGATCTACGCGTACGCCATGTACCTGTGGAAGATGGTCTGGCCAGCGCATCTGGCGCCGCTCTATCCTCATCCGGGAGACTCGCTGGCCGGCGTGGCGAGTGATGCTCGCAGCCGTGGTTCTGATCGCGATCACGGCCGTGGCGCTCAAGTTCCGTCGGCGCCGTTACCTGCTCGTCGGGTGGCTGTGGTTTCTGGGAACGCTGGTTCCCGTCATCGGACTGGTACAGGTCGGAGAGCCGCCATGGCCGACCGCTACGCCTACATTCCGCTGATCGGGATCTTTGTCATGATTGCCTTCGGCGTCGCGGATTGGGCAGAGGAGAGAAGACCTGGACTTCTGGCCCATCATTCCGGCTGCGCTGGTATCTGTGGTTTTTGGCACTGGCCACTCATCGCCAGATCAATTACTGGCAAAGCAATTACGATTTGTGGTCGCATACTCTCGCCGTCACGGAAAATAATTTCGTGGCCGAAGATAATCTCGGCGGAGCGCTGATTCTCGAAGACAAAGAAGAAGAAGCGCATCCTCATTTCGAGGCTGCGGCTCGCATCAATCCGAAAGACGCGATGAGCCGCAGCAATCTCGGAACTTACTTTCAAACGCACAACCAGTTACGCGAGGCCATCGCGCAATACCAGGCTGCAATTGACCTGACTTCAGACCCATCGCTGCTGGCGCAGACGTACGCCAACATGGGCGCTGCGCGGCGGACTCTGGGAGACGACGAGCAGGCGCACAAGAACTTCGAAGAGTCTCTGCGCTACAACGCCAACCAGTTCAATGCTTGGCTGGGCCTTGGACTGTTGGCGGAAAAGCAGGGCAAACTCGACGAAGCCATCAACGATCTCTCGCGCTCAGCCGAGGTGCAGCCGACCGCCCAGGCGTATTTCGAACTGGGCCGTATGCTGGCGCAGACCGGGCATATTCCGGAGGCGGTCGACGCTTATCAACGGGCGCTAAAAATTTCTCCCGACCTGACCGAGGCTCAAAAGGCGATCGACGAGCTTCAACAACAAAAGCGGTGACTCTGGGTAGAGTCACCGCCTGCATTTCGAGCAGTCAACGTCTCGTCGCGATTCTACTTCGCGCTGATGTCCACGGAAGCGCGCGTCGTGTCCCAATCGATGTTCATGGTGCAGCCGCTGCCGCGACTTCTCGATACGAGATCGTGAAATTCTCCGACGGGCGAAGGCAGCTTGGAAACTTTCATGTCGACGCGAGCGAGTTCATCGCTCTCATACTTGTACGGAATGCCCCACTCGCCGGTTTTCTTGTTGATGATGAGCGTCCACTTGTCGGCGGTTGGAACGGTGAAGATCGTGTAGCTGCCGGCGGGAACGTCTTTGCCGCCGACGTTACGATGTCGGTAGCTGGTGACGAACGTGGTCGCTTCGTTGGCGCCGGTGCGCCAGACCTGTCCGAAGGGCACGAGATCGCCGTAAATCTTGCGTCCCTTCATGCGCGGGCTGGAGTAGTCGGTCTTGATGGTCTTGCCTGCGCCGAGATCGCACGAGGCCGAGGCGGCGGGCTGGGTTTGCTGCGGCGAAGCAGGCGGCAGTGCGACAGGAATGTGAGCAGCGCGAGAAGGGCGATTCGTTTTTGCATGGTTTCTCCTTTGGAGTAGTCTGAGGTTGCAAAGCTTTTGACGTTTGAAAATGGATTATGTCAGCGCAGCCCATTATGCTCCACCGCACAGCGGCAGTTACAATCGTCGCATGCCGGTATTCGACGAAAAGCAGGAAGAACTGGAGCACTACGAGACGATGATGGGCGTGCCCCGCGGCCGCCTGGCCGTCACCATGGACACGATCACCGACGCGATGGCGCTGGTCGGTCAGCACGGCGTCTACTGCCAGAGCCAGCGCTGGCCGGGCAAGCCGGTCATGGACATTCAGATCATCATGAAGAGCCTGACCGACGCGAAGGAACTGATCCAGAGCGTGATGGAAGAGTTGAAGAAGCCGGCGTGAATCCCGGACAATCCACTGTGTTCCTCTAGTGTTTCCTGTGAGTTCAGGGTTTCACGGTCACCATTACCACGCCGTGTGACGCGACCGCGCGCGGAGAACTTCCCGGACATCTTCCCCAGATCCTTGTGCTGCCACAAGATCGCGCACTGAGGCGCTGAGGCCGTTCGGGATAACCAAGATCCTCCCAGTTCGCGGTGATCTCCTGCTCGGTCGCGCCGCGATTCAGCAGCATCACCGCGCGGCTGCCGTCCTTTAACTGCTTCGCCCAGACTTCCAGATCGCCGTTCTTTGCGACGCGCTCTCCTTCGCGCCCGAGCGCGTCCTGATCGACGGCGATCACTTCTTTGTTGGTGAGGATGTCGTGAATCTCCGGACGCATGTTGCGCAGGTCGTTGCCCGCGATCAGCGGCGCGGCCAGAATTGCCCACAGGCTGAAATGTGAGCGATACTCCGTGTCGGTCATGCCGCCGTTGCCGACTTCGAGCATGTCGGGATCGTTCCAATGTCCGGGGCCGGCGTAGGATTGCAGTCCAACCTGCTGATCGACGATGGCCAGCATCCCGTTGGAGCAGCAACTGCCGTCGGGCCATTTCTTCTTGCCCCCCCAGCGGTCCTGAATGTCGCCGGTCGTGCGCCAGAGATTGCCGCCGACCTCTTTGCCCCAGAGCCAGGGCTTGGCGGTGCCCCATTCGCAGATGCTGAGCACGATGGGGCGCCCCGAGGCGTCGAGAGCCGCGCGAATGTTGGCGTACGAGGCCTTGGCATCCTGCGTGGTGGTGTTGCACCAGTCGTACTTCAGATAGTCCACGCCCCAGGCGGCGTACTGCACCGCGTCCTGATACTCGTGGCCGAGGCCGCCGGGACGCCCGGCACAAGTCTTCGACCCAGCGTCGGAGTAGACGCCGAACTTCAGGCCGAGCGAATGAATGTAGTCGCCGACCGCCTTCATGCCGTGAGGAAAGCGCTGCGGATCGACGACGATGTTGGCGTTCGCGTCGCGGCTGACCTGCCAGCAGTCGTCAATGTTGACGTAGACGTATCCGGCATCTTTCATGCCTGACTTCACGACTGCGTCGGCCATGCCCTTGATCAGGTCTTCGCTGACATTGCAGGCGAACTTGTTCCAGGAGTTCCAGCCCATGGGAGGTGTGAGCGCGAGGTTGGCGGAAGGCAGACTCTTTTCCTGCGCGAAAGATTGCGGAAACGATGAGAAAGAGCGAATCAGCAAGAAGATAGGACAAAGCAGCCTCGAGTCTTCATGCAGACGTTTTACCAGAAGCTCTATAGCGTGGTAGTCCGGCGAGGTGGGGCAAACACCGCGTACTCGACCTCCGCCCGGTCGTGACCAATTCGATTTACAATCTCGCGTACCTGTTTTGCATCGTGCCTGTATCGAGGAGCTCATGATGCGAAATGTTAGTGGCGTCTCGTGTGCGGTTTTGCTTGCGTTCTACTGCCGGTGCCGCGCTGGGCGCAGACTGCCAGCGCCCGTCGGAATCTTCGAAGGTCACGGCGATGTCGGCACCGTGCTGCATCCGGGTCGCGTGCGACTACGACGCAGCGAAGCGAACCTACACCATCAGCGGCAGCGGCGAGAACATGTGGCTCGACGGCGGACGCGTTCCAGTTCGTGTGGAAGAAGATGTCCGGCGATGTGACGCTGACGGCCGACATCGGCTTCCTGACGAAGACCGGCAACGAGCACAAGAAAGCTGTGCTGATGCTGCGGCAGAGCCTCGATGCGGATTCCGTCTATGCCGACGTGGCGCTGCATGCCAGCGGGCTGACCTCGCTGCAGTTTCGCGACGAGAAGGGCGCGGTCACGCGCGAGATTCAGTCGAATCTTTCGGCACCGAAGCGGCTGCGCATCGCCAGGCGCGGCGACTACGTCTACATGTCGCTCGGCGGCGGAGGGCGAACCGCAGCGTCGCCGGCGGATGGCTCCGCATTCCGCTGCAGGGCGCCTTCTACGTCGGACTCGGCGTCTGCTCGCACGACAAAGATGTCGTCGAGAAGGCGGTCTTCTCGAATGTCGAGATTGACGCAACCCACGCCCGCCACCGGCCAGCCGATGCTCTTACAGCACGCTCGAAACCGTCACCATCGACTCCGCCGACCGCCGTGTGGCCTATCTCGCGCCAGGGCGCTTCGAGGCTCCCAACTGGACGCGTGACGGCACTGCGTTTCTGTTCAATCGCGACGGCCACATCGAGCGCCTCGCAGTCGGCAGCGAAGCGCCCGTGAAGATCGATACCGGCTTTGCGACCCGCTGCAACAACGACCACGGCATTTCGCCCGACGCCACGCAGCTCGCCATCAGCGACAACTCGCAGGAGCGACCACGACTCGCTCGTCTACATCGTGCCGATCGCTGGCGGCACGCCACGGCGCATCACGCAGAAGTCTCCGTCGTACTGGCATGGCTGGTCGCCGGATGGAAAGACGCTGGCGTTTGTCGGCCAGCGCAACGGCGAGTTTGATATTTATGCGATTCCGGCGGCGGGCGGCGAAGAGACGCGACTCACCACCGCCAAGGGCCTCGACGACGGTCCCGGAGTATTCGCCCGACGGGAAGTACATTTACTTCAACTCCGAGCGCACCGGCCACATGCAGATCTGGCGCATGAAGCCCGACGGCAGCGAGCAGGAGCAGGTCTTCTCCGACGACCTCAACAACTGGTTCCCGCACATTTCGCCCGACGGCCAGTGGATGGTGTTTCTCACGTACGGAGCCGACGTGACCGGCCATCCCGAAAACAAAGACGTGATGCTGCGGCTGATGTCGCTCGCAGACAAGAAAGATCACCGTACTGGCGAAGCTGTTCGGCGGGCAGGGAACGATCAACGTGCCGTCGTGGTCGCCGGACAGCAAGCAGGTGGCGTTCGTGAGTTACATGCTGATCGCGGCGGAGGACAATACGAAGTAGCCCGCACGGTCTTTACCGTCCGACCTTCTCGTCAAAAAACTTCGCCATCAACTCCAGCGCTTCTTTGGTCTCTGGCAGCTGAAAGTGATACCAGAAGGCATGCGGCAATGCCTCGAACACAATTAATTGCGCATCATCCCCCGCACCAAGTAGCGCTCGGTGGAAGATTGTGGTGCCGCTCAGCAGAATATCGCGCGTGCTGGTGACCAGCAGAGTTGGCGGCATGCCGTGCAGATCGGCGAACAGCGGCGATAGCACGGGATCTTTGCGGTCGGTCTTTCCGACGTATGAATCGTCCGGGAGATGGTTAGGGTCAATCGGCTTCATGTCACCCGGTAAGCCGTTGAGGGCGAACAACTGCCACGAATCACCAGCGCGGCTGAAGTCGGCGAGGCCTGAAAAAATTCCTAGTGCTGCCGGAAGCGGCAATCCTAACTGCTTGAGACGCACCGTGACTTCCGCGGTAAGAATCGCTCCGGCTGACGTGCCGAAGATGCCAATGCTGCGCGGCTTGTATGTCTTCAGCAGCTCTTTGTAGACGGCGACCACGTCATCGACCGCTGCCGGAAAGGGATTCTCCGGCGCGAGCCGGTAGTACACCGATACGACTTTCGTCTTTGCCAGATTCGCAGATCGGGATGCCCTCAATCAGCGACCCGGAATCTGAATTGAATCCTCCGCCGTGAAGATTGATGAGGACGCGGGTGCGATTCGCCTCGGGCATTGTGAGCGGCGTGATGATATCGGTGCGAACGCCGGCGATACTCGTCTCCTCAACATTCGCCGGATAGTACTTGCGTGCTTCTCCGGAGCCAAACTTGCGCCATTCGTCGGTGCGCTTGCGGCGCTCCTCAAGCGACTCTGGGCCGGATTTGTTGTGTGTCAGCGAGTCGAGCCACTTCTGTGCCTCAGGACTGATGGTCGTTGGCATCGGCACGACACGAGTAATGTGTGCCGTGCCATCGGCGTCAAAAGAAGCGGAATCCTGCTGAGCAGCTGGCGTCGACTGCGCGACGAGACAAGTCGCCAGCATCGTTATTGCGAAGCCCAACATCCTGATTTTCATCGGGACCTTTGTATCAGAGAGAGGCAGACAAGAGAAGGCACTCGATCGGGTGCACGGAAGTCTGAGCCCCGTTTACGGTAGCAGCCCAAAAACCGCGACGCCATTGGGCGTTCCCACGAACACTTTCCCATTCACCACAATCGGCGTAATGAATTTATTCCCGTTTCCAAACTGATCGCGAGAACCGGAAGCCTGATTGGTGTTGTAAAGCTCGGTTGCGAGATTGGTTGCGTCATAAGCGTGCAGCACTGCCGGGTTCGAGTTTTCGACTGCCCACACAATCGCGTTGCTGGTGCCGTTTGCCGAAACGCTTGGAGTCGTACCGGGATACTTGAATGTATTAGCGGTTTTTGAACTGGGAGTCGTCGCGAGCAGGGCATTGGAGATTGGGAATGCCCGAATCGAATCAGCCACCGAGCCGTAGTAGACCGTATCATTGAAGACTGCCGGTTTTGAAAATACACTTCCGGTCAGAGCCCCAGAGATTTCCTGATAGATGTTGTTTGAAGAAAGGTTGAACTTTCCCATCGCGTTGCAATCCACGACGTAGATTGCCTTGTCTTTACCAGCGCCCACGGCCAGTTGGTGCGACTGGCCGCCGTTGTCGGTGACGTTGAGCAGCACAACAGCCCCGCCAGAGCCGAGATCTTCGTCAAATTTCGACTCGTCGACAGTGTTCGACATTGTGAAATAGTCCGCTACCGCCAGAGTTGGCGTGGTTGAGAGCTTCAGAAAGCTGTTGCCGAAGTCTCCTAGGTCAGGGAAACCGTTACTGTCGAGTGTCGTGTCGAATGTGCCGTTGGCGTCCAGGAAATAAATGTTACCCGTCACATCAGCCGCCGGAGCCGCGCCCGCCATCCAGATCGCACCATCGTATCCGTTCGGCGTCACGTTGAGTACCTGCACTTGCGCCAGCGTGGCAGCATCGTATCCGATAATCCATCCGGTGTAGGGGCGGCTGATCGCAGTGCGATGCCCACGTCGTGTACAGCACGTCGTTGGAGAGCAACAGCCCGGCGCGCTCCTTGTACTGTCCTGGATTGAAAATCACCTGGCCGTTCGAGCTTCCGTCGCCAGTTCCAGGGTATGTTGCCTGCACCGTAACTGGTCCACCGAACAACTCGGCTCCCGTCACAATGTCGAGTGCGTGCACGCGCTGGAAGTAATTGCTGGATGCATCCTTCGACATCGCGACCGTGTAGAGGGCGCCGCGAGTCCGATCAATCACCGGCGTCGAGGTGATCCCGATTTCCGGCTGTACCTGATTGCAGCCGCGATCGTCGCTCGTGGTTTCTCCGGTGCCCAGCAAAGAAACGTGCCATAGCACCGTTCCGCTGTCGGCATCGAAGGCATAAACGCTCGCATGTTCGGTCACCGCATAGAGAATGTTGTGCATCACACCGCCGACGCTGACTTGCGAAAGATACAGCGGTTGCCCGTCCACCAATCCGTCGACGGAATAGAAACCGATTTTTCCGAAGGTTGCGGATTTGACGTTTGCTGGCGTGAGAATGCTCTCTTCAACATTGGCACCGCTGCGCGTGTTGTCGTAGTGATAGGTGGTCACGTCCACGGCGATTACCGTTAGGGTTGCAGCGCTGCTGGTGGAGTTTCCGTAAGGATTGGTGACCACAACGCGGAACTGCGATCCGTTGTCGGCGGCAGCCGTAGCCGGAGTGGTGTAACTGGCGGCAGTGGCGCCAGAAATGTTGGTGCCTCCCTTTTGCCATTGATAACTCAAGGGCGCGGTGCCCGAGACGACAACGGTAAAGGTAGCCGTCTGTCCGACGGTGACGCTTTGGTTCGCGGGCTGAGTAGTGATCGACGGCGGCGAATTCACCGTCAACGTAGCGACATTGCTCGTGACGCTAGCGGCCACATTACTGACCGTCACTTTGAACTGCGATCCGTTGTCGGCGGCAGTCGTAGCCGGAGTGGTATAGCTGGCGGCAGTGGCGCCAGAAATGTTGGTGCTTCCCTTTTGCCATTGATAGCTCAACGGCGCGGTGCCCGAGGCGACAACGGTAAAGGTTGCCGCGTGTCCAGCGGTCACGGTCTGGTTCGCGGGCTGTGTGGTGATAGCCGGCGGCGAATTCACGGTTAATGTGGCCACGTTGCTCGTGATGTTTCCCGAAGAGTTGCTGACCATCACGGTGAACTGTGAGCCATTGTCGGCGGCGGTCGTAACCGGCGTGGTGTAACTGGCGGCAGTCGCACCAGAAATGTTGACGCTGCCTTTTTGCCACTGGTAACTCAATGGCGCAACGCCCGCTGCCACAACCGTGAAGGTGGCCGTCTGTCCGACCGTGACGGCCTGATTTGAAGGCTGCGTGGTGATTGCCGGAGCGGAATTTACTGTCAAGGTAGCGGCTGCGCTCGTGGCGCTCCCGGCCGCGTTGCTGACAGTCACCTTAAACTGAGTGCCATCATCGGCCGAGGTGGTGGCCGGCGTCGTGTAGGTCGAGGAAGTCGCGCCGGAGATATTAACTCCTGCCTTTTGCCACTGATAGCTAAGGGGAGCCGTTCCCGATGCCATCACGGTAAAGGTTGCGGTCTGCCCGCTCGCGACGCTCTGACTCGATGGCTGGGTTGTGATAGAAGGAGCGGTCGGCGGCGGAGGAGGTGCGGGCGTGGAATTCGATCCGCACCCCGCCAGCAGCCATAATCCCAGCAAAACCGCGCTGGACAGGGCAATCCGTCGAACCCGCCAAAAAGTATGCACCATGCCTGCAGCATTGTAGAGCAGGGAATCGAACGTCGCTGTAGCCCAAACGTGCTACTGAAGAGTGTACTTTCCGCGCCCAATCATCCTTTGCGCAATCTGCTGCCGTAGTTCGATGGTGTTGAAGGGCTCGTACTTCGCCAGACGACGCAAGATCGCCAGTTGCGTCCGCATCATGTCGCCGTCCGCGACAGCGGCAATCACCTTCCGCGCAGCCGACTCGATTTTCTCCATCGCCTGCGACAGGTACACGCGGGTCATTGCCACCGGTAACGCCGCCGCGGCTTCGCCCTTGGCCTCGACTATCTTCTGCGCGCGTAGTACTGCCGATTCCATGGCGTAGGTTTCAATGGTCATATCGGCGATGGCGCCCATGATTTCCTGCTGGTCCTGGATCGCCTGCATGTATTTCTGGGTTGCGGCTCCGGCAGCGAACAATCCGAGTTTCTTGGCTTGCCCTACCAGTTTGCGTTCCTCGGCGAGAGCGCCTTCGAGTTCTTCCCCAGCGGAGGGACCGGAAAGCACTTCATCCATCAGCTTCTTGATGGCCGGCATGAGCGGCAACTGTCCCGACATGGCGCGCTTCAGCAGAAAGCCCGTGATGATCAGACGGTTAATCTCATTCGTGCCTTCGAAGATCCGGTTGATGCGTGCATCGCGGTACGCGCGCTCGGCCGGATATTCCTCAACAAATCCGTAGCCTGCATAAATCTGCAGCGTTTCGTCGACGATGTAGTCGATCATCTCCGAGCCCCAAACTTTGATGATCGAGCACTCCACGGCGTACTCTTCGATCGCCTTCAGCATTTGCTTCGGAGCATCGGCAGCCGACTTGTCTACGTCGCTGAGAGCCGAATCCATCATCGCGACCGTGCGATAGACCAGTGACTCGCCGACAAAGAGCAGCGTTGCCATGTTCGCGATCTTTTCCCGCACCATCCCGAAGTCGGCGATCACTTTGTTGAACGCCTTGCGCTGCTTGGCGTAGCCGATCGCGTTTTCCAGTGATACGCGGCCTCCTCCCACGCACATCGCGCCCAGCTTGAAGCGTCCAATATTCAAAATGTTGAAGGCGATCAGGTGGCCCTTGCCGATATCGCCGAGCAGGTTTTCCACCGGAACCTTGCAATCATTCAGAATGATCGGGCAGGTCGACGAGCCGCGGATTCCCATCTTGTGTTCTTCGGCGCCAATCGAGAAGCCGGGGAAAGTTTTTTCGACGAGGAACGCCGAGAACTTTTCGCCGTCGATTTTCGCAAAAACGGTAAACAGATCGGCGAAGCCGGCGTTGGTGATCCACATTTTTTCGCCGTTGAGGACGTAGTGTTTGCCATCGGCGGAGAGCGCAGCACGGGCGCGGCAATTCATTGCGTCCGAGCCGGAAGTCGATTCCGATAACGCATACGCGCCGACGATCTCGCCTGACGCAAGGCGCGGTAGATATTTCTTCTTCTGTTCTTCCGTTCCGAAGTAAACGATCGGCAGCGTGCCGATGCCGGTGTGTCCGCCCCAGGTAGTGGCAAAGCCCGCATACTTGGCGATGTGGTCGGCTATCACTGCGGCAGTGACCTTATCCATCTCAAGTCCGCCGTAGGCTTCGGGGATCTCCACCGAACTCAACCCCAGGTCGCCGGCCTTCTTCAGCAGATCGCGAGTGACCGAGAAATCCTTGTGCTCGATTTTCTCGATATTGGGCACGATTTCGTTGACGGCGAACTCTTCCGCGGTTTGGCCGATCAGTTGATGCTGTTCGCTAAAATCTTCAGGCGTGAAAACTTCGTCAGGCTGGCGCGTCTCCAGCAAAAAGCTGCCGCCGGAAATCCGGGTCTTCGGAACTGCCGTACTTGCCATTTCTATCCCTCGTGAGAAGCGATGAAAATACGGCGAAGATGCCGCCGTACCCGCGCGGTTCGCAGCGGAAATGCTGTTCAATTCTAATGCGGGAACAACGGGAATGATAGGCCCGGGAACTCCGGTAGTTTTGGGTGTTTCGTCCGGTATTGCGGCGCCTCCGCGCCGCCGACTACAAAGTGTCCGGAACTGGGAGCGTAGACTGACATCCGATCGGCGCACTGGCCCATATATTTCGATACTCATTCAGCACAGCCTGGTAGTGTCCATCCGCTTGGCCGCATTCGGTTCCAGACGGATCGTTCCGGCAAACCCCGTCCCTTTGCTGGCGGGCGCTCCTGACGTCGGGCACCCTGCTTTGCGCCAGTCCCCTGACTGCCGAGCAGTCTGGCTCGCATGAAGCGCCGTTCCGAATTTCGCCGGGAGGGCATACGCTGGCGCCGGCACCGTAGTCGACGCATGCGGTACCGTTCCAACCCTTACCACCTGGGCATTGAGGTCCAGGATTGATAACGGGAGTTGTGCCGCAGTTTTCCTTGCCGGCTGCTTGTTGCTGGGTACACGGGCAATGTCCGTTGAGGCATACGGGCCGCCGCAGATCAGATTCTGCAGGCTCCGGCTTCTTCACCGGCTCTTTGCAGTTTTCGCCATTACAGACCGGACGACGCAAATCCGATTCGGGAGATTTTTTCTCAGGTGCCTTTTCCGGCGGCTTCTCGCCAATGCGGAGGGCAGGAACGATCCTGCCTTCGTCCGAGACCCTCTGGGATGGCTGTACTCGCTCGGGTTCAGGCGTGTGGGCGGCAGGTGCACTTCTAACAGTGTTCGATTCGGAAGATCGAGAGCTCGACGTCGCTGGCGAAGAGTTCACCACCGGAGCGCTATGGCTCACCGGCATGCTGGTCGGTGCTGGCGAGCTCGGCATGCTCGTATGCGAAACACTCGGAGCACTCGGGGCTGCACTTGGCGCTGCCGCCGCTGGCGGCGGCGCAGCGGGCGGAGCGGCGGCCGGCGCCGGACTCGGTGCCGGGCTGGTTGCAGTGCTATGTTGTGCGAATGAGAGGGAGGAAAAGAGAAGAACAACTGCAAAGATAAGGCTGGAGAGCCGCATAAAGCACCTCCTAACCATCGGAACGGTCTGGGACTGGGGATGTCCTTATCCTGCTACTCGGAACCGTTCACGTAAAACATACTCCAAAACGCTGTAAAAGAGCGTAGTAATCCGGTAAAGAAGTGTGACAAAGGTTCTTAGAAGGCTCTCAGCGCTCGACCGTAACCGAACGCACTTCTGCCTTTTTCATTCGATAGCGGCTCGCCGGTTGGCAGGTGGAATAGCTGGCGAGGTGAGTGGAGTCGGAATCCTTGTTATCGCGCGCCATCACGTAACTGCGAATCGCGAAGCAAGTGTCCCCGGGCAGGTCATCCAGGCTACTGATCGTCTCGGGCTCTTCTTTGACGAAGCGAGACGCAGGGTCAGCTTTGTACTGGTCGATGCGTATATCGCCGCGGGAATCTTGCCCGGGACTGTACAGAGGCTGGTCGGGGATGATTTTCCACGGCTCTGATGTCGTAGCTGCGGGAGCCTTCCACGGCAGATCCCCCGGCCGGACCGACTGGCCTGGCAGCGATTGTTGAGCGATGGCTGAAAGGCCGCAGAAAAGCAGCGCGGCAACAAGAAGGCGGGCGAGAGTCATAAATCCCTCCTGATGGGACGAATTATAACGCCGTTCTTAGAGATTTTCGAAAATCCCAGCCGCGCCCATGCCTCCGCCGACGCACATCGTCACCATGCCATAGCGAGCGTTGCGGCGCTTCAGTTCGCGAATCACGCTGGCGGTAAGTTTGGCGCCCGTACATCCCAGCGGATGTCCCAGCGCGATCGCTCCGCCATTGGGATTCACTTTCTCGGGATCAAGACCTGCTTCCTTGATCACGCCAAGCGACTGCGCCGCGAACGCCTCGTTCAACTCGATCACGCCAATATCCGCGAGCTTCAGCCCCGCCATCTTCAGGGCCTTCGGAATCGCGAAAACTGGGCCCAGACCCATTTCCTCCGGCTTGTAACCAGCGGTCGCAAACGAAACGTAGCGAGCCAGCGGCTTGATGCCCAGCGTCTTTGCGCGCTCGGCTGACATGACTACGGCTGCCGCCGCACCGTCTGACATCTGCGATGAGTTGCCCGCCGTCACGGTACCTTTCATATGGAACGCGGGCTTGAGACCAAGCAGCGCTTCGAGAGAAGTATCCGCGCGCGGTCCTTCGTCCATCTTGAAAACAATTTCCTGCCGCTTCGGCTTCGACCCGTTCGGCGTGGTGAAACTCACTGGAACCGGCACTAGTTCGTCATCAAACTTTCCTGCCTGAATCGCCGCCAGCGCCTTCTGATGGCTGCGCAACGAAAACTCATCCGCAGCTTCGCGCGTTATGCCAATCCGTCGTGCCACTCGTTCGGCGGTGAGTCCCATCGATAGATAGGCATCGGGATAATGATCGACCAGCCACGGATTGGGCGAAATCTTGTGGCCGCCCATCGGAATCATCGTCATCGACTCCGTGCCCCCTGCGACGATCACCTCCGCGCCTCCGCTCATAATGCGCTCTGCCGCCATGGCGATCGCCTGCAGCCCCGATGAGCAAAACCGGTTGATCGTCAGAGCCGATACTTCCACTGGCAATCCTGCCCGCAGCGAAGCGATGCGCGCCACGTTCATTCCCTGTTCAGCTTCGGGCATGGCGCAGCCCAAAATGACGTCTTCGATCTCATTTGCGTCCAGTTGCGGCACGCGTTCCAGCGCGCCTTTGATCGCGACCGCGGCCAGTTCATCGGGACGCGTCGCGCGCAGCGTGCCCTTATACGCGCGGCCCACGGGCGTGCGCACCGACGATGCAATAATGACTTCCCTCATATCAGTCCTCGGTTCCGTGTTCCCGCTAACCCCTCTAGGTCGTGAAACGAAAGGGTAGCGAGAAGCACAATGTATTTTAGATGTTCGCTGCGTGTTTTTGATCGTTGACTTGAAAGCTGCCTAACCCAAGGGAATTATTTTCTTTTGATTTGTTTTGGAGTAACATACGCCGCCAGCAACGTTTCTACACCAGCCGGCTACAGGTGAGGAAGATCGAGAAAAACTGAATCGGGAACCCGGGCCCCAAGCAAACATCCGTAACAAGTCGCAAGGGGGATGACATGAACCGGATCGTGTTCGCGTGTTGCGCCACTCTGCTGTTCGCGGCTGGAGCCCAAAGTCAACTTCAACCTCAGTTCTTCGCTATGGGAGTCTCCACCCCCGGCGACATGCCCAAAGTAAGCTACGGCCTGATTAGCCATCCTCCTGTCGTATGGACGACAGTCGAAGGCAGCGGCCGCGGAATCTACAACTTCAACTCCATCGACGGCTTCGTCAAACGAGCTCCGAAAGACGCCAATGGCGTTGCCCAGATCAGTCTCGATCTCGGTGGCTGGACGCCCGAATGGGCCGTCGCGGTCCACAGTACGTGTTACAACAATGCGCAAAAAATTCCTGTCTGTACGGCGCCGCCCGACAACATTCAGGATTGGGTCGACTTCGTCACCACTGTGATCAACCACTACAACGGAGTCACCGCGCTGCACGTCGCCTATTACGAAATCTGGAATGAAGCCAGCAACACAAAATTCTGGAGCGGCACCACCGCCCAGATGTTGGCTCTCGCTCAGGTCGCCTATCCGATCGTTAAGACGGATCCCTATGCGACCGTGCTGACTCCGTCAGTTGTTTGGATGAACGGCGTCAAATTCATGACCGCCTACCTCCAGGCTGGCGGAGGCAATTACGCCGATGCTCTTACCTTCCACGGCTATCCGAGTCAGACCGGGCCAGGCACGCCCAGACCGGTGCCCATGCCCGAGAGTCCGCTCTCGACGAACGCTCCGATCATGACGATGATCTCCACTTTCCGTACTTTGGCCGATACCAACGGCATGCTGGGCAAGCCCATGATGACCACCGAGGGCGGATGGGGCACGAACGGCCTTACCGATCCCGACATGCAGGCAGCGTGGATCACGCACTACGAAATTCTGCAGGCGGGCCTTGCCGCCAGCAACAATCTGGTTTTTCAGGATTGGTTCACGTGGGGCAAAGGCGCTTCAGGAACGATTGAGACCAGCACCGGATTGCCCACGCCCGCCGGCAACGCCTACAACGTTGTCTACAAATGGCTCGTGGGACAACAGCCGCAACCTTGCACCAATGATGGAAACATCTGGTCGTGCGCCGTAGGCGCCAATCTGATTGTCTGGGACACTTCGCAAACTTGCAGTGCCGGAGTCTGCACCACCGCGCCCTACACCCCTCCGGACGGCTACAGCCAGTATCTGGACATCACCAATGCCGATAATTTGATTGCAGGCGACATCAATCTCGGCGTGAAGCCCATCATGCTTGAGCCGTGAGCGAGGATGCGACATCGTGAGGCAGCAAACTGATTGCAGCGGCGGAGGGCTTTAGACCCTCAGGGCACCCCGCCGCGCTTGCGTTACTGTGGCGGCGCAAAGAAATAATAATCCGCCGTGTAACTGCTCTTGGTCTCCGCGTCCTTGTGCGCCTCGTCGCACACATAATCCGGAGGTTTGCCGCCGTGCGTGTGCACGCGCTGAATCGCCGTTACATTTGTCAGCAGGCCTTTTCCCGCGTGGCTCACCACATTCACGAGTAGCCACGGAATCGAGTCTGCACCCAGCGAATCTACGTGTCCTGCCGCTTTGCCCGTGACCTCGCTGCTATCCTTCAACTTCCAGGTCGGTCCGGCCGAATGCTGCCCGATCACTTTGTCTTTGCGATCAGTCAGTTCGGCATCGGGAGCCTTTAGAGTCCAGGCGAACTTACCATCCGCACCCGCCTGGCAGGAATAAATCTGCGATCCTTTCGCGTGTGTGTACAGAATCGGCTCAAGTCCCGCGGGGACCGCGATCGCGTCGGGAACATCCGGGGCAGATTCTTTGCCCGCAGGCTCTTTCGTGTCTTTCTGCGCGCCGGCCAGTTGTGTACCCAACAAAATGATGGCGACCGCGACTAGGGCGACTATGTTTTGAAATCTCAGCATAGATGTACAGCACCTCGAGTGAATTAGTTCCTCAACGTCTTCCCCGTCTTCAACGTGTACTGAATCCGCTCCTGCGTCTTCTTCTCGCCGCACAGCGACTTGAATCCCTCGCGCTCGAGATCGAGAATGTACTGCTCGCTCACCGGAGTCCCCGGCGTAACGTTTCCCCCGCACAGCACCTCGGCAATCTTGCCGCCCAGCTTCACTTCGTAGTCGGTGATGAAGTCCCCCTGCCGCATCAGATGAACTCCCATCTTCAGCGCGGCGAGCAGATTCTCACCCGGCGCAGGAATGTCGGTCCGCGGCATCGGAGGTTCGTATCCGGCGCGCACCAGTTCCGAGCGCCCGCGCCTTCGCGTCTGACAAGCACGCGTTCGCGATTCATGGTGATGCGGTCGGAGTCGTTGAGAGGAACCCAAGCCCGCGCGCCTCATGCGCCGAGGTCGCGACCTTGGCCGTGGCGATCGTCTCGAATGCTTTCTTCATCGCCTCCATCATCTCGACCGAACCGGCCAGCGCCTCGCCCGATGCTTTGCCGCGCGACGCCGTAGCGCTATCCACCGCGCGCAGCAGCATCTCTTTGCAGCCTCCGCCGCCGGGAAGCAATCCCGACGCCAACTTCGACCAATCCCGTATAAAGCTCGGCATGCGGTTGGCGCGCTGCAGCGTGCAATGAAATCTCCGTGCCACCGCCCAGCGACAGCCCGAACGGCGCCGACACCACCGGCTTCGGCGAGAACTTGATCGCCTGCGTCATTCCCTGGAACTGCCGAATCAGCGAGATCCACGTCGTCCCACTCTTCTTCCTGCACGCTCATCAGCAGCAGCATCAAATTCGCGCCGACGGAAAAATTCGCCGCGTCGTTGGTGATCACGAACGCGTCGAAGTTGTCGCCCGGGCCCGCCAGGCTTCAGGCGTTTGAATGATGAGACTGATGATGTCAGCGCCCAGCGAGTTCATCTTGCTGTGAAACTCGATGCAGGCCACGCCGTCGCCCAGATCCACCAGCGACGCGCCGGAATTCTTCTTCACCACTCCATTCGATTTCTTCGCCACCGTGACCGACCACACGCCCGCCGGTACCTGCAATCGGCTCGCAAGCTCTCCGTCTCCAGATCCAAATACTTGCGTCCTGAAGGAGATCTTCGGATCGTCGACGTACCACGACTTCTGCCCGAAGCCAGCAACTTCTCGACATTCGCCGCGACCGGCTTGCCTTCTTTCTTCATGCGCGCGACCGTCGCCTCGACGCCGGCCGCATCCCAAAGTTCGAACGGCCCCAGTTCCCAGTTGAAGCCGAGCTGCATGGCGCGATCGATCTCAACAATCGAGTCGGAAATTTCCGGCACGCGATTGGCGGAATACGTCCACAGGTCGCAGAGCGCCGCCCACAAGAACGCGCCCGCTTTGTCGCCCTTCTGCGGCCCGCCGCCATCGAGGCCCAGCAACATGCGCAGGCGCGTGCCGGTGTCTCTCGACATTCTTCGCCATATCGAGCGCGGGGAACTTCGGCTTCTGCCGCGGACGATATTCCAGCGTCTTCCAATCAAGCGCCAGCCGCTCGTCTTCCTTGCCGTCGCGCGCCTTTCGACCTTCTTGTAGAAGCCGCCCTTGGTCTTGTCGCCCAGCCATTTGCGCTCGAGCATCTTGCGTGAAGAAATCCGGCAGGCGCAGGTCGCTGCGCTCGTCGCGGACGTTCGCCGTCATGTTGCCGACGACGTGGCCGAGAATGTCGAGTCCGACCAGATCGATCGTGCGGAACGTCGCCGACTTCGGCCATCCCACGGCCTGTCCGGTGAGCGCGTCGACGTCTTCGATCGCCAAGTCCATTTCCTGCATCAGCCGCATCACGTTCAGCACCGAAAATGTCCCGATGCGATTGCCGATGAAGTTCGGCGTGTCCTTCGCGATCACGACGCCCTTGCCCAGTTGCACATCGCAGAAGTGCGCGACCGCATCGATCGCAGCGCGATCAGCCTCCGGCGTCGGAATCAGTCTCCAGCAGCCGCATATACCGCGGAGGATTGAAAAAGTGCGTGCCAAACCACGCCCGCCGGAAGTCGTCGCGAAAATCCTTCCGCAATCTTTCCCACCGGCAAGCCGCTGGTGTTCGTCGTGACAATCGTCCCCGGCTTGCGGATCGCTTCGACCTTCCGCAGCAACGTCCGCTTGATCTCGAGATTTTCGACGACGGCTTCGATGATCCAGTCGACATCGGCAAGCTTCTTCAGGTCATCGTCGAAATTGCCGACGGTCACCAGTCGCGCTAGCGACGCATCCATGAACGCAGCCGGCTTCGATTTCTTTGCGGCGTCGAGTCCTGCGGCCGCAATCTTGTTCCGCGCCGGTGCGTCGGCGTCGGGAGGAACGATATCGAGCAGATAGCTGGGCACGCCCGCGTTGGCGAAATGTGCGGCGATGCGGGCGCCCATGGTTCCGGCGCCCAGAATGGCGACTTTATTAATGCGCTTCATAATATGGCCCTCGAGATGAAAACGTTCTAGCAAGGAAGACACTGGCATGCCGGAGATGGTTGAGTTGTCGAAGATGCCACGAGTGACCAACCCCGAATTCCGCGGGGTCTGGCAAACCAGTAATGGTAATCGCACCTGCCGTAATTATCTAGCGCTCGAATCACAGGGCTGGAGGCCCGGACTGACATCGCAGGGAGTTGTCATTCCGGAGCACGGCGGTATCGTGCGAGGAATCTGCTGTTCTCCGCCATATGCACACGCCGGTCTATGGACGCCCCTTGTGGTTCGCCTGTTCCGCAGCAGAAACCATCAGCAACGCGCGATACATCTTTTCCGCCCGCAGATAAGCACTATCATGCTTGGACCAAGGCACGAGAACATCCGGCGTGATCCCGCTCACTTCGTTGGAACCATCTTTGCGCAGGCGTACGCAATCTGGCATCTTCACCGTCGCGTGCGAATTCTTCAGCAAAGTTGGAATTCCACCGTTGGTGTAACCGCAACCCGCCCCGCCCGTGACCTCGCCCAGGATCGTCGCGGCCTTGTTGTCCTGCAAGACTGCGGCAAAATACTCCGCGGCCGACCATGTATCGCCATCGACCGCAACGTAAAGCGGCAGCCGCGCCGGCGATTCGGTGTAGGTGTAGCTCAGCGGATGAAACAGCGTGGTCTTCGATTCGAGCGATGCAAACGATCCCGGCTCGGCATACGGAAGAATGCCGCCGTTGAACAAAACGTCGGTCACCAGCAGGGAACACGGCAGCGTGCCATCGGTCCAAACCCGGCTCCGGTCGCAGGGCTCCTGCGTGCGCTCAATGCCCATCCGCAATCGCGTTGCCGCTTCCTGCAACACATCCTTCGGCCCGCTTCCTTTTTTCAGATCGGTTTCAACATCGGCAAGCTGATCCTTGAGTTGCTTGGTCCAGTGTTCGTGCTTGATGAAGGCGAAGCGCGACTCGCGCAGCGGAACCCGGCTCAGAACTCGAGGTGGCGCCTCCACCCAGTTTGATCCGCCGCCGTTGTGCGCGATGTCCACCAAAATGGCCGTCGCTCCAGCATTTCGCAGTTGCTCCGCCCTCGTTACGACCGCGGCCGTGAGCACATTGCCGGCCTCGCGCTCGATCGAGTCTTCGCACTTTTCGTCGCACTTGTCGGTTTGTTCCAGATGCAAGTGGTGCACAGCCTGCTCGCACGCGTCGGGGAACCAATGTTCGCTGAAGATTGCAATTCGGATCACGCCCAGCTTTGCATCTCCACTTAAGCGCACAATTCCACCGGGAAACCACTCGGCCTCCGCGCCGCCTACGCTCGTGAACTGCGGCAGCAGGGAGAAGTCCACGCCAACCTTGAAAGCCTTCTTCGTGTAGTCGAGCCGCGCGCACAAAGAAAGACCTTCAGCCGGTTTCGGCTCCGGCGCCACAGCACCAGCTTGCGGCCAATCAAGCTCCAGGTGCCCATCGCCGAACGAGTCGAGGAATTTCTTCAAGGTCTGCCGCGCATCTGCCTCGCTGCAACTTTGGCTGAGCTTTGCTGCCGTCTCTCGGCGCAAGCCGGGCAGATCCATATGGCGCTGCTGAACCGCGAATTCAATCCCGGGGTAGTGCGCCGTCATCTCCGCCGTCAACTGATCGAAGTCTTCCAGCCACGACCGCGGATCGAAGCCGGCATTGGCACACGCTCCACTCGCAGGCGACTGCGCCCTCGCACCCAGCACCGCAAAGCACACGAATGCCAGCAGCACTCCCGTCCATTGCCTTAATTTACGTGGGGACATTCGCCAGTGAGTGTGCCACCAAGGCACGGGCGGGTCAAACCTCGTCGTGCGATCGTACATATTCCAGCGCTTTGCGCGCCATCTGTTTCTCGCCGCGGTACGCCAGCAGCTTGGGAGCATCTTCCAGGCGCACCCACTTCGCGTGAGCGACCTCGACACGCATCTCCTCGGTGATGTTGTCGATGCGTCCCGACTCGTACCGCAGCAGATAAAAGCTGACGATCTTGAACACGCGTTCGCCGTTGCCCCAGGAGCGCACGTAAACATACTTGGTGTCGGCCAGTTTGGTCACGACTGCGCCGGTGATCCCCGTTTCTTCCCGCACTTCGCGCAGAGCCGCCTCCAGCGCCTTTTCTCCGGGGTCCACCAGTCCCTTAGGCAGGCACAGAGTCGCCTTTGCCCGTGCTCGAGTCGCCGGCTTGGTGCCATCCGCCTCTGCCTTATGCGCGGTCGGAAGCTCAATGGCGGCCATCCACCACTCGCCGTCTTTCTTTCGCACTACTACGCCGCCAGCCGAAATCTCGCGCACCATACTATTTGCAACTTAGCAGGAATACAGGGTTTTCGTCACCGCCTACTGTCCGGGCAGTAACGATTACCTTGGCGTGGTCACCTATCCAACGTAATCGCGAGTGGCACCGATGTGCCCTACACCCTCCTGGCGGATTATGGCATCTTAACTAATAGCCGCGTTTATGGGGTTCCGGCGCTGTATCGCCGGAGATGTGGGGTTCGCAGTGAAGAGTCTGGGCAAAATTATTCGCTCGGTACAGGCCTTCGGGCGCGAAATTTCCCGCAAGCCTGCGCCCGCGCCCCGCACTCCTTCCATCGGCTTGGCTCTCGGCGGTGGCTTCGCCCGCGGCATCGCCCACATCGGAGTCCTCAAAGTTCTTGAAGAAGAAAATATTCCGGTCCGCGTTGTGGCTGGAACCAGCGTAGGTGCGCTGATCGGAGCCGCTTACTGCAGCGGTCTCTCGATCGGCGAACTCGAGGAGGTCGCCCACAAAGTTCGTTTCACCACCTTCGCTCGCTGGACTCTTTCACGTTACGGCTTCGCCTCCAACGATCGCATGGTTACGTTTCTAACGCGCACGCTGAAGGCGAAAACGTTTGAAGAGCTGCGCATTCCCCTCGGGGTCACCGCAACCGATTTTAATAACGGCGAAGGCGTCGTCTTTCATTCCGGCTCGATTATCGATCCCGTGCGCGCCAGTTGCGCCTATCCCGGTATGTTTCTGCCCGTGGAGATTCGCGGACGCTACCTGGTGGACGGCATGCTCTCGCATCCTGTGCCCACCCGCCCGCTGCGCGAAATGGGCGCCGACCGCGTCCTGGCTATACATCTGAAAGGCACATGGAGCAACGGCGGACCGCCGCGTCATCTGTTCGACGTCATCGGACAATCCTTCGCGATCGCGCAAGACGCCATGTCGTGTCTCTGGCGCGAAGCCGCTGATCTTGTCATTGAGCCTAACGTCGCCGGATTTGGCTACGACGACTTTCAGCGCGCCGACGCCCTCATCCGTGTCGGCGAAGCCGCCATGCGCAACGCTCTTCCCGAAGTCCGCAAGTGGCTCGAAGTTCCCGCCGAAGCAACCTACCCGGCCATCGAACGCCGCGGTGCTCCACGCACCGCGCCCATGCCCGCGGACTGAGAAATCCAACTTAATCGTGTGGAATCTTTCTTAGCGACCTTAGCGCTATCTCTTAGAGATCTTTGCGGTCAAGAGCTTTTGGCTTTGAGTGGCTCGCCGACCTTGTCAGCTTCCTCGCAAATCCTCAGCCAAGCCTTCTCTACGTGCCGTGCTTGCGTATGAGTCTGTCCAATGCTCAACCGTAGCGTCATCTTGCCGTTTAGCTTCGTATGCGTCAAAAACAAATCTCCACTCGCATTCAGCCGGTCCATGATCGTTTGATTCGCCGCCTCGCCGCTCTTGTGCCGGAAGCAAACCAGATTCAACGGCGCTGGCGCGGCCAGCTCAAACCGATCGTCCTTCCGCACCCACGACGCGAATTCCTGCGCCAGACTGACGTGCTCGCGAACGTGATGCTGTAAGCCTTCGACCCCGTAGTGGCGAATCACGAACCACAACTTCAGCGACCGAAACCTTCGCCCCAGCTGGATATGCCAGTCGCGATAATCAATCACCGCGCCCGATTCCGTCGCCTGGTTGCGCAAATATTCCGGCAGAATGCTCAGCGTCTGAATCAGCGCCTTGCGATCGGCGACCCAGAAGCAGCTGCAGTCGAAGTTGGTGAACATCCACTTATGAGGATTAAAGTTGTAACTGTCGGCCAGCTCGACTCCACTCTGCAGATGCCGAAACTCCGGACATAGCATCGCCGTCCCCGACATGGCCGCGTCCACGTGCAGCCACAAATTATGCTGGCGCGCCACTTCGCCGATTGCGCCAATCGGGTCCATCGCATTCGATGAGGTCGTTCCCACGGTCGCGCACACCAGGCAAGGAGTCAGCCCCGCCTGCCGGTCAGCCTCAATCTGGTGCGCCAGTACCTCGGGCCGCATGGCAAAATTCTCGATCCACTTCGATCAGCCGCAGATTGTCGACGCCAATTCCCGCAATCATCGCCGCCTTCTGCAGCGACGAATGCGTCTGCGTCGAAACGTAAGCCACCAAACGCCCGTCGCATCCTTTTTTGTTGCTGGAGTACTGGGTCGCTCGTTCACGAGCCGCGAGCAGCGCGCACAGCGCCGCGCTCGAAGCCGTATCTTGAATGACTCCGCCGCCCGTTTTTGATGACAGAAATTTCTCCGGCAACCCCAGCATCGCGACCAGCCAGTCCATCACATGCGTTTCAAGCTCGGTGCACGCCGGACTCGTGGACCACAACATGCCCTGCACGCCCAGCCCAGAAGAAAGCAGATCGCCAAGAATTCCCGGTCCCGAGGCGTTGCATGGAAAGTATGCAAACCAATTCGGCGATTGCCAATGCGTTACTCCGGGCAAAATCACCCGCTCCACATCTTTGAGCAAAGCGTCAAAAGATTCGCCCTGTGCAGGAGGAGTCGAGGGAAGCGAAGCGCGAATCTCACCGGGCTTTACCCGCGACAACACAGGAAATGACTCCACGCGTGACTGATAATCCGCGATCCAGTCGACCACGGCATGCCCGTAGCGCCGGAATTCGTCCGGTGTCATGTGAAACGATTTTTCGTCAGCCACGTTGAGACCTCGGTAGAGTAGAAAGGATCGAAGAACGCTCGGTGATTGTCAGTGCCCTCTTCAATGAAAGTTCTTCCAGCCACGAAGGAGCCGCAGGGAAAATAAAGCGGATTCATCAGAGACGCCCGAAATAAACCCGCGTCTTGTAGTCGAAAGCCACGCGCCCCGCGGCAGCGTGCAGCTCGAAGATACGCCGCAATTCTCGCAGCATCGGCTCATGTTTCGGATGACCCGGTCCCGGCGCATACGACGACGACAGCAAGCGCCCCTCGAGCCCTGCGTAGTCAAACTCCTGCCGCATCGCAAACACGCGCTCGTGATAACGGAGCTGGATCGAAGAACTCATTCACCGCATCGGTCGTCCGCTCATGCCGGACGTCTTCGTAGTCGGTGCCATAATTCAAAAGCAATTGCTTCGTAGTCGCGCAAGAACGGCGTCGAATCGGTCAGGCGCTCGTTCCACAGAAGCACGAGCCATCCCGCGGGTTTGAGAATCCGCACGAACTCCCGCCGCGCCCGCGCGACGATCAAACCAGTGCGCCGCCTGTGCCGCAGTGACGAAATCCACGCTCCCATCCGGCAGAGTCGTCGCCTCCGCCGTCCCCGCCACGCTGGTAAACCGCCCGAAACCCTGCCAGCAGTCGCTCTCCCGCCTGCCGCATGTCCGGGTTGGGCTCGACCCCGAAGACCGGATTGCCATTTTCCAACAGCATCCGCGTCCAGATGCCCGTGCCCGAAGCCAATATCCGCGATGACGTGCTCGGGCGTCAGTCCGCACTCGTCCTTCAAAGCCTGTAGCGCCTCGGCCGGATATCCCGGCCGGTAACGTACATAGTTTTCGACGCGATCGGAGAAGCGGCTGGTAGCATTGGATGTGGGCATAAAGTCGCAACCTGGCAAGATTTTTCAACTTGCCAGAAAGCCATTCTAACGGCAGGATAGAGATGTTGTCCCTCCCCGCCGGGCGTCGCCGGGTTTGAAGGGCCGGCGTTTCGCGAGCAGCGAACAAAAAGTGAACTGGCCCGGCCCATCGCCATAAAAACTATGCGAGTCGTCATCAAAGTCGGCACCAGCCTTATCGCTCCCGGCGGACAGATCGACATCAACCTGCTGCGCGGCATGGTCGATCAGTTCGACCTATCGAAGAACGAATATCTGATCGTCACCTCGGGAGCGATCGCCGCCGGCATGTCGGGACTCTCACTCGAGAAGCGTCCCAGCGATGTTCCGCGCATGCAGGCCTGCGCCGCCGTCGGCCAGAGTAAGCTGATGCACACCTACGAGCGCCTTTTCTTCGGCAAGAAAGTGGTTGCGCAACTGCTGCTCTCGAGCGACGACTTCACCTCGCCCGTGCGCTATCGCAATCTGCAGAACGCTTTGGCCGAACTGCTCGCGCTGGGCGTCGTGCCCATCGTGAACGAGAATGACAGCGTTTCGGTCCGCGAACTGGAAGGCGCCTTCGGTGACAACGACGAGTTGAGTTCGCTGCTGGCCACGGCCGTCAAGGCCGACTGGCTTCTGCTGCTGACCAACGTTGACGGATTTCTGGTTCCCAACGGCCGCAAGAAACCGAAGCTTGCAGCGCGTGATTCGCAAGCTGACGCCAGCGATCGAAGCGCAGTGCAACGGCAAGAGCTCGCTCGGACGCGGCGGCATGATCTCGAAGCTGCGCGCCGCGAAACTGGCCAGCGAAGGCGGAGTCCACGTGGCCATCGTCAATGGACGGCATCCCCAAGCCATTACACTGGGCATGGAGCGAAAAATCGGAACCTATTTTCCGCCGCAGAAAGAAAGTTGAGTAAGAAAGCTGAAGTAAACCCGAAATGACCGCCACCCTCACCGCCGCTTCGACGCAAGAAAAGCTGTTGCGCGCCCGTGCTGCCTCGTCGAAGCTTGCGCTGCTTTCGACAGATGAGAAGAACGCTCTGCTGCTGGCGATTGCCGACGCCATCGAGAGCCACGAGAAGAGCATCCTGGCCGCGAATCAGGAAGACATCGAAAACTCCGGTCTTGAAGGTGCGATGCGCGATCGCCTGCTGCTGACGCCGGTGCGCATCAAAGAGATGGCCAAAGGGGTGCGCGATGTCGCGGCCCTTGCCCGATCCGATCGGCGAAACGCTGGCCGAGTGGACGAAGTCGAACGGCCTGCGCATCCGCAAAGTGCGCGTGCCGCTCGGAGTCGTCGGAATCATCTACGAGTCGCGCCCCAACGTCACCGTCGATACCGCTGTGCTCGCCCTGAAAACCGGCAACGCCATCGTGCTGCGCGGCGGCAAAGAAGCGGCGCACAGCAACCAGCGCCTGGTCGAGATCATGAATGCGGTTCCCGGCGTTCCCGAAGGTGCAATCGAATTGCTCGATTCCAGCACACGCGAGTCGGTGCAGGAACTGATCAAAGCTCGCGGACTGGTCGACGTGATCATTCCGCGCGGCGGCGCCGGCCTCATCACCTTTGTCACGGAAAATTCCGCGGTGCCGGTGATCGAAACCGGGGCAGGGAACTGCCACATCTTCGTCGACGAATCCGCCGACTTCGACATGGCCGACCGCATCGTGATCAACGCCAAGACGCAGCGCCCGTCCGTGTGCAACGCGGCTGAAAAACTGCTGGTGCATGAGCGCGTCGCAGCGGAATATGTTCCGCGCATCGTGAAGAAGTTGATCGAGGCCGGCGTCGAAGTGCGCGGCGACGGCAAAGCTCGCTCGCTGGCTGCGGGACTGCCACGTCGGACCCGCCGACCGAGCAGGACTGGTACGAAGAATATCTGCGCCTGTGCATGGCCGTGGCCGTGGTCGCCAACGTGGATGACGCGATCGCTCACATCAACCACTATTCCACCAAGCACTCCGATTCGATCGTGACCAGCAACGAAGCGCACGCCCGAAAGTTCCTGCGCGGCGTCGATTCGCGCCGCCGTCTACTGGAACGCCTCCACCCGCTTCACCGACGGCGCAGAATTCGGCTTCGGCGCCGAGATGGGCATCAGCACCCAGAAACTCCACTGCCGCGGCCCCTTCGCGCTGGCGGAACTGACTTCCTCGAAGTACGAGATTGTGGGGACGGGGCAGGTTCGGTAGTTTCCGCAGAAAGCTTCGGCGCGTAGGTGTCTTCCGCGAAGATAGCGGTCGTGGTTTACGCTCACGTCGCTGAGTCCGCTGCCTTTGCCTGCAGGACTGATCTTCAAAGGCTTGCAGCCGGTGCTTCATCCTCCCACAGTATCAGCACCGTTCCCACGTGTGTGCTACCTTACTAACTTTCACCACGTGTCGCCCCATGAGACTTTTCTCTGCGCTTCTTCTTTTCTCTATTCTGTCTTTCCGGTCCCGCAACGATCGCAGAAGCCGCCAATGCACCGCCAGCCTCTCCTGCGACCATCTTCGGCTTTCGCGACTCCGCCGCCGAATCCGCCGCGGAGTCGCGCTTCCTCGCCGTTCCCGATCCCAAACTCGCCGAAGAACATCTGCGCATCCTGACCAAGGCTCCGCACATGGCCGGCACGATCGAAGACAAAGCCACCGCCGACTACGTCGCCCAGAAATTCCGCGAAGCCGGACTCGACACCGAAATCGTCGAGTACAAGGTCTGGATCAACTATCCGGCAGAAATCAGCGTCGACCTGACCGCGCCCGCCGGCGTCGACAATGCACGGCCCGACGCGTGAGCACGTCGACAACGATCCGTATCAGGACGATCCGCGCGTGGTGATGCCCTTCAACGGCATGTCGCCATCCGGTGACGTCGAAGCCGATGTCGTTTACGCCAACTACGGCACGCCCGAAGACTTCGAGAAGCTCGACAAACTGAAAATCGACGTGCGCGGCAAGATCGTTGCTGGTGCGCTACGGCCAGAACTTTCGCGGCGTGAAAGTTTTCGTCGCGCAGGAGCACGGCGCGGCCGGCGGTCATCATCTATTCCGATCCTGCCGACGACGGCTGGCGGCGCGGCGACAAATATCCCGATGGACCGTGGCGTCCCGATACCGGCGTGCAGCGCGGGTCGATCGGATACATGTTCGAGTTTCCCGGCGATCCGACGACTCCGGGCGTCGCGTCGGTTCCGTCGCTGCCCGACGTCGCAGCGCATCTCTCCGGAGACAATCGGCGCAGATGCCGAAGATTCCGGTCACGCCGCTTTCGTATCACGATGTCTGGCCGATCCTGCGAGCATCTCGGCGGACCGGATTCGCCGCGCGAGTGGCAAGGCTCGCTGCCCTTCACCTATCACGTCGGTCCCGGGCCGGCGAAGGTGAAGATGCATCTCAAGCAGGACTATCAGTTCCGCACGCTGTGGGACGTGATCGGCCGCGTGCGCGGCAGCGAACTGCCCGACGAATGGGTGGTCGCCGGCAATCATCGCGACGCCTGGGTCTATGGCGCGGTCGATCCCAACAGCGGCACCGCGGCGATGCTCGAAGCGGTACACGGCGTCGGCGAACTGCTGAAGTCTGGATGGAAGCCGAAGCGCACGCTCGTCTTCTGCAGTTGGGACGGCGAAGAAGAAGGCCTGATGGGCTCGACCGAGTGGGTCGAGCAGCACGAAGTCCGAACTGGCGAACGCCGCCGGCGTACTTCAACATGGATGTCGCCGTCTCCGGACCGAAGTTCGGCGCGTCGGCGGTGCCCAGTCTCAAGCAATTTCTGCGCGACGTGACCAAGGCTGTGCCCAGTCCGAAAGGCGGCACCGTCTACGAGGCCTGGCAGAAGGCGGCGCAGCCAGAGGCGCCTTCGACGCAATCGCCCACCGAGGCCATCGGAGACAGCCGTCGCGCTCCCGGCGGCGCAGGTGAAGAGCGACGTGCCGGTCGGGAGACCTGGGCAGCGGCTCCGATTACACCGCGTTCCTGCAGCATCTCGGGAGTGCCGTCGACCGACGTGAGTTCGAGCGGGCCTTACGGCGTCTATCACTCGGTCTTCGACAACTTCGCCTGGTTCAAGAAATTCGGCGATCCGGATTTTGTGTACGAGCAGGAGATGGCGCGCGTCTTTGGACTGGAAGTCGTGCGCATGGCCGACGCCGACGTTTTGCCCTACGACTACGAAGAGTACGGCAAAGAAATCGTCGCCTATCTCGACGCGGCGCGCAAGCGAGCGGAAGACAAGTTCGGCGAGCATGCGCTCGACTTCGGCGCGGTGAACGCCGCTGCTCATCATTTTGAGGCGGCCGGCGCAAAGATCCTGGCGAAGCAGAAGAATCCGCCGCAGCGATGCCGCCACGACTGAACCAGGCGCTGCGGGGCGCCGAGCGGGCGCTGCTGGTGCCGCAGGGACTGCCGCATCGTCCCTGGTTTCGCCACGCGATCTATGCGCCGGGCGAATACACGGGCTACGCGGCGGTGGTGATTCCCGGAGTGAACGAGGCGCTCGACAAGGGCGACAGCGATCGCGCGCGCCAGCAATTGGCGGCACTGGCGGCTGCGCTCGAACGCGCGGCCAAGACGCTGGAAGGATACAAGTAGCTATGACCTCCGCTCACGCCCTCGGACAATTTCTGCGCACCCTGCCTGCGTCGGCGGCGGCGACGTTCCTTGCGCTGTTTCCGATTGTCGATCCCTTCGGCGGGATTCCCATCTTCTTCACCATGACCTCGACCTGGACGCGCGCGAGCGTCACCGCACTGCTTATAAGACCGGAATATGGGTCTTCGTCATTCTGGTGACGTTTCTTTTCTTCGGACGCTTCGTGCTTTACTTCTTCGGGATCTCGCTGCCGGTGCTGAAAATTGCCGGCGGATTGATCGTCGCCAACACGGCCTGGGGCATGGTGACCTCGACACGCGCGCATCACGCCGGCAGAAAGCCACGAAGCCGAAGATAAAGAGGACATTTCGCTGACTCCGCTGGCCATGCCGCTGATGTCGGGTCCGGGCGCGATTGGCGTGGTCATGGGCTCTGGCTGCTCACGTCGACAACTGCGCGGCTTACATCGGCATGGTGATCGGCATCGCCGCGGTCGCGCTCAGCGTTACGCTGTTCTTCTGCATGGGAGGTCCGCTGGTTCGGCGGCTCGGGCCGAGCGCGGTGGGGGCGATCAACAAGATCTTCGGCTTTCTGATTCTGGCCATCGCCGTCCAATTGGTGTGGGACGGCATAGCAGACTTCAAGGGCTGAGGTCCTTCCAAGGCCTCCAATTTTCCTGGAACCGCAGGGCCTTCCTCCGCGTACCACAAGCAGGCGTTCTTGTGCCTGAGAGGTGCTCCATGCGTGGACGTTCTCTTTCCCGCCTGACTCTGCTGTACAAAACCATTCTGGTAGGTCTCTCTCTCGTGCCGCTGGCTGCGGCCCCGCTTTACGCACACGACGACTGGAAATACGAAGAGACGCGCAACGATGCGCGCGAATTCGTGACCGGTGGCTCGGTGCACGTGCGTTTGAGCGTGGGCGACATCCACGTCAAGCGCGGGGACTCAGCCAAGATTCGCTTGAATTACACGGTGAAGTCGCGACACGAAGGCAGCATCAAGGATTCGCATGTTGACTTCGATATTCACGGCAACGAGGCGACCATAGAATTTCACGCGCCATCGGGCGGCAACACGCAGTTCGACGTGGAACTGGAGGTACCTGCCAACACGAATCTCGACGTGCACGAAAAGGTCGGCGACCTGACCGTCGACAACATCGAGGGCGACAAGGATCTGAGTCTCGGCGTCGGCGACATCCGCATCACGACTGGCCATGCCGCATATCGGATGGTGAATGCAAGCACCGGCATCGGCGACGTGAATAGCGAGGGCTATGGCGAGACCAGTGGCTGGCTGGGCAAGATGCTGAAGTATCACGGCGACGGGAAGTACGAGCTGCGGGCCCACGTGGGGGTGGGAGACATTCATCTGAACGGGCAGTAAGGGAAGCACGGGTGTCGTGATTGGTATGGTTCAAGCTCGCAAAATATCTGATTTCAATAACTTGAGCTTCAGTGATATCGACTCCGGCCCGCAAAATATTGTGTAATAAGGAGTTAGCCTTTGGCTTCTTGGAGACGTGTGTTGACTAGTCATTTGACTGGTTAGATAATAAAGATTATGAGTTCGTGGCAATTGCAGGAAGCGAAGGCGCGCTTCAGTGAATTCCTTGACGCGGCGCTGAAGAATGGGCCGCAGGTGGTCACTCGCCGGGGGGTGGAGGAGGCGGTGCTGATTCCGATGGAAGAATGGCGCCGGCTACAGCGCGAGAGCCGGCCGAACATCAAGGAGTTGCTGCTCGGCGAGGGACCGCGCTTTGAGGACATCGCGCCCCAGCGCGGCAGGTGGAAGAGCCGGCCGCCGATTGATTTCGGTGAAGCGGACTTCAAGTGACTCGATACCTGCTCGATACCAACGTCATCTCTGAACTGCGCAAGCCCAAGCCGCACGGCCCAGTCATAGTGTGGGTGAATACACTTCGACTGGAGCAGATTTTTCTTTCTGCGGTCACGATAGGCGAGTTGCAGGCAGGCGTAGAACGGACGCGCCGTAACGATCCCGCCAAAGCTCTTGAGATTGAAGCCTGGCTCAGCCAGGTAGAGGTTTCGTTTGCGGCGTTGCCCATGGATACCGCCTGCTTTCGGGAATGGGCGCGTCTCATGGCGGGGAAATCTCCAGAGCTGATTGAAGATGCCATGATCGCCGCGACTGCGCGCATTCACGGCCTGAATGTGGCCACGCGAAACGAGCGGGACTTCCAGCAGTTTCAGGTGGGTGCGTTCAATCCGTTTCAATTCGGGGGATAGACTCGGCTCGGGACAAACCCAAAACCACGTAGGATACGCCGCTATACGCAGGAAAAACGGCCCTCACACGTACTCGCGCTCAGCCTGACGAATGGCGCGGTAGCGTTCGAAAACTGTTCGTTCGTCTTCCAATCCGACCGCTGAACGGATCGAACTTCCACGAAAGGTGTGAGCCAGCATTTTCGGGGAGTGAGTCAGCACGAACCACGGATCGTGGCGAAAAACGGCCGGGATGTGGTGCGTTTTCAGCCAGCGTTCCGCCTTCCAGCGTAGGAATTCGACTTCCTCGGCGGGAAGATGCTCGGTGCGGACGACGGCGGTGGTGCCGTCGTATTCTTCGAGGCGTTCATTCTGAATCAGACCCTTGTCGCGGAAGTCTTTGGTCATGGGCGTTCGCGGATAGGGCGTGGGATGCTGAATGTAGGGCCAGTCCACGTAGCGCCGGGCGAATTCAAGGTTGGCCTCGATGGATTCGCGCGTGTCACTGGGATTGCCCACGATGAGTCCTCCGACGACATACATCTGGTTGCGGCGGATATAGCTGGACGGCTCGCAGCGTGGCATTGCCGGCGTCGTGGCCGTCCTCGCGCGCGGTGTTCTTGGCCGACGCCCGCAGAAAGGCCAGGTCGCCCTCGAGGATGTTTTCGATCCCAAGAAAAACGTATCGGAATCCGGCGCGGCGCATCAAGGGAGCCAGGGTTTCTCCGTGGTTGGCGATGGACGAGGTCATCGCCTGCACGAAATAGTCGAGTTCATTGAGTCCGGCCGCGATGATGGCCTCGCACAGGGCCTCGAAGCGGCGCACATTCAGCATGATGTTGTCGTCGACCAAAAAGAGGGTGCGCGCGCCGTGGTCGCGAGCGTCGCGAATGTCGGCGAGGACGCGGTCGAACAAGTAGGTATGAAAGTTGCGGCCACGCATCTCGATGATCGAACAGAAGCTGCAGTCATAGGTACAGCCGCGGGAAGTCTCAATGACGTCCACCTGGCGGCCAAGCAGGGTATAGCCCTTGAGCACTCGCGCATCGCGGTTCGGCAGGCGGATCTCGCCATCTTCAAGGCGGTGTACCGGGCGTGTGGGGTTGTGAATCCATTCGTTGTTCTTGCCGCTCTCACGGCTTTCGCGGTACGACAGGCCGGGAATCCGGTCGAATCCGTCACCGGAGTCGAGGGCGCGCAGCAAATCGCGGAACGTAATTTCTCCTTCGCCACGGACCAGATAGTCGATGTCCATTGGCTCATATGCTTCTGAATCGAGACTTGGATCGTAGCCACCCACCACAATTTTCACGTTCGGCTTGATCTTGCGCAGAAATTCGACCAGGCGGGCCGCGGTGCGCCGTTGAAAGGTCATGATCGACATGCCGACGATTTCCGGATTGTGGTCGCGCATCAGCCGTTCCACGACGTCACGGACCTTCCGCTGAACCAAGATGAGGTCGGCGACGGCCACGCGGTGATGCGAGTCAATGTTGCCTGCGAGGGAAGTCAGGGCTCCGTTCGGCATGCGGATGGCGACGGGGGGCATGTGTTCGAACGAGTCGGGCATCGAGAGCAAGAGCACGTTCATGGGCCCATCCTTGACGAAGCGGGCGAGTTGTTCAGCCGGGGCGGCAGCGAATGGGCAACATTGTACCTCGAGAAAAGGCTGGGGAATATCGGGGTTCGACGAAAATCCCCCGCCGAACCGGAGGAAATCGGAACACGTGGCGGCGAACGCATTTGTCCGCCCGCTCGGCCAGATCCCGAATGCTGAGCCCTTGACGAACGCGCCCGGGGCTACGGGATTTATTTCAGCGAGACCAATTTCTCCACCAACTCCGAATAATCCTTCTTCTCGATGCCGTGGACCTGCTTGTTGTATTCGTCCACCTTCGACGAATAATTCATCGAGCAGAATTTCGGGCCGCACATGGAGCAGAAGGCGGCTTCTTTGTAGAAGTCATCGGGGAGGGTTTCGTCGTGCATGCTGCGGGCGGTTTCGGGGTCGAGCGACAGCGCGAACTGTTTTTCCCAGTCGAATTTGTAGCGGGCGTAGCTGAGCGCGTCGTCGCGGTCGCGGGCGCCGGGGCGTCCGCGGGCGATGTCGGCGGCGTGGGCGGAAATCTTGTAGGCGATGATGCCGTCTTTCACGTCTTTTTCGTTCGGCAATCCTAAATGCTCTTTGGGCGTGACGTAGCAGAGCATGGCGGCGCCGTACCATCCGATCATGGCTGCGCCGATGGCGCTGGTGATGTGGTCGTAGCCGGGGGCGATGTCGGTGACCAGCGGGCCGAGCGTGTAGAACGGGGCCTCGTAGCAGAGCTCGACTTCTTTTTCGACCTGCTCCTTGATCTTGTCCATGGAGACGTGGCCGGGGCCTTCGATCATGACCTGCACGTCGTGCTCCCAGGCTTTCTTGGTTAGTTCGCCTAGAGTTTTCAGTTCGGCGAACTGGGCTTCGTCGCTGGCGTCGGCGACGCAGCCGGGGCGCAGGCCGTCGCCGAGAGAGAAGCTGACGTCGTACTTCTTGAAAATCTTGACGATGTCGTCGAAGCGCTCGTAGAGGAAATTCTGTTTGTGGTTGTAGGCCATCCACTGGGCGAGAATCGCGCCGCCGCGGCTGACGATGCCGGTGATGCGCTTGGAAATCAGCGGCAGATACTGGATCAGCACGCCGGCGTGGATGGTCATGTAGTCCACGCCCTGCGCGGCCTGCTCTTCGATGACTTCGAGCATCACTTCGGCGTTCAGGTCTTCGACGCGCTTCACGCGGGCGATGGCTTCGTAGATCGGCACGGTGCCGATCGGGACGGGCGAGTGGCGCAGAATGGCTTCGCGAATCTCGTGAATGTTGCCGCCGGTGGAGAGATCCATCACGGTGTCGGCGCCATAGTGGACGGCGGTGTGCAGCTTCTTGAGTTCTTCGTTCACTTCCGAGGTGACGGCCGAGTTGCCGATGTTGGCATTGATCTTGCACAGAGACGCCACGCCGATCGCCATGGGCTCGAGCTCGGGATGGTTGATGTTGGCGGGAATGATCATGCGTCCGCGGGCGACTTCGTCGCGCACCAGTTCGGGCGTCAGCTTTTCTTTGTGGGCGATGAACGACATTTCTTCGGTGATCACGCCCTGGCGCGCGTAGTGCATCTGCGAGAAGTTGCCGTTGGTATTTTCCTGCTTGCGGCGCGCCAGCCACTCTGCGCGGGGTTGGGGGACGGTGTATCCGTTGCTGCCATTGCCGTTCGTTGCCGTTTGAGGAAGTCATGAGAACCCCGGAGTTAGAGAAATTCGCTAAGGTTCGATTATACCCGCGTGGAGTGTGGGTTGGATGATCGGCGATCCCTCCCAGATGAGTAGTGCGTTGCTTCCTGATTCGCGTGCCAAACGCGGCGCCGGTTTTTGCATCTTCTACCGTCGCTTCGGATTTCCCGGCGGCGCCGGGACCGTGGCTGCTTGCGAATATTCCAGGAGGGAATCATGGCTCGTTACGGCACATTGGGAGACTATCGCTTTTCTGACACGCAGGAAGCCGCGACCGACATTCGCGGCGCGAAACTGTATGGACCGAAGGATGAGAAGCTGGGAGAGATTGACGACGTGATTTTCGACGAAGCGACCGGAGCGATCATCTACATGGTGGTCGACACAGGCGGCTGGCTTTCGAGCAAGAGGTTTATTGTGCCGCCGCAGGAAATCAGGCCGTCCCTACAGCACGAAAATGATTTTCTCGTGGATCTGACGAAGCAGCAGATTGAGACGTTTCCGGCTTATGACGGGACGGCGCTTACGTCAGAAGAGACGTGGGCCGACTACGAGAAGCGCTACCGGTCGAAGTGGGTAGAGCGTCCGGTAATGCATCGCGAGGCGACGGACCGCAATATTACGCCGACGACGAAGCAGCAGGTAGACGCGGGATCGGGAACGCTATCTGCCGCGGAGGATGACACAGCTACCGACATCACGGCACTTCATACCGAGGCATCAATGAACGTGGACCCGAGCGGGCCCTCGATGCGATGGACGACTTTTGAAGACACGCTCAAACAGCGGCGCGAAGACGTGCTGCGGTCTTCGATTGAGAACGCAAAGAAGGCGTCGGGCGAAACATTGCCGGAGCGCGAGGGATTGAATCGCCGAAAGGCGAGCTAGTTCCTGGGTGCGCCGTTGCGGCTTACGCCAGTTGCGGGCGTGGGCGCCGGCGGCGCACCATCCACTCGGCAACGAGCAGGTTCGGCACCCAGCACAGCCACGCGACGGTGATATAGGCGCGCGCGAAGGGCCAGTGGAGCGCGAACAGAAAAAGCGGCAACCAGTTGCGCAGTGTGACTGCGGCAAGAGTTAAGGCGAAGTTGCGGATCATCCACTCGCGGTGCTTTTCGACATCAAAGCGGCAAGCTCCCGGAACAGGGAAGTGACAACAAACGATCGTCTGTTGTTATGTGTCATGGTTTGCTCATCTTGAACATCCGGCTTAAAATTCCCACCGTTGCCTGGTGAGGAGAAACATCTTATGCGCATCCGTCTGCTGGCTTTTTTGTTGGTTGTGACTGCTGTCGGTTTCTCGCAATCTCACGAAGCCGTCGTCTCATTTCAGCATCGACAACATTGATAAGACCATCGATCCGTGCGTGGATTTCTACCAGTATGCCTGCGGCAACTGGATCAAGAACTCGGAGATTCCGGCGCGACCGGCCGGCGTGGCAGAGTTTCTCCGAACTCGACGAGAGCAACCTGGGGATCGAGCAAGACGATTCTCGAAAAGGCCGCGGCAGGCGGCGCGGGGCGCAATGCCATCGACCAGAAAATCGGCGACCTCTACGGATCGTGCATGGACGAGAAGGCGGCGGACGCGAAGGGAATTGCGCCGCTCAAGCCGGAACTCGACCGCATTGCCGCGGTGAAGGACAAGGGAGCGCTGATCGACGAGATCGCGCACATTCATCTCGACCGGTCCGAACCCGCTGTTCAATTTTTATTCGAATTCGGATCTGCACAACGCCGACCAGGTGATCGCGTACATCGATCAGGGCGGCCTCTCGCTGCCCGATCGCGATTACTACATCAAAGACGATGCGGACAAAGTCGAGATGCGAAAGCATCTGGTCGGACTATGTGACGCAGGTGTTCACGCTGGCGGGCCAGACGCCGCAACAGGCGGCCAGTTCGGCGCAGACAGGTGCTGCTGGTCGAGACGCTGCTGGCGGCGGATTCGATGGACCGCACCAAGAGGCGCGATCCGAAGAATCGCGATCATAAGATGACGCGCGACGAAGCGCGTCGCGCTGGCGCCGGATTTTTATCTGAACCGCTACTTCACGGCCGTGGGTGCGCCGAACTTTACCGCGCTCAACGTGACGAATCCGGATTTCTTCAAGCAAGTCGAACGGAGTGATCGCGACTCTGCCGCTCGATTCGCTGAAGACGTATGTGACCTGGCACGTGCTGCGCGGGGCCTCGCCGTGGCTGTCGCAGCCATTTGTGGATGCGAACTTCAAAATGCGCCAGGCACTTGACCGGGCAGAAGCAGAATCAGGATCGCTGGAAACGCTGCGTCAATCTGGTCGATGGGTCACTGGGCGAGGCACTGGGGCAGCGCTACGTCGAAGTGACCTTCGGCGCCGACGGCAAGCAGCGCATGCTGAAGATGGTCGATGCGCTGGAGAAGTCGCTGGACGAGGATATCCAGGGCCTCGCCTGGATGAGCGCCGACACCAAGAAGCAGGCGAAGGTGAAGCTGCAGGCGATCCGCAACAAGATCGGGTATCCCGACGAGTACCGCGACTACAGTTCGGTGGCGATCAAGCCGGACGATCTGCTGGGCAACGTGCAGCGCGCCAACGAATTCGAATCGAAGCGGCAGATCGCGAAGATCGACAAGCCGCTCGACCGCAAGGAATGGGGCATGACTCCGCCGGAGGTGAACGCGTACTACAGCGGGTCGTTCAACGAGATTGTGTTTCCGGCGGGCATTCTGCAGCCGCCGTTCTTCGACAAGACGATGGACGACGCGGTGAACTTTGGCGGCATCGGGCTGGTGATCGGCCACGAACTCACGCACGGCTTCGACGATCAGGGGCGCAAGTTCGATCCGACGGGCAACCTGCGCGACTGGTGGACAGAGCAGGATGGCAAGGAATTCGAAAAGCGCGTGAGCTGCGTGGCCGATGAATATTCGAACTTCGTCGCGGTCGACAACGATGAAACTGAACGGACGCCTCACGCTGGGCGAGAACACGGCCGACAACGGCGGAGCGCGCATTGCGCTGGCGGCGCTCGAACACATGATCGCCGACGACAAGACCGGAAAAGAAGGGCAGAGCATTGACGGCTTCACGCCGGAGCAGCGCTTCTTTCTGGGATTCGGGCGCGTGTGGTGCGAGAAGCAGCGTCCGGAATTTTTGCGCATGCAGGTCAGCACCAATCCGCACTCGCCGGGCAAGTATCGCGTGAACGGCGTGGTGCAGAACATGCCGGAGTTCCAGAAGGCATGGGGCTGCAAGGCCGGGCAGCCGATGGTGGCGGAGAACGCCTGCCACGTGTGGTGAACGTGTAAAAAATCAGGGCCGGGAGATTCTACCGGCCCTTCCGCAAATTCTATCGAGAATCGAATCGACGTCCCACCCACCGCACTTCCACGCCTTCCGGCGGCACGATTGTTCCCGGTCATCGACCGTCCGGTGTGGGCCGTCAGCAGAACCTGCTGGAGCTATTCCTCCGGTACCTGTCGCGTCCAGAACCTCGAGGACTTTGGCGTAAGGAGTCCGTGCGTCAGCCTTGATGTAGACCTTTTGCCCGCGTTGGAACGGAGTGCTCCGAACTTTTTCTTTCAGGTCCGGCAGCTTAATTCGATCTATTCCGAGATAGACGTTTCCGTCATCGGTGACGGTGACGATGAACGCGTTTTCGTTGTCCGCGTCGGGCATTGGGGCAGCGTTTGCGGAGACCGCCAACTTTACGCTGACGCCCGCTTGCAGGGTTGGAGATTGCGCGACGGTCATCAGCACCGCGGCGGTCGTAAGGGTCGTGACAAGTAGACACACGAATCGCATGTAACTCATATTGGTGCTCCTTTTCGACGTTATGGAATTTAAGTATCTACGTTGAATGGTTAGGGTTTTGCTCCCCCTAGTGACGCGGTCGCTAGCGTTCCGCCGAGGCCCATCGTTTCGACGGCTGTAGAGGGCACGATGACCATCGCACCTTTTTCCTTGACCGCTTCGTAGAGCATGTTCATGGCGCGCAGGTGCAGGGCCACCGGATTTTCGGCGTACGCGGCTGCGGCTTGCACGAAGCTGTTGGAGATTTCCTGTTCGGCCTGGCCCAGGATGATTCGGGCCTGACGCTCGCGCTCGGCCTGCGCCTGGCGCGACATGGCATCTTCCAGTCCTGCGGAATTTTCACGTCGCGAATCTCGACCGACTGCACGGTAATGCCCCAGGGGTTCGTCTTCTCATCGAGAATGCGCTGCAGTTCGCGGCCCATGGTCTCGCGCTCGGTGATCATCTGCGCGAGTTCGTGACGGCCGATCGATTCGCGCAGTGCGGTCTGCGCGCTCATGTTGATCGCTTCGACAAAGTTCTCGACTTCGAGAATCGACTTCTCCGCATTCCAGACCATCCAGAAGACGATGGCGTCGACGTTGACGGGAACGGTGTCGCGGGTGAGCGTAGATTCCGCCGAGACGCTGGCCACGCGGACGCGCTGATCGACGTAAGGGCTGAGCGTGTCGAAGATCGGAATGATGTGGCACATGCCGGGACCGCGCAGTCCGACGTATAGCGGCCGAGGCGCAGCACCGCGACCTTCTCCCACTGCTGCACGACTTTGATCGCGAACAGGAGGTAGAGGCCGACGAGGGCTCCGATGACGGCCGGCGCGGGGTTGTGAATTGCCTGAGAGATCGCGAGGCCAACGACAAGGCTGATTGCGAACAGCAAGCGGGCGATGCCGCTAACTTGGTTGATTCGGATTCTGCCATGACTATCTCCTTTTCGGCAACAAGTCGCGCAGACGATCGATCAAATCTTCGAGGGCGAATCCGGCGGCGCCTGCGCGCGCCGCGAATTCGCCTGCCAGTTGGACAAGCTGGCGTTCACGCTCAGCGGATTTCATTTCCAGTTTCTTTTCACTGATAAACGTTCCCGTACCCTGATGCGTTTCGAGCAGGCCGCCCAGTTCCAGCTCGCGGTAGGCGCGCATCACGGTGTTGGGATTGATAGCCAGATCGACGGCGAGCTGGCGCACCGTGGGCAGCTGGTCTCCGGCGGTCAGGGAACCGGAAGCGACGCCGCTGCGCACCTGATCGATGAGCTGGCGGTAGACCGGGACGCCGCTATGCAGGTCGAGCGCGAACTGGAAGGAAGCTGCGCTCTGGGTATTCTTTCCCATGCGTGTCAGTGTACTACAGTATTAGTACAATATGTCAAGTGTTTTTTCGCGCTTCCTTTTCTGCGCGGCTGAGACGCGGCTACTTCGCGACCCTGAAACCTTTGCGGCGTTGCTCGCTGTAGCGATGCACTGCGTCGAGGATGATTGGGTACGCTTCAGTTGGAGGGCGTATTTCGTCAACCTCGACGGCTTTGCCTTCGAGCTGCTTGTAATCCTGGAAAAATCTGCGCAGCATGAGCAGCCGGTGAGGCGGCATTTCCGAGGCCTGTTGGTACGAGTTGAACTCCGGATCTTCGGTCGCGATGGCGATGATCTTATGATCCTGTTTGCCGGCGTCAATCATGGTCATCAGGCCGATGGCGCGCGCGTGAATAATCGTCAGCGGCACCACGGTTTCCTGGCAGAGCACCAGCACGTCGAGCGGGTCGTCGTCCTCGGCCAGCGTCTGCGGTATGAAACCGTAATTCGCCGGATAATAGACGGCCGAGTAGAGAATGCGGTCGAGGCGGATCAGTCCGCTGGATTTGTCGAGTTCATATTTTACACGCGATCCAAAGGGAATCTCGATCACGCAATCAAATTCGCGGGGAAGCTTGTCGCCGGGAGTCACGTCGTGCCAGGGATGAATCATCGCGATTCATTCTATCGGACGCGAGATCTTTGCTGATGGCCGGTTGGACGGATGGGGAATGGTCCTCTGGTGGTGGCTCATTTTGAATTTCTGATGGCATCTTCGCTTCGTCGACGGCGTCATCCTGAGCGTAGCCGTTCTTCAGGCGGAGCGAAGGATCTCCCCTACGACGCTGTGTGCCACGGGAGATCCCTCGGCCCGCTGGTAGAAACGCGGGCTCTTCGGGATGACGCCTCTGAGATGTAGAGTTCAAACTGAGCCACTACCTGGCCCTCTCGAATCTTGCTTCTGCGCGCGGTGACGCGTAAAGTTTGAATGAGATGTATCGTTTCTGGGGCGACTCTATGTCGGATCAATCCAAGACTTATCTCAAATTTGGCGGAGCGACAGCGGTTGTCATCCTGTTGCTGGGCTACCTCGCCTACACCGGCGTACAAGACAGCAAGAGCTACTACGTCACCATCAAGGAACTCCACAGGATGGGCGACGGTGCGTACTCGAAGCGCCTGCGCGTCGCCGGGAATGTACAGCCTGGCTCGATCAAACGCACGGGAACTCACGTGCAGTTCGTGCTGGTGGAAGAGGATCAGACGCTCCACGTCGATTACACCGGAACCGAAGCTCCACCCGACACGTTCAAAGACGACTCCCAGGCGCTCGCCGATGGGCGCTTCGATCACGACGGTGTGTTTCACGCGAAGGCACTGCAGGCGAAGTGCGCGTCGAAGTATGCTCCGCAGCAGCCGGGAACTCCAGGGAATGGCATGCAGGCAGCTGATCCGCCGAAGAGTATGACGAAGGTGGAAACACCTTCCCGCAGCGGCGTGAATTAAGTCTTCACGGATAAGGACGTGCGGGTTACTGGGAAGTCTGTATCTGGAATACGTTTCCGGACGATCCAGCGTAACGCGTGCGTGGTGCCGATTGCGAATAGAAACGCCGCGACCGCGATTACCGGGATAAACCAGCGGCCCAGCAATTCGTGCATCAGCTCGGGATGGCTCGGAACCGATATTCAGGCCCTCTGGACCTATCCACATCCCTATTTTTGAAGGCATGAACGGCTTCAGGAAAACCGCGACTGTGAGCGAGAGGGCCGTGGTATAGCCGAAAAGCGCGAGGAAAAAAGTCAGCGTTCCTTTGATTCCCAGCTTCGCCCAGCGCCAACTCGTCCGCAGCAGCAGCCACGGCGAAAAACTGCTGCTGGAGCGCGTGAACAGACACTCGGTGCCGTACCGCTCGGCCAGTTCCTCCGGAGTGCCCAACAGGCGCAGAACCCGGTCCACGGCCCCGTCGCGATCGGCGGCGTGCTCGGTCGCGTCCAGAATGTGGGCCTGAATTTCACGCAGAATTTCGGCCTTCTCGGCCGGAGCGGTGCCGGTAAGGGCGGCGGCATTCAACCGGTTCAGGTAGGTCTCGATGAGCTTGTCGGTGACGAGTGCTGAAGTGGTCATTGCGATTTTCCTCCTACGACCGGTTCGACCAGAACGGCGAGTTTGGCCGCGAATTCGTTCCAAACCCCGGCCATTTCGCGGGCACGTCGCCGGCCAGGCGCCGTCAGCCAGTAGTATTTCCGCGGATGCCCGGCCTCGGCTTCGACCCACTCCGATTGCAGAAGGCCTTCGACCTTGAGCCGGGAGAGAATCGGATACAACGTGCCCTCGGCGACTTCGAGTTGCGAGTTTTCCGAGAGAGCGCGCAGAATCTCGAGCCCGTAAAGACGGGACTTCCACAAGCTGGCCAGGATTGCCATCTCCAGACATCCCTTGCGCAGCTGGGCCTCCCAATTCTGCCCACGGTCGCCGTTGCTGTTGATTGCCATATACCTTGTATCGCTATGTATCTTGCTATGGACAGGATCGGATGTCAAGGAGATTTCACGCGTGAGATGGCCCCGGTCGCCGGGAACCGGTGCGAAGAATTTTGCAGATCTTCGCAAAAGTGCGTAGATTCGCTATCGTGAAGTCTGTGACCCCTGCGTTCTCACGAGCCTTGTGACTAACACCCCGTCGATCATTACCGTCAGCAACGTCATCAAGCAATTCGGGCGATTTGCCGCTTTGCGCGGCGTTACCGCCGAATTTGACGTGGGACGTTTTCACGCGATCCTCGGCGATAACGGAGCAGGGAAGACGACTCTTCTTCGCGCCCTCGCCGGACTCGCTCACCCTACGAGCGGGACAATTTCGATTCTCGGGAAAACTCCGCGAGCTGCCTGTCGCGATATCGGGTATATGGCGCATCCATCGCTGCTCTACGACGAGATGAGCGCGATGGAGAACCTGCGCTACTTCGCCGGGTTGTATGGGATTGCCGGCGACGGTCGTTGCCGCGAGGCGATTGAGTCGGTGAGGCTCGACCCGGCGTTGGCGCGTCCAGTCGGGCAATATTCGCAGGGAATGCGGCAGCGGATGTCGCTGGCGCGAGCGATTCTGCATGATCCGAGCGTGCTGCTACTGGATGAGCCCTTCTCGAACGTGGACGTGCATTCGGCGCGCGAGATGGTCGAGTTGCTGAAGACCATGCGCGACGCGGGGAAGACAATTTTTGTGGTGACGCATCAGGCGCAGCTACTCGAAGGTGTGGCCGACGAGTTTGTGTGGATGCAGGCAGGCCAGATCGTCGATCGAACTACGAGCGCACACGCGGCCACTCCCGGCTCCAGCGAGGGTGTGCAATGAACTCGCTCTGGGCGGTCGCGCTGGCGAACCTCAAAAAAGATATTCGCCTGGAGTGGCGATCGAAAGACGCGCTCAACTCCATGTTGTTTTTTTCGCTGCTGGTGGTGGTGATCTTCAGTTTTTCGTTCGACCCCACGGCCGAAGAATCGCGGCAAATCGCTGGCGGATTGGTGTGGGTGGCGTTTCTGTTTGCTTCGGTCGTTGCCCTCAACCAGACCTGGGCGCGCGAACTGCGCAATCAGGTGCTCGATGCCTATCGTGTGTCGCCCGCACCGCCCAACTCGCTTGTTTATCGCCAAGGCTCTGGGAAATTTTATTTTCGTTACTGTGCTCGAGGCGGTCATGGCGCCGCTCTTCATCGTGTTCTACAACCTGCGTGCGATTGGGCCGGCGTGGCAGTTGGTTCCGATCGGAGTGCTGGGCACGTGGGCGCTGGTGGTCAACGGAACATTTTTTGCCGCGGTGTCCATACGCACGCGCAGCCGCGAAATTATGCTGCCGCTGCTGCTGTTTCCCATTTCCATTCCTGCCGTGCAGGCGATGGTGGAAGCCACGCGGATCATTCTCTCGGGCGACGGCTCGGCGCGGTTCTGGATCGTGTTGCTTCTCACCTATGATGTAGTGTTTACTACAGCTTGTCTGGGTTTGTTCGAAACGATTTTGCACGCGGAATGAAACGTCCCTTCCCCATCCTGTCGGTCATCACTGCAGTTTTGCTGGCGTATGCGCTGAACCAGGCGCTTGCCATCGTGCAAATTCCCGGTGTCGCGCCCACGGAGCGTACGATGGGCGACGTGCAGCGGATTTTTTATTACCACGTGCCTTCCGCCTGGACCGCGTTTCTTCTCTTCATCGTCAACCTGGTGGCGTCGGTGGTTTACCTGATCCGTCGCAATCCGAAGGCCGATGCGCTGGCCGTGGTCTGCGCAGAGGTCGGCGTGGTGTTCTGCACGATCGTGCTGGTCACGGGCCCGATCTGGGCGCGCCCGGTATGGGGCATCTGGTGGACCTGGGACGTGCGACTCACGACGACTCTCGTTTTGTGGCTGATCTACGTCAGCTACCTGGTGTTGCGCCGCTTCTCCGATAGTGCGCAGACCCCGGTGCTGGCGGCCGTGCTGGCCATCTTTGGCGCGCTCGACGTGCCGCTGGTTTATTTTTCAATCTGGTTTTTCCGCACGCAGCATCCGCAACCGGTGATCGGGGGCGGCGGATCGCTCGACCCGCGCATGTGGCATGTGCTTCTGATCAACTGGCTGGCATTCTGCTGTTTTGCGTTTCTGGTGTGCTGGTCGCGTTATCGCCTGGAAATGCTGCAGCGCGAGGTTGAGGAAGCGCACGCCATGGAGGCGCTGGTTGGAGCCGGCGGAGTTTCAGCAAAGGCCAGCATGCCGTTGAACCGGAGTCCGCGATGAATTCGATTAAGTATCTCTACGCCGCCTATGCCGCCACCTGGATCATCCATGTGTTCTATCTCACCACGCTTGTACGGAGATACTCCCGCCTGCGGGAGCAGTTGAAGGAATTGGGCAAGAAGTAAAGACGGCGTCTGGCCTCCGGACTTTGGCTTTCGGACTTCACCCTACGCATTACACCCAAATTATGGCTTTCGCTGCGCCGAAGTGGCGTTTGAGGAGTTTCAGCAACAGGAATATGAGGATGTAGACCCGGAAGCAGCAGCCGAAGAGCCCCTAGTTCGAAGCTTTCCATTCCTTCTGCAAAGCAGTAAGGAAGTCCGGACTGCCGGCGGACCGGAGGAATTCATAGTCCTCGATCATGGCGGCAGTGCCAATGCGCAACGAGGGCAGGGGCGACTCGACGCGAATTACGCGCGCCGAGAAGCGCACGCGGACGGCGTCGGTAAGCGTGATGTGTGGTGGAAAGGTTAGGGTAACTTCCAGCTTGGTGCCTGCCGAAACGGCGCGGTCGAGATAGAAGAAGACGCCGCGGGCGCTGACATTCTGCGTTTCGGTGTGGAATTCGCTGGCGCCGTCGAGGCGGACGACGGCTGGCAGGCGCATGTCGAAGCGCCGCATCATCCGCCGTTCCTGTGAATTCGGTTGCATGTGAGAGCACTCCGCCAAAGAGCGCACCGTCTCAGGAAAATCCAACTGCCCACAGCAACTGCCAAAATCCTGGAGGCCTTCGATTCCACAGAACGCAGCCTCGATGCCAACTCGGTCTTTACGACAACTCAATGTATAGAATTATCAGCAGTTTGCACCAGCAAAAAGTGTGATCGGAACTAATTCGGTTATCTGTTCGGAATTCGGAACAGACATCCTCCGCCAGGCCCAGGAGGGACGCTCGTATGCGCGGGACCTGCCTAGAGTTGAGCAATCCCGCTGCCAACCGGAAGCCGATGAGTCGTAAGTTTTGTGCAAAGAATCAGTGGCTTCGACCATCGTTGCGGACAGCCGTGAAAGGTTCGCGCAAAGCGTTGCAGAAAAGAGGCGATCTTTGCATCCGTAGCAAATTCATGCTGCAACTTGATTCAGCCACTTTTGTGCCATCCCCGGCATCTTTCCGACTGCTCGGCCGCATCTGACGAATCTTAGGAGCGGGTTCGCGTGACGTAGGTGTGCGAATCGAAAAAGATCGAGCATTTTCGGTTCGAGCAAGGTCCGTTCGAAGAAGTTCCGATACACTAGGAAGGCACAACTGCTCCCGTTTTTCGGACCATGGCCAGACTGCATCACTCCCAGGGCGGGGGCTCGCTTGACTTGTCTATCCGTCAGATGTTTAAGTAGTTATTTAATTTTTTCCGCCAGTTCCAGTGACCAGCTAGCTGCGGGCAGGTTCGTCTTTGAGACGCGCCGGCGCGAGGCCCGGACTGACTCGTGCGCCGTCTCAAGTCTCTCCATGATCTGAACGAACAACGATCTGAGCGAAACGACGAGAGCTAAGGGAAATGAATGCATCGGAGGAACGCGTGAATTTAGATCGCCGTTGGTTGGGAGCATCCGTTGTACGAGTTCGTGTTCTGGCCGCAGGGCTGGTGCTGTTAGCGGCAGGAAGCATAGTTCTCGGGTGGGGTTCCCGCTCACGTCAGACGGCCGCAAACCCGGTGGCCTCGATGTCAACACCAGATCTGGCAGGGATTGCTCCAACTGGTGGAACAACGACTGGTCCAAGCCTTTCCGGCGAGACGAAACTCGATGCGAGAAGCCACGCGCTGACGGTCTTCGCGGGCCTGCCCTTGATGTTCGAACCGAACCAGGGCCAGGCGAATCTCGATCCTGCGGACGCCCGGGTGAAGTTTGTCGCCCGGGGAAGCGGTTACAGCCTCTACCTTGGTTCCGAGGGAGCGATCCTGAATTTGCGGTCGCAGACCAAGGGCAACGCCGATTCCGAAACTCGCGTCGAGTCGCTGCAGATGAAGCTGGCCGGGGCCAACCCGAATGCCAGCGTACGCGCGGCTGATCCGCTGCCCGGCAAGAGCAACTACATCTTGGGCAATGATCCATCGAAATGGCGGCAGGGAATTCCTCAGTTCGCCCGAGTACGATATGAGAATGTCTATCCCGGCATCAGCCTCGTTTTTTACGGCAATCAGGGACACCTGGAATACGACTTCCAGGTAGCACCTGGTTCCGATCCCAAGCAAGCCGAACTCGAGTTCAAGGGCGCGAAGAAAGTCGAATTGCACGAGGGCGCGCTCGTCATAAAAGGCGAGGGTGGCGATGTCCGGCTCGACGCTCCCCGCATATATCAGGAGATCGCAGGACGGCAGGAGCCGGTTGAGGGGCGTTTCGTTTTGCGTGGCGCCAACCGCGCTGGATTCGCCATCGGAAACTACGATCATTCGCGCGAACTCGTGATTGACCCGCAGCTGACCTACTCGACATATTTCGGAGGCTCCGGCGACGAGAGTCATGTCTCCATCGCGGTGGATGGCAGTTTCAACATGTATCTCACGGGGTCGACGACATCGACCAACCTGCCCGCGCTGAGCGGCGTGTACCAGACGACGCTGCGGGGAACGCAAAATGTATTTATTGCGAAGATCGTTCCGACGCTGGGTTCGAATCCGTCGGTTCTGACTTACGTGACGTACCTCGGCGGCGAGGGCATCGACTACCCGGTCGGAATCGCGGTGGACAACGCCGGCAATCCCTATGTTGCGGGAACGACCACTTCCACGGGTTTTCCAACGACCCCTACGACCGCTTATCAAACCGCCCCGGAAACCTCAACGGGCGCCGTATGTCCGGGATTTACCACCGCTTTCTGCCACGTATTCGTGACCGCGCTCAATAACAACGCCAATGGCGTCGCGACCCAGTTGATTTATTCCTCATACCTCTCGGGTAACGGCAACGACATTGCCAGTGGAATGACGATTGACGCCAGCGGCGACATTTTCGTGACCGGCACCACGACTTCGGAGGAAACCAATCCTTCGCCAGACCAGTTTCCAGCGACTAATCTTCCGCAGCCTCTCCCGTTTCAGAGCACTTCGCGAGCGGCGCTGGGGCTGCCGCAGTTTTTCGTGACTAAGGTCAATACGAACGGTTCCCGGCTCGGCAGCATCCTCTACTCCACTTACTTCGGTGGCGGCACGTTCCAGACAACTGATCCCATCGCCACGGGCGGTGGCATCACGGTTGACACCAACGGCAACGTCTATTTCACCGGAACAACGAATTACACCTACACAGGAACCAGCCAGACTACCGACTTTCCCATTCTGAACGCGTACCAGCCCTGTCTCGACATTCCCGCGACAACCCAGATCCAGAACCCGCCCGTCTGCTCGAACACAACCACCACCTCCACATCTGATGCGTTCGTGGCCAAGATTAATCCGAACGCCGCGCAGGGCCAGCAGTTGCTTTGGTCCACATATTTCGGAGGATCCCAAACGGAGACTGGAACCGGGGTCGCTCTCGACACGGGTGCTGCCAACGTGTACATCACGGGCAGCACGAGTTCGAGCGACATCACCACTGCGTTAACTTTTGCGGCCTATCAGACCTGCATCGACCAGCCGGTGAACCCTGCCTCTGGCGTAGCCTGCACCAATTCCTCCGCGACCACTGCTTACCCCAACGACGCCTACGTAGCGCGGTTGAGCAACCCGACCACGATTACCACGGGCATCACCAACGTGGGTCTGACTTATTTCTCCTATCTCGGTGGGACGGCTGATGATGCGGGGCTCGCGGTTGCCGTGGACGCAGCGAGCGGCGCGCTTGTGACGGGATGGACCAAATCTCCCGACTTCCCAGTGAACCCGGCCCAAAACCCCATCCAGAGTGCTCTCAATGGACCGCAGAACGCCTTCATGGCCCGCCTGAACGCGGTGGCTCAGGTCGGGCAGACGAATGCTTCGTGGTCCAATCCTTACGGTGGCAACGCCACGGATGAAGGCACCAGCGTCGTACTCGATATCTTCCAGAACAGTTACTTCGCAGGCGACACTACTTCAACGTCGAAGTTGCCGGCCACTGGACTCCAGACTGCCAATGGCGGCGGATCCGACGCCTTCATCGCGCAAGTTGGTTCCTCGTCGACTTTGTCCATCAGCGGAGTTCTGACGGTGGGCACGAGTTCTACAAGTTTTGTCAGCGCCGGCATGCCGGCGACATTTACTTACACCATCACCAATGGCGGGCCCGACCCGGCGAATGGGCTCACCGTGCAAGACAATATCAGTCAATCGATCACGGGGATTGAACTGACCTTCAATTCCGCCAGCACCACATCGGGAGGAAGTTGCACCAACTCGGTTTCGACTTCGAGCACGGTGGCTTGCACAATCCAGACGCTGCAAGCTGGTTCGACGGCGACGGTCACATTTGTGCTCACGCCGACCGCCAACAGTGCTGGCTCACAACAAAGCTTCAATGGCGGCTCGGTTCAGGTTTTGGGCACGAACAACATTATTCTTGCCCACACCACGGTGTCGGCGAACATGTCGGACTACACCATAAGCGTCCTCCCCAGCAGCCAATCCGTGGCGGCGGCTGGTGATACTGCGACCTATACGGTTCAGCTGACTCCTCATCCGATTTATGCCACAAACGTAGCCCTGTCGTGCAGCGGAACGCCGACTGGTTCTAGCTGTGCATTTAGCACCACATCGGTTTCCATGCTGGGTGGTCCGGCGACGTCGACCCTGAACATCACCACAACGGCGCGGCCGATCGTAACGCCAACAGCCAGCTTATTGACGCGTCGCTTTTATGCGGTGTGGTTATGCATTCCGGGACTGGCGTTCTTTGGCATCGGCGGAAGTGATCGCCGTCGCCGGCGCATCGCCGGAATTCTAATGCTGTGTGCGTTGTTCGGGTTGCTGGTGCTGCAGCCTGCGTGCAGCAAAGGAACGACACCAACGCCAGTGAGCGGCACGCAGGCAGGGCAATACAACATAGTCGTCACCGGAGGCTCCGGTACTGATAGCAAGAGCGCAACGATCTCACTTAACGTTCCGTAATCGTGCGCGACTTCAGTGCAAGAAAAACGCCCACGGCACGATGCCGTGGGCAAATTTTTTGCGCCGCTAGTTTCTTCGCAGGCGGGTCGAAGGCTTAGCTCTACGCTCCGGCGGAAAGCTTGTGGTGGCTCTTTGCTTCCGCGATGCCGTACTGCCGGATCTTATAAAGCAGAGCCTTATAGCTGATCTGCAGAATGGCAGCAGCCTGCTTGCGATTCCAGTTGGTTTGTTCCAAAGCGCGGGTAATGGCCTGTGCTTCGGCTTCATCCTTCGCGGTGCGTGCCAGCGATTTCAATCCGGGCTCGGCGCTTCGCGTGGCAGAATCCGGGTGCACCCCTCCGTTGCCGTCATTCTTGGGCAGTAACTCGCTGACGGCCAGCTTCTCATCGCCGAGAATCAAGTAACGCTTCAGAAAGTTATTCAGCTCGCGCAAGTTGCCGGGCCACGAATGATCCTGGCACGCCTGCAGCAATGTGGGTGAGAGCGGCAGTGGCGCCCGGGCATAGCGCTCGGCCATCCGCGACATCGAGTGCTTGAGCAGAATCGGTATTTCTTCCTTGCGCTCGCGCAGCGGCGGAATCTGCATCGTGAACGCATTCAAGCGGTAGTAAAGATCTTCGCGCAGCCGCTTGCTGGCCAGTGCTTCCGGAATGTTGATGTTCGTCGCCGCCAGAATCCGCACATCCACCTTGATGACAGAACGGCTGCCGAGACGCGAGAACTGTTGGTCCTGCAAAACGTGGAGAAGTTTTGCCTGCAGCGATGGCGGCATTTCACCGATTTCGTCGAGCAGAATCGTTCCCTTGTTGCACAGTTCAAACTTGCCTGGCTTGGCGTGCGTCGCGCCAGTGAAGGCGCCCGGCTCGTAGCCGAACAGTTCGCTCTCCAGCAGGTCGGCGGGAACCGCAGCGCAATTGACTTTCAGGAATGTGCGGTGCGCGCGCGGCGAAAGCTTGTGAATCAGCCTACCCAGGACTTCTTTGCCGGTTCCGCTCTCACCCAGCAGAAGCACGGGGATGTCCACATTCGCGACCAGCGCGGCCTGCGAACGGATCTTGCGCATCTGCGGACTCGCCGCGATGAAGAACACGTCGTCGGAAAGTTCTTCCACCTCGCCGCTGAAGCTCTGCTTGCCCTGGCCCAGGCTCAGATCGATGACCGCGTCGAGTTCCGCTTTCTGAAAAGGCTTGGTGAGATAGTCCTGTGCACCCAGCTTCATGGCCTGCACGACCTTCTTCGTGTCGTTCACACATGACAGCATGACGACTTTGACGCCGGGCCGTATCTGGCGGAGTTGTTCGAGAGTCTGCAAGCCATCAATGCCGGGCATGAGAACATCGAGCAATACCAGGTCGGGCTGCAAACCCTTTTCGACCAGCAACAATGCTTCCTCGCCAGTGGTCGCGGTCTCGACCTTGTAGTCGTCCACTTCCAGCAGGGTCTTGATATAGCGGAGCATTCCCGGTTCATCGTCTACCAGCAGAATCTTGGCGGTTGGCTTCATCGAGTTTTCCCTTTACTGGAGGCAACGGCTGGTTTGTAGGGGATCAGGAAGGAAAATTTGCAGCCCCCGCCCGGATCGCTCTCTACCCAGATCTTACCGCCCATGCCTTGCACCAGACGGCGCGCAATGGCCAGACCCAGACCCATACCTTCCTGGTTTTCAGTGCCCGGCAGGCGAAAAAAGTCGTCAAACACTTCCAGGTGAAACTCCGCGGGAATCCCCGGTCCAGTATCGGAGACGCTGACTTTCACCGAGTTTGGATGCGTCAAATCCTGTCGGCGTCGCTCAGCGGCAGAAGGCATCGCGGTCGTGCGGCGATCCCACATGTACGGCTCCGCGTGCAGCCACACCGTTCCGCCCTGGGGCGTGAACTTGAAGGAATTCTCGAGCAGATTCGAAATCACGCGCTCCAGCTTCGGCGCGTCAATCGGAAAGACCGGCAACTTGTCGTTGCCCAGAAAATAGAGCGCCAGCGCCTTCTCCTGAAAGCGGTTCGACCACATGTGGCAAACTTCCGACAAGCGTCGTTGATGTTTGCCTCCTCGAACTGCATGCGGAGGCCGCCGGTCTCGAGCGCGCTGTAAGTCAGAAAGTCCTGTATGAACTGCTGCAGCCGCTTTCCGCTGGTGCGCATGTCGTGCAGCACTTCGCGCTGGCGGTCGCTGAGCGGGCCCAGCTTTTCGCTCTGCAGTAATTCGACGTACCCGTTCAAGATTGACAGCGGCGTCTTCAAATCATGCGCGGCACTGGCCAGCGCATTAGTGGTTCGCTGGAAGCGTTCGCGCAACTCGGTGTACTCCTGCAACAGGTTTTCAGGGCTTGGAACGTCCTCGGCGAGGGCAGGATTGGACGTGCTCGGGGGCGTCGAAGCAGCTCCCGGCGCGTTTGGGGCGTACGTATTCTTCTGGGCAGTAGCCATGAAGGAAAACCACAGAGGGAGGGAAATTCCACTTAACCGTTCAAGGCCAAGTGGCAGTATAAAAATCGTATTGCAGCTTCAATAACCTTGTCAACGAAAAATGCAACGGAATTACCCAAGTGTAGCAAAACTCTGCACTTTCGGATGCTGTGGTTTTGCAGATGGTTTCCTATTGCTATCGAATGGAAAGCGAATCAAAGGTTGGCAAATTCCGTCTCCAATACAGGTTTTGGAGTGTGTCTTGCCGGGGACTCCGGTTTCTTGCCGGGTTTCCTAGGGTATTTGCCCCAGATTTGGCCCCCTAGATGCTCCAAGTGAGTCGGAAGACTCTGTAGGAGAGGTCTGCATGAAGGCGGCGAAGCAGGGAGACGAGCGGCGAAAGTGGCCCAGGCTGCCACTCGCGATCCCCGTTTTCGTCCGCAGTCGCGACGACAAGGGTAAGGAATTCCTCGAGTTTGCGACGGCCTTAAACGTCAGCGCGGGCGGGATGTTAGTCGCCGTTCGGCGAATCCTATCGCCCATAGCGCAGATTCAACTGGAGATTCCGAGCGCTCCAGTCGCGGCATTGGCCCTATTGCCAGGTGTCTCGCGAAGCCTGCGCGCCAAGGCGCTGCGCACTACGCCTGCGGAAGGATACTATCTGCTGGGTCTGAAGTTCTCCCGTCCATTACTGCGGCTAAACGAGTCCAACGGCTTACGGCGCCGGAAGATCGCTTCGGCTGTGTGAAAATGTTTACCCACGGCTGGGTAGGCAGTGTTACTGTTGTGTGCGTCCCCGGTGACTGGGGTTTTGGCGAATAGTTCTTTGGTAAGTTGATACCCCTCAATCACATAAGTTAAATTTAGCTGTCCGGAGTGGACCAGATCGATTTGGCTCTCAGGATGCAGGTTGAATAATCTCCCCCCCGAATAGATAGAAATCCACGATGACAACTAGCAGTGTAAATACGCTCGTCCAGCCTTTGGGGGAGATGCCGCCAGAGACCATTGTCTTCGGGCGCACTGAAGCCATGCAGGCGGTGCGCGAGCGTCTGACGCAAGCTGGCCGGCGCGAATGTTCCAGTGCTGATTCAGGGTGAGAGCGGTACCGGCAAAGACATCATCGCGCGCATGATCCATGCGGCGTCGCCATGGCGTACCGGACCGTGGGTGAAGGTGAATTGCCCGGCAATTCCCGGGAACGCTGCTCGAGAGCGAGCTGTTCGGGTACGAAAAAGGAGCCTTCACCGGTGCCTATGGCATGAAGCCAGGCCGCGTCGAAATGGCGCATCGCGGCACGCTGTTCCTCGACGAGATTTCAGAGCTCGACATGTCGCTGCAGTCGAAGCTGCTGCAACTGCTGCAGGACGGACAGTTCTGCCGCATCGGCGCGCAGGAAGACAAGAAAGTCGAAGTGCGCGTGGTCTGCGCCACGAATCGCAAGCTGGAACAGGAAATTGAAAACGGCACGTTCCGCTCCGATCTGTTTTATCGCATCAACGTGGTGAATCTGCATCTGCCGCCGCTTGCGCGAGCGCGCTGCGGACATTCCGGATCTCGTCGACCTACTTCCTCGAGTATCACAATCGCAAGTACAACTGCCGCGCGAAACCGCTCTCGAACGAATTGATGGCGATGCTGCGGAAATATCACTGGCCGGGCAACATCCGCGAGCTGGAGAACCTGGTCAAGCGCTATGTGATCCTGGGCAACGAAGACGTAATCTCGAGCGATCTTTCACCGCGCGATCCCGGATTTCTTCAATAGCGAAATTCCGGTGGACGGTCAGATCTCTCTGAAGAAGCTGACGCGCCAGGCCGTGCGCGAACTGGAGCGCAAAGTCATTCTGAAAGTTCTGCAGAACCATCACTGGAATCGCAAGCAGGCTGCGACGCGCCTTGAGCATCAGCTACCGCGCGCTGCTCTACAAGATTCGCGATGCCGGCCTGCCCTCGAATCGGGCTGCCAAACGCCGCGAGCCAGACGCTCCTCCTAAGGACGTTGCCGCCGACTGAGCTCTACTGAATTATGTAGCCACAGCCGCCCCGACGGAACGCCCACAGTCGGGCTAGCCCCGCAACTCTGACAGCGCCTTGCGCGCATCCGCATTGTTGGGGCTCAGCTTCACTGCCTTCTCCAACTGCTGTCGCGCCAGCGCGAGTTGATTCGCTTTCTCGTACGCCATACCGAGATGGTAGTGGATCGTAGAGTCGTCGGCCGCCCCGCGTTTTTCTGCCAGCCGGATCGCCTCTTGAAATTGTCCGATGGCTGACTGGTAAATGCCCTTTTGATAATAGGCCCAGCCAAGCGTATCGGCTGCGTTGGGCGAGTCGGGCATGCCCCGCCGCGCCGTCTGCGCCAGCGCCAGCGCCACGTCCACATTTCCGCCTTCCTGAAGAATCACATACGCGAGATTATTAGAGGCTAGTGGATGATCCGGTTGAATACTGAGAGCCTGCTGGTACAGGGCCTTTGCGTGATCGAAATCCTTCTTCGATTCGTAAAGTTCACCGCAAAGAATGTAGAAGCTCGGGTCGCGCGGATTGTCTTTGATCGATTGCTGGTAAAGAGCGATTGCTTTGTCCGCCTCGCCTGCCTGCACTTGCACTTTGCCGAGTTTTTCCAGCGCGTCAGTGTTGGTCTTGTCGAGCTCGACCGCCTTGTTGAGTGCGGCCTCGGCGCTGGCTAGATCTTTCTTGCCGTTGAAAAGCGCGGTTCCCAGCAGGTCGTAGAAGTTGCTGTTGTTCGGCTGCTTCGCGATTTGCGCCTGCGCCGCGGCGATCGCTTTCTCAAAGTCTTTCTGGACAAAATAGGTATTCATCACGCCGCTAAGCCCATCGGCGGAGTTCGGATCTTTGTCGAGCGCTCCCTGGTAGGCCTTCACCGCATCGGCGTATTGCTTCTGCGCCAGATGGATGTTGCCCATCTGAACGTAGGGTGCGGGACTCTGCGGCGCCCTCAGCATGGCCTGATCGGCAGCTTTTTGGGCCTCGCCGTAGTTCTGCCGCGAGATGTACGCCATTCCTTTGAGCAGGTAGCCGTCCGCCGAATTGGGTTGCGCGGTGATGATTTGCTGCGCGGTCTGAATGAGGGCATCAATGTCGCCGCGACGCATCTCGAGCGAGGCCAGTGCGCGCTGGGCGTCGCTCAGCTCCGGCCGCAGCCGCACGGCCTCGCGCCATTCCGATTCAGCGCGGGCTTCATTGTGCTGCAGATCAAAGGCAATTCCTAGTTGGTAGTGTGCGACAGCATTGTCGGAGTCGTTGCGCAGCGCAGTCTGCAGGGAGTCGACTGCTCCGGCGGCGTCATTTTGCCGCATTTGAATTTGTCCCTTGTAGACCAGCGCGTCCACGTCGTGACTGTTGGCCTTGAGCACCTCGTCGTTCAGCTTGTTGGCATCATCGAGCCGGTTCTTCAGGATCAGCAACTGGATGTAATTCCGCTTCACCAACGGGTCCTTGGGATGATCGCTATAAAGCGAGGCATATTCAGTGAGGGCCTTATCCACCTCGCCCGTGGCGAAATAGAAATCGCCCAGCATGCGATAACCCTCCGAGTTGTCGGAAAGATCTTTCTTGGCCTGCTGCAGGAACGATTCCACGTCGCCCTTTTTTGCCTTCCTGCATCATCAGCCGAACCATGGCGGCGCGCGGACCGGGATTTTTCGGATCCAGGCTTGATCGCCTGCCGGTACTGCTGTTCTGCCTCGCCCAGCCGGTTACGCGATTGATAGAACCCGCCCAGCGCGAGCTGTGCGTTCATGGCTTTAGGATCGACTTCGACCGCCTTCTTGAAATTCTTCTCTGCGTCGTCGGGCAGGTTGGAGCGAAGTTGAAACAGGGCCATCAGCAGGTACGACTCTGAGCGCTTCGGATCGGCATCGATCGCCTGCCGCATCTCCTGCATAGCTTCCCCAATCTTGTTCAGAGCCGAGTAATAGTTCGCCCAGGCCTCGTGCGTCTCCGGGTTGTTGGGCTGCTTGTCGCGGAGTATGTCGAGATGCACCTTCGCCTGCTTGATCGCATCCTGAATCGGGGTGCCATCTGGATTCCGAACCGTAAGCAGAAGATTGGCCAAGTCGGTTTGCGCCTTATAGTTGTCGGGAGCCAGTTCGACCGTCCGCGACAGTTCCTGAAAGGCGCGGTTGGTATCGCCCGTCTTCAGATATGCCTGGCTGAGCTGGTAATGCGCCGCTGCGAAACGGGAATCGATCTGCACCGCGTTGGAGTACTGGATGATCGCCTCGCGGTACTTGCCCTCGGCAAAATACTTTGTGCCGCTGTCGAAATATTTCTGCTTGCGCACGTTGGGGTCGCGCGAGCAACCGGTGAACAGGGAACTCACCAGACAACAGCCCAGCAACAGACGAACAGCGAGCGAACGACTCATAGGAGGTTCTCCAACGGCGGATGCGGAAGACACACTGGCGTCCTTTTCCGCGCAACAGCCATGATACTGCACGCGAATCGCCGAAAAACAGTTACTCGAGTCATTTCGGGTGGCAGGCTCTGCAGCGCGAGCACGCATCCCAAAACGTTTGCGCTGGCCCTCACGCTCTCCCGCGGAACTGAATGATCCTCCGCCGGTCGCGTTTCGAAGGCCGCCCTTCCGGCAGCACTTCGAACTGCCGCGCCGCCCGCTCCTCGGCAGCGACCTTCTGGCGCATTTCGCGGCTGGCCTCGGTCTCGCGATAAAGTGTCTGCGCGACCGCAGCCGACCCGCGTACGTCGCTCAACAGCAGAACCTCCACCTCGAAGTCGCCGCCGTCATTGGTGATGCGTAGCCGGTCCCCGATTCGGACCTCCCGCGCTGCCTTCGCCGGTTGCCCATTCGAGACGATCCTGCCCAGGTCGCACGCCCGTTTGGCCAGTGTGCGCGTCTTGAAAAATCGGGCTGCCCAGAGCCACAAATCCATTCGTACGCTGGTCATGATTTCACTTTCAAAACCGGGGGACCACCGCGGTCCAAGCCAGAATCTTTCTAACCCAGTGATTCTAATACGCATTCGGCGGTTGCGAGTGCCAATTTGGGTGTAAGAATTCGGCCCATCGACCCCGTTGACAAATAAATACTTGACCTGCTCCCCCCTTGCCGCTACATTAGCAAGTTCCACGGACACCGGAAGCTTCTAGGCCATTGTTTTGTTACCTGCGCCTGCGAAGCCAGCCCAGAAAATTGAGCATCTTCGATGTCCGGTCGCGCATCTATTCAAGTGAGTTTTACGCTAACTCCTTTTACAACCTACTCGGAATCAGTGACTTAAGTGAACTGTGGGGTTCGGGTCACCCTCTCTGTGGCGAAAGGACGAATGCGGAAGGCCACAAATCATAAAGTAAGGAGAAACCATTCACATGCGCTCTGATCGTGTGTTTGATGCTTTACAGACTCTTCGGAATCGTTATATGCTCTGTCAGCTTGCCTCCAAGGCCACGCGGAAGTTCCATCGGCCCAGCACCAGAATCCAGGAAACCATGAACGGCGTGTTGGACCGGATCGCCGGGGCAGAGCGGCAAGAAGTTTTGTCGGAACCAGAGAATTTTGCTGAGGCACAACGGCGGGCTGCTTAACCAGCCCCGCCTTCCTGCCTGGTAGTACTGCGTCTTTCCTGAGTCCCCTCCTTTTGAAAATCTCCCGCTGACACTAACGAATACGTTTGAGTGCGCGGGTTTAGGTGAATCATGACCATTGCTGAACTGAAAGAAAAGAACATCACCGAGCTGACCAAGATCGCAAGGACCTTGGATCTGCCCGGTGCCAGCGGTATGCGCAAACAGGACTTGATCTTCAAGATCCTGCAGGCGCAAAGCGAAAAAGAAGGACACATTTTCGCTGAAGGCGTCCTCGAAATCCTGCCCGACGGCTACGGTTTCCTCCGCTCTCCCGATTACAACTACCTTCCCGGCCCGGACGATATCTACGTCTCGCCCTCACAAATCCGCAAATTCGATCTCAAGACCGGCGATACGATCAGCGGACAGGTTCGTCCTCCGCACGAGGGTGAAAAATATTTCGCGCTCGTCAAGATTGAAGCCGTCAACTTCGAATCGCCCGATGAGGCCCGCAACAAGATCCTCTTCGATAACCTCACGCCTCTGTATCCGCAGGAGCGGCTTAAACTCGAGACCACGCGCGAGAACTCCAGCGCTCGCGTCATGGATCTGCTCACGCCTCTCGGCAAGGGACAACGCGGTCTGATCGTTTCTCCACCGCGCGCCGGCAAGACGATGCTGTTGCAGAATGTCGCGAACTCCATCACGGCGAATCATCCCGAAGTTGTGCTGATGGTTCTGCTCATCGACGAGCGCCCGGAAGAAGTCACCGACATGCAGCGCTCGGTCAAAGGTGAAGTGATCTCTTCGACCTTCGACGAGCCCGCCGCCCGCCACGTGCAGGTCGCCGAAATGGTGATCGAAAAAGCCAAGCGCCTGGTTGAGCACAAGCGCGACGTGGTGATCCTGCTCGACTCCATCACGCGTCTGGCTCGTGCCTACAACACGATCGTTCCGCCCTCGGGCAAAGTGCTCTCCGGCGGCGTCGACTCCAACGCCCTGCAGCGTCCGAAGCGCTTCTTCGGATCGGCCCGCAACATTGAAGAAGGCGGATCGCTTACCATCATCGCCACCGCGCTGATCGACACCGGTTCCCGCATGGACGACGTCATCTTCGAAGAATTCAAAGGCACGGGCAACAGCGAAATCATCCTCGAACGCAAGCTCGTGGATAAGCGCGTCTTCCCGGCCATCGATATTCAGCGCTCTGGCACGCGTAAAGAAGAGCTGCTTATCCCGAAGGAAGATCTCTCGCGCATCTGGGTTCTGCGCAAAGTGTTGAATCCGCTCTCGCCCGTCGAAGCCATGGAATTGCTCATCGACAAGCTGAGCAAGACCAAAGGGAACAGTGAGTTCCTGGCGAATATGAGCGCGTTGTAACTGAAAACCCATCGTTCAAACAGAAGCCAGAGCCGAGTCTCTGGCTTTTGTTTTTCCCCCTCCATGATCCCCGGTGTCTCCCTGTGGTGAAGGTTTTTCGCGCCGACGTATAATTTTCGACAGAGAGGGCGCTCCGACTCTCCTCGAGGTTCCTGTGCAACGCAATTTTCCCGCGTGGATATTCTTCCTCTGCCTGTTCGCTTGCCGCGGTTTTGCGCAGAGTCCGCCGGGGCAGAGCCCGCCCACGCCGAGCCGGCCGAACCTTTCTTTGCCCGGAACGGACGAGGAGGAGGCCCGCGACCGTCTCACCCGCGACATGGCCAAGAAAGCCGCAAAAGAACGCGCCGCCGCCCTCAAGACCGACACCGACAAACTGCTCAAGCTGTCAGTGGAGCTCAAACAATATGTGGACAAGTCGGACGAAAACGTTCTCTCCCTTGACGTGATCAAAAAAGCCGAAGAAATCGAAAAGCTCGCTAAAAGCGTCAAAGAAAAAATGAAAGGCCCGAACTAGCGAGCCCCCGTGGACGCCTGCCGGGTAGTGCGCGCAATCGCGATATTTCAACAGTTGAGCGCCATGGCGATGTTAGGACATCAATCCACCGCATGACAGACAAATTTCATAAACAATCCGAACGGCGCTAAAATCTACGGAGACTGTTCTGCCCGTGACCGGGTTCCCAGGCCTAGGCACCGTGATGACAATCGCCAGTAATCGCTTCTCCCATAGTCAGCCGTATTTTGATTCCCGTTCGACGTGGCTTGTGGCGTGCGTAACCATCGCGTCGTCGTACCTCGTCCCAAGTCTGATTGGGATGCTGGATTCGAATCCCCAGACAGTGTGGCCGCTCTGGCCAGGTTGTGCGGTTTTGGTCTCAGGGTTATTGTTGATCCCCGTCAACATCTGGCTATTCGTCATTCCGGCATCCTTCGTTGGGTTTGCTGTTGCGGACCTGCAGGCAGGCGTGCCGCTGAGTTCGATTGTTCGGTTCATTCCGGGCAACACCGTCGAAGTGCTTATTTCCGCAATTGGTCTGAGATATTGCTTCAACGGTGTGCCTAGGCTCAACAACCTGAAAGCCTTGGTTAAGTATTCGCTCTTTGCCGTCGTCATTGCGCCGCTTGCTGGAGCATTTTTGAGCGCGCGGGGCGTCGCTCCCGACTATTGGGCGGGCTGGAAGATTGTTTTTTTGTCCGAGGTGCTCGCCTTCGTCACCGTGACCCCGGCTCTGTTGAGTTGGGTTAGCGAAGGGCGGGCATTGATGAGAAGATCGCGTGCTCTTCACCTCGAGGGAGTGATGCTCATCGCGGGCTTGGTTCTTGTCAGCTACATCGTGTTCACGGTCCCTGAGGGCAGCAGATCGCCCGCACTGTCTTATATGCTCGTGCCATTTCTGCTTTGGTCCGCATTGCGATTCGGATGGTTAGGAGTCAGCACTTCGCTGGTTACAGTGACCACTCTATCCATCTGGGGAGCAGCCCACGGCCGGGGTCCGTTTTCCGCCATGGTGCCCCTCACCCACCCGTTACCCCTACAGCTGTTCCTGATTTTCGCTTCCATCCCGTTCATGGTTCTGGCCGCCCTCGCCGAGGAGCAGGAACAAGCTGCGCATGTAGTTCGTGAGAGCGAACAGCGCTTCCGACTGGTTGCCAACACGGCCCCGGTAATGATCTGGATGGCTGGAACTGACAGGCTATGCACCTACCTCAATCAGCCATGGCTGGAGTTCACCGGGCGTCCGCTCGAGGCAGAACTAGGAAACGGCTGGGTGGACGGAGTACACAAGGAAGATCTGAACCGCTGCCTGGAAACCTACTTGGGGGCGTTTGATCAGCGCCAATCCTTTGAGATGGAGTATCGCGTCCGGCGTAATGATGGAGAGTACCGCTGGATCCTCGACATCGGCGTACCGAGATTCAACCCGGACGGCTGTTTTGCTGGCTACATCGGATCTTGTCTGGACATCACCGACCGAAAGCTGGCCGAGGATGCTCTTGCCAGCGTGGGCCGCAGGTTGATCGAGGCTCATGAAGAAGAACGTACGTGGATTGCGAGAGAGCTACATGATGACATCGGGCAACGGATCGCATTGCTGGCCGTCGAACTAGAACGCTGCGATCCTCAGGCTCCTGGCTCACTCGTCGATGTCCCGGATGGGGCTCTACGACATGCACGCCAGCGCGTCTTCGAACTTGGAAAAGACATTCAGGCCCTATCGCATCGCCTGCATTCTTCGAAGCTCGAATACCTCGGCCTCGTGACTGCAGCCAAGAGCCTCTGCCACGAGTTGTCTGAAAAGCAAAAGGTTCGAATTGAATTCAAGCATTCGGATGTACCTGCAGGACTTCCGAACGAAGTCTCGCTTTGCTTATTTCGCGTTCTTCAGGAAGCATTGCAGAATGCTCTAAAACATAGCGCTGATCAGAACTTCACAGTCGATGTGCACGGGACGAAAGAAGGAGTTAGTTTGTCTGTGAGTGACTCAGGAATCGGGTTCGATTGGCAGGATGCGATGAATCGTCGGGGGCTAGGCCTGATCAGCATGCGCGAGCGGCTCCATTTGGTAGACGGAGAATTGTCCATCCAATCGGTACCGGGTCGTGGGACCACCGTCCTCGCTCGCGTGCCGCTCCGACGCACAGAGCACGCCGCAGGGGTCGGAGGATGAAAAGCCTCTTGCGCCAGCTAGGCCAACATTCATTCCAAGCCAAGCCTTGATTGGCGTAACCAGGCCAGTTTACTCAAGTGAAACCGCGCAAGCCAGGTGAGCGCAATGGAGATTTTTCGCCACTTGATCGGACTGGTAGAATCGCACGACGTGAGAACTCAATAACCAGCTCTGCATCTCAGAAAGGAATGTATCAAGTTAGCATCGCGCTGGCAGCCCATTCACGTATCGAAACGAGGACTCCGTGAAGATGATTCGATTTGCTGTCCTGTTCTTTTCCGCGTTGGCCTGGGCCGGGGGAGACTCTCATTCGGCCGACTCCACCGTCAATGTCCACGTCAGTTCGTCGAGCACAGACCTTCGTGGGCATCAAGTGTTGGACGTTGTCATTGATGCAAAGAAGTATGAACTACGGTCCGAGCTATCCATTGGTCACCTACTGGCACTGGGCGACTACAAGGCAAAGCTCGTTAGGAACGACCACCCGACTGCGTACGATTCCGTTCAAGTCTACGAGTTTCTGTTCCCTGACAAAACGAGGCCGTACGTGGTGGTCGGTCAGACCGAATGACATCACTCTGGATTTCAAGTTTTGACGCTGGTCAATGAGTGCTATCGCGATATTTCAACAGTTGTGGCCCAGACGTTTTGCACTCACACGGGCCACTCGGCATCCGCTACGCCGCCAGCAGTATTTTCGGATCACCGTGACTAGGGTGTGATTTCGAATACAACGCCGGCGTTATAGGCTCCGCCATAGAGAGTAGTGCCGTAGATATTATTCGCCTTATCCACAAGCAAGCTGGTAGGGGCGCTCCCGTCTGGGCGCTTGTAACTAAAATAGTGCAACGCTTTCTCGACCCAGACTCCGTTCTGTTGCCGCGTCAGCTCAAACACCGAACCGGGGCCCACCCCGTCGGTATCATCCGTCGTTCCGTAAAGATTGCCGGCAGCGTCCATGACAACTCCGCTAAACGGATTACCTCTCGGAAAGACGTCAGTGATTAGGGTTTCGGTCCATTGCCCGCCCGCTTGGGGCGACAATTCGAAAACCGAACCCGAGCCAAGGAGACCGTCGTTGCCGCTCGTCACTCCATAAAGATTGCCGGCGGGATCAACGATTAATTGGGAGTAGGGCAAGTCATTCAAGCTATAAATCACGGACTCGTTCCATTGCCCATTACCCTCGGGTGTCAACTCGAACACAGCACCATATCCGTAAGCGCCACCCAAAACGGTTGTTCCGTAGAGATTACCGGAAGCGTCGAAGACAAGGCCGGCATACGGATTTTCTCCGTCCGAGGAATTGAAATTATGCAACACGATCTCCTTCCATTGCCCATTCTGTCCGCGCGTTAACTCAAACACAGTACCGTTGGCGTAACTGCCACCCCTATACGTCGTTCCATAAAGGTTGCCGGACGAATCTAAGACAAGAGTCCCATATACATCCGAGCCGTCTACCTGATTGTTCTTGAAGCTGTGCAATACGGTTTCCTTCCAGGTTCCGCTTGAGGTCGGCTTTAGCTCGAATACTGTGCCTACATTGTCCGAACCTCCGGCACGCGTCGTGCCGTAGAGATTGCCGGAAGTATCGAACACAAGGGCACTGTACGGATTGATCCCATCAATTCCATTGAGGTTGAAGCTGTGTAACACTATCTCGGTCCAACCTCCGCCCGCTTTCGGTTTCATTTCAAACACTGTTCCGTATGAGTAAACGCCGCCCCCGGTTGTCGTACCGTAAAGATTGCCGGCAGCATCGAAAATCAGCCCACCATTGGGAGATGAGCCGTCGCTAAAATTGAAAGCATGTAGTATCGTCTCCTCGGCGAACGCATTTGCAGTGACCATCAACGTGAGAATAAAAATTGCCACGATTTGCTTGCAGATCGAAAACTTCAAGATCAAAAACTTGAAGACCGAAAAGGAGATTGAAAAATTGTTGCTTGGCATAGACCATCCTTTAAGCGTGCGCGGATTTTTCTCGCGAAGCGAATTTCAAGAGGACGTTGAACATCCCGACCGCCGGGCAGATCAGCCTTAAAGAATGCCGTTGACCAGAGTCATTGTCAATATGTAGGAATTTGCATGTAGGAATTTGCATATTGACAGATGATTCGTATTAATTTCCCGGTGCCCAGCCATAGCCGTGGAGCAGGCTCTCTAGTTCCTCATGCGAAATCCGCGGTCAACTGTTGAAATCAGGCCATAGCATAAGTTTGCGCCGTCTGTTCGCCTTTTTGCGGGACGACGAGTGCCATCGCGATGCTTCGCCGGTCAAGCTGAGCGTCGGTCCTCATCATCTTCCGACGGCTGCCTTGCCTTTAGCCTTGTCGGAGGAGGAGGTGGTATGTTGAGAAAAAATGGACGATAGAAGCGGCCTAAGCAGGAATGGCAGCGTACGGGTCGCAGCATGAAGACGAAAGCTGCGCAGTCCCATAATGTCTTCACCCGCGAAAGATAAACGTGGGACGAATCATGACAATAAGGGCAGGAACGTAGCCTAATCATCGCAAACTCTGGCAGGGATATTCCTGACGCTTACGCCCGTTTTCCGACATAATCAAGCTACCCGTCGACTCACGACCCCTCGGGCATTTTCAGTGAAATGGGGATATTTCAACAATGACGATGACGGAGCCCTCCGACTCCTTGCGGGGTTCCTAAGCAGCGTTCCGATGGATGTGGCCACTATCATCATCTCGATGATGTGAGCGCTCGCGTACTGGTGTGAAAATCGACCAGTAGTCTCGCCGGAAACACGCAGCGAAGCGCACGGGCTGCATCAGGAATAGAGGAAGAATAGCGCTCTATCCATGTGCGCCGCCGCGAGCGCGCACCTTCTCCTCCACCGCAATCCCGACACCGATAGGGCTTAGCAAATGGAAAACGCTGTGAGTCGGTCACCGGTTTTGTAAGTATGACAGGACAGGTTGGAGAGTGACACTGACACTCCTGACAGCACCATTGCAGCAGGCTCAATGAGCGATTTGCCGTATATATTTCGCCATTCCTCAACTGTTGAAATCAGGCGATTACCGGGCAAGCTGCTGAGAAGGAATTGTTCTGTGGGTTGAAGCTTAGCTTCATCAGATCGGGTTTATGGGACTCGTTTGTCCCTGTACCAGAGGCCGAAAGGCATAGGAGGATTCTACCGATACTCCAACTCCCCGGTCACGCGGGAATATGAGTGTAATCGAGATGTTACAACAGCTACCGCTTCCGCTGTCTAGCCGACGAGGTGGGGAACGCCCATAAAGGTGAGAGCTTGCTTGGTTCTGGATCGAATCAACTCACGTTCTTCGTCGCTGAAAGATTTGCCATCGTCCCATTTCGTAAGTGACGAAACCGCTACTGCCCAGCCCCTCTTACCCTTAAACTGTCCTTCGTCAATCAGGATAGGCTCGGCGGGAACGGTCGCTGTTCTTTCACCGTCCGAATATCGGACTCGTGTCATTCCGAGGACTTCAACTTTGAAACCCGAGTCTGCTCGAACTGCGCGGGGTCGTAGAAATACTCGACGAAATCTATCAGTCATATTCCTTTAGGCTCAAAGCTTCCTTTACACGCAATATAAAAAGGCGCCCACTTTTGCGGTAGGTTGAGAATGTTCGCACGACCAACCTAGCGAAAGGAGCGCCTTTATGAGTCAAGAAAAGTATATCGGCATGGACGTTCACCAAGCAACGATCTCAGTTGCTGTCATGGAGAGTTCGGGCAAGCTGATCATGGAATGCATCCTGGAGACCAAAGCGGCCACGATTCTAGAGTTCATCGCTGGGCTACGCGGAACTTTATCAGTAACCTTTGAAGAAGGAACTTCTGCCGCCTGGTTACATGACCTGCTGAAGCCTCACGTCAGCCATCTTGTAGTCTGCGATCCGCGAAAAGCGGCTCTGTTGAAAGAGGGGAACAAGAGCGACCGGATCGATGCGCGAAAGTTGGCAGAGATGTTACGCACCAACCAACTCAAGTCGGTGTACCACGGAGAGCATGGATTACGCACACTTAAGGAGTTGGGGCGTAGCTATCTGACGATCACCCAAGATGCCACCCGTTCCATGAATCGGATCAAAGCGCTGTACCGAAGCTGGGCCATTCCCTGCAGCGGCAGCACCGTGTATGCTCCCCGTCATCGCGCCGAGTGGCTAGCCAAGATCGAGCAACCTGGAGTTCGGATTCGAGCCGAGCGTTTGTACCAGCAACTCGATAGTTTGCAGCCGCTGCGTTTGCAAGCCCGATGCGAACTCCTGCAGGAGAGCCACAAGCATGCGGCAGTGCGGCTACTTCGTGAGATTCCCTCGATCGGTCCGATTCGCTCGGCTTTGCTGGTGGCACTGCTGCAGACACCGCATCGCTTTCGTACCAAGCGCCAGCTCTGGGCCTACAGCGGTTTCGCCGTGGAGACTCACGATAGCGGCGAGTACCGCTCAGTGCGCGGCAAATTGCAACGCAACCGTGAACGCATCACGGTGCGCGGTCTGAATGACAATCACAACAAGGATCTCAAGAATCTTTTCAAAAGTGCTGCCATCTCGGCCAGCACCCGTCCGGGTCCTCTGCAGGACTTCTATGTCGCTTTGGTTGCCAAAGGCATACGTCCGACGATGGCCCGGCTCACCCTGGCCAGGAAGATTGCCGCCATCACTTTGACCATGTGGAAGAAAGGAGTGAGTTTCGACCCCAAACAGTTGCATCGGCAAGCAGCTTGAGCCTCTCCGGTGAAGCAGGCTTTCCCATCTTCGCGGATTCTCTCCGATGGGCAGTCGGGTTCTGGAGATGCTCGGTTCGAGAGGAGTATCAGTCAAAACGGTCTGGCCCTGCGTGCCTCGGCACCGAGTCACCCATTTACACTCTATGCCCTCTCGGATAACCAGAAATAGCCATAGGCCACGAGCCTCGGATAGAACCATGGTTGCCTCGGAAGCAACCAGCTCGCTTGCTGCTCTCTTAAACTCGACGGCAGCGTCACCAGCAGCAGAGAAACTCACGAAAATGGACAACAAGCCAAACTTCTCAAGAGAAGTGAAACTTCAGTGGGCTGGATCTCGAGAAAAAAATCTCGCCTCCAGTCGAGGCGGAGCTTTTTTTCTTGACATCCCTTTTTATAGAACGTTTTGACCGCTGGTCAATGAGCGTAACGCAGCAGATGGCGGATGCGAGCAACCGAAGTGATTGCGAGGGCGGCAATCAGAAGTGTGAGTCCGATTAGATTGGCCCCTGCCCCTACTGACCTAGTCGTACCGCTCCTGTGCTCGAAGTACCACCCTCCGATTTTAAGCAACAGCAAACCGCAGCCAGTCAAACCGAGCAACAAAGCTAGGGAAGTCCACTGCATAAGTTGAGAGGTTAGCACGCGCACGAGAGCACAACTGTCGAAATCAGGCGATTGCACTCAAATTTCGACTTCTTTCGACCGCCTCTTCGCCCAAATAAAAACGCCATCCGGATCCATCCGGATGGCGTTGATGTCTTCCGCCGGCTTCTTTACTCCCCGCCCTGCTTAATCCGCATCCCGTAGAACGACCGGTACACGAAGGTGAACGACACCAGGAAGAACGCCAGCGCCAGCACGATGGTCAGCGTCGACGCGTGTCCGCTCGCTCAGGCTCACCGCCAGTTCCACCGCCAGCAAGTCCGAACAGCGTCGTGAACTTGATCACCGGATTCAGCGCCACCGACGACGTGTCCTTGAACGGATCGCCGACCGTGTCGCCGACCACCGTCGCATCGTGCAGCGGCGTGCCCTTCTGCTTCATCTCGACTTCCACGATCTTCTTGGCGTTGTCCCAGGCCGCGCCGGCGTTGGCCATGAAGATCGCCTGGTACAAGCCGAAGATCGCGATCGAGATCAGATAGCCGACGAAGAAGAACGGATCGACGAACGCGAACGCCAGCGTCCCGAAGAACACCGCCATGAAGATGTTCAACATGCCCTTCTGCGCATACTTCGTGCAGATCGCCACCACCTTCTTGCTGTCCGCGACCGACGCCTTCTCCACGCCTTCGAGCTTGATGTTGGCCTTGATGAACTCGACCGCGCGATAAGCGCCCGTGGTCACCGCCTGCGTCGAAGCGCCGGTGAACCAGTAAATCATCGCGCCGCCGGTGATCAGTCCCAGGAAGAACGGCGCATACAGCAGCGAGAGCTTCTCCACGTTCGAGCGGTCAGCCCGTTGGTCAGCGCCATGATGATCGAGAAAATCATCGTGGTCGCGCCCACCACCGCCGTGCCGATCAGCACCGGCTTCGCCGTCGCCTTGAACGTATTGCCCGCGCCGTCATTGGCTTCGAGCAAGTGCTTGGCGCGCTCGAAGTTGACGTCCATGTTGAAGTCTTTCTTGATCTCCGCCACGACGTTCGGCACCGCTTCAATCAGCGACAGTTCATACACCGACTGCGCATTGTCCGTCACCGGACCGTAGGAATCCACCGCGATCGTCACCGGGCCCATGCCCAGGAATCCGAACGCCACCAGCCCGAACGCGAACACCGCCGGAGCCAGCATGCCCGCCGCCACCGCCAGTCCCATCGTGCTCATGTAATACGCCGATCGCCATCAGCATCATCATGGCCAGACCCAGGTAGTAGCCGGAGAAATTGCCCGCCACGAATCCGGACAGAATTCCCAGCGACGCTCCGCCTTCCTGCGCCGAGATCACCACTTCCTTCACGTGCCGCGATTCCGTCGAAGTAAACACCTTCACCAGTTCCGGAATCACCGCGCCCGCCAGCGTGCCGCAGGAAATGATCGTCGCCAGCTTCCACCACTGCGATGCGCGTCGCCGCCGAGGTCGGGAATGATGAAGTACGAAATCAGGTAGGTGAGCGCAATCGAGACGATCGAAGTGATCCACACCAGCGAGGTCAGCGGCGCTTCGAAGTTCATCTCGTTTGCCGAGCCGTACTTCGCCTTGGCAATCGCGCCATTCAGGAAGTACGAGAGCGCGCTCGACACCAGCATCATCACGCGCATCACGAAGATCCACACCAGCAACTGCACCTGCACGCTCGGATCTCTTCACGCCCAGCAGAATGAACGTGATCAGCGCCACGCCCGTCACGCCGTAAGTTTCGAAACCGTCGGCCGAGGGTCCGACCGAGTCGCCGGCATTGTCGCCGGTGCAATCGGCAATCACGCCCGGGTTGCGCGCGTCGTCTTCTTTAATCTTGAAGACGATCTTCATCAGGTCCGAGCCGATGTCGGCGATCTTGGTGAAGATGCCGCCCGCAATACGCAGCGCCGCCGCGCCCAGCGACTCGCCAATCGCGAATCCGATGAAGCACGGCCCGGCATAGTCGCCCGGAACAAACAGCAGAATGAACAGCATGATCAGCAGTTCCACGCTGATCAGCATCATGCCGATGCTCATGCCGGCCTCCAGCGGAATCTGGTACACCGGATACGGCTTGCCGGGCAGGGAAGCGAACGCCGTCCGCGAGTTGGCGAACGTGTTCACGCGAATCCCGAACCACGCCACGCCATAACTGCCCGCGATTCCCACCAGGCTGAATGCCAAGAATAATCGGCAGCGTCAGCGCCACCGACTTGCCCGGCACCGGCGCCAGCCAGCCAAAGTAAGCCGCAATAATCACGGCAATAAACGCCCACAGCAGCAGGATGAACTTGCCCTGCGTCACCAGATAAGTCTTGCAGGTCTCGTAAATCAGCTCCGAAATCTCGCGCATCGAGCGATGCACCGGCAGGTTCTTCAGCCGCATGAAAATCGCCATGCCAAAGCCCAGCCCGAACAGGCAGAACAGAATTCCGATCAGCAGCAGCTTGTGGCCGTCGATGGCGCCATTGAAAAAGCTGACCGACGACAGGTCAGGCAACTTCAGCGAAGCTTCGCCGCCAGCGGCTTCGCCGGCAGGTTGAGCCAAAGCCGTCAGCTGCGCCGACGGTAAGCAGCGCGGTGACAGCCGAAAATTTCATCGCCACGCGGCGTGTCAAGAACGCAGCAGTGGCAAGCCAGGTGCGCATAATGAGTCCTCCGAATTATGAACGGTTTTAAGGAATTCTCAAACGTGTTTAGGCACTGCCTTCCAGCAGCCGTGTCCACGCTCGCGACCCACGGTTCAAGTGCACCGTGAGCACGCCCAATCGAGCGTTAGACATCCGTTTTTGGAATTCCGAACACGCTTCCACCGCAAGACCTAAGGAGTGTTGGAGCTTGGCCGCGTCGGGTTTCGCGCCGGGAGCAACAGCTGCAAAGCCAAAAGACGGACAGGAGAAATAAGACTCTAGTCCCGGCTTACCAGCGCAAAACGGGCATTTATAACACGTTGGATAGGACAGGGTCAAACCCAGAGATGGGAGGTACGGGTTCGCCTTCCCATATTGGGTAAAGAATCGATTTTCTGGATGGCTGCCTTTACGAATTCCGACCCATCAGGATCTGCTGCCTGGGAAGGCGAAGTTCGATCTGCGCCCCCTGAAAAGCCGCCCAGCGCCGCGTCCTTAATTAGTAATAGAGTTAACCGTCGCCTCACTTCCCGCTCACCGTCGCCGCGTACATCGCGTCCAGCAGATCCTGCGAGTGCCCATCGTAGTCCGCATCCAGCGACCACATAAAAGTTCCACCCAGCCCGCGCTCCCAATCGGAATACCACGCCGGTAGTACGTCGAAAACGCATCGTCATAAGTAATGAAGCCGTCGCTTCCGTCGGTCTTCAGCATATAAGGCACAAGCGCCAGCGGATCGCGGTATGTGTGCCATCCCCGCTTGTTGATCAGGTTCTTGAAGAACGTCCCATAGTTCTGCGTCTGTACCGTGTTAGTCGCACGCCGATCGCTGGTCCAGTAGGATTCGGGCATTGGGCGAACTCCTGATTGATGTTGGTGTAGTAGTACCCGTAAAACGGCATGCCCATGTTCAGCTGATCGGCCGGCACCTGAGCAAGAAAAATGTTTGCCGTGCCATCGACGCTTCCGCCAGGCTGGCATTCATACGGCGCGGGATTGTGCGGAGTCCCAGAAGATCGGCGAATTCAGTTGCCCATGCGCCGTCCACGGACCCGCGCAGTCGTACATCATGATGTTGAAGTAGTCGAGCGAGTGCTGAGGTGCAGCAGGTCGTAGCCATACCCGCCCCACGGCGCCGCGTCGATCGACAACATGTAATTTGTATTCGACTTTCGTAATAGCGCCATCATCTCCACCAGGAAGCGCCGGTCGGCCGTGCTCGCCGGATATTCCCAGTCAATGTCGAAGCCGTCGTAGCCATACTCCGTGGCAAACGCGCCCGCATGTTTCGACCAACGTGTTGAGCGCTCCGCTGGTTTCGAGCCCAGCGAAATCCCCGCCCAGCAGCAGCATCACCTTCACTCCTGCGGCATGCGCCTTGCTGTTCAGTTCCGGCTCCATAAAATCCCGTTGGCACCGAGAGCGCTCCCGTCCGCCGTCAAACGATACGCCCGCATGATTGATGTGCGTGAGTTCGCCGTAGGGAATTTGCGCCGCGCCAAACGGTGGATTCGCCGACTTGCTCCAGTAGCCGTAGTCCCCCACGATGCGCTTGGGAATCGTGTGCGTCTGCTGGGCGACAGCCGGCAACCCGCCGATTAAACCAACGAATAAGAAAGATGCGAGACGGGAGAACCACCCGGTACGAGGATTCATAGGTCACCCCTGAGAGAGGCTAAAGCCGAGGCCACGAAAAAGCGCATCCAGCTCGAAGTTCGAGGATTTTACCACAATGACGACAAGGATGGACGAAGCCGGGTGCCCCATTTCTCGCGCGTCCTGTGGACGATTGTGACCTGCCCAAGCGAGTAGCCAACCCCCGATCGTAACGATTCACCGGTTACTTGCGACTCCCTTGGTACTCGCGACGATATACCTGAAACTCCCCGCCGTTTCGCGGTGTCCAACCAAGTGAGGGCGACGGAAAAGCGTCGGTTCACGTTCCTGGCACCAACGTAATTGGCTTGTTCCGCCCCTCAGACGTAGCCTTGACATTGGTCCGGTTTACCGACTATGCGAAAGATGATCGTGCCAAAGACGACCGTGCAAAGGCTGTTGGCGTGCGCGATTGTAGTGGCGTCACTCTCAGCAACGGCCCAAGACCCCGTTTCCTCGGTCGTCGAACCCGCTCACGCTGCGCTGGTCATCGGACAGTCCCAAACCTTTCAACTGCTCGCTCGCGACGGTCAGGAGATTAGTGCCAGCAACTGGTCGGTCAGTGATCCTGACATCGCCGATCTCGAGGTGCATGGAGCCCACGCCGTCCTTACTGCAAAAGCAAAAGGTCACGTCGTGCTGCGCAGCGGCGATGGTGTCGAGGGCGAGATTGATGCCGTCGATCAAGAGGCTGTTGAAGGATGGCCTCCGACTCAGGCCAAATGGACGTTGCAGCCGATCGATGGTGAGTTCACCTCAGTGCTTTGGGCTACCGGGACATGGGGCGGGTCGGCTCCCGGGAGTGATCCTCCCACCGACGACGATCCTTCTTATTTCTACGAAGACCGTGGCGCCAGCGGCTCACATTTGCGGGCCATCGGAAAAAACGGATTGCAGGTTTGGCAATATCCGGCGGACGATGCGGCACCAGTCCTGCACCTGATCTGTGGCGACATCTACAACGGTGTGCTTCTCCGCCTCGGCGATGGCGCCTCCACCACTCTCGTTGATCTCGACGCGAGCGGCCAGCAGCGCTGGCAGATTTCAGCCCCCGGCTTCTCCGGAAAAGAGTTTGCGTACAACATGTCGGGAGCGTTGTACTTCGTCGAGCAAGATAACGCAGCCTCTTCCGTGCGACTCATCGGCGTAGACGCTCACACCGGCGGCCAGATCTTTTCCTTTCCCCTTCCCGTGTCGTTCGAGCGCGACCGAAATTTCACGGTTCGCGCCGGCAAGTTGATTTGCTCTCCGGGCGCTGACACTTCGTCGCCGGTCCCAATTCATTCCAGCCACATGATGAGCGACTTCGACAACGTCTCTCACCTCGTCTATTCCGAGTTCACCCTGACCGCCGACGCCGGACGCTGCATGCCTGGCACCACCCTCGATGCGTCCAAGATTCAAATCGATGCGCTACAGAAGTTGATGGTCGCGCGAGTTTACGAGAACCACGCGGTCGCCACGCACTCACTGGAAGAGAACAAGGTACGCGGATCGGCGGCCACCGTTCTAATCAAGTCCTCGGTCCCAACTGGCGATATCACCTTTGACGAAGGGCGCGGAGTAGCCACTTTCTTTGCTGTGCACACGACCACTCAGCGATGGCGCGATGAAACCTCGGCGAAGACTGCCGACTTTCAATACCGCATCACTGCCGACGCCGGAGTCACGTACCGCTTTCCCGTGCCAGGCAACGGCGAGCACAACATCATGATTCTCGGCCGGGAAGGCCCCGGCGTCGTTGCGTTCGGCAACACCGTCACCGCCTTCGAACCTGAAACTGGACGCGAGCTCTGGACTTGGCAGTCGAAGAACTCCGATCTTGTGCCCTACGAAATCCTGCAAGACGGAGCAGTCGCGGTCCGTGACGGCGATCATTACACCGTCCTGAAAGATGGCAAGGTCCAATCGCAGCTCGACGAAACTTACGTCCGCTTCGTAAAGATGTTTCGTCCCCCCGAATTGAATTTCTGAAGTGGATCCGCCTACTGTAACTCCACTTTCATCCCCAGATTGTGCGCCACGAACGCCCACTCGTCCGCCATCTCATCGATGATCTTCGAGATCGGCTTGCCCGCGCCGTGGCCGGCCTTGGTCTCGATGCGAATCAGCACCGGCGCCGGCCCGGCCTGATCCGCCTGCATCGTCGCCGCGAACTTGAAGCTGTGCCCCGGCACCACGCGGTCGTCGTGGTCGGCCGTCGTGATCAGCGTCGGCGGATACTTCGTTCCCGGCTTCAGATTGTGCAGCGGCGAATACGCGTACAGCGCCTTGAAATCCTCCGCATTGTCCGACGAGCCGTAGTCCGAAGTCCACGCCCAGCCGATCGTGAACTTCTGGAAGCGCAGCATGTCCATCACGCCGACGGCCGGCAGCGTCGCGCCGAACAGATCCGGACGCTGCGTCAAGCACGCGCCGACCAGCAGGCCGCCGTTGCTGCCGCCGCGAATCGCCAGCTTTGGCGTCGAAGTGTACTTGTTCGCGATCAGCCACTCCGCCGCCGCGATGAAATCGTCGAACACGTTCTGCTTCTTCGCCTTCGTGCCCGCCTGGTGCCAGTCTTCGCCGTACTCGCCGCCGCCGCGCAGGTTGGGCTGCGCGTAGACGCCGCCCATCTCCAGCCACACCAGCGTTGGGAACGGAGAACGCCGGCGTCAGCGAAATGTCGAACCCGCCGTAGCCGTAAAGCAGCGTCGGATTCTGCCCGTCGAGCTTCAGTCCTTTCTTGTAGGTCAGGAACATCGGCACCCGCGTGCCGTCCTTGCTGTTGTAGAAGACCTGCTTCGTCTCGTACTGTGCTGGCGTCGAAATCCACCTTCGGCTGCCGGAAGACCGAACTCTTGCCCGTCGCCGGATCGTAGCGATAAATCGTCGTCGGCGTGGTGAAGCTGGTGAAGGAGTAGAACGTCTCCTTGTCCTTGCGCTTGCCGCCGAAGCCCGCCGCCGTGCCGATGCCCGGCAGGTCCACGTTGCGCACGAACTTTCCCTTCAGGTCGTAGCACGCGCACTTCGGTGCGCGCGTCCTTCAGATAGCTCAGCAGAAACAGATTGTCGACCACGCTGAGCGACTCTCGAGTTTGTCCGCGCCCTGCGGCACCACGGTCTTCCAGTTCGCTGCGTTCCGGATGCCGCGTGTCAATCGCGATCACGCGTCCGCGCGGCGCGTCGAGATCCGTCTGAATCCAGAAGACCGGCCCGTCGTTGTCGATGAAACTGATAGGCGCGCGTCGAAGTCGTCGAGCAGTTTCACCACCTGCGACATCCGGCTGCGTCAGATCCTTGTAGTAGAGCCGGTTCTTCGGCGACGTCCCCTGCCAGACGTGGATCGATCAGATAGTGCCCGTCGTCGGTCACGCTGCCGCCAAAGCCCAGCTCCTTATTGTCGGGACGCTCGTAAATCAGCTTGTCTTCCGCCTGCGGTGTGCCCAGCTTGTGGTAATAAAGCTTCTGGAAATAATTCGTGTCCCGCAGCGTCGCGTGCCCTCCTTCGGCTCGTCGTAGCGGCTGTAGAAAAATCCTTTGCCGTCCTTCGTCCACGAAGCGCCCGAAAACTTCACCCACTTGATCAGTCCGGAAGATCCTTGCCCGTGTCCACGTCGCGCACATGCCACTCCTGTCCAATCCGATCCCGAAGTCGCCGTGCCGTAAGCCATCAGCTTGCCGTCGTCGGTGATCGCCTCTCCCGCCAGCGCCACCGTGCCATCCGCCGACAGCGTGTTCGGATCGAGCAGCACCCGCGGCTCGCGCGTTCAGCGACTCCGCCACCAGCAGCACGTTCTGGTTCTGCAGTCCGTTGTTGTGCTGGTAGAAATAACGTCCGCCCTGCTGCTCCGGGCGCGGTGAACCGCTCGTAATTCCACAGCTTCGTCAGCCGCTCGCGAATCGCCCTGCGATACGGAATCTGGTCGAGATAGCCGAACGTCAGCTTGTTCTCGGCCTCGACCCAGTCGTGTGTGTCGGCCGAGTCCGTATCCTCAAGCCAGCGATAGGGATCGGCCACCTTCGACTCCGTGATAGTCGTCCACCTGATCGACCGTCTTCGCCTTCGGATATGCCAGCGGCGCGCCGTCGGTTTGCGCTGCCAGCGACCACGTCACGGCACTCACAAAAATGCACAACGCAAACCACGGAAATATTCCCCGGAGCAGTCTCATCCCAACCCTCCTCACAAATCGCAATCTAATTTAGAAATATGGACGCCCACCATTCTGCCTCACCACGCACGCGAAGTATACGGCACCCCGGGATTTAGAACTCTTCACCACCCGCCGATCTTGCACATAACATCCGCTTCGGCATATAGGGTTCGCCCAGCGGAGGTCCCCCATGAAGCTTCTCCTCGTCCTGCTGCTCGCATCTTGTTCTGTCCTGCAAGCTTTCGCCGCCAAGCAATACTCTTATTTTCGCGTCGGCAATCCTAACGACGTCACCACCGCCACCACTGCGGGTACGATGCTCGAAGGCGGAGGCACCGACGTCGACGCCGCCTATCAATGGATGTGCCAGCGCAGCGGCAACGGCGACTTTCTCGTGATCCGCTCCACCGGCACCGATGCCTACAATCCTTATATTCAGCAGCTCTGCCCGAACGAAAATTCCGTGGCCACGCTGATCATTCCCAACAGGACCGCCGCGAACGATCCCTTCGTCGCCGCGACCATTCAGAACGCGGAGGCTCTTTTCATTGCGGGGGGAAATCAAGCCGACTACATCAATTTCTGGCAGGGCACTCCGGTCGAGACTGCGTTGAACACTTTGATCGCCAGAGGAGTTCCCATCGGAGGCACCAGCGCCGGGATGAACGTCCTCTCGCAATTCGTCTACACGGCGCTCGGCAGTCAGGGAGTCACATCGAGCGAAGCCCTCGCCAATCCCTACAACAAGTACATCACTCTCGGTGAGAACTTCGTGAACATCTCCATCTTGCAGGGACTCATTGACGATCCCCACTTCGTCACCCGCGATCGCATGGGACGCGACCTTGCCTTTATGTGTCGCGTCTACAACAACGGTTGGTCCAGCGCCCCGCGCGATATTGCCATTGATGAGCAAACCGCCCTGCTCCTCGACGGCAGCGGCAACGGCACTGTCGTCGGCGCCAGTACCGTTTATTTCCTGCAAGCCCCGGGCGCGCCCAAACCTGTGTCTCCGGCACGCCGCTGACGTACCAGAACATTGCTGTCTACCGGATCTCCGCAGGCGGCACTTTCAGCCTCTCGCACTGGACCGGCACCGGCGGCACCGCCTACACCGTCTCCGCCAAAGCCGGAGTGCTCAGCTCAACCCAGTCCGGTGGCGCCATTTACTGAGAGCAGCTCTGATCTGACGGGTTTTGCGCAATGAGACCACCCGGCCTCGGGTGTACAATCAGTCCGTTTTTTGAAGCGAGATGATCCTTCGCAGGATCCCCAAGGAGTCTCCGATGCCCGTACAACAGGGAAGTCTCGACCTCTTGCAACACCCCATCTCCAAAGAACTTCTTCTCTCGACCATTCCCGCGCGGCTCGCCTATGTCTGGACCGATGGCACACCCCGCGTGGTCCCGATCTGGTTTCACTGGAACGACAGCGAGTTCGTGCTCGGAACTCCGGTGAAAGCGCCCAAGCTCAAGGCTCTCGCGAAAAATCCCAAGGTAGCTCTCACCATCGACGGCAACACTTTTCCCCACAGCGTGCTGCTGGTACGCGGTACCGCGCGTCTCGAACCGATGAACGGAATCGTCCCCGAATATGCTCTGGCTGCGGAGCGTTACTTCGGACCGCAGCAAGGGAAAGCGTGGGTTTCGCAACTCGCGAAGATGGCTCCCGACATGGTGCGCATCGCCATCACCCCCGAGTGGGTCGGCCTGCTCGACTTCAAGACACGCTTCCCCAGCGCCCTGCCGCTGTGAGATTAAAGCGGCAAAGCGTCGCAAGGTTTTCTCAGCGTCCTTAGCGGTTAAAAGCTGTGAGTCCCACGCACAATTGCGCGAAAAAAAACCGCCAGCCCGAGGCTGGCGGTCCCAGAAACGCAATCCGCTCAGTTCTGCCGCAGCGGCGGCATCGGAATCGGAATGTTGTACGTCTTCGCTCCCACGCCCGTCCCGCCCTCGCACGTGTTCGGCGGAGTCGTGCACACCGTCCGCGTGCCCTGACACTCGGCGGCCCAGAACATATAGCCAAGCATCCCAGACGTTGTGCCCGCGCCGTTTGGCGCGACGGATCTGCACATAAGCTCCAGTGCTGTTCTGCAAAGATGAGCTGAAGTTATTGCACTCCGGCGCCGGATTCCGCCCAGTCACCAGGTACACGCTGCCTGCAAATTTCGCTGGCGCCAGCGGTCCAATCGGTGGGCTGTATTGCGGCTTTCCATCCACATGCTCCTGCCAGTTCGACTCCGCCGCGGAACTCCCCGGCTGCTTGTTCGGCACCATCGCGTTGGCATAATCCAAAACCGGTGTCGATGTCAGCAGCCAACTGGCGGTCGCCTTCTGGCAAAGCCCTATCAAATACCGGTCCCCGGCCGCCAGGTCGATCGTCAACCGCGCCGCCGGATTCGCACCCGTCGCATCATATGGAATCTGCGACCGGTACGCGTTGATGAACGCCTGCAGTCCTGTCAGGTTCGGACTCGAGCTGTTCTCGTAGTCAATCTCAATGCCGACGCCCAGGCTCTGCGCCAGCGCCGCCGCGTTCAGCCCCAGCTGAGTCGCATTCTGCGTCAGCGCCTGATCCCAAAACGTCGTGTAGGTAATGCCGCCGATCGACAGCATGACTCGCACATTCTTATTCTTAAAGTAGTTCACGACCGCAGCATTCATGCCCACGGGCACGCCATTTGTGTCGCCCGAATCGGTGGTCTTGTTCAGCAGCTTGAGGGGCTGCACAAAACTCAGCACCACCAGATTCACCGACGGCAATCCCGATCCGTCCCCGCGGTCGATCATCCAATGATTCTTCGTGTCAAAATCCGTCATGTCCCGCACCGTTGCCCAGGTGCAGAAATCGCTCCCGCAGTGCCAGGCCCCGTAGATTTGAATCGGTGTTTGCGCGTTAGCGGATGCAGCGACAGCAACTACCGCTGCCGCCATGACAAGTACGTCAAATACGAAAACCAGCCTTCGTGTCATACCATGGCCTCCTTTGGCCCACGATTTACGGCTTCGATTTGTTTTTGGTCTGCAAGCGGCGCGCACCAACAAAATTGTAGGCTCTCTGTTCTTCGCTCGCTTGGAATTCACGCGATGGCGAAGTTTGTCATTCTGTACAGCGACGTCATCAGCTGTTCTTCATACGGTGTTGTCATCCTGAGCGTAGCCGCTCTTCAGGCGGAGCGAAGGATCTCACCCTTAACTGCCGCGGCGCGTAAGCCAAACTTCACAACCCACGGTTTACAACCTCCTAATCAGAGCACTTACCTATGCAGTCTCAACGCCATCCAGTTTTTTGTTACGATTCACGTAACCCACTTCCTCCCCGGCCGAATTGAAAGGAATATTCGCTATGCAAAAAATCACTCCCTTCCTCTGGTTCGACACTCAAGCGGAAGAAGCCATGAATTTCTACGTTTCCATCTTCAAGAATTCCAAAGTGGTCGGCGTCTCTCGCTATGGCGATGCCGGACCCGGACCCAAAGGCAGCGTTATGACCACCACCTTCGAACTTGAAGGTCAACGATTCATCGCGCTCAACGGCGGCCCGTCTTTTTCTTTCACGCCCGCCATCTCCCTCTTCGTGAACTGCGAGACCCAGCAGGAAGTAGATGATCTCTGGGCAAGGCTCTCCGCTGGCGGCAGAGAAGACCGCTGCGGTTGGCTGCAGGACAAATATGGATTATCGTGGCAGATCATTCCGTCCGTCCTAATGGATCTCATGCAAGATAAAGACCCAGGGAAATCGAAGCGAGTCATGCAGGCCATGTTGCAAATGGTCAAGATCGATATTGAAGCGTTGAAAAAAGCCTATGCCGGAAAATAAAGCGCGTACTCCCATCGCAACCTCAATCGCGCCGTGGCTCTCGGTGCGCAATAGCGCCCGTGCTGTGGAGTTCTACAAGTCTGCCTTCGGCGCAACCGAAGTGTTCCGCTTAGACGGCGAGGGCGGAAGCGTGGTCGCCCGCCTCTCCGTCGAAGGGGCCGAGTTCTGGCTTGGCGAAGAGTCTCCCGAGCACAAAAACTTCAGCCCGCAGTCGCTCGATGGTGGCACAGTGCGCATGATCTTAACGGTGACCGATCCCGACGCTGTTTTCGCGCGCGCCGTAGCCGCTGGAGCGACTGCAGTCCATCGCGTCGCTGAAGACTACGGTTGGCGCCTCGGCCGCGTCGTCGATCCCTTCGGCCATCACTGGGAAATCTGCCGTCCCCTCGAATAGGGAAGGGTCGGGTGCGGCTATTTATTTTGGTTGAAGCCTGACGCCCGACGCCCGGCGCCCTACTATGGCAGCACCGCTTCTAGCACCTTAAACCCGCGCCCGTGATGCTTGCACGACGTACTGAACTCCGGATCGCAATGCGCCTCGAAAATGTGCGTCCCGATGCTGATCCCGAGCGCCGTTCCCACAAACATATCCGACGCCCAATGATCCCTTCCAAGGAATCGTCCCGCCGTCACGGTCAAGGCCGCCGTATATGCCAGCGTTCGCACCCACGGCTTCGGATATTCCTTCGCGGCTACGGTCGCCATCGCCCACACAAACATCGCATGTCCGCCGGGAAATGATGTGTTCATCGCATGATGTCGCAGAAAATCCCCGTGTCCGTTGCCTTCTCCCGGACGCTGCCGCCCTGCGATGTACTGCATCGGCAAGTAAATCAGAAACGAATTCACCAGCGTCTCCAGCTCCAGGCTACCCATCTCCTTCGCGTGCGGATGGTCATTCTTGATTCCCCAGATCCAGACCCCGCCCAAAGCCGCGCCCAGTCCCGCAATCGCAAAGTCCGAACTCGTCTGATAAAAAGTGTGGTCCCCGCCAGGCAACGCATTTTCAATATGCCGGTCCCCAACCAGAAGTCCCGCTGTGCCTCCGAGCACCAGAAAATCCCATTTGAAATTCGATGGCTTGAACGGAGCGAGATACAGTTCCTTTTGATCTTCCAGCGTTCGCCGCACACTTCGCGAGACGATTCCGCCGTGCTCATCGGTACGTTGCACTGCCGGAGAAGCCGTGTCTGCGTCCTCGTTGAATATTCCCGCGTGAAATCGCGCGACATCAAAACTTGGCGTCGCTCCAGCATCATTCCTTCGCGCGCCGGTGAATGAAGGACCGAAGCCAGTGGTCTGGCCCCACGCGCCTGCCGAAAATAGCGCGGTCATGAACACCGTTAGAAATAAATTGCCGACCCTGACTGCACAATGATCCAATGCGTGCTCCCAAGCGCGCGGATTCCCCACGAACGCGCTCAGGTTGGATGCAATTCCCCGCAAAGAGTGCAGCCACAATTTTGGAGACTACTGCGGCGTGCCCCATTTCTCGCGGGTTGTCCGCGTAACGTGGGATTTTGTGCTGACTCCATCATCATCCTTGCGGAGGCGGCGGAGGTGGCACCGTGCGATCGGGCGGTGGCGGCGGCTGTTCTTTTCCCCCCGGCTTCAGCGACGGATCTGCCATCGGTGTCTCAATCTTCATCAGCTCCGTCTTCACTTCCACCTTCTGATTTGCCAGCGGATTGATCTCTGTTTCAAACGTCTGATATCCGGGCAGCGCAACCTTTATCTTGTGTGGTCCCGGCGCAATCAGCAGTCCTCGGCCCGCGCCTTCGAACTCACCCACGTGCCCCACGAACAGCCCATCCAAAAACACCGCCGCCCGCGACGGATTCACCGCAATCTTCACCGTCGCTGTCACCGCCGGCATGGTCATCGCCGCAGCTTTCTCCATCGCCACCTGCACAATCTGTTTTTCTCCAGGCTGCAGCGAGACTCTCGCCGTGAAATCCTGATACCCATCCTGCCGCACCGTGATCACGTGCTCCCCTGGTAGCAACAAGACTTTTTTCGATCCCTTCAGCTCCTTCAGGTAGCCGACGTATCCTCCGTCCACCCACACGCCAGACGTCTTCTCAACCTTCGATTTCCCTTCGAACTGAATCTCTCCCATCACCTTATTTCCCGCCGCCGCCGGACGGATGCAGGAAAAAGCGATCGCAACAACGACCAGCAGCCTGCCGACCCGCACAATCCATGGTCCAAATCCTCGAAACGACATTGTCATACCTCTTTTGGTTTGCAGAATAGATGCTGCAGGAGTCGGGCCGGTTTGTAACTCCCTGAAATAAAAGGACACCGCAGAAGAGCTGCTATGAAAAAAGCGTCCTCGCCACGAAGATTGTTCGCCCCTCCCGATGCACCGATTCTTGGTCACTATCGGGCCATGGCCCTTAAACTATCGGGCCATTACCTTAGAGCCGCACTTGCTCTACAGTTTCACTACAACGGCGATCTAAGTGGGACGCGAACCCTGCGAACTCCGTCCCTTGCGATCTCATCATCGCTTCCTCTGGCGGAACGTCGGACACAGGTGTGGGAGTCGCAGAAGTCGAATAAGGAGTGCGCGAAACAATGTCGCAAGAAATTATCCGCTGCCCTTACTGTGTTCTGGGCAGCGAATTCCGGCCCATGGTTCAATCCAACCTCCGGAGCCCCAACGAGTCGTTCCTCTGCCTGAACTGCGGCCACGCGGCCACTCCCGCCGATCCCTACTCGAAATGCGCCTGCTCGCGATGCCTCGAACTCACTCAAATCGCCAGCCGCCTGCAGCGCGAGCGTCCCCCCCTGACCTCTGCCGCCACCTCTTAAGTTTTCCGCGATCCCAGCCGGAAAGCACTGAAAACACTCCCACTTCTCGTGCCGTCCCACAAAGCCGCAGCCAAAGCCCATGGCCCAATTCGTCTCAGTTCCCGTTACTTTTGTGACCTATATCGCCCGCCAATTTCTGAGAACATTGCACTCTGGGGCCCCCCTGACAACTCACCCTTACTCGGAGGCAATTCTGTTATGAAAAGCATTCTTTCCGGCACGATTCTGCTCACTCTTGCGCTGTCCGCCGGCGCGCAGGACAAACCTCGCGTCTTTGTGCAAGGCAAGGGATCGGAAGACAGCCAGTCTTCAGGATCAGGCGCCAGTAGCAAGCATTTCGGAGTCTGGGGATCAAAGTCCACCGTGGACTCTCACGACGAAAGCATGGAAGTCACCAAGGATCTGCAGAAGAACTGCTCCGGCGTCACCATCACTCTCAACCAGACCAACGCCGATTACACCGTCATGCTGAATCGCGAGTCCAAGAAGAATCGCGGCCTGCTTCGCACCAACAGCCAGGTGCAAGTAGCCAATAAAATCGGCGACGTGCTCGGCACCAACGCCACCCACACCGTCGGTAACGCCGCCAAAGACGCCTGCGAATTGATTCTTGCCGATTGGCAGTCTCACAGCCGCGAGGACGCGCCCGCGCCCGGTGCAGCCGCACTCGCACCGGCCGTCGCTCATCCTCAGTCAGCTGGACAGCCCGCGCAACCTGCGCCCCAGGTCACGCCCGCGTCCTATCAGCCTCAGCCGGCAGCCGGCCCGTCGCAAGACGAAGCCGCTCCTGCCGACTCCTCCGACCCCAATCCGAGCGTCGGAGACGCTGCCCGCAAAGCCAAGCAGCACCAGACCTGCCTGCAGCTGGCCAAAGACAACCCCAGCATCGTCTGCAAATAACTCCGCGTCTCTCCAGCCCCACTGCTCGCGCGTTCGGTGCCGCGAGAGTGGGGCTGATTTACGTGACTGTAGTACCTTGCCAGGGACTTCTCCGACCCTTCTAACCTCTCCAGAGATAGTAAATTCAGTATTGGTAGACTAGATGAGCACAAATCTAGCGCTTTCCTTCTACAACCATGCCAGGAATCATCCGGAACGGCTTGCTCTCTGGGTGAGTCAACGAGAGTTCACCTATGGTGAATTAGCGGAGCTAGTCGACCGCGTTGCTGGATGGTTGCAAGAAGGATCAACGGGCGGCGCGAAAACCGTGGGAATACTGGCTTCGCGGAGCTGGGCCGCGTACGCCGGACTTTTGGGTGCCTGCTGGGCGGGCGCGGTCTACGTTCCTCTGAACCCGGATTGGCCCGAACTCAGGCTTCTGAAGATATTGGAAACCATCGAACTCGATGCGTTAGTGGTGGATGATCGAGGCTTGAAGGCTCTCTCGGCCACTGTGCTGAAGCAAAGCCCCAAGCGCATCCTGGCTCCGGGTAAGGGCGACTCATTTTCGCTCGGAACATCGCCGGCTGGCGTGCAAATCGCCGGGTTTGATGCTCTGCCGCCTTCCGATCATCACCATGCCCCAAAGTCGCTCCGTGAGAACGACCTCGCCTACATCATGTTCACTTCCGGGACCACGGGATTGCCCAAGGGAGTGATGGTTTCCACAGGAAATGTGGCCTCTTTCCTTTCTGCGATGCAAGAGCTGTACCCGTTCAGTTCGGAAGATCGTGTTTCGCAGGCCTATGACCTCACGTTTGACCCATGCGTTATGGATATGTTCACGACATGGTCATGCGGAGCGTCTTTGCACGTTGTGCCTCCTGGCCAGTTGATGGGCCCATCACGGTTCATCCGCGAGCGCGAACTCACCTGCTGGTTTTCCGTGCCGTCGACCCTCGCTTTCATGCGAACCATGAAAATGCTCTCTCCCGGGGCTTTCCCCTCGGTGCGTTATTCCATTTTTTGTGGTGAGCCGCTGCCCGCAAGCTCGGCGGAGCTATGGCAAAAGGCCGCGCCCAACAGCGTCATTGACAATCTCTATGGTCCAACGGAAGCGACCGTAGTTTGCATCGGCCAACGTTGCAGCGACCCGATGATTGTCACCGAAAGCCGGGGCACCGTTGCCACCGGCAAGCCTTTAGGCACCATGGACGCAGCAATTGTGGACGAGTCGTTACATTTTCTCCCGCCCGGAGAAAAGGGAGAGCTGGCTCTTTGCGGCAACCAGGTCGCGCAGGGATATTTCAAGGACCCGCAAAAAACCGCGGCGCGCTTTCCCTCGATCGACGGCAAGGTGTGGTATCTGACCGGCGATTTTGCCTACCGGGATGCGGATGGAAGATTCCATCATCTGGGGCGCACAGACAATCAAGTCAAGGTGCTCGGCAATCGCGTCGAACTTGAAGATGTAGAAGCACACTTGCGCGAGGTCTGCGCCGTGGATTCCGTGGCGGCGGTCGCCTGGCCCATCACCAATGCTTCGGCCGACGGCATCATCGCCTTCGTGGCGGGCAGCTCACTTCCAGCTCCGGAAATCCGGGAAAAAATGCAGCGCCGCGTGCCGAAGTACATGGTTCCAACCGAAGTGCGATTCGTACAACGGTTGCCCCTGAGCGCTAGCGGCAAAACCGATCGCAAGACTCTGGTGGCTCTGCTCTCCGAGGATTCGGTATGAGCGCGCCGTCCGAGAGTGCCGTGATCGCGCCCGGGAGCGTGGCGCCCGTCGCTCCGCCTTTCCGCTTCCTCTGGAATTTTCGCCTCATTCCGCGAATTGATACATACCCCGCAGTGTTGGCGTTTGCCCAAACCCTTGCGGGTAAAGCCGCGATTCTTGGGCTATTCGGACTCGGCCTTTACATCGCGACAGACCTTCACTACTTACACAATCCCCGGTGGATAGTGCAGTTTTGTTTTTTGGTCGTCATGACTGCCTTGCCGCAGTACCGTCGCACCGTGTTAACAGTTGGCACGCTGCTGTGGACGTTCGGCGTTTGGTGGCGATGGGCGGATCATCTGTGGTTGGTCCTGGCCGCGATTTCACTTGGTTCCGCGGCCTTGCTGTTTTGGTTGGCCAGCCATTTCCGCGACTCATGGCTGGGGCGCAGACCCGTCGCCTGCTTGCTCACCGGATTCGCCCTTTCCGTTCTGTTAGCCAGTTATCTGCCGAGAGGCGGATCGCTTCGAACTGTATCTTGGGAGTTCTTAGCGGTCGCCGGGACCTATATCTGGTTCATGGCTTACTCGCTTCTCGACATACGATCGAAAAGCCGCGACCCCTTCCCCCTACAGGTCGGAACCTACCAGCCGTTCTGGGGATCAACGGCCACGCCATTTGTGAAGGGAGCCGCGTATCTGCGGCGAATCGAGGCGAAGAACGCAGAACAGCTTGCGGTAGCTCAACTCAAAGGTCTGAAACTGCTCGCTTGGTCGCTGGTACTGGACGTGTTCCTCAACTATGTATTTATTCCGTTCGTCCACGGTTATCTGGGAATTCCATTCTACGAATTGTTGTTTAGCTTCAGCCTTCAGCGACTACATTTTCCTTGGTACCTCGGCTGGGCCACCTTGATTGCGGACTTTCTGGAAAGGATGTTGGAGTTTTCGATTTTCGGGCACCGCATTGTGGCTATGTGCCGTATGGCGGGCTTTCTGGCATTGAGAAACACTTACCGCCCGCTTGCATCGCGCACCATCGCGGAATTCTGGAACCGCTACTACTATTACTTCAAAGAGTTACTGGTCGACTGCTTCTTCTACCCCACCTTCATGCGGTATTTCAAACAGCGCGGTCGGTGGCGTTTGTTCGCTGCAACGTTTGCAGCTGCAGGTTTCGGAAATGCATTCTTCCACTTTTTTCGCGACCTGAACTACATCGAAGAGCTTGGCTTTTGGAAGGCGCTTGCTGGATTCCACACGTACATCTTCTACACAATCGTGCTGTCTGTCGGAATTGGCCTCTCACAAATCAGGGAGAGGAAGATTGAAAAGGTAGGTTGGATTCGCGGCCACTTGATTCCGCCGCTTTGTGTCGGCAGTTTCTTTTGTGTTTTGAGAATCTTCGATTACACCGTCAAGAGATACCCGATTCAGGAAAGTTTTCGCTTCCTGGCTCATCTATTCAATTTGGTTTCCTGAGGAGCGACATGGACCGCAAGGCTCTAATTCGCGAATATCTTGAAACTCTGCTGGCCCGCAAAGCAGATACCCAGCCCTTTGCCGATGATACATCCCTGATCCTGAGTGGCCGCCTGCAGTCTGTCGATGCGGTTGCCCTGGCGGTCTTCCTGGAAGAGAAGTTCGGCATAGATTTCGCGCTGATGGGCTTCGATCAGGAGCAACTTGATACGGTGAACGCGATTTCGAACTTCATCCAAGAATCTTGATACCTGGGACGAACCTGCTTTTTCGTTTTTGTCTTTGCTCCTCTTCCTCGAATCGATAATCCTCACCCCTTCGGTCGATCGGCAATATGCCACAGCACGCCCGTCGGATCGCTCAAGTACAGCACGCGCAGCCCCCACGGCTGCAGCTTCGGCGCCTTCGCCATTCCTAGCTCATACTTCTTCGCCAGGCTGCTGCTCTCGATAAACTCCCACCACTTGTCCGCGTCCTCCACCATCAGGCTCATCATGAAGTTCCCGGCGTGATCCTTCACATAGAAGTTCTGCAGAAGAAACCGAAAGCCCTCCAGCTCAAACTCGCACGCCTGGTCGTTGCCCCAGTTCTCACGAAATCCCAAGTCATGATAGAAGCGTCGCGACAACGCAAAATCCCTCGCCGGGACGAACGCCATCAAATTCAAAACCTTGCTCGGAACCATGCACTCCTCCATAAAGTTCGCTCGCCCGCATAAATAAACTGAGGCTGCACCATCCTTTCATGTCCTCTTCGAAAGGGTGGGTGCGATGCTGCAGCATCGATTCCCGCACCTGCAAAAGCGCAAGGACGAGGCGTCAGCCCCGCGCCCAACACCTCCAAAACAATGAAGCGAAACGACTTCGGCCATCGATACCGAATCACCAACCTTTACTCCAACGCCACCTGTTCAGCCACGGGACACTATGGTAAAACGTCCTCATGACCCAGCCCAGCCTCCCCATCTCGCACGAGCACCGTAAGATCGAGCGATTACTCATCGCATTGTCGAAAAAGAAGCCAGTTTCCGCAAAGCCAGCGCCCATTGCCCACGGGCTCTCCGCGACCGGCACCGCGCATCCACGAATCTTCTTCTCCACATAAGCGCGGCCCGCCCTCGCAGAAATCGCAAGCCGAGGCACCCACCGCGCGGGAACTCACTAAACAGCCTGGGCCACTCTCGAGTCGACTCGCACCTCACCGCGCCCTCAGCTGATCCCAAGCCTCCCGATACTCCTCCCACATCGGCCTCCGCGACTTGATGTCCGGATAAAACCTCAAACTCTTCGCCCTTCCCACCTTCTCTATCGGGATCACATACCACGCATCGGATCCATCCACCGGTTGCACATGCGCCACCACCACATCAATCTCCCGCGCCGTATATCGTTTCTTCCCACGCCCCCGCGTCGAATGCACCGGCTGCACCTCATATCCCCGCCGATGCAGTCGCCCCGTCCCCTTCACCTGCACTCTCCAGATCCTCCCGCTCTCCCGATCCCACACCACAAAATCGCACCGCTCGCTGTCGCCCCACGGAATCGCCACGCCAAATCCCATCTGCCGCGCCTTCAGCAAAAACGCCGCCTGTGAAATTTCCCCCAACCCCTTCGGATTCCCCCGGAACCTCTTCCACCACTCCTCATTCGGATCCGCCACCGCAAAAATCCACTCGACGTTCGTTTCAACTTCGGGGATTTTTGCCTCGATCTCCCAATCGCGTCGTCTCACCCGATTCCTTGCAACCTCGAAACTCTGAAACTTTGAAATCTGACGTCACCCACTTCCACCCGTTCTCCGTCTTCCGCATGACCAACTCCACAGAACACTCCTCCCTCGCAAGCAGCGCCTTCCGGCGCAACATGCATCCCAAACCTGATTTTTGGGCAGATATTTAAAAATAAGAATTCCCCCACAAAAAGTCCGTGACCAAAATTACAGACCGACGTGAGCAGAAACACGAATCACAAATCCAAGATCAAACCCGGCTGCCCCACTTCTCGCGAGTGGGAGAAGGAGCGCGGGTGCCCCACAACTCGCGCGTTCTTTGCGCGAGATGTGGGGATTTTTGCGTCGACCTCCCAATCGCGTACGCTCCGCCGCGACCCCAGCCGCGAAGCGGCGCAAGAATAAAGCCGGCCGCAAGCCGAAGATAACTAACGGCGTCATCCCGAGCGACGCCGTTTTCTCCAGGCGGAGCGAGGGATCTCCCCCAGCACGGACCTGCGTTCCGAGACTCTCGAAGTCCATCCCACCTCGGGTGCCCCACATCTGCCTGCCTCTGGCAGATGCGGATTTTTGCCTCGGTCTCCCAATCGCATACGGTCCACAACGACCCCAGCCGCGAAGCGGCGCAAGAATAAAGCCCAGGGCGCAAGCCCTGGGTAAACCAGAAACACGGGGCACAAGTCCCGTAGGAACGAAAGAAACAAATCCGGAGAAGGGCACGACGTCCCTTCCTGCCGATAAGAGCATCGCCCAGCTTTAGCCGCTGAGGTCGTCGCGTTACATCGCCCACCTAAGTGCTATTGACGCCGTATTAGGCGCGAAGCACTATGTCGTGCGCGGTCCACTTCTTGCTAAGGATGAGATGAACATGAAGCACTTCACCCTCGGCCTGCTCTTTACAGTTGTATGTACTCTTTCAAGTTACGGGCAAACTACCGCGCTGCCTCCGACGACCGAGCATGGAATGTTTGTGGAGGAGTCGGGTCGACTAATCAAGGTCATTGGTCAAATTGCAGAATTCAAACGCAGTGGCAGTCTTGTAGTGAACGACCTGACGTTAGGAATCAAGACGAGGAAGGAGAATGTCCAGCTTCTGGGAGCGACAGCACAGACCGCTGTTTCTCCGCAGCCAGTGTTTTATTTTGTGCCGGCCAAGCAAGAACAAGCTGTGGGCGTGAACGCTGGCGATTTGATCTTGATCCGCTTGGAGGAAAAGCCCAATCGTAGGCAGTTTGAGATCGCGGCGAGCGGTGCATGGAGGGCCAGTTCGGGCATCACGCTCACGCATCAGATTCAGCTACTTCGTGACGAAGTCGAGCCTGATGTCTACCGGATCGTGCCCGCCCATGAACTCAGCAAAGGCGAATACGCCTTGTTCTTAGCTCGTGGCGAAGGCTTGGCTCCGTACGTCTATGACTTCAGCGTTCAGCCGGTCCGCACCATAGCTGTAAGAGACGAAGTTCAGAGGCCAACGCTGGCGGCCGCGCGAGTAAGAGAAGAGCCCGATCCAAAACCGACTCAAATCACCACTCCTCAGCCGTTCGGCCAAGCGACAGTAGGCGTGTTCGCGGAAGGAAACATCAACGTGCGGCACGATGGAGTGATCCTGACGGCGGTAACGCCCGGAGGCTCTGCTGATCAAGCGGGCATTAAGGCCGCGGATACAATCCTTGCCATAAACGATCACTACATCTTCACAATTGCGGAACTGAGAGAATCCATCAGTCACCTTATCCCAGGCAGTAAGGCAGTCGTTCGTTATCGGCGTTATTCCACGATTCTCGATGTTCCAGTTACGGTTGAGGCGATCCAGTGATTTGTAGGGGTCCGTGGTTCCCACCCTTTCGCAAAAAAGCGCGAAAGGATGGGGCACCCGGCTCGTTTACGAGCCGACACGGTTATCTCATCAGCCCGCGCTTGCCAGAGGTGTAAAGAGAGATGACCATGCGAACTGTAGCACTTTTTCTTCTCTTAGCCGATGCACTCGGTGCTGCTCAAGCGTCGAAGTACGAATGGAGCAAGACTCCTGTAAAGAGTGGCGACTTCGTTCATCTTCAGGATGGACTCGCTTCTCTCTACACTCACAACGGCTACGTCAGCGCTTCCGGGGTATGGGTTGACGCAGAGCGCAAGAATCCCCCAGCGGGACCATCAGTCTCAGATATCACTTGTGTACGCTCTGAAGGCACCTGTGAAGAGGCGCAGGCAATAATCGTCGGGTTCGGCGACGGCACGTTTACGCTCACTGCCGATCATGCGGAGTACCAGATCGACCGCTGGAACGAAGAGGAGATTGTTGCAAAGGGACAACCCACCGGAATCTGCAAGGTTCTAAACGTCCTTAGAATCGACCTGAAACTTAAGAAAGTGTACGCATTCCAAACCCTCAGCGAGCCTGTCAGTGAACACCTACCGAAGTTAAGCAAGGACCTCTGCGGCATGGTCGGCTCGAATTGGGAACTGCACGAAGAGACACCGTTTTCCAGGTCGCCCGACGCAAAGACTGTAGTTGTTGATAAACACTAACGGGATTTTCCGCGCTCTGCCGAGTGGTGGGGGGCTGGCCGGCTGCCCCATCCTTTCGCGTTTTGTGCGAAAGGGCCGGGAACCACGCACGATGCAACTCACCGGTCACTTGATCCACCCCCGGTGTCTCCATCGGTGAACGGCCCTTCACCTCACCATCCCACCGGGTACTGCTTCCCATAATCGGAATTCGCCGGCATTTTATTTCAATTCTCCGAAACACGGCAGAATTTACGGTGCAATGATAGTCCTCAGAGGCGGAGAAACATGGGCGGATCGTACCGCGATCTCATCGCGTGGCAGAGAGCCATGGTTCTGGTGAGAGAAATCTATTGCGCCACGCAAGCGTTTCCGAGCGAAGAGCGTTACGGTCTAATGAGCCAACTGCGGAGAGCGGCAGTCTCCGTGCCCAGCAACATCGCGGAAGGCCAGGCCCGATACTCGCGACGCGAATTCCACCACTTCCTCAATAACGCCCGTGGTTCTCTCGCCGAAGTAGAAACTCAAATCATGCTCGCCAACGATCTTGGCCACCTAGCGCCGAATGATGCCGATACTCTCCTGCTCAAAACCTCAGAGCTAGGCAGGATCCTAAACGGTCTGATCGCTTCAACGAAAAGTCAGTACTCAGTACCCAGTACTCAGTACTCAGTTTGAGTCGATACGGTTTTCTGAGTGCGCACTCGCGGCGAGAGGGTCTTTCTGAGTCCTGAGTAGCGTAGGACAGTACTCAGTACCCAGTACTCAGTACTCAGTTTGAGTCGATACGGTTTTCTGAGTGCGCGCTTGCGGCGAGGGGGTTTTTCTGAGTACTGAGTACCGAGTACTGAGTACTATTTTTTAATTCCCAACTGCCAAAACAAAAACGAATACACATCCGTAAACTCTTCAATCTGCTTCGTCACCGGCTTCCCCGCTCCGTGCCCCGCCTTCGACTCAATCCGCAGCAGAATCGGACGCGTGTGGCTCGTGCCATTCTTCGCGTCGGCCTGCATCTTCGCCGCCATTTTTTTCGCGTGCATCGGGTCCACCCGCGTGTCCGTATCCGCCGTCATAAACAGGATCGCCGGATACTCCGCGCCTGCCTTCACGTGATGATACGGCGAGTACGCGTAGAGCCACTTGAACTGTTCTGCATTTTCCGACGTCCCGTATTCCGGAATCCACAGCTTCGCAATCTGAAAATCCTGGTAGTGGATCATGTCCAGCAGCGGCACCTGGCACACCACGGCGCGAAACAGTTCCGGACGTTGCGTCATCATCGCGCCCATCAGCAGTCCGCCATTCGACCCGCCTTGGATCGCCAGATGATTCTTGTCCGTATACTTCGCCGCGATCAGATGTTCGGCCGCGGCAATCATGTCGTCGAACACGTTCTGCTTCTTGTCGAGCATGCCCGCCCGGTGCCAGTCCTCGCCAAACTCCGCCCCGCCGCGCAGGTTCGCCACCGCATAAACCCCGCCGTGCTCCATCCATAAATACGCGGTGCGGCTGAACGCCGGCGTCAGGCTCACGTTGAACCCGCCGTAGCCGGTGAGCAGCGTGGGATTCTTCCCGGTTTGCGTTAATCCTTTCTTGTGCACGACAAACATCGGGACGCGCGTGCCGTCTTTCGACTGGAACCACTCCTGCTTCACTTCATACGCCGAGGGGTCGATCGAAGGCGCGTCAACCTTGGCCCAGAGCACACTCGCGCCAATCGCCCCAGCCGTCTGCTCCGCGGTTTTGGGAAGGGCACGAGTTCCACTCGTGCCGTCAGAATCTGGTAATGATGCGGGCTTTAGCCCCTGAGGTTCGCTACCCGTACCGAACGCCTTGAGATCCACGCGATAGATCGCGGGCGGCGTCGTGAAAGATTGAAATCCGAAAAAGGCCTCGTCGCGATTCCATCGCCCGTCCGTCCCGAACACCGTGCCGATGGCCGGGAGCGCGATGTCGCTAATCTTCTTGCCCTCCAGACCAAACAGCTTCAACTGGGACGACGCATCCTTCTCGTACTGCGCAAACAACTTGCCGCCGTACACGCCAACGCCCTGCAGCACCGCATCCGTCTGCGGGATCAGTTCCTTCCAGTTCTCGCGCTCATAATCCCCGGCGTCGGTAAGGAACACGCGGTAGCGCGGCGCATCCTCATTCGTCGTGATGTAAATCTTCCCGTCATACACCTCGCCGCGATACAGAAAATTCTTGCCCGTCGTGATGCGCGTCGGCGGCGTCTCCTTCTTCAAGTCCATTAGAAACAGTTCGGACTTCGTCCATCCTTGCTCCACATCAATCAGCAGCCAGTGCCCGTCGTTCGACAGATGAACATTCGGCCAGTCCTCGGGATCGCGCCCCTCGCCGAAAATTTTGTCGTCCGTATCCGGATCACTACCGAGCAGGTGAAAAAAAACGTGCCGGTTATACATCTCCTGCCTGTCGGGGACCTCGCCCTTCTGCGGATACCGCGTGTAGTAAAACCCGGAGTTGTCGTGCAGCCACGCAATCGAAGCCGCCCGCGTCCGCTCGATCGTGTCGGGAAGAATGGTGCCGGTCTTGGTCTCGACGATGTGCAGCGTCGACATCTCCGACCCGCTGGCCGAAGTCCCATAAGCAAGATACTTTCCGTTCTCGCTCGGGATATACCAGTCGAGCGCTATGGTCCCATCCGCGGAAAGCTGGTTCGCGTCGACCAGCACGCGATCGGACCCGTCGAGCCCCTCGCGCACGTAAAGCACCGGCTGGTTCTGCATCCCCTCGCGCTTCGAATAAAAATAATGTTTGCCCGCCATCATCGGCACAGAGATGTTGCCAATCGACAGCAGCTCAGTCAGCCGCTTGTGAATGGCGTCACGTCCGGGCCGCGGATCAAGCAGCGCCCGAGTGTAAGCCATCTCGTCCGCAACCCACTTCTGTGTCTCAGCGCTGGTGCCGTCCTCAAGCCACCGGTAGTCGTCGCGAACCTTGACGCCGTGATACATGTCGATCACAGGCTTGACGGCAGTCTCCGGCGGCGCAGCCATAGAAGTTGAAGAAGAAGCAGCCCGCGGTTTTTGCGAGTTGTCCGCCGCAAACACCGCACCCCCAACGAAGAAGAGAAGAGAAGAAAAAGCCCAGACCAAACGCCCTCCCACCATAAACCGCCTCAACGTTTAGCCTACCACCGCGCCCGTCGCACTAGCGCCTCCTTTTCCCAAATGCTATGATGAATACTGCACGTCACCACACTCCTCAGTAGCTCAATGGCAGAGCATCCGGCTGTTAACCGGAGGGTTGTAGGTTCGAATCCTACCTGAGGAGCCAATTTTTCAGTGGTTTAGCCTTCTTTGCGCTCTGTCTGCGCTCCATTCCCCTGAAACGCAAGCTGAGCGACCTTGCCACTCGCGGTAGTCATCTCATCCGATACAACGTCCGCGTTGTTCCCACCATACGCCCGTGTAAGAATACGGAAGTTTGCCGAGTTTGACGGGGCTTGCAAAATCCAGTTCCCGAAAATTCGGAAAGCTGCTTCCAGGATTTCAGGCGGTCCATTAGCTCGCTCGCAAGACCGAAAGTCTTTGCGGAGCCTTCTGGTCGCGATCAAATACGAAAGGGCGGCGACATAAAAGCAGCTGTGGAATTTGCCCGAAGGTTTGCCTTGGGTGGCACAGAGAGTTAGTAGATCAGAACAAGGACAAGCGACGGGCGCAATCCACCATGATTTCTGCCTCCCAAGGAGAACGTTGGGGGTTCTTAGGATGCGTCCGATCGCTGGGAATCCGTCCGATCAGATTCAGGAACACTGCGGCAGAATGTTTGTACGCCGGAACGGGGTGTCGAAAGGCGACATTTCCCAGATACTGCAAAGCGTCGGAAAGGTTGTAGTACTCCGGGTCTGCGGCCTCCCACAGTCGGTCCCGCTCGGCGAATTTCTCCGGAGCAAAGGTGGCAAGTCCCAGCAAGTAGTCCGACCCATATTCGATCATGTTGATTCCCAGGTCGTTTCCTGTGTAAATGCGAAAGTCTGGCCGGTGAGCATCGCGAATGGCGAGTCGTTCAAGTTCCAGAAGACGGTCGAGGGAAGAATGTTTCATCCCCTTGATCTCCGGGATGTCCATCAAACGCTGCACGGTCTCGGAGTTCCATATCTCGCCGTTGGGCGCAAATATCGAACCCAATTCGAACGCCAGCACGTGCGGATAGTCCCTGCATATGTCTCGATAAGCTTCAGCGACCTCTGCCGGAGACTTGCCGTGCAGACGAGCGGACTGGAACAGGATCGGAATGCCACCAAAACGAACGATGGTGTCGATCTGCTGTCGGTAGAGCGAGACGATGTCGTCGCCGGCGTAGATGTTCGATGTACGCGCCGGCCACAAACGGAATCCCTTTCCCGAGAACCTCGCGCGTCCAGTTCAGCACCTCCTGTTTTTCTGCATCGCTCAAGTAATTCACGTAGCCGGTGTCCATGTTGACAGCATTCATCAGCCCCGCTCGATGTATGGACGTCAGCTGTTGCGAAAACGCATCGACAGCGATCCGGCCGTCCGCCTCATACGGCAACAACGCGGCGGCAATGCCCTGTACTTTGCGTCGCGGTTTTTGGCGCGCGAGCAGTTCGTCAACTGTCATCCCTGTCCTCGTCCTTGGTTCCACCGCGAGCTCGGCACTGGACGCGACAGAACCGATGTTAGCGTTTCTTGGCCTCCTTCAGTTTGTCGGCCATGTCGGAGTCTTTGTAGTATTCGTCCAGCGGATAACAACCGGAGGGCAATCCATTTCGTGGTGCCGTGGTGCAATCGCTGAAGGTTCTGCAAACACGCTTGCGTTGGATCTCGCTCCCCTCCGATGCATCCCAGAGGAACTCGGGATAGCTCAATGCCATCCTGCCCAGCCCCACGAAGTCGACCCAACCTTCGCGCACAGCAGCCTGCGCGACATGAGGTAAGAAGTCCTGCAGGTAGGTATACCCCGATCCAACCAGGAGCAGGTTCGGGAACCGTCGCTTGAGCTGGCGTGTCACTTTCATCTGCCGGACAACTCCAACCAACGGGTCCTCTGGTGGGAGATATCCGTCGGAAGGTGGGTACAGCGCCGGACGTTGGATATGCGGATTGTAGTAAGGACTGCCGGCGGTGATATTCACCAACTGAATTCCAAGTTCCTCTAATAATGATAGAAAGCGCTCCGGCTCACTCAAGTCGCTAGCCGTCGGGTCGAGCGGATTCACGCCAAAACCCCAACGGTAGGGAAGTAACTCCGGGCGCGTCTCTGCAACTCCGGTGGCGGACTTTCCGTTCACGCTCTGAGTTGGATCACTGCGAAATGGCACTGTGTCGACCGCCGAGAGACGTACTCCAATATGCAAGCCCGGACAGAGCGCGCGGATGCCTTGTACGACTTCGCGAAGAAAGCGCGTGCGGCCTTCGAAGGTGCCGCCGTAGCGTCCCTCTCGCGTGTGAGCGCTCAGAAATTCATGACCCAGGTAGCCGTGGCAATGCTTGATGTCTACGAAATCAAAACCCAACTGCCAAGCCATAACCGCGGCCCGATGAAAGTCTTCGATGATCGACTCAATGTCTCCGTCGGTGAGCAGAGGATAGTCGGCAGGCAGTTTCAGGCGTTGGTCCAGAAATGGATGGTGATAAAGAATGCGTGGTTCCGGGAGCGAATGCTCATTCGGGCGGCAATACCGGCCGGAATGGGTCAATTGCAAACCGATGATCAAACCATCGTCGGAACCGGTTGTCAGAATATGTTCGCGTCTAGCAACATCTCGCAGATGTGCGAGGGCCTGCTTTGTGCGCGGCGCCGCAAGAAGCTGATTTGGGTTCGCTCGCCCTTCGTGGGAAACCGCAACCGCTTCTCCACCCCAAATCAGCTTGCCGCCACTACGGCCGAACCGCTGCCATCGCCGAACAGTATTCTCCGAAGGCGCCCCATCCGGAGTCGCGTCCCAGCCCTCCATGGGCTGAACTGCAATGCGGTTGCCGATTTTGAATGGCCCACGGTTCAGCGGCCAGCGCAGCGGAGATTCGGCTCCTGTCACGATCTGGGCATCGCAGGGGATTTGTAGATCGAGGGCCTGCACGTGAGCCTGAAAGCGCTGAACGTTTTTCAGGCTCCCCAAGCGAAGGATTGCTCCAGCGCTCATGCTGCCCTCCGCCGGCCGGGCAAACCCAAAACGGCAATCCCGCCCAGCAACGCGATGCCCACCAGGACAAAGCAACTCTCGCGGTAGTCTCCACTGGAGTCTCGTAATCGGCCTATCAACCAAGGCGCAACCGCATCTGCAATGCCACCCGCGGTCAGGATCACGCCCAGCAATCTTCCCAGGATCTCAATCCCGAAGATTTCCGCTGTGATGAGCGGAATGATCATGTAATCGCCACCGAGACCAATCCCGAAAACCGCAGCGGAGGTGTAGAGAGTCAGACGCGTAGTCCCGAGGAACATCAGAGGAATGCCCACTGCGACGAGCAGATACGTCAGCAGCATGACGTACTTTTTGGAGAAACGGTCAGCCAGCCAACCAATGAGCAACCGACCAGCAATGCTGAAGGCCAGAACCAGCGATAGGACACTCGCGGCATCGCGCTGTGTGAAGTGCCGGTCGAGGCTCAAGAAAAGTTTCATGTTCTGCTGCGTGCCGCTGACTGCGGCAATCGAGCACATACTCCCCAGAGTCAGGAGATAAAACGACGATTGCTTGAACGCTGACATGGGACTCGGGGACGTGGCCGAGGCAACGTTCGTTCTCGCGGGGCGTTCTTTCAACAGCAGTACAAGGGGTAGCGACACCACCACGATCAACAGGCCGAGAATCCGCAGAGAGGTCTGCCACCCGAAATGCTGGGCGAGTGCATGTGATATCCACGGGACCGTTGCTCCTCCGATGCCGATCCCGAGATAGGCGAACCCCATCGCCTTTCCGCGCGATCGATCAAACCACTCCGTCAAGAGGACCTGATTGGGAAGCGGTCCCCCGCAAACATAGCCCAGCGCGTTAAACAAGTAGAAGAAGTAAAACAAGCCAAGGCTTGAGATGGAGCCCAGTCCTACCAAGGCTCCGCCCGCCATCAATATTCCAATCATCATCAAGCGACGGGGTCCAAAGCGGTCCACAATCCATCCTGCGAGGAATCCAAAGATGGGGCCCACGACGAGTTTGCTCAGCGCGTTGCCTGATGTGACTTGCGCGCGCGTCCACCCGAACTGTTGGACCATGAAGTCGTAGTAGAAGGGCAGGCCCCAGACTGAGACTCCGACAATAAAGAACAGCACTACAAAAGCTGTTGCTGCTGCCTGGTACGCCTGGCGCTGGTTTGCCGGAGATTGAGTGGCAGATGAGCCGGGTCTTGTTAACGGCTCTCCGATCAATGCCGGCGGAGCTGCCACGCCTTCGATTCCCGGTCGTGTCATGGGGAGTCAGTGTAACGTAGACGAGATTCATCCGGCGGAGTTTTTGCGCTCGGATGCTTGCCCGGACCGAGGAATCGATCCCCGGCCTATACACGCCAATTATTCGTGTCAGAGTCTGCCCGCGCGCGTCTGCCGAGTGTAAGGGTGCCCCCTTTTCATCTCCGCTGGTAGAATGTTGAGCCATGCTGGGCACAGATTTGTCGGAAGACGTGGGTGTCCATCCCGCCCTGTACGTTCTCCACAGAATAACCGCAGAGAATATCGACGTCGTAGATCTTGGTCAACTCATTACAGAGTCTCTCGTCTTGAATCGCAGCAGGCACATTACCCTGTGACCAGAGGAGATGCGCACCTTCTCCGAACACAGCAACGCGAGGATGTTTCCCACTTGCAGCTTTGGTTGCCGTCACAATGAGAGTGCCAAATGTCTCCATAAACCGAGCTCGATCAACCATGCCACCGATCATGAACGTCGAGAGCGCGTCGGAAGCATCCAACGAGATGTATTTTCCCTGCTTAATAGCGGCGGCAATATCCACGCCATGCCTCTTCAATCTCGGAAGCAGGCTGTTTCTGTGTGACTCGGTCGCAACAACGATAGCCCCATGTCCGGCGTTGAGAGCAGTCCCGATGAACAGCGTGAGGTTAACTAGCAGACTTTCATCGTCAGGATAGAACCCCACGTCGTGACGGCGGGCTCTTTGCATATTCAGCTGGAGCGGTTCAACGGCACTCTGCGTTCGGACCTCTATGGAAGCAACTGCATCCGAAGCCGCACCGAAATCATGACCAGCAAAGCTTCTGCTGACAAACTGGTCGCCTCGAAGAACAGCGCTCACTCCCTTCAGCAGTTCACTTCCCGCGTCAATCTTGACGACAAAGCCATGTGCGCCCGTGCCAAGGGCTTCCCGTACCACATCGCCCGAAAATTCTTGGCTCACAAATAGTATCTTGGATTTGGGTGAGAGCCTGCGGATTTGTCGAGCGACTTCGATACCGTTTAGCAATGGGAGCCCGATGTCGAGGAGAATCAAGTCCGGTTGCAATTCGTCCGCTCTCTGAACGGCTTGTAGTCCGTCAGCGACCACGCCGACGATCTGCAATTCCGGTCTTTCCCCGAGGGTTGAACAAACAAAGTTGCGAAATCTCTCCGAATCCTCGACCACGAGAACCCGGATTAATGATGTTTCCAAGGAGTTTCCTTCAACAAACGTCAACCCGACTCTTTGAGACTCTGGTTGGGGGTCGTATTCAAAATTCCATGCTCGGCATTTCAGGTCGTTTTGCAAGGAGCATGGATAAATTCGTGGAGTGCCTCATCCGGCCTTCGCGCGATATTCTCGGGCTTTCAACGGGACCCGAGCGTGAATTGTGGTGCCAGCTCCGGGTTTCGCTTTCACGGAAAGCTCGCCGCGTACCAATTGCAGCCTTTCGCGCATGCTGATTAATCCCAGACCGTGGCGAGTGAAGGCTTCTTGTTCTTCAAAGCCCCTTCCAGCGTCGGCGACGGTGAGATCGATCGAGTCCGGTGTGCCACGGAGATCCACCGCAAAGCGCCGAACTCCGCTGTGCTTCACCGCGTTCTGAAGCGCCTCTTGCAAAATGCGGAACAAACAAAGGGAGACTTCCTTTGGTAGATTTAGCGGGATTTCCGCATGATTGAACTGAACCTCAACTTTGTTCTGTTCCGACAGCTCCTTGCAGAAACTATTGGCGGCGGTGGCAAGGCCCAGATATTCAAGCTTCGAGGAGTGTAAACGATGGGATAGACCTTGTACGTCTTTGGCTATCTCCGAGATCCGTTCCTGGGCGTGGCCAACTTGCTCATTGAGTCCTGGGGTGGGAGAAGGAACCTGCTGCCTCCAACGATCCAGTTGGACGGACAAAAGCGCGAGGCGCTGATTGATATCGTCATGAAGCTCTCTGCCAATCCATGCGCGCTCCTCTTCTTGGGCTTCAATCAGCCTGCGCCCAATGGTTGCAAGACTCTCCTCTGCGAGTTTCCTCTCGGTAATGTCCAGACAGGAGCCGATGTAGCCGGCAAAGGTACCATCCGGGTTGAATCTCGGTACGCCTTTGTCCAGAACCCAGCGATACTCTCCATCGTGTCGCCGAAGCCTGTACTGCATTTCAAACGATTCTCTTCGGTCAAATGCTTCGACGTAGGTTTGGAAACTGCGGGTCGAATCGTCGGGATGGAGGCCACCGGCCCAACCGTCGCCAACTTCCGTTTCAAGCGGGCGGCCGGTGAAGTTCAGCCAAGTCTTGTTGACATAGGTGCATTTTCGGTCCGTCCCGGCCGTCCAGATCATTACCGGTGCGGTGTTTGCAACTCGACGGAAACGCTCCTCGCTCTCACGTAGCTGAGCTTCTGCACGCTTTGCCCTTCCCCTCTGCCATACCAGCCCGAAAATCAGCAGCGTCTCCACCAACATGAGAGAAATGCCGCCAATGATGTAGGCCTTGTAGGACTCCCAGGCCGTTGGCTGGCGGTTGATGACGATGCTGCCGGGGGGAAGAGCTCTCTCCTTGATCCCCCAACGCTTGAGCGCCTGCCAGTCGAACATGTAGATGTCCGCGCCTCTAACAACAGGTATATCGTGCGGCCTCTCCCCCTCAAGGATCCTAACGGCCATTTCGCCGATTATCCTGCCTTGCAAGGTGAAGCTGTCCAGGTAACCGCCTACTTCACCATGGCCAAGGTCAACGTCAGACACGCCAAAAACGGGTGCGTTGGCGGCTTTAACAATCATTGGGTCTGCCTGGGAGGCGCCAACGAAGTGAGTCCCTGCCCCATCGAGTCCAATATGAGTCAAGAGAACAATTGTGAGCGGCGGCAGCTTCCTGAGCCTCTCAAGAAGCTGTGCCATAGGAAGGTTGGTTAAATAAGTGAAGTCGAGTTTCGATTCGTAACTGTGGAGGCGCTCGCGGAACCAGCCTTCTAACTCCAAGTCGTACGCGTCCATTCCCCCCACCACAACTACGTGCTTTGTTCGGGGCTGAAGGCGTAGGGCGACATCTAGAATTTCAGTCGGCTCAACTCTGTCCCAGACTCCGGTAGACTGAGAATCCAAAGTCACATCCTTAAGTGGGGCTCCGCTAAGCCCTCCGAACAGTACTGGAATACCTTTGAAGGAACTTTTGTGTGAATCCACCAAGAATCGGATTGGGGACGGTCCGAGTGCGATAACAACATCTGGCGTCCGGTCCCGGTATTTGCGGATGTAACCCTCGCGGATCTCCTTTTGAGCCTTCGGGTCGGGGAACAAGGTTGTTTCCAGATATTCACGATAGAGTTCAATCTGGAAGGAAGAATCTTCCAAGACGGTGCGAATCTGTTGATCTAAGACTGTGATGCTTGGGGACGAAAGGCCGAGTTCGTAAACAATGAGCACGCGCTTTGTCGGCTTGACCTGAGCTTCGATCTTGCAGGGAGCGTGGCAACTGCAAAAGATGAGGACAATCGCAGCTAACTGCCAACGTCCACCATGGCTCGCTGGCTGCGAAAATACGTGACCAAACATAGCAACCTCAAAGAGCTGACGGCTACCGCGAACTGGCACAATGTATTGTCAGAGTTTTTTCGCCGAGTTCCTCTTTATCGCGATTCGCACACGAGATTTGATTGTTGCGTGAGAAGGGCCAGAGAGGCATCACCAATCTTCCACAGAATGATACCCCTTTCCACCTGTCATTATTGACAGGTCTCAGGTCGGGGATTCAGGGCTAAACTCTCACAGAGGATTCCAGCATTTCCGTGTCTCACCACGCAGACTTAGTAACTCATTGTGAGTAAAGAGGGTTTCATGCCTTTCGGTTCGCAAGTCAGGCTTACCGCGCGCCCTCAATCTGCATATATCTCAGCCCTGACATTTACTTTTTTATTTGCTGTGTCGTGCCAAGCGCCCGCCCAAACCGCTTCGACCGGTGCTCTGACGGGGTTGACGTTCGGTCCATCGGGCTCCGTCATTTCGGGCGTCGTGGTTGAACTTGTAAACTCAGCCGACGGTAGATCGGAATCTACTCCTTCGGATCAGAATGGCAGATTCGCCTTCGCGCTGTTACCACCGGGCAGCTATGAAGTGAAGGCCAGCAAGCTGGGCTTCGCTCCAATAAACAGAGGCACAATACACATCTCTGTCACGGAAACAAGTCGTCTCGATATTCACCTACAGCTCGCAACTATTTACGAGCAGGTGCAGGTGTCTGCTAACCGTCCAAACGTTCAAACGGACGAATCTGCCCTTGGACGAGTCGTGGATGAAACAGCGTTGCATGGCCTTCCGCTGGTTACGCGAAATCTCGCGCAAATATCCGCGCTATCTCCGGGTGTGGCCGCCGGCGTTTTCAACGCCGGAGAGCTTGGTCTTGGTGGGATGGCGCTCTCACAAATTGCCAGTTCCAACGACGGAATTTTCGTACACGGCGCACGCTCCTATGACAATAACTGGCAATTGGACGGGATTAGTGTAAGTGATGCACAGGGCAGTGGGGCCGGAAGCGGTGGGATTCCGATTCCAAACCCTGACGGCCTTGAAGAGTTTAAGGTGCAAACGGCACTTTACGATGCTGCGTACGGACGTTATGCAGGAGCCAACGTCAGCGTCATCACGAAGGCCGGAACCAATGCCTATCATGGCACGGTTTTCGAGTTTCTTCGCAACGATGTTCTGAATGCCAACGATTATTTTCTAAACCAGGTCGGTCGATCCCGGCCGAGCCTCAAGCAGAATCAATTTGGATTTTCTATTGGCGGTCCCATTAGGAAAGACCGCCTTTTGTTCTTCGGTTCTTACCAGGGGACGCGACAGGTAAACGGCGTGGCTGCGGGTCAGGCGCGGGTGGGGTGTACTTCCCGCTTTATTTCACCGCCCATAACAGATGACAGGTCCCGGACGGCGCTTGGCGGGCTGTTTGCAGGGAAGAACGGGGCGTTAGGCGGAGTGGCAGTTAAGTCCGACGGCTCGAACATTAACCCGACTGCTCTGGCCCTACTGAATCTCAAACTGCCCGACGGAAATTTTCTTATTCCCACGCCACAAACGATCGACACGTCACAACCATTTGATAACCAGGGTTCTTCGTTTTTTACGGAGCCCTGCGACTTTGTGGAGGATCAATTCTTAGCCAACGCAGATTACGTCCGATCAGCAGAAGAGCAGAATCGGGGCCCGCATTTTTTATGCCGACGACGGCAACACGATCACCTTCCCAGGCAATTTCTTCAACCCGGCACCTAATATTCCGGGCTTTGCCAGTCCTAACAATTCTGGTTACAGAGTTATCAACCTGCACCACACATACGCCTTGAATAGCGCTCGGATCAACGAGCTACGATTCGGATATGTGCGCACTACAAGCCGTACGCAGAGCCACGCTCCGTTCAAATGGTCCGACATCGGTGTTGCCGAAGGTGATATGAGCGAGTCAAATGCGTTACCAAACCTAAACATCTTAGGATCGGCTGCGTTCTCTTCCGCATTTCCACTCGGTTTTGCCCAGAATAGTTTTGTTATCACCGAGGACCTTAGTTCGGTTCACGGTGCTCACACCTTCCATTTCGGAGGATCACTCACACGATTGCAGGACAACTTCAACGATCCAGGGTTTGGATCGTTCGTGCAGTTCCTGAGTTGGCCAGACTTTCTTCTCGGCCTGAGTGCGAGTGGCAACGGAACAGGGGCCTTCAGCAACGTTTTTGCCTCCATAGACGATTTCGGCGTGTTCGATCGTGAATACAGGGTATGGGAAGGTTCATCGTTCGTACAGGATGACTATAGAATTCGCAAGTCACTCACGTTGAATCTGGGTTTGCGCTACGAACGACTGGGCCAATTCGGAGATATGCTGGGCCGGAATTCCAGCTTTGACATAAACAAAGCGAACCCGAATCCCCCAGCAGGCGGGAGTGTCGCCGGTTACATCGTAGGCTCCAACTTTGCTGGAGTACTCCCCGCTGGCGTGCAGCGTGCGAGCAATACCTTCGCCAACAATGGCGAAGGCCAAAATACCATCGGACCTCGTTTTGGGTTTGCCTGGCAAGTCCTACCGCGGACGAGCCGGTTAGTACTGAGGGGAGGATATGGTATGTACTTTTCACGCCCGACCGGGCAGGCTTTTTTTCAAGGTGCGAGCGCCGCTCCTTTCGCGCTGCTGCGGATAGCTACAGGAGCCGCAAATGGGGCGGCGACATTCCAAGCGCCTTTTGCGCAACCTTTTCCCACCCCGGCTTCTTTTCCTTTATTTCCAGCGTACTCGCCAACGACGGCAACAACCATCTACGCCAGCGCCCCCAGCTTTCGCCCGGCCCTCCTTCAGCAGTATTCGGTCAATATTCAGGGAGAACCTCATAGCGGATGGTTGGTAGAGGTGGGATACGTGGGTACGCGCGGCACACACTTACAGCGAGTGCGCTCGCTCAATCAGGCGATGGATGCCTCTGCAACACATCCAATCCGGGGAGTGACCTCAAATACTCTCGCTAACGTTTCGTTACGCGTTCCAATTCCCGGGATTCCCGCGGATTCTCTGGACATCGTAGAATCCGCGGGTAGCTCCTGGTACAACGGCTTGGAACTCAGCCTCACAAAGCAAATGGGGCACGGTTTGCAATTTCTCAGTTCCTACACCTTTTCAAAAGCGATGGATACCGACGGGGCGAATATCAATGGCACTTCCGCCGGAGTCGCTTTGACCTTAGGAGACCAAAACTCTCCTGCTCAGCGGTGGGGAAGAGCCAGTTTCGATCGGGCACAGCGGTTCGTTTTCAGCACTACGTGGTCGCTTCCGAGCCCCCCTCACGGCCTATCCCGCCGTGTCCTAGGCGGTTGGTTTTTCGCTGCCATAGCAACCATCCAATCCGGGAGCGCGTTGACGGTTGCCGATACAAATTCCACAAATGTGTTTGGAATCAGCGAAGATCGGGCCCAACTGAGCGGCACTTGCTCGAAAAGCCAGTTGGTGACCCGAGGGGCCGTGCAGTCGAAACTAAACCACTATTTCAATCAATCCTGTTTTACGGCTCCCTCGGTAATTGGTGCTGACGGGATTGGAACCGCATTTGGGAACAGTGCGACTGGGATAGTGAATGGTCCTGGGCAAGCGAACCTCGACACTGCAATTTCAAGAACTGCGAGAACGAACTGGCCCTTCGGAGATAGTGCGATTGAATTTCGAATCGAATTTTTTAATGCACTTAACCATCCGCAGTTTGGCAACCCTGACACAAACTTCACTTCACCCACTTTTGGCGTGATCAGTAGCACCTCCGTCAATGCACGCGTTGGACAAGTGGCGATCAGGTTTACGCTTTGAGGAGTGGCGGTAGTTTTTTGTTTTGGAGATCATGGATACCTGATGTGGCGAGCGACTCGAGCAGCGTCAACTTTGTGACCGTCAAGCTGCTGTCCGCTGAATTCCTTCACCAACGTCTCCGCGGCCACCGTTTCTTTCTTGCGGGTGAAATCGCAGAACGTGTTGCCAGTCCAGGCGGAGCGCTTCATCAAACCGAAGACCCGAAGCCAGCGGCTTCTTTAAACAGCTGAATCGCAGGCGCCCCGCCCGCCTTCAGAATCTACTTGCGACTCCAATAGAGGGCGCATCCGATACAGCACCAGCGTTTCTGGATTCTTTTCCGATTTTTCATGCAATGAAAACGTGTCGGCGGTGTCCACATTCCCGCTTGAATACTCCTCAGTCGTTGTGGCACTGTACTGCAACACTGCGTGGGGGTGAACTGTGGATAAGAACTACCGACGGTTCAGTCTGCCGTATTTCATCTTGTCAATATTACTCGTCTCTGCCTTGAGCGCCGCGCGCGCGGATGTGACTGGGTCGATTACGGGCGTGGTTCGTGACAAGGCACAAGCGGTCTTGGCTGGCGCTAAAGTGCAGATCACGAACGTGCAAACCAACTTTAGCCAAGTAGCGACCTCGGCGACGGACGGCTCCTACCACTTCCTCGCCTTGCCGGCGGGCACTTACCGTCTCACGGCAACCTCCGCTGGTTTCAAGCCCTTCACGACGACCGACATCGTCCTTCAAGTGAACGATCAACTGCGCATCGATGTTACGTTGCAGGTTGGCACGGTGAAGGAAGAGGTCAGCGTTTCCGCCGACACGGTCCACGTGGAAACCGAGAACACGCAGCTTGGGGACGTGATTGATTCACAAAAGATGCTTGCACTGCCGCTGAATGGCCGTAGTTATCTCGATTTGTTAGGCCTGCAGGCCGGTGTGGCGCCCAGCGGATCAGTCACCATTGGTGGCGATTCCGGAACGGGGTCGAGGGCCGTGTCGGGCTACATTCAAAACGCGGGCAATGTTTCGGTGAACGGCCAGCGCGAAACAGCGAACGCGTTTCTGGTGAACGGGGGCGATGTCAGCGAGGGACGAAATCTTGGGGCCGGACTGGTTCCAAATCTCGATTCCGTCGAAGAATTTCGTCTGATCACCAACAGCTTTGACGCGGAATATGGAAAATTCAGTGGCGCGGTGATGAACGCCATCACCAAGTCGGGCACGAATGGTTTCCACGGCGATGTTTTTGAGTTCCTGCGCAATGACGCGCTGGATTCCCAGAGCTACTTCTTCTCCGGCCAGCCTAAGTCCGAGTTGCGACAGCATCAGTTCGGTTTCACGGCAGGGGGACCATTCTGGAAAGACAAGCTGTTCTGGTTCACGGACTATCAGGGAACCAGAATCGTGCAGAGCGCGGAAGTCAGCGGCGTTCCCGTGCCGAGCACTGACCAACTTCAAGGAAAGTTTGATCCTTCAATTTTGACCGGCACCGTCGATGGCGGCCCCGGTCCCGCCGGCAGTTGCCCCCCGTCGGCCGCGCCCTGCTTGGACTGGCCCACGACGCTTTCAAATCGATTGGGGTACGCGGTCACAAACGGTGAGCAATACAGTTTCGCAGGCTGTAACTCTACGGCGAACTGCGTTTTTCCGGGCGGCGTGATTCCCCAAGCTGCGTGGTCGCCAGCGGCGGTTGGAATTCTCCCGTACATCCCGGCTCCTACTAATAACGTGCTGAACACATTCTCGGACAATCGTCAAAAGAACAGGATTACTGACAACAAGATCGGAGAGCGGGTCGACTTTAATAATCGCAAGACGGGCAACTGGTCCTTCTACTATCACTTCGATGACTCGACGGTGAACAGCGCCCTGCCCGATGGTGGCGCAAGCGTGCCCGGCTTCCCCGCGGTGACGCCAACCCGAGCTCAGGAGTTTGTTCTGAGCAACACAAAGACGGTCGGCCCCAGCGCAGTGAACGAAGCGCGATTGACCTTCTTCCGTACGGCGACCCACCTGGATAACCCGAGCGGTGGCAAGGCGACGCTGGCCTCTCTTGGTTTCATGACCGGTGCCGGGACCCTCGGCATCATTCCCGACGCTACGCCTGGATTTGCAGAGTATGTTCCTCAGCTTTATTTCAATAACTTCACAATCGGCGCACCGTCTCTGATCACATTCCAGCCCAACAACACCTACACGGTGTCGGACGGTTTTTCCAAAGTAGCGGGCCGGCACACGATTAAGTTCGGGGGAGAACTCCGCTATCTGCAGGTCAACGAACGCAACCTGGCCAGCCAGGACGGGGCCTTCGTTTTCGATGGTACGATCACTGGAGTCGATTTTGCTGACTACCTGCTGGGAGCAGTTACGGGAGCCGGGAATGGCTATACCCAGGCGGCGGTACAACTCCTGGATTCACGCACACGCTACGGCGGCGCGTATGTGCAGGACTCATGGAAGGCAACTCCCAATCTGACGCTAAATTTGGGTCTTCGCTGGGAAGTGAGTATGCCTTGGTACGACACACAGGGAAAAATCCAGACCTGGGTTAAGGGAGAGCAGTCCACGGTCTTTCCGAATTCCCCTCTGGGCCTCGTCTATCCCGGCGATCCAGGCATTCCGAAGACTCTTGCCCCGACCCGATACAACAACTTTGGACCGCGCCTTGGTCTCGCTTACTCTCCGAGCTTTAGCGATGGAGTCTTGGGTAAGGTTTTTGGCGGGCCGGGAAAAAGCAGCATCCGTGCTTCGTACGGCTTGTACTACACGTCGGTTGAGGACTTGAACCTCTTCTACGAAGTGGGAGACGCTCCCTTCGGGTTGTATTGGACCAGCCCGGGTTCCGTTGATTTCTCGGAGCCGTTCCGAAATCGGCTGGATGGAGGCACCGACGGCGAGGGACAGCGCTTCCCGTTCACCACCCCGATTCCGGGCAGCCCGGCAAACAAGACGCTCGACTTCTCGATTTATGAGCCGATGTCATATTTCCCGGGATACGACGTTCATAATAAGCTGCCATACGCTGAGCACTTCAATTTCTCGATCCAGCGTGAGTTGAGCAGATCCACAGTGTTGACTTTGTCCTATGTGGGGACCGAGGGGCATCGCCTGATCGCGCAGACCGAAGCCAATCCGGGCGACGCCGCGTTATGTATGCAGCTCACCGCGCAGGGGTACACCGACGCATCGAGCGGTGCCCTCGGATGTGGTCCGAACGTTGAGCAGGACACGTTCACACAAGGCGCAAACACGGTTTACGGCACCAGAGATACTCTTTTAAACCCGAACTACTGCCCGTCAGCCGGATCCCTCTGTTTTGGCTTTGGCAACACCTTCACCAAGCTGGTTGCGAATTCCTCCTACCACTCTGGGGAGGTGACACTCCAGCGTAAATCCGGCGACGTAACCTTTTTGGCTGCATATACGCTCGCCAAATCCATTGATGATTCCTCGGCCTTCGGCGAACTGATCAACTTCTCAAATGCCAAACTTAGCCGCGGCCTCTCGTCGACGGACGTGCACCAGAATTTTGTGGTCAGCTATGTCTGGGAGCTGCCGTTCCATCGGCTCTTTCACGGCTTGCCAAGGCTTACGAAAGGATGGCAACTGCAGGGCATTACCCGATTCTCGACAGGGTTCCCGGTTCAGATGGGGCAATCGAATCCAGTATCCGGGCCGGGGTGTACGCAGATAGACCCGAATACGCAGCAGTCGCTATGCGTGGGAGATGCCTCGATGGCCGGCAGCCCGTCCACCGATATGCCCAATCTTGTGGGTCCAGTGCACAAATACAATCCCCGCGCTACTCCCGGTACGTTCACATATTTCAACCAGAACGCATTTACCGCAACTGCGTGCGCTCTAACATTCCCAAATGGGCAGGGGACGGCGGGGGTTTTGGCCGGAACTGACTGCGGAAGTTTCGGAACGGCGAACAGGCGATTCTTTCACGGTCCGGGATTCAACAATACCGATATGGGCATATCGAAGATGATTCCACTTACTGAAGCAACGCATATCGAGATTCGAGGTGAATTCTTCAACATCTTCAACCATGCGCAATTTAAGAATCCTAGCGGGGACATCAGCAGCGGCAACTTCGGTAACGTCACGAGTGCCTGGCCCATGCGCATCGGGCAGGTCAGCGCGAAGTTTGTCTGGTAATTTCGAAAGCAACGATTCGGGCGGAGCTGAATTCGCTTCGCCCACCGCTTTCGGCTACCTTCAGCGATCAACGAAAAGTTGGTCTTGCCGCCAGACGACACATGCTAGGCTGTGACCATGAGGGCCCTGCTGTTTTTGCTGTGCGTATTCGCGTTGCCGTGCTTTGCGCAGACAGCTGAGAGCTACCGTCAGCAGGCGATCGAGAAGTCCCGCCAAAAATCCTGGGACCAGGCAATCGCGAATTATCGGAAAGCTCTGGAGCTTGAGCCCAACGATCCGCTCACTCATTACGACCTAGCCCTCGCGCTTAAATACAAAGGCGAAGCCCGGCAAGCGGCGGACGAGTTCGAAGCCGCACTGCGTCTCAAACCGAAATGGGCTGATGCACAGTACGGATTGGGCGCCGCCTGGTACGATCTTCACGACCTGCCTGCCTCCGCAAAGGAACTGCAGACTGCCATAAGGCTCGCCCCCGGAAACGCCGCGGCACATCAGCTGCTGGCGCGCATATATCTGGAGCAGAGCAATGCTTCGTCGGCCAAGACTGAACTTCTGCGAGCGATCGCATCCAAGCCCTCTGCAGAGCTTTACACTGAGCTGGGGCTCAGCGAAGGACAGCTTGCCAATCTTGCTGGTGCAGCAACAGCCTTTCGCCGCGCCCTCCAGCTGAATCCGCGCTACACGACGGCATACATGCTTCTGGGCGTGACGCTGCGCCGGCAAGGCGATCACGTTGCCGCCTTAGCGGAATTCCGCAAGGCGGTGGCTGCCGATCCTAGCGATCCGCGAGCACAATTCAATCTCGGAAAAGAACTGAAAGCCGGCGGGGACTTGGCTGGCGCCGTCGCGGCTTTCCAGCGCGCCATCGAGCTGAAACCCGATTACGAAGACGCGCATTACAACCTCGGTATCGCCTTGCGCGCCCAGGGTCAGACGGAGGCGGGACAAAAGGAATTGAACGACATCAGTGGGCTACGGCAGTTTCGGGCGCGCCTGGCGGAGGCGAAATTGCTTACCCTTCAGGGCGTAGGCGCCCTGCAAGACCAAAAACTCGACGAGGCTGTTGGTTTCCTTCAAAAGGCCATTGAGAAGGGTCCTGAGCTGCCGACCGGCTACTACTACCTGGGCCTCACATGGGAACGAAAGGGGGAGGCCGCGCAGGCTCTGACAGCCTTCGAGAAGGCACTGGAGCTGAAGCCGGACTACGCACAGGCCCACTCGAGCCTCGGATTGCTGTACTGGCGTCAGAACGAGCAGCCGCACGCGCTCCAGGAATTCCGGCAGGCAACCATGTGCGATCCGGACCTGGCGGAGGCGCACTATAACCTCGGTTTGGCCCTGGCGCAATCGGACAAACTGGACGAAGGCATCAGCGAACTGAAAGAGGCCATCAGTCTCAATTCGCAGTACACCGACGCGCGAGTTCAACTGGGATTGGCGCTCAGCCAGAAAAATGACACCACCAGCGCAGCAAATGTGTTCCGTGAGCTCGTGCGACGCGACCCGAACTTCGCGGAGGGTCACAACAATCTCGGATTAGTGCTGTTGCAGGCTGGCAACGTTCGGGCGGCGCAGAAGGAATTTGCCGATGCGGTGCGTCTTAAGCCGAGATATGCGGAAGCACACTACAATCTGGCGTTGGCGCTACAACAGGAAGGAAATGAAGCCGAATCGCGCGCAGAATTCAACAAAGCCTATGAGATTGCGCCGGAGTTGAAAGACGCGCCGCACCCATAACCTCAGGCCCCGGCGACGAACTGGATTCGCTAGCCAGAGCGCAATCGAGGCGTCCAAGAAAATTCACCTTTAATTCTTAGCCGATCACACGACGTGGTTTTGTGCATCTTTCGGGAGGAGTGCTGGCCAAGGTATTGTGTCCGGCTCTGGCACATCACTCGAGTCAGCACTCAAAGCAAGCGCAGGCCATTGCAGCGGCTGCCGCCGGCTGTACATTTGTTTCAACACTTTCATTGAGCGCCTGAATCTTCTTGGTGATCCCTTCATCCAAAACAGGAAACATGTGTGTAAAGTGAGTAGTATCTACCGAAGAGAGGGGTTTTGATGGATGTTTGAGAGCATTCTCTGCCAAGTAACGGAATACGATCCTGAGGTTCTTGAGTCCTTGATTGGGCTCGCAGTCGAAATTGCTCGCGAAGGTCGCGAGGGAAGACGCGTAGGCACCCTATTTACGTTTGGGGATGAGAATGCCGTCCTCGCAAGATCCAGATCGCTGATTTTGGATCCGTTATCGGGGCATCCTGAGTCGTCACTGCACGTCACCAATCTCAATCTCCGTGGAACCATCAAAGAATTGGCGCAGCTGGACGGCGGATTCGTGGTGAGTCGGCGAAGGAATTTTCCTTTCCGCGTGCCGCTACCTCGATGCTGTGGCCGCACAAGTGGACGTGCCGCTGGGACTCGGCAGCCGTCACATTGCCGCCGCCAACATGAGTGCTGTCACCAAGGCAGTGGGTATTGTGGTTTCCGAAAGTTCTGTGGTGCGACTTTTCTGTCATGGACAACTGGTCGGCGAAATCATTCCCGAGGTCTGGATGATGGATCATGCCGAACTCGGGGGCACCGTGCAAGAGGGAGCAAGTCGGCGAACTGACGATTCTGACGCCAAATCTGCGACAAGCCCCGATCTCGAATTGAGCATCACTGAATTTACGGACAGAGTGCATGACAACATTACAGGAATTCAGGTGTGAAGTTTGTGGACTCGTTACGACCAATCCTACCCACTGGTTCGTAATTCGATGTGGAGATTCCGACCTCACCGTGTACCGGTGGAATTCTGAAACCGCCAACGCGCCCGGAGCCCGGCATTACTGCGGTGAAGGTCACGCCGAGGTGTACATCAGTCGCTGGTTCGACTCGGTGTGCGCACCGCCGAAGCCAAATTTTATCTAGCGCGCGTCGTTTGGACGGCGTTTCTGGGTGCTATTCAACGCGCAGAGCCTGCACAGGGTTGATGGACGCGGCGCGGCGAGCGGGAATCATGCCCGCAATGCTAGCGGCGACGACCAGAACGACAACCGCGAGTGCCATGATGCCGAAGTCAACACTCGCGACTTCGTAGAGCTGCGCCTTCACATAGCGGACGCAGAGCATAGCGATGGGCGCACCGACGACAAGACCGAGGAGCGCCTGCGTCATGGCGCTGCGCATCACCATGCCAATGACACGTGAGCGTTCGGCGCCGAGAGCCATGCGGACGCCGATCTCCGAGGTGCGACGGACGACTGTGTGCGCGGTCACGCCGTAGAGTCCGATCGTGGCCAGCAGAAGTGCCAGGCCCCCGAAGAGCGAAGTCAACTGCGCGATCATGCGGTTGTCATTGAAGCGGTCGGCAATCTGCTGGTCGAAGGGCTGGAACTTGACGATTGTCAGGTTTGGATTGATCCCGGAAAGCGTGCGCTGCGCAAGCTTCTCCATGTCGTTCATCGGGCGATCGGCGTCGACGACGATCGCGCCAGCATAGAACGAGATATCGGTCTCGATCGGCGTCTTGGCGCTAGCCTCGCGCTGCGTGATGGGCACGAAGAACATGGCGTGATCTTTCCACTGAACCGCCGTATAGGTGGTGTCGTCGACCACGCCGACGATCTCGAAATCTCCGGCGCTTTGCGGACCCGGCGAACCAATCCGGTGGCCGATGGGATTCTCGCCCGATTTGAAGAACTGCTTCACAAATTCCTTGTTGACCACCGCAACGGGAGGCGCAGAAAACAGGTCCTGCGGTAAGAAGCCGCGCCCCATCAGCACATGCGTGCCGACGGAGTCGAAGTACTCGGCATTGCTTTTGACAAAAGACGCGCCCTTATTCAGATCGGGTTCACCCTGCACCTGCATGCCGGTGCTCCAATTGTTGTCTTCCATGGGCGTGTATGTAGCGAGGCCCACTTTCACGATGCCGGGGATCTCGTGGAACCGGGCCTCGATCGTGCGATAGAGCGACTCGACCTGAGTTGTGGCATACCCGGCGGCCTGCGGGTTGATATGAATAATGTATCGGTTCTTCGACTCGAGGTGCATGTTGGAGGTCTCGAGCTTGTTGAGACTCTGCGCAAACAAACCGGCGCCGACGAGGAGCACGAGGGAGAGCGACGCCTGCACAACGACAAGGCCCCGCTGCAGGAGGGATGCCCCTGAGGCGACGGTGCGCGAACCCGAGCGCAGCACTTCTGCCGGCTGCGTCTGGGCGGCGATCCAGGCAGGCGCCACGCCGAAGAGGATACCGGTGAGAAGTGAAAGGGCAAAAGCGAAGGCAATCACCAGGGGTGAAGGAGCGGCATTGATAGGGATGTTCTGCGCTCCGGGAAAGGCCATAGCCAGCAGCATGCGCGCTCCGGCGTACGCCACCGCCAGGCCGACGATACCCCCGAGTCCGGCGAGAAGAACGCTTTCTGTGAGCAACTGGCGGATGATATGGCTACGCTTCGCTCCTAAAGCGGTACGTACGCACATCTCTCCTCGCCGACTCATGGAACGCACGAGTTGCAGATTGGCAATGTTGGCGCAGGCAACGAGAAGAACAAGGGCCGCGATCCAGGTAAGGAGATGCAGTTGGGACTTGGTGTTGTCCTGTAACTGCTGGATGCCGGCGCCTCCAGGGGTGAAGACAACATGGGTGCGGCCAAGAAAGGTCTTTGCACGCTCGTTCGTAAACACCTTGAAGGTAGAGAACTGCTGGCGAAGCAGGGTGCTGGCCTTCGCCTGAACGGCGGCGAGCGAGACGCCCGGCTTGACCCGGCCGACGACGTAGACCCATTCAGTCTCAGGATCGTGCACGTAGGAAACGCTGAAGATCACCGCCATCGACTCGAGGGGCAAATAGAACTGGGGCGGGTTGCTGGTAAGCCGATCACCGAAGTAGGCCTTCGGTGCCACGCCGATAATAGTGACGGGCTGCGTGTTGATGCGAAACGTGCTTCCGACGACGGCGGGATCCGAGCCGTAGTCGTGCGCCCACGTGTCGTAGCTCATGACCGCGGTAAAGGCGGCGCCCTTAGTGTCGTCCGCGTCGGTGAAGAAGCGGCCGGCAGCGGGCTGAAGTCCAAACGTGCGAAAGTAGTTGCCAGAGACAAATTCGCCCATCACCGATTTTGCGGCGACCTGCGGGCCTTCGCGACGAGCTGTCAGCGGGCGATACTCGAATCCGGCTTCCACGGCGGCCAGCTCTTCAAACTCCGTCAACTCCTTCTTAAAAAGGAGATACGACTCGGTCGAAAACAGAGAGTAGTCGCCACGTTCGTTGTAGCCGGAGTTGACGCAGCAATCGTCAGTGTCGCCAATACGGACGAGAGTCTTCGGATCGGTAACAGGCAGATTGCGCAGGAGGACGGCGTTCACCAGCGTGAAGATGGCCGCATTGGCTCCGATGCCGAGGGCCAGGGTGAGAATGACGGTCATGGTGAAGCCCGGCGTCTTGCGCAACTGGCGAAATGCGTAGGTAATATCCTGGATCAAAATCGTCATGCAGCCTCCCCACACAATGGCGTGCATCATCCAACGGCACGTTGCATGCCGTCTGACGTTCAATCTAACATGCTTGACCGGTAATATATTCCGCTTTCTTCTGGATCACGGAAGCAGCGGGGGGTGGTGATTACGGCGCTTCTTCTCTCGTCCGTCGCCGAAACCGAATGTTGACGTTCGGCCCAACTTCAGGGGTCAGTGCATCCATGAGCCCTTCAGCGCAATCGCAGCGTCGGAGATGGTATTTATGTCATTCAACACGATGAGAAATTCATCTCCTCCGAGTCGGGCGACCGTATCTTGTTCCCGCGCCGCAGGCCGGAGAAAAGGAGAAAAATCGCCATACACAAACAGCGAGCGAACCCACGAGAGAGGGGTTAAGGCAGGGAATCTGAGACTTGAACCATTAGTTTGCCATGGTTGGATCCGTCGAATAGTTTGTTGATTGCCGCGGGTGCGGACTCAAGACCGCGGACGATATCCACGCGATACTTGAGCTTGCCTGAGTTGTGCCACTGGGTAAAGTTACTGACCATCTCCCTCATTTTCGAAGCATGATCAGTAGCGAGGAAGCCTTGAATCTTAAGGCGCTTGCTGATGACCGCCGCGAAGTTGGAAGGGCCGGGAACTGGTGCGGTGGCGTTGTACTGCGAGATCAGGCCGCAAACCACGACGCGGCCAAAAATATTCATGACGGAGAGCGCGGTTTCCAGGATTTCTCCGCCGACGTTTTCGAAATAAATATCTACTCCATTCGGACATGCAGCCTTTAGGTGCTTCTTGTAGTTCGCGTCTTTGTAGTTCACGGCGACGTCGAAAGCGAGTTCGTCCCGCAGCCACTTGCACTTCTCGTCGGTTCCGGCGATGCCGACGACACGAAGGCCTTTGATCTTGCCGATCTGACCAACGAGTGATCCGACCGAACCTGCTGCACCGGAGATCAGCAGGGTTTCGTCGGGCTTGGTTTGTCCCACTTCCAGGAGTCCAGCGTAGGCGGTGAGGCCAGCCAGTCCAAACAATCCAAGGTAAGCCGAAAAGGGAAGCCCGGTTTCCGGCAACTTCGTGAGGGCATCACCATTGGAGAGTAGATATTCTTGCCAGCCGAACATCCCTTGGACGCGGTCCCCAGCAGCAAATTTTGGATGATTTGATTTCTCGACGACTCCTACGGCCAATCCGCGCATCACTTCGCCAATCTGGACGGGCGGAACGTAGGATGGGCGGTCAATCAGCCACCCGCGCATCGCTGGATCGAGCGAGAGATATACGCTCCGAATCAGGATCTGATTTTCCCCCGGCTCCGGTCTGGGCTGGGACACAAACTCGAAGTTATCCTCTTTGATCAGGCCCGAGGGCCTCGACTTGAGCCGCCATTGGCGGTTTGCCGTGTTAGCAGAGGCCATAGGGAAGACACCTCACTGTCAGACGGTGTAACAGCCAGCGGCCAGAAGCCGTCCGGCGATGTTGCGCCGGAGTGTGATCGCGTCGAGCGGATCATAGTTCGCAAAGGCGCGTAGAGTCGCCATATTATCGCGCAGGGCGCTGCTCGTCGAGCAGGCGCCGATAACATGACGCGCCGAGACTTCCACCCGATCCATGCCGTCGCGCAGAAATACGGCACACATGTCGGCGGCGTTGATCCCACGACCCGAGGCTGCGAGCTTGCGAGTTCTGAGCAAGGTTGACTCCATCGCCAACACCTCCATGGTGATATCGGAAATGTCCATCAGTACCTCTTGCTGCTTTTCCAGTTCAGCGCCGTATTTTTGATACGCAATCCCGATCATGAACAGCGCAATCTGCTTCGCATTGTGGACGAGCCGTGCTTCTTCATCTGAGCTCACAGAGCTGTGAATCTCCTGCGGGGTCTGCTTCATTGCTGCTTGAACAGCCGGGATGAGCGCCAACTGGCCGCGGGCTGCGCGTTTCAGCAGCATCCCGGTAATGAGGATGCGGTTGATTTCGTTGGTACCCTCGAAGATCCGGTTGACTCGTGAATCACGGTAAGCGCGTTCCACGGCGTAATCCTGATGGTAGCCGTAGCCACCGTGGATCTGCACGCCTTCATCGACAACGTAGTCCAGCATCTCGGAAGCGTAGACCTTAATCATCGAGCACTCCGCAGCGTACTCTTCAACGGCTTTGAGTTCGGTCTGTGAATCCGCGCGTTGGTCGTGAGTGGACTGCGCCAATTGGGTCTCGATGAGTCCGACCACACGCCACACCATGGATTCGACGGCGAAGGTGCGAGTCGCCATCTCGGCCAGCTTGTGCCGGATAGCACCGAATTCCGCGATCGCCGATCCGAATGCCTTGCGTTCTTTGGCATATTTCAGGCAGATGGTAAGCACATTTTTTGCTCCACCCACGGCGCCGGGGCCCAGCTTCAAGCGGCCGATATTCAGGATGTTAAAAGCGATGATGTGCCCGCGGCCAATTTCGCCAAGCACGTTTTCGACGGGAACATGGACATTGTCAAAATAGACCGCCGTGGTGGAACTGCCTTTGTTGCCCATCTTGTGTTCTTCGGCGCCGCTGGTCACACCGGGAAAGCTGCGCTCGACCAGAAACGCGGTGAACTTCTCGCCGCCGACTTTCGCGAACACGGTGAACAAGTCGGCTGCGCCTCCATTGGTGATCCACATTTTCTGTCCGTTGAGGACGTAGTATTTGCCATCTGCACTGAGGTCGGCTCGTGTACGTACAGCGAGAGCATCGGAGCCGGCCAGAGGTTCGGTTAGCGCATAGGCTGCCAGAAGCTCGACCGTTGCGAGGCGAGGGAGATATTTTCGCTTCTGCCCTTCGTTGCCGAAGAAGAGGACTGGAAGCGTGCCGATCCCAGTGTGGCCGGAGTGCCAAGACCCGTAAGAGCTGTCCTTGGCCAGATGCTCCCCTGCGATCATGACCGACGGCAGGTCCATCTCCATGCCGCCAAATTCTTCGGGGATGGGTATGGCAGCGAGTCCCAACTCGGCTGCTTTGCGCAGCACGTTCAGTGCGACACCGGGGGTCTGCTGGCGAATTGCTTCGAGATGAGGTTCGACGTCGTTCGTCCAGAACTGGTCGACCGTGCGCGCAATCGCGAGGTGTTCTTCATTCAGATCTTCAGCCGTGAAAATCTCCTGCGGTGAGCGGTCTTCAACGAGGAAGGCGCCACCTTTCACTAGAACGGGAGTTGCTTGGGCAGTTGTCATCATCTTCCCCAGAAATCGAAAGGGTTGCAAAATTGTGTTAGTCTATATCAGATATGAGTGACTAACGTCAACTTGTGCCGGGTGGTGGCGCGATTTGGCTGAGGCGCGAGCGTTGATACGCAGGAGATCCTTCGCTTCGCCTGAAGAGTGGCTCCGCTCAGGATGACAACCGTTATTTAAGAGTACAGCCGCGAATGCCGTCGGCGTTGAATTGGTGGCGATTGAAAGGCGAGTCCATCGAAGCTCGCTTGTTAGAATCGATCCGGTAGCGAACCGCCAGCACCTGTAACCCTGATCAGGAGAATATTCAAATATGGCTCGTGTTGAAGTTGCCGCACCGCGCAGAAGTGGGAAGCGCAAAAGTTCGGTGAAGAGAAATACGGCAGTTCAGATTCATGAGATTCCGGGGCTTCGGGAACGCAAGAAGGCGCGACTTCGTCAACAAATTGTCGAGACAGCCATTCGATTGTTCCGCAAACAGGGGTACGAGAAAACTCGCATTGATGACATTGTTAAAATTCTCGAAATCAGCCAACCGACTTTCTTTCGCTATTTCCCCAGCAAGGATGCGGTGTTGCGGGATGTGGGTAAGCGCGGTTTCGAATGCATAGCGGAGCGCCTCAAATCGGAACTCTCCATCAAGGCTGATACCGCCGAGCGATTGCACCGCCTGTATCATGCGATGGCGGTCGAAGCAGAAGCCGACCGGCCGTTGTGGAAAGCGGTTGTGCTGTCGGGGGCGATGGATCCGGTGCGTTCTCCGGAGGTGCGCGGACTCGAGGGAGTTGCGGTCAGCCGGCTGCGCGAGATTCTGGCGCAGGGGCAGGAGCGCGGTGAAATCACCAGCACGTTTCCCGTGGTCCATCTCGCCGAATTCATGGAGGCGCTCTACCACACGGTGGTCCGGCAGTGGACCGTCGATCTCACAGGACCTCACAAACTCACGGAGCGCGTGGATAGTGCCGTGGAGTTTTTCTTGCGCGGCGTAAAGCCGTAACTCGGTCCCAGACTAACCTGCATTCTTTTTGCAAGGCCGTGAATGAAAGCCGCGATCCTGCACGATTTCAAGAAGCCGCTCTCGATTGAAGAAATCGAGCGTCCTTGTCCTGAGGCAAATGAGGTTTTGATCCAGGTGGAGGCGTGTGGCGCCTGCCATTCCGATGTGCACGTGGCCGATGGAGATTGGACACAGCTCGCGGGAATCGTGAAGAAGCCACTGATTCTCGGCCACGAAATTGCGGGTCATGTAGTGGAGAAGGGTGGAGCAGTCGACGATCTGCAGATCGGCGACCGCGTCGGAGTGCCGTGGATTCACTGGAGTTGCGGTGAGTGCGAATTCTGCCGCGAGGGCAACGAAAACCTGTGCAGCCGGCAAAAGATCACCGGCGTCACTGTGGATGGTGGTTATGCGGAGTTCGTGAGGGCGCCGGCAACTCACGCGCTGAAGATTCCCGAAGGCATTTCCGCGCTCGAGGCTGCGCCGCTTTTTTGTGCTGGGCTGACAGTTTATCGCGCATTGAAAAGCGCGAATATCGTCACTGGCCAACGCCTCGCGGTTTTGGGCGTAGGTGGCCTGGGGCATCTTGCGGTGCAGTTCGGAAGAGCGTTGGGTGCGGAGGTGATCGCAATCGACATTTCCGAAGAGAAGCTGGAACTCGCCCGATCTCTTGGCGCCGCCGACACACTCAACGCCGCCACGACGGATGTGGTGAAGCAGTTGCGCCGCAAAGGTGGAGCGCATGTGTCGCTGGTGACCTCCGCCGCGAAGGCAGCTTACGACACGGCTTTTTCTGGCCTGCGCCCGACTGGCACTCTGCTGGTGGTCGGCTTGCCTGCCGAGAGCATCTGTTTTCCGCCGATTCTGATGGCGGCGCGCGAGGTCCGGATTCAGGCATCAACGGTCGGTACCCGAAAGGACTTGCGCGAAGTGCTCTCCATGGCTGCGGCTGGAAAGGTGAGGTGCCAGGTCGTTGCCCGCCCGCTTGCTGAAGCCAACGAAGTGCTAGATCAGTTGCGTAAAGGCCAAGTCTCCGGCCGGATTGTCTTGACTCCCTGACGAACCGGTCTTATCGACTGGGTTTCCTTGTGCGTACCGACGCCAAGTCCCGAACCCCCCCGTGTCTTCGCATTGAACCGCCACACATCGTCCGCCATACCCCGCCCGCTGCACCCCGGCTCGAAATCGGTTTCCTTCTTGACGTTAGTGACTATTATGTGATACTCACTCTCACAATCTGAGCTTTCGATGGGCACGATTTGAATTCTTGATCGAGAACGAAATATTCAACTGGATCAGCACTGACGATTTGGGGTTGGCGCGGCGCCCGGCAGCTTCCGGGACGGTGAGTCGCGTCAGGCAGCGCAGGACTCATTGGTGAAAGTCTGCACACATCCGTAAGGAGAATCCTATGAAGTCAATCGCAGGTATCTTTGTGTGCTTGTTGTTGGCAGCCAGCATGGCCCAGGCCCAGGGCGTGGGCACATCGGGAGGGATCAGTGGGACTGTCTTCGATCCCTTTGGCGCGGTTTTGCCTAAGGTGACCGTGGCGGTTGTGGACACGCAGACCGGTCTGAGGCGCGAGGTTGAGACCGATGGAGCAGGTCAGTACCGAGTTGTGGGGTTGTCCCCGTCTTTCTACGAAGTGAGTGCTGCGATGCGGGGGTTTGCGACCGAGGTTCGCAAGAGCGTGCCGGTCGCCATCGGCCAGACGGTCGTTTCGGACTTCCGCATGAAAACCGCGCAAGTGGCGACTGTGGTCGAGGTGACCAGCGAACCGCCGGTGGTGGAAACTGAAAGAGGAGGTCAGGCAGACAGAATCACGCAGCAGTACATCGCCGACTTACCGATTGACCGTCGCGATTACCTCACCTTCACGTTGCTCGCACCGGGTGTGTCTGATTCCACGAGGCTGGCGGGCGACCAGGATTTTCGAGTCAAGCAGACGCCGCAGAGCGGACTTTCCTTCTATGGCAGCAATGGCAGAGGAAACAGCATAACGGTAGACGGCGGAGAAACCAGCGGAGACAGCGGTGGCGTGCGACTCACCGTAAGCCAGGATGCGGTCCAGGAATTCCAAATCAATCGCAGCAATTACTCGGCGGACCTGGGATCGGCTACGGGAGCTTCGATCAATATTGTGACCAAGTCCGGCAGCAACAATGTGCATGGCACCGTCTACGGCTTTTTCCGCAACGATGCCATGGACGCGCAGAATCCATTTTCGTTCAGCCAGGCGTTGTCCGCGGGAGAGGCGTTTAATCCTGCTAATCCGGATTCGGTTGGCGCACCGATCAAAGACACATTGAGCCGTCAACAATATGGCGGAGCAATAGGCTTTCCCATCAAGAAGGATCGGACCTTTTTGTTCGTTGCTTTCGAGGGCTTGCGCCAGAATGCGCAGAACGCAGTTCCGCTCCTCACGAATACAAATGTTTTTCGTCCCTCTACGTTGCAGAGTGAAGTTCTTGCCGGGCTGACGGGCGGGAACACCGTGCCGTGCCTGAGCGGGCCGGTGGGGGCAGCCGTTGCGGCGCAGTTGGGCCTGCCGGCCCCGAATCCGACCACGAACGTGCCAGCGGCGGAATGTGCGGCCATTCTCAACGGGGCTCTAACGCTCGACCCGGCCATCAGCCCCGTTGATTCGTATCTGGTGAATCAGTTCGAGACCAATGGTGGAGTGTTTCCATATAACTCCCACGAATATCTTCTGTCAGGCCGACTCGATCACCGGATCAACACGGGTAACCAACTTTCGGTTACGTATCGATATGGACATGATCTGGAGGAGTCGCCCGACGTGCAATCTCTGACAGCTTTTTCAGCGGGCAGCTCGACACACACCTACGACAACAATTTCCAGGGGACCTGGTTTCACCAGTTCAACCCGTCCGTGAATAATGAGGCTCGCGTGCAATGGAATTATGAGAGCTTCAGGGTGATTCCGAACGCTCCTGGCCAGGTGGGACTGCAGATTCCGGGTTTTATTAATAATCTGGGAACCAACATTTTCCTGCCGAACATCACGATCTTGCGGCGATACGAGTTCGCAGACAATGTTACCGTGATTCGCGGCCATCACGCGTTCAGGTTTGGCGGCTCAGAAGTGCTCCGCGGGAATCACACAGAATCGCACACATTTTTCCCAGGGCGTTTTGTCTTTGGGGCGCTGCCCGGTTTCTTGCTGACGCCGCTGCTTCCCAGCTTGACCTCATTGCAGACGGCATCGTTCGGACTGCCCGAGGTGTACCAGCAGGGCTTTGGCAATCCGACGTATCCTTACTACACGCGGCCGCTAACAGCGTTCTACGGACAGGATTCGTGGAACATCGCGCCAAACTTCACTCTGAATTACGGCCTGCGTTATGAACTGGACTCTCAGTACCTTCCGTTGACCACCTACAAGAAAGATTTCGCGCCTCGGATTTCGTTCGCGTGGGATCCGTTCAAGGACCACAAGACGGTGGTGCGGGGCGGGTACGGAATTTTTTACGGGCCCGTCGATGAACAGATCCCTGCCGTGGACTTAAGCCTGGGGGTGGTGAACGGCAATAAGTCTGCGGTCGAAAACAGCTCATCAGCCGGCCAGGTCGCGAACCTGACAGCAATTTGCGGATTCTCTCAGTTCGGGATACCGATCATTCCAGGCAGCGGCTCGAGTCCCTGCAACCGAGAAATTTCAATTTATGTGGATCCGATCGGTGGAGTTCCGGCTTTGGGTCTGCAAGGCGCCCCGACAGTTTTCGGGACACTGTTTGCGCAAGGATTGATTCAGTGCACCACTCCGACAGCGGGGAATGCGGCGTGTATCACGCCAGCCGCGGTGGCGCCGTTAGGAATTGACGTTACCAACAGCGGTCCAGTCGGTCCGCTACAAGTGGTTTTCGTGAATCAACCGGGCTATCGCCCGCCGATCGCGCAACAGGTCTCGTTTGGAATTGAGCGTGAGATTACGCCCGGATTCTCTATCTCATTGAGCGGTATCTACTCGCACACGCAGAGGCTGCCAGTTGCGATTGATACCAATCTTCTGCCGGCGCCGTTCACCACGCTCACTCTCGCCAATAACCAGGCGGTGTCTTATCGCAATTGGAATACGACGGCGGCCGGAGCTGATCCTTTGGGAGGGCTCGAGCCGGGAGGCTTGCCGTGCGATACGGTGCAGTGCTTTGTGAATCCGCTGGTGGTGCAGAATAACCAGTACAGTTCTGTGGCGTACGCTCGTTACGAGGGCGGAATCCTTGAACTCAAGAAGCGCTTCAGCACTCACTTCACGCTGTTTGGGAATTACACCTACAGCAAGGGAATGGACACCTCAACGGATTTCAACAGTGACTATGGGCCGCAGGATCCGACGAACATCAACATCGATCGCAGTGTTTCGGAGTTTGATGAACGGCACAAGGTCGTGATCGCCGGGGTGTTCGACAGCCCGTCGAAAAATAAATTCCTGTCAGGTTTTCAGTTCGCTCCGATCTTCAGTTATCACAGCGGGCATCCGTTTAATTTACTTGCCGGAGGAGAGGTCAACGGCGACAATCACACCACCAATGAACGTCCAATCGGAGCAGCGCGCGACACGGGGCTCGGTCCGAACTATTACGACTTCGACGCACGCTTGACGTGGCAGCACAAGGTGGGCGAACGGGCCAATTTGCAGATCACGGCCGAGGGTTTTAACATCGCCAACCGGACCAACTTTGCCAGTGTGAACAACGAGGTTGGGCCGCTACCCATCCCGTTGGAAGGTCAGACAGGGTATGTCCCGGGATTCACAACGTCGTTCAACGTGCATGGGCTCCGCCCGGGCAGCGTCGTTGCGGGTGAGACGGTTACGCCCAGTTCACCGCTGGCTTTCACGTCGGCGCTTCCAAAGCGGCAGATTCAACTCGGGCTTCGAGTCTCGTTCTAGCATTGAGGGCCACGGTTGCACTGACGTTTACTAGCCGTTATTTACGTCCCGAGGAAATGTGCGATGCCGTTTGTTGAAAATCAGGGAGCCAGGATCTACTGGGATGAACGAGGCCACGGCGCGCCCATGTTGATGATCATGGGGCTCGGCTACCCGTCCTACATTTGGCATCGCACGCGGCCTATATTGGAGGCGCACTACCAAACAATCGCGCTCGATAACCGTGGCGTGGGAAGGAGCGATGTGCCACCGGGGCCCTATCCGATTCCGCTGATGGCATCGGATGCGGCGGCGGTTCTGGATGCCGCGGAAGTCGAGAGTGCTCACGTGTTCGGAATATCAATGGGCGGAATGATTGCGCAGGAGTTCGCGTTGCAATATCCGAAGCGGGTGCGGGCGCTGATCCTCGGCTGCACCGCGGCGGGCGGGCCGACCGTGATACGCGCCGACCAAGAGGCTACCGAAATGTTGAAGGCGCGTGGGCAGATGGATCCCGAGCAGGCCGCCGAGGCAGCCGTGCCGTTCATTTATGACTCGGCGACTCCGCGAGAGAAAATTGACGAGGACATTGCGATTCGCCGGCCATGGTTTCCGAAGCCGGAGGCCTATATAGCGCAACTGCAGGGAATACTCGCGTGGGAGGCATACAGCCGTCTCGCAGGAATCACGGCGCCCACGCTGGTGATTCATGGCGAGTCGGACCGGTTGGTGCCGCCGGCTAACGGCAGGTTAATCGCAGATCGCATTCCCGGTGCGAAGCTCGTGACTATTCCACATGCCGGCCACCTCTTTCTGACGGACCAGACGGAAACGACGCACGCCATCATTCTCGAATTCCTTCGCGTGCAACCTGGAGGCACTGGCTCGGAGTGTGGCAGCACGGGATGTCGCATTAGCGCACTATCTGGTAACCCTTTGGAGAAGGAGAACGTTTCATCATGAGCGAGGCCGCCCGCCCGATTCAGTCTTCCTCCGTGAGCGCAAAGCAGCTTTTCGATCTGACCGGGCGCGTTGTGATCATCACGGGAGGGTCGATTGGACTTGGGCGCCAAATGGCGGAGGGCGTTGGGGAAATGGGTGCGCACCTGGTGCTGTGCGCGCGAAAGGAAGAGCGTTGTCGCGAAGCCGCCGAGGAATTGCAACAACTCGGCGTAAAAGCGGTCGCTATGGCCTGCGATGTTAAGAGTCCGGCGAGCATTCAGCAGCTTGTGGATGCGACCGTCGCGGAGTTCGGACGGATCGATGTCCTGATCAATAATGCGGGAATATCCTGGGGTGCACCGGTCGAGGACATGCGGCTAGAAGATTGGAACAAAGTAATCGAGACGAATCTGACAGGGACTTTCTTGTGCGCGCAGGCGGTAGGCAAAGTCATGATTCGGCAAGGGCGGGGAAAGATCATTAATATCGCGTCCGTTGCGGGACTCGGCGGCGCTCCGGGGGAACTCCCGGCAATTGGTTATCACGCCAGCAAAGGCGGGGTCATCAGCTTCACGAAAGACTTGGCCTGCAAGTGGGCGGCTCACAACATCCAGGTGAATGCAATAGCTCCTGGCTGGTTTCCTACACACATGTCGAACCGGGTGCTGGAACACAATAAGGAGCTTTTCCTCTCGCATATTCCGTTGCGACGCTTTGGCAACGAACATGATTTGAAAGGAGCGGCAGTGTTTCTCGCTTCTGATGCCTCGAACTATGTCACCGGTCACGTTCTGGTAGTGGATGGCGGACAGTCGGCCTGGTAGGAACAAAGGTTGGTCATGAACATTCCCCTTACCCCCGTGCGCTTTCTGCGGTATGCCGAACAGCAGTATCCCCAAAAAACGGCCGTAGTCTGTGGAAACCAGCGATTCACGTATGCGCAGTTCGGTGAGCGCGCCAGCCGTCTTGCGGGAGCTCTGCGCGAAGCGGGCGTCAAAGCGGGCGATCGAGTTGCATTTCTCAGCCTGAATTGCCATAGGCTTCTTGAGGCGTACTACGGCGTATTGGAAGCGGGCGCGGTGTTGCTTCCATTGAACTTCCGGCTCGCTCCTCGGGAACTGGCCTACATTCTGAATGACGCCGGGGTGAAAGTGCTCTTCCTGGAAAAAGAATTCGGAGAGGTCGTGGATTCCTTTCGGCAAAGCGTTTCAACTGTGCAGACCTTCTGCCTGCTTGACGCTGCACCGAAGGGAGCCTGGCTCTCGCCAAGGAATTATGAAGACATTCTGGCGGCGGCAACGCCTTACCGGGCGGATGTGATGGACTTCGACGAAAACTCCTTGGCTGAATTGTTCTATACCAGCGGCACGAGCGCCGATCCCAAGGGAGTGATGCTGACCACCGAAATGTTTATCTCCATGCTCTTTCGGTTTGTGTGACGTTCATTACAAGGCCTGAGAGCGTGAACCTGCATACCATTCCGCTGTTCCATGCCAACGGCTGGGGTACCGCGCATTCGGTCACGTTCACGGGAGGGAAGCATGTCATGCTTCAGCGCTTTACCTGCGCTGAGGTTTTCCAGTTGATTGAACGAGAGCGCGTCGACTCCCTGAGTCTTGTGCCCATCATGGCGACGGCGTTGGTCAATTCACCCGACCGGCAAAAATTTGACTTGAGCAGCTTGCAATGGATCTCAATTGGCGGAGCGGCATCGTCTCCGACGTTAGTGCGCGAGTGCGAGGAAAAACTTGGGTGCGCCTGCTATTCGGGATACGGTCTGACAGAAACTGCGCCGGTACTTTCTACCGCTAAGCTGAAGCCGGGCGAACAATTCGCGGACGAACATCGTTATGTGGCGCAGGCAATGACCGGGTATGCGATTCCGGGCGTGGAACTGCGCGTCGTCGATTTCGAGGACAACGACGTTCCGCACGACGGCAAAGCCATGGGAGAGATTGTGGCTCGATCTGACGGTGTCATGCTGGGGTACTGGCAGCAACCCACGGCTACGTCGGAAGTGATGCGAGGTGGTTGGTTCCACACGGGAGATATGGCCACGATCAGCGAAGATGGGCGCATCCTGATTGTGGATCGCAGGAAAGACATTATTGTGAGCGGCGGTGAGAACATTTCATCGCTTGAAGTGGAAAAGGCGTTGCTGGCGCATCCCGCAGTCTACGAGGCCGCTGTCATTCCCGTCCCGGACGAAAAATGGGGGGAAGTGCCGAAGGGACTGGTGGTTGCAGAAACCTGGGTCAAATGCGACAGAGGCGGAGCTACTCGAATTCTGTCGCTCTCGGATTGCCCACTTCAAATGTCCGCGGTCGATCGAGTTTCTGGAGAGTTTGCCGAAGACTGCCACGGGCAAAATTCTGAAAAAAGGGTTGCGCAAAAAATATTGGAGCGGACGAGGAACATGCCGCGTCTGAGGTTGCGCCGCGAACGTGAAGTTTGGCGAGCAAGAGAGAGTTCAGTTGCCATGGACGATCTAGTTCAACTTACCCGAGATAACGATGTCGCAATTATCACTATCAATAACCCGCCGGTGAACGCTCTGAGCCCCGGAGTCGCGCAGGGGGTTGCACAGACAATTGCACAGGTGGATCAGGACGATGGCATCAAGGCTGTTGTTCTGATTGGTGGCGGCCGTACATTCATCGCTGGGGCGGACATAAAAGAATTCGGCAAGATCACTTCGGGCAAGACCCAACGCGGTGCAGGCCTGCTTCCGCTCCTGCTGCAGATGGAAGATGTACGAAAGCCAGTGGTGGTGGCGATCCATGGTGCTGCTTTTGGCGGCGGCTTGGAGTTGGCGATGGCCGGCCACTATCGAGTCGCGGCTCCAAGTGCGCAGTTCGGTCAACCTGAAGTGAAGCTCGGGATTATTCCCGGCGCAGGTGGTACGCAGCGATTGCCTCGGCTGGTGGGCACCGCCAAGGCCGTCGAGATGTGCGCCGAGGGCAATCCGATTACGGCCCAGGAGGCGTTGAAGCTCGGTCTCGTGGATCGCCTGATCGACGGTGATCTGCTGGCGGGCGCTGTAACTTTCGCGCGCGAAGTTGCCGGGAAGCCGATGCGCAAAACTCGGGAGCGGAATGAAAAAGACAAACTCGGCGTTGCCGAGCAAAATGCATCTGTCTTTAGTGCCGCGCGCGAAAAGGCTCGCACAAAACAGCGTGGCATGATGGCGCCCCTCGCCGCCATCGAAGCGGTGGAAGGCGCCACCAGGCTGTCCTTTGAAGACGGATGCCAGCTGGAACGAAAACTGTTTGACGAGTGCCTTTTCTCTGATCAATCGAAGGCTCTCATTCATGCGTTTTTCGGCGAGCGCGAAGTAGCCAAGATCGCGGACATTCCAAAAGATACCCCGATCATCCCGGTGAGTTCGGTGGCGGTCGTCGGCGCCGGAACGATGGGCGGTGGAATTGCCATCGTATTCGCCAATGCCGGATTTCCCGTCTTGCTGAAGGAGGCTGACCAGCCGGCTCTCGATCGCGGCCTGGCGACGATTCAGAAGAATTACATGAGCTCGGTGAAACGCGGTCGCTTCACCCAGCAGTTCGTCGATGAACGATTGCACCTTATCAAGCCGACACTCAGCTACGACGATTTCGGCAACGTGGATATGGTGGTCGAGGCCGTGTTCGAGGGCATGACGCTCAAGAAGGAAGTCTTCCGCGAGTTGGATCGCGTGTGTCGGCCGTGCACAATCCTGGCGAGTAACACATCAACGCTCGACATAGACGAGATAGCCTCAGCCACTTCTCGCGCCAATGCCGTGATTGGCACGCATTTTTTCAGCCCGGCGAATATTATGCGCCTGCTCGAGATCGTGCGCGGTAAGGCTACCAGCAGGGAAGTGATCGCGACCTGCATACAGCTCTCAAAAAAATTGGGGAAAGTCGGAGTGCTCGTCGGCAACTGCCGCGGTTTTGTGGGGAACCGCATGTTCGGCCCTTATCGTCGCGAAGCGCAGTTTCTGGTGGAGGAAGGCGCGAGTATCGAAGCCGTCGACAAGGCGCTCTACGACTTTGGCATGGCGATGGGACCGATGGCCACTGGCGATCTGGCCGGCCTGGACGTCGGTTGGAGAATCCGCAAAGAGTACCGCCAGCTTGAAAAACCTGGTGTCAGGCAGCCGTTCGCCGAGGATCAATTGTGCGAACTCGGACGCTATGGCCAGAAGACCGATGCTGGTTGGTACAAGTACGACGAGAACCGGCGTGCCGTGCCTGATCCTGAAGTCGATGAACTTGTGCGTAAGTGGGCGCGGGAAGCCGACATTCCGCAGCACAAGATTTCAGGCGATGAAATCGTGGACCGCTGCATTTATGCGTTGGTGAATGAGGGTGCGCGAATCCTCGAGGAAGGCATCGCACGGCGCGCCGTCGACATCGACATCATTTATTTGAACGGATACGGGTTTCCGGCTTACCGGGGCGGACCGATGTGGTATGCGGATACTGTGGGCCTGGAGAAGGTCTATCGCCGCATCTCGGACTTACATCAGCGCCACGGCGAACTTTGGGAACCCGCTCCTGTGCTGAAGCGTCTAGCCGAAGAAGGTAAGACCTTTGGTGAGTTCAACCAGGAACAGAACGCTACAGCGTAAGGCATCGTACCCATGTTAGGCGGCGGGTCGGGCCCGCTGGGCTGTTGGGACTAGCAGGTTAATTTCCGAAACGCGTTCTGATGGAGGATCCGGCAATGAAAAACCTCGAAAAGACGAACAACCAGCTCGATCGCCATGAACTTACTCGCAAACTTATGGTTGCAGCGGCGGTTTTCATCATGGTCGCACTGGGTTCAGTCGTAACTGTGTTCGCCGACGACTCATCTCACCGTCCGATTGCTCTGACTGAGAGCGGAATCGTGATTGGCGCGGCGACGAATGGCGTAAACCAATTTCTGGGCATTCCGTACGCCGCTCCGCCGGTGGGAGATCTGCGCTGGAGACCGCCAAAGCGTTTCGGGTTCTTTCACGGATTTTCGCTCCAGGCGACTCAATTCGGCAGTGCGTGCACGCAACCCGGCGGGATTGGCGGCGAAAATTGTCTGTTCCTGAATGTCTTTACGCCGCAGCTGAAACTGGATCATGACGGACGCGGTCTGCCCGTAATGTTTTGGATTCATGGTGGTGGCCTGATTGACGGAAGCAGCACCTCTTACAATCCGATAGAACTAGTCAGAAGGGGTGTCATTGTCGTCACCATCAACTATCGCCTGGGCTTTTTGGGATTCCTCGCCCAGTCCGCCATCGATGGTGAGGGCCACCTCAACGGCAATTACGGATTGATGGATCAACAGTTCGCGTTGAAGTGGGTTCGCAGAAACATTGAGGGGTTTGGCGGCGATCCCAATCGAGTAACAATCTTCGGTGAGTCCGCAGGGGGACAGAGCGTCTACGCCCACCTGGCATCTCCTCTTGCATCGGGCCTATTTCGTGGAGCGATCGCAGAGAGCGGATCGTACGCCGAATTCCAGGATTATTTTTCTAACGTCATTACGCTGGCGCAGGGAGAGACGACGGGCAGCACAAGTGTACCCTCGGGCGCAGCGATTGCAGACAGTGTCGGATGCACGAGCCAGACCGCGTCATGTTTGCGCGCCGTGCCTGCCGCAACGATGGTTGCACAAGAGCCATTCCCCTTATATCCGTTCGTGGATGGAACACTCCTTACACAGACTATCGGAGCGGCATTTGCCAGCGGCGAGTTCAATCAAGTGCCGGTGATTGCTGGCACCAATCACGACGAATATCGGTTGTTCGTGGCTACCAGCTACGACCTCGTCGGGAATCCAATCCTGACGTCAACGGAGTACGATACGGCCGTCAACGTGTTGTGGGGATCGACCCTAGCGCCGTCCGTCCTGGCCTTGTATCCATTTAGCGGTTACCCTTTCGGCGGTGAGGCACTGGGCGCCTCTGGCACCGACGGAGTTTTCAGCTGCCCTGCGCGAAATGTCGATCAAGCTTTGTCGACGCTGGTGCCAACCTATGCCTATGAGTTCAACGATGAGAACGCTCCGCCGCCGCAATCCGCGTTTGGCGGTTTGTTAACCTTTCCGTTGGGGGCCTATCACAGTGCGGAGCTTCAATATCTGTTTCCGGGCATCGATGTTTTCGGACTGCAAGTTTCACTTTCGCCCGAACAAAAGAAGCTCTCGCACGCTATGGTCAGCTACTGGACGCAGTTCGCGAAGACGGGAGATCCGAACTCCGCGGGTGAACCGTCCTGGTCTCCTTACAGCACCTCGACCGATGAGTTCCAATCATTGATACCACCAACGCCAATGGTCGAGTCCAACTTTGACGCTGGTCATCAATGCTCAACGTTTTGGAATGCGTTCTAACGGCGAACACGAGTGTACTCCGATACTGCTCCAGTTCGTTCCGGCGAAGAATTGAATCTGGCCGCTCTTGCGGATGTTCTGCGCGGAAAAGTCGAAGGCGCGGAACCGGGCATTACGGTCGAACAGTTTCCGAACGGGCACTCGAACCTTACCTATCTGTTGCGGATGAATGGAGACGGGCGCGAGTACGTGCTGAGGCGCGCTCCTCTAGGTCCCGTCGCCCCCAAGGCTCACGATATGGCCCGTGAATTTCGGGTGCTCCAGATGGTGCATCCGCACTTTCGGGAAGCTCCGGATGTTTTTCATTTGTGCGAGGATCCAGCGGTGCTGGGTTCAGTCTTTTTTCTTATGCAGCGCCGGCACGGGCTCATATTACGCGATGAGCTTCCGCGACAGCTGGCGGTGGTGCCGAATTATCCGCAACTGGTGAGCGAGGCGTTCGTCGATTGCCTCATCCGGCTGCATGCCATCGATGTCTCAAAGACCGGCTTGATTGCCCTCGGGAAGCCGGAGGGCTTCCTTGAGCGCCAGGTGCAAGGCTGGGCCGATCGATGGAATCGGGCGAAGACGGACGAGATGCCAAAGATGGAGCCCGTGATCCGGTGGCTGGGCGATCGCCGGCCGTCTTCGCCTGCGCCTACCCTGGTGCACAACGATTACAAACTCGACAACGTCATGCTCAGGGACGCTTTCATAGACTGCGTCGATTCTGCGGATAGAATCGAGGCGGTGCTTGATTGGGAGATGGCGACGGTGGGGGATCCACTGGCCGATCTAGGCCTGACTCTGTGTTACTGGGCTTGGGTGGAAGCGCCGAAGCTCCGCGCCCGAGGTGTGCCGTCTCTTACATCACAAAGCGGTTGGTATACGCGGGACCAATTCGTGCAGCGCTACGCGGAACGGACCGGTCGTGACCTCTCGCAAATCGGTTACTACGAAGTGCTCGGCGTGTTTAAGCTCGCCGTAATTCTGCAGCAGATTTACTATCGGTTCAGGCGGGGCCAGACACAGGACATGAGATTCGAGAGTTTCGGAGAACGAGTTCGAGGACTGGTTGAGCTGGCAGACTCGCTCGCCGGAAAACTCAGTTGAGCACGCTATATCTTGTCCGCCACGGGCAGGCGGGCACGCGCGACGCCTACGATTCTCTCTCAGAGTTGGGAAAGCGCCAGGCACGGTTGTTAGGGGAACACTTCGTTTCCCAGGGGATCCAATTCAGCGCAGCTTATGCGGGAGGGCTGTTGCGGCAGCAGCAAACCGCCGAGCAGGTCGGCGCCGCCTATGCCGATGCCGGTATTGGCTTTCCAATCCTAAACGTCGATGCTGGGTGGGATGAGTTCGATCTCGGGCGCGTGTATCGCGAGATTGCTCCGCAGTTGGCTTCGGACGACCCTGAGTTCTGTCGAGAATACGAAGAAATGCGCGAGCAGGTTCGGGCTACCGCCGGCGCGCACGGGGCGAGTATCCATCGCAAATGGCTGCCTTGCGATACGAAAGTAGTAGAGGCCTGGGCTGCGGGCCGATATGCCTATGACGGCGAGACGTGGGATCAATTTCGCAAGCGGATTGCGGCTTGCTCGTCGAAGATACACGACGCACGGGGTGAGAACATTCTAGTTGTCACCTCGGCGACGCCGATTGCGATTTGCACGGGCCTTTCGCTGGAGATTACGGATGGGCGAGTCATGCGGCTCGCCGGTGCGGTCTATAACGCGTCCTACACAACCTTACGTTTGCGGGCAGCGGAACTGCGCTTATTCACCTTCAATGCGGTGCCGCACCTTGCCGCTTCTGGATTGCGTACTCACCGCTGAGGGAACTTACTCCCATGCCTGAATCGGGCCCAAGCCTTACGTATAGTAGCGAACCACCCATTCTGCCACGCAGCACGGCTTGTCGATCCCCTCTATCTCCACTCTCGCATCAAAGATTGCCTCCAGCGCGTCCGGCACGTCTTTCAGTGATCGCAAGGTGAAATGAACTCGGATATTGGAATCTGCGCGCACGGGCGCAGGAAAGCGCACGCGATTGAGGCCGTAATTGATTGCCATGCGAAGGCCACCTTGGATCTGAATGGCCTGGCTCATGAAACGGCTCAACAACGACAGGATCAAGAATCCGTGAGCGATTGTGGTCCCGTAAGGAGACTCGCGCTGAGCACGTTCACGGTCCAGGTGAATCCACTGGCGATCTTCAGTTACTTCAGAAAACTGTTGAATACGGTCCTGCGTAATGGGGAGCCAATCCGTCGTCGCGATTTCATGGCCGATCAAATCCCGGAAAGAGTGTGGTGTTTCAAGGACAAGAGGCACTGGCGTCTCCTGACGATTCTGCTGAAGTCATCTACGTAAATTACCAGCTGCCATCAGCGCCGCGCTGATCCTGTTCGTGGCGGGCCCCATTTCCGTAGCTCCAGTTTCGCAATGGATTCTATGTGGACCTCGTCGGGGCCATCGGCCAGCCGTAGCGTGCGCACATTCGCCCATGCGGCGGCGAGAAACGTGTCTTGAGAAACACCGGCGCCGCCGTGCGCCTGGATCGCGCGATCGAGCACTTGCAACGCTATATTCGGCGCCACGACTTTGATCATCGCGATTTCGGCGCGGGCTTCCTTGTTTCCGGCTGTATCCATCATGTAGGCCGCCTTCAGAGTAAGAAGGCGCGCCTGCTCGATCTCCATGCGTGATCGAGCAATGTCGGCGCGTATGGTGCCCTGTTCGGCAAGCGGCTTGCCAAAGGCCACGCGTGCCTGAACGCGCTTGCACATGGTTTCGACGGCTCGTTCAGCGACGCCAATGCAGCGCATGCAGTGATGGATGCGCCCGGGCCCGAGCCGTCCCTGGGCAATCTCGAAGCCGCGGCCCTCGCCGAGCAACATGTTTGTGACCGGCACGCGCACATTTTCAAAAGTGATCTCGCCGTGCCCATGCGGCGCGTGGTCATAACCAAACACCGTCAGCATGCGTTCGATCTTGAGCCCGCCAGTAGGTATCGGAACCAACACCATCGATTGTTGTTGATGGAGCGCGGCCGAGCGATCGGTCTTGCCCATGAAGATTGCGATCTTGCAACGCGGGTCACCCGCTCCCGAAGACCACCACTTGCGGCCATTGATTACATACTGGTCGCCTTCGCGAACAATGCTCGCCTCAATGTTGGTTGCATCCGAGGAGGCTACCACAGGTTCCGTCATCGCAAAACAGGACCGAATCTCACCCGCGAGCAGGGGCTTCAGCCAGCGCTCTTTCTGTTCGGGCGTGCCGTAACGCGCGAGTACTTCCATGTTGCCTGTGTCCGGTGCCGAGCAATTGAAGACTTCGGGAGCCATCAGGCTGCGCCCCATAATCTCGCACAGCGGGGCATATTCGAGATTTGTCAATCCCGCCCCATTTTCGTCACCGGGCGAGAACAGGTTCCACAGGCCGGCTGCGCGGGCCTTCGGCTTGAGTTCCTCAATTACACGTGTCGGCGACCAGCGGTTGCGCTCAATCTCGTCATAGAAGCGCTGCTCATTCGGATAAATGTACTCATCCATAAAAGCCTGCAGACGCCGTTGCAGGTCCTTTACCTTGCCGCTAAAGGTGAAATCCATCTCGGCCGCCTATCTTTCCGGGAAGCAGGGGGGCGCTTGTAAACCAAATGCGCGGCACCCTTCTTGAAATCTTTACTCTCAAAATAATCGTTGCTCGTGATTGGTTATGGTGTAGAGGCTTTCGGACTTTGGCATGACGCGCGATTATATAGAATCACGTTGCGATAGTCACTAACATGTAATAGCGACTATCGAGATGAGCGAAAGAATTGAGGGACCTACCTGGGCGTCCATTTCTTTTCTGCACCTGCGACTTCGAGACCTGAACATTCCCGACTCTGGAGTTATTTGCGATCGGTGTCGTTTTTTTCTGCGTCATTTCCGATCTCTCTAAACAGAGGGGTAAATTCCGATATTTCGTCAAGAAATAAAGTAAGAACCGATGAAGCGATTTGCCATCGATCTTCACTTTTAGAGAAAGGGCACAGAATGCGAATTGGTCCTCTTTGCGTTTCAACGGGATCCTGGAGGGAGAATTATGAAGTGCCTCTGGTTGCTGGCCTGCACCGCGATTGTGTGTTTTATAGGAAATCCTCGGGCTCATTGCCAAGCCGAGATCGATCCCGATCACTATGATACGGTCGATTCGCAGTCTCTCCCGGCAAACTCCGCGGCGGTTGCCCAGACGGCAAGGTTGCACTACCAGGGAAATGTCACTCTGCACCACGCTGTTCAGTGCGAAGGTAAAACCTTGAGCCCGGGCGCGTATTTGGTTTCACTCGACTCTGATGGGTGGACGGCCCAGGTTACGCTGAACCGCAAGGACCAAGTGGTGAGAATTGAGGGAATACCGAAGAAACCTGCTCGCCATCGCGTGCAGGATTCTCTAGTTATCGAACGAAACGGGACCATGCGCCAACTCTCGGCGATACAGACTTCTCAATTGGATCTCGTGCTTCGCCTCCCTCAGAAGCGAGGACCTACGCCGGGCGATGGGGACCGAAGCATCGAGAGACTGCCAGTGATGTTGGCGAACGCGAAGTAACAGTGAGACATCATTCTTTGCTGGCGTGGGCGAAGGACCAGTAGAGTTCGCGGGCCTTCGTGTAGAGAGGGCCGAACTGGAGGACGTTGCCTTCGATGCGGGTGACGGGGACGACCTTGGAGTAGTTTCCGGTGGAGAAGATCTCGTCGGCCGACACAAATTCCTGATAGGCGAGAATTTTTTCGATGACGGTGACGCCGGCCTGGCGCAGGAGTGTGATCACGCGCTGACGAGTGATGCCGGCGAGGAAAGTTCCGTTAGGAATTGGAGTGTAGACGACACCGTCTTTGGCCATGAAGACGTTGGAGGTGGCGAGCTCGGCGACGTTTCCGAGGACATCGCAGACGATGGCATTGTCGAAGCCGCGGGCGTGAGCGTCAAAAAGGGCGCGGGCGTTGTTGGGGTAGAGGCATCCCGCTTTGGCGTCGACGGGCATGGTTTCGAAGGTGGGACGGCGAAAAGGGGAGAGAGTGATGGAGAAACCTTTCGGCGGACGCATGGGGGCTTCGTAGATCGAAAGACACCAACGCGTCGATTCAGGATCATGCGCCTGGACCCACGGTCCTTCTTTCTCGGCCCAGTACATAGGACGAATGTAGAGGGCGGCGTCCTTGTCAAACTTGGCGATGCCTTCGCGCGCGAGCTTGATCCAGGTCTCGGGTGGGACGGTGGGCTTGAGGAACATTTTCTTCGCTGAGTCGTTCACTCGCGCACAGTGCAGCTCGAGATCGGGAGTGACGCCTTCAAAATAGCGTGCGCCGTCAAAGACCACGGAGCAGAGCCACGCGGCATGAGTCCGCGGGCCCATGATCGGCACATTGCCTTCGTGCCATTTGTCCTCAAAGTATGTCCAGGTCTTGGTTGAGCTCGGCGCGACTGGCATGAATCCTCCTGATGCGACTCCGCCTATTCTCCCATAAAGCTTGCTGACCGAAGGAGTGGTGACGAACGATGCAATCCGCCTACTTCACGTTTGCGGGCCGACGGCACAGCGGAGAGGTCGCTGAGGCGCGCCCGGCGGTTGATTTGCTTGCTGGAATCGAGACGGGAATCTCATTGGACGAAGTGCTGAGAGTTCCCTGGGGGTTGATCGCTGTGGAAACATAGTAATAGGTAGCGCCGTCGGCGACGAGATCGTCGACGCAAGAGGTGCCGACGATAGGCACAGCGTTCACCTGCTCACATTCACTGCAGCGGGCATTTTTTTTCGCAACGTGCTTCTTTTGGCTTCGATACAAACAATAGCCGACCGTGTTGTCTTCTGGATGCGCGGAGGGCAGGCTGGCTTTCCAGGAGAGGGTCACGGTGTGATGTCCAGCGATAGCGGAGGACGGCCGAGCGCCGGCGAGGGGGCAGCGGGGAAGTTGCGGCTCGGGGGCGGTCATTGCTTGCCTTGCTGCGGGAGTTTGCGCCGCTTGTGAGCTGGCGCTTTCCGATGTTCGACTACAGGCGCTCAAAACCTGCAACGAGCAGGCGATGGTCAGGGTCGCGGTACGCAGGCGGTGTCGCCGATTGAATGTTGCCAAAGCGTTGTTCACGGGTTCTGGATGATCGTATACGCATGGGAACAGGATTGTGATCGGGAATGCAATGCAGGTCCCCTCGAAGTCACTAGGGTAGCGGTGTAATTTGGCCTACTTGCGAGGGGATAAGCACGAGATCCTTCGCTTCGCCTGAAGAACGGCGATGCTCAGGATGACACCGCTGTATGAAACCACAAACCGCACCACTACCGTCACTAGGTCGAGATTGTGACTCGGAAGTGCGTGTGCAATCCTAGAGGGGTGGGAAAGCCCCCCGCCCACGACGCCGACCCTTCCGGCGTTTATGATTAAGAACAGGTCAAGTCCGTTTTCTGGTGGGGAAATGTTCGTTATTTTATTCGCCAAATTGTTTGTCTCTCGGGAGATCTTATGATCGATTGCCGCAACTTTTATATTGACGGGAAGTGGGTTGACCCGGCGCGAGCTCACGACCACGTGGTCATCAACCCTGCCACGGAGGAGGCGATCGCCACAATATCGCTGGGCACGGCGGTCGATGTGGATCGGGCGGTCGCGGCTGCGAAACGAGCCTTCGAATCGTATTCGGAAACTTCTCCGGATCAACGGTTGGCGTTTTTGCGGAAGATCATCGATATATACAAGGCGAAGAGCGAGGAAATGGCCGAGATGATCTCGCTCGAGATGGGTGCTCCGCTCTCGCTGGCGAAGAAGGCGCAGGCTCCTGCTGGACTTGCGCATTTGGTAGAGATGGTGAAGGTGCTCGGGAACTTCAAGTTTGAAGAGACGAAGGGCTCCACCCTGATGCGCAAAGAGGCGGTTGGAGTATGCGGGCTCATTACTCCGTGGAACTGGCCGATGAATCAGGTCGCGACAAAGGTAGCGCCAGCGCTCGCGGCGGGGTGCACGATGGTGCTCAAGCCGAGCGAACTGGCGCCGTTGTCGGCGTATCTGTTTGCTAGGATTCTGGACGAAGCGGGGCTTCCGCCCGGAATCTTCAATCTGGTCAACGGAGATGGTCCCACGGTAGGAGCGGCGCTCGCGGTGCATCCGGATGTGGCGATGATTTCCTTTACCGGATCGACGAGAGCAGGCGTGGCGGTAGCGACGGCGGGTGCGCCCACCGTGAAGAGGATTGCGCAGGAGCTCGGCGGGAAATCGGCGCACATCATTTTAGACGATGCGGACTTGGCGAAGGCGGTGAAAGAAGGAGTGCAAACGTGTTTTCGCAATACAGGGCAGTCTTGTAATGCGCCGACCCGGATGCTGGTGCCGCGATCGAAGATGGCGGAGGCAGCGGCAACTGCGAAGCGCGAGGCGGAGGCGGTGAAGGTCGGAGATCCGCGGAAAGACGAGACGACCATGGGCCCGCTGGTGAGCCGCGCTCAATTCGAAAAAGTCGAGCGGTTGATTGAGCAGGGCATTGCCGAGGGAGCAACGCTGGTGACCGGCGGCAGCGGCCGGCCGGAGGGCATGAGCAAGGGATATTTTGCCAAGCCCACGGTGTTCGCAGACGTGCGCAATGACATGACGATTGCGCGGGAAGAGATTTTTGGACCCGTGCTCTGCATTTTGCCCTACGAGGATGAAGACGACGCGGTGCGGATCGCGAACGACAGTCCTTATGGTCTATCGGGATTTGTGACTTCGGGGAACGTTGAGCGAGCGCGGCGGGTGGCGAAGAGGATTCGAGCAGGCAACGTACACATCAACAATGCCCGAGTGGATTTTGGCGGCTGCTTTGGCGGCTACAAGCAGTCGGGCAACGGGAGAGAATGGGGAGAGGCAGGACTCGAAGAGTTCCTGGAATTGAAAGCCGTTTTTGGATACTCGGAAGTTGCGAGATGAGTTCTGGTGACGCGGCGCCTACGTTTGAAAGCCTGTCAGCGATGTTGGGGCAGCATGGCCGAGTGCAGACGCCGCCTCTAGTGTTGCTGAAGGCGGGCGGCGCGAATCCACCGATTTTTGTGGCGCACGGTCTGGGCGGGAATGTGCTCGGGCTGTTCCAGCTCGCGCAAAAATTGCAATTGCCGAATCCGGTGTATGGAGTGCAGGCGAAGGGTCTCGACGGATTTGACGAGCCGCAGGACCAGATCGAAGGCATGGCGGAATTTCATCGGGACGCGATCCAGCAATTGCAGAGACATGGTCCTTATTTTTTGATTGGCTACTCGCTTGGCGGTCTGGTGATGCTGGAAGTTGCCCGCCATCTGTTGATCGACGGCGAGAAGATCGGCCTCCTTGTGATGTTGGATTCGTATCCGGAGCGGCGCCATTTGAGGTTCGCACAACGCGCACGCCTGGTGTGCCGACTGGCTTGGCACCGTGCAGCTTCACTCCTCGGAGCGGGCAAACATGTGGATCAAATCAAGGCTGGTGGGAGCACAGCTCCGTCGGATGAGGCGGCGGCCCGGGCGATGAAGCGAGTGACCGATGCGCAGTACCGTGCCTGGCGGAGCTATCGTCCCGAGTTTTATGACGGCAAAATAAAGTTTGTGAGAGCGGCGAATTGTTCATTTCTTCCGAATGATCCGGTCGCGGTGTGGGCTCATCTGGCAAGTGAGTTCGAGAGCGAGACTGTTCCGGGTGAACATGTTGGAATGCTTACGGCACACGTCGACACGCTGGCTGCCACACTCTCGCAGTATGCGAAACATGCTCTGGGGGCGGGTTAGAGGGCGCCATCTGCTGTGATTTGGGTCACAGAAATGCTTTGTTTCCCAAAGCATAATAGTGGGGTTGATGGCGGTTCCTCCCCTGAAGGCGCTCCCCCAAGCGCCTCCATCTTGATTCTAGTTGAGCGACCTCATGGAATTTCCTTCGGGTAGTGTCCTGGATGCACCGTTCCAAACTGCGCTGCAATGTGACCGCGATTCGACGGAGAGCAACGAAAGTCCGACGATGGTTTACACCGCCCGCACGGTGGCGGAGCTTGAACAACTGAGAGAGACATGGGTGGCGTGGTGCGACGATCCGAATGCCGATATGGACTTCTATTTGGCATCGGAGCGTTGCCGAGAGGAAATTGTTCGTCCGCACGTGATGGTGGTGTATCGAGGGTGCCGGCCGGACTGCATGCTGGTGGGGCGATTGGAGCACTGCCACCTAAAAATGAAGGTGGGGTATGTGACGGTGGCCGAGCCCAAAGTCCACCGGTTGTTTTTCCTGCAGGGTGGATTGTTGGGGAATGCCAGCGAAGAAAATTGTCAGTTATTGATGCGAGAGCTAAAACGCTCGTTGCGAGAGGGCGAAGCGGATAGCGCTGAGCTGGCACGGGTGTTACCAGACTCGAATATGGATAGGGCGGCGAGGGCCGAATTTCAAGGTCTCTCTCTAGGACACTGCGCGCCGCGGTTTGAGCACCGGTGGCTGGAATTGCCTGAGAGTTTTGAGGTATTTCTGAAGAACATGCCGAGAAAAAATCGGCACGAGTTGCGGCGCCACGAAAAGATGCTGACGCATGACTTCGCGGGACGAACGCGCATCCGGTGTTACCGGGATGAAGGAGAAGTGGACGAGCTGTTTCGAGATGCGGAAACTGTTTCTGCGAGAACGTACCAGAGAGGACTTGGCGTCGGGTTTCAGATGGACGACGAGGTGCAGGAGTCTCTCCGGATCGCAGCGCACAATCGAGGGTTGAGAGGGTGCGTGCTTTATCTCGACGATCATCCTTGCGCATTTTTCATTGGAAAGCACTACAGAGATACGTTTTACGGACACTTCATGGGGTTTGATCCGCAGTTCGGAAAATATTCTCCGGGATTGCTGTTGTTGATGCACAGCATTGAGGAATGCTTCGACCCAGACTACCGCGCGACGCGAGTGGATCTTGGCTGGGGAGACCGGCGGTACAAGCGCATGATCTGCAACCAGTCGCAACAGGACGGGCCCATGTACTTGTATCCGCCCTCCTGGCGGGGGATGAAGTTGAATGTCGTGAGGTCGGCGGCGGCGTTCGCGGATCGTGAGGGCCGAAAGCTGCTGGACAAGAGTGTGTTCCTGCAGAAAGTGAAGAGAGCGTGGCAGGGTCGGCTGAAGAAGTCAAAGGACGAGCACTCTACGGGGAGCGAGCACACGGAGACGCAAGAAGCCTAAGCGCCTCTTGGAGTTTCTCCCAATCATACTTCGGGGCGGCTCAGCAAAGCCCAACACCTATATGCAAAGACCAGCGGACTTCGGGAAGGTATACTCGTGGTTCATTGAATCTGAGTGAGCCTTGAGAGCGAGATGACCGGAGCCGAGAGTCTGATTCGCACGCTAGTAGCTGGGGGCGTTGACACCTGCTTTGCAAACCCCGGCACTTCCGAAATACACATGGTCGCTGCACTCGACCGAATTCCTGAAGTGCGGTGTGTGCTCGGGCTATTCGAAGGCGTGGTGACAGGCGCGGCCGACGGATATGCTCGCATGGCCGGTAAACCGGCGTGTACGCTGCTGCATCTCGGGCCGGGGATGGGGAACGGGCTCGCCAATCTACACAACGCCAGTCGTGCGCAAGCGCCGATCATCAACGTCATCGGGCAGCATGCGACGTATCATCTGCAGCACGATACTCCACTCACCTCTGACATCGAGGGCATTGCTCGGCCGTACTCGAAGTGGCTGCGCACGTCTTCATCGGCGCCGGAGCTTGCGGGGGACGCAGCGGATGCCATCGTGGCGGCGCGCACAACGCCCGGACAGATTGCGACGCTGATCGTTCCTGCCGACGTAGCGTGGAGTGAAGGCGGAATCATCGGAGGGGCTCCGGCTTTGGCGCGAGCGCCCTTGCCGGGTAGCGAATCCATTGAACGAGCGACTGAGATGCTGCGGTCGGGATTGCGGACCGCAATACTGCTGGACGGCAACGGACTGTTCGGCGAAGGGCTGGCTGCGGCGGGGCGGCTTGCGGCAGCGACGGGCGCGATTTTGTTTGCGCCGTATCCAGTGAGTCGCATCGAACGCGGCGCGGGATTTGCGCCAGTGGAGCGGGTTGCGTATGTGCTCGAACAAGCACAGGCACAGTTCAAAGAGATCCGGCAGTTGATTCTGGTGGGGGCGGCGGCTCCGGTGGCGTATTTTGCTTATCCTGGAAAAAACAGTGTGATTGCGTCGCCTGAGTGCGAGATCCACATGCTGGCCGCGGCGAATGAAGATCGGGTGGGCGCACTCTCGGCACTGGCAGATGCATTGTCGTTGCGGGGGACGCAATCTTTGAGAGTGAAAGCGGAACGTCCAGCGGTACCGGACGGGGAGATTACCTTGCACGGACTTGCGTCCGCGGTGGGCGCACTTCTTCCCGAGAACGCGATTGTGGTGGATGAATCGATGACGTCGGGGCGGGGAATGATGGCGGCCACGAAGGGAGCTCCGCCGCACGACTGGTTGGGAAATACGGGCGGATCGATTGGGATTGCAATGCCGCTGGCGGTGGGTGCGGCGGTGGCGTGTCCGAGGCGGCGCGTGCTGTGCCTGTCGGCCGATGGCAGCAGCATGTATACGCTGCAGGCGCTGTGGACGATGGCGCGCGAAGGGTTGAAGGTGACGACCGTGATTTTCGCGAATCGCGATTATGCGGTGTTGAAGCGCGAGTTTTCTTATCTGGGCGTGGGAGAGCCGGGCAAGCGAGCGTCGAGCATGTTCGAGATCGGGCGTCCGGATCTCGATTGGGTGCAGTTGTCGAAGGGAATGGGAGTGCCGGGCGTGCGGGTGACTTCGCTGGCAGGATTTGCGAAGGCGTTGCGGGAAGGATTCGAGAGCGAAGGTCCTATGCTAATCGAGGTGCCGCTGTAGCAGCTGCGCTGTCGGCGGGCGCGAGGCCCGTGGCGGCGAGTGTGGCTAATTCGGCTTTGGCGATTTTTCCGGTGGTGGTCATGGGGAATGCGGAGAGGAAAAGGATTCGCGTGGGGCGCTTGTAGGGAGCGAGATGCTTGGCGGCGTATTCGGCGAGCTCGCGCGGCGCGAGTTGCGCGTCGGGCGAAGGCTGGACGAAGGCGATGACCTCCTCGTCCCCTTCGAGTGTGCGGCCGACGACGGCCGATTGAACGACCGCAGGATGACCGTTGAGCACGGCTTCAACTTCGACCGGATAGACATTGAAACCCGAGCGGATGATCATGTCTTTGGCGCGGCCGACGAGAAATAAGTTGCCATTCTCGATGCGCCCGAGATCGCGCGTGCTGAACCAGCCTTCGGCATCGATGGCAGCGGCGGTCGCAGCGGGATCGCGATAGTAGCCCTTCATGATGTTGGGTCCGCGCACGCGGACTTCACCGACTTCGCCGTCCGGCAGTGGTTGAAGGTCAGGTCCAATCACCTGGAGCTCGACGCCGGGGATCGGCTGGCCCACGGAGGTGTCGGTGCGAGGGGTCTCGATTCTGGTCTGAGCGATGTTCGGAGAGCATTCCGTGATGCCGTAGCCGTGGTGCAGGGTCAGTCCGAGAAGACTTTCGACGGCTGATTTAACGGTGGCGTCGAGCGGAGCGCCTGAGCAGGAAATGATGCGAAGCGCGGGAAAGCGGAGGGAGTCGAGCTTCTTCATTTTTGCGTAGCGCAGGAATTGGGCGAACATCGCTGGAACGCCCAGCATGATCGTAATCTCGTCTTTCTCCAATGCGACGCGCGCGGCCATTGGGTCGAAGCGTGGCGACAAATATAGAGTGGCGCCACTGAGCAGCGTGCCCAGAAGAATGGTGGAGAGTCCCACGACGTGGGACAGGGGAAGAACTCCATAAAGACGATCGTGAGGGGTGAGAGCGCGGATCTTGGCAGAGCCGGCGGCGGTGAATAACAAATTCCGATGGGTCAACATCACGCCCTTGGGAAGGCCGGTGGTGCCCGAGGTATAAATCAGAGCAGCGGTTCGTTGGGACGGATCGTCGCAGACGAGTTCTGGTTCAACATCGTCATTAGGGGGGCCAATATCGATTGAACCCAAGTCGGCCGGTCCGCTGGCGATGGCGCCGTGGCGCTTGGCATGTTCGGCAGCCTGCGGAGACATGCCCGAGGTGTAGAGCAGACGACGAGCGCCGCAGTGGCCTCTGATGCCATCAATCTCGCGAGCGGATAACTGCGCGTTTACTGGCACTGGCCACGCGTCGAGAGCGGACACAGCTAGCAGGATGGCAGCGAAGGCACGGCAGTTTCCGCCGACGATCATGACGCGATCGCCGGCGCGCACGCCGGACTCAATTAGCCAGTCCTTCGTCTCGGCGATCGCGGCAGCGAGCTGTGCGTAGGTCCAGGTCCCCGCAGCTTCGACCAGTGCCGGCGAGTCGGGCGAAAGGCGCGTCCACGGCTCGACAACATCGCAGATGCGCGAGGGCATGACTTCGCCAACTCTAGGCGTGCGTGGTGCGTGTGAGCCGGAGATGCTGTCTGTGCGAGAACTGAGCATTCTTGTTCGTAAATTTATCAGCGTTCTGAGCTGCAAAATCGTTGAGAGCGCGGTCCAGTTGGGAGTCTTTCAACATTCCCACTGCGCGCTGCAATCTGGTCCACAGGTTCAATAGAAATGCGACCGGCCGCGACCGCCGCTGGCGGAGGAGGGCGATCTTCTTCAGGTGGCGGTCAATCCGCCATTTACAAACTGTTCCAGCAGGAAAAATCCCCACATCACCGGGTCCGAGTCGACGTTCCGTGGCTCCGTCGATCATTTGGAAGACCTCTCCGTCGATGACGAGAATAGCCTCGTCTTCCGGGTACGTCCACGAGAAGCGTCCGGCAGAACATTCCCAGAGGACCGCCGTCCATTCGCCGTTTTTTCCTAAGCGCTTGATTCGCGATTCAGGTTCGCCACTTAAAATCCACTCACGAGGGATCGGTGCATCCTCCAGTTCTATATTTGCAGGTATTGCTGAAACAAGTTCTTGAAACATTGCAGGGGCCCCTTTTCTTGTTATTCACTAAACTACGAACGATGCAGAGACAGGCTGCCGCGATCGCAGGACTGAACTAACTGTGAAACACCTTATTAAGACAAAACGCTATGCTTTTGCTGGCTCCGGCCATAGTCAGAGGCCATTGCCACAAACGACGCTGTTTCGGACTTTCTGGCGATCAGATGCTGCAACCAGTTGCGATAAATACCCGTCGCCAGCGTGTGCCATGTGTTCTGGAGCGTGCGGGTCACGAGAGTCTCAGGGAAAGACGAAATAAAGTCCAGCTTGCGTTCACCCAACGCTTGCTGCTGATACTCCGACAAAAATCTTGTGGCAGCCGCATCGAAATATCCCGCTGGCATTGAGGGATAGGTTTCTCTTTCGCGGTTGAGAAAACGTTTGATGTCGCGCCGATATTCTTTCAACAGCGTCTGCGTCCCGTATTCGGGGTGGCCCTGAAAATGGACGAACAGGCTTTGTCTTTTCTTTTTCACGAACAGATCGACACCTGCTCCTTCCGAAGTGGTGAGAATTTTGTAGCCGGCGGAAGTCAATTCTTCTTCCCGCACTTCGTTCCAACGGGAGTGGGGAAAGTGTAACGCGCTGCCAGCATTGCGAAGCAATGGGTGATCACAAGGCGCTTGCGACGCAAAGACGCCGAACTGCTTGTCGCACAAGCGCTGGCGGTTGATGCCATCGCTGTGGAGAACGCTGGCGTGCGCGGCCAGACATGACAAGATGGTCGAATCGGTGCTGCGTTCCGCCCAATCGAAGACATCGGCCATGAGTTGCCAATAGGGCTCATCCCGCAAGTTGGCGTGATGCGGTTCGGTGCCGGTGATCAGGACTCCGTCGAAGCGGTTGCGCCAAAGGTCGTCAAAGTCGAAGTAGAAGTTGTTCAAATGTCGCTGTCCGCGGTCGGTGCGAGGGACGCCGGTCAGCGAGTAGAGCCGGAGATAGACAGGCGCATCACCCGATGCGATATCGAGAAGTTCGAAGAACTGTAGTTCCGTGTCTTCGAGCGCGGCATCAGGCATGTTGTTGATGAGCGCGAGACTGACGGTATCGGCGCGCTTGGCCTGCTCCGGGACGGAAGCGGCAAGACGAGAGTCTCTGCTCTCTGCCCAGCGACTTGGAACCCGGCCTTCAAGAATTAATGGCATGTTGTACCTCCCCACATAACGCGTACTTCAGCGTCCCCAAGCCTCACCTGGCCGAGGCTTCCAGTGCCTGACCCAGATCTTCGAGAATATCGTCAATATGCTCAATGCCGACGCTGAGCCGAATCATCTCGGGCGTAACGCCGACCTTCTGCTGTTCTTCCGGCGTCAACTGCCGGTGGGTGGTCGACGCGGGGTGACACGACAGCGATTTTGCATCCCCCATGTTGACCATGCGTTTGAACAAGCGCAGAGCGTTGAAGCACTTCGTACCGGCTGCGAACCCGCCCTTCACACCGAAAGTCAGAAGGGAGCAGCGATTCGAGCCGAAATATCGTTGAGCCATCGGGTATAGCGGATTCTCGGGAAAGCCGACATAGTTGACCCAGTCGACCCGCGGATGATCGCGAAGATATTCGGCAACCTTGCGGGCGTTTTCCACGTGCCGTTCGACGCGAAGCGCGAGTGTTTCAATGCCCTGGAGAAACAGAAATCCATTGAACGGAGACAGAGTCGCGCCGGTATTCCTTTGGCAGACGGTGCGGCAGCGCGCAACATAAGCTGCGTCTCCGTAGTGGTCGACGTAAACGACGCCGTGATAGGCGATCTCCGGACGATTGAACATGTAAAAGCGTTCCGGATATTGGCGCCACGGGAACTTCCCGCTGTCCACAATGATTCCGCCAATGCTGGTGCCGTGGCCTCCCATGAATTTGGTCATGGAGTGCACGACAACGTCGGCTCCGTATTCGATGGGTCGCAGAAGGATTGGCGTCGCGACCGTGTTATCGACGACCAGCGGGACGCCATGTTTGTGCGCGACCCGAGCCAGTCCTTCAATGTCGGCGACGTTGCCGGCCGGATTGCCGACGCTTTCGCAGTAAACGGCGCGCGTGTCCTTGTCGATCAACTTGTCGACGTCATCGGGGTGATCTGTCTTGGCGAAGCGCGTGGTGATTCCGCGCTTCGGAAAAATATGCGCGAGAAGCGTGTACGTGGCGCCGTAAAGCTGAGGGAGCGAGACGATGTTGTTCCCGCTCTCGGCGATATTGATCAGGGAATATTCGATCGCTGCCATTCCCGAGCTGACGCTCAGGGCGTCGACTCCGCCTTCGAGAGCAGCCACGCGTTTTTCAAGTACGGTGTTGGTCGGGTTGCCGATGCGGGTATAGATGTTTCCCGGAACTTCTAGATTGAACAGTGCGGCGCCATGTTCAGCGCTGTCGAACTCGAAGGCGACAGTCTGATAGATGGGTACCGCGACAGCTTTCGTCGAGGGATCGCCGTCGTAACCGGCGTGAATTGCGATGGTCTCTCTCTTCATGCGTTTGTCAAAATCGGGAACGAAGAATCTATTTTGTGGTGGTCACCGGGCTGCGGCCAGCCAGCGTGACGGAGTCGGGAACAAGAGATTTCGCCACGGCTTTTGTTACTGTCCGAGCGGCAAAACGAGCGCCAAAGGCGAATCGCATGACTGGCCCGAAGCTGTTCGCAGCGGCAATGCCAACGAAATAAAGTCCAGGGATCGAGGACTCGAATTTCGATGAAAGTATGGGAGCGCCATTCAAGTTCTTGATCTTCGAGCGAGTATCCGGACTCAGGAACTGTAGCCGCTCCACGTCAACCTTGTAGCCGGTTGCGGCGATGACGTGTTCGGCCGTGAGGGTGCGTTCTGTGCCATCTTCGGCCACGAGGCTCAGCAAAACTCGGCCGTCCTGAATCTGTGCTTTCTGCGGCGTGTAACCGAGGTGAAGAGGCACGCGGCCCACGACCTTGTCTTTGATGAGGGCTCCGCCGGAAGGCCCCAGGACTCTGCGAACGCATTCGAGGCGAAGTGCCTCGGGCAGATAGTGGAAGACCATCGGCCAGTCCGCGAAGAAGCGAGTCTTCCAGCCAGGTCCGAGCCCCGAAGGCGGGCGGCGCAATTTCTGCCACCACGACGCAGGCTTGTTGCCTTTGCTGTGAAACTTCAATTCCTTGCGGCGGGAGACCAGTTGAACATCGGCTCCGGCTTCGCGCAGCAATCCAGCAAGGTCGAGCGCCGATGCGCCGGCACCAATGACGATTACGCTGCGGCCGCGAAAAGGCTCGACTTCGACATGGCGCGCGCTGTGCGAGACGAACTCTGCCGGCAGGTGCGCGAGAGTCGGCGGAACGTGTTCAAAGTGGGTGATGCCGACGGCGAGCACGACTCTGCGAGCACGAACGGTCTCTCCGGTCTCGAGATCAAGCACGAAGCCATCCTGCGACTTCTCGATCGAGACGACCTTCTTGTCTTCGACTTCGGGCACCATGCAATCGCGGAAGGCGAGTCCGTACGCCGCAAAAGTTTCGAGCGAGATCGGAATGCCGCTGTCACTGTACGGGATCCCCTTCTCGGCACAGAACTGTCCCAAAGTGAATTCTTTTTCTGGATCATCGATGTTGGAAGCGAAGCCGTCGGACTTGAGCAGCATGCCTTTCGGCATGTGCGAGATCCAACTGTCCATGGGACGGCCGAAGATGCGGAATGGAATTCCTTTACGCCGGAAATTCGCGGCGACCGATAGCCCATAGGGACCGGCACCGATAATGACAGTATTCAACATAGGTTTTTTGGAAACCACCTTTGCGAGCAATCAATGCAATTGGGTCAAATGGGGGGAACTTTGGGGGGGAATTTCTACCACGGTACTATCTTCTCCTGATTGAAACTTAAGCGCCACACCACTTCTGAGCCATAAGGAGTTGTACTAGTTAACATCTTTAGAATGAGCGACATAGCCTAGTTTTTACTGCCTTGAGGGGCTAGGATTTGAGGGCCAGTTTCCGCGTTATGAAACTGACCGCATTGGCAACGGAATCAAGATTTTCGGTGGTCACTTCGTCGTCTTCCACGGTGATTGCGAAGCGGTCCTGAAGGAACATGACTAGCTCAAGCACGCCGTTGGAATCGATGACGTTGCCCAACAAAGAATCCTCATTGCGGAGCGGTTCGCTTCCGCCGACCAAGAAGTTGTCAGTGAGGAACGTGCGGATGTCGTGCTCGATGTCTGCGGTTTGCATTTCCAAATGCCTCATTGTTTTTGTGTTGGATGTTTCGCGTTCTGGAACAAGCACACACCGGACCATTGACGCTTTCCCATGGCGCCTGTGGGGTCCGGCAAAACGGGGCCTACGTCACTGGGCGCACGCTTGAACTGTGCGGCGGTTTTGAGCAAGCCCTGGACATCTTCGAGATTCCAACCGTACGGCTGGAAGAATTCTGATCCTTCGGGCGGCCCGAATTTGAAGGCGGCCCCGGCCGCACTCAACTGCTTGCCCATGGTCCACTGCATCAGTTTCAGTTGCATGGGGGAAGCCAGGTCGATGACCCAACTCTGAAAGTTTGCCTGGTCGGAAAGATCGGTGGCGAATGAGGCGACTTCCTCGGTTGTGAGATAGATGAGGAGGCCCTCCGCCATGACCGCGATCTTTTTGGCTTGAGAGTTCAACTCGGTGAATAATTTCAGGCGCGCCTGGCGATCCGAGAGATCAAGCCGGAAACGCTCCAGGTGGCATTTCGGTTTTTCACCGGCAAGGATCTCTTCCTTGTAATCAATGATCTCGGGCAAATCGACTTCGACCCAGCGCAGGGACGAGGGCACCTCCATGCGGTAGGGGCGCGCATCGAGGCCAGCGGCGAGATTCACGACCACATCGGCGCCATCGTGAATCTTGCGCGAAAGAAATTCGTCGCAAAGATAGGTGCGCGCCACCCAGACCCACTCTTGTTTGTTGCCGTCGCGCAGCGTGTTGGCGATTTCGAACCCGCGCTCGCCCGCTAGCCGCTCGGCATAAGGATCGCGGAAGAGCGCATCCGGACGCCGGGTTTCAAGCGCGCGAAAGTACGCCACCCAGAGGGCGGTGTCGGCCACGCTGCGAACTGGTGGAGTGACTCTACTCATCTTCGGCACCCCGTAAGGAAGCGCGACTTCCAAGGTTCATCGTAACGGCAGGATTGCGAGGACTGAAAGTGCCCGCGAGGAACGAGCGAATTGTCCCAATCAGTTCGGGCGACGCCTGCGTGCTAATTCGGGCGGTCTCGCCCAGGGTCATGGCGTGCTCGAGTTTCTCAGGGAGTTCCTGCTCATCGAGAGCGACGACGATGCGTCCCTGTGCGCCGAACTGTTTAGCCGCGGCAACCTGATGATCATTGCGCGTCTCGCGGAAGTGCGCGCGCCGGGGCATCACGACGATGGGCTTGCCGAGTTCGAGGGCGGTGATGATTGAGCCCATGCCTGCGTGTGCCACGATTACTTTCGCTTCATGCACGAGACGCTTGAATTCCGAGGGATCGACAAAGCGGGTGAACTCAATGTGCTGTGGAACGTACTCCCCAGTGGCGATCTGCGCAAAAATATCTGAGCGGCCGCGTGATCCGGCCCATTCGTCGACAGCGCGAATCAACCGGTCAAACGGCGCTTGTGAACCAACGGTAACAAGAATCATAAGACTGCACCCCCAAAATGTGGTCCTTCGGTTTTGGCAAGATGGGGCCATTGCGTGAGCCAGAGATCAGCATGCCTGCCGGCAAGCGCTCCGGACATGGAAAGGTGTTCGATGTTGGTGATGCTGTCGATCCAGATGGTTTTCGCTTTGAACAAACGCGCGAACAGCAAGGCAAAGAATCCGGGAGCCGCGCCGGTGGAGATGACGACATCGGGGCGCTCTTTGCCAACAATCCATGCGAGCCGGACGGCCAAGCTGACGAGTGCGAACTTGTTCCAGCGATTGGCGTCGCCCACGATATAGCATTTGTGATCGGGGACCTGATCGCGATACGACTCAAGTACAGTCACAAAAACTATGTCGTAAGAGACGAGCGCCGGGGTCACGCGGAGCAATTGGGTCCAATGCCCGCCACTCGAGGCCACGGCCAACACTTTCTTGCGACGATCTGTTGGTGTCACTGGCATACCTCACTCAGTGGAACGATTTTGAGCGACTCTTGCATCGCTACGTCGAGGAGGGCGTCGGTCATTTGCAATACGAAATCATTTCGTTCCTTGCCGCGATCGAGATCGTGCATCAGGACGATTCCACCCTGGTCGCGGCGGAGCGCATCGGAAATTTCGTGCACGGCAGGCAGGCGGTTGTGCGTGTCGCCGGAGTCGAGGGTCCACCACCAGACCGGAGCGCCGCGACGGCGAACGGATAAATAAGTCGGTAGCGTCATCTTGCCGTGAGGGGGACGGAACATTCCGCTCGCGGAAACCCATGCCGAAAGCTGGTCATAGCCTGCGCGGATGTCAGCGACGGCGCTCCACGGGGATATCTTCCAGGCGTTGAGGTGATCGTAAGTGTGACAGCCCACGTCGTGACCTTCGCGCCGGATGCGATCCGCAATCTCCGGATGCTGGCGAGCATGCCTTCCCAACATAAAAAAGGTGGCGCGCGCCTCGCGGCAGCGGAGCAAGTCAAGTAATTGGGGAGTCATCCCGCTGCTGGGGCCGTCGTCATAGGTGAGGGCCAGCATTCGATTCGCGGAAAGGTGTTCGCGAACGAGACTCATCCGGCGTTGCCGCCAAAGCCATGGCGAAAAATATGCGGTCGCGCCTGCGAATCCAATGCCAGCCGCTGAAGCCGAAATTGTTTGCCAGAGTTCCATCATGAGCTATGCCGTAGCGCGAGATGTTTCGTCGCGTTCCCAAGTTGCGGTCCCGCCGCGCAAGCGCTTCTGCGCCTGGCGCTTCGCCAGAATCGTGACGAAACAATAGGCGCCGAGTTTGAGCCACAGGCGCGGATTGCGAAAGAGTCGAGCGAGAGACTTGTTGTTGCTCTCGCCTTTGTTGTGCCAGAGCCGTGGAAACAGATTGCGCAATTCGAAAGAACCTTGGTGAGCCCGGGTCTTGGTGGCGATCAGGGCCTTGATTGTCCTTGGCGGGAAGACGGTCGAGTGGACATCCGCGAGGGTCTGTCGTTCTTCTGCGCGAAATTGAATGCGAACGTATCCATCGTCGGCAATCACTGCGGGAAATTCGGCGAACCGCGCGCGCCCAGCTTCGGACAAAGCATAGATGCCCGATCCGCCAATTCCTTCACTCGCGGAAGGAAGGAGCGAGCGGACTTCATAGAAAGCACGAACTGGCCAGGAGCAGCCCGTCAGATCGACACTTGCGGTCGGCGCGACAGCGAGAACGTCCCCTTGCTGCAATCGACGCGCGAGTTGACGAATGGCGTGCACAGTGACGATTACATCGGCGTCAGCATAGACACGGGGAAAAGCGAATGCTGCTTCGTCGCCGAGGTTGAGAGCGTGCGGTTTGCCCGCGATCTTGGTCTCAATGACGCGAGCCAGAGGGCCGAAGCTGCGTGCAACGTTGGCGGTATCGTCACTGCACGCGTTGCAAACAACAATGAGATCCAGTTCGCCGGGCAATGCACCTGCGGTCATCGCTTTCAAAGTGCGAGCGATGACGGAGGCCTCGTTGTGCGCCGGAATGATGACGGAGATCATGGGAGGTTAAGCGTTCTGTGTTTGCTTGCGCGGTGCGGCCACGCCGGACCCCAATACCCACGAGCCTTTTGTGGGGTCGAAGCGTTTGACGACTCTGCCAGGGTTACCGGTTACAACGGAGTAGGGAGGGACGCTCTTCGTCAAAACTGAGTTTGCGCCAATGACGGAATTCTTTCCGATCGTGAGATCGCCATGAGTGCAGACAATGGCTGCGCCAAAACCGATCCAGCATCCTTCTTCAATGCGGATCGTTCCGCCTTCGGTCACGCCCTGCTCCGAGATTGGCAGGGTGACATCCTGGAAGGAATGATTGTGATCCATCACGAGAACAGAAGGAGCGAAGATCACGTTCTTCTCGAAGTGGATTTTGTTCTTTGCCGAGATGACGCAACGCCTGCCGATCTTGCAACCATCGTCAAACTGAATGATGGGCTCAGTAGTCTTGGGGATGATGGGAATGTTGATCCAGACATCCTGGTCGAGCCAGACGGAGTTCCCGATTTTAATTCCCGCCGCAGTTGGGCGGCGCAAATCGCAAGTGGGGTGAATGCCGAAGTTTTTTCCTACGGAAATAAACGGGTAGGTCGACACTACCCACAGGCGATGAAGCAGATTGGCGATGCGCGTGGTCCACGGCAGTGGACGAGCAAACGAAACCTGTTCTGCCTGATGCATGGATTCTTTGAGCGCGAATGATCTTGAAGAAACCAAGGTGATTAAGCCTTCCGCTTTCTGAAGACAACTTCGAGGCTAGGTCCGGCACCAGCGAGGGATGCGGTACGCGCTATCGGTGCAATCACCGCCAGCCGGATTACCTTACGGACCGCCCTCTGTGCGAAGCTGAGCGGTTGGGGCTTCGATTGAGGAGTGGGCGAGAATCCCATCCGCTGTGAAATCTCTCCACCGATGTAGCGCATGCTGCGCTCGATGTAGGAAATAGGCTGCGTCCGGACTACGGCTTCTTCGAATCCCAGGGTGGCCATGAGGCTGCGCAACGACGTAGGAGAGAAATGGGTGATATGCCGCGGCAGCTCGAGGCCATACCAGTAGGTGCCAAAAACGCGCGCTTCCCACGAGTCGATGTTGGGCATCATCGCGCAGTAAATACCGCCCGGCTTCAACCACTGGTGCACCTTCGTCAGAAATTCCCGGGGATCGTAGACATGTTCGAGAACGTCAAAGCAGGTCACGACATCGAAGCTGTTTGCAGCGAAAGGAGCCATTACCGCGTCGCCGACGAATACTTTTGCGCCGGTGTTGGCGCGGGCTTTCTCCGCAGTCGACTCCTCCATTTCGATGCCATACAAATTCCAAGAAGGGCCTTTCATCGTGCTGAGAAATCCACCAGAGCTGCATCCGATATCGAGGATCGCGCCACTCTGCTTAAAGCGGGAGATCAGTTCGACCTGCGGCTTCCAGCGCTTCGCCGCAGAGCCTTCGCCGGCAGCAACGATTGCGGCGTGATAGTCCGACGTATAGTGGCGTCCCATGTCCTGCGGGGCCGGGGGGTCGAGGAGCCAGACTCCATGGCAGGAAGCGCAGCGAGCGAGGCGATAGAGTTCCGTCCGCAGATGGAAGCGATCGGGTGCCTCGAGCAAATCGCCGACCTCACCACTTCCGCAGATGGGACATGCGACGGACTGCTCGTCTGTGGAAACTGCTGTTTCTTCCAGGGCGATATCGAGTGTGCTATTCATTCGGCCTTGTCCATTTCCCAGTCTTAGGGTCGTACAGCTTGATGAGTTTGGCGGGGTTACCGCCAATGACGCTGAAAGGGGGAAAGCTGCAGGTCACCACCGCGTTCGCTCCAACCACGCTGTTGCGTCCGATGGTTAAGTCCGTGCCGGCGCATTGAATCGATGCCCGAAAGCCGAGCCAAGAGTTTTGCCCGATGACGATTCTTCCGGCCGGACCGCTCGACATGGCAGGCAATCCCACGAAATCGGATGACTCGTGATCCGTGATCGAGACCGACGGAGCGATTAGCACGTCGTCTTCAAGGACGATCTGATGTCTTGCAGAAATGCTGGTCGCCCTTCCCACTTTGCATCCGCGTCCGATCACGATCTTGGGGGCGGGGCATGGCGCTCCGGGAACGACGTTGATCCAGACATCCGGCGCAAGATAGACGTCGTCGCTCAAACTGATTTCAGGAGCCATGGACTTCGCAATGTCACACGAGGAGTCGATGCTGACATTGCGGCCGAACGCAGCGAAGGGATAAGTGCGGCCGAGCCAGATGCTGTGCCAGCGCGATCCCATTGCGGCAATCACGCTCAAGGGATCTTCGGCCGGACGCTGCTCGATAGTGTTTGTGTTCATAGGCTGGCAGCGCGCACGCGCTGCGGAACAACAATGTGGACAAGAGCGTTTCTCTCGGCTTTGGTCAGCGAGCGGGTGAACCAGATCGCCGGCCACATGGCCAAAAGACAAGCGAGCGTCACCTTTCCTAAATCGAAGACTGCCGCCAGGCGAACGTTCGAGGTGAGCGTCAGTGGGATCCTCGAGGCGACGAAGCCCGCGATCAGAATGCAGGCGGTCGCCGAAGTCAGCTTCACCGCATCGGGCAACAGATCCTTGGGATGAAAAGCGTGAAACGTCTTACCGATGGCGAAGAGCATGAAGACCATGCCGGCAAGTTCCGCGACGGCGAGTCCGGCTAATACACCGTAGAAGCCCAATTTGCCGGCGAAGGTAACGATGGAGAGCAGCACTGCAATCCGCAGACCTTGGCGGATATTGTCAAAAAGAGCATTTCCCGAAGCCCGATACAGCACGAGTGCTAGTGAAGAGAACGACGAGAAAAATCCAGCGGTACACACGAGTCTCAATGCAACCGGCAACGACGGATCTGCTTGTCCGGTCCAGACGAAGATGATGGATGGTCCGAACGTTGCGATAAATGTCAGCGGGAACAGGCACACGCCCAAGGTGAGTTTGAATGACTTGTGAATCAGCCTGCGCATTTCTTCCTTCGAGCCCGATGCATGCACCATGGCTCCTCCAGAAAGAATGGGCAGGAGGAAGGCCTCCCACAACATGAGCGCTGACGTAACGACCCGCGTGGTGAGCGCGTAAACGCCTGAGGAATTCGCACCAAACGCCCGAAGCACTGTTACGGGAAGAATGGAGAGGTACAGCACCTCCAAAATATTTACCAACTGATAGCTTCCGGCGAAGCGGACCAGTTCGCCGATTACGCTCTTGGTCACAAACCTTGCACTCAATTGAACTTGAGGCAGGATTCTCTTGGCGCTGACAGCGCAACATAAAAGGTATCCGACTTCAGAAGCGGCCATGACGATGGCCATGGCAAAGAGGCCTCTGCCGAAATGCAAACAGATAACGATCGCCACCGCCTCGGCCACCGTGAAAAAGGTGGAGAAGTTTCGGGCCAGATCGATGCGGTGGCCGCCCATCACGATGGCTTCGTAAGCGGCGCCAACGTTGGAGAGAACCATGATCAGCGCGAGTGTCGCGATGGACTTGGCAGCCGGCGACAGGAACTCCGGCGGTACTCCGGAGGCCTTGGCCAAGATGGTCGCGAAGAGCGCGATGGGTATGGACGCAATGGACAACAAAAGCATGCCGGCGCTGCCGGTGCTGAGGCGCTTGCTGGCGGTCTCGAAATCGCCATTGCCGGTCGCTTCCGCGACATATTTCTGAAAGGCAGACTTGATTCCAAAGCTGCCGAAGCGCATGTAGGCAGCGAGGGTCATGATAATCGACCAGATTCCGTATCCACCGAGTCCGAGGTGAGCGATGACGATCGGGATGGTCACCAAGCGACTCCCGACCTGGGCAACCTTGGCCATCATCCCGAACAAGGTGTTGCGACCGATGGAGACGGCGAGATCGCGGCTCGAAGTCGGAGCAGCTGTTTTTGCAGGCGCGGTCGTCTCCTCAGGACGCTCGTCGGAGCGAACGCCTGCCTCGAGTCCGGCTTCAAGTCCGACTTCGAGACCCGGCGAGATCATGTCCACCACGCCGGTGGTTGTATTTGGCTGTTCGCTCATTGGGATACGGTGTTTCGAATTCGTGGCCAGACGGAAGAGTTCGGAGTTGCGATACCTTCGGCGGTGATTGATTGCGCGACGACCGGTTCGGGCAGACGGTCCAAATCTTCAGCCGAAGCGACTGCAGGACTCTGCACTGGACTCAATTCCATCGCGGGACGAATGGCAACTGCCACGGAGATCATGGCCAGCAGGGCATACCAGGCGACGATCGTCTGGTCAAAGTAGGAGATTCCGATGAATGCGACAACATTCGCAAACAAGGCAGCTGACAGCGCCCACAAAAACAGCGCGGAGTTGCGATCCTGTTTTGCGCGGCGCCGAGCGCGGCCGAGATATTTGAATCCGTAAACGAGGATGGCAACGAACAAAATGAATGGGAGCAGCCCCGAGCCGTCGCAGAGCCCGACGTACTGATTGGCCGTATCCCACATGTCCCAGCCCCAGACACTGGTGTCTTTTACGCCAATCAGCCACCAATCGGAAAAGTGACGAATGCACTGATCGATCAACATGTAGCGGTGATATCCGGAAGAGCCTCCCGAAATATCAATTCTCGAAATCAGATGCCAGACCGGTGCTTTCATGACCAGATGTAGGGTGACGAGAGTGAGAACGAACAGCCAGCGGATGGCGCGCATCCAGGTGCGAACCGGCCACGCGCATAGGGCGAGTACGCCAGCCGCATACGCCAATACGGGAGTGCTTGAGTTCGAAGCCAACGTCATCACGACGGTGGAGATCAGGCCAACCACGACGAGCGGGCGATGTTCCTTGCCCTTGAACCACAGGGCGATAAACAGTGGCACTAGGACCGCTCCGAAAGTTCCAGCCAGAATGGAGTGCGCGAAGCCCGCCTGCGCACGATAGCGCTCGCCACGCTGAACCAGTTGGGAATAGACGGAGGCGTTCGCGCCTCCCAACATGGCGTACGGATTGTGTCCGGTCGTGACTTCGTAGGTCATGATCACGGCGACGAAAGCTGCGATATAGGCCAGAGTTCGGATGGTGTGCACCAGGTCTTGCTCATCGCGAATCAGAAAACGGAGGAGAAAGTACGATCCAAGAACGTTGTAGATGTTGCCCAACTGATTGACGACTGCTCCCATCACCTGGAATAGCAGGATTTGATTGATCGCAATGATGACGGTCAGCAGGGTGACGGCAAAATCAATCTTGTTGACGCCTCCGCTGAACAGCCGGTGCGAGGTAATCTTCTCTTTCAGCAGCCGGGCAATTCCGAACAAAAGTAGAACCCGCAACATCGGGAAATGAACTCCCCCGAGCACCAAAACCTGATCAGAGGGGACAAGAAGAGCGGCCAGCAGGAAAGGACCGAGTATCTTCTTTCGTGGCCAAACCAGGATCAGAGAACCAACTACTACTATCGCCGCCAGCACGAGAGGATGGAACGTGCTGTCGCTGGGGCCTCCCCCAAACTTCAGGTGAAGCGGTCCCTGTTCGGGATCGAGGAGAAGCGCCGAAGCTATGACGGAGAGCGTCACGAAAATTTAAGAGAGATATGGACGGGACAAGACGAAAATTGGGGAGGCAGGCTAACGTCGCACGCGCGACGTTAGCTTCGAACGGGGGAAGGACCGATTTTAAAGATACCTATTGAACGACCGCCGTCAAACCTGTCGGCGGATTCACTTGTGTTGTTGTTGCGAACTGGTAGGCACCCGCATCCCACGATGTAGACTGCCGCGCGACGATGGGGTTCCCCGGGAAATTGGCGATTTCGCCGCCGCTTCCGCTGATCTCGTCCACGTTCAGCGTGCCCTTGCACAGTTCGGAGTCACTGCTATAGATCGTGCAGGAACTGCTCAGGCTGGAACCCGTGCCCACGGTAGCTCCGGTCGAAGTTGTGGGAGCGTAATTGTTGCCAGAGGTGTATCCCTGGGCGTTGGCCGCAGATTCGGTCTGGAAAACTTCGTTGCCCTTGTCGGTAATCGTACAAGCGCCGGTCGTGTTGCATACGTACGCGCTGTTCAGATTGGAAAAGCCGATGAAGTGATTGTTCTGAAAAAAGGCCGTGCCGTTCCAGGGCTGCAAAGGACTATTGACTTTGTCGAAGTTGATCTGGCATCCCGTGTCGATCGTGTTGTTGGCGATGTAGGCCGTCTGGCTTCCCGAAGAGCTAACAGCGTTGAAACGTACGCAACCGGAGGGCACTCCGCCCAAGCCAGCGACGTTCATGTTGTCGTAAAACACGTTATTGAAGAAGTATGCCGTGTTGCCGACAGCCAGGTAGATATCCTCGGTGACGTAGGTGTGCCGAACAATATTGTTATAAAAATACGTGTTCGATCCGGCTACGTTGGTCACTTCGTTGATCACGTTGGGATGTTGCGCGCTGCCGCCACCCTGAAAGCTGGGATAAAGGTATTCGAAGATGCTGTCATGAACCGTGTACGTGTTAGTCGTGACCATCATGTTCGAGAGATAGCGAAAGATCGAGTTGTGGACGTCGTAGGCGGTCATGTAAATTCCCTGGCCACTCTGACAGGGAGAACCCTGAAACGCAGTCCAAAGACAGTGGGAGGAGCCGGCCGCGGCGTGCGATGAATCGGAGCCATCGAATACGTCGGCGACAAACTGAACTCCAGTGCCTGTACCTCCGCCCAGAATCGAATAGTGATTGTCGTAGGCGGAATCGACAGTGGTCCATCCGTGAAAATAGGAATTCGAGATGATGACGTTCGTGTTGTTGGGCATATAAATGGTGGCCTGACTCGATATCTGACCAGCCCAACATTCTCCGGAAAACTCAAAATTATCGAGCGTTACATAGGACAACGAATTGAGATAAACGAGATTCAAGGTGGATAAGTCGTGGGCGCAGCTCGTCACAAATGATGCGCTCAGCGGGTTATCCCCGCTGAAAATTGGACGGGCCCACGAACTGCCGGCGAACCAGGTCTGGTCGACACCGATGTAGATCGGGCTGCTGCTTGATCCACTCCAGGTCCACTTCCACTGCCCTCCGACATAAGGGTTGGCAGAACTGTTTCCAAAATGCCAAGTGTCGCCGCCACGAAAAACAAAATGATCTCCAGCTTTCGGCGTGGTGGAGGAGCAAGTGTTTTTGCACCCCGGCATGCCGGGTGCATGAGACCATGCGGTCGAGTTGGTCGTGCCATTGTTGGTATCACTGCCATTGGCTGCGATGTAATAGGTCGTGGCAGAAGCGCTTCCGGAAATCGCGATGCAGACCAGCAACTTGAGCAGCGCGGGGGGGATCAGTCGGCTCATTGGTACTCCCATGTCACATGTCGTAGCGCTCACTGCGTGGCGGGCGCCTAAGGACAAGGGTATGGCGGCTCGATCGGTCGCGCCAGTCTCAGAAGGGCATGACCCAGGAGTCCTGACCTTTCGAGTTCCCACTTTGAACGTACCCGGAGATGGGTTCAACCAGCTGATCCTCCATGTTTTATCCTCATTTCCTGGTCTATTCGCCGGAAAATGCATGGTTTTTAGGTGTGCTTAGCCATTGCAGGGAGGCAGCACTTCTCCGAAGTTTGAATAAGGTTGTCGGTCTCTGCGATGGCCTAAAGAGATAGGCACCGGCCGCTCCACAAAGGCGCACAGAGTGGTGGATGCCAAAAATGACGAAGAAAGCGACTCTCGCCGGCCAGCCACGATGCTTTCGCCAAAGCTGACAATCGGCCCGGCACATTTCAAGGTAGAAGCGAATCGGAGCATTGGAGGAACTGGCTCCTCCATAGTGAATTGCCTCGGCGTCAGCAAAGAACACGACAGGCTCTCCGGCCTGACGAAAGCGATAGGACCAATCGATGTCCTCACCATACATAAAGAATTGCGGATCCAGAAGGCCCACGTGCTCAAGAGCGCTTCGCCGGGCCATGACGAACCATCCGTTCAATACCTCGACGGGCCTGGTGGTTTTGTGGTCGAAGTCAGCCATCAGGAATCCACCAAACCAGCGAGACTTCTTAAATACGGCATCGAGTCCAAAGGCGCGGCATAAGTAATTCCAGATGGTGGGAAAGCGCATGGTCGATCGGCGGACTTCACCGTCGGCCCCGAGCATCTTTGGCCCCAGCATGGCCATACCTGGGTTCTCTTCAAAATATTTGAGCATCGGCGAGAAGCAGTCGCCGGTAAATTTCACGTCGGAGTTCACCAGCGCGACATAGTGCCCGGTACTCTTTGCGATCCCGATGTTGTTCGCTTTGGCGAATCCGAGATTCTCGGAGTTCCGGATCAAGGTGAATTCGGGAAATATTTCCGAAATCATGTCCGGAGATCCATCGGTCGAGGCATTGTCGACGACGATGACTTCCACAGAAAGGTGCCCGCACTGTTCGCGCAACGAGCTAAGGCAATCAAACACGTATTTTTTTGCATTCCAAACCACGATGACGATCGACACAAGGGGTCGATCCACTGTAGTGGAAGGCAGAGGGAGCAATTTGTCAGATGCTGTGTTCATAGAGTCGAGATCAGGGCCCAATTGTTCGTTAAAGCAGCGGACCGGGGAGTAGTTGCTATCCGACGTGGCCGTATAAAACCGACCCGAGTGCGGACAAAACCGTGTTCGGTGAGTGCGAAATCACGAATTTAGAGGCAATTGATTTCCAGTTCGAGGAAGACAAATCAAAAAAATGCTGTGAACTCGGCGAAAGACTATAGCGCGCATAGTGTAAGTCAGAGCGAGTAGAGCCCCACCGGCTTTTGAAGGTGATCAGGCCTTGTTGGTCGGCATCAGACCGGCCAAAATCGAACTTCTGAAGTCCTGCGGCCTTGGCTTCCTGGATGGACTTCCATAGGAGGAAGTGCATGCTGCCGAGATTCGTGAAGCCGGAATCGCAGCCGCCGTACTTGTAGGTCAGAGTGTTCTTGTGGCGAATGGTGATGATTGCTGCAACTGGACGCTGGCCTTGCAGCGCTACCCGAATCTTCAGCGCATCTCCAAAACACTCCATCAGATTGACGAACCATGAGCGCGGCGGCGGCGGTACGTGGTGCCGTTTTCGCGTGATGGTGAACAAACGGTAGAAGATGTCGAGAAGTGCTTCACTCGAACCTTCGCAATACTGCAGATGTTCGCGCTCGGCGCGACGAATCTTCCTCTGTGTCGAATCCTTATGACAATGGCGAAAGAGTGTGTCGATGTCTGGAGTGAGGTCCAGTTCATGAAAGGTGTAGCGGATCGTCGAACGGTGCAGCGAGGTCGAGGGCTCGAACTGGAGTGTGGGGCGCATTTCAATGTAGCGCCATTGCTCCCGGCTCGCTTCTTGTTCAATTGCTGTCATCAACAAATGAGCATCTTCTTCCGTGTCTACTAACGGGTCGCAATGATCGGAAAAGGGCAGCGAAACCAATCGTCGCCCGGTCAACCAGCTTTCCACACGGCAGAAGACCAGCGCGTTCTGTAGTCGCTCACCCAGGGCCGATGTGGTGTAGGCGACCGGCGTGTAACCATAGGTCTGAGATAGGGCCTTCAGCCAATTCGAGGAGTGAAATAAGGTGGACCTGGTGTGATTCCCCACCAACTCGTTCCAACGAGGATCCGCGAGCGGATCAATGCAAGCGGCGACTTCTCGTTCGGCCTCCAGTTGCGCAACGTTCGGCCACTTGATTGATGATGCTGCTATACCTAAGCTCATACGACCGCTCTCCAAATGCCTACTTCTACTGTATGTTTGTGTTTTAACGGAATGCACAGCGAAGATTAGAACGCATCTTCGCCGAGCAGGACTGCCAGGGGAGTCTTGACCAGAATTTGCAGATCGAGCCAGATTGACCAGGTGCGCACGTACAGCAGGTCGAGGCGCACCATGTCGTCAAAGCGTACGCGGCTGCGTCCCATCACCTGCCACAGGCCAGTAATTCCGGGTTTGACTTCAAAGACGCGCCGGCGGTGCCAGATGTCGTATTCCTGACATTCATACGCGAGCGGTGGCCTGGGGCCAACGAGGGACATGTCGCCTCGAAGAACGTTGAAAAACTGAGGCAGTTCATCGAGGCTGGTCCGGCGAAGGAAGCGGCCGATGCGGGTGATGCGGGGGTCGTTGGTCATTTTGTAGATGCCCTTGTTCTCGCCTTCGGCTTTGGCGTCGTGGTCTCCGCTGATCACACGCTTCATGAATTCCTGGTGAATCTTCGGATCGTTGTTCACATACATGGACCGGAATTTGAGGAAGGTGAAAGGGTTACCGAACTGCCCAAGGCGTTCCTGCTTGTAAAAGATCGGGCCCTTGGAGCCGAGTTTGACCAGGGCCGCGACCAGGAGAAACAAAGGAGCGAAGAACACAATCGCCATCAGGCTGCCGACGACGTCCATGAAGCGCTTCAGTGCGAGCGCTCCTCGTTGTGTCTTGTCGCGATGGACGAGGTCCGGATACAAAGCGGGATTTGCCGGCGATGTCTCGTGATTCCAGTCCTCGGGGAAAACGTGCAGCGAGATGCTGATTTGGCTGAATTTATCGAGAGTCAGATTATTCTGCAGAGTTTGGCTCACGCGATTCATCATGATGCCGAGAATGGCTCCATGATCATCCATGCTGATTTCCGTGAACATCACTCCCACGATGGCGTTGTCCTTATACCAGCCAGTCACGTCGGTGTCGCGGGTAGACAACGAGAGGGCGGACAGGATATTGCTGAGCACTCTTCCGGACCTATCGAAGGGAAGGAAGTTTCCCGCATCGAGCAGCATCAAGAGCACCGGCTTGCGGGAGCGCTCGGTACGCTTTCTTTCCAGCGCAACCATGCGCCGGAACGACTCTTCATCGAGAATCACGCATTCGCGATTCTGCACGGCTGCTGGGGCCAGAGGTTGATTCGAACGACGTAGAGTCACTTTTTCTCCTGCTCCACTTTTGTCTTGAATGGGAATCATTGCTTAAGACCTGAGCCTTGAATTCCGGGGGAGCTGTCTGAAGTGGCGCTTCAGATCTGCAGTGTTGCGTTAGTTTCGGAATTTCGAAAAGTTACCAGCGGCGGGCTCTTATGCTCTAGGTGCTCGAACCGGCGATAAAGCCTGTTGCCAGTTTGATTGCGCTTTCAGGGAATTCTGTTTGCGGGCGTGACGCACACAGGCTCGAAGCAACTCAGGTTCTTCCCAGGGAACATCGTGATAAGCCGAGCTCAGAAACGGGCTCGCAGGATCACGCATCCATTCCTGGGGGAACAAGGCGATGGTGTCGTTCTCGGTTAATGCACGCCGCGGCTCAAGGGCATTTCCGGTTACAGCCGCGCACAGGGCAGCGGGAAGGTCGCGGCCCGCGCCGAGTGTAAGGTGTCCGACTTGCGTAGTGCGAGGATTAATCTCGATCAGCCAGGCGTTTCCAGTATTTGCTTCCAGCATGAAATCAAAGCCATGAAGGCCCGAGAGATTGAGGCGGCGGACCATTTTTTCAACCGCGCTCACCATCTCCGGGTTATCCACCAAACGCATCACGGTGGCGGGTCCAGCGGAATATCGTTTCTGGATTACTTCGAAGTGCAGGCCGGCGAGAACCGCTCCCTGCCAGCAGGCGACTGTGCTCGTAGCCTCGCGGCCTTCCACAAATGTTTGCGCGCTTACTTGCGGGCGATGGCGCAGGAGTGACGGCCAAATCAAGGTTTTGTCGCGGTCGACCAGCGCGCGTTTGGCGGCTCGGGCCAACAGAGGAGGCGCTTGTAACGTACGAAAACCACGCTCAGCTTCTTCCAGTGTGTAGACAACCCTTACGCCGTTGCCACCAGAGGTGCCGTCGGCTTTGAGGACAAGGGGAAAACCCATCTGCGCGGTGCAGTTTCGTAATTCGTCGAGATTCGCGACAGGCCTCGTCCAGGGAACCCGGATCTGGGCGCCCTCGGCGAGCCGCATAAAGGCGGCTCTTTCATACACGATCGGAAAGCTCTCGGGTGAGCCGAATGAGCGTTCAATGAGTGCGCAAATTCCAGATCCGTTTTGACCGTGGTTACACTCCCTGCGATAGAGGTGGTGGAGATGACGGGTTGAGAGGTCGTCCCCGGGCACGATCAGGTCCGGTTTGGCGGCCGCGATCGCATTCGAGATGGACATCAACGGCGCCAGGCCGCGGTAGGTGTGCGTCCGCCGGACAGCGCTGGTGCTGCAAAGGGGGTGGCGCGGCGGACACACTGCTTCGACAACGCACCCGGCCTTTGTGAGTGCCATGGCGAGCCGTGCGGTCGGGAACCAATGGGATGTTGCCGCAACCAAGACGGTTGGTTTCACTTCTGTCCAGACCTCCGTAGGACTAAACCGCTCAGCAGAGATCATCTTCTGGGCGGGAAAGATTTCCGATAGAGACCTCAAAGTCGAGGCCTTGCTTGGGTCGACTACAGCTTCCGAACGGTTGTCGATCAGTCTCCGGCAACCGGGAACGTTTCCCCTGCGGGTTTTGAGTTTGGCAGCGCGGGGCCGGGATAAGTTGAGGAACGCGTGGTCGACGCTGAGGTTGCTTGGGCGCCACCTTCAGAAACCAGGTGATACGAGATTCCAATTTGCCGGAATTGAGCAGCTGGCAGATGGCTCTTCAGCGTTTGCGTTACGCGGCTCATCATCGTAGCCGGAATGACGTTTTGCTCGTCGAGCGTGATTTCAGTAAACATTACTCCGACGACGGTGTCCTCTTTGTACCATCCAGTCACATCCGTCTCCCTCAACATCAAGGACAGTACGGACATGATTTTCCGAAGAGTGGGCTTGTTTTGCTTCGGGCTCGAGGGATCGCCCATGTCGAGCAACATCAGCAAAAAAGATTTGCGCGACCGTCCGGTTCGCCGCCGTTCAGTTGAGATCATGCGGTGAAAGGCCTCTTCACTGAGCGTGCTGCGGTCGAGGGCGCGGGCGGCCAGGACTCCATTGCTTACATTTTCCATTTCAGATTCGGAATTCACAGTTCTCCTCCTACGGCTTTTTGAGCTTGTGGTTGAGTGAAGAAGCGAATAACAAGCTGGCGTACAAATGGCCGAGGGAGGGGGGCCGGTAAATTTCGCTGAACCAGCGAAATCGTGCGGGGGAGATGAAAGTAGTCGGGTTGCGCGGAGAGAATTTTACTTCCGTCCGGGCGGTCCATAACGTTGGTAATAGTTTTTGAGATCAAGCTGCGAGCAGCCATTCAAGACGACTCCCAGCAGGTCAGACTTTTTCAGAATCTCCAAACCACGCTTCAACGAGGGCTTTTCAGTCTTACCTTCGCGGGCGACCAATAGGGTACCTTCGGTCATCCGAGCCCAGACTGTGGTATCGGCAAGGGGCAGCAGAGGAGGTGAATCCACAATGATCCAATCAAACAGATTCGTCAGCGGCCCCATGAGTGCAGAGAGACGGCCGGACTGCATCAGTTCGAGCGGATTTGCCGGAGGATCGCCAGCGGGCATGAACCAGAAGCCCAAGCCTTCGAGACGGTAGATGTTCGAAGCAGTCTGCTGGCCGTTCTGCAACCACTCCGCCAGACCCGGCAGCTTGCTGAGGCCGAATTGCTGGGCGAGGGTGGGACGCCGCATGTCCCCTTCGATCAGCAATACTTTTTCTTTTCGCTGGGCAAGGACTCCGGCGAGATTCGCCGAAACCAGGCTCTTTCCTTCTTCCGGGATGGTGCTGGTCACGAGCACTTTCTTCAGCGGCCTGGTCTGGCGAAGCTGCCGCAAGCGTACGCCCAAGAAGCGGAATTTCTCGGCGGCGAGACTATCTGGCTCGGAGAAATAGACAACCCGGCTGGAGGACGGGATCGCAATCTCCAGCGAAGGAAAATCTGGCTGCACCTCAAGGGTCGGCCGAGGTGTTTGTGCTTCTCTGAGTGGATCGAGAACCGAGAGGGGCGAGGGCTCCGCCGTCTGATCGGTCGTAGGATCCAGGACCGACCTGCGCGGCGCTTCGAAAACCTCTGTCGCGACCGAGACCATGTCGGGATATTCCACCCCGGTCTGCTCCACGCCCACTCGTTGCAGTGCGTCAAATATACGGCTCATTTACGCTCCCCTACACCCATCGCCATAGCTGAATCCGATCCGCTCGGCTGGCCTTCCCGCAAATGTGTTAAAAGTTCGAGAATCGTCTTGGCTGCCTGCTCGACTTCCGTCGAGTGACCATCCAACGGGTCGGCGGTCGAGGGATGCACGACATTGAGTCGGAAGTCCGCGGCGATCCCTTCGATGATGTCTGGCGTGATGCTGTGCGACTGCCGCGCGAATCCGCTGATCAGTGCGTTTTCACATAATGTATTCAACAACCGGGGAAAGCCTCGCGATTGCCGGTGCAATTCAAGAATGGCGTCCGTCGGGAAAACCTCAGCCGGGTTGGGATTGCCCGCCAACTTCAAACGGCAATATACGTACCCACAGGTCTCGTCCAGACTCAAGGCGCCAAGGTGGGAACGGAGCGCAATACGTTGCTTCAGCTGGCGCAGATCCCTGGAATCAAGCTTCGCGTCGAGTTCCTGCTGTCCGACGAGCAGAATCTGCAGTAACTTCTCTTGCGGCGTTTCGAGGTTGGTCAAGAGACGAACTTCCTCGAGCAACTCCGCCGAAAGATGGTGCGCCTCGTCGACTACCAGAACGGTCGTGCGGCCTTGCTGATGGCGCGCAATCACATAGCTGCTCAGATCCAGCAGAAGCTCGCTCTTCGATTTTCCGGCGGTCGGAAGCTGGAAGTCTCCCGCGATGTATTGCAGGAATTCCATTGGGCTCAAGCGCGGGTTAAACACGTAGGCGTAAGAAATGTTTGCGCCGTGGAGCACTTGAAGCAGGCAACGGATGAGGAGGGTCTTGCCCGTCCCAACTTCACCCGTCATGACAACGAAACCCTTGCGCCGCTTCACGCCGTAATAGAGCGCCGCCAACGCTTCGTTGTGCTTCTTGGTGGCGTAAAGAAACGACGGATCGGGAGTGATCTCGAAAGGATTTCGATTCAGATTGTAGAAAGTCTTGTACATGATTAGGAAATTATCCGCGCAAATAACTTAAGGCCGATCCGGCCAGGATCGTGATAAAGACGAGTGCAGCGGTTGCCCACCCGATCAGGATTCTGCGGTTTGCGATTTGCTCGTCTGCGACGGTCACAATAGCGGGAATTTCACCAATGACGTCCGCCGGGAGCAGCTTTTTGATTTCCTTGGCGTCGTACAGACGGTCATCCATCATTTCAAATGCAGTCACAACCAGCGTGCCGAGGGCGATCCCGACGAAGAGTCCGATGGCGCAGAACTTGAGGCGATTTGGAAACTCGGGTTTCTGCGGAAGAGCCGGAGGGTCGACGACACGGAAGCGTTCGCCCTGCTGCAGCAATTCCATGCTGGTGGCCATCTTCGACTCGTTCTTCTTCTTCAGCAAATCGTCGTAATTCGATTTGGACTGGTCGTAGCCGCGCGTCAAGTCGGCTAACTGCTGCTCGCGAATCGGTTCCTGATTCAAGCGTCCCTGATACTCGTCGAGCTTGGCCTTCAAGGTCGCTACAGAATGTTCGCGGTTGGTGATTTCCAGCTGATTGGACCGCAACTGGCTTTGGATCGGAGCTAACGTCGAAGCCTGCGAGGTATCTCCGCCTGTCGATGCAGTTGGATTGTCAGTGCCACCATCGGTGCCTTTGATCTTCAGGCCGGCTAGCAACTGATCACGCATTTTTTCCGTTTTTGCGATCTGTTCTTTCACCTTGCGCACGTCGGGATGGCGGTCGGTGTAGTGTGAGCTCAGGTCGGCAAGCTTAGCCCGGAGGGCCTCCAATTCCTGGTCGAGAGCCGGAAGGCCGACGTTGGTTCCGTCGGGATTCTTCGACGAACCCTGCAGAGACCGGTACTGGTCGGCCAAAGTTTGCAAATAGACGTGCTGTTGTCGCGCCGCGTTGAGAGCGTCTTCTTCATTTTGTAATTGGGATTGCAGGCCGGTAAGAATCTGCAGATTGCTCGCAAGCTGTCCTGGCATCTCTCCGACATGCTGCGCCTTGAACTGACGAATTCTGTCTTCCTGGTCGGCCAGAGTCTTGCGTGCGGTCTCGAGCTGGCTTTCGAGGAATTGCGTTGTGTCTTCGGACTGCTGCTGGCGCACTTCGAGGTTTTCGCTGATGAACAGGTTGGTTAGCTCGCTGGTGACCTGCTGGGCGAGATGGGGATCGCGCGACGAGTAGGAAACATTGAATGCTGTGATCTGGTTGCCGTCGCGCACCAACTGGATATCAATGTCCTTGCGCATGCGCTCAACTTTTTCGTCCGGCGTTCGCCTGGCATGCTCAGTAGTGTAGAGATTGAACTGCTCGATGATGTGGAGAAGGCGCGTCCGGCTGAGGATCTGCTGCGTGATGCTCTGCATGCGCTGCTGCAAGTCATCGCTGACGTTGGGCGTGACGTAATCCTTCGGCATGGTCGGCTGCTCGACCAGAATCAGAGTGCTCGATTGGTAGCGCTTGGGAAGCACCCAACTCACAGCCCACACGATAGCCCAAGCGAGGAACAGCGGTATCAGGAAGTGGAAGTGCCGCCGGCGCACAACTCCGAGATAGTGTTGAAGGTCGAGACCTTCCGGGCTTTTCTCTTCGAGATCGTCAACCATAATTTACCGTCCCAATGCCTTGGAAAATTGATAGGAGATCGAAACAAACTCCCGGTTCGTGTCGGGATTGGTCGACAGGACTGACACGTTGCTGTAGTCCTGGTGGAGTCGCGTGTACCCGAGTTGCACGTTCACATGCTGGCCCACCATCTGCTGCAACAAGGCGGTGGCTGAGATCGAGTGTCCGTTGCTGGCTCCCGGGAGTAAGGCTCCCAGAAGATCATTCTGCGCATAGCCGCCCGCGACGGTTGCAGTGAGCGTTCGGTAGATCTGCTGACGGAAGGATGCGCTGGCACTGTCGAGTTGCACGGCACCGATCAGTCCTCCGCCGCTGGCAACGGTGTGGGCGTAGCTCATTGCAAAACTGTTGCGGCGGCCTTGCCAGTTCACGCTGGCTCCAGCTGCAGGGGTCCAACTCCGCAGCGGCAGCAGGGGAAGCGGTTGCAGAGTGTCGGAGTGTTGTGGCCCTCCGAAGAACGAGATCGAAGATTTCGAAGTCGTATACAGGGTGTAGAAGAAAAGGACAGCGTGAGTATCCGTTTCGTTCAGGCTGGCGGTCGGATACGAAACCAGGCGCTGGTACTGGTAGATGGCCCCGACGTAGTTACGCTTGGCAACACGAAACGAATAGAAGGCAGATCCTGCCTGCGAACTCGCGTCGTATAAACCGGGAACTTGCGTAGGATCGGGATAGTGCAGATTCGTGAACGACCCACTCGCCCCGACCAGACTGTTCAAACTGAATTGATAGGTCAAACCGACGTTGGCGGAATTCGTGAGCCGGTCGGCGATAGGTGCAATCACGGAGAAGTTTCCGCCCGTGGTCCCGCCTGAAACGACGCCCGCCGACGCCAAGTCCGGCTGGTTGAAGACATTCGAACTCTTTTGGAAGCTATCGAGCGCGCTAAATGTGAGGTGCGGGCTCAGGCGGTATTCAAATTGAAGAAAGGCGTTCTGGTCCGTCTCGTTACGGGCATCCGTGTGCTGATAAAAGGTGAAGCCCGGCGCATAGGTCAAAAGGCTATGCAGGCGAGGAGTGGTCTCGTCCAGGGCAATCGTGGGCGCAACGGAATAACTTACATCGCTGACCGGATGGCCGTTTACATCTGCTCCCAGCGCATTGTCACTGTAGGCCGTGGTGAAGGCTAATCCGCCGCGCAAATAGTTCGACCGCTCCTCTGAACTAAATGTCGTCGGATAGTTCTGGCCGCTCACCGGAGGCGGCGTCAGCATTCGATCTTCGTTGGCGTCGGCGCTGTTGTCTGACCAGCCCAGCGCGGGCACGGGTTGCTTGGGTGCACTTTCCACCTGAGCCCAAGCTGGCACAACGGTCAGCAGGACCAGCCCAGAGCAAATTCGATTGATAAGTTTTGTTTTCACGGGAGCGCCTTTAGGGTACGACGATCGTGTCGCGCGGCTGCAGCTTGATGTTCTGCGCCGGATTCTTTCCGTTCACGACTTCCTTGTAGTTGAACGGGATGCGGGTCTGCGTCCCGTCCGTATTCTGCCGCAAGATATAGATCGACTTCTGTTTGGCGAAATCCCGGAAGCCGCCGGCGAGCGCAATCGCGTCGAGAACCGTGGGAGAGTTCGCAATCACGAACGTTCCGGGGTGCGCGACCTGTCCCAGCACATTGAATTTCTGACTGTTGATTTGCTGGACCATCACCGTAACTTCAGGCTGCGAAATATAGTTCTGCAGCCGGCTCGCGATTTCCTGCTCGAGTTTTAGTGGGGTTCGTCCTGACGCCTGAACTTCGCCAATCAGAGGAAGCGAGATTTTGCCGTCGGATCGTACTGGAATCGATCGTGAGATGTCAGGCTCTTTCCAGACATTGATCGTCAGCATGTCATCGTTGCCGATCACAAAGTTGTCGTCGTGGACCTTGCTTGCGGAACTGCCTGCATCCGCGCTTGCCGCGGATTGGCTCGTGGAAGTGGTTTGCGCGCCGAGCGTGCCCGCCAGAAGCGCGCACGCAAGGGGTGCTGCCAGCCGTCTCATCCAAATGGTGTTCGTCATGGCTACTCTTTGCTCTTTTCTGCCGCTTTAAACGTGCCTTGGAAAAATCTGGAACCTTGAAAGGTGGAAAAAGGTTCGGAAGAGCTCATCTGATATTGATCGATCTTGTAAAGTAGCGTTCGATAGCTGACCTGAAGCAGGCGGGCTGCCGCTTTGCGATTCCAGCCGGTCTTCTGCAGAGCCGTTCCGATGGCGTTTCGTTCTGCTTCGCCTTTGACGCTCTGGACGAATGATTTCAGGGAGAGGGATTGATCCTCATCCGCGCCACTCACAGTGAGAAGCTCCGGTGGAGTTGCGATGTGCGACGGGGCTGCGCTTCCTGCCGGGTCAACCGCGAGTTCGCCGAAAGCCAGGTCCCGATTTCCCGCTACCAAGTAGCGCTTTACAAACGTTTCAAGTTCGGCTACGTTTCCGGGCCACGAGTATTGCTGGCAAGCCTCGAATATGGTCGACGTGAATTCGCGAGGTGGAAGATTGAAATGGCGAGCCAGCTTGTGCATCAGGTGTCGCAACAGGATGACGATCTCACCGCGGCGCTGACGCAACGGAGGCACTTGGAGCGTAAAAGCGCTGAGACGATAGTACAAATCCTCGCGCAGTTTCCTCTCCGCGAGCGCGCGCTCAATGTTGGCGCTGGTTGCTGCCAGGATGCGCACATCCGTGACGTTGGTTTTGCTGTTGCCCGAGCGCTGCAGTTGCTTACCCTGCAAGACTTCCATTAGCTTGGCCTGCAGGCTCAGGGGCATTTCGGCGATTTCGTCGAGAAAGATCGTCCCCTTCTCGGCGCGCTCGAATTTGCCTCGACTTGTCCGATCTCCGGCGGAGGAGTCGTCACCGCCGAAAAGCTCCGCTTCCAATAACGCTGCGGGCATATCGGCACAATTCACCTTGAGAAACTTGAAACCGGAGCGAACGGAAAGTTTATGAATCAGACGCGCAGCCGTGTCTTTGCCGCTGCCAGCCTCTCCGAGAATGAGGACGGGAACATCTGCCTCAGCGAGCAACTCCGCTTGCGCACGCAGCTTCCGAGCGCCTGGGCCGGCGCATACGAAAAATGCGTCGGGGCCAATTTGCTCAATGTCCTGGCTGTCCAGGTCCGGCTGGCGCTGGTCGGGGAGCATGAGATAGCGGCTGATCGCCGATTCAAGCTTTGCTTCATCGAGCGGACGCATCAGGATTTCTTGCGCGCCAAGTCGCGCTGCTTCGCGCCGTCGTTCGGCATCTTCGGGAAAGCAAACCACGATAACCGGCAGGTCTGGGCGTAACCTGCGCATCCAGCGAAGGATGTGCAGGGTGTCAGCATCGCCGCGCGGCAGATCGAGCAGCAGGAGGTGCGGAGCGATGCCCGATTGAACTCGCTCCATTGCCTCCCAGGCGCTGACTGCGCTTTCTATATGCCAGGAGTTCGCGTCCGCGACCGACCATAGAGGTCGCAGCACAGCCGATTCACGGCTTACGACCAGCAGGCGCGCGGTTTCGATCATGTTCTCTTGCACGAGTATGAGGTTCCTGGATGGGGCGATCACAGCTTCGCCCTCTCAGTCCCAAACTGCAGGACGACCCGACAACGACAGGCAATTGCCACAGCCGCCAGATCTCTAAAGCGAGATCACGGAAGAAACGTGAGACAGATCGGGGGGGGAGAGACCGATTTCTAGCTCGACGACTGGTCGATTACATCGATCGCATATTTTCGCGGCTCATCGCTTCTTGTCTCTTTCGAGAGCTCTGGGGGAGAGCTGAGAAGCTGTTTTCGACACTTAACTGGAGAATCACCAAACTTGCGCCATCGTAATCGCCAAAGGCGAAGCGACTCTATGATTGTCGATACACATTGCTGTGACTGCTGACACGTGCACGCAGATGTCAAGCACCTGCATACAACGTCAAAGCATTGCAACGCGCGCAATGAGTCCAGTAATTACAAGTAAGTATATAGACATAATGGCACATTAGCAATGTTCAATCCCTCTAAACTCTGCCTACGCGCTCATCGTTCCTGGGGGAACTAGTCAGGGGAGCTAGCTTGATAGTGGGCCTGGGGAAGTCCCAAAAGGGTGTGGCCAACTGAAACCGAGCATACAACCGATTGCAGTTCTCTGCAATAGGTACACGGTCTCACAGCTGTATTTCTCTGGTAACGAGAGTAAGAGATACCGTGTTACCGGGGTAATTGCCCCCGAGACATTCTTCTCAGTCGACTCAGGTTGTTATGTGGCAAACCTATGATTCAATGTACTTAAAGAGAAAGACTCACTCGTTCTGAAATATTACTTCGCGAGGTGGCGCGACACTCATTTTTGCCAGTATCAATAGGTAACAGAATCTTGCAACCTATTGCAGTCGTTTGCAACCCGAGTTGCAAAGCGCTTGCCTGAAAAGACCATAGTCCGGTATGATTCATTTTCCTTCGGTGGTCCATCCCCCAGAATTCGGTTCTCGATCCTGAATTCTTTTCTGCCGATTTGGGGATGCTCGTGTTCAGTGATCCAGCGCGCAGTGAACCCACGATTCGAGTGCTCGTGGCGGATAACTCCCGCATTCACACTCGCCTGCTGGTAGACGCATTGGAGACGGATCCACACCTTAAGGCGATCGCCTTTGAGTCTCCCTCGTGCGACTTAGTTTCTACGGTCATCGCGGAGCACATCGATGTTCTCGTCATCAGCTCCAATCTCGACGAACAACCTTCGCGCAGCTTTGAACTTTTGCACGAGTTGCGCACCCTGCACCGAAAGACGCGCTCTGTATTGTTGCTCAGTTCGTCGAAGGACGATCTTGTCTTAAAGGCTTTTCGCGCCGGCGCCCGAGGGTTATTCAGCAAGAATGATCCCTTGGAACAATTGAGTGAATGCGTTAGAAGTGTGCACATGGGTCAAGTGTGGGCCAACAATTATTCCTTAGGAGTTGCGGTTGAGGCACTGGCGAATGCGCCAGCCGTACGGGCGATGAATGCGGGCGGCATCCAACTTCTTACGACCCGGGAGCTGCGAGTGGTGCAGAGCGTGGCCGAAGGCCTAACCAATCGCGAAATAGCCGCTCAACTCAGATTGAGCCAGCACACGGTCAAGAATTATCTGTTTCGAATTTTTGACAAGCTCGGGGTGTCGAGCCGTACTGAGCTTCTTTTCATGGCGCTGAACCACGACGCTGGGGAGCATTCTTCCACTAAGAGTCTCCCGACGGGTAGTGCAACCGGCGCCGGTTACTCCAGCAGCGAATCTGAACTGCTAGAGAAATCAGCCCAGGCGGGAATTCCGGCTGCTCAGTTGGCCCTGGCGCAACTTTACTTGAATCGCCGCCGCGATCCGCAGGATCTTGTTCAGGCTTATATGTGGTACCTGGTTGCCACCGAACGTGCAGTGCGGGCCCGCGGATTCATCACGAATTTGATGACTCCGGAGCAGATTGATGAAGCCCAACGCCGGGCGAAGGATTGGGCGCCAAAGCTGAAGCGGGCGAAGCGCGCTTCCGCCGATGCGTAATTGATTCAATAGGTTAAAGAGAGCCTCGACGGCCGAGCCTCCATTTTCCACAGGTTCGGAGTTCTGGATACCAACCAAAAGGCCTGCCCCAACTGGCCTTTCGGCCGTTTGACGCATGTACCGCTGATATCTATCTCATTTCACGAGGGTAGGCGACACTTGTCGCGATGAGCCGTCCCCCGGTCCAGGCAGTCATTTGAATTCCAGGGGTTACGGCCCGAATGACTGATAATGCGAAAGACTAATACAAGAGCAACTTCCCCGAAGAATCCCGGAAAGGGCCCGGCCGGATTCCTCCTGCTCGCTGGACTTGCTCTATTGAGCGGGTGCCAGGGAATCAGTACCGGCGGCTCTTCGAATCAACAGCAGACCAATACTCTTTCGCTGGCATCGACTTCTCTCAGTTTTGGCAGCGTCGCCGTAGGCAGCAGCAAGACCGTCACGGTGGCCGCCACGAACTCCGGAAACGCGCCAATCACCATCAGCGGCGCGGCCCTCTCGACCAAGTATTTTTCGCTGACCGCACCGAGTCTGCCGGTTCTTATTGCAGCCGGACAGAGTGCGACACTCAGCGTCAAGTTCACGCCCAACGCCGCTGGCGCATTTAGCGGCACGGCGGCTCTTACCAGCGACGCTTCGGATAGTCAGATAACGGTTTCGCTCTCTGGAACCGGAGTGGCCGATGGCCAACTCGTATCCGATCCGACGAGCACGCCATTCGGAAATCAGACAGTCGGAACCAAGCAGTCGCAGACTGTGACTCTGACCAATTCGAGTTCATCGAGTGTCAATATCTCGAAGGCGTCCATCAGCGGTGAGGGATATTCGCTTTCCGGCATTACGACGCCGCTCACTCTGAATGCTTCTCAGAGTACGACGTTCACCATTTCGTTCGCCCCCGTAGTCACCGGATCCGCAACTGGCGCGGTGACCATTACCTCGGACGCTTCGAATCCCACGCTAACAATTGCAGCGTCCGGCACGGGAGTTTCAGTGGGCGCCTTGGCCTCGAATCCAACCAGTCTGGCCTTTGGCAGCGTGACAGTGGGCAACAAGCCGACTCTCTCCGGAACACTCACCAATACGGGTGGCTCGAGTGTGACGATCTCCCAAGCTGGAATCAGTGGAACCGGGTTCACCCTTAGCGGCATTACCACTCCTGTCACGCTAACGGCTGGACAGAGCGTGAACTTCACCGTGACATTCGCGCCGCCATCCGCAGCTAGTTTCACCGGCGGTGTGACGATCACCTCGACTGCATCGAATCCGACTTTGACGATCCCATTGTCCGGCACCGGCACAGTGACAGCTGGAGTGCTTGCGGTTACGCCGGCAACCTTGCCTCTTGGTAGCGTGGTGATCGGAACAAGTGGAACCGCGACCGGCAGTCTGAGCGCCAGCGGTGCGAGTGTAACCGTCACCGCGGCCAGCACGAACAATTCCGTCTTCAGCATCAGCAAGCTATCGCTGCCCATGACAATCCCGGCAGGCCAGAGTGTTCCATTTACAGTGACTTTCAGTCCCCTTACAACCGGAGCGCTGAGCGCCACCGCGACCTTCGCGAGTAATGCACAGTCTTCCACCACTACCGGAACGCTGACGGGAACGGGTTTGCCGGTGCCTGTGCACTCGGTCAATCTGTCGTGGACTGCGAGCACGTCGTCGAACATCGTGGGCTACAACATTTACCGTGCCGTGTACGGGACCTCATGCGGGAACTATACGAAGATCAATTCCGTGCTGAACACCGGAACTTTGTATACGGACTCTGCGGTAGTAGACGGGACGTCGTATTGCTACGCCTCGACTGCAGTGGACTCGAGCAACGTGGAGAGCGGCTACTCGAACATCGTCTCGAACGTTCAGATTCCTCCGCCATAATCTTCCGAATGTTATCGACTTGTGGAAATAAGAGAATCTGCAAAAACTGAGAATGGGTAAAAGCCCAACGATTCGAGAGGGCATTCATGTGGAGGTTTGGTGTAACGCCTTTTACACGGTGTCCACCTCCGCACATGCCCAACTCACATTTCCAGGTCGACTGGTGGCGCGGTCACGGCGATCGAAATCGCGACTCAACCCAACCGGGAATAGGCGACTCACTCGTAACGGAGAGCCTCCACCGGCTCCATGCGCGAAGCTTTCAGAGCAGGCCACATGCCAGCGGAGACGCCCACAAACGCGAGAATTACGAATGCAGTGAGCATGACGCCGGTGGAGGTTTGCAAAATGATATCGCCTTCGTGGTTCGCTGTTTTGTACATCGCAGAGTAGAGCGGCATCGGCGGAATGGCGTGGGCCAGCGCGACCGAGACCAGCATTCCGACCAGGCCGGCGGCGAAGGTCAGGACCAAGGCTTCTACTAAGAATTGAAATGCTATGTCGCGATTGCGCGCGCCGAGGGCTTTGCGAAGGCCGACTTCTTTGGTGCGTTCAGTGACGCTGACCAGCATGATGTTCATGACGCCGACGCCTCCGACCCCGAGTGTCAGAACACCGATGAAGCCGAGGATCAGGCGGAGCGCGATCCCGAACTGCTGAATATCTTTGACGTCTTCCACTGTGTCCCAATCGGGGCTGGATTTGTCATCCTTAGGATTGAAATTGTGGCGGCGTGCCAAGACTTCGCGAACCTGCGCAAGCGCGGCTTTATGCTCGAGAGGCGTGATGGGTTGGAAGACGATCATCTCGGGGTCGCGGATGTCGTTGATGTCGCTCAGGCTTTCGAAGGGGAGAAATACGTTTTCGTTGTCGGGACCGTTGTTGGAGGAGTCCTGGATCTTTAGTTGAAGTTTGCCGATTACGTCCCAAGTCTCGCCGTTGATGGTGACGTGCTCGCCGACGGGATCGCGTCCGCCGAACACTTTTTTTGCTGCGTTGGGGCCGAAGATCAGGACGTGACGGTGCTCGGAGAAATCGCTTTCCTCGAAGTAGCGTCCCTCGGCGATGTTGAGCTTGCGCATCTCGCGGTAGGGATATTGCACGGCTTTCGATTGGACGGAGATGACTTTGTCGCCGTACTTGAAGGCAAGAGGATCGTCCCATTCGGCGCTGACCAGGCGAACCAACGGAGCTTCGTCACGGATGGCCTGAATATCGTCGTATTTGAAGTGGATGCGCTTGCCAGCGCGCTGTCCTCCGGCCTGCATGCTGGTCTGGCCCTGCCAGACCATGATGACGTTGTTGCCGATGCCGACGAATGCGGAGAGTACACCGCTGCTGACGCTTTCTCCGTAGCCGAGGAGGAGGACGACGGTAGCGAGCCCCCAAACGATGCCCATCATGGTCAAGATGGAGCGGAGACGGTTACGGGCCAGCGCGTCCCAGCTCTGCAGGATGAGTTCCTTGATGCGCATAGTTCTACTCGGAACGCAAGCACTCGATGGGGCTGAGCGCCGCTGCGCGCTGCGCGGGATACATGCCTGCTCCCACGGTGATTAAGCCCAACGTCACCAGAGATGCGATGATCGCCAGCGGTGAGATCACGGGATGGGGGACGATGTCGGGTAGCTGAACGTTGCTAACCAAAAGGCAAATACCGATGCCGATTCCGAGGCCGATCGCCCCGCTGATGAGCATGAGCGTCGCAGACTCGGCGAAGAACTGGTTCCGGATATCTTTCGCGGTCGCGCCCAGGGATTTGCGCACGCCGATTTCGCGAGTCCGTTCCGTGACCGCAACCAACATGATGTTCATGACGCCGATGCCGCCGAGCGAAAGAGTCATGAGCGCGACTGCGCCGAAGAAGATGGTCATCACATCGAAGATGCGTTCGACTAGCTTGGAGCCATCGAGCGTGTCCCAGATGAAAAGGGCATCTTTATCGCTGGGATCGAAGCGATGCTCACGTCCGAGAATCTGATAGATCTGGTGCATGGCGTCTTCGTGATGTTGAGGATCGGCGACTTCGACGACGAGGTTGTTAATCCATCCTTTGGAAATGCCGGGACGTTCGGGGGGTGGATAGTCGCGAGCCATCGAGGAATATGGAACGAAGAGTTGAGTGTTGTCGGGGCCGCTGCCGTAGCTGCCATTTTGCTTTTTCTTTTCGAGCACTCCGATGACGGTGTAGGGCGAACCATTCATGGTGAGCGTCTCGCCGATGGCTGGCTTGCCCGGAAAGAGTTGGTCGCGTGATTCGACGCCGAGGACGACAACGCGGCGGGCATCGGTCTCATCGTCATCGGTCATGAGGCGGCCTTCCTGAACCTTGAGGGAGCGGAAACGTTGGTAGTCAGGCCAAACGCCGCGCACGGGGCGGGAGGCGGCATTGTAGCGACTCACTTCGGCGACGCTGCGCCGGAGTTCGGGGCTGACGGTCTTAATGAGGTAGGCTTCCGACTTGATAGTGTAGGCGTCTTGAATGGAGAGGCGGACGACGCGTCCGGCGGCATAGCCTCCGGCTTGCTCGCTGGTGCGGCCTCCCCAGATGATCGCGAGATCGACGCCGATGGTCCTGAGATGTTCTTTCTGATCGCGGCTGAAGCCCTTGCCCAGGCCAACGAGGAGGATGACCGAGGTGATGCCCCAGATGATTCCGAACATGGTCAGGAAGCTGCGCAACTTATGCGCAGCGATGGAGGCGGCGGTTTGCCGAATCACTTCCCGAATGTTCAAGTGCCAATCCCTCCGCTGTATTTGACGTGTTGGAGAGGCTTGTGTGAGCCGGAGCTTGCCACCCTGAGAGTGGGGACATTCTACGTCAAATGTGGTTTGGCGATGCGTCAACTACGGGGCGGGCTCCCTGAAACCGGGGAAAAAGCTCCACCTTTCCACGAAAAGAGCGCGCTCGATTGGACGCTCAGGCTAGAAGAAAAATTGATTTGTGGCAGTGGAAAAGAGGCGCGTCAGATCGATGCAGTTCGTGCTACGGTGACGTCGTTATGAGAGCTTGTCCAAATACTAAGTGCTCAGTGTTCGGGCGAACCGTCTATTCGGTGGCGACGCGGTGTCCGTTGTGCAAGTGGGATTTGAAGCAGACGCTTCCGGTGAGCGAGACGGCAGTGCAGCAGAAGCCGCAGGCTGCTCCGCGCTGAACCCAAAGGCAACACCGAGAATCAAAAGCGACGGGCAAGAATGTCCGCCCAGTTAGAACTAGTCAAAGGCCCCATTTCTCGCTCAAAGTGCGAAAAATGGGGCACCCAATTTTCAGTTTCTTCCCCGCAATCTCCTGCCGCCTACTTTCCTGCCTCAGGGTTCGCGAGGATTACTGCTGGGACTTCTTGCTGTTTGATCAGGTTGTTGTAGGCCGCTACGTCGGTCGAGACGATCGCCTTCCATTTTGCGAGTTGGGCATCCACATCTTTGCTGACAGTGTCGAAGACTTCGTAGGACTGTTTCGTCGGAGCACTGTCGGCGCTCCCGACCACGCCGCCTAGAGCTGCCAAGTGGTTGTTGAGGCGGACCGGGAAGTTGAGCACATCTTGACCGCTTTTGGCTTTGGTCTGGATGAGCGCTTCTTCCACCTCCGTCATCTTCTTGTCGAGCGCTTTACCGGCATCGGCAACCGCTTTTTCTCGAGGATCGTTCTTGAGGCGCTTGTTAAAGGCCGTCATTTGGTCGCGAAGGTCGCGCATCTGAATGATGGCATCGTCGGTCTCGGTGAGCTTGTCGCGAATCTTGAGCAGGAGATCGAACTGCTTGGTCAGATCATCCTGAGTGATTTTGACGCGCGGGTCGGGCTTGATCTCAAGCGGCGCGGTGTAGGCCTTGCCGAGCACCGTCAAGCGAACCTGATAAGTGCCGGGAAGCGCTTCGGGGCCCTCGGTGTCGCCGCCCCAAAGAGGTGCGTGCGGAATTGGAGTTGCACCCTCGTAGTGCAAGTCCCACACGAAGCGATTAAAGCCCTTCTCGGCGGGAAGGTTGGCGCCTTCACCACCGCGCCCGAAGCCTTCGTCATCACCTCCGCCTCCGGCTTCTTCTTTCTTCGGAAATTTGCGAATTACTTTCCCAGAGGAATCAAGAATTTCGAGCGTGATCTTCGGAGGCTCGTCTTTCTTGTCTTTATCCTTCTCTTTGTCCTTGTCGCCTTCGGACTTGGCGGCTTCCGGCTTGGCCTGGTCACCGGCGGGCGCCGCGGCGTCTTTGCCGGTCGGTGCAGCCTCTTTCTTCTCTGGCTTCTTCAGCGAGGCTTTCAACCAATAATCGATGACGGCACCGGCGGGCGGATTGGCGCCGACGTTGCCTTGCGCGCGGAAGAAGCCTCCGCGGAAGACGGTGTGGTTGGCCGCAGAGGGCGTGAACAGGTGCGTGTCCTGCTGCGGAATGGAATCTTCGTATTGCTCGATAGCAGTGATGTTGTCGAGAACCCAGAAGCTGCGTCCGTGGGTCGCGACGACAAGATCATTGTTCTTGATGACGAGGTCGTTGACGGGGGACATGGGCAGGTTGAGTTGCATGGGCTGCCACTGTGCACCGTCATTGAAGGAAACGTACATGCCTTGTTCGGTGCCGGCGAAGAGAAGGTTCGGACGACGAGGATCGACGCGTACGGCATGGACATAGTTGTTGGCGGGAATGCCGGTGATGAGTTTGGTCCAAGTTTTGCCGAAGTCGGTGGTCTTGAAAATGTAGGGAGCGAAGTCGTCGGACTTGTGGCGTTCGACGGCCATGTACGCAGTTCCAGCATCGCGGGGAGAGGCTTCGATCATGCTGACCGTGCCCCATTCGGGCATGGCTTTGGGCGTGACGTTTTCCCAGTGCTGGCCGCCGTCGCGAGTGACGTGAACGAGGCCGTCATCCGTGCCGGCCCATATCAAATCCTTCTGTACAGGCGATTCGACGACGGAAAAAATTGTGTCGTACACTTCGACGCCCGTGTTGTCTTTGGTGATAGGCCCGCCCGATGCCGCCTGTTTGGATTTGTCATTGCGCGTGAGATCGGGACTGATAATCGTCCAACTCATTCCCGAGTCCGTAGTCTTGAACAGGACTTCACCCGCGTAGTAGAGCGTTTTTGGATCGTGCGGGGAGAACACTATGGGTTCGGTCCATTGAAAGCGATGTTTAACGTCAGCTGCGGCCCACCCGATGGGATTGATCGGCCAGGGATTAATCGATTGTTCCTGATGGATATGGCGATCCTGGCGCGTAATCTCGCCTCCATAGGATCCGGCATAAATGATGAGCGGGTCGGTTGGATCGGGCGCGATATATCCGCTCTCACCGCCTCCGACGTCGTACCAGTCAGGACGATCGATCGATCCGTCGGCGCTGGCGCTTGCGATGGCGACGGTGGAGTTGTCCTGTTGCGCGCCATAGATGTAGTAGGGGAAGCGGTCGTCGGTAGTGACGTGATAGAACTGCGCGGTCGGCTGGTTGTATTGGGTGGTCCAGCTCTCGCCGCCGTTCGTCGAAACAGTCGCCCCGCCGTCATTACCGTTGATCAGGCGCTTGGGATTGGTGGGATCGATCCAGAGGCCGTGATTGTCGCCGTGCGGAGCGCGGATCGGTGTGAAAGTCTTGCCTCCATCATTGGACCGATAGACACCGGTGTTGAGTATGTAGACCGTATCGGCCGACTTCGGGTCGGCGAAAATGTGCGAGTAGTACCAAGCGCGCTGGCGGAAGCGGTGATCGTCGGTCATGAGATGCCAGGAATCCCCACCATCGTCGGAGCGGTAAATGCCGCCCTTCTCGGCTTCGATGACAGCCCAGACGCGATTAGGATTGGCGCCGGAGACGGTGACGCCAATGCGTCCGAGGATGCCTTCGGGCAGGCCGTGAGCTTTGAGTTGCTTCCAGGTAGTGCCGCCGTCAATGGAGCGATAGAGACCGCTTCCAGGGCCGCCGCTGTCGAGACTCCACGGAGTGCGACGTGCCTGCCAGAGCGCGGCGAAAAGAATGTTGGAATTGTTGGGATCGAAAACGACGTCGATGCCGCCGGTCTTAGCGTCTTTGTAGAGGACTTTCTCCCAGGTCTTGCCGCCATCGCGTGTGCGGAAAATACCGCGCTCTTCGTTGTCGGCGAAGGGATGGCCCAGAGCAGCAACAAATACGACGTCGGGATTTTTGGGATTAACCGCAAGCCGGCCGATTGCATGAGTGTCGGCGAGGCCAGAGAAGGTCCAAGTCTTGCCCGCGTCGAGCGATTTGTAGACACCGTTGCCGCCGACGATGTTACCGCGGATGCAGGCTTCACCGGTGCCGATATAGATGGTGTTGGGATCGGACTCAGAGACGGCGATGGCGCCAATCGCGGGCGAGGCGTCAAGCTTATCCTTGTCGTCCTTTTTGTCGAAGAGGGATTTCCAGTTGAGACCGCCGTCCGTGGTCTTCCACACGCCTCCGGCGACGGAGCCGAAATAGTAGGTGTCGTCTTGGCCGACCACGCCTGAAACAGCAACGACGCGTCCGCCGCGGAACGGACCGACCAGGCGGTACTGCAGGCCTTTCCACGGATCTTTGGATTCGGAATCGTCATCGGAGCCGGCAGCGGGCGTGGCTGGAGTTGCCTTCTGCTGGTCGGCTGGCTTTTGTGCGGGCTGGGAAGGTTTGGGTTGATGTTTCTGAGCGAATGCTGCGGTAACAAAAAATGAAATCAAAAGGACGACAGTCGTCGTTCGCAAGGGTGTTCCTCCGGAGACGTACACAATAAATCCGGAGGGCACCAATACTCAACAAAATCTTGTACTTATGATTCGCGCTGGGAGCGTAGTGGCGACCTACCTAGACTTGGCCAGCAATCGGGCCAACAGCAGCCAACGTTTTAATTCGGTGGTGATCAAGAAGTTCTCTTTGACGTGTTCGTGGCCGTTCGCGCCGAGGGTTCGGGCGAATTCCGGGTGCGTGAGCAGGTAATGAATCTGAGAAGCGCAGCCTTCGACGGAATGCACGAGAACACCTGTGAGCTTGTTGATGATCTGGTTGGGGATGCCTCCGACAGCGCCGGCGATGGTGGGCTTGCCCTTCCATAGTGCTTCTGTCACGGTAAGGCCAAACCCCTCCTTTAGAGATTTTTGCACGATCAGGGTCGAGGCCCGCTGGATCGCGTTAATCTCAAGGGCGCACCAGGGTGGCAGATCGAGAATGATGATGTCAGGATCGTTCCCGGCCTCTTTTTTTACCTCTTCCAAGACCGCTGCGCCTTCCGGGTCGTCAGAGGCGCCGCCCCCCGCGAGGACGAGTTGGCAGTCCACTGACTGCTTCGCGAGTTTGAAGGCTTGAACGACTCCCACAGGATCCTTGAGGCGATCAAACCGCGAGATTTGAGTGACGATGGGGCGCGAGCGGTCGATGCCAAATTCGTCGCAGATTTTCTGAACGAAGGAGTCCGGCAACTCTTTGTTTTTTTCGGAGAGCGGATCGATACATGGATAAAAGAGATATTGCGGGATGGGGAATTGGCGGGCAAAAGACTGAGAGGAAAAAATGGCGACGTCATATTGCTCGACGAAGGGGCGTAGGAATTCCCAGACTTGACGGTTGGGGTTCGACAGATCAATGTGGCAGCGCCAAACCCACTTTGCATGACTCTGATTGCGCGATCCGACCAGAGGAAGCGGCTGAGGGTCATGGATGACGATCAAGTCTTCCTCGAAGTGAAGGCGTTTGCGATTCTGCTCGTTATACGTGAGGAAAATTTCTTGCGCGGCCTTGGTCAGGTTATACCTGTCACCGTGGAGCGCATTGTGGAAGGCTTTGGTGATTTCGAAGAAATCGCTGCTACCCGTGATAACGTCCCATTTGGTGCGGACATGGAGTTCCGAGAGGAGGGGCACTACGCCGTTCAGCATCTCAGCAACGCCTCCACCGACCGCGGTTGAGTTGACCATCTTGATGGTCTTCCCTTTAACTTCGTGAGCTAGAAAACCGAGGGCATTGATCTCAGCCTGACCGACAATGCTCCGGTAATCTTCCACGTGCGTTGCGGGAGGGGGCGGAGGCGGTGTAAGGACGCTTGCTGGAAGCGGGCGACTCTTTCCGCGCGAGGTGATTGTGCCAGCGGTTTCGGCAGGTTTAGAAGCAGTGGTGGAACTCCTGGGCGTGGCGCGCTCCGCGGTGAATTTCATTCGTGTGGCGTTCCTTGTTCGATTCCTGTCCAAACGCTTGGCTAAAAATGTTCAGTTCAAAACCTGTTCGACGGTGCGGGCAATCTGCTGCCGTACCTCTTCCATGGTGTTCGTGTAAATGTCGATGTGTTCGATCGAATCGGCCGCGGCCGAGAGGCCGAACTCCTTCTCCAGCCAATGGGAAAAATCATTGGACATACGCTTTAAGCGCAGGCGCGCCTCAATAAAGTGATGGTGTATTGAGTGAATGCCCACGTGATTGAGGCCATCGAGAAAGCCGTGCAGCGAATCAGCGACAAAGGGCGTGGGCAACACTACGATGTCGGACGCGCAAAAATAAAACGGCGCATGCCCGTGATGCGACCTGGAACCGGGATGATTTTGCAAGAACCTCTCGACGATGTCGACGATTCGGCGACGAAGGCCGTCAATCGTAGTGAACTCGCGCACGTCCACGCCTGCCAGAGCATCCGCTAGAGCCGGCTCATTGCAGGAAGACATGCTCCAATGTGCGAAATCATTGGAGAATCCCTGGCGGATGAAATGATGCTCCTGCAACGTGCGAAAGGTGTGCTGGAAGATGGAATCCTCGGGACATGTTTGCAGAGCCTGTGACAACTCGGACAGATTGGCCGCCTTTTCTCGGCCAATGCGCAACAGATGCTCAGATGTATTGAAGTAAAAGGGCTTATCGGGTTTGCGGAGCGAGTTTCCAGACATAAGAATCCGTCTGAATTAGGTAGCACCCTGATGGTGAGAGGTTGTCTGGGCGCGTCTTAATTTTGGGGCTATCCGGCGGAGGCGCTGGCCCTGAACTTGTCAGTGCTTTGCTGGGCGATATCAAGACGCACTTCGCAAAGGTCTCCGATCAGCGTTCCCGCCCAGCGATATACGTTGTGTTCGCGGACGAGCTTGCGCATGCGCTGCATTCGCATCTGCTTTTCTTCCGGTTTCATCTCGAGGGCGGCTCGAATTGCCTCGGCGGTCTGGTCGATGTCGTAGGGATTGACCTGAAGGGCGTCGCGTAGCTCGCGAGCGGCGCCGGTAAAACAACTTAGAACAAGCACACCGCGCTCGTCGGTTCTGGTGGCGATGAATTCCTTGGCCACGAGATTCATTCCGTCGTGTAAAGCGGTTACCAGGCACAAATCAGCCGAGCGGTAATACGGTTCGATTTCCTTGTGACTGTGTTGCCGGATCAGCAGGGCGATGGGTCTCCAGCGATCAGTCTGGAACCGCCAGTTGATGCGGTCGGCTTCAGCTTCCACTTCGGCCTGCAAGTCATGGTAACGCTTGATGTGAGTGCGGCTGGGGGCGCCAATCTGCACGAAAGTGAAGGTGCCCTGATAGGTCGGATACTTTTCCAGAAAGCGTTCAATCGCCAGGAACCTTTCCAGGATGCCCTTTGTGTAGTCCAGACGGTCGACGCCGATACCCATCGATGTTGCCTCAATGCCGAGCGCTTTTAGCAGAGTCGCGCGTTCCTCATAGGCTGATTCGTTCTGCTGGGCAGCAGTGGCGTCGGAGAAAGCAACGCTGATGGGAAAGGGGTGGACGATGGTGTGGTGGTCGAGACGTTGAACGGAGAAATGTTCCCAGTTGATGCGGGATTCGACAATGCGATCGACCGTTTGCAGAAAATTGGTGCAATGCGCCTGAATGTGGAACCCGACAAGGTCGGCGCCCAGCAGGCCATCCACGAGCTCCCGCTGCCAGGGGCAGATGCCGAAGGCTTCCGGATTCGGCCACGGAATATGCCAGAAGATGGCGACGCGCGCGTCAGGCCGACCCTGCTTGATCATTCTAGGGAGCAGAGCAAAGTGGTAGTCCTGAACAAGCACAACCGGGTGGCTGACGTTTTCCATTTCTTCAAGCAGGGCGTCAGCGAACTTCTGGTTTACCTCCTGATAATGTTTCCAGTCGTCGTCGCGGAAAAGAGGACGAGCATGTGCGATGTGACAGAGAGGCCAAAGCCCCTCGTTCGCAAAGCCGTAGTAGTATCCCGCTTCTTCCTCCTTGGTTAACCACACACGCCGCAGGGTGTAGCGCGGATCGTCGGGCGGAACGGCAAGGCGGTCATGCGAGTCGACAGCTTCAAGATCGGCATCGCCTGAACCGTGGGCTACCCAGGTTCCACCGCAGGCGCGGAGGACCGGTTCCAAAGCCGTGACCAAGCCGCTGGCTGGTTGACTGACTTCTATGGATTTACCTCGGCGCGTGTGCAAGTAGGGCTCGCGGTTCGAGACCACAAAGAGTCGGCCGTCTTCAAGGCGAGCGCGGAGGTGTACCGCCAGGCGATCGGCCGTCCATACGGATTCTCCAGTGTCGCGCAGGCGAGCCTCCAACTCGGCGGCGGAGCGTGCGGTGTTCAGGCTCTCGGCGAAGGTAGCAACCTCGCGGGCCAGCGGGCGAAACATCTCCAAGTCCGGCAATTTGATGCGGGCCGACCCGGCACGTCCCGTGCGCAGAGCCTTCATCCAATTAGCCGTGCGAGCAATTGGTCCGGTGACGCTCCAGCGCACAATCAGCAGGGTGATCAGAACAATGAGAAAGACGTGGGCGAGTGCGCTCAGAAAAGTTTCGCGCCAGATTCGAAGACTCTCGGAGCGTATGTATCCAGCGTCGTGGACGATGGCCAAGCTGCCGATTAGTTCGTCGCCGTGATGAAGCGGCAACGCGTAGATATGCACCGAAGCTGTGCCCATGCGAAGGAAAGAGCTGGCGTCCAGATTTTGTTTGAGGGCTTGCAGCACGATCGGAGGAGCGCTGGCCATCAGCGGTTCAAGGTCGGTCGTGACGGCAATGGGATGGCCTTGTGGATCGTAAACCGCCAGTCCCGCGAGATGTTCGCGGTTGGCAAATTGCTGCACGGTGCGCTGCAGAGTGTGCTGGGAGTCGCGATCAAGATCGCGTTCCACATTCTTGGCGAGACTTTCGCCCAGTACTTCGGCGCGGTGCTCGAGATCCTTTCGCAGGCCGCGCTTCTGCACGAGAACCTGGTAGTAAGACGAACAGAGCGATACCAGAGTGACGCCAATGATGAGTGAGACGATAAGTCGGGCGCTAAGTAGTCGCATCTGAGCGGTTCTCGAAACCTAACAGTGCAGCAGAGGTCCCGCACAAAAAAGTCGCGCGGGCACATGTTTGCGATTCCTACAACCGACCGGGATGAAGCACTTTCGATTTGCTGCGACGCGGTTCCCACATAACCACGTGATCCTGATTATCCTGAATGCGCCTAGAGCAGGGCGATTTCCAACGGCTACAAATTCAGCGGGACACAAACATCCACGTCCATCGCCTAGGGCGAAAGAAACTTTGCCTGCCGTCGGGAACCTAATAAACTGCAGCACAGAGGTTGCCAAACACGAAGTTCTTAATTATCAGAAGCTTGGCGGCAGCTTGGGCCCGAGCTGGAGTGTAATTCCTGCATCTCAGGTATTTCCAAGGCACGCTCCGAACCGAAACCTAGGTCGTGGCCAGTGCCCGCTCTCCAACCTGCTGCCGCCACATTGCATAGTATAGGCCTTTCTGGTCGAGCAGTTCAGAGTGCCGTCCCGACTCGACAATTCGTCCGCGCTCGAGGACGTAGATGCGGTCGGCATGCATCACGGTGGAAAGGCGATGCGCGATCAGGATCGTTACCGCCACCTGATTCGTCGCAACTTCACGGATGGTGCGGCTGATTTCTTCTTCGGTCAGCGAATCGAGAGAGGAGGTGGCCTCGTCGAAGACCAAGAGTTGCGGATGGCGAAGCAAGGCACGGGCAATCGATAGGCGCTGCTTCTCACCACCCGACACCTTCACACCGCCCTCGCCGATTAACGTATCGAGGCCGCGATCAGCACGCGACAGCAGGCTGTGTGCAGCCGCTTGCTGCAATACTTTCATGCACTCTGCATCCGAGGCTGACGGGTTCACAAAAAGAAGGTTTTCACGAATCGTGCCTGAGAAAAGCTGCGTGTCCTGCGTGACGAAGCCGATCTTTTCGCGGAGTAAATCCAGATCCACACGATCGGATGGAATACCGTTATAGAGAATTGCGCCGGATTTCGGTGCGTACAGACCGACCAGGAGCTTTACCAGCGTGGATTTCCCGGCGCCCGAAGGTCCCACGAAGGCTACGGTGTCTCCCTGAGCAGCACTGAAGCTGATTTCATCGAGGGCGAGCGCCGATGAGCTCTGATGCTGGAAGCTGACTTGCTCGAATTGCAAAGTCAGAAGTTCGTCCACAGGTTCGGGGTTGACAGGTTTGGGATCGCGCGGCGTGTCTAGGATCTCCTGAAAATTCTGCAGCGAGACTTCCGTTTCGCGGTAGATGTTGATGACATTGCCCAACTCCTGCAGCGGCGTAAAGATGTAGAAGGAATAGATCAGCAAGGAGAAGAATTGGCCGATCGTAATTTCTTGCCGGAAGATCAGGTAAAGCATCAGAAACAGGATGCTTGTGCGCAGGGCGTTGACCGAAGTCCCCTGAATGAAGCTCAGACTGCGTAGATATTTCACCTTCTTAAGTTCAAGTCGAAGGATTTTTTCTGTAATGCCATTGAGTCGTCCGACTTCCTGATGAGCCAACCCCAAGCTCTTCACCAGCTCGATATTGCGTAGCGACTCGGTTGTGGAACCCGCAAGGGCCGTCGTCTCGCCCACGATGGTCTTCTGAATCTTCTTGATTTTGCGGCTAAGGACGGAGCTGATGATGCCCAGGAGCGGAACCGTGACCAGAAACGCCGGTGCAATGGACCAGTGCACGCGAGCCGCATAAATCATCACGAACACGATACCCACAACCGAGATGAAGATCACGTTGATGGCCGCAGTGATGAAGCGCTCGACATCGCTGCGGACTTTTTGCAGTTTGCCGAGCGTTTCACCGCTGCGTTGATCCTCGAAGACCCGGTAGGGCAGGTCGAGCGAGTGGCGTATGCCATCGGAATACATCTTGGCGCCGAGACGCTGCACGATCACGTTGGTGAAATAGTCCTGGAAATTTTTGGCCACACGAGAAACAAACGCCACGCCGACTGCAGCGAGCAACAGCAATCCCGCTCCCCGTACGAATTGTGCCTGGGTGTACTGGTGATACTTGGTAGCGTAGTTGTCGATGACGTGGCGGAAAATGACCGGATCGAGGAGCGAAAAAATCTGGTTGGTTGCGGCGAGCAACAGGGCGACCAGGAACAGCGTCCAGTACTGGCGAGAATATTGGTAGAGAAGTTTCATAATAGTGGCGCTGGGAGCGCGCCGTAAAGTCGGGTTAGATGGTACAGGAGGGCTTTCGATTCAGGAACCGTTACGGTGACTCGTTACGGTGACTCGACCTTTAAAGAAACCTAATCGGGCGTCTCATGTTGGCATACTCGGGGCGCGGCCGCTATCCTCTAATGGTGCGCTCCCGTTTTCCAGCTTCGAAGGACCAGAAATTGATCCAGATCGTCGATTCGGCGTTGGCCGACGTGACCCGCAAAAGCGGCGACTGGCTGGTCTGCCGGCCCGGCTGTACGCAGTGTTGCATTGGTGCCTTTGCCATTAATCAACTCGATGCGTTGCGATTGCGCCGAGGCTTGAATGATCTGGAAAAGCGATCGCCAAAGCGCGCTGCCAGGGTGCGGGAACGGGCTCGAGATGCAGTGTCGCGGCTGGGTCCGGAGTTTCCGGGGGATGCGGCCACCGGAGTGCTGGATGAGGGGGCAGATGCTGCGCGCCGGTTTGAGGACTTTGCGAATGACGAATCGTGTCCGGCGCTCGATCCGGAGACAGGGAACTGTGAGCTTTATGAATCCCGCCCGATGACGTGCCGCGTGTTTGGTCCTCCGATTCGGTCGGAGGATGGGTTGGGAGTATGCGAACTCTGCTTTCACGGAGCGTCCGACGAGGAAATTGCGGCCTGCGAATTGAAGGCGGATCCGGATGACTTGGAATCGGCGTTGCTGGCGGAGTTGGAGAAGAGAACCGGGATACGCGGGAATACGATTATTGCTTTCTGCCTGGCGCGGTGACCGGTTTTAAGTCCCGTTCTTCTTTTCTTCGAGCTCTGCCCATCGCGCGTAAAGCGTGTCCACTTCGTTCTGGGCCGCCTCCAATTCAGCGTCGGCGGCAACCAGGCGCGGACCGTCGCTGGAAATTGCGGGATCTTCGAGTTGTTCGCGCTTTGACTGGAGCACCCGCTCGGCCTCGGCAACGCGCTGCTCTATCGTCTCGTACTCGCGGGCTTCCAGGTACGCGAGCTTTTTCTTTGTTGGGGATGTAGTTCCTGCGGTCGCGGGAGTAGCGACTCGAGCGCTCGTTTGCGCAGCCTGATTACGCTCTTCCTGCCATGCCTCCCACTGCGAATATTCGGCAAAACTTTCGGCACCGCCTTGTCCATCAAGGCCAACGACAACCGTCGAAACACGGTCGAGCATGTAGCGATCGTGGGTGACCAGAACCAGCGAGCCGCGAAACTCCAGCAGACTCTCCTCCAGTATTTCAAGGGTCGGGATGTCGAGATCGTTCGTAGGTTCATCCAGCAGCAGCACGTCGGCTGGCTGGAGCATAAGTTGAGCGATCAAGACGCGGGCGCGTTCGCCGCCAGAGAGTCGCTCCACCGGTTGGTTGAGTTGCTCACCAGTGAAAAGGAATTTTGCAGCCCAGGAGGCGACATGGATGACGCGATCTTGGTAAGTGACGGAGTCTCCTTCAGGAGCAAGGGCGCGCCGGAGGGTGACGTTAGTTTCGAGTTCGCGTGTTTGATCGAAGTAGACGACGCGCAACCAATCGGCGCGCCGAATTTCTCCGGCCGTTGTGGTTAGTTCGCCACGCAGCAGGCGCAGCAGAGTCGTCTTGCCGCTGCCATTGGGGCCGACCAAGCCGACGCGCATGCCGGCGGTGATGATGAAATTAAGATCTTGGAAGAGGGATCGGCCACCGATCTCGTAAGAGACATTCTGCAGTTCGACCAGACGCTTGGTTTTGCGGTCAGTCGCGGAGAAATCGATTTGCGCGGTCGCGGTGCGCGTCCGCGCGTTCAGGTTGGCGAGCTCTCCCACGAGTTCCCTGGCTTTGTCGATGCGGGCTTTCGATTTTCGAGTGCGCGCTTTCGCTCCCCGGCGTAGCCACTCGATCTCGTGATGCACCAGATTTTCCAGGGCTTCCTGACGTTTCGACTGGGCGTGGAGGAATTCCTCTTTTTTCTCCAGAAAGGTCGTGTAGCTACCGCGGACACGCAGCAAGCCATCGGGATACACACGGTTGAGTTCAGTGATCTCAGTGGCGACATTTTCTAGAAAATAGCGATCGTGGCTGATGACGACGCAGGCAAATGCGTCCTGCTCCAGGACTTGCTCGAGCCACTCGATGCCTGCGAGATCAAGATGATTCGTTGGTTCGTCGAGCAGCAGAATGTCGGGTGCCTGAACGAGCGCCTCGACGATCGCGAGGCGTTTTTGCCAGCCTCCGGAAAGGGATGTGGCTCGGGCGGTGAGATCTTCGAAACCGGCCCGGCCGAGAGTTTCGGCGAAGCGCGTGCCGCGCTCCGATTCCGGCACCTTCGAGCGCTCCATCGCACTCTCAACGACGGAGCGAACTGTCGTTTCAGCTTCAAATTTAGATTCCTGCGCTACGTAGGTCAGGCGGAGTCGCTTGCGAACGGCGATGTTGCCGCTGTCGGGATCGACGTCCCCGGCCAGAGTTTTCAGCAGCGTAGATTTGCCGGAGCCGTTGGGCCCGATGAGGCCAATGCGGTCCCTTTCAGAGACCGAGAACGAAATGTCCTGAAAAAGTGGGTTCGCTCCGAAGGCTTTCGAGATTCCCTGTGCGTTGATCAGCGGCGGCAATGATTTGCTCTCTCCTGAAGGTCTGCTTTGAGACTATCAGGAAACTGAGGCAGTGCGAGTCTTGCGGCCGACAGTGAGTTCCAATGGTTCTTAAGCAGGGTCTATGAGCCGCCGGCGGCGTTTATGGAAACGTTTTTCTGCGCTAGATTCCACCCTCGAACGGTTAACTGCGGAGTGCCAGAACCCGATTTCACGGGATATTCAATTTCAATCTCGTGGCTCTCTCCGGGTAACAGCGACACATAATTGTCGGAATAGTATGCGGGGAGAATGCGCGTTCCATCCGTTGCGTTGACTAGCGTCAGTTTAGTTGCGAGGGAGGGCACAGTCCCGGCGTTGTGCAATTCGACCGTGACACGAGCGCTGTCATGGGAGCGACTGGACCTAGTTGTTACTGAAAGAGTTGCGAGGGCAAGTCGATTCAGATGCCGGTACGATGCGCTCTTTTCGCCCAACCAATAAAAATTGTCCGAGACGACTTCGCCGGGCGGATTGCGCAATTCCAGCTTCACTAGCAGGAGGGCGTCAGATGCGAACAACGGAGCGAGGTCAAGTTTGAATCCGTCAGTGACCGCATCCGCTGCAGCGTCGCGTTTTTCTTCTTTGTGGAGCAACAACTTATTTTCCAGTGAATACACGCTCGCATTGAGTAGCAAGCTCGATTGCGAATCCTTGGTTGTGTTGACCACGGCGACGGTGTAGTCCGATAAGTCGAGTTGCACGTGCAACGGTTCGCAGGCCTTCTTCACGCCATAAAAAGACGACTGGGTGTCGTAGTCGGAATTCAGTATCTGCCAAGTATTGCTGGGCCACGCGGGCTGCGTCATCCACAGCATGCGCCCACTGTTAGGGGCCCAGAGGTGCGCGTTCATCCCTTCGAAAATGGCGCGATGATCCACATAGTCCAGCATTTGTGCCTTTCGCTCGAAGTCCTCGAGGCTCTGCGGTGCGCCAAACTCAGATTGCATTTCAGCCATGAAGGGAGCCATCTCGCCGTTCCCGCTTGCGTGCCAATCGTGGTAGGCCCAGGCATCGCTGATCGGCCACTGATCTTCCTTCGCAATCCATGCGCGGAAAGATTCGAGCGTGGAGAATGATGGTGTGCCGGTCTCCACCGAGAAACCATGGTTGAGCGCCGTGTAGTAAAGCACCGGGTCCATGTACTTATACGGGCCGCTATTCTGAAGATTAATCTGGTTCGAACTGGGAGAGTAATAGCGCGTACCGTCCAACGTGCGAATCAAATCAGCGAGGCCTTCATTGATGATCGGTTGCGGCACACCTTCATTCCGGCCGCACCACATCACGATCGACGGATGATTGCGAAATCGCAGGATCGTGTCGCGCGCATTCGCCAGGAACAGCGCCGGATCCTGGGCTTCGATGTTATAGTCCTGCGTTGACTCCCAGAAATCGTTCCAAACCATGAGTCCATATTCATCGGCGAGGTCGTAGAATACCGCCTCCGTGTTCTGACCGACCCAGTTGCGAATGATGTTGAGGTTCGCGTCGCGGTGCAAGCGGAAGTAGGGCTCGAGGCGTTCGCGCGAGACGCGTTTACGCGAGTCGTCCATGCCCCAATTTCCTCCCCGGGCAGCGATGCGCACTCCGTTGACTTTGATCACGAGATACGGAGATGCCTTGGTGTCTTCAAGCATTCGCACCGAGGAAGACTGCTCTCCGCCAGGAGCAAGTGAGGCGACCCATGATTTCCATCCCTCCCGCCACTCCGGCGGAAACATTGAGGGGAATGGATCGGCCGCTGGAATTGAGCGCATGCCTTCGCGACGGACATCAACCACTTGTTCTGATTTCACTCTTGCCGTAGTGGGGGAGTATTCGAGCCGCCGCAGGTGGCCGGCAGAATCGAGCAAGCTCAGTTCGTATGTGACTTCGCGAATGCCGAAGCGCACTTGCCTCCTGTCGGACTCGGTCGCGCCTTGACCGAAACTTAACTGCAGCGTGTACAGATCCGGCTTGCCGTACCCGTTCGGCCACCAGAGCCGCGGGTGCTGCACGGTGAGTTGAGAAAATTCCGCGGGAGATAACTTCACCGAACTCTGGCCCGGGGCCAAAGTGACTTGCTTCGTTACCGAAGTGTCGCCGAAGGATGCGGTCAGCGTGCCACTGACTGGAGCATTAGAAATATTTTCAAGGGGCACAGTTATCTCGATATCAGCGCGGGTTGTGTCGGGCAACGGCAAAGTGGTGACCACCTGCGCATCGCCAAGCTTTACGACGCTGGTCGCCCTGAGAGTGACCGGTTGCCAAATGCCAGTGTCACGGTCGCGAATCGCGGGAACCCAATCCCAGCCTTCGGTTGCGACGAACGTTGGGCCATCAAGACACATAATGCCGCCGTTTTCTCCAGGTCCACCTTTGATGGATTGCTCTTGCGGAATTCCTGGGTGCGGTGGGGGAGAGACTTTTACTGCCAGTACGTTCTCTTTTTCAGGAGTTACCCCGCCGGTCACATCAAATGTCCCGCGAATGAAGGCTCCCTTGATCGATCCAAGGGATTTTCCATTCAGCCAGACTGTCGCCTCGTAATTGATGCCCTCGAACGTTAGCGCCAGGCGCTGTCCACGGGCCGACTTCGGGACGCGGAATTCCGCGCGATACCAGTAGTCCTGTTTGTTCAGGTTCTCGGGAATCGCGAGATTGTTTAATCCGTAGTCGGGATCGGGATAAATCCCGCGATCGATCATAGTAGTGAGCGCTGTGCCGGGGACGGTTGCGGCCATCCATTCACGAGCGTTGTAGCCAGGCTGCGAGATCGTGGCGCCGTCGGCCCTCACGTCGGGCGCAGGAATCATTCGCCACCCAGCGGCAAAAGTCCATTGATTGTCACCACTCGGTTGCAGTGTTGGCTGATTCGCGGAAACAGGCATTGCGACCGGACGTGAAAATGGCGCCTGGCTGTGCGGCAGGGTGGAGGGGTCTTGCGGAGCACGGTAGCCCGCCTGGCCGCGAGTTTGCAGAGGCCACGGCTTCGAGCCTTCTTCGAATTCGACGCGCGAAAAATCCTCGGGCGATTGCCAGAGTTGTTTAATCTCATTGGCGCTCAATGCTCTTCGCAAAAGAGTCAGCGAGGCGATGGAGCCGCCAAAGTGCTGCCAGTTCGCAGATGGCGAAAACGGAGGAGCCATCTGCAGCAGCGGACTCACGCTTCCGAAGTCCAGCTTGTTGTTTGCGACCTGCGCGCCGTCACTGTACACGCGGAACTGCTCTCCGTCGAACGTCACTGCCAGGAAATGCCATTTTCCGGGGCCGAGCGCGGCCGGACCGGAGAGGACGTTGTCAGTACCCATCCAGAGAATTACGTGTTCGCTATCGAGCGCGAGGTACCGGGAGAATTCTTCTGACGGATCTCCGACGCCCGCGACCAGACTTGGCGATCGCAATGTTTCGACGGGCTTCACCCACGCATGCAGCGACCAAGGAGAATCGGCTCGCAAGACGGAGTCGTCCTTTGCCAGCGGTTTTCTTAGGCCCTCGCCGCCCGACAAAAATATGCCGTTGAAGGGGCCATAAAAATGTGGATCATTCGTCACCGCCGTCTGCGCATTGCCACGAACGACAGTCGCGATCAACCCAAGTGAGATGAGTCCAGCGAGGATAAAAGGAGGAAACGCTCGGGTCATGAAATCTCCGTGAGAAGCATGAGAATGCTGCTTAACTACGCGGCGAATCAAGGTGCGCCAGAATTCGCGAACCCAGTTTAACGACGCGCTTCGGCTTCCGCCAGCCAACCGCGCCTCAACGCTTCAGCCGGGATGCTGGACAGATACGGCTTGATATCGAGAAGGGGCGTTCCGTCGAGCATATCCACGCCGCGTACGTGCACGAATCGGCCATCGCGCCGGAGCAATTCGACAACCGTCAGGCCTATGGGATTCGGACGCCGCGGCGACCGCGTCGCGAAAACGCCGTGGGGACGGTTGTCGACGGGAGGAGTGCCGAGCAATTCGAATCCTTCCGAGCGATCGAAGACCCAAAGAACAAACAGATGAGAGAAACCTTCGAGGCCGGTAAGGCCGAGTTCGAACTCGGGCAGGATTTCGAGGATGCCCTCAGCATCGTGTTTTGCCCCTGGGCCTTTTGGGATGTCGTGCGTCTTGGTGTAGGGAGTCTTGGCGTATCCGATTGCACGCGGCGAAAACATGGTTCGATCATCCATTTCTTAGAGCAAGAATTTACTGCAGGATATCAATCACACAAAGATAGCGTCTCACATCCTTTCCAACGCGCGTGCGCAGCTGCAGTGAGAATTTCAAATTACACATTTTGAGCATTCTTTACGCGTCATTGACAAAACTCTAGATTGCGAAATGCAACTTCGCAAAACCGCGTTCGCATCCCATGAAGCAAAACAAATTGCTGTGACAGCAACCTCTCGACGCATGCATAGGGAATCCGTTCCCATTTAGCGCGAGTAGGAGCGGCACGCTTTCGAGACAACATAGGCGAAACAATCCTGAACCGTGAGCTCTCGCGCGTGATTGACGCGCTGGGGATCCTGCAATGCAAAACGATCAAGTTCGAGGAGCATTTTACTTATCAAGCGAGTGAGTATCTTTCTAGGAAGTATGATCTTTCTGCTGACGTTAGCGGCTACGGCGCAGGAAAACCGCTCGGAGATCAGCGTGCAAGGTACCGGCTTTTTCACTCGGGATGCCAGCGGAAATGGTACATCTTATAGCACTACAGAGAGTGCTGGCTTCCTTGGAACCTACCGCTATCATCTGAATCACTGGCTGTCGGCGGAAGGAGCCTATGGGTATGACTCCAACACGCAAAATACCTATTCTCTTCCGGCGGGTTCAGGATTCAGTCCGGTATTCACCAGGCCACGGGAAGCCTTGTCGTGAAGTTGCCGTCGCGACCCAGTTCAAGATTGAGTCCATACATTCTTGCCGGCGGTGGTGCGCTCGTGTTTGAGCCCACGGGGAATCAACTTAATTCTCTGTCGGGAGCCCAGACGCAAGCTAAGGGAGCGTTCGTTTATGGTGCCGGCGCAAATTACGCGATCTCCAAGCGCATCTCGCTGCGAGCCGAGTACCGAGGCTTCATCTATGGCACGCCCGATTTCGGATTCAGTTCGTTCAGCACGGGTTCCATCACACATACCGCACAGCCTTCAGTCGGACTGAGCTTTCGGTTCTGAAGACGTGCGAAGGTTGAGGCTTGAATCTACAATGCTGGAGGTACGGCTCGTCAGCCGTACCTGCCCAACCGTCTGGATCTCAACTATTCCTCTTTCTTCTCCGGTTCCTTGGGCAGCGGCTTCTCGATCGGTTTCCGTGGGAGCATCTGGTCGCGCATGGCGGTCTCGTAGACGAAACTGGCGACAATCACCGATATCTGTTTGAGGTCGTCGGACTGCAAGCGGTCATAGACGTCCATGTTGGAGTGGTGAGTACGCGTCTCGTACTCGATCGGGTCCTGGATGAATTGGAATCCGGGGATGCCAACAGCGTCGAATGAAAGATGGTCGGTGCCTCCAGTGTTACGCATAGTGAGTGTCGTCATGCCGAGGTCTTTGAAGGGCCGCATCCATGACTCGAAGATCGGCGCGACAGCCGCATTCTCCTGCAGGTAGACGCCGCGAATCTTTCCGGTGCCGTTGTCCACGTTAAAGTACCCGGAGACCTTCGCCTGTTCTGGCTTCACGGTCACCGCTCCGGCCTCGCGCCGCAAGAGGGTTGGCATGTCTTTCATGCTGGGCTCGTCCATGTGTGGGCGTGAACCGAAATGCTGTTCCACGTAGCCTTGCGAGCCGAGCAACCCTTGTTCTTCGCCGCTCCACAAGCCCATGCGGATGGTCCGCCGCGGCTTGATGTCGAGGGCTTTCAGAATGCGCATTGCCTCCATCATGACGATCGTGCCTGCTCCGTTGTCCGTAGCGCCCGTGCCAGCGTGCCATGAGTCAAGGTGAGCGCCGAGCATGACGACCTCATCTTTCTTGTCGGTGCCGGGAATTTCAGCGACAGTATCGTACTGCATCGGGTCGTCATCGTAGAAAGTATTCGTGACGTTGAGCTCAAGCGTGACATCTTTCTTCTGCTGCAGCAGGCGGGCGATGCGGGTCCAGTGCTCCGATGCCATAGTGAGCTGCGGAACAGTGGCTGTTTCGCCAGTCTTGTACGATCCGCCCGACTGAACGAAAACGGTGCCACCGCCCGCAGTGCCGCGGCTGTGGTCGATGACCGCGAGAACTTTTTCTTCGGTGAAGAACTGGTTCAGCTCCTTCATGAACTGCTGGCGCTTGAGGAAGTCAGCAAAGCGAAATGGCGGACGCTCACCTGGAATCTGATATTCGCCGGTCTTGGCGAGATCATCGTCGCTGAGACGTTTGTAGGGAGCTTCTGTGATGGGTTTGATCTCAGCATCGGGGCCGAAGATCACGATCATTCCAGCGAGTTTGCCGCGGTACTTGTCGAAATCTTTCTTGTCTTCAATGGTCACACGGATGCACTTGCCCGTAACAACACCATTGGTGCCGGGAGTCCATGCCTTGGAGTAGACGATGAGAGGGAGGATATCCGGCGTAGTCATGCGGGCGTTGACGTACTGATTGGCCCATCCGCGGCCGAAAGGGCCCCAAGCTTCAAGGTGAGAATTGCTCAGACCCATGGCGGTGAACTGGTCGCGCGTCCACTCGTTGGCACGCTTCATGTTCGGAGACCCAGTGAGACGCTCGCCAATCGAATCCATAAGTCCGGTGGCGAACTCCATGACTTTGGAATTGTGGAAACCCTCATTGCGAATCCGAGAGATCGTCTCAAGATCGACTTTTTCCTGGCACCATACTGCTGGAGCAGAGAACAAAATCACTGCGAGAGAACAAACAAGTCTGGCAGACCTCTTCATATGATGGGTTCTCCTGAGCGGGAATCAATCGGGGATTATACAACTGGAAACGCGAGGTTCTAGCAGCGCGAATGTAAAGTTATTTCAAGGGTTTGCGGCACGGTGACACACCGGCGAGACGCAGCAAATGTCTCTACGACTTATCCTTTGCGGGTTTCGACGCCGGTTCTTTCTGCTTCGCTTCGGAATCCACCGCGAAGAGCATGTAGTGATCAAAACTATGACGCCGGTAATAACGATGCTTGCGAAAATCGAAGTATAGCTCCACTGTCTTCGGCAGCCAGAGGGAAACATTCTTCTTCGGGAACGGGATGGGTCCATATTCGACTACCTGGTGTTCGCTAAGAAGCTGGATTTCCGGCATCGAACTCGCCATCTCAGCTTCGATGCGTACGATCTGGAATTTGTCGGCGGTGATCCACGCCCGCCCTTTCAGTTTCACGGGATAAATTTTGTTGCCGACCTTATAGCTGTGCATCGTGTTGGGCCGATCGTCTCGCTGTATGAAGTGAACCAGCCAGCTTGGCTGTCCGCGCCAATCCCCGAGCCCCTCGCAAGAGATATTAAAGTTGTCGCGCATGTGCGGGTGGAATACGAATGCCAGCGTGGCGAATCCCGTACTGGAGATGTGGTCTGGATAGCCGGCGATATTGAGATTATCGGCGCGAAATTCATCCACGGAAAGAAAGCCCGGTCTAGGTTCTGAGATCGAAGCCACGTAGTTGAACTTACGGGTTTCGGTGCGAACCGGGACTCCGTATTCGTCGAGCGCCTGATGAAATAGATCTTCGATTGCCGAGAAGCGCGCTAAATCCTCCACTAGTTCCTGCACACGTTTCCCCGACTCTTCGATTACCTTCTCGGCAGGACATGCAACGTCGGGCGCCACTGCCAGCTTAACTTCGTCCACACCGGGCGGCTGCCACGACTTTACCGAGAGTCGCGCCGCGGGAAGCGCCAGCAAAGGGTCGACCCCGGAAAGCCGGGACTTGGTTTGAGTTTCAGTTTCGGGTTGTGCCGAGGGCGAATCGTGGTCCTGTATTTCCGCGACGAGATTGCGAACCTGCCCCGCCACCGGATGTTGCGGCGATTCCTGTAGAAAAATATTGAGGGCCTGAACCCCTTCCTCGGCGTGCCCAAGATTTATCAATGCCTGTCCCAAAGTAAGTTGTGCCGAACTCGCCGCGTTCTTGCCTTTCGCAATCGCGACTCGCGCTTCGTCGCGAGCCTTTTCATAGCTCTTTTCGTGCAGGTATGTGTCAGCCAGCAAATCATGAGGGAGCCAGCTCTCCGGGTCGGCCAACACCGCTTGCTCGAGCGCGGTTCGCGCCACCAGATATTCTTTCTTTTCCAGACCAGTTCTCCCCAAAAGGGTGAGGCTCTGTGCGTTGTGAGGGCTGAAGTTTACCGCCGTTGTCAGGTACGTCTCCGCCTGCACCAAATCTTTTTTCTGGAAGTACAGGTATCCCAGGAGAAAATTGACGTCTGAACTTGAAGGAGCCGCCTTTAATGCCTCTTCGAGGTGCTTTTGCGCGTCTTTCAAGTTTCCGGATTTGAGTGCCGTAACGGCGTGCTTGGTTTCTTTGCGCGTCTTCGGCGAAAGGCCGTCGTCGGCTACGTCGAGGCTGATGGCGGCGGGATCCCGGTGAAGCACAATATCAAATTGCAAAATATTCTTGATGCTGACTACATTCAGCTCCTGGTGCGAGCTGAGATAGCCGACGGCACTCACCTCCGCGTCATATTTCCCGTAGGGTATGTCGGTGACTACGCTTTGCGAGTCCTGCCCCGTGGTCTGCCATGTGACACTTTGGTTTGCCAGGTTCACCAGCTTTACCAGTGCCTGCCGATTCAGTTGAGTACCGTTATGTTCGGCAAAAACGTTGAAAGTCACGATGCCAGTATTGGGTGCGGTGCTGTGGACCACTCGTGTGGTATCGGGGTGGCCATAGCTTCCGGCAGCCTGACCTAAAAGGGTCGCAGGCAAAAGACCAACGAAAAAGAGAGCAGCAGCAAATCGAGTTTTGCGAAGGTCACGAAGGCTGGTTGCACTACGACGCATGGCCGGTTTCCGGCGCAAGTGTGGCACAGTCTTTAGCGGGGGTCAAATCCAAACCGAAGAGACTGGATTTTAGTTTGGCGTGCGCAAGCGCCCGTCCCTACGATTTATCGTTCGCTCTCTTTGTCGGATAGCCGACCTTGTTCGCGGGTCAAACCAGAAGTGATTTAAGAACTTTCTGACCTTAGTTACTGTTATTCTTTCTGGGCAGATTTGTTTTCCTGTTCTTCACCTTTGCTCTCGCCCCTTTTTTCCCGATCGCCGCTCGCCTTGTCGTCTTCCTCTTCCTTGCTTTTGACGATGTATTGCACGATGAGAGAGATGCGACGGTTGGCGGGATCGAGCGGAGCGTCGGGCTTGCGAAGGCGCTGGTCTGCGAAGCCCCGGACCTGAGTGATCTGGTCGGCTTTGATTCCGTTGGCCTGCATGATGCGGCGAGCCGCGTTGGCACGATCGGTGGACAGTTCCCAATTGCCGTAGGTAGCGGAAGGAGCGTAGGGCTTGGAATCGGTGTGACCTTCGATCGACAGCTTGTTCGGGAGTTTTCCCAGTTCCTGCGCCAGAGTCACGAGCATTAAGCTGCCATCGGCGTTCAGTTTCGCACTGCCGCTGTCGAAGAATATCCCGTTGGCTGATTCCGAAAGTTCAATTCGCAGACCTTCTCCGGTCACAGTCATATCGATGTGACTCTTCAGTTTTTCGAAGTCGGTCATCTGTCGCATCGCCTTTTGCAGTTGCTCCTTCAGCTTCGGCATATTGTCATGGGTGAGGACAAAGTTCTCTCCCGCACCCGCCATATCGGAGCCAACTTTTTTCGACGTTCCCGTCGGATCTCTGAAATATCCGCCGACAGCCTCCTGAACCTTCTTGCTCGAACTGAGTAGCCAGAGGACGATAAACAGCGCCATCATTGCAGTGACAAAGTCGGCATAGGCGACCTTCCATGCGCCGCCGTGATGGCCGCCATGTCCGCCTTTTTTCTTGAGAATGATGATGGGGCGCGTCTTATCCATGTGGGTTGTGGGTGCCTACCAACTCAAGCCGAAGCCGCGGCGGCAGCGGCCGCCGCCCCTCCGCCACGACACGCTTGTTCGAGTTCCTTGAAGGAAGGTCTGACATGGCCGGGAACGGCGCGTCGTGCTACTTCAACTGCCATGATCGGAGCGCTACCCTTTAAGAAAGACACCATAAGAACTCGCATCACGTACAGGAATGCGTGTTCTTCTTCGGCGGCTTTCGTCATATTCGCGGCGATCGGCCTGACCAATCCATAACAAAGCAGAATGCCGAGGAACGTTCCTACCAGGGCAGCGGCGACTTTGTGGCCGATCTCTTCGGGAGGGCCTCCCAGCGCGCCCATGCAGATGACGACACCGAGGACTGCGGCTACGATTCCCAGGCCGGGTAAAGAATCGGCCATCGTGCTGAGCGCGGCCGTTGGCTGGGTGGCGTCGTGATGCTGAACTTCCATGTCGAGGTCAAGCATCTGATCGAGATCGAAGGCATCGACACCTGTAATGGCCATGCGCAACGAGTCACACACAAAAGCGCAAACATGATGATTCTTCAAGAAGGCCGGATTCTTGGTGAAGACCTGGCTTTTCTCTGGCTCTTCCACGTCGGCTTCAAGTGCCATGAGGCCGTCTTTACGGGCCTTATTGAGCAGGTCGTACATCATTTTGAGCGCGTCGAGATAGGTCTGTTTCCCGAATTTCGAGCTTCCGAACACGCCGCCGATTCCGCCGGCAATCTTCTTGATGATGTGAAGAGGATTCGCGATCAAAACCGTGCCAATCGCAGCGCCGCCGATGATGATCAGTTCCGCCGGTTGAATGAGAACCTTCAGGTTGCCGTGCTCCATCAGGTAGCCAGCTACGATGCAACCGAAAACAACGACGATTCCGATCACCGCGAACATTTTTATCTCCCCGAAGAGTGGTTCCCGCCAGCGTGAGCACGTCCCTCTGAAACCTTCTGTAGAGATTGTTGTGCGCGCGCCAAGAGCGCCTCAACAGTGTCTCCCGTTTGTACCGTTGTGTGGCCAAGCGAGACCGGCAGCGAACGCCGCTCTCCCCACCATGCGATGGCGGCGCCCGCAAGCATATGCCGGAGCCGCTCTCGCACGGAGAAGAGCGCTTCTTCGCGGCAGCCGTTCAGGATGACTAGAAATTGGTCGTCAGACCAGCGTCCAACGAAGTCGGTCTTCCAGAGAGCGCCCTCGAGCGTGCGCGCCACCACCCGCAAAAGTGAAGAGGCGGCGTCGGGTCCGAAATTGGCGCGGAAGCGATCGAGTTCCTCGAGTCGGAAACAAAGAACGCCGAAGGGAACCTCGACTTCAGTAAAGGTTCCGAGTGTCTCACGCAGGTGAGACTGCATCATCGCATGACTGGCCACGCCGGTGAGTTCGTCCACACAACCGGGAAGATTCAAGCCATCTTCGTGGTGATCGAGGCTGGGGCCTTGCTGCTGGTCCTCGAAAGTCTCGACAGCGCCAATGATCGAGCCATGCGCGTTGTGAACAGGCACTGCTTGGATGCGGACCGGAATCTCATGTCCCGCTTTGTGATGCAAGAAGCCGATGGCTTCAGTGCGGTGCGCTGTTTTGATAGCACGGGCGAGAGGGCAATCCTCGTTACAGAATTCGCACCCCGGCTGATCGCACTGCAGCAGCGCTTCTGCGATACAGGAGTGCCCAATCACTTCGTGGCGTGCCCGTCCCGTAATGCGTTCCGCCCCATCGCTCCACAGCACGATTTTCTTCTGCATGTCGATGACGCAGAGTCCCGTCGGCAGGCTTTCCAGGATGCTGCGGCAGATTTCGGAATCGTGAAATGCAGACATGAAGTGAGCCTCGAAAATCCGCGGACTCTGAGGACATCGGCAGAAATTCACAGGGGCATAAGTCTGCAAAAATGCACCAAAGTTGGTGCATTGTGAAGCCAAACCCCAGTTTTTCAGATACTTGAAGTCGTGGCACTTTAGGGGTAGGCATAGCACGGACGTGCCATAGGCAGAAAAGCGGCCCAAGTTTAATTTCGTCGGTGAGCAGTTCTGGGGGAGGGCTGCCCGGGCGTCCTGGACTCGAAAGAGTTCCAGGGCGCTCGTTATTTTTTAGGTAGGTTTGTTCAGAAGTCGTTTGCCGACCAGTGGTAGCTCTTCGCCGATGTGTTGCGGCCCGCCGCTCACGGAGAATGACATGCGATCCTTGCTTTCACTTCTGATTGCATTTTGCATCCCTGCTACGCTGCTCTTTGCTACCGATCCGCCGAGGATCTCACCCGAACAACAGGAACTCGTGACCCTCACCAAATCGCTTGGAGACGCCGCTAACCGGCGCGACTATGCGGCGTGGTCCCGATACGTCGCCGACGATTGCATATTCAGCGATGAGGATGGAGTGGTCCTGACAAAAGCCCAGCTCATGGAGCATCTCAAGACTGTGCCGACCGAGTATGAGTTCCTGCGCAACGAGCAGGGTCAAGTCACGGTTTACACGTATGATCGCATGGATGGGCAGGAATCCATGTCAAGAAGACCCAGCGATCTTCACTGCAGCGTTTAATTGGTCGAGATCGTGAAGTTCACGGTGATTTTCGCCTGCGTCTCGACCGCGTCAACGCCCTGGTAGTGTGGCTTGAAGTGCCACTGCTTCACAGCTTCCTGCGCAGCGTTAGCGAGAATCGGTGGCCCGCTCAGCACCCGTAAATCTTGAATTAAGCCATCCCTGCCGATCAGCGCCTGCAAAATCACCGAGCCTTGCACCTTCATCTGGCGCGCCAGCAGAGGATAGCCCGGCTTTACCGAATGGCTGACGACCTCGGCCGTGTCCGCCGACATTTGCACGCGCTCGGCTGCCGCGCTCGTTACCGTCGCTGCGCTTTCTGTGGTGTCCGCCATCGGAGGTTCAGAGACTGCTTGGGTGGGTGAGCCTTGCTGAAGGTCGACTCGCACGGAGTTGTTGCCCGACCGAACGGCGCGATGAACATTTCCCGCGACGACCTCCACTTCAAGCGGCGGAAGTACTGTTCGGGAGATCGCCGCAACCGGCGGCGTGGAGGAGGCGGCTGCGGAATCTTCCGGCTTTGCTTTTGCAACGGCTGAGCTGCGATGTTTGGATTTGGCAGGAGGAACTGTCTTCGCGATTACGGACGGCTGAGTTGCACTGGTCGCCGCAGGAGCGGTTTGCACCTGTTCTTCGGCTTCCTGTGTTTCAGGGAACCAGAAATCCCGATCCCGGTAGAGAACAAATACCAACGCCACGAGCAGCAGGGTCAAAGCGATCACCATCATGCTCCGCTGCTTGGATTCCTGAGCTGCCCCTGGCTGGGGCGCCGCCAGAAAACGTCGCGCGGACTTGGGAAACAAGTTCTTTGACATGCCTGAACTGGGATGCTCTCTTTGGGGTTTCTGCGCTTAGTATGCCTCGAAAGGCCGCGAAAAACCAGCAAAGAGACGCTCTGCGGGCACTCAGAAGGTCCGGCGAGAAAGATTTCGAGCATCGTGCTATCTTGGCCGTAACTTTGTAGTTTCTGTTGAATCCCATGATGGAGACGTTGTGGCCACGGCGGGAGAATTATGGAACCAGACAACAACCAACCGAACGCGGGGAAGGCGAAAGATGCCACGCCGGAATTGATCCCGCCAGAGAAGGCCGGCGCGAAGAGCGAGCCAACGGCCGATTCCGAAATCCCACCGTCGAAGATTCTCTATCCCACGATGAGCCAGCGCAAGTTCGCGCAGGTGTCGCGTCGCGAACTACTCAAGGTCTTGCCAGTTGTCGCCTTGGGAGCATTTGCGATCCCCGGAGTGCAGGACTCTCTGCTCAAGAAAGGACTGGCCTTCAGCGACTGGGCGTCGGCAAGGCTGTTCCGGCGGGGGCATTTGGCCCCGACTTTTGGGGATGCTGAGTTGACTCCGTTCGAGAAGTTTCCCATCAACGGCTACGACGTGGATGATCCGGGAGTGATTTTCGAGAACTGGTCGCTGACCGTGAGCGGCGCCGTGCAGAAGCCCGGTGACTACAAGCTGGCACAGATTCAAACGTTGCCCCGCACTCGTCAGAACACGCGCCATATCTGCGTTGAGGGATGGGACGTGATTGGACGCTTCGGAGGCGCGCGACTTTCAGATTTTCTGACGATGATCGGCGCTGACACGTCGGCGCGGTTCATTGCCGTGACCTGCGCAGACGATTACTACGAGACGCTTGACATGGCGACGGCGCTTCATCCGCAGACGCTGCTTTGTTACGAGATGTACGACCAGCCGCTGACGCGGCAGCACGGCGCACCCCTCGGCTGAATGTGCCGACCAAGGTTGGATACAAACAGGCCAAGTATCTAACCGATTTGAAAGTCACCAATGTTGTGGAGAAGGTCGGGTACTGGGAAGACCAGGGATATTCGTCGTTCTACGGGCTGTGAAACATCAAAACGTGGGTGACTCCATGAGTGGCGCTGTCATAGAAATCATGCGTACGAAGGGCGAAGAGACTGAGACCGTTGCGCGAGCGGTGTACGAGCATCCTCTGCCCGTGCGGTTGTGTCACTGGCTGAACGCGATCTCGCTGTTCGTGATGGTGGGCAGCGGCCTGCAGATCTTCCGTGCCTTTCCCAGTTTTGGTGCCAAGATTCCGCAGAAGGATTTGCTGAACTGGCCGAAGTCGTTCGCCATCGGTGGATGGCTGGGCGGCGCGCTGCAATGGCACCTGACGTTCATGTGGATTTACATCGCGACGGGAGCTGATCTATCTCGGGTATCAAATCTTCAGCGGCAACTACCGACAGGTGCTGTTTACCCGTCGTGACATCCCCGGTGTGTGGCCGATGGTGAAGCACTATTTCTTTTTCGGCCCGAAGCCTCCGCATGCACGAGGCTTACAACCCGCTGCAGAAGCACGCCTACACGAGCGCGATCGGGCTCGGAGTGCTTTCCGTGCTGACCGGACTGGCGGTATGGAAGCCGGTGCAATTCTCACTGGCTGGCGTGGCTGATGGGTGGATTTCACTGGGCGCGCTTGTGGCATTTTGTCGTGATGTGGGCGATTTTGGCATTCGTACTCGGGCATCTGGTCATGGTGCTGCTGCATGGATGGAATAACTTCGTTTCCATGCTGACGGGTTGGAAGAAAGATCCAGAATACTGACCTCGTGACTTTCACGGTCTCCCTCTGAAGAGCGGTGACGATGGCCGAACCAAATGTGGCATTGAACAATCCGGCGCCAGGGGGCATGACGCGCGAGCAGGACCTGATCGCGCGGGTGCAGCGTGGGCAAAACGAATTGTTCTATGAATTGGTCCGGCCCTACGAACGCCGTGTCTATGCTGCCGCGTTCGCCATTCTGCGCAATGAAACGGACGCCGAAGATGTGGCGCAGGAAGCGGTGTTGAAGGCATTCGTCAATATCCGGCAGTTTCGGGCGGAGGCGCGCTTCAGCACGTGGCTGATTCAGATCACGGTCAATGAAGCGCTGATGCGGCGAAGAAGGGAGCGAACTGTAGTTATGGAAGGCATCGACGGTCATCGCTCCGGTCGGGGCGAAGAAGAGTCCGATTACGCGCCACGAGACTTTGCCGATTGGCGTGAAATTCCGTCTGAAGCGCTGGAGCGCAAGGAAGTGCGGCATAAGTTGGCGGAGGCTCTGGCTTCGCTCGACCGCAAATATCGCGAAGTGTTCGTGCTGCGGGATATGGAGCAGTTGAATATTCAGGAGACGGCGGAGGCGCTGGGAATCTCGGTGGCGTCGGTGAAGACGCGGTTGCTGCGGGCGCGGTTGATGTTGCGCGATCTGCTCGCCGGCGGATGGAAGCAAGGCTGGTTCAGCCGGCTGCCGTTCGAGAAGGGAAGCAAGCCATGGTAAACGTGAACTGCGAGAGAGTTTGGCGCGAGATTTCGAATTATCTGGAAGGCGAAGTCGAGGCCACGTTGCGCACGGCGATGGATGAGCATCTCCGCTCCTGCACGAAGTGTGCCTCGGTGCTTGCGGGGATGCGAAACGTCATCGATTTGTATGGGGACGAGCGGATGATTGAAATTCCGGCGGGATATGGCCGTCGTTTGGAGAAGAGGTTAGCGCAGAGCGCACGGGTCGGTGGCAGCCGTTGGTCTACGTGGTCGGCGTGGCTGGTTCCAGTGGCGGCGCTAGCGTTGATTGCTGGAGGTTTGCGATTCGCTAATTCGTTATCTGTGGGAGAGCCGCTCAAGTCCGAGCACGCCCAGCCAGCGCATGATATCCCTCCCGACATGATGGTCGTCGTCTCAGCCGATGCCAAGCTTTCCACGCACCCGGTTGCGACGCCATCCACAACAAGGACAAAGAGCGGACGCTCACCGCTAAAGAGGCCATGCGCGAAGGATACGTACCCTGCCTGCGGTGCCTCCGGCAGTACTTACATACGGCGGAAGCAGGACATACGGAGCTAGGGTCGCAGGCGGATGCCGACGCAGATGACGAGTTCCGCAAGGGACGATAGGATAATTCGGCTCAGCAGGCCAGTTGGTCGCGCGTGATCTTCAGGCCGGTCAGATTCCCCAGGACCGTTACGGCGACCGATTCGGTCTTGAAGAATTCGTTGGCCAAGCTCGTCAGGTCTTCGGCGGTGACCGCCTCGATTCTTTCGATCAGTTCGTCCAGGTCGTAGAAGCGGTCGAAATACATTTCCTGGCGAGCCAGGTTCGACATGCGCGCGCTGCTCGACTCGAGCGAGAGCATCAGGCTGCCCTTGAGTTGGGCTTTGGAGCGGCGCAGTTCTTCCTCAGGCACGGGTTCGGTCTTCAGGTTGCGGAACTCGCTGACCACCGACTGCACGACCTTGGCGGCCGACGCGCGCGAAGTGCCGGCATAGACGGAGAGGCATCCGGTGTCGCGATAAGGATTCAGATCGCTGTAGATGGAATAAGCCAATCCCTGGCGCTCGCGAATATTCTGGAACAGGCGCGAACTCATTCCGCCGCCGAGCAGCGTGTTGAGAATGTAGCAGGCGTGTCGCTTCTCGTGGGCGATGGGATGCGAGGGCACGCCCACGCAGATCTGCACCTGCTCCAGCGATTTCTTGTTGCGCAGAGTGATGCGGGAAGCGATCTTCGGCGCGGGCGCGTGGAAGCCGTTCTTCATCGGCTTCATGTGCTCGAAAGTGTTGGGTGACCAACTCGACGAAGTGGTCGTGATTCGAGATTGCCGGCGGCCGAAACGATAATATTGCCGGGGGCGAAGCGGCTGCGAGTAGAAATCGAGCACCGGTTCGCGCTCGAAGCGCTTCACCGTTTCTTTTGTGCCCAGGATCGGCTTGCCGAGCGGATGGTCTTTCCAGAAATTCTGGGTAAAGATTTCGTGGACGAGGTAGTCGGGATTGTCTTCGTCCATCTTGATTTCTTCGAGGATCACGCCCGCGCTCGCGGGCGATGTCGTCGAGGGTCGAAGATCGGATTCAGAACCAGATCGCTAAGAATGTCGAGCGCGATCGGCAGATGCTCGTCGAGCACCTTCACGTTGAAGCAGATGCATTCCTTGGCGGTGAACGCGTCGAGGTTGCCGCCGATCGAGTCGACCTGGCGGGCAATTTCTTCCGCTGTGCGATGTTTGGTCCCCTTGAAGACCATGTGCTCGACGAAATGGGAGATGCCATTCCATTCCGCATCTTCGTCGCGCGAACCGGTCTTGAGCCAGATTCCGATCGAGACCGAGCGGATGTGCTGCATCTGCTCGGTGATGATGGTCAGCCCGTTGGGCAGCTTCTGACGGCGAATATTGCGGACTTCTTTATTTTGGACTTCCTGGGCCATCGCACTTCCTGAGTATCAAACCTGTGTACTAGATTTTCTACAAAACCGCGCGTGAGAATCTTTACTATTCTGACATAGGGGCCGTGGGTGTGCGAGAATAGTTTAGTTATTTAGAATCAGTGGGTTAGTGGAGCTTTCGGCGTCTGATTGTGGGATGCGCAACTCCCTGAGGATATGGAAAATCCGACACAAATCGTGTTGCTCGGCTTAGATCAGTCGGAACTCTCCGCGCTGGTGGATAGCCTCGGTGAGGCCGGCTATCGCGCGCAAGCAGTTGCTGGAAGCGGTGTACCGGCAGCGAGTGGACTCGGTAGATGAGATCTCGACCCTGTCGCAGCAGCTTCGAGCGAGACTAGCGGAGAAGGGCGTTTCGATCGGATTGCCGCACGAATCGAGCAGACGTTCGTGTCGCAGGACGGCACGGTGCGGTATCTGATTGCCTTCGCTGACGGCCAGAGCGTTGAGACCGTGTGGATGCCGGAGGGCGATGGAGGGGAAGCAGGAGACGGGAGCGAGGCCGGGGAATTGGCGGAGCGGTTCGCGGAGAATCCGAACGGCGACCGGAAAAACATCCAGGGACAGAATCCCGGCCGCTCGACGATCTGCATTTCCAGCCAGGTGGGATGCGCGGTGGATTGCCAATTTTGTCTGACGGCGCTGCTCGGGGTGAAGCGGAATCTGACCGCGGGCGAGATTGTGGGGCAGGTGTGCGCGGTGCTAAAAGATCAGAAAGTATCGCCGCCCGAGGACCGCATCAACCTGGTCTTCATGGGTATGGGCGAACCCTTCCTTAACTACGAGAACTTCATCAAGGCGTCGCGCCTTCTGGTGCAGGAAGTCGGTATTGCAGAGCGGCGGATGACGGTATCCACGGCCGGAATCGTGCCGCGCATTCATGACTTGGGGCTGGAAGCGATTCGGCCGAAACTGGCCATTTCCTTGAACGCTTCAAACGATGAGTTACGAACGCAGCTGATGCCGCTGAACAAGAAGTGGAATCTCGAAATGCTCATGGCGGCCGCACGGGCGTACCCGCTCCGAACGCGCGAATGGATCACGTTCGAGTACGTGCTGCTGGGCGGCGTGAACGACCGAATCGAGAATGCGAAAGAAGTTGCGGAACTGATCCGCGGAATGCGCTGCAAGGTGAATCTGATCGCGTTGAATCCCGGGCCAGGGATTGATTTTACGACCCCTGACGCAGAGCGAGTGGCAGCATTCCAAAACACTCTGCGCGATGCGGGAATTCCGGCCTTTGTGCGGCGTCCCCGGGGGCGGGATATTTACGCCGCCTGCGGTCAACTCAAGCGTACGGTCGAGATTGCCATAGCACCGGCACCGTAGATTCTCTGGATTTCGATGGAGCGGACGCAGTGACCGGAAGGCAGACGCGAAGGCGCATGGCGCCGTCCTCGCTCTGTTCGCGCGATATATAACCCCGATGTTCCTGCAGGATCCCCTGACAAGCGCTTAGGCCGAGTCCGTCCTCGAGGTCAACGGGTGGATCAACTGGCGAAGGCGCCGTGGCGTCCACCACGGGAGCCATGGGTTCGGTGGAAATTAAGAGCACGGACGTTCCGGTCTGACGCTGGGTGCTGACAGTAAGAATTCTACCGCCGTGCTCGCTCATCATATGCAGGCAATTGCTCAATAGTTGCAAGCAGACCTGAAGCAATTGATTGGAATCGCCCAAAACCTTAGGTAGTGCACTATCGAACTGCGTGCGCACCTCAATCTCGAGAGCCTCCCATTGAGGTTGGCTCAGCTTGACGGCAGTGCGCGCGAGAGTATTCAGGTCGACAGGTGTCTTGGGTGCAGGCGCCTGGCGTGCAAAGCTAATGAGGCTGGCGACCAGCGACTTGGTGCGTCTTACATACTGCCCGATCTTAGCGGCGAGAGGTTGCTGGTCCGGCGTAAGCGGCGTGCTCAGGAGCAGGTCAGAATAGCCGAGCATCGCGGTAATCGGATTATTGAGTTCGTGCGCTGCTCCGCCGACGAGCTGACCTATCGAAGCCAGCTTCTCCGACTGAAGAATCTGCGCCTGCAGGCGTTTCAGATTGTCGAACGACTCCTGCGAATGCTTGAGCAAATGGATTAGTTCGCGATCGAGCAAATTCTGGCGCACAAAAACCATCACGCCCATGACGAAGGCTGCGACCAAAGTGAGACCAAGTCGAAATACGCGAATTCGCGACGGTACTTCAGCATCTGACATGGTCCAAGCCGCAAACAGTGGCAGTGAAAATACTGCGATCATGCCGCAGCGGGCAACCCAGACTCCGTAGACTGCGGACGCTTCACGGGAGTCGGCTTCCTGCTCCTCTACTTTGGTGCGCAAGCCAATCCATGTAAGCCATGCCATCGAAGCGACCAGCGGAATGTCGTAAAGGCTGCCGCTGTAATAAGACTTGCGCGCTATCGCCCAGTTCGCCACTGTCGAACTGGCGGAGTAGGTGAAGATCATGCCAAAAAGGCTGCCGTAGAGCTTTCTCCAGCGACCTTTGCCGTTGAGCCATGAGGCTCCTAATCCAAGCAACAACGCGACCTTTTCGGCAAGATAAACAGCATTCAAATCGTTGTTGTACGCGGGGACGTCGGGCACTACGTATTGCCACGGGATCGTAATCAAGACGTAGAGATAGAACCACCAAACCAGTAATAAAGCGAAATCAAGGCGTCCCAATCGGGCAGAATATTCATCGCGAGGAATGTGAGGCCGCAACGCGAGAGCAGCCATCACCGGGACCATGTGGAGAAAAAGGATGACGTCGCCGGCGAAGAGATCGGGCACGTCGCGCTGCAGGATGACCTCGTAGTAAGTCCAGAGCAGCTGATAAGTCAACCAAAGAGTAGCGCCGAGAGTGATGAGCGACCAGAACAGCCGCTTGCGGCCTTGCGTACGCAGCGCGATCGGGACGAACGCAGCAGCTGCAGAAGCCAGCAAGAAACACTGGACGATATCGCTAAATGTGGTCAGGCGGAACGAGCGAGGAATCACCAGTGCCGCCAGGACTAAAGCAGCCAGTGCCCCAAATATCGAACCCGCCCAGAGTTTGGCCTTCGTGCTCAAAGACACTCCCTCATCAGCCATTTTAGATGTGAATGTGAAGCGAGGCCGGTTACTGTAGTAACCTATTGCCAAGTCGAGACGAGAGGCCGGCAGCGGACCGGCTGAGCCCATACCGAAGACTTACTTGCCGTAACCTACTCTTATTCAATACTATGCACGAAAGCCGCGACGCCCGTGGAGATTGACGCGATTGCATCCTCACGCTGAGCGCTATCGAAATTCCTGGAGGCTTCGAATTCCCCCCGACCCGGGCGAAACACGCCGGATTGAGCGGTGGCTGGCTACCGCGCGCGTGTTTTTGGCGACGTCGGCACTGGTTGCGATCCGCATGGATCCAACCGAACTCGGACATTCATGGGCAGCCTACGGGCTTTTCGTCTTCTATCTGGCAAATGGCAGTTTGATCTTGATGCTGCTTCGGCGGCGGCAGCAGTCCACAGCCGCGTTTCGTCTTCTGGTTCATGCGGGCGACATTCTGTGGCCCGCTGTCATTTCTATCTTTGCCGAAGGGCCAAGAACCCCGTTCTTCTTATTCTTCGTTTTTGTCTTAGCGGCAGCTGCGTACCGCTGGGGACTTTGGGAGACGCTCGGCACCGCGGCGGCCGAGGTGGCGTTGCTGTGGATCGAGAGTTTCATGCTGCTCCACGTCTGGCTGAAGCCGGGTAGCTCGCCGACCTTTCTCGCTCTGACCGGTCTGCGAGTGAACGTCGGAGAATTCGAACCTAAGCGCCTGTTCATGCTGTCGGTGTATCTGATCGTCATGGGGCTGTTGCTAGGCTACCTGGCCGAACAGCAAAAGCATCTGCGTGCCGAGAAGGCACTGGTGACCGGGATCCTGTCGAAGGTTCGTGTCGAAGCTGGATTGACCGGCACGATGCAGCAGATCTTCAACGAAGCCATGTCGATGTATGGTGCGTCACGATTGGTAGTGGCGGCACAGGAAGCTCACAGCCACCGGGTCTTCGTGGGAGAGATGAACCAATCACCGAACGGAGCCTCTTCGGAATTCCACTGGCTCGAGTCCGGGCCGCGCGACGTGAAGACCTATCTGGAAGACTTTCCGGGAGACGCGTGCTACGCCTCGATCGACGGCGATCGTTGGTCGATCCTCGCGCTCGATCAAGATGGCAACCAGGTCCCAGCGGCGAATTTAGCGCCAATATCTCAACTACGGGATGCGCAGGCTTTCGACTCGCTGATCACGGTCACCTTTCTCTTTGGCGGAGAGTGGAGGGGAAGGGTGTTCCTGCTCAATCCCTCGTGGCGGGGAGAGAAGCAGGAAGAACTGCGGTTTTTGTTGAATCTGGTTCGCCAGGTGGGGCCAGCCGTCTACAACGTCTACTTGCTGCATAGATTGCGGCGCCGGGCGGGAGCTGCTGAACGCGCTCGTTTTGCACGCGAACTGCACGATGGTGCGGTGCAATCGCTGATTGCGGTCGAAATGCAAGTGGACGTGATACGCCGCCAGGCCGAGGCAGACAAGCCAATCACTGGCGAGCTAGGCCGGATACAGGGACTGCTGCGCGAAGAAGTGCTCAAGTTGCGCGAACTCATGCAGCAGATGAAAGCGATCGACGTCGATTCGCAAAGGCTGATGGGCGTCTTGCACGACACGGTCGAGAGGTTCCAACGCGAGACCGGAATCAGCGCCCGCTTCGTCACCGATATTGAAGGTTTGGATATGCCGCAACGCGTGTGCCGAGAACTCCTGCGCATCGTGCAGGAGGGATTGGTCAACGTCAGGAAACACAGTGGTGCGCGTCACGCGCTCGTACGTCTGGGCTGCAATCGAGACAAGTGGAATTTGACGATTGAAGACGACGGCAAAGGCTTCGCGTTTGCCGGCCGCTATAACCAGGAGCAGATGGCAGAGATCGGGAAAGGCCCTATGATCATTAAGGAACGTGTCCGTTTGATTGCTGGAGAACTCACGATAGAATCAAGTCCCGGACAAGGATCACGATTGGAAGTGACGATACCGCGCAACGGGGAAGTGCCTCATGAATTTTAGAAAGCAGACAGTTCGCCTTGTTATTGCCGATGATCATCCGATTTTCCGCGACGGCCTGCGGCGATTGCTGGAGGCTGAGTCGGATCTGAAGGTGATTGGCGAGGCTTCGGACGGCGCCGAGGCGGTGAAGTTGGTGAAGCAATTGAAGCCCGATATTCTGCTGCTCGATCTTTCCATGCCTAAGCATCCTGGATTGGAAGCGCTGCGGGATTTGAGCGTCCCGGCGAACGCCAGCCCGGTGCGAGTGATTCTGCTGACCGCGGCGGCGGAGAAGAGTCAGATTGTCGAGGCGTTGCAACTCGGCGCACGGGGAGTCGTCCTCAAGGACTCGGCCACCCAGCTTCTGCTCAAGGCCATTCAAACGGTGATGTCGGGAGAATACTGGGTGGGTCGCGAAAGCGTCTCGAACCTGGTGCAATACCTGCGCACATTGATGCAGTCGTCTAATGATGAAGCCAGGCAGAAAAAATTCGGACTCACTCCACGCGAGTTGGAGATCGTTTCGGCGGTAGTCGCTGGGTATTCAAACAAGGAAATCGCTGAATATTTCAAGATCAGCGAAGACACCGTCAAGCATCACCTCAGTAACATCTTCGACAAACTGGGCGTCTCGACCCGCCTGGAACTTGCTTTGTTTGCAGTAAATCAAGCGCTGCCGCTCAAGAGCATTGCCTGAATTCGGGGCATGGCCCGACCTGGGGCCCAGTGGCGCACTTCAGTGCCATTGGCTTGCCTTGCCCTCTCTACTATGATTTTCAGTAACGACCGAGCATCAGGAGCCTTCTACGTTCGTGCGCAATGGGTGATCCCTGCTTAGGTCGAGTTGGGGATTAGGCATAAAACAGAAAAGAGGGAGCCCCGTGGCAAAGCTGATACAACAACTCTGGAACGATGAGCGTGGCCAGGACATTGCCGAATACGCAGTCATGTTGGCTGTGATTCTGGTGATTGTCGTGGGAACGATCCGGCTCATCGGATCGAATGCCAACAACGTCTTCTCGTCGGTTGGCAGCGCGATTCAGTAGTGCCAAGATCTTCCAACAAGGCAGGCGGGCGAGAAGCGTTTTCAGCGAATCAGCTGGTGGTGCTCCACCATTATCGCCAGCGTGGGATACGCGAGCCTGCTACTTCCCCATCACCCGGAAAATTGACTTTACTTCTGCTCAGGCGCCGACGGAGCCGGAGTTGTGAGCGCGACCTTTTCCGAGCTCCCAGTGGATAGTCGGGTAAGGTACGGGAAGAAGGGCGTTATCTCGAACTCCATTTTTTCACGCGCCGAGGTTAAAGCCACCGGTTTCGCCTTCGATAATTCCACACGATCGCTCCAGGGATCGACTTTGATGCGCCCTCCCAGGGGCAGAGCCGCAATCTGATCCAGTTTCTTCTGGTCGAGCGCAGGAGCCGTGTTTAACAGACTCGACATGCGGATGCTTTTGCCTCCCGCAAAACTATTCCCGAGATGCGGCCGAATCAGGTTCGGCAGATCCGGTGCCTTCAGCTGCAATGCCTTCAAAAACAACCCGGCATTACCCAGCTTTTCTTTGTAAGGGGAGTTCTTCAGCAGTTCGAGAGCCTTGGTATCAGCCGCTTCCTCATCCGCCGCATTGCGCTTGAAGTCGAGGCGCTGGAAAGAGTCTTCATCGGGGAAGAACATTTTGTCGTTGAAGGCGAGCTTCGTGTCGAGGCGATGTCCCAGCACAATGTGGCTGAGTTCATGCGACAGAACCATTGCCAGCGACGCTTCATCGGGAAGCACATCCAGCAGGCCTCGACTTATTACAATCGTGTGGCCGATGGTGAAAGACTCCAGTGGTGAGGTCAGTAGCACGCGGCAGTGGAAGTCTCCCTGCAGATCAATGTTGTTTGTGAGCAACAGGTTGTTGACTACCGTCCCCATGATCTTATCGACTTCGCCAGGAGGCGCCAACAAGCCGATCTTCGTGATGCGTTCCACTACGTTTTCTTCCGCCTGCTTCTCCCACATGCGTTCTGCCATCACCGGAGTTGCGTCCGCGGCGGCATCGCTCTGGTCCTGCACTGACTGAGGCGAATCGATCAGAATCTGGGTGAACTCCTCACTCTTGCCGAGACCTTTCAGATCGTATCCCCACAGCCGCGTCTGAGCCTTGAAGTGGAGAGTCTTGCTCAATCCTGTCTTCAGGTTGGACTCTTCGCTGTAGATGTATGCCGGCAGCCATGTTCCGGGGCGCATATTCAGCCGCCAGCTGTCGAAATGGAAAAAGAAATTTATCTTAGGCTGCGGATAATACGTGCCGTTAAAGCGGACAATGTTGTAGTCCTGGTCTTCGACCCAGATTCTGCCCATGAAGCGCGCGGCCTTCTGGCCTTCTTTGGGTTGGACGTCAATCACGAGACAGCGAATCTCACCCAGAAATTCGCGCCGCACGAACGTGAAGTTGTAATACTTCTTCTGGAAATCGGTGTCCAACAAGACCATTTGGGCGAAGCCCATCGGGAGGAAATGCAACGAGTAGATTCCCGTGAGTTTGTGAACTATGCGCCGCCCGAAACCGGGCTGGCCTGTGAATGAGACATCTTCTGGGCCGTCGGACATGTCGAGGCGTCCAAGATAGTACTGATCCTTCACGGGAACCACGTTCCCAGTTTCGTCGTTCTTGAGGTTCTGGAGGTACGTCTCTACCATCGGATGCATGTGACGCATCTGTGCCATGAAGAGATGCTCTCGCTGCACGACGTGATCGAGGACTTCATTGAGCGTGGTGCCAGCCTGAGGCTGGGGGGCAGGAGTACTTTGTGCGGGCGTAGCTGGCGTACTAGGTGCAGCCGAAGGCGCCATGTCCGAATTGAGAGCCGGCTGCGTGCCTGGAGATGATTGAGCATCCTGAGCGATGACCGGAAACGCGCATGCCAATCCGAGAAGAACCAATGCGGAGCCCAAACCTACCATTCTCATAAGAACCTTCAGGGAGAAAATCAAGCTAACTGGAAAATAATGTGCAAGACGGCGATCGAGTCAGAGGGCTGGCCGTCTTTCAGAGCGGGCTTGAATCTGATTTGTTCGGCCGCCCGTACGGCAGCGTCGTCTAAACCGTGCCCCAGCCCACGCACGACCCGCAATACGTGGATCTTGCCGGTCGCTTCAAACGTTACTTCGAGAAGCACTTCACCCTCAATTTTTTGGGCACGGGCCTCATCGGTATAGATGGGAACCGGCTTGGAAAGGATTTCTGCCGGAATAATTCTTGCCGCCGCGGCAGTCGCGGGGCGCGACTGAACCGTAGGAGGAGCAGGCACGTCATCGCCGAATCCAGCTTGCCGGACCGTTCCTCGTGGCGAAGAAGTGTGTGCGTCGCCCGTGGCAACGCCACCTCCGAATCCTGTGCTGGCTACGACACCGCTTACGCCCTTTGCCCCGCCGGTGCCGTTGCCATTTCCGGGTCCGGTGGGCATGTCAAATCCGCCGGCTTGCGCGATGTTCACCGCCGCTTTGCCTTGATTCAATTTGGCCGGGACACCGTTGGGATCGCCGAACCCGCCAGTCTGCACCTGTTCAGCCGGACGCCGGGTAGTCTGTGGAGCTGAGCTTCCAGTGGTCGGAAAGTTATTCATCTTTATGGTCTGAGGAATCACCGGTGCCTTCGCAGGGGGCAGGTCCAGCTTTCTATCCGCGATCTTCACGTCGGGCGCGGGAGCATCCTCAACCTTGGGTTTGGGTTGAGGTTGAGGAGCGGCCAGGCGCAGCGCCGCTGGTGGTGGATCAATCTTTGCGACCAGAACAGGTTTGGGTGGCGGAAGTTGCCGCTGAGGTTCGTGATTCACCGGCGGCGGAACTGGGATCAACGACGTTAAGTGAAGGTATTGCTTCGGAGTTTCAAGGATTTCGGGATGGAGAAGTGGCACACAGACAAAAACCGCAACAATCACTGCCTGTGTCCCATAGCTGAACACAAACTCGTACCATGGCACCCTCCGTTGCGGGAGCATGGAGAACAATGGCGAGTCAGACCCGGACGATCCCATAATCAACTCTGGCCTTCACTGTTCCAACACAGGTCACAGTGTAAAAGTTTTCCCCGATCGTTTCGACAATCGGAACCTGGGAAGGCAGGACCCATTGAAAAGTGTACTACCTCGACCTTCGTAATGCACGACATAGGCCATTCCGATGGCTGCAAATAGATGTATAAAGATCAGTCCATCAATGGCTTACGAGCAGCTAGGGTGATTCCCCGATGTCCGTTAGGGTCTTCCATGCAAAAATCTACACCCTAGTATGGATAGATTTGCCGCCCGGGCGGCGATCTACAAGATTCGGGCCAAACCACCTTCCCGAGAGCCGCCGCTCAGACTAGCAGTGCACAATTTTGCTGCTTTCAATGCCACGGGTGGCATTGCGCGTGTCAACCACCAACTGGGCTTCCTTAACGATGCTCGAATAATCGTAGTCGGAGTGGTCGGTCACGATGACCACGCAGTCATATTCCCCGAGGTCTTTCAGTTCCGCGCACTTCATTTGCAGGTCGTATTTCCGCCCCTTTCCTATGAAAGGGAAGTAAGGGTCGTGATAGCTGACTTGCGCGCCATCTTTCTGCAGCAGTTCGATGATGGTGAGCGACGGGGATTCGCGCAGGTCATCGATATCTTTCTTGTAAGCCACACCCAATATCAGGACGCGCGCTCCATTCACCGATTTCTTGTGGCGGTTCAACGCGCCGCCGACTGAGGCCAGCACGTGATAGGGCATGTTGGTGTTGATCTCTCCGGCCAATTCGATAAAGCGTGTCCGGAAATCCCACTCCTTGGCCTTCCACGAAAGATAAAACGGATCGACGGGAATGCAGTGTCCGCCCAATCCCGGCCCCGGGTAGAACGGGTGGAAGCCGAACGGCTTTGTCTTGGCCGCTTCGATGACTTCCCAAATGTCGAGGCCCATGCGTAGGCACAGCAGTTTGAGTTCGTTAACCAGCGCGATGTTCACGCAGCGGTAAATATTCTCAAGCAGTTTGGTCATCTCCGCAGCGGCAGGGGACGAAACGGGAACGGTGCGATTGAAGATCGCTCCGTACAGAGCGCACGCGAGTTCAGATGCTTGTGCATTCAGACCACCTACAACCTTGGGAATGTTGTTGCGTGCGACGGTGGTATTGCCCGGATCTTCCCGCTCCGGAGAAAACGCGACAAAAAATTCTTTTCCTGTAAGCGCACCGTTGCGTGCGGCTTTGAGTGCAGAACGGTTGCCTTTCTCGAGGATCGGGATCATGACTTCTTCCGTCGTGCCCGGATACGTCGTACTCTCCAGTACGACCAACTGTCCGGCGCGCAGATGGGGCGCAATCGATTCGGTGGTTCCGGTGATGTAACTCATGTCGGGCTCGTGGTACTCATTAAGCGGGGTCGGAACGCAGATGATGATGGCGTCCATCGCATCGAGTTGCGAGTAGTCTGCGGTGGCGGTAAAACCTTGTGCCTTCGCCGCCTGAATCTCTTCCGCAGCGATGCGGTAAATATAGGAACCACCCTTGGCGAGCGTGTCTACTTTACGGGCGTCCACATCGAAGCCCGTGACCTGGAACTTCTTCTCGCTGTAGAGCAGGGCCAGCGGGAGGCCGACATAGCCGAGTCCGATGATACCGACGCGGGCTTGGCGCTGCTGAATTTTGTTTTTGAGTTGATCAAAAGACGTATCTGCTGCAGAGTAAGTTGTCATGAGATTTTCCGGGATAAATCGTAGATAGGCTGCATGAAATCGCTTTAATCTTAACACGTTGAAAGCGCGGTCCTTTCCCGCGGAACGAAACGGAATCATGGAAGTGAGTCCTCACGAGGATCCAATCGATTGATGAAGAACACGGGCGGGAGCAAGCGTGGTTGGATCTTCGTATCTGCATTGCTATTTGTACTTCTCGTAACCTTTGGGGCCAATGCCGGGAGGATGCTGGTGGTGGACGATCCTCAACCGGCAGATGTCATCGTCGTGCTTGCGGGAGAGACGGATCATCGTCCAGCGCGGGGGCTTGAACTTCTCGGTCAAGGCCGCGCTCCGAGGATGCTGCTCGACGTTCCCTCTGCGGCCAGGATCTACACTTTCACGCAGGTCGAATTAGCCGAAAAATACATTCAGGGTCTTCCTGATCCGGAATCGATTCGAGTGTGTCCGATTGAGGGACTCTCGACTCGTGATGAATCGCACAATGTCGAAAAGTGCCTGGCCCGGGAACAAGGCACCCGAATTCTCATCGTGACCTCGGAATTCCACACGCGCCGTTCCCTAAGCATCTTCCGCCACGAGATTCCCGGGAAATCTTTCTCGGTGGCAGCCGCCTACAACGATACGCAGTTCGGCACGCGCTGGTGGACGCATCGAGAATGGGCCAAAACGTGCCTCGATGAGTGGCTCCGACTGCTTTGGTGGAACGCGGTGGACCGGTGGCGTTGAGCCAAGAGCACTGTCCAGAGCGGAAAGTCCCCGAAAATAATTGATAAGTTTTCCACCGGAAAAGCTCTTCCTGTGTGCAAAAGGCATTGACTGTCAACAACTAAGGAGGTTAGGATTCGAACCTAGGTCACCAAAATAGTTATTAACGGAGTGTGGGAATGGGTAAGTCCGCTTGCCGCAAGTTGGTCAGTTGCGTGCTACTGTTCCTGTTTCCCGGGTCAATGTTCGCTGCCGATTCCAACGCAGCCATGCTCTATACCAATGGCGCGGCATGGGTGAACGGTGCGCATGTCCCGCGCTCATCCTCCTCTATTTTCTCTGGAGATCTCCTCCAAACCCGCTCGGATTCAGTGGCCAATATCAACGAGCCCGGTTCGAGCATCACCGTTCTTTCTGATTCGCTCGTGGAGTTTCAAGGTTCGTCGGTGATGATCGAACACGGTGGCGTCAGGGTTTCGACTTCACGGGGAATTGGCACCACCGCGGGAGATGTGAAAGTGCTGCCGGCTTCCTTTTCCTGGACGGAATTCAACGTGACCGACGTGGACGGGACGGTCCGGATCGCGGCACGCAAAGGTGACCTGACAATCAGCGACGGCAAGGAAACTTTCACGCTGGCGCAAGGCCAAGAAACAACGCGTGATGAGACCTCCAGCGACAACGATAACAAGGACAGCAAGAAGAAGAACAAGAAGCGCGCCGCTGGAGCTTCTCCTGGTGCGAGTGGGGGAGTATTCAATTCTCCCGTCGCGATCGGCATCGGAGCGGGCGCCATCATTGGCGTGACCACTTGGGTTCTTGTGAAGAACGACAACCCGGCCAGTCCCACGAAACCCTAGTCCTCAATCACCCTGATTCGCCGTTCGCTGTTTCAGAAGCGAATGCGCGAGCGGGCAGACCTGCGTGCTCGACAGAATAGTCCTTCATTCGTCTGGGGATGTTCACCCATAGCCCTGTGCCCATCGCGAAAGCGGGCGGTGACTACACTACTTCCGAAGCTGGCAACACTTCTTTCGTTTCGGAGGAAGTTGGTTGGCGTTTGCGTGAGCGCTGCATCAGCGGTGGAGCAGCTGCGAGTGTGCAGAATACGTAGAAGAGCGAAGCGTTGGCCGGAATCTGAAGATTGAAGTCGAACAGGCTGTGAACCAGGATTCCGGAGAATCCAAGGATGCATGCCAATGTGACGGCGCCACTCAGTTCCGATGTCCAGTTGCCGATTTTGCGAAAGGCGTTGCGATAAAGAACGATCAAGAACCAGACCATCGCGGCGAAACCGAGAATTCCCATTTCTGCGAGCAGTTGAAGATAGTCGTTGTGGGCTTGGTTGACGAAAAAGTTAGTGTAGAACGTGCGGAATTGCGGGTAGACCACGGGAAAAGTTCCAAGTCCCCAGCCCATAACGGGCTTGTCGCGGAACATATGAAACGCATCGCGGTCGATGGAGAGGCGCATTCCGCCGGAGATTTCGCTGCGGGCTTCGATGGAGATGCTGGAGACACGCTGCGTCAGCTCTTTGCCTCCCAGCCATGTCAACAAGCTGACGAGTACAACTGCAAAGGCTGCCACCCCAATGGCGATTCGAATGCCTTTTTTCTGGCGAGCCAGCAAGATACCGAGAATGGCGAACTCAACCAGGATCGCCAACATTCCACCACGTGAACCGGAAAGGAAAATTGTGCCGGTCATGACTGCGGCTGCGACTCCGGCGGCAATGCGCTCCTTTTCGTGTGCCAACCGGGTCAGCGAGATCACCAGGGGAATGGGCACAAGGAGTTCCATCAGGCCGGCATAGTGGTTGTGATTCACGTAAGGTCCGTAAATCCAGCCTCCCAGACGCGGCGTCCGTATCCAGTACAGCTTGCCGTTGGGTGCGATGCCTTGTAGCAAAGCCAGAGCGGCCATGAGTGAGCCGTAGATCGCCAAAACTATGGCGAGTTGGCGAGCCTGTGCGCTACGGATGACAGTCTGTCCGGCAAGAAAACAGAGCATGCCGTATGCGCCGTACAGAAGCGCTCCTGACAGCGTGTCGTGCGGGTATGCGCTGGCCCGTAGAACGATCTGCAGGAGAACGAGAAGCCCGAACCCCGCCATCGGCAGGAAGAGCGGGTTCCAACGTATGTCCACTACGCCATCCAGCCATTGTTTAGCGAGCCAGAGAAGCGTCAGGAAAGCGGCGCCCACCTCGAGAATGAACATCGACCAGGGCTCGACCGCTCCGAAAGCGATGGGACCGAACATGAGCAAGCCGAACGTTCCATAAAGCAGCAGCGTGCCGATCTGAAGCGACAACTGTTTACGCTCAACTTCCGTCATTTTGTGAGAAGCCATGAAATTTGCGATGTTTCTTTTCTCGGGAAAAGCGCAGCCCGCGCGGGTTTACGACGATTTCTTGACGAGATGAAAATCGTCGATCCAGAGCTTACCACGGATCGGATGGCCCTCTGGAAGCCGCCGGACGTGAAGAACGACCAGCTTACAATCCGGGCTCGTCGTGAACTCGCCGTCCACCGATTTCCAAAATCCCGATTCCTTTAATTCGTCACTGTTGAAATAGACAGCCTTGGTGTACATGTCCTGAATCGTGAAGTGTGGTCCACCTTCGCCCTCTAGTTCACCGTTCTTGTAGTACCCGGAGAAGTCATAGGTGGTGTTGGGCTGGACCGCGATGTACTGGTAAATTCCCGCGTCATTGATTCCCGGCCCGTCAAAATTGATCAGCAGAGAGCGTCGTCCGGAGTGAAAATCGCTGGGATCCAGAGTCAGCACGACTCCAGATTGCTTTTGATACTGCCAGTCGAAGCCCCTGTTCAACACATCAAGGTTAAAACTGCCGTTCACGACCAGATTGCCCGGAGAGGGAAGGTAGGAGGTAAGCCCGAAACGAGTGGCCGCCTGCCGCCACACCAACACGGCTTGGTCGACTTCTTTGTGATTAATCAGAAACTGGAAATATTCCTGGACGTAACGTACGTCGAAGGGCTGCCGTGTCTGCATCAAAGCGTCCCAGACTTTGGCGGCACCGGCAATCTCCTGGTTCATCTCGAGCAATGTGAGGAAAGGAATGTAGGCGTCGGCGGTGTGGGGCACGACGTCGCGCAGCAGGGCACTCCGTATCGGGATTGATCCGCCAGCAGAAACGGATGGCGGCAGTAGCAAGAGAAGTGTCGTTCGCCATCACGACGCTGAACTCGTGTAGCGCCTTTTCGTTCTGTCCCTGAACCAGATAAAGATTTGCGGCTTCCCATGCTACGTCGGGCGTCATGGAATCAGCATGGATGGCGCTCTCGAGCGATGCGGTCTGATTCGGCGTGTCGCCCAGCACCTGATAAGCGCTGGCTAAATCGAACCAGTAACGGGCGGAGTGCGGGTTGAGTTGCACCGCCGCCTTGTAGTATCGCAACGCCGTACCCGGATCGCGCGCTACCAAGTCGTAGTATCGGCCCAGATGATTGCGGTAGTCCGCATCGCTGGAATCGAGCCACGCTGCGCGCTCCAGGCTTTTCAACTCCACCCGGTTGCCCAGCCACGCTGCGATAAATTCGCGCGAAGCCTGGCCGATGTAAATGGCTGCGCACACCAAGGCAATAGCGGCTACTGTCCGCTTCCGTGCGGGTGATTGGAAAGGAATCTTCATGGTGTGCAACGGGAAAAACTACCGCTAAGCGCTAGTGGATGACGGCGAAGATTCTTCTTCCACATCCTCTTCCTCGTCTCCCGAGGCTCTTTCTTCCTGGTAGTATCCCGCGTATTTGCCCTGATATTCGTAGTAGTAGTAGTAGTCCGGAGAACTCAGATCGACTGCATTCAGCAGAACTCCGACCACCTTGGCATTCACCTGCGAGAGAATATCGCGCGAGCGGCGCAGCGCCTGCTTCGTAGTCTGGCCAGAACGGATCACGAGGACGACGGCATCGGCACGGGGCGAAAGCACGACGGCGTCGGTCACCGAGAGCGATGGCGGCGTATCCACGACTATGTGGTCATACTCCTCGCGCAATTTGGCGAGCACGTCTCGCATGTTTGCCGATGCCAGCAGTTCCGCCGGGTTGGGCGGTGGTGTTCCCGCGGGCAGAACAAACAAGTTGGGAAGTATCGCGGTGCGGGTGATCGTCTGCTCCAACGTGCTGCTGCCAGTCAGGACGTTGCTGAGTCCACTGCGCGGGCCCATGCCTAGCGTTTTGTGAATGCTGGGACGCCGTAAGTCCGCGTCAATCAGCAGCACGCGCACGCCCTTCTGAGCAAGCACCACGGCACAGTTAATGCTGGTGGTCGTCTTGCCCTCCTGCGGAAGGGCGCTGGTGACCATGATGACCTTGGGAGGCGAGCCCAGATTCGAAAGTAACAGCGATGTGCGCAGGGCTCGGTACGATTCCGCCATCTGCGATTGCGGCCTGACCTGCGTAACCAATTCCACGGCTTCTTTGGACGTGGCGATTACCAGGCGCTTTGGATTCGGGCCTTCGCGCGCTGACTTGGATCCGAGAGGAATCATTCCCAGGGACGCCAGGCCGGAAATCATCTGCGCCTGCTCGGTGGTGCGAATCGTGTTATCCAAACCTTCCAGCATGAAAGCCAAGCCGACACCGGATGCCAGTCCCAGCAGCAGCGCAAACCCCAGATTCCGCGGGATGTTTGGTTCGATCGGATTGCTTGGCGGGCGGGCGCTGTCTACGATTCGGAAGTTGTTGGACTTCAATCCGGCGGAAACCCCCGCCTCCTTCAGTTTCTGCAGAAGGCCTTCATACAGCGTTCGGTAGGTTTCCGAGTCACGCTTCAGCAGGTTATACTCAATAGCGCTTTCGTTGAGCTTATTCGCTTCCTGCTTCTGCCTCTCGAGCGCATCGTGCAACATATTCTCGCGTTGCAGGGCGGTCATGTATTGTCCGCGCACTTTGCTCGCGATCTTCTTCATTTCATCCTGGATCTGCGCGTCGACTTCTTTCAGTTGATTGTTCAACTGAGCCAGTTTCGGATACGAAGGCCCGAACTGGGTGTTCAGATCGGCAACCTGAATCTTTAAATCCGCTTGTTTGCTGCGCAGTGTGTCCAACAACAGGGAGGCTGACTGTACTCCTGATCCCTCCGCCCCGATGCTACCGGCACTGGAGGCGATCGCGTCCGGATCTCCCGATTCCACCAGGCGGTAAAAGGCCTCTTTGTCCATGCGCTCGCTTTCGGCCATGGTCAACTCTTTGTTGAGTTCGCCCAACTTTTCAGTGGTGATGTTTTGCTTCTCGTCAATTCCCAGAATCTCGTGCTCTTTCTGGTAGCGCACCAGTTTTTCCTGGGATGTTTCCACCTTCATCTGCATGTCAACGAGTTGCTTCCCCAGCCAGTCGGAAGCCTCCATCGTCGAGTCGTAACGAGCCTTGAAATTGTTCTCTACGTATTTCTGCATCACCGTGTTGACGACCAGCGAAGCCATCTGGGGATCAGAGTTGCGATAGCGGACCTCGATGATGCGGGAATTCGGACTGAGCGTAACCCGCAGATTCCCCCTGAAGCCGCCCAACACAGAAGTGGCTCTCGCCGGGTCAACCTGCAACGGATCGGGCGCCAGATCGAGAGATGCCGAGGGCGACGGCGCCGTCGAGCCGCCGAAGTCCGGCCGCCGATCAAGATTCAGTTCGTGAATAACCTGGAGTGCGAGCTGATCGCTCTGCAGAATCTTGACTTCGGTCTCCAATTCGGTTGGGTCGAAATAGTCGAGGCTAAATGTCGCTGAGTTCTGAAAGTTGAGGCTAGTGTCAGGTTTATTGATCGCTATGGTGCCTCCGGCTTCATAGACCGGAGTCATCTTCAGGCTGGCAATTGCGACCACAGAAAAAATTGTCGCAAGACACGCAACGACGACCCACTTTCGCTTGATCAGAACGCGAACATATTCGCCGAGCGCGGATTCGTGGGGAGGAAGTTGCGGATAGATATGCGGCCCCGCAGGCCTGCCCAGGTCGAACGCCGGGGTAGTCTGCAATTCGCGAACAATCGTGTCATTCGCCTGTACCAGGGGTCCGGATTCCATGCCTTCTCCTCAACGAGTCTGTAATTGCTCTACGGCCTGAACAGGCCGTTGCTGCCAACATACAACGAAGTCCCGGTTCGAAGAGGCTGGTTCGTCGCGCAGGGAATTATTCGCACCGAGTGACTGGAGAGTTCGTGGGACATTTTAGCATTGGATGAGGTAAATCAAGCGCGAATTTTGTGCTCCTGATAGCGCAGTTCTAATCTTGACTTCCCTGCGGAACGCGCGCCGATTCTCGGAATCTCCGCTATACTAACGGACACGATACCCAGCCCGGCGTTGCCATCCTGGAGATTCTTAGATGGCTTCATTACGAGAAATGCATGGCAAGCCGCCGGATGCTTTCGGTACCTGCCGCTGTATGTTATCGGCTTGATGGAATGAGAGTTAAGACTTAAACGAGGGTTGTGACGAGGCGGATGGGATGAATTGGTCGGAGCAAGTAGTTCTGGTCACGGGCGGGACTGGGTCCTTCGGAAAAAAATTCGTCGAAATCATGTTGAAGGACTATCGGCCGAAGCGCCTGGTGGTCTTCAGCCGCGATGAACTCAAACAACACGACATGCGTGCGTCGGGATTGGATCATCCCAGCATGCGTTATTTCATCGGCGACGTTCGGGACGCGACCCGGTTAGAGCGTGCCTTTGCCGGGGTCACGATCGTGATACACGCCGCCGCCCTGAAACAGGTGCCAGCCTGCGAATATAACCCCTTCGAGGCGATCCAGACCAACATTATGGGGGGACGCAATGTGATTGACGCCGCCATTAATCAAGGTGTCCGTCGCGTGCTGGCGCTCAGCACCGACAAGGCGGTGAATCCGATCAACCTGTATGGCGCGACGAAGCTCTGCGCCGAGAAGATTTTTGTGCAGGCCAATGCGTATGCCGGCGCGCAGGATTCCAGGCTCAGTTGTGCGCGGTACGGGAACGTCGTGGGGAGCAGGGGAAGCGTCATTCCCGTTTTTCTAGAGCAAAAGAGGCGTGGGCGCATCACGGTGACCGATCCGCGCATGACCCGCTTCTGGCTCACACTCGATCAGGGCGTGCGGTTTGTCGTGAGCTGCATCGAGCAGATGCACGGCGGTGAAATCTTCGTTCCCAAAATTCCCAGCATGCGACTGGTGGACCTGGCGGAGGCGGTTGCGCCGGGATGTGAAATTGAGACCATCGGGATTCGGCCCGGGGAAAAGCTGCACGAGGTTCTGGTGTCGGAAGATGAGGCGCGGAATGCGCTCGAGGTGGAAGACCGCTACATCATCCAGCCATCGCATTCATGGTGGCGCCGCGAGAACTGGGTGAACGCGCGGCCTTTGCCGGAAGGGTTCCGCTACGCCAGCGACAGCAACGATCGCTGGCTGACCAACCGCGAATTGCAAGATCTGATTGCACCTACTGCAGGCGAAGAACAGCCAGTGCCTGCGCGGGTTCCAGCCTAGGACTGCGATCATGAGCACGACGTCGAGCCCGCAGACTCTTGCCGTCCAACATTTGGCAATCAATGGGGGATCTCCCGTGCGCGCCAGTTTTCTGCCGTACGGGCGGCAGTCGATCGAAGAAGCGGACGTTGCGGCTGTGGTCGAGGTACTGCGCTCCGACTGGCTCACCACGGGGCCGAAAGTTGGCGAGTTTGAAGAGGCCTTCGCCGCCCGCGTAGGCGCGGCCTATGCCGTGAGTTTCAGTTCTGGCACCGCTGCTCTGCACGGAGCTGCGTTCGCGGCGGGACTAAAGGCCGGCGACGAAGCCATCACCACTCCTCTCACCTTCGCGGCCACGGCGAATTGCGTTTTGTATCAGGACGCGACTCCAGTTTTCGCGGATGTCAGCGCGGACACTCTCAATCTCGACCCTGGCGAGATCGAGAAGAGGCTCTCTTCGAAAACGCGTGCGATCATGCCCGTGGATTATTCCGGGCATCCCGCTGACCTGGCCGTCATCCTTGACGTTGCCCAGCATCATGGGCTGATCGTGATTGAAGACGCATGCCACGCGATGGGCGCGGAGTTCGGGGAGAACCGCGTGGGTAGCATTGCCGACCTGACCGTGTTCAGCTTCCATCCGGTGAAGCACATTACCACCGGCGAAGGAGGAATGGTCACCACGAACAATGCACAGTTCGCCGAGACTCTGCGGCGCTTCCGCAATCACGGAATTTCGAGCGACGCGCGCCAACGTCAGAGCGCCGGCCAGTGGCACTATGAGATGGTCCTGCTCGGGTTCAACTACCGTCTGCCGGATATCGTTTGTGCGCTGGGTCTTGAGCAGTTAAAGAGACTGGATGCGAACCTGGCCCGACGGCGAGAAATTGCGGTGCAGTATACGGCCGCTTTCCGCGAGGTGCCCGGCGTGATTGCTCCCAGTGTGCGGCCTGAGGCCAATCCGGCATGGCATCTGTATCCCATTCGTCTCGCCCTCGAAAAACTCACGGCCGATCGCGCGCAAATCTTTCGTGCATTACGTGCGGAGAACATCGGCGTGAACGTGCACTACATCCCGGTACATTTGCATCCCTATTACCGCGATCGATTCGGATTTAAAGGCGGTGAGTTTCCCGTGGCGGAAGACGCGTACTCGCGTTTGATCAGCTTGCCGATGTTTCACGGAATGAGCGGTCAGGACGTGAAGGACGTAATCGCGGCGGTCACCAAAGTTGTTTCCAGCTACGCGCGGTGACAACGAAAATCGAGGAGCTTGCTTTGTCCCAGAAGAAGGCATTTGCGGAAGGTTCACTGGTGCTGCTGCGTCCGTTGGAACGGGCGGATCTCAACGAGCAGTACCTCGGCTGGCTGAACGATCCGGAGGTTACGCGTTACACCGAGACGGGAACTTTTCCCATGACCGCCGAGGACCTCGACAACTTTTACCGAAGCGTTACTGGTTCGAAGAATGACGTGATTTTCGCAGTGGTCGACAAAAAGTCCGGACGGCACGTCGGCAATGTCAAGCTGGGCCCGATTCACTGGCTGCACCGGTCGGCCATTCTCGGTATTTTGATTGGCGAAAAAGAATTTTGGGGAAAAGGGATCGGACTTGAGGCCACGCATCTCGTCGTGGAGTACGGATTCAACCGGTTGAATCTTCATCGCATCGAATTGGGAGTTTTCGCCGAGCACAAGGCTGCGGTACGGTGCTACGAAAAGGCCGGGTTCAAAGTAGAAGGCCGCATGCGTGAAGATCTTTTCCACGATGGCGAGTACAAAGACCGCATCTGGATGGGACTGCTGCGCTCGGAATACAAGCCACTGGGGTCTAACCCGTCGAAGAGCGGGAAGCGGAAATGAAAGCGCTGGTCGTTGGCGGCGGTTCGATTGGCACGCGGCATCTGCGGAACCTGGACAAATTGGCCGTCGCGGATCTTGGCCTGGTCGAAACCGACGATGCGCGCCGGCAAGCAATCGCCGGCGACCTTTCAGTTACAACGTTTTCGCGGCTGACCGAAGGGCTGGCTTGGGCTCCGAACTTCGTGGTCGTGGCAACACCAACTCATCTGCACGCTGATCAGGCGTTAGAGGTTGTCAGTGCAGGGCTTCCGGTATTTGTTGAGAAGCCGCTCTCACATACCGTTATCGGTCTCCCTGAGATCGTTAAATTGGTCGAGAAGAAGAAACTGGTTTCTCTCGTAGGGTGCAATATGCGGTTCCACCCCGGTCCGGCCATGGTGAAGCAGTTGCTCGGCGAAGGACGAATCGGCAAGGTTCTTTTCGCGCGAATTCAGGTTGGATCTTACCTGCCCGACTGGCGCCCAAACGCGGATTACCGCCAGAACTACGCCACGCGGGTCGAGACCGGCGGCGGATGCATTCTGGATTGCATCCATGAGATTGACCTGGCGCGGTGGTATCTCGGTGAAGTGCACTCGGTCTTTTGCCACGCAGCGCACCTCAGTTCACTCGAGATCGAGACCGAGGACGTTGCAATTCTAGTGTGCCGCCATGTGGGCGGGACGATGTCCGAGATTCACCTCGATTACGTGCAACGAACGTACGAACGCGGCTGCCAGATCGTGGGCGAACTGGGTTCGATCTTTTGGGATTTCAATAGCAAAGCAGTACGCTGGTATGACTCTGTGAGCAAGGAATGGACAACCTACTCGCAACCCGAGACTTGGGAGATCAACCAGATGTATGTTGACGAGATGAAGCATTTCATCGGATGCGTGGAGCAGCAGCGGCCCACGACGCTGCCGATTCCCGAGGCCGCCCGGCTCATGCAGATTGTGTTTGCGGCGAAAGCTTTTGCGCAGCAGAAAATGGTTCGCGTCGGAGAGGCGAGCGCGTGAACCTGGCTTTAATCCAGGCTCGGATGGGTTCTTCGCGGTTCCCCGGCAAAGTGTTGCAGGACTTGGCTGGGCGTCCGATGCTGTGGCACGTTGTGGATCGGGTGCGCGGCGCCAAAAGCGTCGACCAGGTTGTGATCGCAACGACGGACCGGGAAGTTGACGATCCGATCGCGGAGTTTTGTGAGCGGGAAGGCATTGGCTGTTTTCGCGGCAACGAGCAGGATGTGCTCGACCGTTTTTACCAAGCGGCCAAGGCGAATCATGCAAACGTAGTGGTGCGCATTACGGCGGACTGTCCGCTGATCGATCCTGAGGTGATTGACAAAGTGCTATCGCGGTTCGCGCAGGGCGACTGCGACTACGCTTGCAATGTAATTCGTTATACGTATCCGGATGGGCTCGACACTGAGGCATTCTCATTCGCGGCGCTGGAGAAGGCGTGGCGCGAGGCCGACAAGCCTTCCGAACGTGAGCATGTTACGCCGTACTTGCGCACCGGGAAGTTTCGAACTGCGAATGTGGAAAGCGAGATTCCGGTATCGCCGGAGAAGTTCCGGTGGACCGTGGACCATCCTACCGACCTTGAGTTCGTGCGTAGGGTGTACGCTGCTTTTTCAGGAAACGGGGAATTCGGACTTCGAGATGTATTCGATCTATTGAAGGAGAGGCCAGACTTGGCGACCATTCAGGCAGAGACGATCACGAACGAGGGCTACTACAAGAGTCTTTACGAACAGGCGAAAGCAGGGGCTGCACCGAAGCGTCCGCTGGCGCAGTCGCAAGCGTGGCTTGAGCGCGCAAAGAAAGTCATTCCTGGTTGCGCGCAGACATTCAGCAAGGGATACACGCAGTACGTGCAGGGAGTTGCCCCGATCTTCCTGCAGCGTGGCAAAGGCTGTCGCGCCTGGGATGTGGATGGCAACGAATACATCGATTACGTGCAGGGATTGTTGCCCAACATCCTGGGTTATGCGCACGAGCAAGTGAATGCCGCCGCCGCAGCGCAGTTTGCCGAAGGACACAGTTTCTCTCTTCCGCATCCGCTCGAAGTCCAATTGGCAGAGCGATTGACCCGGCTGGTTCCGTGTGCCGAGATGGTGCGCTTTGGCAAGAACGGCTCAGACGCAACCTCGGGAGCGGTGCGTGCCGCGCGAGCTTTCACCGGTCGCGACCGCATCGCATGTTGTGGCTACCACGGCTGGCAAGACTGGTACATCGGCAGCACGACGCGCAACGCGGGCGTTCCCAAAGCGGTTCGCGATCTGACGCATCCGTTTCCTTACAACGATTTGGCGAGTCTCGAGAAACTGCTGGAAGCGCATCCTGGAGAATTTGCTGCCGTAATTATGGAGCCGGTGAACTTCACAGAGCCCGCCCACGGGTTTCTTGAGGGAGTGAAACACGTTGCTCTCAGGCATGGCGCCTTGCTGATCTTCGACGAGATCTGTAGCGGCTTCCACTTCGGCCTTGGGGGTGCGCAGAAAATCTTCGGGGTAACTCCCGACCTGGCGTGCTTCGGCAAGGCCATGGGAAACGGATTCCCGATCTCGTGCGTGCTGGGACGCGCAGACGTAATGCGCACGTTCGACGAGATTTTCTACAGCTTCACCTTTGCGGGTGAGGTCGGATCGATGGCGGCCGCGATGAAGGTGCTCGACATTCTCGAACAGACCGACGCACTGGCGCGAATTGAATCGAACGGACGCACGTTGCAGGACGGGATCAATGCCATGGCGAAAGAAGCTGGGATGGGTCAGCGCATTCGAGCAGTCGGACGCCCGCAGTGGTCTCTGCTCAAGTTCAGCGACCAGAACGGCGTCGACAGTCCACTCTTGAAAAATCTGTTTCAGCAGGAGGCGGTCAAGCGAGGAGTGTTGCTGCTGTCGACGCACAATCTCACAGCGGCTCACGACGGCCCGGCGATCCATGCGACTCTCGAAGCCTATGCCGAGGTTCTGAAAACGCTGGCATCGTGGCTTCAGGAAGCCGATCCCGCCCACTTCCTGGAGGGGCCCATGACTCAACCAGTGTTCCGGGTGCGATGAATCTTCTTTTCCGGACTGACGCCAGCATCGCGATTGGTACTGGCCACGTCATGCGTTGCCTCGCGCTGGCACAAGCCTGGCAGGACAATGGCGGGCACGCGATGTTTATCATGGCCCAGAGCACGCCATCGATCCAGGCGCGGCTCGCTGCGGAGTCGTGCGAAGTGCTCCCGGTGTCGTGCACGGTGGGGACGACGGAGGATGCGAGAGCGACAATTGCTATTGCGCGAGCGCGGCAGGCCGAGTGGATCGTGGTGGACGGCTACCAGTTCGACGCAGAGTATCAGCGCACACTGAAGGCGGCCGGATTCCGGATTCTATTTCTAGACGACTACGGCCACGCTGCTCACTACTTCGCCGATGTGGTGTTGAATCAGAATGTGCACGCGAACGAGAGCATGTTCGGAGCCCGGGAGCTCTATACTCGGCTTCTGTTGGGGACCCGCTATTGCATGTTGCGGCGTGAGTTCGCAGCGTGGCGCGGCTGGAAACGGGAAATCGCGCCAGTCGGTCGAAAGGTCCTGGTCATGATGGGAGGCAGCGATCCCGAGAATCTTACCGGCCGGGTCATAGAGGCTCTGTGGCAGTTTGCTGACTTCGAGGCGACCGTCGTGGTTGGGGGCAGCAATCCGCATTTCACGATGTTGCAGACATCAGCCTTGCGATCTGGGCAGAAGATCACGGTGCAGAGAGACGTCTCGAACATGGCGGAGCTTATGGCTGCCGCGGACTTGGCTATTTCGGCCGCGGGATCAACCTGTTGGGAACTTTGCTTGCTCGGACTGCCGTCGTTATTGCTCGATGTGGCCCCGAACCAGACTGCGCTGGCTAAGGAACTGGACAGAACAGGTTGCGCCATACATGTTGGTAACCAAACGGTGAGCGCAGAGAACATAGCAGTTGGATTGGAGAAGTTGCTCCGCTCCCATGAACTTCGGCAGTCTTTGTCGCGGCGCTCCCGGGAGTTGGTCGATGGAAACGGGACCGGGCGGGTTGTCTCTGTGTTGCGCACCGACCCGCTGGGCATAGAAGGATTGCGATTGCGGCCCGCTCAGCTTGATGACAGCCGCTCCCTTTGGGAGTGGGCGAATGACCCGGCCGTGCGCGCAGCTTCGTTCTCCTCGGCCCTCATTTCGTGGGAATCTCACGTCGCCTGGTTTGCAGAAAAGCTTGCCCAGGGTAGAAGTCTGATATTGATTGCTGAGGACGACTCGCCGACGCCATGCGGGCAAATCCGGTTTGACGTGCGGGCGGATGGCGACTGGGAAGTAGACGTCACCGTCGCCGCAACCATGCGCGGGCGAGGACTAGCCGGTAGATTGATCAGGCTCGGAATACAGGTACTCCGGAAAGAACATCACGACGCCCGAGTCCATGCATTCGTAAAGCCAGTGAATGAGGCGTCGTTGAAGGCTTTCGAAAAGGCGGGGTTCAACCGAATCGGCGTGGAGCAGATTCGTGGCAATGCGGCGATCCATCTCATCTACGGCGGAACAGAGCCGGATTCAAAAATATGAAAAGCACTCCGACGCGCGGCCGCAAAACTTACCTGGTGCTTGGCTGCAAGCCCTGGAACCGTCGCATGTTCGAAAAAGAGCTGGTTCCGATGCCGGGGCGATGGCATTACATTGATTCTCCCGCTGATCTCTCCTTCGATCTCGTTGGCAAGTTAATGCCCCGCTACATTTTCTTCCTGCACTGGTCGTGGAAAGTTCCCGACGAACTGGTGGACCGGTTTGAGTGTGTGTGCTTCCACATGACCGATGTTCCTTATGGACGAGGGGGAAGCCCGCTTCAGAATCTGATCGTGCGCGGTCAGCGTGAGACCAGACTGACGGCGCTCCGGATGAGCCGAGAGTTCGATGCTGGTCCGGTTTACATGAAACAGCCGCTCTCGCTCGAGGGCGGCGCGGAAGAAATCTATTTGCGTGCGGCGCGATTGTCCGCAAAGATGATCCAACGTATCATCCAGCGTGAGCCGAAGCCGGTGGCACAGCGAGGCAAGCCCGTGAATTTCAAACGCAGGAAGCCGGAAGAGAGCGAGGTTGGAAAGGCCGCGTCTCTTGAGGAACTGTACGATTTTATCCGCATGCTCGATGCTGAAGGATATCCCCGCGCGTTCCTGCAGCACTCCGGATTTTGCTTCGAATTCAGCCGTCCCGCACTTTACGACGGGCGCATCGTCGCCGACGTCAAAATCACGCGAGCAGAAGAGAAGAGGAGCACCAAGTGAGAGTGCTGGTGATCGCTGCCCATCCCGATGACGAGGTATTAGGCTGCGGAGCCACTGCCGCTCGCCTGGTCACAGAAGGACACGATGTGCACTTCGCGATTTTGGGTGAGGGCATGACCTCTCGCCATCCCGATCGGACCGCCACCGACGCGGGCCAGTTGGCAGCACTGCATCGACAAGCGCATGCCGCAGCCGAAAAAATAGGCGTGAAGAGTCTGGCGCTGCACAAACTCCCGGACAATCGACTCGACACGGTGCCACTCCTGGAAGTGGTCAAGATCGTTGAAGGACTCGTGGATCGCCTGCAGCCGGAGACTATTTACACCCATCATGGCGGCGATCTCAACATTGATCATGGGGTGATTTATCGGGCCGTTCTGACTGCGACTCGCCCCTTGGCCGGGCAGTCCGTGCGCGAGATCTATGCATTCGAGGTGCCGTCGTCAACGGAGTGGGCCTTTCAGCGTCTGGAGCCGTCATTCCGGCCCAATGTCTTTGTCGACGTGACTCGTACGCTCGAAGCAAAAATCGCCGCAATGGAGTGCTATGACACCGAAGCACGAAAATTTCCGCACCCACGCTCACCCGAAGCCTTGCGGGCGATTGCCACGCGATGGGGCAGTGTAGCCGGTTGTGGGGCGGCGGAGGCGTTCGAGTTGGTGCGTTCGGTTCGTCCGCAGTTGAATTGAGAATGCCGAAGCAAATCACAATCGCACAGAGGACGATCGGGCCGGGGCTTGCCGTCTACGTGATTGCGGAAGTTTCCGCGAATCACCACCAGGACTTTGACCAGGCCGTGAAAATCGTTCGCGCGGCGAAGGAGGCAGGCGCAGACGCCGTCAAACTGCAAACCTATACACCCGACACGATGACCATTGCCTGCACCCGGCCGGAGTTTCGCATCAAGGGTACGATTTGGGACGGCCGCAATCTGCACGACCTTTACGGCGAGGCCTATACGCCGTGGGACTGGCAGCCGCGATTGAAACAAATCGCAAACGATCTTGGCCTCGATTTGTTTTCTTCTCCGTTTGATGCCACGGCCGTGGATTTTCTGGAAGAGATGAACGTTCCTGCCCACAAGTTGGCCTCGTTTGAACTGGTGGATATCCCGCTCATTCAGAAAATGGCTCGAACTGGCAAGCCGCTCATCATGTCCACCGGTATGGCAACAGTGGAAGAGATCGAAGAAGCCGTGCAGACAGCGCGGCAGGCCGGTGCTACTCAGATCGCTCTCTTGAAATGCACGAGCGCGTATCCCAGCACACCGGAAGAAATGAATCTGCGGACGATTCCGGAATTGTCCCGACGTTTCGACTTGCCCGTAGGACTTTCGGATCACACGCTGGGGACGGCGGTCCCGGTCGCAGCGGTGGCGCTAGGGGCCTGCATCATTGAGAAGCATCTGACGCTGTCGCGGTCTGAGCCCGGCCCTGACAGCGCCTTTTCCCTCGAGCCCCACGAATTCAAGGCGATGGTGGATGCGGTACGGGTAGCGGAAAAAGCTGTGGGCGAGATCAACTTCGGCGTAGGAGCGAAAGAGGCTGCCAGCCGGGTGTTTCGGCGATCACTGTTCGTGGTGCGAGATGTGAAACGCGGAGACGTCTTCACCGCCGAAAACGTTCGCTCCATTCGTCCCGGGCACGGCCTTCATACGCGCCATCTGCTGGAAGTTCTGGGCCGGCACGCGGCCCGCGACATCGAGCGTGGAACTCCTCTCAGTTGGGATCTGGTCAATCGGCAATGAAGATTGTCAGTCCCTTCCTGAAAAAAGTGCTTTATCCCTCATTGTCCGCGGCTGGTCTATTTCACAGCTCGGCTCCTCCCGGGCTCGCGGTCGTCACGTATCACGGGGTACTGCCGCAAGGATACAGCCCAGTCGATCCCTCATTCGATGGGAATCTCGTCAGTGCCGAGACGCTTCGCGCGCAATTGCGCCTGCTCAAGGCTTACTACAACGTAATCTCGCCCGAAGATGCACTTGCATGGCGCGAAGGCGGGCGAGATCTGGCGCCGCGAGCGGTTCTTCTCACTTGTGACGACGGACTCTTGAACAACTTGACCGATATGTTACCGGTCCTGCATCAGGAAGCGGTAGGTTGCCTGTTTTTCGTGACCGGGGCTTCGACCGAAGAAGAGCGAACGATGTTGTGGTATGAAGAATTATTTCTGCTCTTACTCCGCTCTCTGGCAGGACGGTTCCGGATTTCAAGCGGGCTCGTTGTGATTGAGGGCGAACTGGGGTCGCGTGAACAACGGCGAGCGGTTTGGTGGAATTCGGTGAAGCGCCTCTCGCAAGTTGACGCAACGTCCAGAGAATTGTTTCTGCAAGCGGCCCGGAATCATTTTGCGTCGGATTCATGGCGACCATTCGAGCCCAGTGATTCACCTTCGTGCCGCCGATTTGGATTGCTGACCGCATCGGAACTTCGTGAACTCGCATCCGCAGGAATGACCATCGGCGCTCACACGTCGAGCCATCCGATGCTTTCGCTGACGCCGCTCGAGTTGGCGCATTCTGAGATAGCCGAAAGCCGAACGAGGCTTGAATCTATTCTGCAGAAACGCGTGTGGGCGTTCGCCTATCCTTTTGGAGACGCGCAATCGGTTACGCCTCAAGTCATGTCGATTCCTAAAGAGATCGGGTACCAAGCCGCATTTCTTAATTTTGGCGGCGGATTGGGCACGGAACTTCCGCCCTACGCGCTGCCACGCGTACACGTTACGGCAGATATGAGTCTGGCGGAGTTCGAGGCGCACGTCTCCGGATTCCACGCGCGGCTTCAACGGCAAGCAGGCAGGTCTTCCCAACAGGTTGTGATGCCTCAGGGTTCGGCAGGACATGACTGATCGCAGCGCGGCTACCAATCTTCAGACTTACGACGCGCCCGACGTAGTGGCCGAATACGCCGCACTGGACTACCTGACTCCTTGTGAACGATTGCTTTTCGACACCTACGTCAAGCCGGGTAGCGCGATTCTCGATCTCGGGGTGGGGGGTGGACGTACGACTCCTTATCTTGCCGCCAGGGCGTCGCAGTACGTTGGCGTCGACTATGCCCCGGCAATGGTGCGAGCGTGCCAGGCCCGGTTCTCGGGTTTGGAATTTGTCGTCGCCGATGCCGCGAACCTCTCGTCCTTCCCGGATTCGTCCTTCGACGTGGTCGTCTTTGCGTTTAACGGAATCGACTATGTACTTCCCGATCCGTCCCGACGCGATTGTTTCAAGCATATTCATCGCGTGTTGAGAGCAGGAGGCGTCGTGATCCTTTCTTCTCACAACGCCCGGGCAATGCTGGTTTATCCGACCTGGAACCGTGAGCGTGTGCGGCGAACGGCGAGACAATATTCAGGCGGCTCGAAAATACTGAACTCGCTGCTGTGGATGATTCTCGCCTCGGCACGGACCGCGGTCGCCCTCGGTCGGTCAGGAGCATTAAGCCTACCGCGTTTGGCGAAGAGGATTCCGTCACCCATCTTCTGGCGCGGGGAAGGAAATCTTGTTGATCCGGTCCATGGAGGTCTCCTAACGCACTATTCAACGCCCGGTTCGATCATCGATGAACTCGGGACTCTACAGTTCCGAATCGAGCAAATACTGGGCAACGAATATCCGCACGCCAATCGCCCTTACACAACGGATTGGTACTATTACGTATTCGCTAAACTCAGCGAAGGGTGAGCCGACTCTTGCGATCAGTCCTGTTGAAAGAAATTCCGGAAGACGCCCATCTGCGCCAAGCGTGGAATGCCTTGGTAAAGCGTGTGGATCGGCCGCAGGTCTTCTATACCTACGAATGGGCGCTCGCCGTGCAGCGTGCCTACCGTGCAACTCTGAGGCCCCTGCTGTTTCTGTCCTATGACGAGGAGGATTCATTGTGTGGGGTGGCCGCCTTGGCTGTTGGCCCCGCCGGATCAGTTTCCTTTCTGTGCGCGACGACCGGGGACTACTGCGATTTTCTCGCTTTGCCCGAACACAAGTCCCGTTTTGTGGCAGGAGTGCTGGCGGAGTTGAAAAAACAGGGGCACGGCGAGATTACACTGACGAATCTGCCCGCTGACTCCGATTCCTTCGCGGCCATCCAACAGGCTTCGGCGGGGAACGGCTATCGTTGCTTTGCGCGCACTGCGTATGTGTGCGCCCAAGTCGCACTGGCAAAACTCGAGCGCCGTCCCGGTGAGAACAAACCCGTTTTGCCGCGGAAGAAAATGTTGCGGCGCTTTCTCAATGCCATGGGTCGCGAAGCACCCGTCCGCCTCGAGCACGTGCGATCCTGGAGTGAAGCCGAACCCGTCCTGCCGCAGTTCATGCGCTCCCACATAGCTCGGTTTTTATTCTACGGGACGCATCAGCAACATGGCCCGCCCCGAGCGCAGGTTGTTTCTTGAGGAACTGGCCAAGTTGCTCGCAGAATCTGGCTGGTTGGCGCTGACGCGGATGATGTCAGGCCAGAACGCGTTTGCGTGGAACTATGGCTTTCAATTTGAAGGGACATGGTTCTGGTACCAGCCCACGTTCGATAGTGATCTGGAAAAATATTCCCCCGGTTTTTGTTTGCTGGCAAAAATCATCGAGGAAGCGGTCGACAATCCAGCTTTGAGGATTGTCGATCTGGGCCTGGGTGCGGAGGAATACAAAGATCGCTTCACCAACCAAAGTCGTGAAACGAGGTACGTAACTCTGAAAACCTCAGGCGCGCAGCACGCACGCGAAATTGTGCGCTACCGCGCTGCTCAAATTGTTACGGCTTCTCCTTGGCTCGAAACCGCCGCGCGGAGGAGTGCCTCGCGCTTACGGCGACTGAGGGAGCACATTCGAAGCGACGGTGCGACCGCGACCGCTTCCGATCTGGCAAAACGCTTACTTGACAAACTTTCGTCTGCGACTGAAGTGCACTTTTTTGAGTGGACTGGGTCATCCTCAGGAGTGGGCACGGGGCGACTTGAAGCGCTCAAGGCGGATCAACTCGCGATGGCAGCCGAGCAATATTTCGAAGATGAGGCCACGCTGCAATATTTGCTGCGCTCGGCCGCGCGCCTAAGCGAGGGAAATTCCGAGGGCTTTGCACTCACCGATCCCAAAGATCACCTCTTGCATTTTGCCTGGATCACTGCCTTCGACGGGTTTTTCCTTTCCGAACTGAATGCCAAGGTCGAAGCCCCTTCGCCCGACTGCGTCATGGTATTCGACTGCTGGACTCCTCTGTCGCAGCGCGGCCATGGACACTACGGTCGGACAATCTCCCTGCTGGCAAAGCGCATACTGGAGCAGGGAAAGAAGCCCTGGATATTTAGTGCCGCAGGCAATGTGTCCTCCCTTCGCGGGCTCGAGAAGAGCGGATTTCAGCGGCGCTACTCGCTGGTTCGCCAGCGCATCCTTGGATTGCAAAGGATCAAGGGCAAAACTCCTCGGCTTGTCGAATCGCCGGCGGAGGTCCCAGCCCGCGTCTAGCGACGAGGCTGCCTGGCATGCGAGTTCTCCTGATTCATCCCGAAGATTCGCCCCGACGTGGCCCGTGGTCGCGGCAGCGTTGGGATCTCATCGTGGATTTAGGGAAGTCGTCGCGGTATTCCGAAGCTGCATGGGGGGAGCAGTATGCCTGCCCAATGTTGCGTTCGGAGTCGTTTCGGCAAGGGGTCGCCGATACAAAGCTGGTCCGCCAGACGTTTTCCGCGGGCCGCGGACAACTGCTCGATGAAGAGGGAATCGACTGGTGGGACCTCACGTCTTTACTGATCGTCCCAGACGCTCTGACTGCACTGGCGCTCCGCCGGGTTGCAAGCGAGATCAGCCCCTTAGCTGAGCTTTGGACAACCCGCCAGGGATCGTCCGTCAGCGCTCTGACTGTTTTGCTAGGACGTCCAGTGCGAAGTTTTGTGACCGGAGGGTTTGCGCGCTCGACTTCGCGTGCGATGCATTATGCGGGGCTGATCGGGCGTTTCTCGCCGACTCAGATCAAGGAAATGTTTCTGGACAAATACGATTCCAGCTATCGGTGGCGTTCGCGTTTTGCGGCGAGGCCGAAGCAGTGCACCAGTCCGATCGTGCTTCTGCCTAGTGCCTATGGCAACGTGTCGCGCATGGCGGTAGCGTATGCAAGCTTGCTTCCGCAACAATCTTTCCTGATGATCGCTACACGCCAGAGCGCAAGGCAATTCCAGCCGCCCTCCAATGTTCAAGTCCGTGATCTAGCTGCTTATGCCAACAGCGAATCTCTCCAGTCTGAAGTTGAGTTCATGGTCCAACGCTGGATGATTTTGAAGGCCAGCATGAGTTCGCCGGAGATGAACGTCGTTGCTCAGGCCGGAGTTCTGGATCCTTTTCCAGGTTGGTTGCGCGATGGCCTCGGCGCCCGCAACGCCTGGCGCGCAATAATGGAGCAAGAGCCGGTGTGTGGCGTTCTGTGCGGCGATGACAGCAATTTGTTCACGCGCCTGCCTGTTCTTCTTGCGGCCCGAAGGAGAATACCCACTGTAGACTTTCATCACGGAGCCTTCGACGGACGCTACTTGCTGAAGGATTTGCCGTGCGACGTGTACCTCGCCAAGAACGAAATGGAGCGGGATTATCTGGTCCGTGTTTGTGGGCTTCAAGCCGAGAGGATCGTGATCGGTGCACCTGCGTCCACGCATCCTAGTCCGGCGCGGGAACCAGAGCAGGAGAAGAGAACTTCGATCGTTTTCTTTTCTGAACCTTACGAAGTCGCGAGTATGCGTGCCGAGGAGGTCTACCGCGAACTCCTGCCCGCTCTGTGTCGCGTCGCGCGCCAAAACGGACGAGACCTCGTCATCAAACTGCATCCATTCGAAAGTCGCGCCCAACGCGGCAGAATGGTCCGCGAGATCCTATCGCCGGAAGATCTTAATCTGGTAAAGCTTCAAGACGGTCCTCTTACAGCCGAACTCATGGCACGGGCCTGGTTCGGGATCACCGTCGAATCAACCACGGTGATTGACTGCTTGCAGAACGGCGTCTGCTGTTTTCTCTGTGGATGGTTGACGCTTTCGCCGTATGAATACCAGCAGCAATATGCTCGATTCGGAGTGGGGCAGCTTCTCGAGAAAGTGGAACAGGTCAGTGAAATTCCTAAGCGCCTTGAAGAGTTGCAGAATCAGCCGGTGCCGCCGTCGATGTTATCAAAAGAAGCTGATCCCGCGATGTTGCGACGATGGCTAACCGCTGGATCGCTCGAACGCTCGGGTGCGAGGTCAGCCCCGTGAACGATCCCATTGTCAGCCCCCTGTCCGACAGCGCTGCGGGAACTCAACAGTTCAAATCGCAGGTCGGACACATCTCCCGGCAATCTGGGGTGTTCTTTGCGGGAACGATTTTTACAATTGGGTTCGGCTACATCTTTAAGGTCTATCTTGCTCGCGTGCTGGGAGCGGAGGAACTTGGCCTGTACGCTCTCGGCACCACACTGATTGGGTTTCTGGGCATCTTCAATACACTCGGACTTCCGCAGACGGCCATGCGCTTTGTTGCGTCCTATCAGGCCGCAGGCAGGTTCAAAGAGTTGCACGCGCTATTATGGCGCGGCGCGCTCTTACTGCTGGTCGCGAATGCCGTCCTCGCCGTGGTGCTCTTGGCACTCGGCCGAATTGTCGTGGTTCACTTCTACCATTCCCCCGCACTGGTGCGGTACTTGCCCCTGTTTGCGATCATGATGTTATTCGCAGTCCTGAACGCTTTTTACGGCAAGAGTGTTCGCCGGATATCGCGACCTGAAACTAAGAACGCTGATCGTCAATTTTGTCGGTCAGCCCGCTGAACATGCTGATTGCGGTCTTGCTGATAACCGCCGGGCTGGGACTTCGTGGCTACCTGATTGCCCAGATCGCCAGTGCAGCGTTTGTTTGTTTGATGTTGCTCATCGCTGTACGTAAATTTACCCCAGTCGAGGCCCGATTTTCCGCGTTGCCCGGCTCCTCTCCGAACAGGGAAATCTGGTCGTTCTCTGCCGCTATGCTGGGAATCGGCTTCATGGAATTTGGCATGAACCAGGTCGACAAGGTAGCGCTTGGGTTTTACCGCAGCCCGCGCGAAGTCGGAATCTACTCCATCGCAGGAGCTCTGGTGGTATATGTGCCGTTGGTTTTGAGTTCCATAAATCAGATATTCGCGCCGACCATTGCCGATCTTGCATACGCGCGGAGATCACGCTTTGCTGGCCCGCTTATTTCAGTCGCTTACGAAGTGGGTCGTCGGACTTACCCTCCCGCTCGCTCTGGTAATCATTATTTTCGCCCGCCCGCTAATGCGCATTTTTGGGCATGATTTCGAAGTAGGATGGCCCATCCTCGTCATCGGAACGATTGGGCAACTGGTAAACTGCGGAGTCGGTTCCGTCGGGCTACCTGTCTGCTGATGTCGGGAAATGAGAAGCGGTTGATGAAGGTACAGATCTTCGATGGCGTGCTTGATGGTCATTCTGAGCGTCACGCTGGTTCCGGCTTGGGGTATTGTGGGAGCCGCGGTGGCTGCGGCGATCACGAACGTCGGAGTGAATACGTGGAATTTGCTTGAGGTCAGGAAAGCACTCGGGATTTCTCCCTACAACCGCGGCTACCTGCGTCTGGTGCCACCCACGATCGCTGCGCTTATCGTGACTCTTTCGGTGAAGCGGTATTCCCACGTGCTTAATCGTGACTGGCTTGCCGTAGGAGTTGCGCTCGGACTCGCGTACTGCCTCTTCGCAGCAATTGTTTTAATGACGGGCCTGGATGACGATGACCGCTTGATCGCAACTGCGATGTGGTCGCGAATTCGTGGCGCATTCGTCCGGACCGGGGTGGAAGCATGACGGAGATGAGGGATGTGCGGCTGCCGGCCGATCTGTGCGCTGCGGTCGAGAAGAAATTCGGCACATACGTTCGCCAGTGTGGACGCACTCCTGGCTTTTGTTCTGCACGATTTGTTGCGCGATGAGAGCTTCTCAAGCCGATCAGGCTGAGCAGCGCTTAGTGGAAGAACGCCTGCGAGAACTTGGATATCTCTGAAACGACACCTCAGCGTCGCTCTAACCTTACAACCATCGGGGAGCATGGAGACACTAGAGACAGTCAATCGTGAAGGCAGAGAGCGGCTGTATCCGTCGCTGACGGATCCGAGTTGGCTCGTGCTTGCGGAGGCGACGAGAGATTTTCCAGAAATGGTTAGGGCAACTGGATTCCTCAGAGCTAAACGTGCTCGACGTTGGAGGGCGAATTCAACCCTACCGCCCGCTGTTGGAGGGACGTCTTCGCCTCTACGTCGCAGTCGATCTTCGGCGAACACCGCTGGTGGACATTGTGGCGCGTGGGGAACAGATTCCCCTGGCCAGTGGGCAATTTGATGTGGTGATTTGCACGCAAGTAATGGAGTACGCCCCTGATCCAGCCGCTGTGATTGCAGAGATTCATCGTGTACTTAAACCCGGCGGGTCTTTGATCTTAAGCGTACCCACGGCCAACTTGCAGGATGCCGATGAGGACTGCTGGCGATTTCTGCCGGCTGCTCTTCGCCATCTGCTGGTCGGCTTCCGCGACTCCGAGATCGTGCCGGAAGGTGGGAGCATCGTCGGTTTGTTTCGTACCATCAACGTCTGCTTGAACGTGTTTGTCCGTTATCCGTTATTGCGTTCTATTTTCCATTGGACTCTGTGCCCGCTGGTGAATCTCTCGGGAGAACTGTTAGAACGAATGGCAGCTAGTCAAAATTATCAATTCACGCCGAATTACAGCGCCTGGGCACGGAAATGAGCGCGGCGCAAAAACAATGAATCTCGCACGAAGGCTCTGGCAGCATAGCCGCGACATGCTTCCGATCGCAGGGTTTCACTTCGACCGGCCCATCGTCCTTTTGCAAAGCGACGACTGGGGCCGCGTCGGGCTCCGCGACCAGGAAGGTTTGGAGCGACTACGATCTGCCGGGTTAGCGCTGGGCGAGCGACCCTACGATTTCTACACGCTCGAGACTGCCGAAGACCTGGGCGCATTACGAGCTTTGCTCATTCGGCATCGCGACTCTGCAGGGCGACATCCCAGCGTGCAAATGAATTTCATTCTGGCGAATCTGGACTTCGCCAGAATGAGCGCTGAGGGTTTTCGGCAGATTCATCTGCGGCTACTTGCCGAGGGCCTGCCTGAGGAATGGAGCCGGCCGGGGCTTACCGCGGCCTATCGCGAAGGAATTCATGAGGGTCTCTTTCATCCCGCTCTGCACGGAACCACGCACTTCTGCCGCTCGGCGGTTGAGCGCAACCTGGAAAAAGGTGGTGACCGAACGACTACCTTGCGCTCGCTCTGGGAAGCTGGCACGCCATATATCCACTGGCGAATGCCGTGGATTGGCTATGAGTACTGGGACCCGGAGCAACCGGAGGACGAACGATTCCTGCCGGCGGAGAGCCAACTCGAGTTGATCGGGCAGACCGTTGGTGCCTTTGCAAAACTTTTTTCCGCTTTGCCGCGGTCTGCGTGCGCACCGGGCTACCGTGCCAACGACGACACCCATCGCGCGTGGGCAAAGCATGGAGTTCGCGTAGCGCAAAGTGGGCCAGGAACTCTTACGCCACCCCATTTCGATCGCCACGGCATTCTGCATCTTTCTCGCATGGTGGAATTTGAGCCTGCAACGACCACGGATTTTTCGGTGGAGAACTCTCTGCAACAGGCTGAAGCCTGTTTTGAGCGCGGCATTCCGGCGATAGTCTCCGTGCATTCCATCAATTTTCATTCCACGGTCCAGGATTTTCGCAGTCGCACGCTGCAGCTCTTAGGAGAATTTTTCACAGAGATCAAGTCGAGGCACGCCGATCTGCTATATCTTCACGATGATGAGTTGTATGAACTGGTGAGCAAGGGGCTCTCAACAACGTCTCCAAACACGCCCCCGGTGACGGTGACCCGCAAGAATTTCACGAAGGCGCAATTGGCGCGCGAGCAGAAAGCATAGATGGAAGTACAGAAATCGATCATCCTGGTGACGGTGGACTGCTTGCGGGCGGACCACGCCGGCTTTATGGGATACGACCGTCCTACGACGCCGTTTCTGGATTCTCTGGCCAAAGAGAGTTTTGTCTTTCCAGCAGCGATCGTCGCCGGTGCGCCAACCTACTACTCGTTTCCAGCGATCCTGGCCTCCCGCTATCCGCTGGCGCTGGGACGCGACGTGCTCGGCCTTGCTCCGGACGAATCGACGCTCACCTCTGTCTTGAAGGAAGCCGGATACGCGACCGCTTCGTTTAGCGCGGCGAACCCCTATATCACCTCGCGCTTCGGCTATCAGCACGGCTTCGATACATTCCGCGATTTTCTAAACGACGCGCCCGAACCGCTCACCATTGACAACGTGACGACACTCGAGGGGAGTGGTTGGACGAGCCGCCTGAACCGAAAGCTGCAGAAACTGAATTCGGGACCCTTCCGCGCCATTTACGACGAGATGTATTTTCGATATTGCCAGCGCGTAACGCCGCCAGCAAATTCGCTCGACGCTCTCCGGCGGTTTCCTGCCGCGGATGTCATTGTGAACGAGGTATGCCAGTGGCTGGCGTCCATCGGCGATGCCCCGTTCTTTTTATGGTTGCACCTGATGGATCCGCACGCGCCCTACTACCCAAAGGAAGATGCACTCGCACTCATGGGGCACGGTCCCGTTACTCCCGCTCGCGCGCGTTACCTCAATTCTTACTGGAATCGATCCGAACTGGGGCCACGGAGGCTCGACCGTCATCGCGAGGACGTTGTAGCGCTATACGACTCAGGCGTGCGCTGGGTCGATGCTCAACTCGAGCGCTTGATTGAAACCTTGCGCGGGTCGGGCCGCTGGGACAATTCAATCTTCGCTTTTACCGCCGATCACGGTGAAGAATTTCTCGAGCATGGGGGCCGGTATCACCCGCCATCGCGACTCATGGAGGAGATAATCAACGTGCCCTTGCTGTTGCGTGTGCCCGGGAGTGCAAAAAAAGAAGTAGCCAAATCTCCTTTCAGCTTGCTCCATCTTGCTCCCACGCTGTTAGACGCGGCGCGACTGCCCATTCCTGTTTCCTTCGAAGGGCAAAGCTATTGGCCGCAGGTGCAGCACGGAGAGGTTTTCGACGGCGCCGCGATTTCGGAGTGCGTGGCTGGCTGTACGAATCCTTTCCGGCCGGAGAATCGTATGGGACCGCGCGTGTTATCGGTGCGGGAAGCCCGTTTCAAACTGATGCTTCAGTTCGATCCGCCGGGCGAGCAGCTCTACGATCTCGAGGCTGATCCTGGAGAGCACGCGCCACTAGCTCCCGGCATGCAAAAACCAGTGCGGCGGCGATTGCTTGAAATTGCGCGCACGCATCTGCAGCGATCGAGCGAGCGGCGCGACCCGCGAGGGTGGGTGCAGGCGCGTCTTCGCGAACTTCAGCTAAAATGGAAAAACCCAGCAGACAAGGCTTCGCCAGTGGCTTCCTAGCCTGCGACTGGCCATCTTTGCACCCGGAATGATTACGATTTTTACGCCGTCGTTTGCCGACGAAGCCGACTCCAACGCGCAAAATCTTTCCGTCAAGGAGATCGTCGCGCGGCTCGACCCCAAACTCGCGTCGGTCACGATGCTGCATGAGGGGGCGGTTGATCCGCGCATCGCTTCGCGGCCAAATACACGGCTTATCCAATGGCATAAGCATGGAAATACGGCGCGGGTGATCTGGCAGATTCTCAAAAGAGTTCCCGATGTCTATTTCTTCCCACGCGAGGGCCCGCTCGACGCGGCTTTTCTGAATTTGCGCCGGTATCTCGGGCTGAAAACCGCGCTTGTTAGTTATGTCGTTTCCGGCGGATTGCATTCCGAGTCATACCTGCCCGCAAGGATTCGACACATTCGCGAGGCGGATTCGGTTTTTGCCAATAACACCTACCTCGGCGAACTCGTGAAGGAAAAGCTGGGAGTCGACGCCGACGGCACGATCTATGACGGCATCGATCGGCGTTATTTCTTTGAACCGGACTCACGGGCGTCGCGCGATTGTGTGACCATCCTCAGCGCTGGTTCTCTGCGTCCTTACAAGCGGATGCCACTTGTTGTTCGGCAGGCCGCGCGCCGGCCAGACGTGCAGTTTCGCGTCGCCGGCGTTGGCGAAGAAGAGCAAACCTGCAAGAGTCTCGCCGCGGACCTTGGGTGCACGAACGTTAAGTTCTTAGGGCATCTGCCACACCCGCAACTTGGTGAAGAAATGCGACGCGCCGACGTTTTTTTCTTTCCGAGCATTCTCGAAGGGCATCCCCAGGTACTGGTGCAGGCGGCGGCGAGCGGTCTGCCTATCGTCGCGATGCAGATTTATCGGCCCGACTACGTCGTGGAAGGCACGACCGGGTTTCTGGCTAACACCGACGACGAACTCTCTGAGAAGTTAGATGTGTTGATTCGCCAGCCGGAATTGCGGCGCACCATGGCAAAGGCGGCTGCAGTGCACGCGCAAAAATTCGACTGGGATGTGATAGCAAGGAACTGGCAGGATGCTTTTGAAGAAGCCGTCGCCAAGCGAAGAAAGCATGGGTCGCGATATCGGCGGAGCCTTTGATTGGCTGAAAATCCTCAACTGTTGACGATACTCGGACAAACGCCGCGCGCCACGTCGAAGCCACTTCACGTGCTCACGCTGACGCCGTTTTATCCGTCGGTCGACGATGACGCCGCAGGGTGTTTCGTTGCGGAACCGCTGGAGTCTCTCGCCAGTGCTGGGGTGGCAAGCACTGTATTCGCGGTGCAACCTTTTTACCGCGGAAAGTTGCGTGCGCGAGATTCTGCTGCGGCCGCAGAGTGGCTTCGCTATTTTTCCTTTCCCGGTGGTTTTGGGCTCCCGACGGCTGGTGCCTTCGTCTTCGCGCGGATTGTCGGCCGAGTGCGCGAACTACAACGCTCGCACCGGATCGATTTGATACACGCCCATGCTCCGCTGCCATGTGGACATGCGGCCATGCTCTTGAGCGCCGAACTCGCTATTCCTTATGTGATCTCCGTGCATGGACTCGATGCCTTCTCGACCGAGCAGGTCAGCGGCCGGGCCAGCGATTGGTGTCGCCGCATCTCGCAGCGCGTCTACCGTTCCTCGCGCCGGGTGATTTGCATCAGCGAGCATGTCCGCGAGCAGGTACTCGAGGGCACGGGTCGCACCTGCCGGACATCTGTTGTCTATAACGGCGTCGATCCCGAAATGTTTTCACCGGCCAGTCAGCCGGTATCAGAAAAGCCGGTGATTCTCAGCGTGGGCAACCTCATTCCGATCAAAGGGCACGACTTGCTCATTCGAGCCCTGGCGTCCCTATCCCCTGAGATTCCAACGCTCACGTTGGAGATCATTGGCGACGGCCCCGAGCGTGGCCTCTTGCAGGCTCTGGCCGCCCAACTTCAAATCTCGGATCGCGTTCGCTTCCTTGGACGTCAGTCGCGGCGCGAGGTTGCCGCAGCCATGCGCCGCTGCACCGTCTTCGCGTTGCCCAGTCGCTACGAAGGTCTGGGTTGCGTTTATCTGGAGGCGATGTCCACCGGCAAGCCGGTGATAGGCTGCCGCGAACAGGGAATTGCCGAAATCATCCAGCACGGTTCGAACGGATTTCTGGTTGGTCCCGGCAACGAAAGGGAACTGACACTGGCCCTAGCCATGCTTCTTCGCGACGAACAGCGCCGCCACAATCTGGGCTCCGCCGCACGAGACACGATTCTGGAGAGGCATACTCTGGCGCATCAGGCCGAGATCCTGGCGCGAATCTACCGGGAGTCCGCGGCATGAGGCGCCGCCTCGTCATTCTGACGGAGATTATCTCTCCCTATCGCATTCCGCTGTTTAATGCGCTCGCGCAGCATGAAGCCGTCGACCTCCACGTCATTTTCCTGGCTGAGACCGACCCGAATCTGCGGCAATGGCAGGTTTATAAGGAAGAGATCAAATTTTCCTACCAGGTTCTGCCCGCCTGGCGGAAGAGGCTCGGCAGATACAACGCTCTGCTCAACCGCGGCTTGGGTCGCGCTTTGAATGCCGCCGATCCAGAGGTGATTCTGTGCGGCGGCTACAGCTACGTCGCCTCTTGGCAAGCACTTCTTTGGGCACGCGCGCGCAACACGCCGTTTTTTCTTTGGTCCGAGAGCAACCTGCAGGATCAGCGTCGCGGTCTCGCGCTGGTGGAATTCCTGAAGACTGAGTTTCTTCACAGGTGCAGCGGATTTGTTGTGGCTGGCCTATCGGCCGGGATTATCTTCGCGCTCACAAGATCAAAGATGACTTCATCTTTACCGCGCCAAATGCTGTGGACAATGACTTCTTCGCCGCTGCCGCGGCAGGCGTTCGTGCCAACCAGGCGGCGCGGCGCAAGGAACTGAACTTGCCCGAACGATATTTTCTTTTTGCCGGGCGGCTAGTGCGAGAAAAAGGAGTGTTTGAATTGTTATCCTCTTATGCCAAACTGGATGGACAGTTGCGCCAGCAGGTTGGCTTGGTGTTCGTGGGCGATGGCCCAGTTCGCCGGCAAATGGAGGAGCAGGCGTCCTCCATCTCGCCTGGAGTGATACGATTCGCTGGCTTTGCCCAGCGTGAGCAGTTGGCCACTTACTATGCGCTTTCCGAAATTCTAATCTTGCCTACGTATACTGATCCCTGGGGACTGGTTGTGAATGAAGCCATGGCGTGCGGCTTGCCGATAATCCTGAGCCGGATTGCCGGGTGTGCCGCAGACCTGGTGAAGGAGAATTGGAACGGTTTGTTAATTCAACCGCGGGATATTTCGTCACTCGCTGATGCCATGCAAAATCTTGGCAATCATCCCGATGTCTGCGTAACCATGGGCGCTAACAGCGCGCAGCATATTGCTCACTACTCGCCAGTCGAATGGTCCGCGGGCATAGCCCGCGCCCTTGCCAGCCTAGGAGGGCCTCATGCCTGAGCGCATTCCCACGGGTTGGCTGATTGGCGGAGCGGTTGCAGTGCTTGTGCCCGCCGCACTTTACTTTGCTTACACTCGACCAATTTTCTTCACCAGTCCCACGTTTCTTGGCGGCTTGATTGTCCTCGAGTGTCTCATCGCGGCCGTCTGTGCCTACCGCCGTGCTTTCTTTCCGCTCGTACTCATAGCCTTTCTTTTCGCAGGGACAGAACTACCGGTTGGAGCAGGTTGGACCGTTGCGCGCTGGGTTTTTCTGGCCACTGGGGCGATGGTTGGCTCTTTCATGATGCTCAAGGAGCGCCGTCATCACTTTGGTTTGTTTCACGCTCTGGCGACATTCGCTGTGCTGGCGGCCGTGGTATCAGCCGCTGTTTCCCGCTATCCAAGCATTGCTCTACTCAAGGCCAGCAGCTTGTTCCTCCTGTTCGTTTACGCCGGCACTGGAGTCAGACTTGCCGTCACAGGGCATGAGAATCGCTTTTTCGAGGGGCTGCTGAAGGGCGCTGAGATCTTTGTCACGCTCCTGATGCTGTTATATCTTGCCGGTGACCAAGTGATGGGTAACCCCAACTCCCTCGGCGCAGTGATGGCAGTTCTAGCCCCGATTCTTCTCTGGGGGACTCTTCTCGAGAGCAGTCTGTTTGTTCGCCGCCGCCGCTTGCTGTTGTTTGGAATCTCCATGTTCATGACCGTCCACAGTTACTCGCGCGCGGGTATGGTTGCGAGTATTGCTTCGTGTGCATTGCTTTGTCTGGCGCTGCGACGGTATAAGTTACTCGGGCAAGGTGTCGTCATCCTGTTAATCTTCACTACCGCCTACGCTCTTGTCGCCCCCGACGCATTTTCGAAAATGGTTTCCGATCTGAGTGCTGACATTGTTTATAAAGGCAAGGATGCTGATCTAGGTTTGCTCCAGTCGCGCCGGTCGCCATGGCAGGGAGCGATCGACAGCATTCGGGCGCATCCCTGGTTTGGATCCGGCTTTGGCACCACCGACAACGGCCAGGATGCCAGCGCCGACTTGACTGCTTTTGAAACCACCGAAAAGGCGACGCGAGAAAACGGCAGCAGCTACCTCACCATTACCACCTGGGTCGGCCTTCTGGGCGTGGTGCCCTTCATCTTCTTGTTGGTTCTACTCCTCTGGAAGGTTATGCGGACGTTGCTATGGATGTTGGGAACCGGAAATGCGTCGCATCCTGCGGTTCCCCTCGCTATGGTAGTGATTGCCGGTCTGATTCATGCCACGTTTGAAGACTGGCTATTTGCGCCGGGCTACTACCTCTGTGTGTTTTTCTGGAGTCTGGCGTTTGTTCTGGCGGATGTCGCGCCTTGGGCAACACTTCCGAGTTTTTCACGCGCGTGGCGCCCCAAGCTGATGCGGTCGGGAGTGGGCGTCGCTCCCAGCCGATGATGCATTTGTTCATCAACTCCCTGGCCGCTAGCGCCGGCGGGGGGCTCACCTACATCCGCAACGTCTTGCCACATCTGGCGGTCATCCCCGACCTGCGAGTCACCATCGCCTTAGGTCCGAGCCTGCGGGAGGAATTCCGCGATTTCGCAACAATTGACTTCCATGAGTTGGACGTCCCCCCCGGGCGCCGCTTCTGGTACGAACAGTCGGCCATGCCTGGCCTGATACAACAGTGTGGTGCGAATGTTCTCCTCTCTACCGGTAACTTCGCGCTGAGACGCTCGCCCGTGCCGCAAATCCTGCTCTCGCGCAACTCCATCTATACCTCTGACGATTACTACCGCGACCTGCGCTCACGGCGCGAGTACAAAATGTGGCTGGACACACATCTGCGAGCTGTGGTGGCCAAGCGATCGATTCATTGGGCCGACCAAACCGTGGCACCTAGCGAAGCCTTCGCCACCGAACTGAGCCGCTGGACGGGAATCGGTGTCACCTCGATTCATCACGGATTCGACCGCGAAGCCTTTACCCGCGATTCCGATCCGCTTAACGCAGAGGTCCAAGAAAAACTCCGGTCCACGGAAGGAGTCCTGCGGCTTCTTTTTGTCAGCCATTACAACTACTACCGGAACTTCGAAACTCTGATTCGCGCCCTGCCAATGGTTCGAGACCGTTTGGCGGGGCGTGAGGTCAAACTCCTGCTGACATGCAAATTGACTGCGGGAGAGAATCCGGGCTCGTATGATCCCGAATCTGCGGCCAGACTTGTAAAAGAGTTGCGAGTCTCTGCTATGGTCGTCGAACTCGGAGCGATCCCGTACCGGCAGTTGCACCAGCTTTATCGCCGGGCAGACATCTACGTAACTCCGGCCTACACAGAAACCTTTGCTCACCCGCTGGTGGAAGCAATGGCCAGTGGTCTGCCCGTGGCGGCTTCTGACCTCGCAGTCCATCGCGAAATTTGTGAGGATGCGGCAGTCTACTTCCCTCGGTTCTCTCCGGAGAAATTGGCAGATTGCGTCGCGCAAATCGCCGGATCTCCTGAGACCTCGAAACGAATGTCGGCGCAAGGGCAGGAGCGCGCGCATCGCTTCTCATGGAAAGTTCATGTCGAGCAGATCGTGCAATTGGCACGTGATTTGACGATCTCGAAAACCTGATGCGATCGCTCGCTGACGCAAAGGTTTCAGACCACGGTTTGCGCTCGGCGAATGCTGGCTTTCTTCACGGCGCTGACCACCCGTCTGATCGCGTCGTCGGTCAGTTCAGGATAAAGCGGCAGCGAGATCACCTGATTGGCCGCAGCTTCTGACTGAGGAAAAGATCCCTTTGGGTATCCGAGGTCCGCATACGCAGGTTGCAAATGCACCGGTATCGCGTAGTGAATGGCGGTCTGAATTCCTTCCGCAAGTAGCGCCGCTTGCAGGGTGTCACGATCCTCAGTGCGCAATGTGTAGACGTGATAAACGTGCCGCGCCCAGGGCATCTCTTCTGGACGCTCGACTGCGGCGTCGGCGAGCAGTTCGTTGTACTTGCTGACTACGGCGCGGCGGGCTTCAGTCCATTGCTCCAGATGGCGGAGCTTGACGCGCAAGATCGCGCCTTGAAAACCCTCCATCCGGTAGTTGAAGGCGCGCAGCACATGATGATATTTCCGATCCTGGCCCCAATCGCGCAGCATGCGAATCGATCGTGTGAACATGGCGTTGTTGGTGGTCACGGCGCCGCCCTCGCCGCAGGCTCCCAGGTTCTTGGTCGGATAGAAACTGAAACATGTCAGATCCGCGATGCTGCCCACCGGACGCCCCTTGTATTTTGCTCCATGTGCCTGCGCAGCGTCTTCGATGACGATCAATCCATGTCGCCGCGCTACCTCCATGATCGGATCCATATCGGCTGGCTGGCCATAGAGATGTACCGGCATAATCGCCTTAGAGCGAGGAGTGATGACAGCTTCAATCGCCGCCGGATCGATGGTGAACGAACGCCGATCAATGTCCACCAAGACAGGCCGCGCTCCGCAGTAAGTGATGGCGGCGACGCTGGCGATAAAAGTGTACGGAACGGTAATCACTTCATCGCCCGGGCCCACGCCTGCCGCGAGCAACGCAAGATGGAGTGCGCTCGTGCCGGAGTTCAGGGCGATGCATTCGCTGGCGCCGCAATAGGCAGCAAATTCTTGCTCAAAGCTCGCCACCTCGGCGCCCAGCACAAATTGGCTGCTGTCCAGAACTGTCGCGATCGCCGCATCAATCTCAGGCTTGATGCTCAGGTATTGGGCCTTTAAATCGAGATACGGAACTTTAATGGCAGCGTCTGTCATTGAAACCTGTTTGGATGGGACAATACAGAATATCGCATTTGGCGCGCACCGCAGAGATTCCGTGAGAGCAGTTCCACCGCGTGCCACCCGTGCGGGATACTATACAATCGTTTGCCGTTTCTGAATTCGAAGAGGTTTCGGACTACATGAGTACGCCCGCGGTAGCCGCATCGGAGAAGCTGGTTCGCCCCGTGATGCCGGAATTGGATTCTCTCCGTGGGGTCGCGATCCTCCTTGTCCTTTTCTTCCACGGGTTCAACTATCAGGGCGCGATCGCGCACTTTTCAGGGCTTCCCCGACTGTTTATCATTGCCGCCACGAGTGGCTGGACGGGCGTTTATCTGTTCTTCGTCCTCTCCGGCTTCCTGATCACTGGCATTTTGCTCGACAGCAAGCCGAAGCCCCACTACTACCGTCGGTTCTACGTTCGCCGCGCGCTACGGATCTTGCCCGCGTTTTACCTGCTTCTTATTTTGCTGGTCGTCCTTACCCGAGTCGGTTGGCTCGAAGGTCGACGGATTGGTTGGCCATTCGTCACGCTGAGTTTTTTCTATCTCGCGAACGTCACCAATTTCTTCGGCGTGCCTGCACAGTATGCAGCTTTATGGTCCCTGGCCGTGGAGGAACATTTTTATCTTTTGTGGCCTACCGTCATTCGTTCACTATCGCGCCGTACGGCGGCGTGGTGCGCCGTAGCGATCTTCGTCACTTGTCCCATTTTGCGGGCTTTCGCGTACTGGCACGGTTACAACTATGACGCCGGCTACACATGGCAGGTCGCCGACGGATTGGCCATCGGCGCTCTCATCGGCATCCTCAGTCGTGGCCAGCTTGCCGAGCGCGATCCCATGCGGCGGTTTTCAATCGGCTGCTTGGCCGCCGCGATTGCGTTGTTTGCCGTCGGAATGCCCTTCGGAATTTGGCGGGGAAGCACATTCTTCGGAGGAGTCTTTCGGCTCACGGCAGTCGATCTCTTCGCTGCCGGAATTCTTGGCTCCACCCTGCTGTTGGGGACCAGCCGTTTCAAATGGATCGTACGCCGTCCCGTGCTGCAGTGGTTTGGCGAAATCAGTTACGGGCTCTATCTGATTCACATGATGGCCTTCGACTTTGTGAATCACTGGATCGCCCGCTATGACCCCAATTTGCTTGCGCGAATCCCCGGAAATCTGGGTTTGATGTCTCTCCGCTTCCTGATCGGGGCTGCATTGGCGGTGGGCCTCGCTTTTCTATCACGACGATATTTCGAGGAGTGGTTCCTGAGGTTGAAAGAACGCTGGACCCCGCCAGCTTCAACTGCGCCGGTGCAGCCACTCGTGGCCGTTCGTAGTGTTTAATAGAGGCTGTTCTTGGGGTTAGGCCACATCCTCAATGTGTGGAATCTTTGGCATTGTTGGCAGAAACGCTCGCGTCGCGCCTGAAGTCCTTGAGCGCGGTACGCAGTCGCTCGCGCATCGCGGACCGGATGACTCGGGCACTGTTCTGTTGCGCGACACCGTTTCGGCTACGGCGGAAATCGGTCTAGGCAACCGGCGCCTTGCGATTCTCGACCTCTCGCCGCTCGCGCATCAGCCGATGCACGACGCTGCGACCGGCAATTGGATCATCTATAACGGCGAGATCTATAACTTCCGCGACGTTCGTAAAGAACTCGAAAATGCGGGAACGAGTTTCGTCAGCCACTCCGACACGGAAGTTTTGCTGAAAGCCTACGCGCGCTGGGGCGAGCAGTGTCTTCTAAAATTCCGCGGGATGTTCGCCTTCGCGATCTGGGACGCTCACCGTCATCGCCTGTTTCTGGCCCGTGACCCCATGGGCATCAAGCCTCTCTACTACGTCGAGTCCGGTTCCTACTTTCTTTTTGCCTCAGAAGTCCGCTCGTTGATCGGCACTGGCCTCGTGCCGCGTTCAGTCGATCATGCGGGACTGATCAACTACCTGAGTTTTGGCTCTGCCTATGATCCACTTACCTTGTTGGAAGGCATTCGCTCGCTTCCTCCGGGACATACTCTGACTTGGGAGGACGGAACTGTGCGGCAGGCGCCGTACTGGGATCTTGTAGATGACGCAAATGCCGTTTCACTTATAGGCGATGAAAAACATGCCGGGGAACAACTGCAACCAATCCTCGAAGAGGCCGTGCGCCTTCAGTTGGTGAGCGACGTGCCCGTCGGAGTGTTTCTTTCGGGTGGCATTGACTCGAGTGCGCTGGTCAGCATTCTCAGCCGTGGTGGCGTAACTCCGAGCACGTTCTCGATCGTTTTTCGTGAAGCCGAGTTTTCCGAGGCTCAACACTCCCGCGCCGTGGCTGCAAAGTTCCGCACCGATCATCACGAGATCAACGTATCTCAGGCCGACGTTCTAGCGGCCATACCCGACGCGCTCCGAGCCATGGACCTGCCGACCATGGACGGCGTCAACACGTATTTCGTCTCGCGTGAAACTCGACGCGCCGGCGTAAAGGTCGCATTGTCAGGTCTAGGTGGCGACGAAATCTTTGCCGGGTATTCCAACTTTCGCACCGTGCCACGCATGGAGCGTTTTGCAGGATTCTGGAAACGCATGCCCCGCCCGCTTCGCGGTACATTGGCATCGGCGTTTGCTGCGCTGTCTCCTGAGAATGATCAGAATCGCAAACTGGCGGCCTTGGCGCGCGACAATGGCCGCGTCCTGCATCCCTATTTCGTGACGCGCATGTTGTTTACTCCAGCCCAGCGCGATCTTCTTTTTCCGGGTCCAGATGCCGCGACCAGTGAGTCGGCGGCCGCTTCTCAGTGCGATCGCCTCCGGCGCTCGCGTTCGCTCGACCCTGTGAATCGTGTTTCCTATCTCGAGTCGCGCTGTTATATGCTCAATACACTGTTGCGCGACGCCGATTTTATGAGCATGTCGCAGGGTCTGGAGGTCCGGGTTCCCCTGATTGACCATCAACTAGCCAAGGCCGTCCTGTCTCTTCCGGGTGCGTGGAAGCTGAAGGGCACGCCCAAGAAGCTTCTGGTCGAGGCTCTTGCTGGGACGCTGCCGGATGAAATTGTCCATCGTCCGAAACGCGGCTTCACGCTGCCGTTTGAGCACTGGATGCGTCAGGAACTTCGGCCCGAGATCGAGCCGGTGCTGAACACGAAACGAATCGGCGACGGACCACTAGGCGCCTTGCTCGACGGCAAGCAAGTGCAACAAATTTGGAAAGATTTTCTGCGCGGCACGGTGTCGTGGTCGCGACCGTGGTCTCTGTATGTGCTCCAACGCTGGTGCGAACTGCATCTGTGACTCGCTCAAGCATGCAAAAAGTCGACGAAATCCAAAAGACGCAGCCCGTAACGCCTGTCGGCAAGTTGCCGGTCAGCGTGATCGTAGCTGCGCGCAACGAGGAAAAAAATCTGCCTCGCTGTCTCGCGGCGCTGCGCGATGTCGGAGAGGTTTATGTCATCGATTCGCAGAGCACAGACGCGACGCCTGAGATCGCACGCTCCTTCGGCGCCAAGGTTGTTCAGTTTCACTATCAGGGAGGATGGCCCAAGAAGCGGCAGTGGGCCATGGAAACTCTTTCTTTCGCCTTTGACTGGATTCTGCTTCTCGACGCCGACGAAGCCCTGACGCCCGAGCTCGCGGAAGAAATTCGATATGCGATTCAAGCACCAGATCAAAACGGCTACTACATCTCTTTGCGAATGTACTTTCTCGGTCGTATTTTGCGCCACGGCGATGCCAGCTTCTGGAAGCTTTCACTCTTCCGCCGCGGCAAGGGCCGCTACGAATGCCGCCTCAAAGATCAAGATGCGTCGATGGCCGACATGGAAGTTCACGAGCATGTCGTGGTCGAAGGCCCCACGTCGCACCTGAAAAATCCACTCATCCATCACAATGTGGAATCGCTCTCTCGCTACATCCAGAAGCACGACGAGTATTCGAACTGGGAGTCGCGCGTTTTACTGCAGGGCGAACCGGGCGGCGGGGAACTGCCTCCAACGCTCTTTGGCACCCAAGCCCAGCGTCGCCGCTGGCTCAAGAGAAAGCTTTATGCGTTGCCCGGCTCGCCAGTGTTGTTGTTTTTCTACCGGTATATCTTGCGTTTGGGATTTCTCGATGGCATACCTGGCCTGATTTACTGCGGCTTTCAGGGCGTACAAATGTTCCACACCAAAGCCAAGATCTACGAACTAAAGAAGAAAATGGTCGCCGAAAAATCGCAAAGGAACTAACGAAGGCATGTGCGGAATCAGCGGGGTGGTGAATTGCGGAGATCGGGAAACGCTCGCGCGGATGACTCAGGTCCAGGCGCATCGCGGACCCGACGACTCCGGCCTCTGGGACCGCAGGTTCCCGGACGGCTCCTACATCGGCCTGGGCAGCCGCCGCCTCGCGATTCTCGATTTGTCGCCCGTCGGCCACATGCCGATGTGCAACGAGGACCGCACCGTCTGGATCACCTACAACGGCGAGATTTACAACTTCGCCGAGCTTCGTCGTGAACTCGAAAGCAAGGGCCACCGCTTCGCCTCGCACACCGACACCGAGGTGATCATCCATCTTTACGAGCAGGAAGGTCCCGACTGCGTAAAGCGGCTGAACGGCATGTTCGCGTTCGCGATCTGCGATCTTCGCTCGGCCACACCCACGCTCTTCGTTGCGCGCGATCACTTTGGCGTGAAGCCTTTTTACTATTTCCACGATGGCGAGCGCTTCGCCTTCGCCTCGGAGATTAAAGCCCTCCTGCAGATTCCGGAGATCGAGGCGGAGCTTGATCCGGAATCGCTTCATCAGTATCTGACCTTCCTTTGGGTGCCCGATCCTAAAACGATGTTCCGCCGCATTCTGAAATTGCCGGCTGGCCACTACGCCACGCTGCGCAACGGCGAACTCAAGATCACTCAGTACTGGGATCTGACGTTTCCGCCCGCAAATCAGGCTTACTCGCGCTCCGAAGCCGACCTTGCAGACGAAGTCCGGGAGCGCTTCCGCCGCTCCGTCGAAGCGCAGATGATCAGCGACGTGCCGATCGGCGCCTTCCTCAGTGCCGGCCTCGATTCGTCCAGCATCGTTGCCATGATGGCGCGCGCGACGAAGCAGCCGGTTCGTACCTACACGATCACCTTCCCGCAAAAATATCGCGTGGGTGAAACCACGCTCGACGATCCCGAAGTCGCCACGCGCCTGGCGCGCCATCTCGGCTGCGAGAACCAACGCATCGTCGTCGAACCTGATGTGACCGAGCTGCTGCCCCGGCTCGTCTGGCACATGGACGAACCCACCGCCGATCCCGCGATCATCACTGCTTATCTCGTTTGCCGCGAAGCTCGCAAGCAGGCCACGGTTCTTCTCTCAGGTGTGGGCGGCGACGAATTGTTTGCCGGATACCGCAAGCACATCGCTCACTACTGGGCGCAGGCTTATGGCAAGGTGCCGTCAGTCGCGCGTGGTTTAACCGCAGCAACTCTGGCTGCTCTGCCGAGCCTGCGAGGCACGCCGCTGAAGGGAAGCCTGCGCCTCGCAAAGAAAATGGCGCGGAGTGCGTCGCTCAATCCGGTCGATCGGTTCATCACGAACTGCACCTATCTCGATGCAGCTCAGAAGTCAGGAGTCTACTCTGCGGAATTCGCGGCCCAAACATCTGATCCGGCCAGCCGCCATCGTGCCGCGTTCGACCGCGTGAACGACGCCGACTTCCTGAACCAGATGCTCTACCTCGACACCAAGATATTCATGACGAGCCTCAACCTCACCTACAACGACAAGATGAGCATGGCATCGTCGGTCGAAGTGCGGGTTCCATTTCTTGATCGCGAACTGGCGGAATTCGTGGCGTGGAATGTTCCGCCCCACTTGAAGCTGAAGGGCTTGCTGCGCCCCACCACGAAATACATCTTCCGTCGGGCCATGCGCGACATTTTGCCGCGCGAAGTGTTGCAACAACCGAAAGCTGGCTTCGCCGCTCCGGTAGACTATTGGTTGGCGCACGATCTCAAAGAAATGGTGGATGACCTGCTCTCGACGGCGCAAGTGCGCAAACGCGGGTTGTTCCGTCCAGAGGCAGTGCAGCGTTTTGTCGACGAACACCGCACTGGCCGGCAGGATTGGTCGATGCAAATTTGGCAATTTCTGACGCTCGAACTTTGGATGCAGACATTCCTCGATGGCGGATCACGCAAGTTTGAGTCTGAGTTAGCTCCGCCTCCGCAAGTGGCCACCGCATGAAACAAGTTCTTCAACACGCGCGCACGGGAGAGACGACGGTGGAGGAAGTTCCCGCGCCTCAACTCCTCCCCGGCTGCGTGCTGGTGCGCATCGCTGCCTCTGTCGTTTCTGCCGGGACCGAGCGCGCATCCGCCGAGTTTGCCCGCAAGAGTCTGCTGCAAAAAGCGAAGTCCCGTCCTGACCTGGTGCGTGAAGTTGTCAGCAAAGTGCAGCGTGACGGAATTTTCTCCGCGATTCAAGCCGTTCGCAGCCGTCTCGACCAGCCGCAAAGCCCCGGCTACAGCAGCGCTGGAACCGTGATCGGCGTCGGTGAGGGCGTCACCGATCTTCGACCCGGCGACCGCGTTGCTTGCGCCGGTGCTGGCTACGCCGTTCATGCCGAGATCGCGTGCGTTCCTCGCTTGCTGGTGGCGCGCATTCCAATGCGACGCGCTCAGCGGCAAAGACGTTTCTTTCGACGAAGCGGCTTTCGCAACGCTGGGAGCGGTTGCGCTGCATGGCATCCGAACCGCCGAAGCGAAACTCGGAGATATCGTCGCGGTCATCGGTCTGGGATTGCTCGGCCAGCTTACCGTGCAACTGTCTGAAGGCCGCAGGCTGCCGCGTTCTCGGTATGGATATCGATCCCTCGCGCGCCGATCTTGCGCGACGCTTGGGCGCGGATGCGGTCGCCAGTTCGCCTTCTGCCTTTCGCGATCTCTGCAATGAGACTTCGCGTGGCGCGGGCGTCGACTCGGTCCTCATCACCGCCGAAACATCCAGCAGCGATCCCGTGAATCTTGCCGGCGCGATCGCGCGCGATCGCGCTATCGTTGTCGCCGTCGGCACCGTCGGCATCGACATCGAGCGCAAAGCCTACTACGAGAAGGAACTCGATTTCCGCATCTCGCGCTCCTACGGTCCCGGACGTTACGACACTGCCTACGAGCAGAAAGGGTCGCGACTATCCCATCGGCTACGTGCGCTGGACCGAAACCCGCAACATGGAAGCCTTCGTGCAGCTCCTCGCCGAAGAAAAGAATCGACATCGCTTCGCTGATCACGCATCGTTTTCCGGTCGAGCGTGCACAGAGCGCGTACGACTTGATTACGGGCAAGACGCATGAGCCATTCCTCGGAGTAGTGATTCAGTACACCGGTACTGGCGACGATTCATCCACGGTCACACTGGTGCCCAACGATGCGAAGGCATCGCCTCGGCGCTCTACTCCCGCGACTGACGTTTCCGTCGGCCTGCTTGGTGCTGGAGTCTTCGCCACGGGCACGCTCGTTCCCGCGATGAAAGCATCGTCCAGCACGACGCTCGTCGCGGTTTGCGCTGCTACCGGATCGCACGCCCAACATGCGGCGAAGAAATTCGGCTTTCGCTACTGCACAACCGACGAATCTCAACTCATAAACGACCCCAGCGTCAACACCGTGGTCATTGCCACGCGCCATCATCTGCACGTCAAGCAGGTTCTGGCCGCGCTCGCGGCAGGGAAGCACGTCTTCTGCGAGAAGCCTCTCTGCTTGTCCGAAGACGAATTGTCGTTCGATCGTGCGCTCATATCTAGAATTGCACAACGCCCGAGCGCCCTGCGCTGATGGTCGGATTCAACCGTCGCTTCGCGCCGATGACCGTGCGAATGAAGTCATTCCTGGCCGCGATTTCCGAGCCGCTGGCGCTGCACTATCGCATCAACGCTGGACATCTTCCGCCGGACCACTGGGTGAACGATCGCGAGCAGGGCGGCGGCCGCATCCTCGGCGAGGTCTGCCATTTCGTCGACCTGCTGATGTTCTTGGCAGATTCGCCGATCGTCGAAGTCCAGGGCCGCTCAATCGGCAACGCGGGACGATACAGCGGCGACAATCGTGCTGATCTCGCTTCGTTTTGCCAACGGTTCGGAAGGAACAATCAGTTATCTCGCAAATGGCGATCGGTCATTCTCCAAAGAGCGCATCGAAGTGTTTGGCGGCGGAAGCACGGCGGTTCTCGAAGATTTTCGCCGTCTGGAACTCGTCCGCGACGGCCGCAAAGAGACGGTGCATTCCCGCTGGCGTCAGGACAAAGGACATCGCGCCGAGTGGGACGCATTCGCCCGCTTCGTGCGGAAGCACTGTCGCCGCTCCCGATCCGCTTCGAAGACATTGTCTGTTCAACTCTCGCGACCCTGCGCATTGATGAATCGGTTGCCACCGGAAAGGCGCTCGCAGTCGATGCCTCCGCGTTTCTCAAGTCAAGCTCGACAAACGTCTGGCTGTGAATCCCAGTCTGGACGAATGATCCGACCACAAACGCAACCTCAGAGGAGACGAAGCTAGTTCATGCTCATTTTGGGCCTCAACATGTTTCACGCCGACGCCTCCGCGGCGATCGTTCTGGATGGCGAAGTGAAATTCGCCATTGCCGAGGAGCGTCTCAACCGTCACAAGCATTTTGGCGGATTTCCGGCGCTTGCCGTCAAAGCGTGCCTGGACGCCGTCGGCGCAAAGATTTCCGACATCGAGCATGTAGCCGTTGGGCAAGACAGCGATGCCAATCTCACGAAGAAAGTTCAATACGCGCTCGCCAATCCGGCGAAGATTCTGAACTTCATTCGCCTTCGCCAGCGCAAAGAGGCCATGCGCGACGTGCGCTCGCTTCTGCTCGAAGGCTCTGGACGTTGATTCCACCCAGCTTCGTTTTCAGGAGCATCATCTCGAACATCACATCGCCCACATCGCCAGCGCCTACTACTGCTCGCCGTGGGAGAAGGCCGCAGGATTCAGCTATGACGGTTCCGGCGATTTCGTTTCGACCATGATGGCGCGCTGCGAAGGCAACGAAATCGAAGTTCTCGACCGCGTCTTTCTTCCGCACTCGCTAGGCAGCGTCTATACCATGATTTGCGAATTCATCGGCTATACGAAGTACGGCGACGAAGGCAAGGTCATGGGCCTTGCTCCGTACGGCAAAGACACGTATTGCGACCAGATCGCCAAGATCGTCACGCCGAAGAACGGTGGCTTCCAACTCGACCTCAACTACTTCAAGCCGCTCGGCAGCAATCAGGGAATGCAGGTTCTGCCCGATGGCACAGTCCGCCTGGCCCGCCATTTCTCCGATCGCATGGAAGAACTATTCGGCGAGCCGCGCAAGCCACACGCAGAAATCACGCAGCGCGACATGGACCTCGCGTTCGCCCTCCAGCATCGCTTCGAAGAAATCTTTTTTCACCTGTTGAACCGGTTACACAAGCGCGTTCCCCTCGATGAGACTTGCCATGGCCGGTGGATGCGCGCTCAACAGCGTCGCCAACGGCAAACTCTTCGATCGCACGTCCTTTCGCCAAACCTACATTCAGCCCGCCGCCGGGGACGAAGGACTTGCCATCGGCGCCGCACTGCACACCTATCATTCCGTGCTCAAGCAGCCTCGTCGGCACGAATTGAAAAGCTCTTACCTGGGTCCAGAGTTTTCCGACTCGCGCATCCAGTCGGCCCTGCAGAGCGCGGGCCTGGAATATCGCAAGCTGGAACGCGAGCGCGCTGCTCGAAGAAACTGCGGAGCAGATTGCCGCGGGAAATGTGGTCGGCTGGTTTCAGGGACGCATGGAGTGGGGACCGCGCGCGCTCGGCAATCGCTCGATCGTGGCGCATCCCGGCCTGCCGAACATGAAGGACGTGCTCAACGCCCGCATCAAGCACCGCGAGTGGTTTCGTCCGTTCGCGCCGTCGATCATGGCGGACTATCAGCACGAGTATTTCGAGCACGATCATCCGTCGCCCTTCATGCTGCACGTCTACAAGATTCGTCCGGAGAAGCGCAAGGTTCTATGCGCGGTGAATCACGTCGACGATACGGGACGCCTGCAAACCGTGGCTCGCGAAGAGAATCCGATGTACTACGATCTGATCTCGGCATTCCATCGCAAGACCGGCATCCCGGTGATCCTCAATACCAGCTTCAACGAGAACGAGCCGATCGTCTGCACGCCAGAAGAAGCAATCGATTGCTTCCAGCGCACCCGCATGGATGTGCTGGCGATCGGTTCATTCATCGCGATGAAGCCGGGGAGGGGGAAGGAAGAGTTCCTTGCCTCTTCTTCGCGGGATAGAGGGCCTGTTTAGCCGAACATTCGGCCGAACATTTGACAGATGGCCCAGCCTACCGGTGCAGAGCCAGTGGACCAGGAAGCCGGTTGCAGCCACCACAATTCCGATTACGCCCAAGCGATGCCCAGGAACCAGAAGATTCTTCGCCCGGAGAGCAGCGTGATTGACGTGATCACCAGTCCGATCTCGAGAAAGACTTCGGCCAGATCGAATCGATCGGCCCGATTCCTCTCGGTGGAGACTTCCGCTTCCAGTTCGCGCGCCTTGTCTTCGATTTCCTTCTGATCGTCCTTGTAGCGCGACGCTTCCTGCGAATACTTGTCGCGTAACTTCGACAGCGCGGCGGCGTCGGTGGTCGCCTCCACCGAGGTCAGGTCGGTAAATAGCTCATCGATATGCCGGCGAATGTTCTTGGCCTGATAGAACGCCCATTGATCCGATGCCTTCGCCTGCAGCACAACCTCTTCCGTGTGAGCGCGATGCCCGAGCAGCGACACAACGGCCACCAGACACCGCCAGCATCGCCATGGTCACCGAGACCGGCGCCAAGCGTGGGATCGTGCTTTGCATGCTCGGCGTGTTCCTTCAATTCGTTCAGTTCTTCCGACATATCGTCACTCTCCCATAACTTTCACGATCACGCGCTTGTCCCGTTGTCCGTCGAACTCGGCATAGAAGATCCGCTGCCACGTTCCCAGATCAAGTTTGCCTGCGGTAATCGGCACGATGACCTCGTGATGAATCAGCAGCGCCTTCAGGTGCGAGTCGCCGTTGTCCTCGCCGGTTTCGTGATGCTTGTAGTCCTTGCGAAACGGAGCCAGATGCTCCAGCCACTGGTCGATGTCTTCGATCAGTCCGCTCTCGTTGTCGTTCACATAGACGCCCGCCGTGATGTGCATGGCCGAAACCAGCACCATGCCTTCCTGCACGCCGCTCTTGCCGACGATCTGTTCAACCTGCGGCGTGATGTGCACGTAGGCGCGATGCGTCTTGGTATGAAACTTCAAGTATTCGGTAAGCGTCTTCATCTCAAGAACTCCCAGCGGTGGCGAACTACCGCACGCAGCCTCGGCGAGCTTTCCGCTTGCGATCAGCTCCGCGATCCGCGCGAAATCCTTATACATCACCCGGTCCTTCTCCATCGTGGGACACACCGAGCGGATCGCCGCATGTGCCGCCTGCCCGCGCTTCGACGTCTTCAACGGAGCCAGAAAATCGAGCGCCTGGGCCACCGCCATCGCCTCAATCGCGAGCACGTTGCGAGTGTTGTCGACGATGCGCTTCAGTTTCGATCGCCGCCGTCATGCCCATGGAAACGTAATCTTCCTTGTTGCCGGAAGTCGTGATCGAATCGACGGACGCCGGATGCGCCAGCACTTTGTTCTCGCTGACCAGAGCCGCGGCCGTGACCTGCGGCATCATGAAGCCGGAATTCAGTCCGGCGCCCGGCGCCAGAAATGGCGGCAATCCCTCGCTCAGCGCGGGATTCACCAGCCGCTCGATCCGCCGCTCGCTGATGCCGGCCAGCGCGCTCAATGCGATCGCCAGAAAATCCAAGCGCAAACGCCAGCGGTTCGCCGTGAAAATTTCCGCCGGAGATGACGTCGCCCTCGGCATTCTTCGCGATCGGTGATGAAGACCAGCGGATTGTCGACCGCCGAATTGGCTTCGATCTCAAACACCTCGCGGCAATGCGCGAGCGTATCGCGCACCGCGCCATGCACCTGCGGAATGCAGCGCAGCGAGTAGGCGTCCTGCACGCGGCCGCACTCGCGATGCGACTCGCGAATCTGGCTGCCTTCGAGCATGCTGCCGCAGATTCGCCGCAGTCTTCATTTGTCCGCTGTGCGGACGCGCTTTGTGAATGCGCTCGTCGAACGCCGCATCGGTTCCTTTCAGCGCGTCGCAGCACAGTCCGCCCAGCACGTCAGCGGTATCGACCAGCGTTTCCGCGGCCAGCAGAGCCAGCGTGCCCACCGCCAGCATGGCCTGCGTCCCGTTGATCAGCGAGATCGTTTCCTTGGCCTCGAGCACGAGCGGCTTGATCTGCGCCCGCTTCAGAGCCTCCGCGCTCGGAATGCGCACGCCTTTCTCATCGAAGCACTCGCCTTCGCCGATCAGAGCCAGCGCCAGATGCGCCAGCGGAGCCAGATCGCCGCTCGCGCCGACGCTGCCCTGCGACGGCACAACCGGCGTGACGCCGCGATTCAGCATCTCGCAGAGCGTGTCGATCACGATCGCCCGCACGCCAGAGTGTCCCTTGGCGAGCGAATTCGCGCGCAACAGCATCATGGCGCGCGTCTCGGCGACGGAGAGCGGTTCGCCGACGCCGACCGCGTGCGAGCGCACCAGATTGACCTGCAGTTCGCGAATCTGGTCGCCGGCAATGCGCACGTCGCTCAGTTTGCCGACGCCGGTCGTGATGGCGTACGCGACTTTGTTGCTGGCGACAATTTCGTCGACCACCGCGCGCGCCTGGTTCACTGCCTCGCGCGCATCCGGAGCCAGCAGCACGGCGCGGCGCGTTCGACGCTCGCGACTTCGCGTACCGCTTCCAGCGTGAGATCGTTTCCGTTGATGTGGAGTGCGTTCAAGGAGTCTTTCGTGTCGAATCAAACTTCTGGCCCCGTCTGAATGGGCCAATCGTAGCGGCCAGCGGCAATTACTTCCCCATCGCTGCGCGAAACGCCGTCAAATATTTCTCCGGCAGCGCCGCGACCTTCATCTTCGAATCGGTGACGATGTGCGTGGTCTCGCCTTCGGCCAGCAGCGCGCCTGTCTTCAGCTCGCACCAGTTCGTAGCTGAAGATCACCACCGACTCGCGCACGCTCTTCAGCCGCGTCCGCACCACGACTTCCTCGTCGTAATACACCGGAGCGCGGTAGCGGCACTTGACCTCCGCCACGGCGATGAAGCGGTCCTCCTCGCGCTCCATGTCGCGATAGGAAAATCCCATCTGCCGCATCAATTCCACGCGGCCGACCTCGAACCAGATCAAATGATTCGAGTGATAGACCACGCCCATCTGGTCGGTTTCGGCGTAGCGCACGCGCAGCGTCGTTTCGTTCACTGGTGATGGTTCGAAGTCATTTCCCTGTCCACACCGGTTTGCGCTTTTCGAGGAACGACGTAATTCCTTCGCGGAAATCAGCCGTCGTTCGAATCGCCGCATTCTCCCGCACCGCCGCGTCAATCTGCGCATCCAGTTCTGCGCGCGCATGATCGGTGAGCAACTGCTTGGTCGCGCGCAACGACGACGGACTGTTTTCCATCAGCAGCGCAGCCAATTCGCGAGCCCGTGCCATCAGGTTCTCCGGAGGGACGATTTCGCTGACCAGTCCCATGCGTGCCGCTTCCTCCGCGTCGAAGATCCTTCCGGTCAGCAGCAGATCGCGTGCCTGTTTTTCTCCGACCTGCCGCAACAGGAATGTCGAAACAATCGCCGGCACAAATCCGATGCGCACTTCGGTGTAGCCAAACTTCGCCTCGGGACCGCCAGCGTGAAGTCGCACAGCAGCGCGAGTCCCGTCCCGCCCGCGATGGCCGCGCCATTCACCGCCGCGATCGTGACTTTCGGAAACTCGTAAAGCGACCGGAACAACTGGACCATCGTCTGCGAATCCTGCAGATTCTGCTCCGGCGTTCGCCCCAGCAGCGCCTTCAGGTTGTCCAGATCCATGCCCGAGCAAAACGCCTTGCCCGCGCCGGTCAAGATCAGCACGATCGCATCCGACTTCGCCACCTCGTCGAGCGCACGCAAGCAGATCATCGATCAGTTCGAAGCTGATTGCGTTGCGCTTCTCCGGACGGTTCAGCGTGATGGTCGCGACTCCACCGTCGTACGCGAGTTGGATCGTCTTGTAGCTCATGTCAGAGCCTCGCCACGGATTCAACGGATATCACTGATCAAACCTGCGTCGCATTGATCCGTGATGATCCGTGAAAGCCGGCCGACTCAATCTGCTGCGTGCGACTCGAATACTTTGCCGCGATTCCCGCCGTCGCCTTCAAGCAGCGTATCCAGTGGCTTCAGAGTCGGCAACTCCGCGCCTCGCTGGCTGAGCGTCTCAATCACTTTCTCCGTCGGGATGTTACCAACCAACGCGTCCTGCGCAAAGGGACATCCGCCCAGTCCGCCGATCGCGGAATCAAAACGCCGGCAGCCCGCGTCGTACGCCGCCAGAATCTTTTCCGCCGCCTGCTCGGGACGGCTGTGCAAGTGCACGCCGATCTCGAGATAGTCGTACTTCGCCATCACGGCGCCCACCAGGTCGCTGATCTGCTGCGGACTCGGCCATTCCCACCGTATCGGCCAGCGAGATCATGCGCAGGTTGTCCACTTCCATCAGCGAGATCGCTTCGACCACTTCGTCCGCATTCCACAAGTCGCCGTACGGATTGCCAAACGCCATCGAGATGTAGACCACGACGTCGAGCCCGGCGTCGTCGGCCTTCTTCTGAATCTTCTCCAGTTCGTCGAGCGCGTCCTCGGGCGACTGGTTCTGATTCTTTCGCAGAAACGTCTCCGAAATCGAATACGGAAATCCCAGCGTCGATCACCGCCTGCGTTGCAATCGCCCGCTGCGCGCCTTTTTCGTTGACCACGATGCCGATGATCTCGACGTCATCCGGCGGATCGAGTTCCTTCAGCACCTCCTCCGAATCAGCCATCTGCGGCACAGCCTTCGGAGAGACGAACGACACCGCATCGATGTGCTTGAATCCCACGCTGATCAGTGCCTTCAGATAGTCCGCCTTCAAGTCGGCAGGGATCATCCCTTTCAGCCCTTGCCAGGCATCGCGCGGACACTCGATCAATTTGACAGAATCAGTCATACAAAATCATCTGCCGCGGATTTTCGCGGATTCACACGGATCACGAGACTCAAGGCAAAAATCGCAAAATCCGCAATCTGAAGTCTTAAATTTGAAATCCGTGTCGATCCGTGCAAAATCCGTGGCAATGAGTTACGTTTGCAGCACTCCTACCTTGAACTCCGGCACATCCGGATTCAGCGCGGCCGCCTCCAGCGCCTGCGTAATCGCATCCCGCGTCTCGATCGGATCGATGATCTTGTCGATCCACAATCGTGCCGCGCCATAGCGCGGATCGGTCTGCTCGTCGTAGGTGCGCTTCACCGATTCGTAGAGTTCTTTGCGTTCTTCCTCGCTCAATTTCTTGCCGCCGCGCTCCAGTTGCTTCACCTTGATCTCAACCAGCGTTCCGGCCGCCGAGTCGCCGCTCATCACCGCATAACGCGCCGTCGGCCAGGCAAACACAAAGCGCGGATCGTACGCCTTGCCGCACATCGCATAGTGTCCCGCGCCAAACGATCCGCCCACGATCACCGTAATCTTCGGCACCACCGAGTTCGATACCGCATTCACCATCTTCGCGCCGGCTTTGATGATGCCGCTCCACTCCGCGTCGCGCCCCACCATGAATCCGTTCACGTCGTGAAAGAAAATCAGCGGAATCAGGTTCTGATTGCAGTCCATGATGAAGCGCGCGGCCTTCTCGGCCGACTCGGTGTAGATCACGCCGCCGAACTCAACCCGCTTGTGTCCTTCGTGATCGGTCTGCTGTGCGTGCAGTTTCTGATTCGCCACGATTCCGACCGCGAATCCGCCAATGCGTCCGTATCCGCAGATCAGCGTCTTGCCATACTCCGGCTTGTATTCGTCAAAGCGGCTGCCGTCGAGCACGCGCGCCAGAACTTCCTTCATGTCGTACGGACGCGCCGGCGACGAATCGTAAATGCCGTAGATTTCCTCCGCCGCCAACGCCGGTTCCACCGGCTTCTTGCGGTCCCAGGGAGACATGCCGTCGGTATCCCCACTTCTCGACGATCGAGCGGATGCGCGCGATGCAGGCCTCGTCATTCGGTTCGCGAAAATCCACCGTCCCGCTGATCGCCGAATGCATTGCCGCTCCGCCCAGTTCTTCGGCGGAAACTTTCTGCCCGATCGCTGCCTGCACCAGCGCCGGACCGGCGAGAAACAATCCGCTGCCGTCGGTCATCAGCACGTGGTCGCACATCACCGGCAGATATCCGCCGCCCGCCACGCACATGCCCATGATGGCCGCGATCTGCGGAATTCCCATCGCCGACATCACCGCGTTGTTGCGAAACACGCGTCCGAAATCGTCAGTGTCGGGAAACACATCTTCCTGCAGCGGCAGGAACACTCCAGCCGAATCGACCAGGTAAATCGTCGGAATGCGATTCTCGATGGCGATGTTCTGCGCGCGAATCACCTTCTTCGACGTCATCGGGAAAAACGCGCCGGCCTTCACCGTCGCGTCGTTGGCGATGATCATCACCATGCGCGTGTGAATCCGCGCCAGCCCGGTGATCACGCCCGCCGCCGGCGCGCCGCCCCATTCTTCGTACATGCCGTGCGCGGCGTAGAGCCCCAGTTCGAAAAATGTGTCGGGATCGGCCAGCAGCTCGATGCGCTCTCGCGCCGTCAGTCGCCCCTTGGCATGCTGGTTTTCAATGGCCTTCGGACCGCCACCCTCGCAGATCTTCTCCCCTTCGTTGCGCACCTGTGACATCAGGTCGGCGAGAAACCGCATGTTCGCCTCAAAGCGCGCCGAGGTGGGGTCGATCTTGGTCGCCAACACGTTCGCCGGTTCAGTCGTGTTTAAGGATGGAGTTTCGTTGCGGTCAGCCATGGGTCGAATTTCAAGACGCGGACTGTTTACCGTATACCAGCGGGGCGGAAGCGCGCAAACGCCGCATCAGCCCTGCAAACGCCGGACCGCTGCGGCCACCGGATCCTCGGCTATGGCGTCAATCAGCCCGATCTGCAGGGCGCGCGGAGCCCCAATTTTTTCCGCGGCGACAAACATCTCGAGTGCACGACCTTTGCCGATGAGCCGGGGAAGTCGCTGCGTCCCTCCCCACCCGGTAATCAGTCCCAGTGCCGCGCCACGGTGTCCGAAAATAGCATGCGGTGATGCGAACCGATGGCGACACGCCAGCGCCAGATCGAGCCCTCCACCCATACAAAATCCGTGAATGCTTGCGTAGACCGGGGCCGGGTAGCCCGCCACGAGGTTCATCAGTTCTTGGCCCATTTTCGCGAAGTCTAAGGCCTCGGGTCCACTGAGTGAGCGGATTTCGTTCAAGTCCGCTCCCGCCGAAAATATCGGATCGCCCATGATCACAAGCGGACGAACGGGACGATCCGCACTGATGAAGTTTTCAATTTTCCCACGAAGCGCAGCGACCTTGCTTCGCGTGAGGCGGTTCATGCCATCACCCGATACGAGCTTCAGGAAGAGAATGCCGCCGTCATGCCCCAGCGCGAACTCCAGCCCCTCCTTGCTCATGGTGGTCCGGACTGGGAACCCGCTCGCGAAATCCACTCCGCCAGCCGGCAGCCATCTTCCTCCAGCAGAAACGTTCCCACTCCGAAGCATTCGCCGACGATCCGGTGCGACTCCGGATCGCGCGCCGCTCGCGTGATCCACTGCTGCCCGACGCGATATTGCGCGGCCGTGAACCACTTCTGCGGCAGCACCTCGACCAGCCCCGCCTGCAGGTAGAAGACGAAGAGCGCAAACGCCGGATCGTCATTCGACATCGCCTTGTAGCTGGTGGGGACGATCAATTCGTCAACACTCGCAAGTTCGCGCCGGTACTTCGATCTTGTGCATGCCCGGAGCTGAGCGTGAGCGGAACTTCGAAGTCCGCGAGCGGGCGCGGTTCCTGCATAAATCCGGTCGGACGACTGCTTGAACCATCCGGCAACCTCCGCCAGATCAAACGCCTTCAGTTGATCAGGATCGAAACAGGCGAGTCGAATGTTGCGCCCCTCCGGACACCAGATGCCGAGAAAATGCGGCGGCACCAGAAACGGTCGGCAATACGTATTGAGCGCGAGGCGCGCCTTGTCCGGTTCCTGCTCGAGGCCGAGCGTCACGAGATGTGCGATCGGCCCCTGCTCGCCGTGATGCGTCCAGACGAAGCGCTGTCCCGGCCAAAGATCGGAATGCAGGAAAAGTTTTCCAGTACCACGGAGTAGGTCCGACCGTTTTTGAGAGGATGTCCCTGGCGCGGGACGCGTTGATCTCGGCCATTACCCAGCCGCCGGCACGCCGGGCCCCTTCACGTGTGTGCGAATGAATTGGACGATGTCGTCCATCGCCGTGCCCGGCTGGAAAATCGCAGCCACACCCGCTTCTTCAGCCCGTCAATATCCTGGTTCGGAATGATGCCGCCCACCACCACGATCACGTCGTCCATCTTGTTCTGCTTGAGCAGGTCCATCACGCGCGGCACGATCGCATTGTGCGCGCCGGAAAGAATCGACAGCCCAATCACCTGCACATCTTCCTGCAGCGCCGCAGTGACGATCATCTCCGGCGTCTGCCGCAGGCCGGTGTAGATGACTTCCATCCCCGCATCGCGCAGCGCGCGGGCAATCACCTTCGCGCCCGCGATCATGCCCGTCGAGCCCGGGCTTGGCCACCAGCACACGAATCTTCATATCAGCCATCGCAACCATTTAACCACAGAGGCCACAGGGGATCACAGAGGCGGAGAGGAATTCAGGCTTCCTCTGCGATCCCCAGTGCCCTCTGTGATTAGAGGGTTTTGATATCCAAACTCCGCCACATGTACCAGCAAGCGACGCTGCGATAGGGCTCCCAGGTCTTGGCGATCTTCTCCATGTCCTTCGGCTTGGGCATCTTGCGTTTCTTGTAGTGCTTCTTGATCGCCATCTGCACGCCGTAATCCCCGGTCGGCAGCACATCTGGGCGCCGCAACGAGAACATCAGGAACATATGCGCCGTCCACACACCAATCCCTTTGACCTGCGTCAAATGCTTGATCACTTCTTCATCCGACAATTCGGGTAGCCGTGAAAAATCGAGTGCCCCAGCCGCGGTCTTCGCCGACAGATCCTTCAGGTATGCCGACTTCTGCTTCGACAATCCCACACTCCGCAGTTGCGCGTCGCTCAGTTTGAGAATCCCGGCGGGAGTGAGCGGTTCCCCGGCCAGCGCGGCAAATCGCTTGAAAATCGTCACTGCCGCCTTGCCGTTCAGCTGCTGATAGACGATCGCCTCGGCCAGACTCGAAAACTCCGCTGGACTAAACTCCATCCGGCACGGCCCCACGCGCTCAATAATCGCGCGCAGCACCGGATCGCATTTCTTCAGATGATTGACGGCCTTTCGCATGCCTTTCTACATTTACCACAAAAACCATAAGAGGCGAATGAAAAACGAATTACCGAATCAGCAGATATCCCGCTAGCCCGCCGCCGAACACCACCCATGCCGGATTCACCTTCCGCCACAACAACACCCCCAGCACCACGCTGGCGATCACCCACGTCGGCCACCCTCGCAGCGCATCCGCCCCCAACCGGATTGTTACTCCCGCCATCAGCGCCACCGCACAAACATTCACCGAGTCGAAAAACGCCGCCATCCACGCCGACTTCCTGAGCCGGAACAGCACCGGAGCCAACAGCCCTACAAAAAAGAACGACGGCAGAAATATCCCGACGGTGGCCACCGCCGCTCCCGGCACGCCTCCCAGGATGTATCCAATGAACGTTGCGGTCGAGAATACCGGACCAGGAGTGAACTGCCCTATCGCCACCGCATCGAGCAACTGCTGGTGCGTGAGCCAGGCATGCTGCCGCACCAATCCTTGCTCAAGAAACGCCAGCAGCACGTATCCGCCGCCATAAAGAACCGCGCCCAATTTCAGGAAGAACAGCGCAATCCTGCCAATCGATGGACGAGCCACCACCGGAACCATAGCGGCCGAGGTTGCCGCACCTATCCCGAACGACGACCATGAGGCTCGACGCGCCTGCAGAGGCGACAACAACAACGCGTCCGCCGCACGAAGACTCATGGCCCGCCGCACCACCATTCCCAAAAATCCGCCGCCAAACAAAATCACGAGCGGATTCACGCTCAGAAAAAATGCCGCCAGCGCTAACCCGCCGAGCACGGCCAGTCCCACGCCGCGCACCGCTGTTTTTCCCAGGCGGAAAATCGCAATCCCGATCACCGCGATCACGGCGGCCTTGATTCCCGCCAGCACCGACACAGCCTGTGTCAGTAATCCAAATCGCACATAGGCCCAGGCGAAGGCTCCTGTGATCAGAGCCGCGGGCAGAATGAAACTCGTCCCTGCAACGCATAGTCCCGCCCAGCCCGCGCGCACGAATCCCATGTTGATTGCCATCTCGGTGGAGGTTGGTCCGGGAATCAGGTTGGCCGCGCCCAGCATGTCAAGAAACTGCTGCTGCGTCACCCATTGCCGCTTGCGGACGACTTCCGCTTCCATCATCGCGATGTGCGCCGCGGGTCCGCCGAAGCTAATCGTGCCGAGTTTGAGGAAGAGTGCTGCGAGTTCGCGCAAGCGAGTCACGCTCGACCCGGAGTGCGGTGGCAGTTCACCGGCCCGCGAGCGTTCGCCGTTCACGCTGCCTTGTGCTCGCCTTGGCGAAAGTTCTCGATCAGATGTTCCGACGTTCGCAGCGAGAACGCCAGAATGCTGATGGTAGTGGTCTTGTCGGTGCAGTTCAGAAATACGCTGGCATCGCACACGTACAGGTTCGGTACATCGTGCGTCTGCCCAAAACGATTGGTCACAAACTTCTTGGGATCATTTCCCATGCGGCATGTGCCTGTCTCATGCAGGCTCCATCCGGGAATCTCCGGCGCGTCGCCTAAGCTCTCGATCTCGCCGCCAGCCGCTTTCAGAACCTCGGCGCAGACTTGCTTCGAGTGCTCCCACATCTTCAGCACATTCTCGTCCCACTCGAAGTGCATGCGAGCCACCGGAATTCCATAAGGATCTTTGACCTCTGGATCGAGATCCATAAAATTCGTATCCGACCGAAGCGACGGCGCCTGAATTCCAAAGCTCACCGGCGCTGGGTACCGCCGCTTGATCTCTCGCTTGAACGACGATCCGAATCCATCGAGGCTGTTAGCAAACCACGGGAACTCCGTGCAGCCGCCGTCAGGATAAATCGAATATCCGCGAATGAATTTCTCTTCGTGGGGATCCTTCAGATTCTGCCAGCGCGGCATCCAGGCGATCGTGCTGTCGGCCACGTGATCCGGAAAGCTGGGCTGCCCCATCAGTTGCGGCAGATATCCGCGCACAGACTCGCCGTAAAGATGGTCGCAAAGATTGCGCCCCAACTGCCCGCTGGAATTCGCGATGCCGTTGGGCCACTGCCGCGACTTCGAATTCAGCATGATGCGTGCCGACTCGATGCACGAAGCTGCCACGACCACGGCTCGCCCGTACACCTCCACTTCCTGCTTGGTCTTGCGGTCGATGTAAGCAACGCCCGATGCGTGCCCGTTTTCATCCACGAGAACATTCTTCGCCAGCGCGTTCGTGCGCAACTCCAGATTTTTCGTCGCCTCCGCCTTGGGCAACAGAAAATAAGGTGTCGAGAAAAACGCGCCCACATCGCAACCCGTAGTGCACTCACCGCAGAAATGGCACGCCGGATGCCCCTCGTGCGGCTCGCGTCAGCTGCGCGCAGCGATCCGGCAGATACGGCACGCCAACCTTCTTGCAGCCTGCCTCCAGAATGAAATCGAGGCAGCGAAACTTGAACGGCGGCAAGTACGATCCGTCCGGATTGCTCGGCCGGTTCTGCACCGTGCTGGCCACGCCAATCATTTTCTCGACCCGGGTGTAGAACGGGCTGATCTCGTCGTACGTGAGCGGCCAATCCACGTCGTAGCCGTCGAGCGAAGCTGCGCGAAGATCGATGTCGCCGAAGCGCGCCGAACTGCGTCCCCAGAAATTCGTCTTGCCTCCGACCGCGTTGCAGCGCGGCCACATCCACTTCGTGCCCGGCGCGACCGTGAACGGAATCTCGTGATCCCACGCGGCCTTGGTGTATTCGTTGTCCATGTAGCCGAACGATTCGCTGCGCCGCTTGGGATCGTCGAGTCCGCGAAACTTCATGTCCCACGGCATGCGGTGATAGCGAAAGTCTTTTTCCGGATCGAGTCTGCGCCCCGCATTCAGCGCGCACACTTTCAGCCCAGCCTCGCACAGCGTCTTGATCGCCATGCCGCCGCCGGCCCCGGTTCCGATCACGATCACGTCGTAGATTTTCTTGGCCATGATTTTCAGTCGAGTTCGCCTGCCGGAAAGATGCTTGTGCTCCGGATCGTCCTTGTGCGGACATTCCGGCGACTCGGCATAAAATTTCAGCGCCGGATTGTCCAGCGCCTTGAATCCGATCTCGCTCGTGTAAAAGCCCGTCACCGTGTACTCGCGCATCAGTTTGAAGAACTGGCGCCCATCTTCTTCGCCCGGCCGCGCCTTGTCTTTAAAGCCCAGTGGTTCGAGCAGGGAAGTCTGCTGCTCCGGGTTGAGGTCAATGAATCGCTTGCCCGCGCTCCGCTCGCTGTGCGCATTCAGCCATGTCATCCCGGTGCGGAAGCCATACTGCACTTCAGGATCGCTGGCGACCATGAAGTCGATAAACTCCGCGACGCCCGCTTCCTTCGCGCCCGGCGTTCCGTCGCTGGGAATGATCATCTCCGCCAATCGCTCGACCACGGCATACTCCGCCGCCGTGAAAAATTGCGGATGATAAATTGCCGGCCTGATCTGCAACGCCGCATTGCCGATGTGTCCGCAGGCGAATCCCCACTTGCTGAACCCCGAAAACTGCGCCGCCGCCGCTGCCGTCCCCAGAATGCGCAACACTTCCCGTCGCTGAACGCCTTGTCCCGCCATGACTCTCCGTTAGGAAAGAAACTGAATCGTCTTCTCGACCAACTCCGCCGTCGGCTTATACGGATCGCCCGGCGCGTCGTACTCGATCGAGCAATATCCCTTGTACCCGTGCTTCTTCAGGATGGCAAACGTGCGCGCCAGGTCCACATGCGAGACCTTGCCCTCGTCAACCTCGCCATCCTTCACATGGCAAATGCCGTAAGCATGCGCAAACATCGCATCAATGGCGCGATACGCGAAGTCCTCATCATGCGCGGCGACCGTGTTGCCGAAATCCGGCAGCGCTCGCAGCCATGGGCTGTTCACCTTCTCAATCACCTGCACGATGAAGAACGGATCCTCGCTGACGGGATTGTCGTTCTCGAGATGCACCACAACATTCTTCTTCTCCGCGTACTCTGCGACTCGCGACAGAGTGTCCGCTGTGCGCCCCACATCGGGTTTCGAGTCTTTGGCGGCGTCGATGTGCGTACGAATGCTGGGAGAGCCGAGGGCCGCGCCCACGTCCACCCACCGATTGCTCGCGGTCACGGCTTTGGCACGCACGTCCGCATCCAACGCGTACTGGCTATAGCCTCCGTCGACGGCGATGTCCACGACAGCGGAATGAGCTTTCTCAACGGCCGCGCGGAACTGCTCCAGATACTTGGAGTCCGTCGAGGGAAAGATGGGGCTCCACGGCTCGATCTTGTGCACATTGAACTTCGCGGCGACGTGTGCAGCGAAGTCTTTCAGTTCCATCTGCTGCGCCAAAGGAACCTTGCTGGGAGTCTTGCCATCCCAACCTTTCCATCCGACGATGAACTCGCGAAACGGATACGCCGCGACCGCCACGCGGTCTCGCGGTGCGGAAGGGAAGTTGACGATGGGCCCAGGGTTCGCCGCGTGCGCGAAGCCAGGCAGAAGCCAAGCCCCCGCTGCCGCTCCAGCACATTTTCCAAGAAATTGTCGCCGCGTAGCGTTCATGGGCGCCAGTGTACCAGAGAAAATTTCGACGGAGCTGGCTCCGCTCGTTGATCACGCCCCGGTGATCGTGGCGTGACTGAAGGTGACGAGAAAGAAGCTTCGAAGGTCAGGTACAGACTTGGAGAGAGATAGTGGTGGAGGCGGCGGGAGTCGAACCCGCGTCCGAAAATGTTACTGGTCAAGAGACTACATGCGTAGTCGGGTTCATGCCCTGGGCATTACCCCAGGACGTTCGCGGCGCGCGCTCAGAACCGACAAGAAACGCGATCCGCTAGCCTGAGATCTTAGCCTTCCGCCCCAGACGTAGACGGAAAGAGCAGCCCGCTGTGTGACGTCCTTCGGAGGCCCACGGGCGAAGCCTCTTGGGACGGCTGCCTAAACTAGTTAGGCTGCGTATGCCATCTGTTGATTGGCAATTATCATTTTCCACGCGATTACGGGTGTGTGGACCCCGGCATGCCTCTTGGCCGCAAGCATCTCCGTCGAAGCCGTGACGCCCCCACATTGTGGGAATGGCCGATTCAAAGAACCACTTCCAATCTAGGTTTCGCTAGATGGGAAGTCAATCGTTAGATGGTTTGAGGAGGCTCGAAGGTTCGGGCCGGATCAATTTCATCCTTCTCCTGCTGATCCTCGTAAAATATTGATTCTTAGGTAGCTAGGAGGTTGATATCCAGGTTTGGCTCTGTAAAATATTGATTCGCAAGATTTTATGCGTAAAATATTGCAAAATAAGGGGTTAGATCGAGATACTCCGAGTTGATTTTTTTCGATTGGCTCTTGCAAAATATTGACATTGTTCGAGTTAGCGGAGCATATATCTGTTTTGTCTCCGCAAAATATTGATTCTAAATATTTTATTTGCAAAATATTCCGGAATAAGGAGTTAGATACGCTGCCTTCGCCAAGCGCGAAGATCGTCTTTCGGGACGTCTGCCGAAGGCTGCTCATGCTTCTATTGTCCTCCTCCTGAATCCTCGGTCAAGGTTGGATGTCACAAAACGGGAATATTTTTTCCGTTCGCCTGTGGAAAAGGGCGGTTACGTCCTCTCTATTTGTTCCGTTGTTTTTTCCCGGCGGACTACCCTCCAGGTTGCCTGTTGGCAATTCCCGCAGCGGTTTGGATGGGTGGGGAGTGCAGAGATCCTTCAGTCGCGCAAAGAACGCGCTCCTTCAGGATGACAGCGCTGAAAAAGGTGCTGTAACAACGTTCCGATCTTCGGACTTCGTGCCCGGGCCACTTCTCGTAAGAGAGGCGAGAATTGAAACCTTTGACGATCAACTGCTTGCTAGTGCTTTCCAGAAGCGGACTCCTACGTCAGTTGGGTAGGTACGGTGGCGGTACCTTCGCGTTCTTAGCGGTAATTCTTCGCGAAACTTCGCGGTGAGAGCTTTTGACCGCTAAGGTCGCCAAGGATTCGCGAAGGTCGCGAAGAAAAGGCAGAGGCAACTGCTGTCGTGGTTGGTAGTAAAATGCGACCCGTGTCGCGCACCGAGTCGACTGCCTCGTTTGCGCTCATCCCTAAACATATTTCTTAGACCTGCAGGAGGTCCTAGTGGCAATCACGATCACCGGTCTCTCGAAGACTTATCCGAACGGCGTGAAGGCGCTCAAGAATCTTTCCCTGTCGATCGGCAACAGCATGTTCGGTCTGGTGGGACCGAATGGGGCAGGCAAGAGTTCGCTGATGCGCACCATTGCCACTCTGCAGGATCCGGACTCCGGCTCTATCAGCCTGGATGGGATTGATGTCCTGCGGCAGAAGGATCAGGTTCGTCGCGTCCTCGGCTACTTGCCGCAGGAGTTCGGCGTTTATCCCAAGATATCGGCGCTGGACATGTTGCACCACCTGGCGGTGATGAAGGGGATGACTTCTTCGGGAGAGCGAAAGGAGAGCGTTGACGCGCTGCTGCAGCAGACGAACCTCTGGGACGTCCGGAAGAAAGCGCTCTCTACTTTTTCCGGCGGCATGAAGCAGCGATTTGGGATTGCGCAGGCGCTGTTGGGCAATCCCCGCCTGATTATTGTGGACGAGCCGACAGCGGGACTGGACCCAGCCGAACGCAATCGCTTCCTGAATCTTCTGTCGTCCCTGGGAAGCGATCGGACGGTAATCCTCTCGACGCACATAGTGGACGACGTGCGGCAGCTTTGCCCGCGGATGGCCATCATCGCCTCGGGAGAACTGCTTCTGGAGGGCGCTCCTAATGAAGCGCTGGCAGCCCTCCGCGGAAAGATATGGTCGAAGGTGGTGGCGACGGCGCAGGACGTTCGCGCGGTGGAAGCGCAGATGCATGTGATTTCGACGCACCTGGTCGGCGGACAGCACGAGATTCGCGTGTACGCGGATAGTTCTCCGGGCGCTGGCTTCAGCGCGGTCGATTCCGATCTTGAGGACGTGTATTTCCTCAATCTCTCACAACAGACAAAGGGCCAACTTCCGAACTGACGCCGGTTGCAGGAGGACGCGAGATGCGACTTTTCTGGGAATTCTTTAGCTTCGAGCTCAAGTACCGATTCAAGAGCATCTCGACCTACGCGTACTTTTTCGTCTGGCTGATGTTCTCGTTTCTCAGCGTGGCGTCGGAAAACTTTGGTCCGGTCGGCTCGAGCAATGGAAAGGTGCTGCTGAACTCGGCATTTTCCAACGCCTTCAATGATTTTGGCGCATCGCTGTTTGGCGTCATCATCATCGCCGCGATTTTCGGGACATCGATCCTGCGCGACTTTCAGCGGGACACCTACCAGATCCTGTTTACCCAGCCGATTTCGAAGTTCGCCTACCTCGGAGGACGCTGGGCGGGATCGTTCGTGACTGCCGTGTTCGCATTTTCCGGGATGATGTTCGGCACATACCTGGGCACGCTGGCTCCGTGGGCCGACCACGCGCGCATTGGTCCGAATCATTTGTGGGCGTACGTACAGCCATTCCTCTCGATTCTTGTAGTGCAGATCTTTTTCATCGGTTCGGGATTTTTTGTGATTGGCGCGCTCACCCGCAAGATTTTCATTGTGTACCTGCAGGGCGTCGCGCTGTTCATGTTTTATGTCATCGGTATCACGGTTTTCTTCGCCACCCGGTCGCTGGAACGGTTCTGGTCGGGCATTCTGGATCCGGTTGGCTTCGTTCTGTTCAACGACATTACTCGTTACTGGACAGTCGTCGAAAAGAACTCTCTGTTGATCACGTGGTCGCCAACACTGGCCAACGGCGTGTTTCTGTATAACCGCCTGCTGTGGATGACCGTCGGGTGCGTGGCGCTGGGCGCGGTGTGGGCCCTGTTCCCGATGTCGGTGGAGGCGCTGACCGCGCGCTCCCAGGGACGACGCGCTGCCAAGGCGAAAGAGCAGGAACGCACGGAGTCCATGCCGGTGCCGCCTCTGGTCGGAGCGGGGCGGGCCGTCGTGCATCAGGCATTTACTTCTGCCACGACCTTTGCCCAATACATTTCGCTGTCGCGATTGCGGCTGCGCAACATTCTGCGCGACATCCCGTTCTGGGCGATCGTTGCCTTGCTGACAGCGTTTGCAGTGAACAACGGCTACTTCGCGGGCCGCGTGGCCGAGCGGAACGTCTGGCCGGTCACGTACCTCATGGTGCAGGCGGTCGAAGGCAGTGCGACCCTCTTCCTGCTGATTGTTGCGGGCCTGTATGCGGCAGAGTTGCTATGGAGGGAGCGCGACACACACTTCGACGGCATCCACGACGCTTTACCGATGCACGAGTCGACGGACTGGCTCTCACGACTGACTGCGGTGCTGGTAGTCGAAATCATCCTGCTCGCTGTGGTGATGGTGATCGGGATTTTCATGCAGACCATTTCCGGTTACTACCACTACGAGTTCGGGCAGTACTTCAAGGAACTGTACCTCGTCACGTTTCCGCAGGTGGTTACGTTCGTCGTGCTCGCATTCTTCGTTCAGACCGTGGTCTCGAACAAGTTTGTGGGCCACGCGATCATGATCGGAATCGTCGTGATGGTTCCCATCCTGTACAACTTCGGATGGGAGAACACTCTCTACCTCGTGGGCCAGGTGCCCGACTTATACGTATTCCGACATGAATGGGTACGGGCATTTTGTCCCGATTATTTTCTGGTCGATCACGTACTGGCTGGCGATCGCGGCATTTCTGGGAGTCATTTCGATCGCGCTGGCTCGACGCGGGGCGGAGGATTCGCTGCGTGCCCGCGTGCGGCTGGCGGTTCGGCTGGCCCCGCGGCTGGCGCCTGTTGCCTTGCTGTTCCTGTTTATCGCTCTGGGCGCGGGCGGCTGGTACTACTACAACGGCCACGTCCTGAACGAATATCTCGACGCCAAGGCGCGGCGTGGCATTCAGGCGGATTACGAACGCAAGTTCAAACAGTATGAAAACATGATCGTGCCCAAGGTGACTGCAGTCGATGCCACGGTCAACATTTATCCGGATCGGCGTTCGTTTGACGGAAGCGCACGGATCACTTTGGAAAACAAGAGTAACCAGCCGATCTCGGAGATCCACGTCACCGATCAGAAGCAGTCGGTGAGCAACATACAGTTTGACCGGCCGTTCCGCCTGGTGAGCGCGGCGCCGCGTGATTTGTACGCCGTCTATGCTCTGGAAAAACCGTTGGCGCCGGGAGAAACCGTCACGCTTACGTGCAATGTGGGGCACCAGACCCGCGGCTTCCGCGATGGAAATGAGCCTCCGGAGCTGGCATATAACGGCACGTTCTTTGATTCCGATTATTTTCCCTATATCGGCTACAACCGTGGCATGGAGCTGGACGATCCGCGACGACGCCGGGAAGAGAAGCTGCCTGCTTTGGAAGAGATGGCCCCACGGGGCGACGCCGCGCATTCGGTGAACAACATTTTCTTTGCCGGGGAATCCGACTGGGTGACGTATCACACGATCGTCAGTACGTCAGCGGACCAGATGGCGATTGCGCCGGGATACTTGCAGCGTGAATGGAAGGAAAACGGGCGCAACTTTTTTGAATACAGCATGGGCTCGACGCACATTCTGGACTTCTTTACGTACATTTCGGCACGCTACCAGACGCGGAAGGAGATGTATCACGGGGCCAGTGGCGATATCGCTCTGGAGGTTTACTATGACCCGGCCCACACCTTCGATGTCGATGACATGCTGGCCAGTTCGCGGGCGGGCCTTGATTATTACGAGCGGACGTTCAGTCCGTATCAATTCAAGCAGTACCGGATCTTTGAGTTTCCGCGATATCGCACGTTTGCGCAGTCGTTTCCGAACACAATTCCGTACTCGGAAGGGATCGGCTTCATCGGCCGGGTGCTGAAGCCTACCGATGTTGACTTCACGTACTTTGTCACCGCTCACGAACTGGGGCATCAATGGTGGGCGCACCAGCTCGTCGGCGCCGATGTTGAAGGTTCGAACATGATGTCGGAGAGTTTGGCGGAATACTCGGCGCTGCAGGTGATGGCGCACAAGTACGGACGCGACCTGATGCATCGCTACCTGCGCCACGAACTCGACCGCTACCTGAGCGGCCGCGCCGGCGAGGTTCGCCACGAGCCACCACTCGCAATGGTTCAGCGGGAGGACTATGTCTGGTATCAGAAGGGCGGCCAGATCCTCTATACGCTTGCGGACTACATTGGCGAGGACAAGCTCAATCTCGCGCTGCATAACTTTCTGATGCAGTACCGCTACGCCAACGCCAACAATCAGATCGACGCGCACCAGAATGCGAGTGCGTCGGGCAGCATGGATGGTCCTTATCCTGATACGCGCATGCTGGTGGATGCGATTCGAGCGCAGACTCCGGCTGACCTGCAGTATCTGGTCGATGATGGCTTTAATCGCATCGTTCTGTATGACAACCGAGCGGTGTCGGCCACGTCGGAGAAGACTCCGGACGGCAAGTACAAGGTGACGCTGGATGTGCAGGCGCGCAAAGTGCAGGCCGACGGCAATGGCGTGGAAACTCCGATGCCGTTGGATGACTACATCGAGATTGGCGTCTTCAGCGGAAAGAAAGATGAAGAGAAGCCGCTCTATCTCAAGAAGGAACGGCTCACCGACGAACACAAGACATTCGTGATTACGGTGGACGAGGCGCCTACTTTGGCGGGCATTGACCCTTACAACAAACTCATTGACCGAAACGCCGATGACAACATGATTGATGTCGCCAAGCGGTGACCGGCGGCTGTGGGCCGTTGATGCAACGGGTTACGATGCGGCGGGTGAAGTGAGGCGGGCTTCCAGTTGCGCTTTTACGTGGGGCCACTCGTTGTCGAGAATGCTGAAGTAGACCGTGTCGCGCACGCGGCCGGTCCAGGTAATCAGGTGGCGGCGTAGCGTGCCTTCTTCCTTGGCGCCGATTCGCAGGATGGCGTTGCGCGATTTCTGGTTAAGCGCATCGGTCTTGAGTTCCACGCGAATGCAATTCCACACTTCAAAGGCGTGCCGGAGCATCAGGTATCTGGTTGACGCGATCAATGTTCATGTAGCGGGTGCTGCCGATGACGCGGCCGGACTTGCGCTCGACCGTCGCCAGGACGATCGATTGGCCGCGCTCCTGCTCGTCGAAGGCTTTGCCGATGAGCCGCTGGAAGTCTTCCGGCGTTTTCATGGAATAGGGAATCCAGCGGAAAATGTCGTCCAGATCGTTCTTGGCTACCTCCCAGAAGAGTGACGCGTGGTCGGTCCGAAGTGGTTCGAGGCGAACGATGGAACCTTCGAGGGTGAGGGGCGGGGCGATGATCGGCGGCGAAGCGGCCACGTTAATACTTTCCTTTCAGTTCGGCATACGGCTGCACGAGATCCTTCGCTTCGCCTGAAAAGCGGCTCCGCTCAGGATGACCTCGCTGCTTCATTATCTTGCATCTTGGGACTTTTTCAGGCATCTCTAGTACGGCGCGAATTGTGCGGTATTCTGCCTACAGGCATGGTGTTGACTTCGAATGATTCCAGACGTCCAACAGGTGGCGATGAGACGAGCGGCAACAAACCGGTGTCAGAGGTGTCCCCAGTGAAGGCGCAGTGTCTACCGTTCTCCCAGATTCCGCATACGACGCGCCTTTTCACCGACTTCCTGGAGTATTCCCCCAAAGTACAGCAATTTTACCCGAGGCCGCCCTATCTGAAGGAATGGCTGAAGGAAGAGGCTGCGAGAATTTCGTATACGACGTCACGGCGGGAGCGGGTGGCTGCGATCTTTGAGCGGCAGAATAAATCGTGGGACGCCTCAGCAAAAACGTTGGGCAACATCGAGCGCTTCCGCAAGGGCGCGGCCGTTGTGGTCACCGGACAGCAAGTCGGATTGTTCGGGGGTCCAATGTTCGCCATTTATAAGGCGCTCACGGCGGTCAAATTGGCGGAGGAAGCCACGGCTGGTGGCGTGGACACTGTGCCGGTCTTCTGGCTGGCGACTTACGATCACGATCTCGCAGAAGTGAATCACGTTTCGTTTCCGGGGCAGGATGGGACGCTGCAGACGCTGGCGACCTCGAGCCACGATGTTGCGGGAGCGCCGGTCAGTGCGGTGAGGCTGGGGGAAGAAATTGTTCCGGTCGTAGAGCAGGCGGCAGCCTTGCTTGGGGACTCGGAGGCGACGCAGTTTTTGCGGGAGACCTACAGGCCGGGCGAGGGGCTGGGAACGGCGTTTGCGAAATTGTTTGCGCGCATCTTTGCCGAGTGGGGCGTAATCGTGCTCGATGCGTCGGATGGGGAACTTCACCGCATCGCGGAGCCGATTTATCGCGCGGCCGTCGAGCGCGCTGGCGAACTTGAAGCGGCGCTTCAGGCGCGGGGCAAGGCACTCGAGGCGGCCGGCTATCACCAGCAGGTGAAGGTGACATCGTCGTCGGTATTGATGTTCACGATGCATCACGGGGCACGCACGGCGATTCACCGGCACGACAATGGCGGGACGGCAGAATTCATTATTGGCGGGGAAGGAACGGCGGAAAAACTTTCGCAGGCCGATTTGCTGAACCGCGTCAGTTCGGCTCCGGAACAATTCAGTCCGAATGTGTTGTTGCGGCCGATCGTGGAGGATTATCTTCTGCCGACGCTGGCGTACACCGGGGGAGCTGCAGAGACGGCATATTTCGGGCAGGCGGGAGCAGTCTACGAGGTTCTGATCGGAAGAGTAACGCCGATTATTCCGCGCTTCTCGGCGACAGTGGTTGAACCCAAGATGCAGCGGTTGCTCGAGCGCCACGGAATCGGCGTGACGGATGTATTTAACGGGCCCGAAGGACTGCGGCAGCAGCTCGCGGCGAACGGGTTGCCGAAAGATCTGCAGACGGCTTTCGACACGGCGAAAAATTCATTGGAGTCGAACTTTGCAACCATCAAAGAGAAGTTGACCCGCCTTGACCGGACGCTGGTGGATGCCGCCGATACCGCCGGATCAAAGATGCAGTACCAACTGGAACGGCTTTTTACGCAGGCTGCGCGAGCGGAGGCGCAAAAGGGTGAACTGGTGAGCCGGCACGCGGAGATCTTGAGCCAAGCGCTCTATCCGGATAAAGGGTTGCAGGAGCGCGGGATTGGCGGACTTTATTTCCTGGCTCGGTACGGACGGGATCTGCTGAACCAACTTCACGACGCAATCCAGCCGGATTGCCACGACCATCAGATTCTAGAGTTGTAAGCCGGATGGACTGCGTGCGTGGGCGCGTCAGGTTCACTTGTGGCCATTCAGTTGTGAGTCGATTTGTGCTCGGAGCTGAGAATAGGCTGCATCAGTTAGCGGGCCGTGCGTCTGCGCTGCGATCTTGCCGTCGAAGTCAAGCAGCACTAAATAGGCATCATCCTGTTCCTTGTAGCCGACTAGTTTCTTGAGCGCGGCCTCGCCCTGCAGGATGGGAACAAAGTGGTCGCGCTTGTTTTCCGGAATGCCTTTCTTGATGCTGGAAATCACCATGCCACGAATGAAGCGCGGGACGTCTTCAAGGACGGGCAGTTGATAGACCTCAAACGCTGGCCGCGAGGCGAAGTCTGTAGAAATTTTCTTCTCCCAATCGCTGGTCGGGGCCTTGGAAGCCTTGGAGAATCCGAAAATCAAGACGGCAATTTTGCCGGCGGCTGCGTCTGGCAACACGACGTGGTGGCCTGCGAAGCTGTCTCCTTCAATCCTGGGCATCGGCTGAATGCCCTGCGCGACTGCGGTGCCGGCGGCTAAGAGGAAGGCGAGGACCGCCGAGGATTTCGCCAGACTTTTCTTCGAAGTGAACATGGGCTGATGATCTCCCGGGTGACCCCTATTTGCTATCGCTCATCGCCAGATAGGTTCCGAGTCCAATCATGATGGTGCCGGTGACGGTTCGCTGACGGCGGCGGAAGGTTGCCGACGATCGAATTCTGCTCGCCGAGCGGACCGGCGAGTGCGATCACGATCAAGTCGGCGGTCGTATTCATAACGACCGAGATTGTTCCCAGGGCGACGAATTGGAGAAAGACGTGTCCGTTGTTGCGCACGACGAACTGCGGGATGAACGAGAGGAAGAACAGTGCTGTCTTGGGATTGAGCACTTCGGTGGCAACGCCCTGCCAGAGCGGATTGCGCGCAGGCTTGGTGGAGTGTGGGATGGAGTCGGCGTCAGTTTTGTCGCGACGCGCGTCGAGAATCATGCGCACGCCGAGAAAACACAGATAGGCTGCTCCCGCGTACTTCACCGTAGCGAAGGCAGCGGCAGAGCGCGCGAGAATGATCGAGACACCGAGCGCCGCCGCAAACACATGCACCATGCCGCCAAGAAACGTACCGAAGGCGGAGAGCACGCCTTCGCGCTTTCCGCCGGCCAGGCTGCGCGCGAGAACGTAGAGCATTCCAGGGCCGGGGGCGACGGCCAGCAGCAATGCCGCAGTCAGGAAAAGAAACAGTCGAGTGGAATCGAACATGATGGTGACTATTTTATGGTGTTAACCCTGTAGAGATGCAACTTTCTGGAGTGCAGGTCGGCTCACGCGAGAGGCCGGATCAGTACGAGATCCATCGCTTCGCCTGAAAAGCGGCTACGCTCAGGATGATACCGGGTTTGTGAGACGACAGAACAGTTTTTGAGGCGACAAATTGTCGCAATGCTAATTCTGCAGCCAGGCTTCTAACTCTGCTAGCGATTCTACGCGAGGAAACTCGCGACCGCGGTAGGCACCCGCCACGTCAAACAATACCGCCTGCATGCCGGCTTTGGTTGCGCCGATATAGTCGACGGAGTAGACATCGCCGACATAGAGACTTCCGGCAGGGTCGGCCTTCATCTCGTGCAGGGCGGCTTCGAAAATGGCGGGATGTGGCTTTTCATGGCCCACGATGCCGGAATCGGTAATGCTGGCGAAGCAATCGGCAATGCCGCAGCGGCGGAGAACGGCGTCAATTTTGCCATCGGCGTTCGAGATCACGGCGATGGCGTAGTTCCGGCGAATGCGTTCCAGAGCGTCGCGGGTGCCGGGAAGAATCTGGTCCCAGTTGGCGGAGTTCTGCGTATTCTCGACGAGCGTGTCGCGAACGCCGGCGTCCATGGCGTTGAGTTCTTTGAGCAGGGAGGTGTGGAAGGTCCACCAGAAACCATGATCGACCTTCCCGCCGATCATGCCAGCATCAAATTGATGCTTGGTGTGGCGCTCGAGCGCCTGCCAGTGATCGAGTGTGGGATGCTGCTCTGCCGGCAGCGGAGCCAGCATTCGCGAGCGATTGGGGAAGAGAAGGGTGTTGCCCACGTCAAAGAAAATGAAGCGCGGTTTGGCCATACACCCATATTAACCAACGCATGGGAATTGAACGCAGCCCGGCCAGAGGATTAACGAGAAGGTGGCGTGTATTGTTCTCGGTCGTGAGTGGGAGGAAAAAGATGTAATATCCAATTCTTGGCCCAATGCGCGGTACGCGGCTTTCCGGGCCTTATTCAGCCGATGGGCCTGCCCGCCGCAATCTCGCTGATCTCGGGCCTTACCCGGACTACCCGGGTCGCGCTGGCCATCTATCCAATGATGCGGGCCAGTGCGGGGGTGTTGTTCGGCGTGGCCGTAGCCGTTTTTTATCGCGGATCGCGCGATGACATCTACAACATTTTGTGGGCGGTGGTATTCGGCTTCGCGACCATCAATATTCTCAGCCTGGCGGCGCGGCGGTTTGAGCCGGGGCGACGGGGGCTGACATTTGGGGAACTGCTTGCGGTCACGGTGGTGCTTCTGTCGGTGTTTCTGCTGGGGTGGGAGATGCTGAACTTGCTGCATATTTTTCCGATCAGGATTAAGCGGTAGGCAAGGTCGCGATTGGCTTACGCGCGACGCCGGACGAGCGGGAGATCCTTCGCTTCGCCTGAAAAGCGGCTCCGCTCAGGATGACAACTCTCTTCTAAGACGCACTCTTGTTTCCGGAGGGCGGTTTTGGGGTATGATTCGCTCAAATGGCGAAGAATCCCCCAAACTTCGAAGTGACGTGTCCGTGCTGCAGTGCGGTGCTCAAAATCGATACTGAGACGCGCGCGGTCATCGCGCATACAGCGGCGGTCAAGCCGAAAATGTTCAACGACATGGAAGCCGCCGCCAAGGCCATGCGCGAACAGGACAGCCGGCGCGAGTCGATCTTTCAGCAGTCGGTGGAAGCGCAGAAGCATGCTTCTGATCTTCTGGAGAAGAAGTTTCAAGAGGCGGTGAAGAAGGCGAAAGAGACTCCGGACACGGGCAAGCCGATCCGCGACTTCGATCTCGACTGATTCGTCCGGCCCTCATGGAACGCGCACGGAACAGCCCGCTGCTTCTCGGCCACCGAGGAGCACGTGCGGTCAAGTCCATCCCGGAAAATACGGTCGCGTCGTTTGACGAGGCGCTGGCGAATGGATGCGATGGCTTCGAATTCGATGTGCGACTTACGGGCGACGGTGCGGCTGTCATTTGCCACGACGCGGAATCTTCAGGGGTTGAGATTACGCGGGCTTCGGTGGAGGAGTTGCCGGGCTTGCCTCTGCTGAAAGACGTGTTCGCGCGCTACCAGGACCGCGCGTTTCTCGACGTGGAACTGAAGGTTGCGGGGCTGGAAAAGATTACGGTCGAGTTGCTGAGGCGGTATCCGGCGCGGCGTGGAGTCGTGGTCTCTTCGTTTCTGCCGGAAGTGCTGCGGGATTTTCGCAAGCTAGAGGCGAAGATTCCCCTGGGCCTGATTTGCGAGACGAAGGCGGAGTTGCGACGGTGGAGCGAACTTCCGGGGGAGTATGTGATTCCGCACTACAAACTCGCGACGGCGAGCGTGATTCGAGAGCTCAAGGCAGGCGCGAAGAAGGTCGTGGTCTGGACGGTGAATGATGGTAAGGAGATGAGACGCTTTGTGGAAGATAAGGTTGACGGCATTATCTCCGACGATACGAGCCTGCTGCGGCGGACGGTGGAAAGCCTGAATTGACCAGCGGGCTAAAGCCCGCTTGCATTTAATGCAACATTAACGCGGCCCTGAAGGGCCGCTCTTTCACGGTTGTGCCATCGTCTCGGACGACACGAGGCTGGTGCGGCGATGCATCACCAGATGCAGTAAGCGGCTGATTCGGGGGGAGGACGCCGCAAACTGAGCAGGCCCGACCGAGATGGTCGGGCCTGATTTTTATTGTTTGAGATTATTATGATGCGCCGGCGGCGATTGCGTTTCCGGAGGACATTGCAGCTTTTGCTTCTTTGATTCCGGATTGAATGTGCTGTTCCCAATCGAGGTGTGGAATCGGGGAGGCACCGGCTTTCTGATAGAGGGCCAGAGCGTCCTGCGGACGGTTGAGGCGCTTCAGGCAGAGCCGCGCGGCGCTGAGTTGCGCGGTGAGGGCCTGGCGTTCGGCCGGATAGGCTGCGGCGAGCTGCTCGTATTCGGCGAAGGCGCGTTCGAATTCGAGCTTTTCTTCCGCGCCTTTGCAGAGTTCCAGCCACGTTGCCGCGGGCATCCTGGTGCCGCCGCCATCGATAAATTCCGCATAGTCGTGAAACGCTGCCTCCACGTTGTGCGCTTTCAAGTGCAGGCCGCAGGTTTTGATAGTGGCTTCGAGGTAGGCCTTGGTATTGCTCTGCCGCGAATAAATCTGACGGATCAGGTTCCAGGCATCGACGGAGTGCGGCTTCACGGCAACGAGATTCATCAAAAGCGACAGTGCCTCGTCGAGTTGGCCGTGCTCCATCATGTTGCCGGCTTGCTCGAGCTCAGGATCGTTATTCCAGGTGAGTTCCTCTTCGATTTTTTTATTGGCCTTCTGCTCGAGCCCGGAGTGCTGGATCGCCAGGGCAACAGCCGCTCCAAACAGAAAGCCACCTACATGGGCCCAGTGCGCTACGCCGCTCGACGGGTCGACGAGGGCAAAAAGAATTTCGGCGCCAAGCCACAAGGGCAACAGCCAAAAGGCGGACGCCTTAAACTTCAGCATGCGGAAGGGATTTCCGGTGCGCATGAGACGAAGGAGGCTGAAGTAAATAATCCACACCATTCCGATCTTCATCTTGGGATAGCGCACGAGAAACGCGCCCATGAGCGCTGCGACTGCGCCTGATGCGCCCAGGGTAGGTGTGATGCTGCCGGGATTTGTCCAGGCATAAAACTGCAGCGCGGCCACGCCTGCGACTAAATAGAAGACCGAATACAGCCAGCGTCCCCAAACGTCTTCCAGCACAAAGCCGGCGAGCCAAAGGAACCACATGTTGCCGATGAGGTGCATCCAGCCGCCGTGCAGGAAATTTGCCGTGAGATAGCTGATGGCAGAGGGTGAGGCGGGAACAAACGCATAGTGTTGGGTGATCGACGTCGCCGAGAGCTTCACGAATTCGTCGTTGAGAGAATCCATCTCGGCCTGCAGCTTCGATGGATCGTCGGTCATTTTGATCTTCGCATCTTCGACGTCCATGACATCGCGAAAGGGATCCTGAGCTCGCTTCCATTGGTCGGGATGGCTGTTCTTGAATCCATCGACAAGTTTCTGCGAGTCGGGCTGCATCTTCAGTTCGGGGTGAAGAGCGGCCAGCATGAGGATATGGCTTTTGACGTCGGCCAGATGCGGCGCTTCATCGTCCATCGCGGTCATGGTGAAGAGAAAGACCAGAACATTGATGGCGATCAAAGCCAGCGTCACAACGGGCCAGCGGCGCGCCGTCATGTTCTCGTGATTGATGGGAATCAGCATCGATTCAAACCCTGGATTCAGCCCCTGCACCGGCCAGTTGAGACACCTGCGCGCAGTTTAGGTTTGGAGGGAGCAGATTCCCAGATGACGAGAGGGCGTGCCCAAACTTCGGTAACCGGGGGTGGCTTGTGGAAATTCGGGGTTTAGCTGGGCCGTTGGCTTGGGAGGGCTGTTATGTTGCGAGCGGTTTCCTACGTGGAAGTTGGTTGATGCCGGAGGCTGATGGGCAGTGGTAGTGAATCATTTGAAACAAATTCCTGAATCTTTGTCGCTACGAGATCAATCGAAGAAGAAATCTGAAGGAATGGGGACCACGATCGACAGCGAAGCCTGAAGGAAGCAATCGCTGGATGCGGCCTGTGGAGGCTTGAATCGGACGCGACTGATCGCTGGGCGCCGGAATTCGGCGCCTTGGGTGAGTCGGGCTTTTACTGTCGCTACCCTGTTACACCAGATTTTGAGCGGTCGATTTTGTTACGGGACAGTTCTGCCTGCGAGATAAAAACGCAGTGTTGGTTGATTTGAGAGGACCCATGGCGAAAAGAATGATCCTGATGTTGGCCCTAGTGGCGTTGGTTGTCGGGGGCCTTGGCTTCACGAAATATCACCAGATCGAAGCGGCCACGCACATGGTCATGCAGCCACCTCCGGAAGCGGTGACGACGATCGTGGCGAAGCAGGAGAAGTGGCCGGCGACGCATGAGCGTGATCGGAACGGCGGCAGCGATTCAGGGAGTGACGGTGAGCGCGGACCTTCCCGGCACGGTCGACAAGATCGATTTCGAGTCGGGCAAGTCGGTGCAAGCAGGGGGATGTGCTGGTGGAGCTCGACACGCGGCAGGAGCGGGCGCAGTTGGCCGCCGCCGAGGCGCAGCGCGATCTGGCTCAGCATCAACTATCGACCGCACGCAGGAACTGGTGAAAGCAAGGCGTCATTGCGCAGATCGAACTACGACAACGTCGACGGCGCAGAAGAAGGCGACCGAAGCGCAAGTCGGAGAGATCAAGGCGACCATTGAGCGCAAGACGATCCGGGCGCCGTTCTCGGGAATCCTGGGCATTCGCCAGGTCAACCTTGGACAGTACCTGGCGGCGGGCGAGGCGATCGTTCCGCTGCAGTCGCTGAATCCGATTTACGTGAACTTCGGTGTGCCACAGCAGGACTGCCGGCAAGATGCATGGCGGGGCGGATTCTGCGGGTCACCACGAACGATGCTGCGCATGCCGAATTCATCGGGCCGCGTGACCGCGCTCGACTCGGTCATCAACGAGGCGACCCGGAACGTTCAGGTGCAGGCGACGCTGGCGAATCCCGAAGGGCAAAGCTGCGCCCGGGAATGTTCGTGCAGGTGGAGGTCGTGACCGGAGCGGCAGCCGTCCGGTGATTCACGCTTGCCGGCGTCGGCCATCAACTACGCGCCTTACGGCGATTCGGTCTTCGTGGTCACCGACCTGAAAGATCCGAAGGGAAAGATCTATCGCGGAGTGCGCCAGCAGTTCGTGAAGGTTGAGGGCTCGCGCGGTGATCAGGTCGCGGTGATTTCGGGCGTGAATCCCGGAGACGAGGTGGTGAGCTCGGGAGTGTTCAAGCTGCGCAACGGCGCGGCGGTTCAGGTCAACAACAAGGTGCAGCCGCGAGAATCAATCCGCGGCTCCGAAAGCCTCGAGGACAGCTAACAGCATAGAGCATGAAGTTCACCGATCTCTTCGTTAAGCGACCGGTACTTGCGATCGTCGTCAACCTGGTCATCCTGATTGCCGGGCTGCAGTCGATTCGCTCGTTGAGCGTGCGGCAGTATCCGCGCAGCGACATCGCCGTGGTGCAGGTCACGACGGTGTACGTGGGCGCGAACGCCGACCTGGTGCGCGGATTCATCACGACGCCGCTGGAGCGCGTGATCGCCAGCGCCGACGGCATCGACTACATGGAGTCGTCGAGCGCGCAGGGGCTGAGCACGATCACCGTGCACCTGAAGCTCAACTACGACACCAACGCGGCGCTGACGCAGATTCAGGCGAAGGTGGCGCAGGTGCGCAATGATCTGCCGCCGGAGGCGCAGGCTCCAGTCATCGATCTGCAGACCGCGGACAACCAGTTTGCCGCGATGTACCTCGGCTTTTCGTCGAGCGACTCTCGATCAAAACCAGATCACCGATTACCTGACCCGCGTGGTGCAGCCCAAGTTGAGCGCGATCAGCGGCGTGCAGCGTGCCGACATTCTCGGCGACCGCACCTTCGCCATGCGCATCTGGCTCAAGCCGGAGCAGATGGCGGCGCTGGGTATTTCGCCGTCCGACGTGCACGACGCGCTGGCGAAGAATAACTACCTTTCGGCGCTGGGAAGCACCAAGGGTTCGATGGTGTCGGTGAACCTTGTCGCCAACACCGATCTGCGGACTCCGGAAGAATTTCGGCAGATGGTGGTCAAGCAGGAGAACGGACGTCGTGGTGCGGCTGGGCGAAATCGCCGACGTCGTGCTGGGCGCGCAGAACTACGATCAGGACGTTCGCTTCAACGGCGAGACGGCGACGTTCATGGGCATCTGGGTGCTGCCGACGGCGAACTCGCTGGAAGTGATCAAGAAAGTGCGCGCCGCAATTCCCGGAATCCAGGCGCAGCTGCCGCCGGGATGAAGGTTGGCATTCCGTACGACTCGACGGCATACATTCAGGACGCGATCAACGAAGTGCTGCACACGCTGACGCGAGACACTGCTCATCGTCATCGTCGTCATCTTCCTGTTCCTGGGATCGTTGCGGTCGGTGCTGATTCCGGTCGTCGCCATTCCGATTTCGCTGATCGGCGCCGTGTTCCTGATGCTGGCGTCGGGCTTCACCATCAACCTGCTGACCCTGCTGGCGATCGTGCTCTCGGTCGGACTGGTGGTGGACGACGCGATCGTGATGGTGGAGAACGTCGAGCGGCATCTTCACATGGGCAAGACTCCATGCGAGGCGGCCATAGATGCCGCCCGCGAACTGGTCGGCCCGATCATCGCGATGACCATCACGCTGGCCGCGGTGTACGCGCCAGTCGGCATTCAGGGTGGACTGACCGGCGCGCTGTTCCGCGAGTTTGCGTTCACGCTGGCCGGCGCCGTGATCGTCTCCGGTATCGTGGCACTGACGCTGTCGCCGATGATGGGATCGAAGCTGCTGCGCGCGGGCGACACCGAGCGCGGATTTGCGGGCTTGATCAATCGGCGCTTCGAGAAGGTGCGTACGGCTCTACTGCACGGATGCTGACCGGCACGCTGCAGTACCGGCCCGTGGTCCTCACGTTCTGTGGGCAATCGTGGCTGTGCTGATGGTGCCGTTCTACATGTTCTCGCAGCGCGAACTGGCGCCGGCGGAAGATCAGGGCGTGGTGTTCGGCGTGATTCAGGCTTCGGCGAATTCGACCATCGATCAGACCAATCTGTTCACGCAAGCAGGTCTACGACGTGTATCACTCGTTTCCCGAGAGCGAGAGCATTTTCCAGATCACGTCGCCGAGCGGCGGTTTCGGCGGCATGGTGACCAAGCCGTGGAGCGAGCGAAAAAAGACGGCGCAGCAACTTCTGGTCGAATCGACCGGGCCGCTGTCGAAGATTGCCGGGCATCCGCGTGATTCCGCTGACGCCGCCGCCACTGCCGGGCGGCGGAAATTTCCCGGTCGATTTCGTGATCGCGTCTGCCGGCCGAGCCGCAGCAGTTGATCGAGTTCGCCGAACCAGATCGTGCAGAAGGCGATTGCCAGCGGCCTGTTCATCTTCGCCGATACCGACGTGAAGTTCGACCAGCCGCAGACCGAAGTGGTCTTCGACCGCGACAAGCTGCGCTCGCAGGGAGTGGACCTGAGCCAGGCCGGGCAGGACCTCTCCACGATGCTGGGCGGAAATTACGTGAACCGGTTCAGCATTCAGGGGCGGAGCTACAAGGTGATTCCGCAGGTCAAGCGCGTGGAGCGTTTGACCGCCGACCAACTCTCGCAGATTTACGTCACGGGATCGCGACGGACAAGCTGGTGCCGCTGTCGACCTTTGCCACCCTGAAGACCACGACCGAGCCGCGCGAGCTGAAGAAATTTCAGCAGCTCAACGCGGTGCGAATTCAGGGCGTGATTCCGCCCGAAGTGCCGCTCGATCAGGCGTTGACGTTCCTGGAAGACGAGGCCAAGACGATTCTGCCGCAGGGCTTCACCGTCGACTACGCCGGTGAATCGCGCCAGCTGCGGGTGGAAGGCAGCAAGTTTCTTGGAACGTTCCTGCTGTCGGGCATCCTGATTTACCTGGTGCTGGCGGCGCAGTTCGAGAGCTTCCGCGATCCGTTCATCATTCTCGCGGGATCGGTGCCGCTGGCGATTTCGGGCGCGCTGATGTTCTCGTTCCTGGGATTCACGACGCTCAACATCTACAGCCAGGTCGGACTGATCACGCTGGTCGGACTGGTGTCGAAGAACGGCATCCTGATTGTGGAGTTCGCCAACCACCTGCAGGAGACGGGACAAGACCAAGCTGGCCGCGATCATTGAGGCGGCTACGACGCGACTGCGGCCGATTCTGATGACGACGGCAGCGACGGTCATCGGTCACTTCCCGCTGGTGCTGGCGAAGGGTCCGGGCGCTGGAGCGCGAAACAGCATCGGCATCATGCTGGTCAGCGGCATGATCATCGGCACGCTATTCACGCTGTTCGTGGTGCCTTCGATCTACATGCTGGTGGCGAAGACGCACACCCGCGTGGTGGAAGAAGAGCCGGAACTGGAAGGAACTTTCGCGGAGGTCGCATAGTCTACTGTGTGACGCGAGCGAAAGATCTTAACCGCTAAGAACGCCAAGAAAGGCCGCTAAGGTCGCCGAGAAAGGCCGGTAAGGACGCTCGCCCTAGTCTGCGGCAGCTTCGAAGGTGGAGCGATGGCTGGAAGGGCGCTGGAGAAAGGCGGAGCGCTCGGTCTCGAAGGCTTCGAGGTTGGCTCCAAGGTCGTGCGAACTCCAGCCGAGGACAGCGCCGATCCGCAGAGCGGCTTCGCGGCTGCAGGATTCCGACCAGCATGCACCCAGCGCCACGGGAACCCGGCGCAGCAGGACGTCGCCTAGCGTTATCGCGTACTCTTTGCGGTAGGCGTCGACCACTTCCGAGACAATGTGTGAAGTGTGTGGACAGATGGGGGCGCGCAGCTCCGCGCTGACCAGCGCCATCCGAGCGATGTCCATGGCCCGCTGGCCGTGCCACTCCATCATGCCCCGAGCGGTCTCTTCGCTGACTGAGCCGGCGCGGGCGATTTCGAGAACCTCCTGATCGAGCATGGGATCGAGCGAGGAGCCCGGTCCCACCGCGATCGTCGTTGGTTCCGCAACGGTCAGACCAATCTTGCGGGCGCATTCTCGCGCCAGGGAAGCAGCCGTTGTCAGCTTGCCGCCGATTACCGAGATCAGGCGAGCGGCGCCATCTTCGGTATGGTCATGCAGGAAATGCCGCCGCGTGACCGCCGAGGGCTTGCTGCCGGGCGAGTTGGGTAGAGGACGCACTCCGGCAAATGCGTACCTGATGTCGTGGGCCGAAAGCTTTGCCTTGGGGAAGAGCTGGGCGACCGTGCGCAGGAGGTATTCGATTTCTTCGTGCGGAGGCCGCGGTCCGACTCGGATCGCCGGTGTCGGGCACTTCTGTGGTGCCAACCAGCATCTGCTCGTTCCAGGGCAAAACAAAAATTGGACGGCCGTCTGCAGCTTCGGTGTAGAGGCCTGCGGTCGGGGCGCCGGAGAAGCGCGGCAGAACGATGTGCGATCCGCGGACGCCGCCGAGCAATGGCTTGCTGGTGCGAACGGAAGAGCGCTGGCAGATGCGGTCGGCCCAAGGGCCGGTGCAGTTCAAAATCCACGCCGCATCGACGCGTTCGTCTTTCCCGGTGATGCGATCGCGCAGGAGGACGCCACGAGCGCGGCCGTGGGTCACGTCGACCGCCAGCACTTCACAATGGTTGCGGACGATGGCTCCGGCTTCGGCGGCTTCGGCGACCCACTCGGCCACGAGGCGCTCGGGGAACTCGCACTGCGCGTCTTCGTAATTGAGGATCGACCACTTGTGTCCGGCATCGAGGGCGCGCTCGACTCGCATCATCTCCATCTCGCTCAGGTCGGCGGATTTTTTGCCCGCGATGCGCTGATAAAGCCACAAGCCGGCGCGAACTTTCATGGCACTGCGCTGGCTTTGCTCATTCAAGCAGGAAAAGAAAGTGCACGGGGTGGACCAGGTGCGAGCGTTCGCGGAGCAGACGCTCGCGCTCGCGCACCGACTCGCGGACCAGGTCGAGTTCGCCGTGTTCGAGGTAGCGCAGGCCGCCGTGAATGATCCGGGTCGAACGGCTGGTGACGCCCGAGGCAAAATCGTTCTGCTCGACCAGGAGAGTGCGCTTTCCGGCGCGCGCACACTCGCGTGCGACAGCCACGCCATTGATGCCACCGCCGATCACAACTACGTGAAAGTGCTGGCCTTCCAATGAGGGTCGAGGTTTGACAACTAAGGTCATGTATTAAAAGACTTTAAACGTGTCGTCGTTTTGGTGCAGGTGGGCACCTCGCGGACTCAGCCACGTTTGCCCTTAACTTCTGCTTCTTCATTGTGCTCTCCCTGGGGCCGCCGATGAAGGTAACGATAGTCCACAGGGTACCGGTCCGATTCCTGAAAGAGGCCTCCTTTGATGATGCCGAAAGTAACCTGCGATTTCTCAAGCATCGGCTGAGTCCAGGAACAGGAACGGCCCCAATCCAATCATAGGCCCCAGGGCCGGCTCAAACTAAACCGTGATTTCGGTCTGGTGCGCTCCGGCCTCCGCGTCTGGTTGCGGCGAGATGCTTTGCTTCGCCTGAAAAACGGCTTCGCTCAGGATGACCCCACGATTTTGGAATAGCTAGTCGCCAATGTGATTGGTCGGCGAGCTTCATGCCGTCTTCCGCAAGGGGTGCGATTGTTCTCGGCCCTCGCTGAACAGGCGGATCATCTCCTGGTTAACGGCCGGGATGTCATCCGGCTTCCGGCTGGTCACCAACCCGGCATCGTTGACGACATCCTTATCTACCCAGTTTGCGCCGGCGTTCCTGAGATCCGTCTTGAGCGACGGCCACGAGGTCAGGGTGCGGCCACGAACGGCTCCGGCTTCGATCAGCATCCACGGTCCATGGCAGATAGCTGCAACCGGTTTGTGCGCGACTTCGAAGTGCCTCACGAATTCGACTGCCTTTGGATCCATGCGGAGTTGGTCGGGATTCATCACTCCTCCCGGAAGCAACAGAGCGTCGAAGTCCTCTGCATTCGCGGATTTCAGCGGGATGTCTACGGGGACTTCGTTACCCCACGCTTTGTGATTCCACGCTTTAACCTTGCCAGTGACCGGGGAGACGACCTGAGTGGTCGCGCCCGCTTCGTCCAGAGCCCTGCGCGGCTCGAGCAGTTCAGACTGCTCAAAACCGCTGGTTACCAGAATTGCAACTCTCTTTCCCTTTAAAGTGCCAGTCGTCATATTCTCCTCCTTCATGAATTGGTTTAATGAATCTTGACCTGCAAAGTGAGCGGGGAGGAAGTGCTCTGGCTAGGATGCCTCACTCCGGCAGGCGGTTGGTGCCGCAGGCGAGACGACGCATCAATTATGGGCTTTGCATTGCCTCCTACCTTCGGAGTCATTTACATTGGTTGCCGAATGCCCACCACTGGAGAACGTTTCGAACGCGCGGTCAGCATCATGGAGCGCCTGCGGGCGCCGGGGGGCTGCCCCTGGGACCGCGAACAGACTTTTGATTCCATCAAGCCGTACACACTCGAAGAAACGTACGAAGTCCTCGAAGCGATCGACAATCGCGACTGGTCAGAGCTCGCGGGAGAACTGGGCGACCTGCTGCTGCAGGTGCTGTTCTACGCAGAGATGGCGAACGAGCAGCGGTCGTTTTCGATCGACGACGTTCTCGACCGGCTCTCGAGCAAGCTCATCAACCGGCATCCGCACGTGTTCGGCGACGTGAAGGCTGATACGTCTGCCGACGTGAAGCGCAACTGGGAGGCGCTGAAGGTCGAAGAGAGAAAGAAGCGGCAGGCGAAAGAGGGTGGCGGGAACGCGGGGAACGAGGGACGGTCGATCCTGGCGGGAGTTTCGTCGGCGATGCCCTCGATGCTGGAAGCATCGCAAGCTGAGTTCTCGAGCGGCGCAGGTTGGCTTCGACTGGCCTAACGTCGGGGGGCTATTCGACAAGCTGCACGAAGAGACGGATGAACTGCGCGAGCAGCTCAAAGAGTTTCCGGCGCCGGGACCGCGTCCGCAGGGCCGGGGAGTAGCTAGTTCCGGACGCATGGTTGTACCGGAGAAACTGCAAGCACGACTGGAAGATGAAGTCGGCGACCTATTTTTCGTGCTGGTCAACATTGCGCGGTATTTGTCGGTCGATCCGGAATCGGCGCTGCGCAAGACGAACCGAAAGTTCAAGCGTCGCTTTCAGTGGATGGAGGCGCGGCTGCACGAGTCGGGGAGATCGGCCGATCAGGCGTCGATGGAAGAACTGGAATCGCTGTGGCAGCAGGCAAAGGCCGACAGAACGGCAGACCGAGGAGAGGGCCCTGTGAGCGCCGATTCGATCGTTCTGCGACGCTGCCACGGTCTTGAGGAACTCCGCGCCTGCGTCGCGTTGCAGAAAGAAGTCTGGAACTTCACCGACGCAGAACTGGTGCCGCTGCGGATGTTTGTGGTCGCCGACAAGGTCGGCGGCCAGGTCATGGGAGCGTTCGAGGGCGATGCACATGGTCGGCTTCGCCCTGTCGGTGCCGGGTACGCGCAGCGGCCATGTCTATCTGCACTCGCATATGCTGGCGGTGCGCAAAGATCATCGCAACGGCGGGCTTGGGACGGCGCCTGAAACTGCTGCAGCGCGAAGATGCGCTGGCGCGCGGGATTGAGTTGATCGAGTGGACCTTCGATCCGCTGGAAATCAAGAATGCCTATCTCAACATCGAGAAACTGGGCGCCATCGCGCGCCGCTACAACATCAATCAGTACGGCATTACGTCGTCGCCGCTGCAGGGAGGCTTGCCGAGCGACCGGCTGATCGCGGAATGGTGGCTGAAGTCGAAGCGCGTGGAAACGCTGCTGGAAACGGGGAAGAATCCGGCGTTTGCGAGCGAGTCGGGCATCCAGGTTCCGGCACCGATTTACGAGTGGAAGGCTGCGGCCGAGACGCGGGCGAAAGCGCAGCAAGTGCAGGAGCGGAACCGCGAGCAGTTCCTGCGCGCCTTCGCCGGCGGGCTGGCGGCGCTGGGCTATGAGCGCGATACTGAAGGCAACGGTAAGTTCTTGCTCGGGCACTGGGATGAGAAGTGGTCGTATGCGGCGGAAGGATAGCTTCCAAAGCATAGGTTTCAGAGTTTCGAGTTTCAAGTTTCAAAGGGGAGACTGAAACATTCGAAACGAAGCTTGAAAATTGAACGAAATCTTGAACTGTATCTTGAACTATGAAGATTGAAGCCGTCACGCTCCGCGAGATTCACATGCCGCTCGTCCATTTTTTTGAGACGAGCTTTGGACGTACCTATAGCCGGCGCATTCTGCTTGTCACTGTCCACAGCGAGGGCGTCGACGGATGGGGCGAGAGCGTGGTCGGCGAAGATCCTTTCTACAGCAGCGAATGGATCGAAACCGCCTGGCCCACAATGACGAAATATTTGATCCCGGCGCTGCTGGGGCAGCGGATCGATTCGGCGCGTGAGTGTCCGGCATTACTGGCGAAAGTGCGCTCGCACCGTATGGCAAAGGGCGGCCTGGAGAATGCCTTGTGGGACGCCGAGGCCACGCAAAGAAAGATACCGCTCTGGAAGCTGCTCGGCGGAACGCGGCGCGAGATTCCCTGTGGCGTTTCCATCGGCATTCAGGATTCAGTCGAGCAACTGCTCGAGAAGATTGAGACCGAACTCGCGGCCGGGTATCGGCGAATCAAAATCAAGGTCAAGCCGGGCTGGGACCTGAACGTTCTCGAGCGCATCCGCTCGCGCTGGGCCGACATTACGCTGAGTTGCGACGCGAACTCCGCATACACGCTGGATCAGGTCGAACACTTGCGAAAGTTCGACCAATTCAACCTGCTTGATGATCGAGCAGCCGCTGTGGAACGACGACATCTACTACCACGCGCGGCTGCAGAAAGAGCTGCGCACAGCGATTTGCCTCGATGAATCGATTGTCAGCGTGCGCAGCGCCGCTTTCGCCGCGGAAACCGGTGCCTGTCGCATCGTCAACGTCAAGGTCGGGCGGGTAGGCGGATTCTCCGAGGCCTTGAAGATTCACGATCTCTGCCACGCGCACAACATTCCGGTGTGGTGTGGAGGTATGCTCGAAACCGGGATTGGGCGGTCGCATAACATCGCGCTTTCGACGCTCGAAAATTTTCGCCTGCCCGGGGACGTGTCTGCCTCGAAACGCTATTGGAAGGAAGACATCATTGAACCTGAGGTTGAAGTCTCGGCGCAGGGGATGATTGCCATCAGCGACCAGGCGGGAACGGGGTATCGGGTTAAACCGGATTTGATCGAGAAGTTGACGGTGAGGAAAGAGACGCTGCGAGCCTAGGCTTATTCCGGTTTCCGCAATCCGGCGGGGTGGCCGTCACGTGCCAGTTTCTCCTGCTCGGCTTTCAACATTTCCACGCCCTGCGCGAAGGTGAGATGATCGGGGACCCGCTGGAAATCGCTGAACGCTTCATCGGACACCATGCTGAGGCTCTTGAAGAACAGGATTTTTCCGGTGATGTTCAGGGTCATCGCAGTGATCTCCCAGTCGCCGTCGCCGACGTCGGCCTGCTGCACCAGGAAGTGACCGCCCTTGTCGAGGTGGCCGATGATTCCCCATCCGAAGGTTACGTCTTTGAAGAGGGTACCGTCGATCCTCGCCAGGCGGAGGGCTTCTGTGTCGATTAGGAGATATCCCTGCATGCCTTCCAGCACTTGCTCTAGTCGAGAGGGCGGAGAGTAGGATGGGTTGGGCGTGAACTTCAGGCGCACAAGCTGGGCGCCGGGTTTGCCCAGACCTGCTTCGCTGTTCTCAGTGCCTGCGTATTCGAAGTGGAACGCTTCGGGAAGCGCTTTCACGATTTGGAGAGTGCGATCGGCATCCTCTTTTTCACGCGCTTGTTTCTTGCGAAGGGCGGCGGGATTTCCCATGAGCCACGCCAGATGGTTCGTCTCGCCCTGTTTCTGCTGCGGCGTCAGGGGTTGATCGTTGTTGGCGATCAGCATCGCTGCCAGCGCTTCGTTGGTTTCGACGTAGAGCCGGGTCTGAGAGCCCTTGGGGGTCTTCCGACGGTCGCGGAACATGTGTCTGACCGCAGTGCTGTTTGCGGCAGCGACCTCGTTCTTGACCGCGGCCCGAACTAGTTCTGAGGGAGGCCTCTCGGGAGCCTTCGGAGTCTGGGCCGCAATGGCGCCAAAGGCAACGAGACACCACGCTCCCACTGCACACGCTCTTATCCGACCGTGCTCCGAGTGACGCATCTAAGGTTAGTGTAGCAATCAAAGCAAATGATTTAAGGTTTCCTTCGTGCAGCGTCGGTTGTGCTTTGGGGAGCAATAGCTGCAGAGGTGGCTTACGCGCGAGGCCGGATGGTGGAGAGATCCTTCACTCCGCCTGAACAACGGCTGCGTTCAGGACGACACCTTCATATCGGAAGGCCGAACTGGCGTGGCCCGTCGCTTGCCGCCTGCTCACATACTTGGGTATAGTCGAAAGGAAGCGACGCGGACGGTCTCGTACCTGCCTTCCCAGTTGTCTTGTCCGGTTTGGCTATTCCAGTTATCTTGTTCCTGTTAACCAGGTCGCGCAGTATCCCGCTTCCTTAAAAGGAGAACATCCATGAGTGCTCCGTTGTCGGCAGATTTGGCGCAGATTGGCAAGTCGGTGGTCATCAAGGGCGAATTGTCGGGCAGCGAAGACCTTTATGTTGATGGACAGGTCGAGGGCAGCATCGCGCTGAAGGGCAACAGCTTGACGGTTGGCCCGAACGGTTCGGTTAAGGCCAGCGTCGATGCCAAAGGCGTGATTGTGCAAGGAAAACTCGAGGGCAACGTGCATGGCCAGCGACCGGGTCGAATTACGCAAGTCGGCGGTGGTAACCGGAGACATTTCCACGCAGCGCATTTCCATTGAGGAAGGCGCGTACTTGAAGGGCAAAGTCGATATCCAAGGGAAGGCGGAGAAGGCAGCAGGAAAGTAACTCCTGCTTTCTGGCTTCGCAGGTTAGAGTGTGATGGCGTCAGTTACCCAGAACTTCATGAAGCTCTTTCGTGGTTCATCGGGCGAGGCAGAGGCGGCAACACCACAAGCCGCGCAAAAACTCACTCGCCGTTCGAGCGGTCTCGGCGAACTCTCGCGCATGTGGGACGCCGATACGCCGCTGTGCGTGCTCGATCTGGGCTCGACGTCGCCGTCGAACATCCGGTTTTTCACCGAGCGCAGTCACAAGATTTACAGCGAAGACCTGCTGGTGGCCTCGACCGATCCGGGCCTGGTCACCAAGGACGAGCAGGGCAATGTGGTTCTCGACAGCCGGCAATTTCTGGCGGATAACCTGGTGTATCCGGCGGCACACTTTGATGTCGTGTTCTGCTGGAATTTGCCGGATTATCTGGACGAAAGCCTGGTGCGTCCGGTGATGGGACGGTTGTGGTCGGTGCTGAAGCCGGGAGGGATGCTGCTCGCGTTCTTCCACACGAAGGACGCCGGACCGGATTCGCCGTGTTACCGCTTTCACATTCTTGATAAAGACACGCTGGAGATGCAGCGCATCGTGCTGAAGCGAGAGGCGCGGCGCGGGCCGACTGGAGCCGTCCATACGGCGATCACCGATGGATTCCGCCTGCAGCGCGTGTTTAACAACCGGCATATTGAGACGCTGTTCCGCGACTTCGCGTCGATCAAGTTCTTTCTGGCGCGGGATAATGTCAGGGAAGTGCTGGTCGTGCGGTAACTTTCAACGTCAAGCGGCGGTCCGCGACCTGCCCTCGTTGGTCAATTCCGTCCTTCCACAGAATCACTCCCATCCGAAACAGAAAGTGGCGCGAGATTTCAAGCCTTCGACCGGGTCCGTTCGAGAGCATTCGCTGCATCTCGTCGGGAACGTAGGCTCGGCGGACTGAAGCCAGTCCGTCCACGCGCGACACGTAGCTGCGCATCAGCGGGAAGGCTGCGTAGACCAACGCCAAATGCATGGGATGTCTTACCAGGTCATTGATCAAAACTGCGTCGCGGCTCACGCGGGATGCTTCTGCGGCAAAGTGGGCCAAGTCTGCCGGTTCAAGATGATGGGCGAACAGGCTGCAGCTGACCAGATCGAAAGTCCCTTCTCCAAAGGGAAGTGCGAGCGCATCGGCAACGACCGAGCAACGACCGTTTCCGTTCCGCAGATGCGAGTGCATACGGTCGAGGCACAGGATGTCGAGCGTAATGCCTTTGTGTTTCAGTTGCTCGCCCGCGGCCTTCGGAACTTCGCCTAATCCGGCGGCGACTTCGAGCACCGAGAAATGTTTCTTTCCGGTGGTGGCGGCAACGCGCTCAATCAGGGAACGAGTGGTGGCGACTCCGCCGAACCAGCGATTGATGCGGCACAAGTCGCGCAGCGAAGTTTCCACTTCGCCGGGTGGGCAGGCTTCCGAATCGAGGATTTCCTCCGTATTGACACGCTGCATCGTGAAGAGTGGTTCGCCCCAGCTATTCCAAGTGTAGACGGGGGAAGGTACCGCTTTGTCAACGGTGTGTCAAGCAGGGACGGGGCGGTATCGTTAGCGACTGATATGCCCGGTTGAGATAGCGGTGATAGTCCGCTTTGCGGGCGGCAAAGATAGGAGCCCATGCTGGGTGTGCAATTCCTATGGAGTACATCAGAAATGGCGGGTCACGTCCGTATATAGGGCTAGTGCTGTAGCAACACAGGTTTGATCCCCAGAGCAATGCTGCCATTCGTGATGCTGCGTTTCGTCCCTGTCAGATCGGTATAGTTCGAAAAACTGCCAGTAGAGTATGGCTTAGTTGTGCACACTCCGTTCGCGCACGTCTGGGAACTGTTCCACACGATGACGTTATTCCCCACTGCACAAGACCATATCGCGCTATTGCTGGAGCACACGCTTGCCGTCTGTCCCTGCAGCCACCCGTTCACCACGCCATAGGCGAGTCCCGCTCCGGTGGGCTGGCCGTTCGATTGTTCAATGTTGCCGCTGAGGGCCTTGGTTGGCACGCCCCATTCGAACCAGTTCTCGAGCATCAAGCCGTAGCTTGCCCCAACGATGAAGTAGTGGGCGATCCAAGCCTCCTGCAGGTCGGGATCGGTGACGCCCAAAAGTCCCCACCCTCCTTCGGTGACATACACCGGCTGCCCGATGCCTTGGAACGCCGTGATCATGGTCTGCAACGGCGCGTTAAGGCTTTGAGTAATCTTCGTGCTCTCCGGCATTAAGCACTTCCCAGAAATCTTCAAAGTCTTGCAGGTATAAGCGTGGAAGGTTACGCCATCGGCCGGGGCGAGAGCCAGATAGGATTCTGTGAAAGCCGGCCCGGTAGCCCCTTGCCAGACCACTGAAGGCGTCAAGACACGAGAGTTAGGATCGGACTTCAGGATCGGGTACGCCGCAGCGCCGAGGGCCGCTAGTTGCGAGACCGTTCCACTCCAGAACGTGGTCAAGTTGGCCTCGTTCCAGATTTCGTAGAGAGCAATGTGCGGAGCCGTGACGCCGTCGTAGTGGTTCACCAAGGCGGTAATGAAGTCGGTCCAGTCCTGGATGTTATCCGGAGGCGCGGTACAGGCAATAATTCCGCCCGAGATCTTCTTGCACGACGCCTGATTCGCGATGGCCCAACCGGGAGTGTATCCTGGCGTCAGATCGATCTGTGCGACGCCACTGACTTGGGGCGCCCGAGTGACGTAGGCGTCCATGCCCTTGAAGTTATAGGTGCCACGTGCTGTCCCCTCAATCTCAGTCCAAGCGAATACGCCGGGATGGCCCAGAGTGCCATACGGAACCTTCGGCATATCTGTAATCGAAACGGTACTCATGGCGAAAAATGATGGGGAGATCTGGGCGACTGACAAAGGGCAAACCAGCAAGACGAAACAGATAACACGGTGCACAAACGTCTCCTCGAACTAGGCGATCTTGGGGGAAGAGTAATCTGGGCCCATGCAACGGGGATCATGACTATAGCAAGCGGATCGGGAGCAGTCTAGACACTTTTGCCTCTGATACCACGGGCTCATATTCCTTGGATTTCTAGCTGATGCGTTGAGGTCCGTGATGCCCACCCTTTCGCACAGAACGCGAAAGGATAGGGCAACCTCGATGCCAATACCGCGAACAAAAAGCAACGCTAGAACGGAGCCACGCCTAACACTCCCTGAGTACATTTCTACGACGAGGGCACGGTTAGACTTCGGCTAGTTCTTCTTCGAGCAGTTGCTTGTTGTAGAGCTCGCTGTAGTACCCGTTCAGGGTCAGGAGCTCGTCGTGGGTGCCGAGTTCGACGATGCGTCCGCCGTGCAGGACGGCGATGCGATCGGCGTTGCGGACGGTCGAGACGCGGTGGGAGATGAAGATGGTGGTGCGTCCCTGCATGACGTCGCGAAGGTGATTCAGGATCTTGTCTTCGGTGTGGGTGTCAACGCTCGAGAGCGCGTCGTCGAGAATCAAGATCTTCGGATTGCGGATCAGGGCGCGGGCAATGGCAGTGCGTTGCTTCTGTCCGCCGGAGAGCGTGATGCCGCGTTCGCCGACGAGCGTGTCGTAGCCTTCGGGGAAGCTCTCAATGTCGGCCGCAATGTTGGCGGCTTCGGCTGCGCTGCGAATTTCCTGATCAGTCGCCGAGTCCACGCCGAGCGCGATGTTCTCGCGAATGCGCTCGCTGAATAGGAAAGTTTCCTGGGGCACGAATCCAATACTCTTGCGCAACGAGGCCACGGAATATTCGCGGATCGGGCGTCCGTCGATCAGCACTGATCCCGCGTCGGCGTCGTAGATGCGGGGAATCAGGCTGACCAGCGTGGTCTTTCCCGATCCTGTTGGTCCGACGATGGCCAGGCTGCTGCCGGCGGGCACATACAGGTTGACATCGTGCAGAACTTGTTTGCCGTCGTAGTCGAAGTGAAGGGCCCGAAATTCGATCTCACCTCTGATCGGGAATTCTTGCGCTCCGGGCTCATCCGCGATGGCAGGCTTCTGCTGCATGATCTCATTCAAGCGCGCCAACGACGCCGTGCCCCGCTGGAACAGGTTGATGACGTAGCCAAGAGCGATGATCGGCCAGGTCAGTTGCATCATGTAAGTGCTGAAAGAGACGAACTGGCCGACGCTGATATGGCCGTGAGCCACTTCGCGCCCGCCGAGCCACAAGACCAGGACGACGGCGCAGCCCAGCATGAATTCGAGCGTAGGCCAGAGCATGCCCATGAGGCGAACCAGGCGCAGGCTGCGGCGGATGTATTCCTGATTTTCCTTTTCGAATGCGGCGATTTCTGCTTCTTCCTGAACATAGGCGCGGATGAGGCGCGCGCCAGAAAAGTTCTCCTGCGCCCGCGCGGAAATGTCCGAGAACATGGCCTGGATGCGTTCGAAGCGGTCGTGAATGCGACGCCCGAAATATTGAATCAGGACGCTGGACACCGGGAACGGCAGAAACGTGTACAGGGTCAGCCTGGGGCTGATCGCGAACATGAAGGCCAGCGCTCCCGCCGATAACACAACCGTGTTGGCCGTGTACATGATGGCGGGTCCGAGCAAGTTGCGAACTGCGCCCAGGTCGTTGGTCGCGCGCGCCATAATGTCGCCGGTGCGATTTCGCTGGTAGTAGGAGTAGGAGAGACCTTCGAGGTGTTCGAACAGATCGTTGCGCAGATCGAATTCAATGTCGCGCGAAACTCCGATGACTATCCAGCGCGTCAGGAACTGGAAGACGCCCTTGCTCAGCGCGATGGCCAGCAGCAGGGCCGCATACAGGAGCAGCTTCCGGCTTGCCCCGTTCGTGTTGAGGACGTCGGTTGCGCGGCCGAGGACCTTGGGAAACAGGACCCAGATTCCATTGGTCAGAAGGACACACAGCGCTCCCGCGATGTAACCCCAGCGGTAGCGCTTCACGTACGGCAACAGCGGGCGCAGATTCTTCGGCAGCATCAGGTTCAGTAGATGAAATTCTAGCAGGGGCGGTGCAGAAACTCGGGACTTTGGCCGGGTGGCGCTCTGGCACAGTGGAAAGTCTTGAGGGTGAGCTTTGAGATTAGTTGAGGCGCGGACGGCGGGGACGGGCAGGATCTGGAGAATGCGATTCTTGCTTGAGTTGTCGTGAGGGGAGCAGATCGCGGGAGAAAGCCGTCCAGCCGACGAAGACTAAGACCACAGTCCAGACTGCGAAGAACAGCCATCCGGCGTCGAAGAGAAAGGAATCGCTAGAGAGCACGGGGGAAGCTCCATGAGCAGCGCGAGGAAGTAAAACCCGTCCTCGCGCTCTCAATCAGTGAACTCCCCCCTCTTCCGGAGGGAGAGAGTTCAACCCTTCATAACTATTCCGCGGGCGGAGTCGGAGGCGCTTCCTGCATGTGTTTCTGCATGCGAGCCTCGTGACGGGCCTCGAACTCCTTCATCTTGGTCTGTTGATCCGGGGTGAGCAACTGGAACATCTCGTTATGAATGCGCGTCTGGGCCACGGTCATTTCGACTTCAACCTGGGCCTTCTGCGCGGCCAGAGTGCGGACCTTGGCTTCGTCATAGGTGCCTTCAACATACTGGCGAAGTTGTTGGTCGATCTGGTGAGACTGCTGGAAGAGCGGCTTCATGGCCGGATGTTCTTTCTGCATGACGCCCTTCATCTGAGTTTTCTGCTCATCGGTCAGGTTCAAGTACTTGGCCATGAAGTGCATCTGGTGGCCTTCCATGCCATATCCGTGAGCGTGGCCATGCATGGGTGGCGGCGGAGGAGCATCGGTCGCGGTCTGGGATTTTGCAATAACTGAGCCGAGCATCACGGCCATGGCTGCGATCAGTAAGCGGAAACGAATGGATTTCATTGTGACTCCTGAGGCCTCGAATATTCGAGGAGTATGCGTACTCTGATAAGAACACGGGCCGGGAAGAAAAAGCGGTAAAGAGTCGGTCAACCAGAGTAAAGTTTTGTAAAAGTGCCGAACCGGTTCGGGGAGCTGCGGACGTGCATACTGCACCCATGGCCCTGCGCCGACGGGACGCGTCGATTCCTTACGCGTGGCGGACGAATGCGTCCGTCCCTACACGAACGGTTTGACAATTCTTTACTACCGGGCGTTTTCTTTATGGTGCACAATAAGTAGGAGATGGAACGAATTCTTGTCATAGACGATGATGTGGAACTTTGCCACCTGGTCGGGGAGTATCTCGAGGCAGAGGGGTTCGCGGTGGAGTGCGTCCACGACGGCGAGAGCGGCTTGAAAAAGGCCACCGCCGGCGAATATCTGCTGGCAGTTCTCGACGTGATGTTGCCGGGCATTAACGGATTTGAAGTGCTGCGGAGGATCCGCGCGACATCGCGACTGCCGGTGCTTTTATTGACGGCGCGTGGCGAGGATGTGGACCGCATCGTGGGTCTTGAGATCGGGGCCGACGATTATCTCCCGAAGCCGTTCAATCCGCGGGAACTGGTGGCGCGCATACGAGCGGTGTTGCGGCGGACGCGTGCGGACGGGAGCGGTTCGGCATCGGCCCCCGAGGTTGTGAAGGTGGGCGATGTGGAGCTTGATCCCGCGACGCGAACGGTTCGGCTCGAAGGGAAGCCCGTGGATCTGACATCGGTCGAATTCAATTTGCTGGAAGTGCTTCTGCGGGAGGCGGGACGGGTAGTGCCGCGCGAGCGCCTGGTGAATGCAGTGCTCAGTCGCAAGTTTTCTCCGTTTGACCGCAGCATCGATATGCACGTCAGCAAGGTGCGGAAAAAGTTGGGCGATACCGACAATGATGAGCACATCAAGACGGTGCGTGGGGTAGGCTATATCTTTGCGCGCCCGCGAGAGAAGGCGAAGGTGATTTAGATAGACGGTGTTGGTGGGTTTGTCGTTTCTCCAAACGGAATCGTAGTGGTGAGTGGAGCGATTAGGTTTCAAAGTTTCAAAGCTTCGTACATGATGGGAGCCTTGAAACTATGAAACTTTGAAAGCTTGATTAGATATGAAAAGTCTGTTTTTGCGAATTTTCCTGTCGTTCTGGATCGCGCTGGCGTTGTTCGTCGCGCTCGCCATCGTGGTCACGTTGGCATTCCGCCCGCGCAGTTCGACCTGGGAGGCGCTGCGGCTGACGGTTCTGAATGACGCTGTCTCTGCTTATGAAGAAGGCGGCTCTCAACAACTCCAGCATTACTTGATGAACCTGGAAACCGCGCAGAATTTGAGGGTTTATCTGTTTGACGAGCACGGAGTGGAAGTTTCGGGGCGAGCTGCGCCGGATTGGGCAATACGAGTAGCGGCGGGGGGACCACGCATACCCCGGGACGCTTTTATTTTTCCCGCGCCGGCGGTGGTGCGTGACTCGCGGGCCTCATCCGATGGCAAGCATCGCTACACAGTCGTTTTGGGATTGCCGCAGGGGCCCAGAGTTTTCTTTGGGCCGCGCGGGATGCCGGTTCCGGGGCTGATTATCGCGATTATTTCTTCCGGGCTGGTTTGTTATTTCCTCTCGTGGTATCTGACCAAGCCGATCGTCCGGCTACGCACGGCAACGCGGCAACTCGCAGCGGGAGACCTTACGGCGCGCATTGGAGCGCCCGCCGGCAAGAGCGACGAAGTGGGCGGTCTGATGCGCGATTTTGACGCCATGGCGGAGCGCATCGAGACGCTGATGAAGGCGCAGTCTCGGCTACTGAATGACATTTCGCACGAATTGCGGTCTCCGCTGGCGCGGTTAAACGTGGCACTCGGCCTGGCCCGGCAGCGGGCGGGCGTCGAAAGCGTGGACATGCTGGACCGGATCGAACTCGAAGCCAGCCGGCTGAATGAGTTGATCGGCAGGATTCTGACGCTGGCCCGACTCGAGGACGGAGAGCAGCGGGTGCCGCAGACTCCGGTGCCTCTGGGCGACTTGGTGGCAAACGTTGCTGAGGATGCGGAGTTTGAAGCGCAGGAGCGCCGCTGTCACGTACACACGATGATCCCCGAGGGCGACTGGGGAGTACGAGGCAATGATTCTTTGTTGCACAGCGCGGTGGAGAACGTAGTGCGCAACGCGATCCGGTATACGCCAGAGGGGACGACGGTCGAAATCGAACTCACCCGCGAGCAGGGGGCGAAGGGAACCGAAGCGGTCCTGAAAGTCAGCGACTCGGGGACTGGAGTTCCTCCAGATTCGCTGGAGAAACTTTTCTTGCCGTTCTACCGACTGGATGACGCTCGCGGACGTTTGACGGGTGGCGTCGGCTTGGGACTGGCGATTACCGAGAGGGCCGTGCGCTTCCATGGCGGGAAAGTCTCGGCATTCAATCGTGCCGGGGGCGGGTTGCGGGTGGAGATTCGCCTGCCGTTGATCGCGGGTGTGAGCGGACTTCCGACCGCAGGCGTGAGCCCTCAGACTTCGGACGTGGGGCTGTCGGAAGTTTGAACGAGCGGCTTCCGGCGTTAGACCTCGGACTTCAGACCTCGGACCTCGGACCTCAAGCAAAACCCGCGAAGGGTGGTTCGGTTGCGCTGCAAAAGAGCGGATTCCTCTTCCTTCGCTTCGCTCAGGTTCGGAATGACAAAAACTAAAATTGGCAGACGGCCGAAATCTCAGGCCTGAGGTCTGCCGCCCGAGGTCTGCCGCCCGAGGTCTGCCGACCTAAGCCTGACGGCTAGCTGCAACCTCTCGTATACTGTAAAGGGCTGATCAGCGGGGCAACTCCTGGGAGCTTGCAGGGTTCCAATCAACCTTGATGGGAGTTTGCTCTTCCCGGACTTTCCTGATACATAAATGGGTTGAGAATTTCCCGCGTTTTCCAAATTACTGAGACCCGGCCGACGGGGCGTCGGGCGGGTGTGCGCGCGTAACCCTCACATATACATGGAGATCAACGAGAGAATGTCGAAAAGATTCGCGTGGGTGCTCGGGGTAGTGACACTGGCTTCGATAGGTTTCTTGATCGCGTGCGGCAGCAACTACAACCGCTCGTCCGACGGCCTGGTGCTGGTGGCGAGTCAGGGCTCGGGGCTCATCGAATCGTTCGGGTTTAGCTTGGCGAGCGGCAGCATCTCGGAAATCAGCAACCCACCCGGGACCACGTCGACACAAACTTGCGTGCTGAACGGGGTGCCTTCGTCGATCGTGGTGGATCCGGCCGGAGCTTTTGCCTACACGATCATCAACGAAAATTCTCTATGTTCTGGCAGTTCGACCGGAATCGCGGCGCTCAAGATAAATTCTGACGGGACCGTTGTGCCTACGGGCAGCCTGGTACCGTTTGCCGCCGGGACGATCACAGTTCCGGGCGGCGTCCCCGAGTCAGTGCCCGTAGTTCCTTACGCGCTGGTCATGGACCCGGCAGGGAAGTTTCTTTTTGTGGCTGACCGGGCGATCCCGCAGGGCGCTACGACGATTCCCGGTTCCGTGTCTGTGTTTTCCATCAGCAATGGAACGGCGACGGAAGTGGCGGGCTCACCTTTCTATCCAACGAATCCGGCGGTGCCGCTTGCCCAGCAGAGTATGGACATCATCGCGGTGGCGCCAACCCCCACGGTGTTTCCTCCAACCGGTGTGAATGGGGTGCAGAACTCGGCGTGCTCGGATGTACGGAACACGCCGCCGAGCACGCAATATCTTTATGCGGCGGATTCGCTGGGCAATCAGGTGCTTGAATTTCAAGTCGACATGTCGTCTGGTGTTTTGGGATATCCCGGTGGGGCGGCAGCGGCGCGCACTTTTGCGGCGGATCAGGTGCCGGCGGGCGTGGCGGTGGATCCGTGCAACCGCTTCGTTTATGTGAGTAACCTGAAGACGAACAAAATCAGCGGCTACACCATGTGCAACGGCGCCCTGACGCAATCGCCTTTGTGCCCGGCGACTCCAGACGGCAGCCTGGTGCAGATTGCGAATTCGCCATTTTCATTGGCGGGCAGCGCCAACGGTCCGGGCCCGATGGTGGTCGATCCATTTGGCAACTATGTTTATGCGCTGGACACTCTTTCCGGGGGAGTTTCAACGCTCAAGATCAGCCCGATTTCGGGCAGTCTGACGGCGAATGCGACGGTCGCGGCCACGGGTGTCATGCCTACGGCAATCGCGGTGCGCGCGGACGACAATTGGCTCTTCGTGGCGAATTTCGGATCGTCGCCCGCTACCATCTCGCAATTCACGATTACGCCGGCCACCGGCGTGCTTTCGCCGCTTCCTGCAATTGCGACGGACAATTTTCCGTGGGGCATAGCGGTGAAGTAGGGCAGGTGTCAGGCGTCGGCCCCGTAAGACCCGAGTCTCGGGACTCAACAACGAGAGGTTGCATATGGGCGGAAACAGTAGGTTCCTCGCGCGATAAAGCCGCGCTTCGGAATGACAAACTCGGACAAGCCCTCGAATATTCGAGGAGCAGTCCGAGGATCTCAGGTCTGACACCCGGCGCTCTCTTTTTTTACGTTGGCACCTTCAGAATCAAGTATCCACCCACCAGAATGAAGATCAGGTCCGGCGACCAGGCCGCGAGCGCTGGCGGCAACTGGCTGAGGTCTCCCATGGCCTCGAAGAGGCGCGACACGACTGTATAGAAAACTGCGATGCCTACCGCGACCGCGACTCCCGTGATCGCTCCCTTTTTCCCGGTCGAAAGCGAGAAGGGAATGGCGAGTATGGCCATGATCAACGTGATCAGCGGGTAGGACAGCTTCTTGTGCAGCTGCACTCGGAGGCGCACGACATCGAAGCCGCTCTGCTGCAAGTCGCGAATGTAGCGACGCAGTTCCTCATAGTTCATCTCGGTGTACTGCTTCACTTCCTTCTTGAAATAGGCCGGTGTCTCCGGCAGTTCGGGGAAGGTAGCGACGTCGAACGGGTGGTAGTTGGCGATGGCGGAGACGTTGAGCGTGCGATCCCATCCTTGCTCGTAGACCCAGCGATTCAGATTGTCGGCCCAGTGCGCGCGCTCGGCGTGAACGCGGCGGGTGATTGCAAACGTGGCGCGGTCGAGTTGGAAAACGGTGACATTGCCGAACTGGTCGCGGTCGGGATCGAAGAACTGGTAGTAGTAAATGTCGTTGTGCTGGCCGAAAATCCACTTGCGATCGGGACGCAGATAGGTTTGCGCAGGCTTGCCTTTGATCTGGTTGTGCAGCGCCTCCTGCCGTTTGTTGGTGTGGGGCAGATAGAACTGGTCAGCGAAGAATAGAGCCGACGGCCAACACGGCCGCCGCCACGACGACCGGCGTGACGATGCGGTAGATGCTGGTTCCGGTCGCCTTGATGGCGGTGATCTCGTTGGAGCGCTGCATCAGGCCGAAGGTGACCAGCACGGCCAGCAGCATGACCAGCGGGGCGACGTTGTAGAGCAGATAGGGCGTGACGTTGAGCAGATACTCGGCGACGACGGTGGGTGGAACCTGGTTGCGCAGAATGTCACCCAGCAACTCAAAGAGAGTGAAGACGATGACGAGCACGAGGAAAGTGGAGAGGATCATCCCCAGATAGACGAAGAAGTCGCGCAGCACGTAGTCGTCGAGAAGCGTCGGAAAGCTGGCGCTGAACACGCGGCGGCGAGTGGAGGCGCGCTCAAAGGCGTTCTCGCGGCGGCGCAGCAGTTGCTCGCTGCGTGAGCCGACCGCATCTTGCTTCCAGGCGAGCGCGGAACGAGGCGAGTTCGAAGGGACGCCTTTCCGCGCGCAACAGCAGAAACAGCGCCAGAGCCAGAAACACAAAATCGGCCAGCCACGCTCCGAACCACGGAGAAACTCTTCCTTGTCGGGCGAGCGAAACTCCGACAGCGAGATCACGTAATAGACGAAGACCAGCAGGATCGTGAGCACGAATCCGCCGGACTTGCCGCTCTTCTTCGACGACAGTCCCAGCGGAATTCCGACCAGCGCCAGCACGAGGCAAGCGGTGGGCAGCGCGAAGCGGCGGTGGAACTCGATCAGATACCAGCGCGCGGAGACGGGATCGGCACGGCTGGCCTTTTGCGCAGAGGGCGCTCGGTGTTCATCACTCTCGAGCGGGAAGCGATTCGTCGGGCTTGTTCTCGGTGGAGGGCAGTTCGATGGGAATGTCGGTCTGCTGGAAGGTGGAAATCTGGTAGTGGTCCGGGTCCTTTGGATCGGTCTCGTGGGCGGAGCCGTCGATCAGGTGCAGGTGGAGGCGGTCCTGGACCTTCGCTGACGACGATGCCTTCCTTGGCCAGAGTGATCTTGGGATTGGTGGCATCGCTGAGATCGGCCATGAAGACGCCTTTCCAGACGGCCGCGCCCTGCGCGCTCTTTACGTCCTGCACGTAGAGGACGATCTTGGGGAATCCTTCGTAGAAGACGCGCGGCTGAATTTCGAAGGAGACCTGCGAACCTTTGAGTCGATCTTCGAGGTGGCCGAGAGCGGCTTGGGCTCGCGGGGCGATGTATAGACCGTTGGCCAGCGCCAGAGCCAGGCGGCGATCACGAAAATCGAAAGAGATGCGCAGGAAACTCCAGACGCCCATGCCGCTGGCGCGCATGGCGGTGATTTCGCTGTCGGCGGCGAGGCGGCTGAGGCCGATCAGGATCCCGACCAGCACGCTCATGGGCAGCGTGTAGGTGAGGGCGAGCGGGACGGTGAAGAAGAAGATTTCGGCGACGCTGGGCAGCGGTGCGCTGGCGCGGACCACCAGTTCGAGAATGCGTCCGAGATCGCGGGTGAACAGGACGAAGGTGAAGATCGCCACGCCAATCAAGGCGTGCGCCGTGACTTCGCGCAAGATGTAGCGGGTCAGAATCCGCATGAGGAACCGCGCTGAGAGCGAGGATAGCACGGGAGCGTGGGGCGGAACATTTCACACGGTGTTCCCGTAGAGACAACTAGCCGGGAGTAAAGGCCGGCATGGCGCTTGAATCCTGTAGCAACGGCGTTGCACAATGCGAAGTCCTGTCTTCAACGGAAGTTTTTCTTTCTCGAAATCTCTGGAGGATTGCGCTGGCGGGCACGGTGTTTGGGTTTAATCAACTGCCCGCACAAGTTTCGGCGGGCGGCTGAGCGGATCTCCGGCGCACAACCGTGCGGCAGAATGGGCGGGGGGCCGAGGAGAATGAAGATGAACGCGGAGCAGAGTCTCGAACAGACCGACGTTCGTACTGGGGCTGATATTTGGGCGCTGGTTGGGATTGCTTCTGCCGTGGCAGTGGTCCACGTGCTGACCAACGGGCGTTACGGTCTACATCGCGATGAACTGCAGGTGTTGAGCGATGCTCGGCATCTCGACTGGGGATTCGTGCCGTATCCGCCGCTCACGCCGTTTGTGGAGCGGATTGGACTGTCTCTCTTTGGGCTTTCGCTGGTGGGGCTGCGGCTGTTCTCGGTCATCGCCCAGGCTGTCGCCGTCGTGGTCACCGGCCTGATGGCGTACGAACTCGGAGGAGGGCGGCTGGCTCAGGTGACTGCGGCACTCGCGATTGCACTCTCGGGCCTGCCCATGTTTGAGGGGACGGAGTTTCAATACACGACGTTTGATTATTTGTGGTGGACGCTGATTGCCTACTTCGTGATTCGGCTGCTGAAGACGGAGAATCCGCGGTGGTGGCTGGCGATTGGCGCCACGATTGGTCTTGGCTTCCTGACGAAGTACACGATGGGGTTCTACCTCGCCGGAATTTTGGGCGGAGTGGCGCTGACCCGCGCGCGGCGTTATCTGTTCAGCGGATGGTTCTGGGGCGGAATGGCGCTGGGGTTTTTGATTTGCCTGCCCAATCTGATTTGGCAGGTGCAGCATGGATTTATTTCGCTGCACTTTCTCCAACACATCCACAAGCGCGATGTGCGTCAGGGACGCGCGGACGGATTTCTCCTGCATCAGTTCTGGGTTTGCACGAATACGTTTTCGGCGCCGTTGTGGATCGGGGGTTTACTGGGATATCTGTGGGACCGGCGCTATCGCATGCTGGGATGGATGTACCTGATCCCGCTGGTGCTATTCATGGTAGGAAAAGGACGCGGATATTACCTGGGCGGCGTGTATCCCATGTTATGGGCGATGGGCGCGCTTTTGGGAGAACGATGGGTTCTGTCGATGTCGAAGGTGCCGCGGCGGGTGGTCCAGACCGTCTTCTTTGCCGGACTCGCGGCCTACGGGCTGCTTTTCTCGCTCATCCTTTTTCCGTTCGCTACAAGTGGACGGCTGAAGATGTTCGCCCTGAAAAACAACGGCGATCTGCGGGAAGAGATCGGGTGGGACGAGCTGGTGAAATCGGTTGCGGACATTCGCGATTCACTGCCGCCGGAGGAGCGTGGGAGTGTGGGCGTCATCGTGGGCAACTACGGCGAGGCGGGGGCAATCGAGATTTTGGGACCGGCCTACGGCCTTCCGCTGCCCATCAGTCGGACAAATTCGGCGTGGCTACGCGGGTATCCAGAGCCGCAGCCGACGACGTTGATTGTGGTGGGGTGGTCCCGGGAAGAGATGGAGGCGCTCCATTCGTGCCGACTGGCAGGGCACAACGGAAATTCTTTGGGCGTTAAGAATGAGGAGAGCGGGGACCATCCGGATATTTATGTCTGCGGCGGTCCGATCAAACCGTGGCCAGAGTTCTGGAAAGAGCACCAGGCATTCGGATGAGCGTAGGAGAAGCGCATTATTGCCGCTCAGACATTCGTGAGGCACGCCGCTGAATGTACACGCTCATAAGGGTTTCCTCCAGTTATTCCCATTTCATCGTCGGCGAACCCACTTCCTGCAGGTACTGAAATAGAATTCCGACCTGATCTGCTGTCGCACAGAATTTGATCTTGTTGCCGAAGATTGTCTTCTCGGAGAACTCCAGCGCGTGGCAGGTGGGTCCGGGGCCGGTCTTTTTGTCGAAGATCGTTCCCGTGTGACTGAATCGGATCACTTTGCCAGGCGGTACGACGACATTGGGACCTGCCTGATCAAGTCGCTCGAACTCCATCTGATCCTTGCTGAGCAGAATCGCAATCGGGTCAGCGGCGGTGAGAGATATACAGACGGGCTGCGAAAAATCCAGAGGAGGCGGCTTGGCCTGCAGCAGGCGGGAATGCAATGTCCGCCAGAGAAGCTTATCGTCAGTGATCGTGTCTCTGGTGATGGCCAATCCGTTTTCATCGAACGTCACAAGGAAGTTTTTGAAGTGCCACTTTCGATGTGCATCTGCTGCCATGCAGCTATTGCAGGGCATTCCTACGGCCCACCAGTATCCCCAGCGCGATTCGCTCCATCTTGCCCAGAAGAGGCGGGGATTGGAGTAGGAGGTATCGACGGCGGCGAGTTGGTGAGCCACCTCTTCCCGCTGCGTGGAACCTGTCTGGACAAAGTTCAGGTCGATCGCCCTCGGTTGGAGCGCACCAGTTGGACCCGTGGCTCGAACGGGCATTCTGATTGCGCCAACACAGGAGCAGAGAAAAGCACAGAAACTGAGGGTAATGAATGAAGAGATTCGATGGGGCCAGGAGAATATCCGCTCCACAGCGCCTCCTTTCAGGGAGAACAGAAAGGACAACTGCGATGGAAACGACTATTTATTATCACGGCTGGCGGGAGTGCGCCGTGATGCGGGTCACCGGGTTATCTGGTGGGAAAGCCGGTCCCGTTGGGTGAGCGGGTGGATGCGCTTCTCCCAGAGATTTCTGCTAGATGGAAGCAAACACCACATCTCACATGCAGACTAGGCTCAATCGGGATCGTCATCGCGACGCCATACGTCGATGCCGAGGCAGCCTTGAGCTAGTAGGCCCAGGGTCGGTTGAGGGCGCGTCACCTCGCCGACCTCGGGCGTGCCCGATCTCTTCCCCGTAGTGATGGGCGCACCGGCGACTGTCTCATACGCATAGCCGGTCAGAAAGATGGTCGCGGGCCGGCATGCGCCGGGTTTAATGGTCACGCTCAATCGTGCCCAACCATAGTGCGTCTCACCGTCGATGGTGAAGGCTAAACCCAGATACTTGTTCTGGACGTTGACCCACGGACCTGTTAGAGATGGAATCCCGCCGGCTTGTGTGTAGCATTGTTCCATCGATCCGAATGATGCGAACTTTTCGCCGGGACCAACTGTTTTTCCGGGCGGCAATGCCGATGCCCAACGGGTTCCCATCCACGCTCCATTCAGCGCAGTATTTCCATTTATACCCAGGAATTGCTCGGTGAATTGACTGCACTCGGCAGCCATGCCGCACGAAGCTACAATGTGGTGGAAAGTGAAGTCAGTGATGCCATCGCCGTTAAGGTCAAGCGCCAGGGTTCCCTTCATCGGAATCATCTGGTGCGTGGGAGTGAAGACAATTTCGGCATCGCTCGATTGCGCCAGAGCAAGCACGCCCACAGCGGCAGCTCCGGCCGCAGCGGTGTAATTCAGCAAGCGGCGATCAAGCTTTGGGTTCAGTGATTTTTGGCTACGAGACTGGCGCGGGATAGGATTCGAGTTTCTGAGCGACACAATTCCTCCTCAAGATGTGCATGGGGGAAATGGAAACGACTACCCTGGGTGCGCGGGGAACGCAGGCGAAGAGTATCCATTGGAATCAGAGGCCTGTCAAGAGAATCCGTTCAGCAATCTCGCGCCCTAACCGACAGCTTTGAAGAACAATGCGGCCAATGGCGGCAATGTTAGTTTCAGCGAGAACGGACGGCCATGAGTGGGGATCTCTTCGGCCTGCACTCCGCCCAGATTGCCCATGCCGCTACCGGCGTATTCGCGGGCGTCGCTGTTCAGGAGTTCGCGCCAGTAGCCACCGTGAGGCACGCCGACGCGGTATCCGCTGCGTGGCACTGGCGTGAAGTTGCAGATGACGAGGACCGTGTCTTTTGGGGACTCGCTCTTCCGCAACAACGAAACCGTACTGGTCGCGTTGTCGTTGGCGTCGACCCACTCGAATCCGGCGGGATCGTTGTCGAGGACGTACATGGCAGGCTCGCTGCGGTAGAAGCGGTTCAATTGCTCCATCCAGGCCTGCACGCCGCGATGAACCTGGTACTGCAGAACGTGCCATTCCAGGCTGGAATCGTGGGCCCACTCGCGGACCTGTCCGAATTCATCGCCCATGAAGAGAAGCTTCTTACCGGACTGCGCATACATGTAGGCGAAGAGCAAACGCAGGTTGGCAAACTTCTGCCACTCATCGCCGGGCATTTTGCCGATGAGCGATCCCTTGCCATGGACGACTTCATCATGCGAAAGGGGCAGCACGAAATTTTCCTGGAACGAGTAGAGCATGCGGAAGGTGAGTTGGTTGTGGTGATACTTGCGATGGATGGGATCCTGCTGAAAATATTTGAGGGTATCGTGCATCCATCCCATGTCCCACTTCATGCCGAAGCCGAGTCCGCCGACGTAGGTGGGCTTTGAGACCATGGGCCAGGAGGTCGATTCTTCGGCCGTGGTCTGGATTTCCGGATGCTCTTTGTAGGCTTCCTGATTGAAGCGACGAAGGAACTCGATGGCCTCGAGATTTTCGCGTCCGCCGAATTTATTGGGAATCCACTCGCCTTGTTTACGCGAGTAATCGAGATAGAGCATCGAAGCGACGGCGTCTACACGCAGGCCGTCGATGTGATATTTGTCGAGCCAGAACATGGCGCTCGACATGAGGAAGCTGCGCACTTCGGCGCGACCGTAGTTGAAGATGTGGGTTTTCCAGTCAGGGTGAAATCCCTGGCGCGAGTCGGCGTGTTCATACAGGTGCGTGCCGTCAAAGTAGGCGAGGCCGTGGGCATCGGAAGGGAAGTGCGACGGGACCCAGTCCAGAATGACGCCGATGCCGTGCTGGTGAAGGTAGTCCACCAGATACATGAAATCTTGTGGAGTGCCGTAGCGCGCCGTGGGTGCGAAGTAGCCGGTGGTCTGGTATCCCCAGGACCCGAAGAAGGGATGCTCCATCACGGGCAGGAACTCGACGTGAGTGAAGCCCAACTGGCCGACATATTGGGCGAGTCGCGGCGCCGTTTCGCGGTAGGTGAGTGGACGGTTGTGTTCTTCGGGGACGCGCATCCACGAGCCGAGATGGACTTCGTAGATCGACTGAGGAGCGCGCAGAGAATTGCGCTCGGCGCGTTTCTGCATCCATTCCTGATCGCTCCACTGATATTCGAGATCCCAGACCACCGATGCGGTGCGCGGAGGCTTTTCGTGCAACAGGCCGATCGGATCGGCTTTGTCGATGTTGTATCCGTGGCGGTTTGATTCGATGTGATATTTGTACAGCGCACCGCGCGTCACGCCCGGGATGAAGCCTTCCCAGATGCCCGAGGAGCCCCGGGCAGTGAGGCGGTGTGTTTTGGAGTCCCAATCGTTGAAGCTGCCGACCACGGAGACAGAGCGCGCATTGGGCGCCCACACGCTGAAGACCGCGCCAGGCTCGCCGTTGTGGGTGATGAGGTGGGCCCCCATCTTTTCGTACATCCGATAGTTGCTGCCCTCATTGAAGAGGTAGAGATCCTGGTCGGTGAGCAGTTGAGGAGATGCGACAGTGGATTCCGGGCTCATACGTAGGCTTCGCCTTTATGCGCCCTTAGTGTACCGGACTGAAGGACGGTCTGGCATAGAGTCTTCCCTGCAGGAGCTTGCTGCAGTCACACTACGGCTGGCGAAGGGCCTGGGTCGGTTCGGCACGGGCCGACCGCCATGCTGGAATCAGTGACGCAGTGGTGGCGACCAGCAGGATGAGCAGCAGAACGCCAATGTAGGTTTCGGGATCGAGCGCCGAGATGCCGTACAGCATGTTGCCGATCAAACGATCTCCGCTGAAGCTGAGGATCAGGCCCGCCAGGCAGCCAATCGCCGTGACGCGAAGACCCTGCAGCAGGAAACTCGTCACAATCTGCCAGCGTAGCGCGCCCAGCGCCAGGCGCACGCCAACTTCCCGCTGCCGAAGGCGTCCCAGATAGCTGAGCGTTCCGTAGAGACCAACGCAGGCGAGCAAGAGTGCCGAAGCGGCAAACATGGTCAGCAGAAGGGTGCGGAAGCGATTCTCAGAGGAAGCCTCATCGAGATGCTGCAGCAATGGCATGAATCCGTAGACGGAACGCGCCGGCTCCAACTCGTGAACCCGGTGGCGAACGGTCTCCGCCATAGTCATCGCGTCTCCACGAGTGCGCACCAGATAATTCGGGAACGGAGTGGGGGCACTGAAGCAGGAGTAGACGGTGGGAACCGGCTGCGTGTTCAGGCCTTGCTCCCGAGCGTCACCCACAATTCCGAGAATTTGGCCTTCCGGCCGAAAGTCGTTGTAGGCGGCGGCTTGCAAATGGTGTCCCAGCGGCGAGATTCCATTGAGATACTGATTCACGAAGCTGCGATTCACAACGACATCAGTGGTGGTAGAGGACTCCTTGCACGGCTCGCCCAAGAGCAGCGGGATCCGAAGGGTGTCGAAGTATCCGGCCGAAACATATCGGCTGTCGGCAACAATTTTGCGGTTGGGGTCCAGCTTTCCATCCATCTTGAATTCAATTTGGTAAAGGAAGCTGACACCCGGAAGCATTCCGGAGGTTGCGGCGTCCTCGACGCCCGGGAGGCGACGCAGTCCATCCAAAGTGCGATCGATGCGCTGCACGACGGCCTTCATGTCACTCGTTTCTCCCCAGGAGCCGGTGATCTGGAAAGTCAGCACTTGGCTGGCATCAAACCCGGGAGAGACTCGACTGATTTCCTGCAGACTGCGGAGCAGCAGTCCTGCGCCAACCAACAGTGTCACGGCAAGCGTTACCTGAATTCCAACCAGCCCCCATTGCAAGCGATTCCGGGAGGAAACCTGAGTGCGCCCGGTTTGCGCCAGGGAGTGAGCGAGCGCGTGCCGAGTGCCGTGAATTGCCGGAAACAGTCCGCACAACAGAGTGGTTATGAGTGTGGCGGCGAGCGAGTAGAGGACAATTCTCCAGTTGAGGATAATTTCCTCGGCCCGCGGCAGCGTATTCGCGAGCAAGTGAAAAGCTCTTAACGTCGCCGCCACCGCGAGCAAAGCCAGCAGAGAACCGCTTACGGCAAGGCCGAGCACTTCGGAGAGCAGTTGAATGATTATCGCCGAGCGAGGAGCACCCAGCGAATAGCGGATGGCAATCTCATGCTCGCGGTCAGACATTCGCGCGAGCAACAGGGCCGCGATATTGGAGCAGGCGATCAGTAGCAGGAGCGAAACTGCGCCATAAAGCAGCCAAAGAGAATCACGCGTAGATCCCACCACGGTTTCTTTCAATCGTTCAGTCCGTACCGTCAATTCAGCATCGGGCTTGGGAAACTGTTTGCCGAGCTGGTGCTGGACGGTAGCAAGGTCGGCTTGTGCCTGCTGCAGCATCACGCCAGGTTTCAAGCGGCCGATCACAGTGAACCAGGTAGCGTCGCGGCGTTGAGCGTAAGGCGCGTCGGGCGGGCTCGGGGCCCAGAGGTCCACATCGGCGTTGGGAAAACGGAATGAAGCCGGCATGATGCCGACGATGGAGTAGGAGAAGGACCCGATGCGAAGCTGCCTGCCTAAAGCGGCGGGATCGCCGTGAAAACGGCGCTGCCAGAAAGCGTAGCTGACGAGAGCCGCGTCGGGTCCGCCAAACCGTTCTTCGTCAGGGGTGAAGTCGCGGCCGAGCGCCGGTGCCGTTTGCAGGACCTCCAGGAAGCGGGGAGCGACGAGCGCTTCGGTCACCTTTTCAGGAAGCGGGCCGGAGATTTCAGACAGGTCATCCATGTAATAGCCGCTGATCGCCTGGAAAGTGGAATTGAGCCTGTTCCAATCTTCCAACCTCACTGGTGCGACGAAATGATTGCCGTCTCGATTCTTCAGATCGTGCTGGTAGAGAGCGACAAGCTCATCCCCTTTGGGGAAGGGCAGGGGATTCAGAACAACGGCGTCGATAGCAGAGAATACGGCGCTATTTGCTCCGATGCCTACTGCGAGAATCAGAATCACGGCAGCTGAGAACGCTGGGGCCCGCCGCATAAAACGGATTGCTGCTTGCAGATTGAAAGAGAGGCTGTCAAGGAAGGCGGAACTGTGAACCTCCCGCAGTTTCTGCATGGCCTGATCGTGGCCGCCGAATGCAATCATGGCTTGACGGCGCGCCTCGGTAGGAGTCATTCCACGGGCAATGTTGGCTTGGGTTAACTCTTCGATGTGAAACGCGATCTCCTGGTCGAGTTCTTCGTCCCGGCGGAGCCTGTGAAATAGATTTGCCCAGGGGGTCATTCAGCCCTCCTGCTGCGCCGTGCCGAGAATGAGCTTGACCGCGTCGGACAGCCGGGTCCAGGTAGCCTCCTCGGCCGTCAGGTGTCGGCGCCCCTTCGCAGACAGGCGGTAAAACTTTGCCTGCCTTCCGTTTTCCGATTCGCCCCAATCTGCCGAGAGCCAACCTCTTTTTTCCAGCCGGTGCAGCGCCGGGTAAAGTGAACCTTGCTGGACGTACAGCACTTCCTTCGAGATTTGCCGGATACGCTGCGAGATTCCGTAGCCGTGAATCGGGCCAAGAGCGACAACTTTGAGAATCAGCATGTCGAGTGTTCCCTGCAGAAGGTCGGTCTTTTCAAGAGGAGTCATTCGTTCACCTAGACGGTCTACATATTGCCCCTGCAATATGTAGATTGTCAAGGAGACGCTTTGTATCACCTCAACGTTTCTATGGGGCTCACTTTGGTGGCGCGGCGTGCCGGCAGGTAGCAGGCAAGCAGGGCGATGCCGAGAAACACCAACGGTGTGAGGGCGAAGGTCGCCAGATCATGCGTACCGACTTTATAGAGCATGCTCGACATGACCTGGGTCAGGAAAAGTGCGACGATCAGCCCAACAGCAATGCCGGCAACCGATAGGATGAGCCCCTGGCGGACGACTAGGCGCAGGATGTCTGTGCGTTCCGCTCCCAGCGCCAGGCGGATGCCAAACTCCTGCCGGCGCTGCGCCACGGAGTACGACAGCACTCCGTAAATTCCGATCACGGCGAGCACCAATGCCGCCGCGGAAAACACAGTCAACAACATCATGGTGAAGCGTGGCTGGGCGCGCGAGTTCTCCATGAGATCGTCCACCGTCTGGACCTTGGTTACAGGCTGCTCCGGGTCCACGGCTGCGATCTGCGCTCGTAGGGCCGAGGTCATGTTTTGCGGCGGCACGGCCGTCCGCACCAGCAGGTTCATGTTGCTCCACGGCAGCTGTGAGAACGGGAGGTAGAGCTGCGGTTGTGTGTCTTGCTCGATGCCCCTGTTCTTGATGTCGGCGGACATGCCGACCACTTCGGATGCGATTGGCCCGCGACCTACGATGATGTGTTTGCCCAGCGGGTTTTGGTTGGGCCAGAACTGGCGGGCGAAGGTCTCATTCACGATTACGACCTTGGGCGCTTGGGTGTTGTCGGCGCTGGTGAAGTCCCGGCCGCCGCGGAAGGGGACGCGCATGGTCCCGAACCACTCCGGGCTGATCGCCTCAATGTCGATGAAAGGTCGTTGAGAAAGCGGTACGTCGGGTTGGCCTTCCGGCAGAACCGGCGTAATGCGAATCCAGCCTAGCGGCAATGCAGCGGATGTCGCGGCACTTCGCACACCCGGAAGCGCAGAGATGCGGCGCAGTACTTCGTCAAAGAACGCAATCTGCTGTTCCGGCTTGGCGTACTTTACCGTAGGAAGCGAGACGCTCATGGTGAGGACGTTATGAGCGTCAAAGCCTGGATCGATGTGGAGCAGCCTTCCGAAACTACGGATCAGCAATCCCGCGCCGATCAGCAGCAAAAGCGAAAGCGCCATCTGGCCAACCACGAGCAGGTTCTTCATTTGCGTGCGCGAGTGGCCGGCGGAAACGCTGCGGCCTTCGTCGCGCAGCGCAGCATTCGAGGTCTGCCCGCGCCAACTGCAGAGCTGGCACGGTGCCAAACAAGATTCCGCCGAGGACTGAAATGATGAGGGTAAAGAGCAGGACGCGGAGATCCATGCTGATAGGGATGCCTTGCGGAACCTGCGTCGCCCCCCATGTGATCAGGGCTCGAGTCGCAATCCAGCTCAGACCTACTCCGAGCACACCGGCAACAAGCGCGAGCAGCATGCTTTCCGTCAGAAGTTGCCAAATGAGTGTGCTGCGAGATGCACCGAGCGCGGTGCGCACGGCAATTTCTTTCCGACGGACGAGCGCGCGAGAAAGCAGAAGGCTGGCCACGTTGGCGCACGCGATCAGAAGCACGACCGCGACGGCGGCAGAGAGGATCAGAACTTTGCTGCGCGCGCCGCCGACGATCAATTCACGCAATGGTTCGACGGCCATGACGACAGCAGGATCGGCGTCCGGCATGGTGGCGTTTTGTTCTCGATAGCGTTGGTTCAGTACGGCGAGTTCGGCACCGGCTTGTGGCAGCGTCGTCTCCGGCCGTAGCCGCGCCACCATGCTGAGGTAGCCCACGCCCATGCGCAGGCGTTGCGGGGTCATCAGCGAGTACTCGAAATAGCGTGGCGTCCAGATGTCGGCAGGTCCCATGAAAGGGAACTGAACGTCGCCGGGCAGAACGCCGACGATGGTTTGCGGCATGGTATCGAGCGTCACTGTTTGACCGACGACGTTGGGGTCGGCATGGAACCGGGTCCGCCACATGGAGTCGCTGAGCATGATCACTGGCTTGCCTTCGGGTCGCGCCTCGTCTTCGGTAAAGATCCGCCCAAGCTGAGGTCGCAGCCCAAGCATGGAGAAGAAACTCGGCGAAACGCGCGCCACGGGAACTTGCAGCGGTTCACCGGAACCAGTGAGGTTCAGGTCGTCGTTTGTCCACACCGCCACTGACTGGAACGAGTGGTTGAGATCGCGCACGAGTTCGTAACGCAGCAGTGTGCCCTCGCGGTCTTTGGCCTTGTCCCGGGCGGTGATCCTCACGAGTTGCTGCGGGTCGGGGTAGGGGAACGGCCGCAACAGCAGCGCGCTGGTCACCGTGAAGATGGCGGTATTCGCGCCGATGCCCAAGGCGAGAGTCAGGATCGTTGCGATCGTAAATCCCGGACTCTTCCATAACATCCGCGAGCCGAAACGAAGGTTGCGCAGCAAGGCCTGCATGATCAGGAATTATAAGCCCGAGAAATTCGTAGAATTGGCCTACTCCATTCGTGCGCAGGGCAAAGAAATCTCCGTGCTATCCTGACAATTCCAGCCATGCCTGCACTTCGCGTCATTCTCCTTTGGCACCAGCACCAGCCGTTCTATAAGGACCTGGTTACAGGGGAATATCGTCTGCCGTGGACGCGGCTGCACGCGCTCAAAGACTATTACGGCATGGTGAAGTTGCTGGACGAGTTTCCGAACGTCCACCAGAATTTCAACCTTGTGCCCTCGCTGATGGTGCAGATTCAGGACTACGCCGCGGGGACGGCGCAGGATCCGTTTCTGCGAGTCGCTGCAAAACCGGCAAAGGATTTGTCGCAGGAAGAGCGGCGTTTCGCGCTGCGGTATTTGTTCCAGGCGAATCCGCAGAATTTGATCGGGAGGTATCCGCGGTACCGGGAGTTGTGGGAGCGGTTTCGCGAGCATGGGGATCATCCGGAGCGCGCGGAGCGGTATTTTCAGCCACAGGATTTCACGGACCTGCAGGTACTGTCGCAGATTGCCTGGTTCGACGAATATTTTCTGGAAGAGAAAGACGTTGCGGCGCTGGTCGCCAAAGGGCACGGCTACTCGCTCGATGACCAGAAGTTTGTGATTGCGCGGGAGCGCGAACTGATCGGCAGAGTACTGCCGGCGCACGCGGAGGCAGCGAAGAAAGGTTCGGTCGAGCTTTCGGCGACGCCGTTCTATCACCCTATCCTGCCGCTGGTGTGTGATACGGCTGCAGGCGCGGTGTCCTCACCGGGGTTGCCCCTGCCGCAGAACCGGTTTTGCCATCCGGAGGACGCGCGCGAGCAACTGACGCGCGCTCTCGATCTGCACGAGAGCGTGTTTGGCATTCGTCCGAAGGGCGTATGGCCGTCGGAAGGCAGCGTCTCTGAGGAAGTGCTGGCCATTGCGCACAGCGTGGGCATTCAGTGGATGGCCACCGACGAAGGCGTGCTGGGGCGCAGTACGGGATCCTTTTTCGCACGCGATGGGAACGGGCGATTGCCGGGGCCGCTGGCGGAAAAACTCTACAACATCCATCGCTACGAGAACGGCACGGCGACGATGCACCTAGTGTTTCGCGATCACACGATTTCGGATCTGATCGGGTTCGTATATTCCGGCATGCCTCCGGCGGATGCGGCGCGGCACTTGATTGGAAACATCAAGGAAGCAGCGAAGCCGGTGCTGGCGAAGGGACGCGATGCCGTGGTCTCGATCATTCTCGATGGTGAGAATGCCTGGGAGTATTACCCGAAGTCGGGGCGGGAATTTTTACGGCGGTTTTATGACGGGCTGCAGCACGAACCGGCAGTCGAGGCGGTGACGATTTCCGAGGCGATTGCGCGACATAAAGACTTTGGGAAACTGCCGTCGCTGGTACCGGGATCGTGGATCAACGCGAACTTCAACGTATGGATTGGAGCACCGGAAGATAATCGGGCGTGGGACTACCTGCACCATGCGCGCGAGTTCTACGCGCAGCATGCGGCGCGTGCAACGGAGGCCCAGCGCAAGCTGGCGTTTGAAGAGATTCAGATCGCCGAGGGCAGCGATTGGAACTGGTGGTACGGGCCGGAGCATCACTCGGCCAACGACCGTGATTTCGACGAACTCTATCGAAAACATCTCTCGAACGTGTATCAGGCGCTGGGCGCGGCCCCGCCGGACTATCTCGCACAGCCGATCACGGGAGCCGAGGTGCGTCCGTCATTTGTGCCGCAGACGGCCTACATTCATCCGCGCGTGACAGGCGACAAAGTGCGGTACTTCGAGTGGATGGGAGCGGCCGTGTATACGGCGGATCAACGCGCGGGCTCGATGCACGGCAAACAATTCGTCCTCGACGCGGTGTATGCGGGAATTGACGCAACCTATGTGTATGGACGGCTGGATTTTTGCGAAAAACTTCCGGAAGAAGACTTCGAAATCGTGGTCAATTTAGAGTCGTGGGCGGCGGGCGAACCGCGTCCGCGGCGCACGCTACGGGTGGAGGCATCGGCGCACCAGCGCAAACTGACAAACTGGAAGATCGAGAATGGAGCGGCGGAGCGCGGCCTGGCGTCATCAACGCAGCCAGACGAGCACGCAAAGTTGGCGCTGCTCCGCAACTTCGAATTCAAATTGCCGCTGGCGTGGTTGCTGGCTACTCCAAGCGCGGTTCCGACGCAACGGCCCGCCGATGGCAAGACCACGGCCAGCGTTGCGGCTACCAGCAAGCTCCGAATGCGTTTCAGCCTCTGGCAGAACCGGCTGCCGGTGGATTCACTGCCGCTGGAAGGATGGATCGAATTGCACGTGGTGAGCGAGGGAGATTTGCTGTTTGGGGCGTAACCCCATCGCTCCGACGTTGCAGCGCAAAATAAAAACCGGAAGCTTCTGCCTCCGGCTCTTGCAGGGAAAACCAGGAAAAATTCTACTTACTGCCGCCGCTGGCGGCGGGCGTGGTCATCGTCAGCGGACGGTTCAGTTCCAGCGTAAGCTGAGTGCCCGCTGGCAGAGTTGCGGAACGATGTTTGGAGAGCCAGTGAACTGTCGTGGAACCGGCGCCGATGGCGCCGCCAATGAGGACGCCGGGGCCCGCTCCGATCAGTCCGCCAATCAGCATGCCGCCTGCGGCCCCGCCCCCGACCTCAAGCTGGTCGCGGCGGTCGTGGCCCGTGCCTTTGAACTGGCCTTCAGAGCTCACATCGGATCCGGCGATGTTTGTGTCGGTGAGCGTCGCGTCGAGGAAATAGCGTTCGCCAGTGGGAAGAATCACGGCTTCGGGGAGGATTCCGATGGTGGGTTTGCCGGAGATGCGGCGTGGCTCACTGATCTTGGTGACGCGTCCTTCGACGGTTGCCCCAGCAGGAATCAAAGTAGCTCCGTTGACTACGACCGGCTGAGTGAGTTTTGCCTGGAAGGGATCGCCGACTCGATTGCTGAATGTCGCAAGCGTCGTATCAAGACGAACCATGAGAGCCGTGCCGGCCGGAACCGGCGCACTGGTTTGAGCCGCAGCCATGGCCGCCATCAGCAGAACGCAGGGTAGAACCGTCCACTTTTTCATCGTACCTCCTCAAATTGCCGGACTACGCTATCTCAAGACTTTAGCCTAGCCTGGGCGCGGCGACAATACACAGGCAGGTCAGGGGAACCATCGGCGACAAGTACCCACGCTTATGGCCAAAGGGCCAGTCCCGGACGGGGAAATTGCGCAAAGAACTGTGCGCAGTGTCACATTGAGTTCATCTCCATCCGATATAATCGGGGGTTTCATTCCAACAATGGGCAAGTACTATCAAGGCAGGGGCTATCTCACGGAACGCCGTATGGTATTTCACAGCGACCTCCCTCCTGAGAGGCTGCGAGACACCGCCCTGAGGACGAGACCAAATTACATTGAGAAAGTGATACATCCTATGTCAAATATTGCAGCAATTCATGCACGAGAAGTTCTGGATTCACGTGGCAATCCTACGGTGGAAGCGGAAGTGTTTCTGGGGGACGGCTCGATGGGCCGCGCGATTGTTCCCAGCGGAGCCTCAACGGGCGAGCACGAAGCCGTCGAACTGCGCGATGGAGATAACAATCGGTTCCTCGGCAAGGGCGTGCTCAAGGCGGTTGAGAACGTCAATGGCGAGATCGCCGAAGCCTTGGCGAACTGGGATGCGTTCGATCAGCGCGGGCTCGATCAGAGGATGATTGAGCTCGATGGCACCGAGAACAAGGGCCGGCTGGGTGCGAATGCGATTCTGGCTGTTTCGATGGCGGCGGCGCGGGCATCGGCGTTGAGCCAGGACGTCCCGCTCTACCGGTATCTCGGCGGCACAGGGGCGAACACCTTGCCGACGCCGATGATGAACATTCTCAACGGTGGCGCCCACGCCGACAACAACGTCGATTTCCAGGAATTTATGGTGATGCCGGTTGGCGCGCCATCCTTTTCCGAGGCGCTACGCTGGGGAGTGGAAGTCTTCCATACGCTCAAGGGTGTGCTGAAGAAGCGTGGCTACAACACGGCTGTTGGCGATGAAGGCGGATTTGCCCCGTCCGTGAAGTCGAACGTGGAGGCGATCGAAGTGGTGCTGGAAGCGATCACCAAGGCTGGATACAAGCCGGGAGAAGAGATTGCCATTGCGCTTGATCCAGCAGCCAGCGAGTTTTTTCAGGACGGAAAATATGTGTTTAAGAAGTCTGACAAGTCGGCGAAGAGTTCCGACGAGATCGTGCGGTGGTGGGCAAAGTGGGTGAACGATTATCCGATCGTGTCGCTCGAAGACGGCCTGGCGGAGAATGACTGGGATGGCTGGGCCAATCTGACGAAAGAACTGGGCGGAAAGATTCAGCTTGTGGGCGACGACCTGTTCGTGACGAATGTCGAGTTTTTGCAGAAAGGCATCGACAAGAACGTGGCCAACTCGATTCTGATCAAGGTGAACCAGATCGGCACCGTCAGCGAGACTCTGGACGCAATCGACCTCGCACGGCGCAACGGATACACGTCAGTGATTTCGCATCGCTCGGGCGAGACGGAAGACACGTTCATCGCCGACTTGGCCGTGGCGACAGGCGCCGGACAGATCAAGACTGGTTCGGCCTCGCGTACGGACCGCATCGCAAAATACAACCAACTGCTGCGGATTGAAGAAGAGTTGGGCGGCGCCGCGCGGTTCCTCGGGCTGAAGGCGCTGAACTACAAGGGATAGCCCAGGGCTAAAATCCCATCTTGTCGTCCGCTGACGGACCGTAGGTTGCCGGAACTAGCTGTTCGGTCAGCCGCAGATACACGCCCAACTGTGCCCGGTGATGGACCAGGTGATTCAGGAACATCTGGCGGTAGGCCAGGAAGCGCTGGCCTTCGAAAATCGTCTTGTCCTGGAAGCTCAACTTCCAGTTTTCTTTCCAGGCGCTATCGGGAGTGGCTTGCAGAGCGGCGCGAGCCTGGGCCGCGCCTTCATCGAAGGCCTTCACGAGTTGTGCGGAAGACTCAAACGGCAGCGGCGCGATGCGGTTCTTGGAGAAGTCCAACTCAGGCGTCGTCAGCACACTCACGCCAAAACCCGCAAGCTGCGCTATGTGTGCGGCCAGTTTTCCCATGGGCGTCGACTTAGCATGGGGCGCAAAGTCCTTCTTATCCACGGGAACCCGCTCCAAAGCAGTGCGAGTTTTCTTCATTTCGGCATCGAATTCAATTAAAAGCAGGTCGCTGATGGGCATTGTGGTCTCCTTCTTCGAGTATAACCACATGGTCTGCGGCAGGTTACGGCCAGGTTGAGGAAAAACCCATCCAAACCGAGGGATAAGGAATCTAATGGACCATGCGACTCAGACGTATTCTCCGCTTCGTGGCGGTAGTCCAGACGATCCTATTTCTGGAGCATTTTCTTCTCTATAAAACCTGGACATTTTCCCTGGCACAAAGTGCTGCCGGCGCGCTATGGACCCGGATCATTCTGGGCATTCTGTCGGTGAGCTTTGTGGCGGCGTCGGTGCTGGCCTATCGCTATACCAATCCTGTACTGCGCGGATTCTACCGAGTGGCTGCGGTCTGGCTCGGGCTGCAGAACTTCTTCGTTCCGGCGATGGTCGGCTCCTGGATCATCTTTGGCGTTTCCCGCGTGGCGGGGCTTGATCCGAATTTTCACCGCATCGTGGAATGGCTGTTCTCCGCCGCGCTGGCAGTGGGACTCTACGCGGTCGTGAATGCCGGCTGGACGCGCATCACGCGCACGACCGTGCGGCTGCCCAATCTTCCCGAGACCTGGCGTGGGCGAACCGCTGCGCTCATCAGCGATATTCATCTGGGACACGTGCGAAATGGAAATTTCCTGCGGCGCATGGTTGGCAAGATTTTGCGGGAGGAGCCGGACGCGATTTTTATCGCCGGCGATTTATATGACGGCACTGCGATCGATGCCAAGCGCGCGGCCGAGCCGTTGAGCCAACTGACGGCGCCACACGGCGTGTACTTCGTCGCGGGAAATCACGAGCAATTTGGAGATGACAGCAAATATCTTCATGCCGTTGCTGCGGCTGGCGTTCGCGTGCTGACCAATGAAAAAGTAGAAGTCGACGGGTTACAGATCGTTGGCGTCCCGTACAAGAACGCCACGCAGAAGGGACACTTGGCGTCGGTGCTGCACCGCCTGGGCCTCGACCGCGATCGCGCGAGCATATTGCTGTTGCATGCGCCGGACCATCCGGAGGTTGCCGAGGCGGCGGGCATTTCTCTGCAGTTATCGGGACACACCCATCTCGGGCAATTCATCCCGTGGAGCTGGTTTGCTCGCAGGATGTACCGGCAGTTCGTTTACGGCTTGAGCAGGATTGGGAGGATGCAGGTCTTTACCTCAAGCGGCGCGGGAACCTGGGGACCGCCTTTGCGGCTGGGGTCGAACCCGGAAATTGTGATGCTGCAGTTCGAGTGATGTTTCTACGTGAGTGATCCTACGCACTCACGGGTAGGGTCCCATCATAGTAAAGTAGATTGTCGTTCGCGAGCGAAAGTCGCGAGCGCTGCCGACGTGCGCGCTATAAATCCAAAAACTAGAAGCTGACTGCCAGGAGCTAGAAGCTGATTTATGTCTCGTCCTAAACCTCTCGTTCTCATCATTCTCGACGGCTGGGGATATCGCGCCGAAACCAAAGCCAATGCCATCGCTCTTGCCCGAAAGCCGACGTACGATCGGCTGCTGCGCGACTATCCCAACACGCTGATTCATACCAGCGGGCCGTTCGTAGGGCTCCCAGAGGGGCAGATGGGCAACAGCGAGGTTGGGCATCTGAACATCGGTGCGGGGCGCATTGTGCACATGGACATCACGCGCATTGATTTGATGATCCAGAACGGGGAGTTGTTCAAACATCCGGTGTTGCTTGACGCCATGAAGCACGCGCGCCCGGGCGAGCGGCGGCTGCATTTGTTTGGGCTCTTGTCGGATGGCGGAGTGCATTCGCAGCAGGAGCATCTCCACGCGTTGCTGAGAATGGCCAAGGAGAATGGGCTGGAGCGTGTCTTTGTTCATGCTTTTATGGATGGCCGCGACACTTTACCTACCAACGGCGCGGGATATTTGGAAAAGCTGCAGCAGAAGATGCGGGAGTACAACTGCGGCAAGATCGCCACCGTCAACGGACGCTACTATGCCATGGATCGCGACCGGCGCTGGGAACGGATTGCAAAAGCTTACAGCGCCATGGTCTTGGCCGATGCGGAGGGCGGCAAGCAGACCGACCCGGTGCAAGGCATGAAGGAGTCGTACAACAAGGGCGTGACCGACGAATTCGTGATTCCGTTCGTCTGTACCGACAGCCGCGGCCAGGCGCTGGCCACCATTCGCGATGACGATTCCTGTATCTGCTTTAACTTCCGCGCCGATCGCGTTCGTCAGATTACGCGGGCGCTCACGCGCAATAGCGGGCTCAACGACAAGGGCGGCAGCGATCTGCCAGGTGCGGCCGATCTTGAGGCGACGATTCCTCGCGACCGCGTGCCGAAGAATCTGCGCTACGTGTGCATGACCCAGTACGACAAGAATTTCAGTTTGCCGGTCGTGATTCCAGCGGAGTCCATGGCGAACATTCTAGCCAATGTGATGGGCGGGATGAACCTGCGCAACCTGCGTGTGGCGGAGACGGAGAAGTACGCTCACGTGACTTACTTTTTCAATGGAGGCGTCGAGACTCCGTTCCCCGGCGAAGATCGCGTGATGGTGCAGTCTCCGAAGGTTGCGACCTACGACCTGAAGCCGGAAATGAGCGCCGCAGGCATTGCCGACGCGGTCGTGAAAGCTACGGAGGATGGCACGTTTGACGTGGTCATCGTGAACTTCGCGAATGCTGATATGGTCGGGCATTCGGGCAAGATTGAGCCCACGATTAAAGCGGTCGAGACCGTCGACGCCTGCCTGAGCCGCATCGAGGCCGCGATTCGCGCCAAAGGCGGAGCGATGCTGATCACCGCCGACCACGGCAACGCGGAGATGATGATCGATCCCGCGACGGGCGGTCCGCATACGGCGCACACGACGAATCCGGTGCCGTTCATTGTTGTCGCGGAAGATGCGAAGCAGTTCACGCTGAAGCCGAACGGTTCGTTGCGCGATATCTCGCCGACGATTCTTGGGATGCTTGCCGTTGACGAACCGAAAGAGATGACGGGGTCGGATTTGCGGGTGTCGTTGAAGGGGAAGTGAAAACCTGAGGTTGCCCTCGCGATTGGTTGAGATGATTGGGATGCTTTGACTATGAAAAAGCCCCGCTTAACGCGAGGCTTTTTCTTCGCTCGGCATGACAGCGTCTATTTGCACGACGGAAACTTGAACGACACCACCCGCGTGCTCCAACTCTCGAGCGAATCAGTCTTGTAGTACTGGTTCGTATACCAGAATGTGCAGTCGTCCACGGGATCGATGGACATGCTGGTGTAGTCGCCCCAGCGGTAATTGGGGGCCTGCTCTGACCCACCGCCGGTGATGACGTTGATCTCCGATTCCATGGTTCCGAGCGCATCGGTGGGCAAGCGACCGGTAAAGGCGATGCCCGGATGCTGGGTGGCGGATGAAACGCTATATCCCAGGGCCATGTCGCCAACTTTATCCATAGCGAGGGATCCCATCCAGCGGTACTTGGTGTCGGGTGCGTAGGTTCCTTGCTGGTAGACGACGGGCGTGGTGCGGGGACTGCGAATCTCGTACCAGCGCATGCCCGTACTGGTCCCTGCGGTGACGGCGTGCGTGACCATGAGGGACTCGTGGTTGCCGCTGAAGTTCCGGTAGGAGAGCCGGTACATCAGGCGATCCGCCAGCGAATCGAGTACCTGAGAAGTGTCGAGCTGCGGAATGCACTGCAGTCCGCCGCAGGCTTCACTGAAGGCGGCGACGTTGATCGCCGTGGGGCCCGTAAACGTGGATAGGGCAAGGTTCGTCCAGTTCACCTTCACCTTGAAAAGGTTGAGACCGGTAGTCTTGAGGTTGAGATACAACTCGGGCGAACCTGATGGCGGAAGCGTTGAGCCATCGATGTCGGCGGGTAACAGGCTCTGAAATTGGGAGGTCTGGAAACACACTTCCTGCGCGGCGGCACCGACTAACATCTGGGCGCGATTGAAGGCGCAGACTTGCGTTGCTACGAAGGCGAAGGTCGTCGGATTTTCCAGATTGGTCGACATGTAGTATCCGTCAGACCAGACACCCAGCTTGGGATAATCCGGAAAACTATTGGTGAGGTTGTACTGGTAGAGGTAATAGGCTCCCGTGGCATCGGACGTCTTGGAAACCGCGAAGCATTGATAGAAGGGGCCGCCGGTGGCGAGCGCATGGTGGGTGAAGATCCAGCGCTGAGCCTGCTTGTCGTAGAGAACGATTATGTCACCATCGTTGGACTTGGCGCAGGGCCCACCGAGACTGGTCCACAGAGTGGATTCGGCGGCGGGACCGAGCACCTTCGCGCCGGTCGTCTTGTTATAGACGGCAAAGCGCCAATTCGTGTATTGCACGTACTGAGTGGCGCCAACGGAGCCGTTGACGTCAGACGTGGAGTACTGTAACGCCGGCACCCCATCGAAGTTCAATCCCAAGGTGACGTTTAATGCTGTGGGTGCCGCCGCCTGCAGAGCGGCGTCGAAGGGCATACCGGTGGATACGTCAGAGGGAAGCGGATGCCGGCCCTCGCCCTGTGTTTCAAGTTGATCTTCGATCGAATCTTCCATGGCTTCGCGCGAGCGCGATTCAGGAGTAAGTTTCATTTCGCGCAATGGAGGCGAAACTCCGCGGCGCGTTGCCGGAGTAACGATCGGTCCTATGAATTGGGCTAGGGATGTGGCGGGAAAAATCAGTGCGCCGCAGGTTGCAAGGAGAATGAAGAGAAAAGATCGAGAGCGAACGGAATTATCCATGATATGCCTCCTCGTACATTTCGAGACGAAGTAGCGAAGAGACACATGGGGCCTCCGCTGAGGGAGGCCCCACGGTCACCACAAGGTTTAATTCGTGCATTTCGGAAAACGGAACGAAGAAATCTGGGTCTTCCAGCCGCTCTGCGAACTAGTGGCATAGTACTGGTTGGTGTACCAGAAGGTGCAATCATCCACTGGGTCCACGGTCATGCTGCTGAAAGAGCTCCAGTTTTTGTTGGTGCCGTTCTGAGATCCAGCTCCGGTGATCACGTTGATTTCCGGTTCCATCACACCGGTCTTGTCGGTAACAGCGTGTCCGGAGTAACGGATGCCAGGGAACACGGTGGTGCTTGAGACGTTGTATCCGACAGCGATGTCGCCAAACTGGTCTTCCGCGATGCCGCCGAGCCAGCGCCAGGTGGTGTCGGGAGCAATGGTGCCGGTCTGGAAGATGACCGGAGTCAGCGGAGTGCGGTATTCATACCATCGAATAGCTGCATGTGCCGTCGTGCCGGTGCCGCGAGTGATCGCATGGGTCATCACAATCGACTCGTAGGTGCCGAAGTTGCGGTAGGTGACGCGACCATTCAAACGATCTCCCCAGCCCTGCAACAGGTTCGTGGTGCCGGGTTCTGGGATGCAAGGCTTGAAGTTGTTGCAGGCGTCGGTGTAGGCCGGCAACACGTTGGCAACCGGACCGGTGAAGGTGGAGTTCATCTGGTTGACCCAGTCCACGTGGAACTGGAATGAGTTCAGATTGTTCTTGCCCTGGTTGGGCCGCTGATCGAGTTGCCAGAAGAAAGCCGGTTCACCAGCGGGCGGCAAGGTCTGCCCGTCGAGTGTGGTGACGACGAACGTCGGCAAACTGATGCTGCCCTGGAAGCAAACGGTGAAAGCAAAGTTTCCTGTAAGCATCGTGCTGCGCTCAAGGGCGCAGGCCTGCGAGCGGACGAAAACCTTGGTCGTGGGATCGAGAACGTCCTGGCTGAGGTAGTACGCATCGGGCCACACGCCGATCCGCGGCTTGTCAGGATATTGCATGGTCAGCGAGAAGTCATAAACATTGTAGGTTCCGGTCGCGTCGGGAGAAGTCGACACCGCAACGCAGTTGTCATAAGGACCACCCGTCGGGACGGCATGATGCTGAAGGACCCAAACGTTCGCGAGTTGGTCATAGGTGACGGTGCCATCGCCGCCGACGGCAGTGGAGCAGGGCAAACCGGTGAGGCTGGAAAATATCGCATTTTCCGCGATTGGGCCGGCGATGACCGCGCCCGTTGTTTTGTCGTAAATGGTGTACTGGTTATTCACGAGCTGGACGTACTGTGTCTGGCCGACCGCGCCGTTGGCGTCGGAGTAGAGCGAGCCCTTGGCGGCGGACTGGCCGGCAAAATTCAGTTGGCCCGTGACGGTCGGGGCGATGCGGGATCCGAGTTCGGGCACGACGAAGTGCGACAATTCACGCATTGGCCGCGATAGAGCGTGGCCCTTTTCAGGCTGAAGAATTAGTTCGTTTTCACCCGCAAATGCGAATGAGCAGGTCAGCAGGGTCAGAAAGACCACCACAAAAAAATGCTTTTGGGATTTCATCAATCTCCTCCAATTTTTTATGCACTGTTGGGCTGAGAAGCGAACCACTGCGCGCCGTGAACGTGCATTTTCTGTTTTCACGATTTGGGACATGCCTGAAACGACTCCTGGGCCGAGCGGCGGAAACCGCAACTCCGGCGTTACCGCCAGACGCAGTTTTGTGGTTCGATACTCACATGTCCAGCTTGGGGGAGAGAGAGTAACAACCGATAAAATCCCTTGAGGGAAGGGTGACCCAGTATGCCAGCGGAGGTGGTTCGCGTCAAGATGCAAAAGTGAGCAAAATGGAATTTTTCTGGGGAAATTGAGGATTCCGACGAGACCTTGGAGATTGCAATTTCCTTCATCTTGACAGCCGCCGCCGGTGGGCTATGATTCTGAGGCTCACCCCCCGTTCGCTCGACGTTCTCCCGTTCGAGCTATCACAAACCTACTCTGTGTGAAGGAAGAATTTCTCATGTTCCTAGAAGCTGGTCGTGCAACCGTGAAGTGTGTCCGCATCTTGTTAAGTCTGCTGGTTTTTTTCGTTCTGGCCAATATTGCATTCGCCCAGAACGACATCTGGGTGGGGAGCACAGGAGCGTGGAGTGACCCGGCCCAGTGGGACAGCGGAGTACCAGTTGCTGGTGACAACATCACCATCAATGTAACTCCTGCAAATGCGACGGACGATTTCAGCCTCAGCATTGCAACTTTAGAGGTTGGCAGTTCTGGTGATGTGGTCAACATCGCGGATGGGGTGACCCTCACCCTCGGGAACACCCTTGAAAACAGCGGAACCGTTCAGCTCAGCTCTACTGGCTCGAACACCTTTCTTCGGATAAGTGGCAACCAGACCTTTGAGGGGAGTAGTGCGGGAGTTGGAAAAGTGGTCTTGGGGAGCGTGGGTCCCAACTACATTCAAGGTGCGTCGGGCACAGGCTCCGAGGTTCTCACCAATGGCCTTACTATCCAAGGCGTGGGGAACATCGGAAACAGCTTAATGGGGCTTGTGAATACCACTACCGGCGCTGTGATCGCAAATTCATCGAGTGGCGGCCTGTTCATTAATGTGAGCTCGGCGAACTTCAGCAATTCTGGAACGCTCGAGGCGCTCACCGGCGGAAATCTGATTATTCAAGGTCCAGCCAATTCGTTCACGAACTACAACGGCACCACAAACACGCTTACGGGCGGAACTTACACCGCGAACGGCGGCAACATTTATTTTGCCGGCAGCGCCAGCGGCATCACTACGCTCGCTGCGCGTGTCACGCAAGAGGCCAACGGCCAGATCATCAACACCACGACTGGGACGAACGCCTTTTCCAACCTTAGCAGCATTCCCTCGGGTGGCGTCCTTACGACGACTGCGGGGTTCACTCAGCCTGGCGCTTTCAGCATGCTCGGCTCGCTCAACATTCTTCCGAAGACCGTAATCAATGTCGGCTCAGTAACAAATATTTCCGGCACTACGCTGACCGGAGGACAGTGGGTACTCGATTCGAATCTCAACATTGCCGGAACTCCGGCGAACATCGTCACCAACAACTCGGTGTTCACGCTTTCCGGCGGTACGTTCCAGAACACGTCCAACAATACGAATGCTTTCGCTAACCTTGCAGTGAACAAATCGACTCTGCGCATCCTGAACTTCGCTCACTTCAACACTGTGGGAACCCTTACGAATAGCGGACAGATGACGATCGCTGCGGGATGCAAGCTCACGATTGGAGGCACTGGAAAGAGTTATTCCCAGACCGGCGGCAAGACCACGATGGACGGAATGATCATCGGGGCGGTCAATGTCAACTCAGGATCGTTTCTGGGCGCGGGTTCGATCACCGGGAACGTTTTGGTCGGTGGCAAGACCACAGGAATCTTCAGCCCGGGAGATGCGAACAAAGCGGGCATCTTTAAGATCACTGGGGGAAGCTACAAGCAGAGCGCCACGGGGAAATTGACTACGGCGATCGGCGGCACGACGGTTGGCACGCAGTACAGCCAATTGCAGGTCAACGGCACTGGAACCGCAACTCTGAACGGGACCCTGGCCGCGCCTTTGCTGGCGGCATACGTTCCGCCCGTCGGACAGACGTTCACCGTTCTGACTGCGAGCAGCGTAACGGGCACATTCACCAATACGACGATCGCGATCAATTCTTCCGAGCACTTCGCTATCTCTTACACCCCGACCAGCGTGGTGTTGACAGTCGTTGCAGGCCCGGCAGCAGAGTAGTTCGAGCATTCCAAAAAACAAGCGCGGAGCTTTAAAAGGCTCCGCGCTTTTGTTTTGAATTGGTGTGGAGAGCTTTAGTTGGCCAGCAGAGCCGGCGCAGTGGCCAGTAGTCCGGCAGCGAGTTCGAGATCGTGCAGATCTTCGCGGCTGAAGTCTTGTGCGAACTTTGGATCAAGTCCCTTGCGCGAAATCTGAATCACTCCGACCACCACGGAATTGCGATCCATGATCGGCACCGACATGAGTTTCTGAATCGGCGACGGCGCCGCCGGTTCATCGGAGGCATCGCCATCTGGTTTGATGGTTTCAAAAATACTGGCGTGCTTTACGCGAGCGAAGTTATTGAAGATTTCAGCCTTCTTGCTCAGCGCGGTATGAGCGGCGACCGCTTTGCTCGACAGGGGGATGGCTCCCGTCGTCCGCAGATATTCGGGAAACACGAAGCGGAGCAACCCGCCTTCCAAGCGCAACAATGCCACTTCCGTGTACTGCACACGAAAAATCTTGGCCAGGACCATGCACAGGTCCAGCGCCGTAACTCCCTGGCCCAGCACAGATCCCAAGGGCAGTAGATGCTCGGGAAGTACGACCTCTTCCATCATCCCGTGATCGGTATTTTGGCTCATAGTCGGCCTGACTCCGTTTCAACCGGAGGAACACCAACTCTATCGCACTTTGTGCGCCATCAGGTACTTCCCAAAGTAACGGGGAGCGGGCGCACAACCCCTTTGTTTTCAGTGCGAGCGTAAACTGAAGGCCATGTTCCTCACAGGGACCGGCGGTTTGTGACCGGACGCAAAGCATCAACCCGTGACAGTTTTTGTCAGTTGCATCAATCCCGAGCTACTTCTGGTCCAATTCTGTATCGGCACTTTCCTTCCCGCACTCAAACTCATTACACTGCCTGCTATGACCATTCCAACGCAGCCGAATGTGAAACTGGTGAACGCTGAGGACTATCGCGAGAATTATGCCAACAGCGTGCAGATGCGCGTGAATATATGGGACTTTTTCCTCGTCTTCGGTACCCTGCAACAGCAGACGGAACAGCAGGTGGAGATCAAGAACATACAGGGCATCTATCTCAGCCCCCAGCAAGCCAAAGCGCTGCTTGGACTCTTGCAGCAGAATGTCGCCGGATACGAGAGCGCCTTTGGCGAGATCAAACTCGATCCGCGGATGGGCCCGCAAGGACCAGTGCACTAATCACTCTGTTGGGAAGAGAGACGTTGCCAGCAACCTCTCTACGGGTAGAATGGTTCGCTCATGCGATCCGCCAGCCCGCATCCTGCTGTAGTGTTCGGGGTCATTTTAATTGCGATCTTCCTGCTGCATGCGCCGCTGCTGCAGCTTCCGTATTTCTGGGACGAAGCTGGATACTACGTTCCCGCTGCCCGCGACATTCTGTTCAGCGGAAGCCTGATTCCCCAGTCAACGGTTTCGAATGCGCATCCACCGCTGGTGATGGCTTGGGTTGCGCTGTGGTGGAAGGCCGCCGGCTTCGCTCCGATCGTGACCCGGTCGGCGATGGTGATGGCCGCAGCACTCTCGCTGCTTGGTGTTTTTCGGCTGGCCCAGCGTGCGGCGAATACGCAGGTCGCGATTGCGGCCACACTGTGTACGGCGCTGTATCCGGTATTCTTTGCGCAGAGCTCGCTCGCGCAGGTGGATCTGGCTGCAGCCGGGCTGATCTTCTGGGGACTTTGCGCTTATCTGGAAGAGCGGCCGGTCGCGGTGGCAATATGGTTCTCGCTTGCAGTGCTGGCGAAAGAGACGGCGATCCTGGCACCAGTCGCAGTAGCGTGCTGGGAACTTCTTCGTTACGTTGCTCCGAAGTGGGCGGAGACGCGCGGACTGTGGATTAACGCAGAACGAGTCCCGAGGCCGGCGCGCCGCGTTCTGCCCCTGCTGATTCCGCTTCTGCCGCTTACGCTGTGGTACGCCTATCACTATTCGCGCACCGGATATGTCTTCGGCAATCCGGAATTCTTCCGCTACAACGTCGCCGCAACTCTCAACCCAGTGCGATTTTTGCTGGCGCTGATTTTGCGCTTGTGGCAGGCGTTCGGATACCTGCATTTGTGGTTTCTGACCCTCGGCATGCTGCTGGCGATGACGCTGCCGCCGGTGAAAGATGACGGTGCCGAGCGGCAGCGGATCGCAGTTCCCGTGCAGATGCTGTTTCTCGTGGTCGTGAAGGTGTATGTGATCGCAATGGCGTTGATCGGTGGCGCGGTTCTGGCGCGCTACATGCTGCCGGCGATACCGCTGGTGATCATCGTTGCGGTATCCACGCTGCGCAGGCGTTTGCGCTACTGGCCTTTCGCAATCGCCACCGTTGCAGTAGCCTTTGTCGCCGCGTGGTTCTGGAATCCACCGTACGGTTTCTCGCCTGAGGACAATCTCGCCTATCGCGACTACATCGTTCTGCATCAGGACGGAGAGCGCTTTCTCGAAGCCCGTTATCCGATGGCGCGGGCGCTGACCGCGTGGCCTGCGTCGGATGAATTGAGCCGCCCGTGGCTGGGGTATGTTACGCGTCCAGTGCAAGTCGTGCGCATGGAAGACTTCTCTCTCGAAGAAGTAATGTCGGCTGCCGATTTCCGTTCAAATTACGACGTCGCATTCGTCTTCTCGACCAAGTATGATCCGCCGCATCCGCTATTGGAGCGCTGGAAAAAATGGACCGGTCTGAAGCGCCGGTTCTTCGGCTACCACCGCGATCTGCCTCCGGCTGCGGCAGCGCAGATTCTGGGGGGGCATATTGTGTTTGCAGAAGAGCGCAAGGGACAATGGGTCGCGGTGATTGAGATGGAGCGGGAGGAGATGCAGAACGCGAAAGCAGGAGCAACCTTACGCCTGCATTAAGTGGCACGAGTGCGTCTTGATCACCAGCCACACTTCTTTGCCTGGCACTAACTGCAGCGAATCGCGCGCGGCCAGAGTGAGGTGGACTTCCATCTCGACTCTGCATTTCACGCGCGCGCTCACGATGACATCGTGCTGTTCAAGAGAGGCGATGCGGCCGGGAATAACGTTGCGGGCGCTCAGTCCAACTGGCGGGGCAGTTGCCAGCAGGATGTCGCCGGCGCGAATTCCGATCCGCATTGGTGAGCCTACGCCGCCACGAACCAGCGGCGTTTCCAGCACGACTGGGCCGCCATCTCCAACGATGCGGCAGGTCATGGTGCCGCGCTCAGGGCGGACGGCTTCTACGACGGTATCGAAAATGTTCTCGACACCTACAAGCTGTGCGACCGTCTCTTGCCGCGGCGCTTCGATTACTTCGTGGGGCGTGCCTTGTGCGACGATGCGTCCAGCATCGAGCACAATTACGCGCTCTCCCAGGGCGAACACTTCTTCGCGGCTGTGCGTGACGTAAAGAATAGGAATGCGGTGAGCCTGATTCCAGGCGCGGAGATCGTCGATGATCTTTCTCTTGGTCGCTGCGTCGAGTGCCGCCAGCGGCTCGTCTAGAAGCAGCACCTCGGGATCCGTCACCAGCGTTCGTGCCAATGCCACGCGCTGGCTCTCTCCTCCGGAGATCTCTCTCGCGCTTCGGCGCGCCAGATGTGCAATGCGAAATGCCTGAAGAATTGCCAAACATCGCTCGCTGCGTTCGGCGTGGGTCAAGTGCGAAAGGCCGTATTGGACGTTCTGCTCCACGGTCAGGTGCGGGAAGAGGGCGAGGCTTTGCAAAACGTATCCCACGCGGCGCTTCGCGACCGGAAGGCACAGGCGCTGGTCCGAATCGAACAGTACGCGCTCGCCGATCGCAATCCGTCCTGACTCTGGTTTGGCGAGTCCGGCGACGCAATCGAGCAGAGTGGTCTTGCCCGCGCCGGAAGGGCCAAACAAAATCGTGAATCCAGGAGCAACGCTGAACTCAACGTCCAACGCGAATTCGCGCTCCCGTACCGGGATTACGTGATGGAGCCTAACTGCAAGGTCGGGACTGCCAGGTTTGGCATCTGGGGAAGGCGACAAAGCCGGGGTCGGCGCGGATTCGACGTCGTGCGTGTCGCTCATCGTCAGTATTTTACGGGTCCAATTACCCAGGCCTTCCGGTTGACGCCGTAGACGACTGCCAACACGGCAAAGCTGAAGACCAGTAATAGGAGCGCGGTCTCATTTGCGGACGCGTAGTCGGAAGCCTGTACCCGGTCGAAGATATCAATCGAAACCGTCCGCGTGATGCCAGGAATGTTTCCACCGACCATGAGCACGACGCCGAATTCTCCCATGGTGTGAGCGAAGCTGAGAGCGGTCCCAGTAATCAAACCGGGGATGGAGAGAGGTGCAATCACGCGAAAAAAAGTGCGCAGCGGGGAAGCGCCCAGCGTCGCCGAGGCGGCGATCAGCTTGCGGTCTACTCCGGAGAACGATGTAGCAAAGGGCTGCACTGCGAAGGGTAGGCTATAGAGGATCGAGCCGATCACCAACCCGCCGAACGTAAAGGCCAGAGTGTGTCCTGTGAGCGAGATCCACCAGCGGCCGAGCGGGCTGCGAGGTCCGAGCGCGACGAGCACATAGAATCCCAACACGGTTGGGGGAAGGACGATGGGCAGAGCGACGACTGCTTCTACAAGGAATTTCCAGCGCCAGCGGGAGTAGGCAATCCAGTAGGCGATCGGCAGACCCAGCACCAACAGCGCGGCCGACACGAAGACCGCCAATTGCAACGTCAGCCAGAATGCTTGCCAGTCAATCGCCATGATGAATCCTTATTAAGCAGGTACTTAGTTTGGCGCCAATCTGAATCCGTAGTTCTTTAGCAGGTCCGCCACTTCTTTGCTCTTGATGTACTGGATAAGGTCCGCCGCTTCCTTTTTATGCGCCGAGTGCGAAAGCACCACCACTCCCTGCGCCAGCTCAGGATACGATTCTGCCGGAACCTCCCAGTATCTTCCCTTGCCTTGCATGCCCGGTGCGACAGCGTGTGCCAGAGCTACAAACCCGGCTTGTGCGTTCCCCGACTCCACGAATTGCGCCGCCTGTGAAACATTCTCTCCTAGCACCAAGCGTTCTGATACCTGTTCGTACACTCCGGCATATTTCATCGCCGCCACTGCGGCCCGCCCATAGGGCGCATGTTGCGGATTCGCGATCGCGATCTTCTTGACCGACGGATCAAGTAACGCCTTCATACCCTTATGCTCCACGTCGAGCGGAGAATCCGCCTGAATCCACAGCACTAGTCTACCCACCGCGTATTGATACAGTGTGGTCCCGTCGGCAACCCCGGAGGCGACAAGCTGGCGCGGATAATCCATGTCCGCCGAAAAAAAGAGATCGAACGGCGCCCCATTTTGAATCTGCTGCGTCAGAGCTCCGGAGGCGCCGAATGATAATTTCAACTTCACGCCGGTCTTTTTTTCGTAGCGGTAAGAAATATCTTTCAAGGCTGCGCTCAGATCTGCTGCCGCAGCCACGACCAGGTCAGATGCGGGCTTTGCCTCCTGTGCCCATCCCGCAAGCGCACTTGCCAGCATGCACGCCACGAGCAGCGTGCAACAAACACTGTAACTATTTCTGGCGATTCGTTCCATTTTCAACTTCACCTCTTCCACTAGGCGCAGAATCCAGATTGTACAGGTCCATCGGCGCTCCGTGGCTTTCCCAAAGTGGGCCGGGCTTCATGCATTATCCCGCTTTTGCATTGCTTCGCCAGTGGCACGTCCCGATACTGGCAAGTGAGCATCATGGCAAGCTGCCGTCTTCTTTCTCAAGTGCGAGTGTTCGCACTCATTCTGTTTGGTTTTGTAACTGTTTCAATCGCAACAGCGCAAGGCGCAAAGCAGAGTATTCCCCAGAACCCCGTCCCTGACGCCGATGCTGACCACGTCGAGCAGCGCAACGAATGGTTCTTTCGCGGGCGGATCATTCCGGGCAGACCTACTGCCGAATATCGTCGCCGAGCGTATCAGGCCAAACTTCAGATGCGAGCGCAGCACGCCGCGGCACTTGCGGCGGCTAAAGCCACGGGGCAGGGCACACTCTCCTCGGGCACATGGACGCCCCTGGGCCCTGTTCCGTTGGCTTCTGACGCTACCGGCAACGGAACGCAGGACTATCACCAGGTCGCGGGCCGCGCCACCTCTGTTGCTATTGACCCTGCCGACCCAACCGGCAACACCGTCTACATCGGCGGTGCGCAAAGTGGAGTATGGAAGTCGACCAATGGCGCCACTGCAACTGCTACCAATGTGACATGGACCGCCGTCAGCGACGATGCGCCCACGCTCTCGATCGGGGCAATCGCGATTCAGCCCGGCAATGCCGATCCTGCGAAGACTGTGATTCTTGCCGCGACGGGCGAGGCCAACAACTCAGGCGATTCTTACTTCGGGCTCGGCATCTTGCGATCCACGAATGCCGGTTCGACGTGGACGCTCGTCCCGACCGCCAACAACGGCGCACTCTCCTTCAGCGGACTGGGCGGGACTCGAATGGCGTTCAGTTCGGCCAGCGGTCAAACCAACACAGTCGTCGCGGCCATGGCGACCTCGTCGCAAGGGGTCGTTGACGGCTCGGTCACCGCCAATACCACCCGAGGTCTCTACACTTCGCTCGACGCCGGTCAGACCTGGGCTTACAACGCGCTTACCGATCCTGGCGGGTCAACCGACCCGATGTCGGCATCGTCGGTGGTATACAACGCGAGTGCAGGCCAATTCTTCGCGGCGGTTCGTTACCACGGCTTCTATTCTTCGCCCGACGGCATTCACTGGGCGCGCCTGGCCTCGCAACTCGGTGGCGCGGCGCTCAGCACCACCGCGTGTCCACCGCAATCCACTGCGAACAACTATGCCTGCCCTCTCTACCGCGCTGAGATTACGGTGGTTCCGGGACGCAGCGAAATGTACGCTTGGTTCGTTTCGAGCAGCCTAGCGGACGGCGGCATTTGGCAGAGCCTGAACGGCGGCGCGTCGTGGACCTCTATCTCAGGTGCTGGCATTACGAATTGCGGCGATGTCTATGGCTGTGGCGTTCTGCAGGGTTTTTACAATCTCGAACTTCTTGCAGTCCCCAACGCATCTGGCACGGATCTGTATGCAGGGGGGATCAATCTCTATAAGTGCTCGATCAATTCGCAGAATCCCACTTGCGCGGCCGCCCCCTTCCTGAACCTCACCCATGTTTATGGATGCGACCCGATTGCTGCGCCTTCGCACGTGCACCCCGACCAGCACGCTTTGGCGTATGTGATCCCCGCGTCAGGGAGCGACTCCGGAAATGCCCTGATGTACTTTGCCAATGATGGGGGCATTTACCGCGCGCTCGACGGATTCTCCGGCCTCAATACAGGCTCTTGCTCGGGTATGAATCAGTTCGACGATCTCAACCAGAATCTGGGATCGATGACGCAATTCGTCAGCTTCTCGCAGCATCCGACCGATCCCAAGACACTACTCGGCGGCACACAGGACAACGGTTCGCCCGCCACGAGCCAGGCTACGACGAGTTTGTCCTGGGGAAACGTGTTGGGTGGAGATGGAGGCTATAACGCGATCGATCCGACTGCAACGTCGAACTTCTATGCGGCGAACCCGGATGTTCCTCCTGGTGGCCTCGGCGTTCAACTGTGTACGAGCGGCGTGGCTTGTTCCAACAATTCGTTCCACTTCGCTGTGACAAGCAGCACGGTTGGCGGCGATGACGGAGCCTTTTATTTTCCGTTTATTCTCGATCCACAGTCGCCCGCGGCGATGCTCGTTGGCACTTGCCGCGTGTGGCGCGGACCACGTACCGGCGGCGGGTATACCGTGCTCAGTCCTAATTTCGACACTCTGGACTCCGGGACTTGTTCGGGAAGTGAAGTGAATCTGGTGAGCGCTCTCGCGGCTGGAGGCCCGACGGACAGCAACGGTTCGAAGGTCATTTACGCGACCACGAGCGGATTCGGCCCGATCAACGGTCCACTCTACCCAACTGCGGGTGGCCACGTCTGGGTTACGACCAACGCCACCCTCGGAGTTCCCGCCTTCGCCGATGTAACGGGCAGCATTAATCCCAATGGATTCCCACTGTCGGGAGTCGCCATTGATTCTTCGGACGCAACCGGTGGGACCGCCTACGTCACCGTCATGGGATTTACCGGAGGCACGGGCCATGTATGGAAAACTACCAATGCTGGCGCATCGTGGAGCGACTTCACCGGCAACCTCCCGGACTCGCCGGTGAATGCCGTCGTCATTGACTCTGCAGTTTCTCAGATATACGTCGGCACGGACGTGGGTGTATTCGTGAGTTCGACCTCTTCCGCCAGTTGGACCGAACTCGGGCCCAATCCCAGTACTGGATTACCTGGAAACCTGCCCAACGTTGCGGTAACCGCGGTAGCCCTGTTCAATTCCGGAGGACAGAAACTGTTGCGTGTTTCCACTTACGGCCGCGGCATTTGGCAGTTCAATCTCGTCGCGACGCCGGACTATCAACTCGCCGTTTCGAACTCGCCGCAGACCGTCTTTCTTGGACAGACAACAACCTTCAGCGGAACAGCCACCGAATTGAACGGCTACGCAAGTGGCGTAGCGCTGACCTGCGTCGCCGGCACGACCACCCCGCCCAGCACCTGTTCTATCGCGCCGTCCTCGCTGACTCCGGCGAGCAATACACCGTTTACCGTTACGGTCGGGGGCGCGAACGGAGACTACAGTTTCAACGTGCAGGGCGTCGGCTCTGATACGAAACACATCACGCACCAGACGCCCGTCGTACTGCACGTGGTTAGCTTCGCGATGAGTACGCCATCGCCGGCAAGTGTGACCGTTCCGCGAGGAACCACATCCGCACCCGTAAGTTTCCAGATCAGTGCCGCGGGATCGTTCAATCAGAGCGTGACTGTCGCATGCACCCTCGGCATCACCAACGCAGTCTGCACACTGACGCCCGGGACCACTGTTAATCCCACTTCGACCGTTCCGGTGAACATGACGGCTGCCGTGACGGTTCCAGCCGCAACGGCGCCTGGCAGTTATGCAGTGACGATCCAGGCATCGACGGCGGGAACCGCCACTCTGACGCGGTCATTTACTGTAAACGTCACCGTAAATCCAGACTTTGTTTTGATTGAACCCACTGCATTTCCCGTGATCAATGCTGGCAGCACCGGCACGACCGGACCAATCGCGATTGCATCACAAGACGGATTCGCCGGTACGGTTACCCTGAACTGCCCAAACACATACGGGGTTGGCAGTTGCAGTATCAGTCCGACATCCGTAAATTCATTTCCCGCGAGCGCAACGCTTACCATCAACGGCACGAGCTTTACCGCCGGGAGCTATTCGCTTTCGATCTCCGGTACCTCGGGCTCTGTGGTGCACTTAATGCCAGTTCCGTTCAATGTGAGCGACTATTCCGTTTCCGGGACTCAAACCCTGTCAGTGGCTCCCGGCCGCCAAGGCACTGCTGGCCTGCATTTGAATGGTTCGACCTTCTACACCGGAAAGGTGAACGCCACGTGCGATGCCAGTGCGCTATCAGGAGCAACCTGTACTCTCTCACCCGGAAACCCAATCACAGTTCCCGGCGGCGGTTCAGCCGATCTCACTGCGACCATTAATGTTCCCAACAACGCTGTTGCCGGCACCTACAACTTCCAGATCAACACACGCGACACAACGCGGAGCGCCCAGTCACGTTTTCACGTTGTCCCTGACAGTGGCGCAAGACTTTCTTGTAAGCTCTTCCACCTCGAGCCAGACCGTGAACGCCGGGCAGACTACGGGCCCCTATAGCTTGACGATTCAGCCCGTGGGAACATCGTTTAGTTCTGCGGTCACACTCTCGTGTTCCGGACTACCGGCGCTTTCCCACTGTTTGTTCAATCCCTCGACTCCGGTCACACCGGGGAATTCTGCTGCGAACGTTGTCATGAGCATCTCCACCTCGGCGGCGGGTGCGGCCGATTCGCGCCTACCCCCGAGTCGCCGCTGGACGACCTCTCTATGGTTGCTGCTGCCGGGAGTTTCGTTTGGCTTGTTGATCGGCCGCGGTGCTCGGAAACGCAGGCTCCGAGTGTTAGGGGCGAGCGTTTTCGTCAGCCTGACGTTGGTAGTTTTGTTGTCCTGCAGCGGCGTGAGCAGCGGAGGAGGTAGTGGCGGATGCTCAGCGGTGCCCAGCGTTCCTTTGGGTTTGACGGCGACCTCCACGACTGCCTCGGGCACAACGCTGAATTGGAACGGCTCCAGTGGGATTGCTGGGTGCAGTGTGACTGGCTACCCGGTCTACCAGGGCACCACGCTTCTCGCTTCTCCAACGACTACCACTTACGACGTAACAGGGTTGTCCGTAGGAACCCAGTACAGTTTTACCGTGGCGGCACGAGACTCGTTTGGATCATCCGCGCAGAGCGCGCCGATCTCTGTCACAACGCTGACAGGTGGAACGCCGCCCGGTACCTATACGATCACGGTGAAAGGTACTTCGCCAGGAACTCCTTCGGATTCTGGTCAGAGCACGCAAGTGACTCTCGTCGTACACTAGGTCGTTACAAGCAACAAGGAATGGAGTTGGGTGCCGCAGCGCGTTCAGCGCCGCGACAAAGGCCACCTAATGACCGTGCTCTAGCCCTTTGAAGATTCCCGCTGGGCTTATCTCGTTAGCTAAATGATCGATTCTCGTTACAACGTAGTCATCATCGGTGGAGGCGTGGTCGGACTCGGGGTCGCGCTCGAAATCACGCGCCGCTTTCCCCATCTGCGTCTCCTGCTTCTCGAGAAGGAAGAACGGCGTTGCCCGTCATCAGAGTGGCCACAACAGTGGCGTTATTCACTCCGGTGTCTACTACAAGCCTGGGTCCATGAAGGCTCGACTCTGCGTCGCGGGAGCCGCGGCCATGATCGAGTTCTGCCGCGAGCACGGCGTTCCGCACAACGTCTGCGGCAAGGTCATCGTCGCCACGCGTACCGACGAACTTCCTCGCCTCGAAGAGCTGCGCCACCGTGGCGAAGCGAACGGTCTTACCGGCCTCCGCCTGATCGGTCCTGAGGAGTTGGCTGAAATCGAGCCGCACGCCAGCGGTTTGCAGGCAATGGTCGTGCCTTCCACAGGCGTGACCGACTACGCGCTGGTGTGCGAGAAATATGCCGAGCTGATTTTGGCCCGTGGTGGGACAATCTTCACGTCCGCGGCCGCAACTGGAATCCGCCGACTCTCGAACGAGATTGTTGTGGAAACTTCGCGTGGAGCGTTTTCCACTACATCGCTTATTAACTGTGCGGGACTTCACAGCGACCGCATTGCTCGTATCGCCGGCGATGACCCAGGCGTGCTAATCGTCCCCTTTCGCGGCGAATACTATGACCTTGTCTCTGAGCGTGCCGCGCTGGTCCGTGCGTTGATTTATCCGGTGCCCGACCCACGCTTCCCGTTTCTCGGCGTACACTTCACCCGCCGTATCACCGGCAGAGTGGACGCCGGCCCCAATGCCGTTCTCGCCTTGGCCCGCGAAGGCTACCGTCATACAGACATCAGTATCCGTGACCTCTTCGGTTCGCTGGCGTTCCCAGGCTTCTGGCGCATGGCTCGACAACATTGGCGCCACGGTCTCGACGAATGGCATCGCTCGTTGTCGAAGTCGGCCTTCGTTCGTGCACTGCAGCGGTTGTTGCCAGAAGTGCGAGAGAAAGACCTGATTCCCGGAGGCTCGGGGGTGCGCGCCCAAGCCCTCAAGCCCAACGGTGCGTTAGTGGACGATTTTCAGTTTGTTCCTTCAGGCAAAGTTCTGCACGTTCTCAACGTGCCGTCTCCCGCGGCAACTGCGTCGTTGATGATTGGCAAAGCGATTGTCGACACGGCGGCTGTCGATCTGGGACTGAATTGATAATGGTTGATTCATGAATGCGATTGAAAACTCGTAACCTGAGTCTTTCAATCATCAATCACAAAATCAACAATGCTACCCTAGTTCCCGCCGAGCACTTTCGCCGCGTCTTCAATCACACGTTGGTATTCCTGGTGATGCGCCGGATATCCCGGAGTGTAGGGATCGTAGGCCACGAGCCAATCCTGCGGATAAAGCTCGAAGATCTGAACTTTCTGCGCTACTGCAAAGGGCAGCATGTCCACCAGAGATCCGATCTCGCCCGAGCGATCCGGTTCCGTGGGATGCCCGGTTTGCAGAATCAGCGGAACTTTACCGCGCATCTTGCGGAAGATGCTGCACCAGTCCGCCATGCAAGGTCTTCCCGAGGCATCGTTGCGCGGGTCGTCCGCCGTTAATCCTTGATTGCCGATTGCAATCCCGTCTTGCACCGCTCGCTCGGCCACTGCCGCGGCGAAGTCCAGATGCGGCGGATCTCCGTAGGCATTCAACCCTACTGCCAGTTGCTTCGGGGAGTTCAGCGACTTCTCGTAATCGAGCATGTCGAAAATATATTTCTGCCAAGTGCGGTCGGAAAATCCCTGTTCCCCCAGAAAGTGCATGCACGCCGGATAGATTTCTCCTCCCGCACCCAATCCAAAGCGTATGTAGCCCACGGCGGGATTCTTGCCAAACTTCTCGATTGTCGCGCTCATAAATGACTGGTAACTGCGCATGAATTCTGTATTCCAAAATACCGGTACGTGTCCGAATGCGGGACACGTCACCGAGGGCACCTTCTTGAAGACATATTCCGGCGTCGCGCTATCACCCTTCTGATAGGTCGTCGCCCAAATAATGAAGTTCACGCGCTTCTTCGCGGCAATCCACGGCGCGATCTGGTGATCAACCGAAGACCAGTCGTAGCGCGGGTTCGCGCCGGGACCGCGGTCTACTTCTTTCCAGACGACATAGAAATTCGCGCCGCAGATCGCGGGATTGTGCAGCAGGATATTCGTCTGCGCGTTGATCCTCGCTCCAGGAAATAGAATGACGAAGAGCCCGTGCGGCGCAGAGGGGACCTCGACGGTCGAAAGCGCTTCGGAGCACTTAGGGATCGAATCGCTCGAATTTTTTTTCACCGCCGCACCTTGGTTCTGTCCCGCGGCAAGCTGTCCTACAAAGATTGCCGCAGCAATCGCGATGTGAATCACCCACGTTCCTGACCGGTTCATTGATCAATTCCTCAAAGCGATTCTACGCCGCACCGCCTCAAGTCTTTCAGTAGCACTTCGTTCGATTGCCTGCTACCGACCAGCTCTTCATGATTCTAAAGTGGTATTGCCAATATGACAGAAAGTGGATATTTAAAACTACCACTCCTTGGGGCATCCTCGACGAGAGGTTCCGGTTCTCGATCCATATGATCTCCGTCAAACTAGTCCTCTCTGTAATGGTTTCCAGCTTGGTCCTCACACAGATTCCTCAAGGCCTCGGTCAACCTGTGTCCAAAGTGAGCGCTCCGACCGCTTCGAGTGCGCCTGACGGGCGGCACGATTTCGATTTCGAGATTGGCACCTGGAACACTCATCTCAAGCGTCTTCTGCATCCGCTGACTGGCTCCTCCAAGTGGGTGGAGTATGACGGCACTACCGTGGTCCGCAGCGTTTGGGATGGCCGTGCCAATCTGGTGGAGCTTGTTGCGGATGGTCCGACCGGTCACTTCGAAGGGCTAAACCTGCGCCTCTACAATCCTCAATCTCATCAGTGGAGTCTTAACTTTGCCAACAGCAGCAGTGGTACGGTGAGCCAACCCACCATCGGTGAATTTAAAGACGGACGCGGCGAGTTTTACGATCAGGAACCACTGAATGGCCGAATGATCTTCGTTCGTTTTGTTATCTCCGAGATCACTCCAAACGCGTGTCGCTTCGAACAAGCCTTTTCCAATGATGGTGGCAAGACGTGGGAGGTGAACTGGATCGCGACCGACACTCGAACGAACGACGCCGCGGACAAAGGACTCGCTCTGAAAAGTTCCAATGCATCGAGGGAATTCCAACAAGCTGCGGAACGGGACGGTCAACATGATTTTGACTGGGCCGTCGGTTTCTGGAACATTCACCTGAAGAAATTGGTACGTCCGTTAACCGGGTCAACGGAATGGGTGGAATTTGACGGGACGGTTGTCTGCAAGAAGGTATGGGACGGTCGTGCGGAGCTTGAGGAATTCAATGTCAATAGCCCCGAAAAGAACATACAGATCCAAGGTTTGGCCTTGCGTTTGTACGACCCGGCGTCTCATCAATGGAGCATTTATTGGTCGAACGCGAGCAAGGGAACGCTTGACCTGCCTCCGATGGTCGGACAGTTCAGCGGGGAACGCGGGGAATTTTACAATCAAGACGTTTTTGAGGGCAGATCAGTCTTTACGCGATTTGTCTGGTCAGGCTTCACAGGAAATACGCCACACTTCGAGCAATCGTATTCCGTCGACGGTGGAAAAACCTGGGAGGTGAACTGGAAAACCGATCAGACGAAAGAGAAGTCGTAGAAGAATATGGTGAAACTTGCCACCAAGGGGACTCGTGATGAAGATACGAAAATCTTTGCTCATACTTGCACTGATAGGTGGATCACTCCTTTTCGCGACTGGACAGGCGTTAGCGCAGAATACAATGGCGAGCGCTCAGCAGACTTTGCCTGAGAGGAGAGATGGCCAGCACGATTTCGATCCCCTTATTGGCTCATGGAAATATCATTTGAAGCGCCGCCTGCATCCTCTCACGGGCTCGAACACATGGGTCGAATTTGAAGGCACTGGCGTTTGCTACAAAATTTGGGATGGCCGTTCGCAACTCGACACCATTGAAGTGGATGGTCCTGAGGGTCACATCGAAGGGCTGACACTTCGTACGTACAATCCTCAAACTCACCAGTGGAGCCTCTACTGGGCCAACAGCAAGACTGGTGTCGTTGATCCGCCGCAGATCGGCGAATTCAAGGATGGACTCGGCGAGTTTTTTACCCAGGATAAGGCGGATGGTAGAGCCATACTGATCCGATATCAGTGGACGAACCTGAGCACCAGTACGCCCCACTTCGAACAGTCCTTCTCGGAGGATGGAGGCAAGACTTGGGAAGTCAATTGGATCACGGATCAGACGCGGGTGTCGGACGCACCAGACAAAGCACACTAAGCCTCGTCTTACAACTGCCTGCACGGATTCATTCGCAGTCGTAGTACCGCCGCTCTCAGAAAGACGCCGCAGACAGCCAGGAGGCCGTTTCGCGATCATCCATTCCTCAACTTAATTGCGCAGCGGTGAGTCTTTATCGGTATATTGCGTGGCCGTGGGCGGCAGCTGGCCCGGCAACCCGGACGCGACGACCATGTTTCCGCAGACCATGCTGGTGGACCACGTGCACGTGTATCGGAGCGCCGGTGCCGGCGCGGGGACGAAGCCGTGAGCCAGCGACATCGGAAGCGGTACTCCTCGATGTGCTGGAAATGCTCCGTCAAATACAAAAGCCTCCCTCAACGGGAGGCCGTATGTCTGATCGCTCTTCAGCCTAGTTCGGGCCTGTGCGCGCTCCACCGCCTGACGGCGCGGGCGAGCCAGGGCTGCCGTTACCACCTGCGGTTGGTCCAGAGCCAGGGGTTCCTTGCGGGCCACCGTTGCGAACGTGGTCGTCATAGGCCGCTTGCCTCTCGGCGGTAGTCATACCACGATTCTGCCCTCCGGCGGCGAAAGCGCGATCTTTCCACATCCCATAACGTTCCGCCGCTGCATCGATGTCTGCCTTCGCCAGGCTCCGGTCGTCCGGTACATAATCCCGCGTTGTATCGTAGTGATCAGCGAGATCGCGTTCCTTGTCGGCCTTGTCGTCGAGGAAGTGCTTGTAGAGTCCGTCGTCAATCTTGGTGTTCAGTTTCTTCGCGTCCACGGCAATCTGTTTCCAGTTGACGTGCTGGTCATTCGCCACCTGCGACATTTTCTTGCCAGCCTTTAGTGCGGCCGCAATATCTTCCATCTTCGCGCCGCCCTTCACTAGTTGCTGGGCAAGGAATAACGACGCATAGTTGATCTGCATCGTTTGTCGTTGTTGCACCAGATCAGCGCGCTGAATTCCTAGTGTGTCGGAGACGGCTCGGCTTACGACGGCGCGTGCCGCCGCATCCCAACCAATCGCGGCAACCTTAGTCAGTTCCTTGGTGGCTTTTTCCTGATCGTCACCGAATGCCGCAATGGCCGCGACGAGAACCAACAGAATCGCACTCGAGCGGATGATGCTCTTCATACCAGTACCTCCACGCACGAATGGTATCCGAGACCCGACCGAAAACAAAGCTGCTTTACAATCCCTGACAGACAAACGAATCGGGAACCCAAAGGGGCAGAGAGGCGACTGCTCCAGCGTCGCTGCTAGACTTCTGTCATGTGCAAGGGAACATTGCTTCTCGGCTCGGCGGTGATCGCGGGAGTTCTGTGTTCTCTTTCGTTAATTCTCGCCAAGACCATCATCTGGGCAGCTCGTTTGGTGTTCCTCCCATCCTTCGTCGGCTGTATCGTCCTTCTGGCGTTGTACGCGAAGAACGCCCGCAAGTGACCGATTCAGCGCATTTCATTCCAGCAGACAGCGACGGCGGCACTCCAGCGGGGGGAAGTAGAAAAGGGCCGATTCGAGATTCGCCCTAGCTTATTGGTGCGAAAGGGGGGACTCGAACCCCCACGGTTTTACCCGCCAGATCCTAAGTCTGGTGCGTCTGCCAATTCCGCCACTTTCGCAATGACCGCGACCAATAGTTTACTTGGTTTGATTCAAGCGGGGAAGACGTGTGCCCGGAAACTACCGATGTGGGCACACGTTTAGTGGCTGAGTTCCGCAACTTGCACGTGATAAGGCTCCAACAAGCCTCCGGTGGCATGATCCACGCCCGCAACTGCCATCTGATATCCCACTTCTGATTGCAGCAACGCCTGCTCCGCCGAAGCCAGTTCCGTTTGGGCTTCGAGCACTAGAAATATCGTGCCCGATCCCAACTCATACTTGCGCTGTTCGGCCGCCATGCTTTTCTTCGCCAGGTCTACGGCTTCTTTGCCGGCCGCGATACTGAGTTTCGCCTCCTCGAGTTGATGCACTGCATTGCTGACGTCGAGCGTGACCTGTTCGCGGACTTGCCGCTCACCGTACAAATCGTCGCGTCGCGTGACCAAGGCGTTTCCAAGTTCGGCCTTCGCGCCGCGGTTTTTCAGGGGCAAGGTTAGCGACAACTGCGCTCCGTAAGTCGGATAACCGAACCCGAACAACTGGCCGAAAGAGGAACTCGCGCTCGGCTGCCCGGTAGTAGTGCTCGCCTGGGTTCCTCCCAGACCGTTGCTGGCGTAGACGCCGGTGAGGTCCAACTGCGGGAGCAGATGATTGTGCGCCAGGCGAATCCGCGTGTCGTCATTGGCGAGAGCGGTGTGGGCGGAGTCCAATTCAGGCCTCTTGGTTAGCGCCTGCTGCAAGGCACTAGCCGTGTCGATGGCCAGGAGTTCGCCCTCAGGCTCAGCTTTCTCGGTAAGCTCCAGATCAAGCGCCTGAAACCGAGGATCCTGGTCTGCTCCGATCGTCAAGCGCAGCGCATCTTCCGCTTGTTTGACCGTGTATTCGCTTTGAATTACCTGCACCCGCCGGGTTGCCACCTGCGACTCTGACCGGTAAATATCCAGCGGCGGAAGCGCGCCCAGTTCAAGCGCGCGCTTGTCGCGCTTGTAAGTGGTCTCCGCCGCATCCAGCGAACGGCGCGCCACGTCCAGGTTTCCCCGCGCTTCCACGACCGCCCAGTACTGACCTACGGCCTGCAAAATGTTGTTGCTGACCTGTGCGACAAAGTTTGCCCGCGACTGCTGAATGTTGCGACGTGCAATTAGCAGTGGTGCTCTATTCGCAAACAGCCATCCGTTCCTTAGGAGCGGCTGTGTAAACTGAAAGTTCAAGAGCGAGCTGACATACGGATTAAAGATATCGAACGAGTTATTGATGGAGTTATGGCTGCTGCTGAGTGCAACCTGCACGTTGGTTCCGGTCTGAAAAGTCTCCGAATAGTTGATCAGCGCCGACTGTGTCGTACTCTTGAATACGGTGCTGAATCCGCCAGTGCCTTGAAGCGTTGTGAACGGCGGGGTTGTTGTGCCGTTGTAGTTGTACGACGCGGTCACCAACGGATCGAACGGTTGATACGCGCCCAATAGCGCGAATTTTGTTGCCTCTATTTGCGTTTGCTGAACGCGGACCAGGCTGTTGTTCTCAAGCGTGAGCGTCACCGCGTCTTGCAGGCTGAGCCGCAACTTACCTTCGATCACGTAGTTTCGCACATGTTCTGGACCGGTCAGCTTGTCCGAGCGAAGTTGCGGCGTGGCTAACTCGCGATACCCCTCATCTTTTTGCGCCCACCCGGGCAGGGTCAACAGAGACAGAAGACAACAGAGACGCCACAGGCAAGCGTATTTCATTCTGAATTCCCCCAACGTTGAGTGTTTGTGTTGCGAAGAAGGAGCCTATTCCCACCGAATCGCTTCCACCGGGTCGAGCCGTGCGGCTTTGACTGCAGGATAAATTCCGAACACCAGCCCAACCGTAATCGAGACAATGAACGCCAGCAGGATCGAACTCAATGTCACAATCGTGGACCACCCCGCCAGCCAGGCGATCAACCTCGACATGACGAAGCCGAACATGATCCCGAAACTGCCGCCGACAAACGAAATCAGCATCGCCTCCACGACAAACTGCCGAATGATGTCGGACTGTCTTGCCCCAACAGCGCGCCGAACGCCGATCTCCCGCGTTCGCTCCAAGATACTGGCCAGCATGATGTTCATGATTCCAATCCCGCCTACGAGCAGCGAAATTGAAGCGATGGCCACCATTACGGCGTTGAACAGCCGATCCGTCCGCTTCTGTTCGGCGAGCAATTCCGCGGGTACGATCACACTAAAGTCGCCGGCCGAATGATGCGACGAATCCAGAATCGCGCGGACCATTTGCGCCACGGATCCCATGTCGGCATTTGCGCGAATGTTCAGATATATTCCGTCGATTTCATCCCGAACATCGCTGTAGTTGTCTTCCAGGCGGAGAAGCGCCGAGTTCAGCGGCACGTACATGGTGTTGTTGAGATCCTGCATCGGCACGCCCGCTACTTCTGTCTGCGAACTCAGCTGCGGTGAGGCGACTCCAATCACCCGGAACCATGTCTCGTTCACCTTTACATACTGGCCAATGGCGTCGGAAGATCCGAACAAGCTCGATCGTGCCGCCGCCCCGAGCACGCACACCGCCGCCGCCCGCGTTTCTTCGTCATCGTTGAAGAATCGTCCTTGCAGCACATGCATTTCGGCAATCTGCACGTAGTTCGGGTTCACTCCATACACCGTTGGCGGGTCCTGCTGCGATTTCGGAATTGTCTTCAATGGTGTCAATCGTTTGCGAGGCGTCGCGGCTACGATGTCGCTTACGTCATCGCGAATCACGCGATAGTCTCGAAATGTGAGCCCAGGAGAAATCTTGCGAACTTTCAGGTGAGCTTGCCACTCCGTCGTTTCTTTCGCCTCCACAATCAAGTTGTGGACGCCCATCTGCTCAATCAGCGCCATCACCTTCTGCCGCGCGCCTGCACCGATCGACAGCATCGAGACCACCGCCGCCACGCCAAAGATCATGCCGAGCATAGTGAGCAAGGATCGCAACCGGTGCAACAGGAGATTCTGCAGCCCCAGTTGGAGATCTGGCAGCCACTGCTCAGACCGGTGCAGCATTCGTCCGGGAGTTGAGATAACGGTGGACACTAGGGTGACCCCCCTCCCCCTGAAGGTGCTGCACTGGAACTCGCCCTCCTCGGTGCCGTCGGATCAATCAATGCGATCTCAGTACCGGCGGCAACCCCTTCAATCGCCGCCCGGCTCTCGTTCTGCGCCAGAATTTTTACTTCCCGCGCATCAAAGATGTTTCCGTTCCGCACAAATACCACCCGCTTATTTTCTTTCAGGAACAACGACTGCGAGGGCACGTAGAGCACATCTTTTTGTGGATCGCCGTTGACCAGAACCTGACCGGTCAATCCCGGCCGCATGCGTGCATCCATCGCAGCAAAGGTAATCGTCACCTCGAACTTAGTCGTAGTATCGTCTTCCCAAAACCTGCGCATATTGTTCCCAACAGTTTTCACGGTGCCGCGAAAACTCGTGTCCGGCAGGGCATCCAGGCGGATATCGACCGCCTGTCCTTCTTTGATGTTGTTTCGCTCGATCTCTCCCACCTTGGCGGCCATCTCCATTCCATTCGGGTCGATCACCTGCCCCACTGCCCGACCGGCTTCCACCTGATCGCCTTCGTGATATTCGGGCAGTGACATTCCGCTGAAGAACATTCCGCCGGCGGCTTCTTCGTTCTTTTCCAGCGCCACCAGTCCGTCCATCGGCGCCGTGACCTTCATCTTGTTGATGTTGTCCTGCGCCTGGTCCATGGCGAGCTTTGCCTTGTTCCGCTTCTCCTCGGCCAGCGAAATGCTGGCCTGGTTTGAGGCGCTGCGAGACCTCACGTCCTGTTCGAGTTCTGCCAGCACGCGCTGTGCCTGCTCCAGTGCGAGTTCGTTTTTCCGCGCATCAATCGTGCTCACCAGTTCGTTTTTCTGCACATCTAACTCAGCGCGTCGCACGTCGAACCGTGCTTTGAGGAGGGCAACTTTGTCCTGAGCGGCTACTACCGCGGCGTCTGCCCGTGCCTTGGTGATCTCTTGTTCGGCTTGCGAAAGCTCCGACCGATTCTGATCGAGCTTGTAACGCTGCTCGCTAGGATCGAACTCCATCACCAGGTCGCCCTTCTTCACGGGCGTGCCGGTGTGCAGCAGGTGCGTGATCTGCAACGCGCCTCCACCAATCGGCGGCGCGGTTAACGTCTCCGAATGGCTGGCCCGCACTTCTCCCGTGACGTAGACCTTCATGTCGAGATCGCCCCGTTTGACGTGTCCAGTCGGTACGTCGTCTCCGCTCGTTGCAGGTGAGGTTCGCCGCACTGCCGCTACACCGCCCACAACGACGCAAAGCACAACCGCGACAATCGCCCACGTGATGGCTCGTTTGCTTCGCATCGCGACCGGAACTACTCCTTCGCCGTAGGATCTCTCAGCGCGACTTGTTCTCCCGCGCTCACGCCTTTGGCGACCATGATCTTGTCCCCGCTTCTGCGTCCCACTTCAAGCGTGCGTTCTTCGAACTGCGTTCCTCGCCAGACGTAAGCCACGTTCTGTCCTGACTTCTGAAACATGGCCTGCGCGGGAATGGAAATCGCGTTTGCCACATGATCCACCACTACCGTTACCTGTCCCGTGAGGCCCGGCTTGAACCGTGCATCGGTCTGATCAAGAACAACTTCGAGAACAAAATTGCGGGTGACTGGCCAGCCGCTCGAGAAATCCATGCTGGCAATCGCGCCAATCTGCTCGATGTGCCCTGTAAACTGCCGGTCGGGGATGGCATTCAGTTGAACGGTAACCGGCTGTTTTGGGGCGAGCCGTCCGCGCTCGGTTTCGTCTACTCGAGCCGAAATCCGCAGTGTCGTCGCATCCGGCAATTCGGCGATGGCCGCGCCCGGCCAGGCTCGATCTCCCGGGCGGTAGGTCGCCATATTTGCTCCCGACCAATGCTGCAAAAGACTGATGGTTCCTACCGATGGCGCCCGCACGCTCATTTTCTCGAGACTGTGCTCAGCCCGGTCGGCGTCAAACCTGGCTTTCTTGCTCGCCTGTTCCTTGCCCTCAATCGTCGCCTGGTTCAGCGCCTCGTCGGACTTCTGTTTTGTCTCTGCCTCACGCAGTTTTTGCTCGGCGTCGGCCAGCTTCAGCTTGGCCTCTGCTCCTTCAATCCTCGAAACGATTTCCTGCTTGCTGGCTTCGAGCTTGTCTCCTTCCACCTCATAGCGCGCTTTCAGCACGGCGGTCTTGTCTTCTTCTTCGGCGAGCCGCGCTTGTGCGCGCGCCTGCTCAATCTCGGCTTCCGCCGATTTCAAGGTTGACCGGAACTGTGCCAACTCCTGCTCCGTTTTCGTTTTGTCGAACTCAACGACTACGTCGCCCGGTTTTACCGCGGTGCCTTCCCCCGAAATCTTGATGATTTGCAGATCGCCCGCGCCCGAGGGGGCGCTCAGCGTCACCGATTTCATCGCTTTCACTTCACCGCGAACCTGCATCGAGTCGAGAAACTCTCCGCTTTTTACCTCATACGTCGGAACAGTGGGTGATCTTCTTCCGAGGCGGACCGTGCCCAACACAACACCGCTTCCTGCCAGGACAATGATCGCGAGAACCATTGCCTTGCTCCGTATCGAAAGGCGATGAAAACGTTGAATCATCACGAACCGCCAATCATACTCGGCGCACCGTTCTGTCTCACCACATCAACATCCACAGCAGCGGAAAGGTCGGGCATCAGCTTCGGGTCATTTCCTTGAATCGAAACAATCACCACGAACACGCGCAACTTACTGGAGAACTCGCCGCCCTCCCCGATGGGTGCGATTTGATCCAGCTTTGCCGGAAACACCATTTCCGGATAAGCATCGAGGCGCACTCTCGCGGTCTGCCCCACGCGCAGGCTAGGGAAGTCCTGCTGATTGGCGAGGACGCGCACTTGCATGGTTGCTGGATTCACGACCTGCATGAACGCCACGCCTGGCCGCACCTGATCCCCTTCCTGGACTTCGCCCATTGTCCCTTGCTTCCAAATCGTGTTCAGCACCACGACACCCTCAATTGGTGAATGGATCTGCATCAGATCGGCATTTGCCTGTGCATGCAACATGGTCTGCTGAGTGCGATCGCGTTGGATTTCCAGAATACGAATCGCAGCCTGCGCCGCCTTCCGCTTCAGGTCGAAAGTTTCGCGTAATTGCTCATAGGTTGCCCGGGCTTCGTCCAAGTTCTCTTGATTCTTTTCCGCATCGATGCGCGACAGAACCTCCGCTTTCTGCACCTCGAGTTCGGTCTTGCGGAGGTTGTCCTCGGCTTGCTTTAACTCGGTTTCGTCCTTCGCCCGCGCCGCGGTTTCTTTGGCTTGTTCGCTGGCAACCTGATCGACCAATTTTGCGTAGTCCGCCTGTTTGTCTACGAAATCCCGCATCTGCGCCTGGCGGTCAAATTCGACAAGCAGATCCCCTGGCTTTACGCGCAAGCCCGCAGGTGCCAAATGCACAATCGTCAGCGAGCCGACCTGCGCGCCCGCTAGCAGCGGTGCCAAGATGGCGCGCGACTGTACTGCCTCAGTCGTTCCCTTGAGACGCAAGGCATTGCCCGCATTCGCCGCGAGCACGGGCGCAGGGTTCGCGGGCGCGGAAGTTTTGCTCCGCATGACGATGAAGAGTACGATGCTCGCCGCCAACAGCGCAGCAATCACCATCCAGACGCGCACCCAGGAACGCGCGCCGTTTTCTTTGGGAGATTCAGGGTGCAATCCCGGCTGGTCTGGCGAAGACTCAGGCTCGGGAGTCAAAACCGCAGGAGCTGAGTGCATTGCTGAATTACTCCCGCCGTAAGAATGTGCTTGTAGAGCAAAAGTTGCCCGCTGCATCGAGCGCTACTAACTTATCCGAGAGGCGAGATGTTTCCAAGCCTCATTTCATAGGCTGCGTTAGATCGAGAATCGCGCGGCTTCTTGCGGTCTCGTAGTTTAGATTTTTCGCAGCGGGCGGGCTACGCGCCAGGTGGCGAAGGTGGTTTTGCGCAGGTCGCTGATGAACCTGCTCAATTGTCTTACCGTGGATACAAGATCTGGACGCGCAAAGGACGGGCTTCCGCCTGCCTTCGGCGTCCACGAAAATCATTCGACAGCGGCTGAGCGTCGCGTCGGCCTCGCACCAGATGTGCAGAGGAAAGTAGCTAACGACTTTCGACAGAGTGATGCTACTGCATTTCATTCAACTTCTGGTAGATCAACATCGCTACCAGCACTAGTAGAAATACTCCGGAGCCGATGCTGAAAACGCGGACCGGAATCGTCAGCCGGTTCACCTTGGTTAACAGCTCCGTCTGCTCTTCCTGCATGTGCGAATTGGCATCATCCAGAAACAGCTGATCATCCTCGTGCATTGTCAGGGTGCTCTTGTAGATGAGGAGGATGATCAAACCAATTGCGAAAATCCCGAATACAACTATCACGGCTGTCAGCATAAGCCACCTCGGTAGGTTCCTACCCAGTACGGCTTCCCACTTCGTGGTGCAAGGCTCGCAGAACCCCGCACGCAGTCCCGGGGAAGGCCTCAATCGAAACGATTATAGCCCTATTGGCAAGCCCCAGAGCCGAATTTATCCCTTTGTCCGAAATCGCGAAATCCCGAACTGGTAGGTTGGAGCCGGGCATAGGCCGCACCTGCCTAACGGGCAGCCAAGTCATTGATGGCTTAGTTACTTAGGGATCTCGCCGTGGCGACGGTTACTCGCGGCGCCTTGTCGCACCGCCCGAAATGGCTCTGGTGGCGCAGCAAGCTGTGTCTCTCACGATTGTGGACTCCGGCTAAGCCAGCCATCCTGAACCAACGCAGTTACTGAGGTTCCACCTTCATCCAAGGATAAAATTCTCAAAATAAGGTCCTCTTAACGGAAACGCCTTTCCCGCGGAATTCGTATGGACACAGAAGTATCTCCCGCGCAGCAAACTCGTGCCTGCCACAGGCACGAACTCCGCACCTTGACCTACGTTACCCTCGACCAGGCGAACGGCGGCATCGTTCGCAACTTGACCCACGACGGCATGGGAGTGCAGGTTGTGGCTGCCGTGCGTCCGCGGCAGCAATTGCGTGTGCGATTTGAATTGCGCTATCCGCGACTGCGGGTGGAAACCCGCGCTGAAGTCATGTGGGCCACTTTCTCCGGACAATGTGGAATCCGATTTCTCGACCTGTCTCCGCGCACGGTCCGCCAGATCGATGAGTGGATCTTCGGCAGCCTACTCGAAGGCGCCTCGATGCATTCCGAACGGGCGGGGCCCATATTCGCAGAGAACGGACCGGCCGTGTTGATGATGGCTGGGGCAGATGCGGTCGAGGAGGAAGAAGATGGCTTGATGGTCTCGGCGGCTCCCCGAAAGGTGATTGAGCTGCCTCTGAACGCTGAGCCAGAACAGCCGGAGCGTTTGCTCAATGATGATCCCCAAGCTCACTCGCAGGCCCCCGAACTCGATTGGCTCTCGCAACCGCTAACCGGCCGCAGTCTTACCTGGACCGTCAACACGCTCGTCGTAGTGGCAGCCCAGCTATTATTCGCGCTTATCTTTCTTTCCGTCATTCGCGAACCACCAAAGTGGCCGATCGCGATGACGGCAGGAGGCGCAGTCACGGTAGGAGCGCTCTATTGGGGATTCTTCAAGGTCTTTGGAGGAGTAAGCCCTGGCACCAGGCTGGCACGCCTGGCCGAATCCGGTCTGGAGGACAGCGAAGAAGGCAGGGACACCCGCTTCCGCTGAAAATTGGTGTTTACGTCTCAGGTGTTATTGCCTAAGACCGAATACCTAACACCAAATAGGACGAACATCGCTTCGTCAGTTCGCAAAATATTGTTGGGCTAGCCAAAGCTGGAGCGTCCGCTGCTGCCGCGGCGCGAGCTTCACGAAGCGGATTCCGACATTTCCCCGTTTGTCCTGCCACGCAATTTCCGCCTTCGCCTTCAGCGCGGACCGGGCGCCGGGCAACTCGAAGGAAACCTGCATCGCCTTTGCAGCCTCAACTGATTCGTGCGTGTGAATCTGCATTCCGCCCTGGCTTACATTCACCAGATACGCGTCCGCTGGTTTGCGGCCCTTGCAACTCAAAGACACAGGTACTTCGAGGCCCGCGCGATGATAACGAAGCCGTCCGTCGAGAATCATGCTGCGCGCGGCGGAAAGCGTGCGCACCGCTTGTTCTACGGAAATGGGCTTCTCGAATGCAAACAATGCGCCGGTATCATCGAGGCTTCGATTGCATTGCGGGCCGCCCATGATCACGAGGGGCACAGTCCTCGGTGCTTTTTCTGCATATTGCAATTCGCGCAGGAACTGCGAACTGCCGTTTAGATCGCAATCCACGATGAGGGCGTCAACTTTTGACTTGGTGAGCCGGGCCATCGCCCGTTGTGGTTCGTTTTCGACAGCGACGTCCATGTGAAGACCACCAAGGATGCACTCGAGAACGCTAACTTCCTGCCAGTCGCGAGAAACCACCATCGAGGAAAGTGTCATGAGTTCACTCTAGCGATGTCGGTAACGAGGACGTAGATAACCAACGTAATGACGGGCGTCAGACCTCGGACCTTCGGACTCTGCACCGGGGTGTCCGTAGAGACGTTGCGAGCAACGTCTCTACCTGCGATGTCTCCAGTGGTTGGGCTTATCGGTTTCGTCGGGCAGAGACGTAGCAAAAGCTGCGTCTCTACAAGGTTCTGAGGCTGAGATCTGAGGTTCGAGGTCTTACGCCTAGATGTTCCGGTACCACTCCACCGTGCGCCGCAGCCCTTCTTCGAAGTCAACAACGGGCTTGTAGCCTATGCCCGCTTCCGCTTTCGAGATGTCGGCCAGCGAGTGCTTTATGTCACCGCCGCGTTCCGCTTCGTGCTTGGGCTGTCCTGAGTAAGCAGTCAGGCCCTGCAGCAACTTGAAGGTTTCGTTCAGCGTGACTCGGCGACCGGTGGCGACGTTAAAGACTTGTCCCGCAGCTTTTGCTGCCGGCGCGGTGCATGCCAGCAGATTCGCCGAGACGGCATTATCAATGTAGGTGAAGTCTCGGCTCTGTTCCCCTTCGCCGTAGATGGCAGGTTGCTGCCCGCGTAACATCAGCGTGATGAATTTCGCCAGCACGCCTGAGTAGGGCGATGAGGGATCCTGCCGCGGACCGAAAATATTGAAATAGCGCAGGGCGACGGTTTCGAGCCCGTAGCAGCGGTAAAACGAAATCATGTACTGCTCGCTCGCCAGCTTGGCCACGGCGTAGGGCGAAATTGGATCTGGCTTCATTGCCTCATGCTTGGGCAGAGTTGGCGTGTCGCCGTAGGCTGAGGACGATGCCGCATAAACTACGCGCTTTACCTTTGCATCGCGCGCTGCCACCAGCACGTTGACCGTACCGTCAACGTTTGCGCGATTGCTGCCCAGAGGGTCGAGAACCGATTTCGGCACGGAGGGAATCGCTGCCTGGTGCAGCACGAAATCGACCCCGGCGCACGCCTTGTGCATCGCGTCGAGGTCGAGAATGTCGGCTTCGCGAAAGTCAATGTGGTCCAGAATCTCTGCGATGTTCTCACGCCTGCCGGTGGCGAAGTTGTCTACGCCACGCACTTGCTCGCCGCGCGCCAGCAGCGCCCGAGCCAGCGACGATCCAATGAAGCCGCCAATGCCGGTGATGAGATAGAGAGCCATGCTTCTTCATCATAGCGAATGAAGGAATTTCCGTGCCGGAGGGCGACGAATCTTTAGCCGAAGTGATTTACTGCCAGCTATGCATACGGCAGCGGAGACCTAGCGGCCTGTCTACCGCATCGCATCAGGCGCCTGGCTCTTCTGCAGAATTCTCAGGAAATCGTCGCGCGTGAGCATGTGGTGGCTTTCGAAAAACTCGACCAATGCCTGTACCGCGGCTTTCGCGTCAGTGATCGGAGGCACAGCATCCAGCGGTCCACAGGAGGGCAGCGCCGACGCAATTCCCGGTCCCATAATTACCGACGGTCGCGAAATGGTGCCAAGCAATTCTTTCAAGCCTGGCGCGTTCTTCCTCCGTCATGTCCGCGAATGCGATCCCCATGCCGAGGTAGGGATAGCTGACACGCACGGTGCCTTTGGTTTCAACCGTCATTCCGTTGGCGGCCAATTTCATGTGCAGCACACTACCTACGGGATAAGTGGCCTGCGCTTCCACGTAGCAACCGTGCAGGCTGATATCGGTAAATGTTGCCCAAGTCCGCACGTCGTGGCCTTCCTCGCGCATCTCGGCGCTGCCTTCGCACTTGTAACGTGGGCTGCGCCGCTTTTCCGCTCCTGTGAATTGCGATGGGGAGGCCGAGTTTTTCGCTCCAATCGCCTCCGGCCGATGCTCCAGATCGGGCTCCCGTGCCGGCCCCGCCGCACTCGCGGCGTGTGGTCCCGCCGTTTGCTTCAGAGCCATCAGATAAGCGATGCCTTCATTGTTTTCCTGTGCCATAGAGTCCCGCTGTGTCCCGGCGCGCTCGTGGCACTTACACGAACCGCCAGAACTCTGCAGTCACTATCGGAAGAAGTGCTTTCAAAGATTAGCGAGGCGAGGTTGAGGACGAATCTTGGTGAGAATTGTCTAATACTCGGACGCGCTAGATGGCGCCTGAGCCGCCGGCATTTGTTGGGCTGCCTGTCGAATTTACTTCCACAGTTCGTCGCGTCCGGCGCCCGTCTTGGCCGAAAAGGGAAGCAGTCGCGCTGAGGGATACTCCTCGGCCAGAGTTCGCAAGGAGTTATGCAGTTGATTGTTCGAAAGCCGGTCGCTCTTGGTCGCAACCAGCAGGAATTCGCGGCCTGACGGCGTTTAGAAAATCGACCAACTGCCGGTCGCTCTGCTGCGGAGGGACGTTCGCGTCGACCAGCGCGACGCACAGCGCCAGCGTCGGCCGCTCGTTGAGATAAGGCTCAATAAACTTCGGCCACTCCTGCGAAATCTCGCGCGAGATCTTCGCGTACCCGTAGCCTGGCAGATCGGCAAAGATCAGTTCCGGATGCGGCTTGCCCGGCCAGCGAATCTCGAAAAAGTTGATGCTGCGAGTGCGACCGGGAGTCGAACTGGTGCGCGCCAGCTTGGTCCCGACCAGAGAATTGATCACGCTCGATTTGCCGACATTGGAACGGCCAAGGAAGGCGATCTCCGGCAGAGCTGGGACAGGGAAGTGCGCGGCATCGGTGGCCGCCGCCAGGAATCGTGAGAGAACCCTCATGCTCAAGTGTGCAACGCCTGGAAGAGTTGGCAAGCGATGGAGTAACCAGCGCCGACGTCCAGGGATAGCGAAATGACCATCCCGAGGGCCATCCGAGACGCTGCCACTTCCCACACCGTCGTAACCGCGCGTTTCACGACGCTCCGCCCGTCCATTGACCTAACTCCGGCGCACCCGGGCCGATTGAACCAGTAGCAGCGACAGCACCAGCAAGATTCGCGCTGCACGGAGACGGTTATGAGCAACAGCCTGAATCCGACACTCCCCATGCACACGCTCTTGCTTTGCGCGGACGGAACAGTTTCTCGGGACTACTCGTTCTGTGCTGAACCAGCTCGCAGGTCACGCCCAAGGTCGTGGGCGACTGCGACGCTGCACTCGCAATGATCCAGGCTCATGAATTCGAGACCTGATCATCGTGGACTGGCGCGAGATCGACAATCTCGCCGAGTTCCTTGGCGCCGTCGGCCGATCAAAGCTGAATCAGGAGTGCGTCCTGGTCGCGATCGTGCGCGACCTGCTCGATCTCAGACAGGCGTTTGCCGCGGGAGTGCACTTCCTGATTCACAAGCCCGCGTCCGTCGTACAGATTGAGCGCTGCCTGCGAGCTGCCTACTACGCGACCGTGGTGAGGCGCCGCAAGCAGCATCGAGAACCGGTCAACATCCTGACGATGGTTCGCACCCGGACTCAGCCGTTCGCCGAGGCGACCGTTTTAAACCTGAGCGAAGGTGGCGTTGGTCTCAGGACCAGTTCCGACGATCAGGTTGCCGGGGTGCACCTGAGCGCCGGCGAGGAGGTCGATCTGCGTTTTCCTCTGCCCGACACCGGAGACATGCTGCACGCGACCGGAACCGTCGTCTGGAAGCACGGTCAGCCATTGCGGTATCCGCTTCAGCTACATCCCCGATGCCGAACACGCTCTTCTGGAGCAGTGGCTCACGGAATGTGTCGAGCGAGCGCTCACGGATCTATGCGACAGGATACGGCGGCCTGCGCGTAACGGCTTTGGGTGAACCAGCCCATGCGTGCACTCAGGCGCAGAACAAAAGGCCCGCGTGAGCGAGCCTTTCGCTTAATCAAGGAACACTGCCCTACTGATGCGCAGTCGGGCTTCTGCGGTGCCGGAGGTCAGCGGCGGCGCGATCGGCTGCGTCGCCTCCTCCTCAACCTTCGGCAGCGGCGACTCGAGCGCGATCTGCCAGCACCTGGTCCATCGTGTCGACGAAATGCAGCTTCATCGCGTTGCGCAGATTCTCCGGGACCTCGGCCACATCCTTCTCGTTATCCTTCGGCAGGATCACTTCGAACAATCCCGGCGCGGTGAGCGGCCAGCAGTTTCTCTTTGAGACCGCCGATCGGAAGAACCTTGCCGCGCAGCGTGATTTCGCCGGTCATGGCCAGATCGCGGCGAACAGGAATCTTGCTCAAAGCGCTTGAGATAGCGGTCGCAATCGTGATGCCGGCCGACGGACCGTCTTTCGGGATCGCTCCCTCAGGCACGTGCACGTGCAGATCGAGATTGCGGTAGAAGTCGCGGGTCAAGCCGAGGCGGTGAGCGCGCGAACGCACATACGACATCGCCGCCTGTGCCGATTCCTGCATCACGTCGCCGAGTTTGCCGGTCAGTGTGAGCTTGCCTTTGCCGTCGACAACACTGGCTTCGGTGCTGAGGATCGAGCCGCCAACTTCGGTCCAAGCGAGGCCCGTGACGAGTCCGACTTCGCACTTCTCATGCGCCAGCGTGTCGCGGAACTTGATCACGCCGAGGAAGTCGTTGACGTTCTCGCCCGTGATCGTGATGGAGTAATTCTCGCCTTCCTTCACCACCTTGCGCGCGACCTTGCGGCAGACATTGCCGATCTCGCGCTCCAGGTTGCGCACGCCCGCTTCGCGAGTGTAGGAGCGAATCAGCGACGTGATGGCGTCGTCGGTGAACTTGATGTTCTTTTCCGACAGGCCCGCCGGCCAGCATCTGCTTCTTCACCAGGAACTGCTTGGCAATCTCGACTTTTTCCTGCTCGGTGTAGCCGTGCAGTCGCAGCACTTCCATGCGGTCTTGCAAGGCCGGAGGAATGGTGTGCATCACGTTCGCCGTCGCGACGAAGAAAACCTGCGACAAGTCGTATTCCACGTCGAGGTAGTGGTCCACGAACATGAAGTTCTGCTCGGGATCAAGCACTTCGAGCAGCGCAGCCGACGGATCGCCGCGGAAGTCCATCGACATCTTGTCGACTTCATCCAGCATGAAGACCGGATTCTTGGTGCCCGCCTTCTTCATCATCTGGATGATCTGGCCGGGCAGGCGCGCCGATGTAGGTGCGCCGATGGCCGCGAATTTCGGCCTCATCCCGCACTCCGCCCAGCGACATGCGGACGAACTTGCGTCCGGTGGCCTTGGCGATCGACATTCCCAGCGAAGTCTTGCCGACTCCCGGAGGTCCGACGAAGCAAAGAATCGATCCCTTGGGATTCTTTACCAACTGCCGCACGGCCAGAAATTCAAGAATGCGTTCCTTGATCTTCTCCAGCCCATAGTGATCTTCGTTCAGAACTTTCTCGGCGCGGGAGATATTGCGGATTTCCTTCGACCGCTTCTTCCACGGCACCGCCAGCAGCCAGTCGAGGTAGTTGCGCGAAACCGTCGACTCGGCCGACATCGGCGGCATGGCTTCCAGTTTCTTCAGTTCCTGCAGCGCCTTGTCTTTGACATCTTTCGGCATGCCGGCGGATTCGATCTTCTTTTTCAGTTCGTCGAACTCGCTCTTCTCGCCGCGGCCCAGTTCCTTCTGGATGGCCTTGATCTTCTCGTTGAGGTAATACTCTTTCTGCGCCTTCTCCATCTGCCGCTTTACACGCGACTGGATGGTGCGGTCCACGTTCAGCTTTTCGATCTCGATGTCGAGAACGTCGGCAATGCGCGTGAGCCGTTCGGCCGGATCGAAAATCTCGAGCAGTTCCTGCTTCTCTTCGATCGAAAGTTGCAAGTTGGCAGAGATCACGTCGGTCAGCTTCGCCGGATCTTCCATCCGAACGGCCGAAATCATGGTCTCGTAATTCAGCGCCTGACAAAGCTTCACGTACTGCTCGAACAGGGAAGTGACGCGCTGCATGCTGGCTTCGAGCGTCTGATTGGTTTCGGTGGCGTAGCGCGCCACCCGCACCGTGGCCTGCATGAAGCCTTCGGTGTCGACGACCTGCAGAATCTTGCCGCGCTCAATGCCCTCGACCAGAACTTTGATGTTTCCGTCGGGCAGTTTCAGGCTCTGCACGATGTTGACGATCGTGCCGACCTGATAGATTTCAGTTGGCCTTGGGTTCGTCGATGGAGGCGTCGTGCTGTGTCGCCAGGAAAATCTTCTTGTCCGCTGCCAGCGCTTCTTCGAGAGCCCGCACGCTCGATTCGCGGCCCACAACGAACGGCGTCATCATGAAGGGGAAGATGACCACGTCCCGAATGGGCATCATGGGCAGCTTTCTGGATTCGAATTTTTCCTTGGATGTGGTCACTGAGTCTCCTGGGAATGCAAATAAGCCGAACGCCAGACCAGACACCTACTCGATTTTACCTCGACCCGGAGCCTGCGGGAATGGCACATAAGTGTCAAGGCCATTTGGCGACCGGTCGTTAGTCCGATGGCCGTTAGTCGTTGGCACGAAGTCCGAACGCGGTAACGCGGCGATTCCTACGTGACCGTACGTGTCCTAACGGCTACAAGAGCGACCTGCCCTATCCCGCCTTCTCCATCACCGTGGCGAACGACGCGGTGCGTTTCTCCACCATTTCGCGGGTGACTTCGAATTCCTTTAACTTCTTCTGGCTCGGGAAGTTGAACATCAAGTCGAGCATGAGCTCTTCGAGAATCATGCGCAAGCCGCGGGCCCCGACCTTGCGAGCCATGGCCTGGCGCGCGATCGCGCGCAGAGCTTCGTCGTTGAACTTCAGGCGCACATTCTCAAACTCGAACAGCCGCTGGTATTGCTTGACGATGGCATTCTTCGGACGGGTCAGGATTTCGATCAGCGCGAATTCGTCGAGATCTTCCAGCATGCCGACCACCGGCAGGCGTCCGACAAATTCGGGAATCAAGCCGAACTTGATCAGATCTTCCGGCTGAACTTCCTGCAACAGTTCCTGAGTGCGCTTTCTTCGAGCTGAAGGACTCTTCCTTTTCGGCATCTTCACCGGTGCGGAAGCCCAGCGACTTCTTGCCGATCCGGCGCGACGATGATCTTGTCGAGTCCGACGAAGGCTCCGCCGCAGATGAAGAGAATGTTGGTCGTGTCGACTGGCGTAAACTCCTGGTGCGGATGCTTGCGTCCACCCTGCGGAGGAACGTTGGCGATCGTGCCTTCCAGAATCTTCAACAGCGCCTGCTGCACGCCTTCGCCCGAAACGTCGCGGGTGATGGACGGATTCTCGTCCTTGCGTCCGATCTTGTCGACTTCGTCGATGTAGATAATGCCGGTCTGGGTCCGGCTGACGTCGCCGTCGGCCGCCTGCAGCAGCTTCAGGATGATGTTCTCCACGTCCTCGCCGACGTAGCCGGCTTCGGTGAGCGTGGTCGCGTCGACGATCGCGAAGGGCACATCCAGCATGCGGGCCAGAGTCTGCGCCAGCAAAGTCTTGCCGGTGCCGGTCGGCCCGATCAGCATGATGTTCGACTTGGCCGAGTTCGATCCCGTCGCCGGTCTTCTGGCGGTTCATGAAGATGCGCTTGTAGTGGTTGTAAACCGCGACCGCCAGCTTCTTCTTGGTCTGCTCCTGCCCGATGACGTATTCATCGAGGAAGGTTTTCACTTCCTGCGGCTTGGGCAGTTGATTGGGAGTAGCTGGTCTGCGGCGTCGCGGTGCGGTCGTCTTCGAGAATCGAGTTGCAGACCGCAACGCACTCGTCGCAAATGTAGGCGCGGGGATAATCGCTGGGCGACGAGATCAGTTTGGCGACCGCGTCCTGCGACTTGTGGCAGAACGAGCAGCGCAGAATCTCGTCAGTTCCCGACTTATTTTTCACTCGGCTTTACTCCTTCACCGTCTGGCGGCTTAATCGGGGTCCCAGCGTCCTTCGGTCCGTTCTGCCGTTGCGCTTTTCCACGCCCAACTTCCGTCAGGCGCGAAGGCCGATCATACCGCTTTTGCCGTCTTATAGATGATATCGTCTATGATTCCGTATTCCTTAGCCTGCTGCGCGTTCATAATGAAGTCGCGCTCGACATCTTTCTCCACCTTGTCCAGTTTCTGCCCGCTGTGCTTCGAGAGTAACTGGTTGGTGATCTCGCGCATGCGCAGAATCTCGCGGGCGTGGATGTCAATGTCGGTGGCCTGTCCCGACAATCCTCCCATAGACGGCTGATGTATTAGAATCCGCGAATTCGGAAGTGCCAATCTCTTTTTCGGTTCACCTGATGCCAAAAGTAACGCTGCCATCGATGCCGCCTGGCCGACGCACAACGTCATCACATCGTTCTTCACATACTGCATGGTGTCGTAAATCGCCATGCCAGCCGTGATCGAGCCACCCGGAGAGTTGATGTAAAGCTGGATGTCTTTCTCCGGATCTTCCTGAGCCAGAAACAACATCTGGGCGATCACCAGGTTGGCGATGTTGTCGTCAATCGGCGTGCCGATGAAAATAATGTTGTCGCGCAGCAGCCGGGAATAGATGTCGTAGGCGCGTTCGCCCCGCCCGGTCTGCTCGATGACCATCGGAACCAGCATCATGTGTGGATCGTTCATTGCTTCACGTTCACCTGCCACACTCCGCCCCGTAACCACGTCTTGTCTGCCATGGGAGGATTCGAAAGTGGTCCGCGTTCTCGAATTACGCGGACTGGTGATACAGAAAATCGAGGGTCTTTTCGCTGCGGATTCTGTTCCGGATTCTATCGAGGCCCCCATCCTGTGTCAAACGAGCGCGGACCGCTTCGGAGTCTGTTTTGATCTGCTGCGCGAGCGCTTCAATCTCATGATTCAATTCGTCATCGCCGACCTCAATTTTTTCCAGCTCCGCGATGCGTTCCAGTAACAACGACGACTTTACATCCTGCACCGCCTGGTCCCGCTGGCCCGCCCGCAACCGCGGCAGGTCCATCTTTTTCATGTCTTCCATCTTCATGCCCTGCGCCGCCAGCGCGCGCAGGCCGCGTTCCAGACGAAGATCGATCTGCCGGTCAACCAGCGACTCCGGCACTTCAAAATCGTTGCGCTTGACCAGTTCGGCCACCAGCTTGTCTTTGGCCTCGTGCTCGGCCGTCGTGCTTGCGCTCGGCCTCCATGTTCTCGCGAATCTGCTTGCGCACCTGCGTCCAGGTTCGTGAACTCGCCCAGTTCCTTGGCGAACTCGTCGTTCAGCTCCGGCAAGCTCTTCTGCTTGATGGCGCCTGATCTTCACCGTGTAGACGAACGTCTTGCCCGCGAGCCGCTTGTCGTTGGTGTCTTCGGGATAGGTCACTTCAAATTCGCGCTCATCTCCGGCATTGGCGCCGCGCAGATTCTCGGTGAACTCCGGCACCGTATTCTTGCCGCCAATCTCGATCAGCACTTCATCCATGTGTACGGGCTGGGGGCGTCCGTCCTCGGGCTTGTCTTTCGGGCTTGCCGTCCATCGAGGCCTGCGCGAAATCGCCGTCGGCGAGTGGACGGCCTTCGACCGACGTGAACGTCGCATGCTGCTCGCGCACGTTGTTCAGCGCCTCTTCGACTTCTTCGTCCTTTACTGCGATCTCCGGATGATCGGCGCGCAGTTCCTTGTAGCCCTCCACCTTGATCTCGGGCATGATCTCGAAGCTCGCCTTGAAGCGCAGCGGCTCGCCGTCATGAATGTGCAGATCGGTGACCCGCGGCTGCGACACCGGAATCAAGCCCATCTTCTCGGCTTCCTTGCGGAAGTAGCTGCGGGACGAGCGCCTCGACCACATCGCTCTTCAGATCTTCCTTGAAACCGCTGCCGGATGATCGACGCGGGCACGTGTCCGGCGCGGAACCCGGGAAGCCGCGCCACCTTCTGATACTTCTGAACAATGTCTCGGTTTCGCGGGCCACTTCCTCGGCTGGAATCTCAACCGAAATCTCGCGCTTGACGCCATCGTTCTTCTTCGCGTCGTTCTTGGTTTCAACTGTTTCTGTGGGACTCACATTCACCCTTTCGGCGTACTTCGCAACCTCTGGCTGGATCTGCCGTGTACGACCAACGTCCTCCTGAGCAAGAAGAGCTGGCTCAATTCACGCAACGTTAACCTTGAGTGTAAAGACTGAAGGAGAGTAGCGTCAAACGAGGAGTGGGGATGGGGGTATTAGAGCCGTTAGTCTCATGCCCAAATGAGGAAACCTCACGACATATCCGTAGAGACGTTGACGGCAACGTCTCTACGTCAGCGCCACGAATGCCGCCTTCCGCTCACCGCCCGAAGAGAAAAGGCAAGCTACATCTCTACGAATCGGTGGATGACCGATGAATGAAAAAGCCGACGATCTTCCGCCGGCCTGTGATCACATGCTGACTGGACGTCCGATCAGGGCGTCACTGTGAAGATCGCAGTGCTGGTGGCAATACCGCCGGGCGTCGTGACACTAATCTTGCCGGACTTTGCTCCAGTTGGAACCTTGAAGGTCACCTGCAGGTCGGAGTTCACGGTAAACGACGTTGCTTTTACTCCGCCCACGCTCACAATCTCGGTTTGAATCAAGCCGGTTCCGGTGAGAACGATCGAGTCGCCGACCTTTCCACTGGTAGGCGAGAAACTAATGATCTTGGGCGGCACCTTGAAAACCTTGCTGCTGAGTAGTGCCCCGGACGCTGTGGACACGATAACGAATCCAGTTTCCCCCGACGGAACGGTCGCCGTCATAAAGGTATTCGACACTACATGAAAGGACGCGGGCGTTCCATTAAACATAACGCTGCTGGCGGTGCTGAATCCCTTTCCCAGGATTCCCACAGTACTGCCGACTGCTCCGCTAGGGTTTGTCAATGATATGAAAGGCGGAAGGTTGGCGCCGAAACCATAGACAACGCCATTTCCTAGCGCGCCGCCTCTCTTCGTCAATCCAAAAAATTCGCCGCTCGTGTGTTGCATCGGCGTCGCGTAAGTGCCAGTGCCGTGTGTTCCATCGAAGTTGAACAGGACCGAGTACGCTCCGGACGTTGTCATCTGGAAGATCACACCATCCCCATTGCTACCGCCCCAAATCGTAGTGCCGTACAGGTTCCCGTCGTTGCCCGCAATTAAGCCGGCATAGGCCTGATAGCCCAGATCCAGTTGATTGACGTGGTCAAAGTTGAACACCACGGTGTAGGTTCCGGTCGGCGTAATCCGGAAAATGACTCCATCATTCGCGCTGCCTCCGGCCGAGGTTGTGCCATAGATATTTCCGTCGGACCCTTGGACCAACCCGCCAATGGGGAAATCGCCGTGCGGCCCGTCGAAGTTGAAAAGCGTTGTCGAGGTATTTCCAGTGACCTTGTAGATCGTACCTAGGGTATTAGTGCCAGCGAATTCCGTGACCCCGTAGTAGGAGCCATTTGTTGCCAGCAGGAGCGGACCAAAGGACTCGCTGGGAATGGTGGCGATTCGTGTGAACACACCAGTCGCCGACACCTTGAACGCGATGCCGGGATGCGTCGTGCCGTAATATTGACCGTCGGGTCCAACGATCAAAGGCGATACTGGAAAACCGCCGTCGGTCGTGGAATTGCCAGTGAAGTTGTAGAGTACGGTCAGCACCCCGGCCGGAGTGATTTTGAAGATGGTCCCGAATCCGCTGGCGCCGCCTAACTCCGTCGTTCCGTAGAGATTTCCATCGAGGCCCAGCACCAGTCCCCCAACTGGAGTACTGCCATGCACCGTGTCGAAGCTAAACAGTTGCGTCAGAGTTCCGGTGGGTGTGATCTTGAAAACCGACCCGAGATTGTTGGCGCCTCCGGTTGTCGTAATGCCGTAAAGATTTCCGTCCCTGCCTTGGGCCATTAAAGATGGGTGTTGCGGACAGCATCCCCCAGGTTTTCCAGGGAACTCAAAAAGATCAGCATAGGTTTGCGCGTTGAGAGCTCCAGCGCACAGAACGGAAAGCACAAGGAGTACTCCGAAGGTGGCTTGGCGGAAAACTCTAAAACCCACCCCGCTGCAATTTCTTGCTGAATACATCGTTAGGTTTTTCATGTCGGTTCTCTCATTCGTCTGGGAATAGGTCGGGCAGTCACCTGGGGGTGGGGTTCCTTCCTCTACTATGAAGAACGAAAAATCGGGACAGAATGGCTCATGAACGGCGAAGTTACAACACATTTCTTTTCGGAAAGGGCTCCGAAATGCCCGCCCAGCCGCAACATCACTGGAACTGAAGGACAGTATCCGATGTGGTCTAATGACCACGTGGACTGGCTGACCGTTCTAAACAAAGAAGTTGTTGCCTGTACGCGCTGTCCGCGGCTCGTGACGTATCGAGAGCAGATCGCCCGCGACAAGCGGCGGGCTTACCGTGATTGGGAATATTGGGGTAAGCCCGTGCCTGGGTTCGGTGACCCGAATGCGCGAGTCCTCATCATGGGCCTGGCCCCGGGCGCGCACGGCTCGAACCGCACAGGGCGTCCCTTTACCGGCGATGCGTCCGGGAACTTCATGTATCCGGTGCTGCATGAAACCGGATTCGCCAGCCAATCGCACTGCACCGATCGCAACGACGGCATGACGCTGAAGGATCTCTATATCACCGCGGCCGTCCGCTGCGCTCCGCCGGACAACAAGCCGCTTCCCCAGGAACTCGCCGAGTGCTCACACTTTCTCGATCGCGAAATCGCAGGATTAAAAAACGTGAAGGTTATTGTGGCGCTGGGTAAGATCGGGTTCGACGCCTATCTCAACTACGTTAAGCGCCGCGGGCTGGTTGCCAGCAAGAAAGCCTATATCTTCAAACACGGCGCCAGTTACCGGTTACCCGATGGCACGGTTTTACTAGCGTCGTATCATCCGTCAAACCAGAACACACAGACGGGAAAACTCACCCGAGAAATGTTTGTAAAAATCTTTCAAGAGGCGGCAAAACTTGCCGATAGGAAATATGAAGCGCCGCTTGGCCGGATCGCTCGACTCTCCCCTTGATAGGGGTTACAGCCTAAAAGCAGGGTCACGAACCGGAGCGGCGCTTTTTTGTTTCTAGTAGGGCGGACAAGAGTGTCCGCTCCACAACATCTACTTGAGCTTCGTGACCGTAACTTCCAACTGAAACTGGCGCTTCGAGTTCGGGTCCTCCGCGCTGGTCATCACAACCGGCTTCGACAACGGCAGCAAGACAGTTCCGCCCATCTTCAGTTGCCGAAGGATTGGATGTAAGTCGCGTTTGTCCAGGTTCGGCTCCGGCACGGCAAAATTGCTGGTTTCGGCTCGTACCGTCAACTCAGTCTGGCCTCTGAGTTCCCCAATCCTGGCGAAGATGTTGGTTCCCACGTCGAGATACTGGAATTCGCCCTCCTTCGACTCGACCGGGACTCGCGTTCCGATCTTGATCTCATTGCCTTCGTTGGTGGCGAGGTTCATGGAGTACTGGCGAGTGTTGGTCTTCTTGCCGTCTTCCATCTCATTGATCGAGAAATCGAGACGGTACTCTTCCAGCGGTTTGTCCCAGGACTGCGACTTCGTCTTGCTCTCGCCCTCCGCGGCCTTTGCCGCAGTGGATGCTTCCTGGGCCGTGCCGCGGCCTGCTCCAAACACAACTACCCATCCCAAGACGACTGCCAACACAATGGTTTCTTTTCTCAGCATTTCGACTCTCCTCTGCTCTTGTTGTCGCTCTGTTCTTGTTATCGGCTCATCACCGGTTCGTGCTCCGTAAAGCCGGGCGCTTCTTGCGTTGGGCCGAGCACTTCCATTCGATCCCGTTGAACCTCCGCATTCGTGACGCGCGCAATCTGGACCGCCTGGTCGCGAAACTGCCGAACATAGTCAGCCAGAATCTTCTCTTGCGCGCTTAAGGGCTGCGGGGAAGGAAATTGATCGAGCTTTGGCGAGTCCGCGGCCACGACAGATGGAGTTGAATGCCAGCTCCTGTGCGCTGTCTGCGCCGAGTGCGGAGGAACCAGATTTCCCCGGGCCGCCGATACCAGCTTGGTTTCTGCCGGCGGTGCATTTTGCATGGTTCCTCCGGGATGCTGCGCAACCACGGACGGCTTCCCCGATGGCTTTTCCGGCCTCCAGGCCAGAGTAAGCGCAACCATGATCATCGCGGTGAGCGCTGCTGCCAGGGTCCACCACCACCATCGACGATCTTGTGCTTCGCCGGCGGCTGCTTCAGCGGCAGCGCTTCGCAAGTTCGAGAGCACGCGCTCTTCGAGCCCAGCTCGCGGCTCGACGGCCGCAAATTGGGCCAGCGCCGCATCCAGTTCGCGATCGAATTCGTCTTGATTCGTGTTTTTCATTGGCCACCTACCTGCCCAATTGTCCCGCCAGCTTGCCTTTCAAAATCTGCCGCGCCCGAAAGACTCGCGACCGCACTGCCGCTTCATTGATTCCCAGCGTCGCGGCGACTTCCCTGGGCGACATCTCTTCGAGGGTTGACAAAATCAACGGCTCACGCAGCTTCGCGGGAAGCGCCGCGATCAGGCGCTGCAGCGCTGCACTCATTTGCGCACCGTGCAGAGTGGAGTCCGCGGGAGCTTCGTTGGCGGCGACTTCCGCCAACGGCTTCTCGGGATCCTCCAGGGGAATCTCCTTCTTACGACCTTGCTGCTTGTTGCGGTCCACGGCAACGCGCCATGCGATTCGCGCCAGCCATGTCTTCGGATCTTCCACCGCAGCAAGCCTCGAGCTGTAGCGCAGCACCCGCAGGAACGTTTCCTGGGTCGCGTCTTCGGCATCGTGGTGGCGGCGGAGCACCGCATACGCGATGCGGTAAACCAGCCGCGAATGGTCGCGGACCAGTGCCGCGAGCAGGCCGTCAAGACTACGGTCTCGACTCTGCTCTTGACCGTCGTCTTGACTGTGCCCGGCCGTTGCTACGCCGCTCAGAATTGCTTCTCCCGCCACCACTTGTCTGCCCTCAATCATGAAGACCGTCCAGAGGCCCGTTTTGTTCAGGAATTGTTGAAAGTCCTTGGGGAGAACGACTGGCAGGTGGATGCTTGCAATTCAAGTAACGGGGTGGATTAGAGTCTCTTAGAAGCCCACCATGACTGGTTCGGGTTCGAGGCACACGCCCCAGATTTCTTCGACGCGCTGCTGGATCTGGTCTTTCAACGCGAGGACTTCGGCGGCGGTGGCTCCGCCGCGATTCACTATTGCTAGAGCGTGCTTGCTCGAAATGCCAACGTGGCCTAAGCCGTAGCCGCGGGCGAACCCGGATTTCTCCACTAACCACGCCGCCGAAACCTTCTTGCTCTTTTCGAGCGCGGGATAGCTGGGAACGGAGAATCCCTTGGCGATGGCTCGCTTCCGTAAATCTTCGTGCTGTTCCGCCGTGAGCACCGGGTTCTTGAAAAACGATCCAGCGCTTTGGCAATCCGGATCGCCCGCCACCAGCAGCATTCCCTTGAGCGCGCGGATGTGCCGTACAGCCTCGCGCGTTTCGGCAAGGTTGGGTGGAGTCTCACGGCCTTCGAAGTGACGCTTCAAATCAGCGTAGCGGATGCGCGGTTCGCCGCCGGGCGTAAGCGCATAGACGACACGCAGGATCACGAACCTGCCGCGCTCGGTCGTATTAAAAATGCTCGATCGATAAGTGAAGCCGCAGGCCTCGCGGCACAACTCGCGCACCGCGCAGTCTTTAAGGTCGAATACTTCGACTGATTCGATTGTCTCTGCGACTTCCTGCCCGTAGGCGCCCACGTTTTGCACCGGCGTGCCGCCGACGCTCCCCGGTATGCCGCTCAGACACTCGACCCCCGCGCATTGCGCCATAATCGCGTGTGAGACGAATCGGTCCCAGGATTCTCCCGCTCCCACGTCGAACAGGACGCGGCCCTCGTCGTCGTGGCCGGGGCGTCGCTCGATGCCTTGAATCGCAACTTTCAAAACGAGGCCGGGCCAGCCGGAATCCGCGACTACGAGGTTGCTGCCGCCTCCCAGAACAAACAGCGGCAGATCCTTGGAGCGTGTGAATGCGACGGCTTCCTGCACCTCGGTCACTGACTTCGCTTCGACAAGGAAACGCGCAGGACCACCGATACGGAAGGTGGTCAAGGGGGCCAGCGGAACGTTTTCTTGAAGCAGCATGGGACGTTTTCAATATACACAGCGGCTAAGAGGGCAGCGACCGGGAACTCACGCTACAATGGAGAGACACACAGAGAGGAATCAAAACCGATGCCGATGTATCCCGAAATTATGGTTGTCCCGATGCGCGAGGAATTGACGCGATTGGGAATTGTTGAGCTGCGCAGCGCTGAGGAAGTGGATCAGGCGGTCAAGAATCCCGGCACGACGATGATGGTCGTGAACTCGACCTGCGGATGCGCCGCAGGCCGCATGCGTCCCGCGGTTCGCATGGCGCTGCAGAATTCTACCCGGCCCGACAAGGCCTTTTCGGTCTTCGCCGGACAGGACACGGAAGCTACGGAACGCGCCCGCAGTTATTTCACCGGATGGCCACCGTCGTCGCCTTCGATTGCGATTCTGAACGACGGACAGCTCGTCTACATGATGCCGCGCCGCGACATCGAATCGCGCGAAGCCCCGGCAATTGCCGCCGACCTCAAAGCCGCGTTCGACAAATTCTGCGCCAAGCCTGCCGCGGTATAGCTCTCCCTAAGTTGCTGTCATTCCGACGAGCGAATGCGAGGAGGACCCTGCTGTTTGCTGTCGTCGGCAGGTAAGCAGATTCCTCCTCTTCGCTCCGCTCAGAGTCGGAATGACAAACATTTAGGGGATCCCTGAAGTCGCAGCTCCTACTTCTTCGCGCTCAACATGAACGACTTCACTACAATCGCGTTCGGCTGCGAGCCTACGGGAATCATCGTCATCAGTGAATACTCCGTCGGCTCCAGCTTGCGGGGCGTACGCTTCTGAATCACGGTCACGTCCCCGGACAGCGTATCGAGCACCAGAAGATAGCGCTGGTCCGGCGTTAGTGCGATGCCATCCGGATGGCTGCCCACGGTCAGTGTCCCGATACGGCGTCCGAAATCAATGTCGTAAATTGCGACGCTGTTCGACCCGAAATTCGTGACATAGAGCCGCGAATTGTCGGCAGTGACCACACCGCGCGACGGATGCTGGCCGATTTCCAGGCTATTGCCAACCTCGTCGTTCCCGGTCTCAATGATCGAAATGCTGTCAGCATCGAAATTGCATACGATCAATTCTCCGCCGTCGGGCTTGAGCGCCAGGCTCACCGGGGTGCGGCCCACGTCAAGCAAGGCCAACACGCGGTCGTCTTTCTTTTCTCCGCCTTTTCCCGCGTCGTTGCGCAGGGCAATCGAGGCTACTTGCGACGAGCCGGAACACGCTACGAAGGCTTTGCTGGAGTCCGGCAGAATCGCAATCTCCTCCGGTTGCTGGCAGACTGGCAGCGTCGCGCGCACGCGCAGTTGGTTCGCATCGATGAGGGAGACGGTATTATCGCCGCGATTACTCACAACCACCGTTGAGCCATCGGGAGAAAGCCGCGCGATCCCGGGCGCAGCGCCCACTCGGACGTTGCCAATCACGAGTCGCTGGTCGAGATCGATCACGCTGACATTGTTCGAGGCCGAGTTGGCGACATAAGCGCGTTTGCCGTCGTCCGCCACCTCGATGAAATAGGGCCGCCCGTGCACACCAATTGTGGCTGCCACGGTGTTGGTCTCAGCATTGATCACGCTGATGTTGTTCGAATTTGCGTTGACCACGTAGATTTCATTTTTCTTGCTGTTGGTGGCGATGCCGGTGGGTTCGCTGCCGACGGGAATCGTCTTTGCCAGCGTGAACGTGCGCAAGTCAATCACGCTGACCGTGTTGCTCTTGCCGTTGGTGACGTAAGCGTATTCGCGGTAAAGCGGTCCGTAATCGGGCAGCGGCTGCTCGCGAAAGTACCACCATCCCAGCCCGCCCAGGATGGGAATCAGTACCGCGATGAAGAGAAGTTTTCTCAAAGTGATCTTCGAACTTAAGAAGGAAGCTTATCAAACGCTGATGAGCGCCGCTATTGAGGAGGAGTTGCAGCGGAAGCGGTCTCTGGCGAAATTACTTGCGCCTGTACTTGTTCGCCATCGAGACGGAACTCGACTCTGATGAGCACATGGTCTTCCACCGGCTTGCCATCTCTCTGGGCAGGCTGAAACCGCCATTTGCGGACCGCCTTCGTGACGGCGTCTTCCAGCGCCAGGTTTCCCTCAAGCGAGTCGATGCTTCTGACTCGGCCATCGGGACCGATTAGCGCTTTCAGCCTGACGATGCCCTCGAGCTTTTCTTTGCGGGCCTTCTTTGGATACTGGGGAGGATTTGAGTCGGAGGTGCTCTTGATCAGCGCTGCGGGCACGATCGGATCTGAAAGCTTGGTCGAGATTCCCTCAGCCGCGAGGTCTGATTTGTCCGGATTGTAAAAAAAGTGAAATCGAAGGGCCACCTGGTCGCCTTTGTACTTCGCCGGCAATGGCGGAAACGGATTGGACCGAGTGATCGCCCCCCAAGCTGCCCGGTCGAGAGATTGGTCTCCTGAGGTTGCGACAAGTTTCATGGCGCGGACGTTTCCGTCGTTCGACAGGGCAAACTCGATCGCGAGCTTGGCCTTCTTGGTTTTTGCGTCGACGGGGATGAGTGCATACCAGTTCTGGCGAACATTGCCGAGGAGGCGATTCAGATAGGGCTGAAAATCCACGCCCTGCGTATCGCTTAAAATTTCGACCGGGCCTGTCTTTGGCCGGTACTGAGCCGAGGACTGGGCTGCGTCCTGGATTGCTTTGCCCGGACTGGGAGGGACGAGAAGTTGCTGCGAGTCTTGCGCGAGAGAGCTGCCGCTGAGCATCAGCGCGACAGCCACCGCACAAGCGAGATTCTGAACGCGAGTCTTGTTCACGCGATTCAAATTCAACTCTCCATATCGCGCGATGGTTCGCGAGAGAAGGAGCAGCCGACATATTGATTTCAGAATGCTATTTGTTCACCGCCACTGGCTCCCGTACGCCAATCGCGGGGACAGTCCTTTTCACTACAGCGGCGATCTGTCGTACCTGTGTCATCAGCTCATCGAACTGGTCTGGGAACAACGACTGCGGGCCATCCGAGAGAGCCTGGTCGGGCTGGTGATGCACTTCGACCATCAATCCGTCGGCGCCCACCGCCACCGCGGCTCGCGATAGTGGAGTAACTTTGTTCCGTTTGCCGGTACCGTGGCTGGGATCGACAAGAATCGGCAAATGGCTGAACCGCTGCACCGCAGGCACGACACTCAAGTCGAGCGTGTTGCGTGTGTGATCCGCAAACGTACGCACACCGCGCTCACAGAGGGCCACGTTATAGTTGCCTTCGCTCAGGATGTATTCAGCGGCCATCAGGAATTCTTCGAGCGTCGCTGACATGCCGCGTTTAAGCAGAACAGGTTTGGGTCCGCGTCCCGCGCGCTTCAGCAAAGAGAAATTTTGCATATTGCGCGCGCCGATCTGGATCATGTCGGCATACTCTTCGCAAAGGTCGAGCGACTCTGATCAATCGCCTCGGTAATGATCTTCATGCCAACGGCTCGCGAATTTCAGCCAGATGCGCAGCCCTTCCTCGCCGAGTCCCTGAAAAGAGTATGGAGAAGTGCGCGGCTTGTAGGCTCCCCCACGGAAGAATTGCGCTCCGGCGCGGCACACCCGGTCGGCCACGGTAAACGCCTGGTCGCGGTTCTCGATGGCGCACGGTCCGGCGACGATCGCGAGGCCAGGTCCGCCGATGGTAGCGTTGGTCCCGGGAAAAGTGATGACCGTGTTGTCTTCCTTCACATCACGACTGACCAGTTTGTAGGGCTTCGAGACCTGTATGACTTCCTGCACGCCAGGCATTTCTTCGAGCGTGCCATGTTCGACCTCGCCCTTGTTACCGGTGATGCCGATGGCGGTGCGGGTCGCGCCTGGCATGGAGTGCGCGCGGTAGCCCAGCTTTTCGATTTTCTGGCAAACGGCGCGCACCTGCTCTTCGGTGGCATGCGCCTTCATGACGACTAACATAAGATTCACCCGGGGACGGTCAATGTAGAAACCGCCTGGCCTCGGCTGTCGACCGAAGCTCGACTGGCTGTGACGGCGGCAGGAGTAGCCGACCCACAAGTCTACAGTTGCATGCGTCTGCACCGCAAATGGAGTAAGGGTTGAATCCGCAACCCCTTGAAAGCATCAAACTGAAGGATCATTGGCGATTCCGCGTGCAAGTCTTCAGGAGCACTTTCATGAAAGCAGCAGTCGTCCCTTCCGTTAACGGTAAGTGGGAAGTCAAAGAGTGGCAGACGCCCAAAGCCGGTCCGAATCAAGTGGTGATCAAGATTCACGCCAGCGGACTCTGTTACACCGACGTACACCTTACCCATGGCCTGTTTGGGTTGCAGTTTCCCCGAGTACTTGGCCACGAACCCGTCGGCGAAATCGTCGAGGTTGGCGCGGGCGTGACGTCGCGCCAGGTCGGCGACCGCGTCGGGGTGGGTTGGCACCAGAAGGGTTGCGGGCGCTGCGAGTGGTGCCTGCGCGGCAAGAAGGAGTTGTGCCCGAATGCGATCTCGACCGGTATTGGCCTGCAAGGTAGCCACGCCGAGTACATGCTCGCCTACGCGGACGCAACCATGTTGATTCCTGACGGCCTCAGCTACGAGCAGGCCGCTCCAATATTCTGTGCCGGATATACCGTGTGGAGCGGGCTCCGCCTCGCGGATCCTAAGCCGCACGAGCGCGTGGCGGTGGTTGGCATTGGTGGTCTCGGGCACCTCGCGCTGCAGTATGCGAAGGCGTCGGGGTTTACGACCATTGCTGTCACAAAATCAAAAGATAAAGAGAAAATGATTCGCGACCTTGGTGCCGACGAAGTTGTCGACAGCGGCGAGAAGTTGCTCGCCACAGGGGGAGCGGATGTGTTGTTGGCGACGTCGAATTCGTGGGCTGCGGCCGCTGATGCGGCAAAGGGTATGCGCCCCGATGGCCGCGTCATCCTGATGGGCGTTGGCCATGAACCGTTCAACTACAATCCCGAATTAATGTTCAAGCGCGTGCGCGTGATCGGATCGAGCCAGAATGGCCCCGAATATCTCTACGAAGCGCTCGACTACGCCGCAAAAGGTAAGGTGAAGGTCGTTGCCGAAACTTACAAACTCGACGATGTCGCCAAGGCATACGATCGCGTGGCCGAAGGCAAAGTGCGATTCCGGGCAGTGATCACGATGAATTAGAGTTCCATGGCAGAACCGTTCGTAGAGACGTTACTCGCAACGTCTCTACGACAACTCTTGATGTTTCTCCACACCTTTATACTTTCTTCATGCCTCGCTCCATGGCGCAGGAACAGGACATTCTCAAGCGGCGTGCACCGAAACGGGCACCCAGCCTGACTTCCCGGCGCATTGGGATTCATACTTCTTCGGCTGGGGGCGTGCAGAACGCCGCTGAACGGGCGTACCGGCTGGGTTGCAACACGTTCCAAGATCTTTTCGTCGAGCCCGCGCCAATGGGCTCCGTATGAATTGGGCGAGCCGCAATGCGCGGAAATGAACCGCCTGCGCGCCCGCTATGATCTGAAGCCTCTGGTCATTCACACCAACTACCTCGTGAACCTGGCCAGCTCGAATGAGCTGTTTCTGCAGAAATCGATGGAGGCTTTTCGCGGCGAGGTGGAGCGTGCGCTTGCCCTGTGTGCGGAATATCTCGTGTTGCATCCGGGATCGTTTCGCGGCGCCGACCGCGAGCAAGGACTCCTGCGCACCGCGGCGGGATTGCCGCATCCACGCAAGGCCTTGACCTGGCTAAAGGTGGGCTGACCATCCTGATCGAGAACACGGCTGGAGCGGAATTCTCTCTGGGCGGCAGCTTCGAGCAAGTGGCGGAAGTGATCGAGCGACTCGAACGGAATCGTCCCGGTCGGCGCTTGCATTGATACCTGCCACACGCACGTCTGCCGGATACGACATCGTCAGCGAAGAGGGCTCTGTACGAGACGTTGCAGCATCTCGACGCAACCGTCGGTCTAAACGCGTGAAGGTCTGGCACTGCAACGACGCCAAAGCCGCGCGCGGATCGAAACTGGACCGGCATCAGCACATCGGGAAGGGAAGATCGGCAAGGAGACGTTTCGCATCCTGCTGAACGACCTGCGCCTGGCGCATGCGGCCTTCATCGCCGAAACGCCGATTGAACGGCCAGGAGATGATCGCCGGAATGTTGATGCGTTGAAGAAGCTGGTTGTAGAGACGTAGCAAAGGTCCGCTCTATGGCTGACCGCGCCAGATTAAAGCCCTTCATTGTAAAATCAGGGTTTATCCAATAGCATCGAACCTTTCTATGCCGCAAGACGAAAAATCAGAAGCCACCGTAACCAGAGCGGATCGTCCCAGCGACGGGCGAATTAACGACGAGCGCTACGATGCGCAGCGCGTCGAGACGAAGTGGTTCGAGCGCTGGCAGCAGGACGCCTCGCTCTACGCCGCCGAGCCCGACTCGACCAAGAAGAAATATTACGTGCTCGAGATGCTGCCGTATCCCTCGGGCGCGCTTGCACATGGGCCACGTGCGCAACTACTCGATCGGCGACGCGCTCGCCCGCTACATGTGGATGAACGGCTACAACGTGCTTCATCCCATGGGCTGGGATTCGTTCGGCTTGCCGGCGGAGAATGCGGCCATCTCAGAACAACACGCCGCCGCGCGAGTGGACGCTCGCGCAACATCGCCAACATGAAGGCGCAGATGAAGCGCCTGGGCTTCGCCTACGACTGGTCGCGCGAAGTCACCACCTGCCTGCCCGACTACTACCGCTGGAACCAGTGGTTCTTCCTGAAGCTCTTCGAGCAGGGATTGGCCTATCGCAAGAAGAGCAAGGTGAACTGGTGTCCGAAGTGCGCCACCGTGCTGGCCAACGAGCAGGTCGTCAACGGATGCTGCTGGCGCCATGAAGACACGCTCGTCGAGCAGCGCGAGTTGGAGCAGTGGTTCGTGCGCACCACGAAGTACGCGGACGAATTGCTGCGCGATCTCGACAAGCTCGAAGGCTGGCCGGAAAAAGTGCGCACCATGCAGCGCAACTGGATCGGCCGCAGCGAAGGCACGCTGGTCGACTTCAAGCTCGACGGCAATGTCGGGCCGCCGGCTCGACGATCAGTGTCTTCACCACGCGCATCGACACGATCTTCGGCGCGACCTCGGTGCAGCTTGCGCCGGAGCATCCGCTCGTCGCCGACTTCACGCGCTACAACCAGCCGTCTAGGCGCGCAAGTTCAGCAGTTGATCGCGCGAGCAGCGCAAAGCGAAAGAAGCCGGTGACATCGGCGAGATCGAAAAGCACGGCGTGAACACGCACCGCTTTGCGATCAATCCGTTCAACGGCGAGCGGGTGCCCATCTGGATTGCCAACTACATCCTGATGGACTACGGCACGGGCGCCATCATGAGCGTGCCTGCGCACGACGAGCGCGACTACGAGTTCGCGAAGAAATACAAGCTCGAGATCCGCCTGGTCATTCTTCCGAGTGGCGAACGATCCGGAAGAGACTATGGCTGAGCCGGCGTTGCCATTCGTCGCGCACGACGGCATGTTGATCAACTCCGGCCCGTACAGCGGTTTGAGCTGCGAAGACGCCATCAAGAAGATGTCGGCGTATGCCGAGGAGAAGGGCTTCGGCAAAGCGACCGTCACCTACCGGCTGAAGGATTGGGGCATCTCGCGCCAGCGCTACTGGGGCACGCCGATCCCGATGCTCTATTGCGAGAAAGACGGCATCGTTGCCGGTGCCGGAAAAAGATCTGCCGGTGATCTTGCCCGAGAACGTGGACATCACGCTCACCGGCGGATCGCCGTTGGGCCGGGTGCCGGAGTTCGTCAACGCGACGTGCCCGAAGTGCGGCGGCCCGGCGCGGCGCGAGACCGACACGATGGACACGTTCGTCGATTCGTCCTGGTACTTCTATCGCTACACCGACGCGCACAACGACCGCGCGCCCTTCGACGGAAAGATTGCCCAGTACTGGTTTCCGCATCGATCAGTACATTGGCGGCGTCGAGCACGCCATTTTGCATTTGATCTACTCGCGCTTCTGGACGAAGTTCATGCGCGACCTGCGGCATGATCACCAACGACGAACCCGTCGAGCGTCTGTTCACGCAGGGCATGGTGATCAAAGACGGCGCGAAGATGTCGAAGAGCCTGGGCAACGTGGTCTCGCCCGACGAGATGGTCGCGCGCTACGGCGCCGACGCGGCGCGTTTGTACAGCTTGTTCGCGGCGCCGCCCGACCGCGATCTCGACTGGCAGGATTCGGGGATCGAAGGCATTCAGCGATTTCTGGGGCGCGTGTATCGGTTCGTCGTGCGGAATGCGCAGCCCGAGCATCCCGATTGGCGCAAGCCGGTTCCGTCGGAGTTGTCGCCGCGAAGCGCGTGCGATCCAGCGCAAGCTGCACCAGACCATCAAGCGCGTCAGCGACGACTTCCAGGGACGCTGGCACTTCAACACCTGCATCTCGGCCATCATGGAATTGGTGAATGTGCTGTACGGCGCGGAAGAGGCGATCGCGCAGAACGCCGTTCCGGTGGCGTTCCTGGCGGATGTGCAGCGCAGTCTGGTGCTGTTGCTCGCGCCGTTCGCGCCGTATCTCGCGCACGAACTCTGGGAGATGCTCGGCGAGAAGGGAAACCTGCTGAAAGCTCCCTGGCCGAAGTACGACGCGGCGCTGGCCAAGGAAGAAGAAATCGAAATTCCGGTGCAGGTCAACGGCAAGCTGCGCAGCCGCGTCGTTGTGCCCGCCGATGCCGCCGAGGACTTCGTGATCGAGCGCGCGCTCGCCGACGAGAAAGTGAAGACGATGACCGCCGGCAAGCAGATCGTGAAGAAGATGTACGTGCCGGGGCGGCTGGTGAACATTGTGGTGAAGTGACCCCTTCCGCTGTCATCCCGAGGAGCGAAGGCCACCTGCTGTTTGCTGGCGCCGGCAGAAAAGCAGGTTCCTCTCCTTCGCTTCACTCAGGATCGCAATGACAAACCCTCTTTAAATCCGATCATCACTCCCGCTCGACGTCATGTAACCTCAAATGCGTTATCCTGAACGCGCATGGCCATCTCGCCTACAGCTGAGGGATTCCGCGCCGCGTTCCGGCGACCCTCGCTGACGTTTGCGGAAATCACGTGGCGCTGGACGACCGGCGCAACGGCGATCGCGGTTTTCTTTTTCGGCCTCTTCGAATATCTCAGCACGTTGCCCGTCTCGAGCGGCGAATTGCTCTTCTTGCGAACGCGGCAGCCCTATCTTGTGGGCGAAGCGATTGCTCACATCTTCCGCGGAAGCCTGACCCGCGGCGTGATGGCGTTGTTGCTGGCCGCGATGATGCTCGGAATGCTGTGGATGCTCGCCGGTTCCGTTGGCCGCATCGCTACGGTGCGTGCTCTGCTGGAATATTTTCGCAGCCGGCGCGATATGCATCCGGCAGGTAGCGCGAACGATGGCGACGCAGACACTGCCAGAAACGTCTCTACGGATGGGACCAACTCGCTGCAGGCGCTGGTGCGGCTCAATTTTTTGCGGGTTGCGGTGGCGCTGGCCGCAATCTTCGGATTCGTGGGCGCGGCAATTCTGGTGGACTTTGCCTCGCCGGATGTGCATCCTCGTCCCGGACTCGCATTCCTTTTATTTGTACCGCTCGCCGGGCTGATCTGTTGGGTTTCGTGGTCGCTGAATTGGCTGCTATCAATGGCGGGAGTGTTTGCCGTACGAGATGGGGAAGACGCAATCGGCGCCATTTCCGCCGCTGTGACTTTCTGTCGCGAACGCACCGGAGCCGTCTTTGCGGTCAGCACATGGACGGGCCTGGCGCACACGGTGGTATTCGTAATTGCGACTACAGCCGTCTCGACGCCGCTGGGCCTCGCGACCATCCTGCCATGGAGACTGGTAGTTGCTGCCACTATCGTTGTGAGCCTTGTCTACTTCGCCGTGGCGGATTGGCTGTACATGGCGCGCCTGGCGGGGTACGTCTGCATTGCGGAGACGCCGGAGGCATTGCTGAAACCGTTGCCGCCAGCTCCACTACCCATCCCGCCGGCACTCGCCGCGCCGCCGGTCCAGACGACCATCGACCGCGACGAGCCGATTCTGAGCGACCTGCCGAATCTTGCGTTAGAGACATAGGCAGCAACATCTCGACGAATAGGTCTCTTTACACCGTCTCTCCAAATCTGAGAAACTCATTCGTGGAAACCCAATCCAAGCTTAGCCCCTCTTCTACCCAACCGATCGTCATCCTCGACTTTGGCGCGCAATATACGCAACTCATCGCGCGCCGCATCCGCGAACAGAATGTTTTCTCCGTTGTGCTGCCCTGCACGGCTCCGCTCAAGCGAGGTCAAGAGCTACTCGCCAGCCGGAATCGTGCTCTCGGGAGCGCCCTGGTCCGTTTACGACAAGGACGCGCCGCCCGCCGATGCCCGCGTGTTTGAGATGGGCCTGCCTGTGCTTGGCATCTGCTATGGGTTGCAATTCATGGTGCACACGCTCGGCGGCAAGGTGCGTCCAGCGGCCAAGCGCGAGTATGGGCGCGCCGAAATCGACATCGTTTCGGATTCGGTGCTGTTTCAGGGGCTGGCTAAGAAGCTTGCTGTATGGATGTCGCACGGGGACGAGGCGCTCGAACTGCCTCCCGGCTTCGAGTTGATGGCCAAGACGCACTACGCTGTGGCCGGAATTCAGAACGTGGCGAAGAAGTGGTACGCGGTGCAGTTCCATCCCGAGGTGCACCACACGCCGCAGGGCACGCAGATCCTGAAGAATTTTATCTTCCAGATCTGCGGTGCGAAGCCGACCTGGACGGCGCAACACTTTATTGACTCCACGATCGAACAGGTAAAAAAGCAAGTCGGCACTGGACGGGCCATCTGTGCGCTTTCGGGTGGGGTGGACTCATCAGTTGCCGCTGTGATGGTGGACAGAGCGCTTCGCGACACAAAGGGTAAATCACGGTTAACCTGCGTGTTCGTGAACAACGGCGTGCTGCGAAAGAACGAATTCGAGAAAGTGCAGAAGACGTTGCGCGACAAACTCGGACTTCGCCTCGACGCGGTGGACGCGACCGACCGTTTCATGAAAAAGCTGGCGGGTGTCAGCGATCCGGAGAAGAAACGCAAGATCATCGGCAACGAATTCATCAAGGTGTTCGAGAAAGAAGCGCAGCGCATCGAGAAGACCGAAGGCAAGGTCAAGTGGCTGGTGCAGGGAACGCTCTATCCCGACGTGATCGAGTCGCGCTCGGTGCGCGGACCGTCACAGGTAATCAAGTCGCATCACAACGTGGGCGGCCTGCCCGAGAAGATGAAGCTGAAGCTGATCGAGCCGCTGAAAGATTTGTTTAAAGACGAAGTCCGCAAGATCGGCCGCGACCTGGGCATGCCGGAAGAAATCCTGCAGCGGCAGCCGTTCCCCGGTCCGGGGCTTGCGGTGCGCGTGCTGGGTGAAGTTACGCCCGACCGGTTGGCGGTGCTGCGCGAATGTGACGATATTGTGGTCAGCGAAATCAAAGAGGCCGGACTTTACACCAAGATATGGCAGTCATTCGCAGTGCTGTTGCCGGTGATGACGGTGGGCGTGATGGGCGACGCGCGAACCTACGCTTATACGTGCGCGGTCCGCGCGGTGAGTTCGGAAGACGGCATGACCGCGGACTGGGTCCCGCTGCCGCACGACGTGCTGAAGATTATTTCGACGCGCATCGTGAATGAGGTGAAGGGCGTGAACCGCGTAGTCTACGACATCACGTCGAAGCCGCCCGGAACGATAGAGTGGGAGTGAGATACTTCTAGCCCATTGGCCCCGAGCTTCTAGCTAGAGCCACGACTTAACGCCGCTGTGTCATGGACGGACCGTTTCGGCAGTACATCCGCAAAAATGAAGCCATCTCGCGTGACGCGTTCACCCGACTCGATCGCGATTGGTACAGAGAACATCGGGCCAGCGTAGGCGAAAGTATGAAATTCTCCGTTCTCACCACAAGGATCAACGCCTGCAGGGAGACGACACAACAGCTCGCGATCGAAGTCGCAGCCGGCGAAGTCAGCGGGCAGTTTGGCAGGATCGACGCAAACAATCCGCGCACGCAGGCCGGCCTCGATCATTTGCGAAACCAGTTCTTTAGTGTCCAAACCCCAGACGGGGAAGATTGGCTCCAAACCAGTGCCACGCAACCGGTCTTCGCGGTAGTGGCGAACGTCTTCCAGGAAGAGGTCGCCAAAGGCTATGCCAGAAATTCCTTTCTGGATGGCCGCCGCGCAAGCGGATGACATTGCCTGCTCGTACTGCTCGTTACTGCAGGGCCATGGGAGCGGCACTTCCCAAAGCGGCAATCCCGCAGCTTCCGCCTGAGCCTCGAGCAGCGCGCGGCGCGTGCCATGCATGGCAACACGCTGGAATTGAGTGTTGATCGTGGTCAGCAGGCCTGCGATTTCTATTTTTCTGTCATGGCGGAGCAGGTGCAGGCTCCAGGCACTATCTTTGCCGCTGCTCCACGAAAGCAGAAATTTCTTTTTGACGATGGAATTCACCATGGAAGACTCGTTCAGTCACGATGGACCGTTTCCATCGAGAACGCAGGCAGACATACTGCGATGTACTCAGCGCCGCCTTCGTTTGGAGTCGAGTAGCGGATCCATTCGCCGGCGTGGCCTATGATTGCTTGGCCTGCGGCTACATCGAGCGAACCTTCTTTAAATTCAACGCGCAGCATTCCTTTCAGCACTACCGTGAATTCGTCGAAATCCGGCGTCTGGCCGGGCTCTAGCCATCCTTGAGGACTGCGCATGTGGGCGACGCTGGCGGTGCAAGTCTTTGAGTTGACGCGGCCGATGTATTCGTCGATGAGTTTGGGCTTGTTGCCGGCGGACTGGATGCGGGTGGGTCCTGAGATCAGTGTAGGCATGGGCGCTCGAAGGTCGGTACAAGATTACAACACTGCAATCGAATGAGGGTTCGCCTGCACCGTGATACCGCACACGTACGAGTGATGCTGAAAGGGGGTAGGGATTTCCTTCGGCTTCGCGCGGTTTAAGGCACTCCGACCACGTGGCTGCTTCGTGTTTGCGAAGCAGCCACTCTCGGATCTATGGGCACGGGTACGGTGTTGGGGGAGTAGCAGGGATGCCAGGAATGATCGTCGGGGGGCCCGGGATGCCGTCCGGGCCGGGCGGTCCTGGGATCACCGTGTCGGGAGTGCCCGGCGTGCCGGGTGTGAAACAGGTGCCGTGGTCTGTCGGTGTGTAAGGCGGTGGAATGAATCGCGGTCGTGGCGCGATCGGTTGCTCTGCTACCGGATTTTGCGCGGACTGTCGGACGGCCTCGGCGACTTCGTTCTGCTTCAGGGTGATCGGTTGCTGCAAGGTCATCTCAACGGGCGAACCGACGTCGAGGAAAAAATTATGAGTACTCGAGAGAAACACGAGTGAGGCGACCATGCCGGCCATCACGCCAACTCCGGCACCGATACCGATGGCCATTCCCGGATGTGCGGGCACGGACAGGCTCGAGGAGAGGCATCCGGGCGGCGGCCCTGTGCAGCCCGGCGGCAGGGTGTTGGTGATGGTGCTGGGATTCTTGTTGGCTACGGCATTGCCTATTAGCGCGCCGAGACCGGCACCGGCCGCAGGGAGAATGAACATTCCAGCAAACCGGCCTTTGCCGGGATCCTTCAGAGCGTAGCCGTCCGGGCTCGCCAGAATGACGGGTCCGGCGACGGGGGCGACGTATCCGTCGGGAAAGGTGATGGACATCGATTGCAGGCGCAGTTCGCCGCGTCCATCGCGGCGCTGGATTTTGTCGATGGTGCCTTGCACAAATGTGCCGGGCGGAATTGCAACTTCGTTTCCGGCGCTAACTGGAGAAGTGATCTGGGCGTAGATGTCGTCGCCGCGACGAATTCTCCGACTTTGAACCGGTTGCGTGAGCACGAGGGCGATTTGCGTCCCGGCCGGGATCGTCACCGTGTTGTTCGTTTCAGATTGCGTTTGGTTCGGTTGATCAGCTGGTTGGTTGGTTTGGGGTTGATCCTGCGCGAGACAAGCGACGGTTGTGACGAACAGGGTAGCGATGGCGATAGCACGCTTTGTTTTTGGGGGATTGAAGAAAGCTGAGACCAACGAAACGCTTTGACGACTGTGGCGGCGGTACGTCATGGTGCACCTTCCTCTCGAAAGCTCGTGAGTGGCGCTCTCGAATTGTGTCGGAGCTATTGGTTGAAATCGTGCTCCTGCTCGCTTAGACCCCTGAGGCTCCTGAAAGTATCGTTTTTCTTGAGTAAAGGTTTGCAAAAGAAGGTAGGAGTTTGTAAAGCCGCGTGGGACACGGGGTTTGATGAGTTTTGCAACAGCGGGAGCCTGGGGCAAAAAGAGACCTTAAAGCTAATTTTTTCTGCGACCTCGTGCTGAAGTTTCTTCAATGGGCTCGAATTCAGGAATACGGGTTGCGCGAGAAGTCCACACTTCTCGTTTGCGCTACACTACTGTCCTCTCGGTCAAGTCAGTCAACGTGAACTCCTATTCCTGATCGCCAGCGAAGTTTTAACGGAGGCACACGATGTCATTCAGGTCGGTATTCATTGCGGTTGTGATTGCATTCGCTCTCATTCTTGCGGGATTCCTAATTAACCGAGCGCGGCCGAAGGTCGAAACCGAGCAGGCGGCATCGGAGTTCGTCCGTGCTTCCGGGAAATGCGCCGAGTGCCACTCGCGCCTGCAGTATTCCGTTGTTCACGAGTACGAGATGAGCAAGCATGCACAGAAAGGCGTGAACTGCCTGGAGTGCCACCAACCTGCACAGGGACAAGAGAAGAAAGATCACCACGGATTTGTGATCGCCAGTGTACGGCTCACAGCTGGAAATTGCCGGAGTTGCCACGAGCAGATCTATCAACAGTTCGTGCGTAGCCGGCATGCGGCACCGTCATGGGCCGCGATTTATGGTGAGAAGGGCCTGACACCGGAGCAGGTTAATTTCTCCGAGACGTATCAGCCCGGAGGAACGCGGCGTCCGGCGCATCCGTTTGTGCAATCCGAGGGGCCGGCGGCCATGGCGAGTGGATGCGAGCAATGCCACAGCATCGGCAAGCCAAATCCAGATGGAACTCTCGGTACGTGCACGGCGTGTCACACCCGGCATACGAGTTCGGTGGCGATTGCGCGCCTGCCCACTACGTGCGGGCAATGTCACCTTGGGCCAGATCATTCCCAGATTGAAATTTATGAAGAATCCAAACACGGAATCATGTTTGCCGCGCAGGAGCGATTGTTGAACCTGAGGGCGGAGCCGAAGAATCTGACCACGCGCGATATGTTCGTGCCCACCTGCGCGACCTGTCACATGAGCGGCATCAACGGTTTGGGGATCACACATGATCCGTCGGAGAGGCTCTCGTACTACCTCGCGAATGCGGTCAGCGAGAAGCGGCCCAACTATGCAGCGGCACAAGCAAAGATGAAGCAAGTCTGCGCCCAGTGTCACACTCCGACCATCGTCGATCCGGTCTATCAGCGCGCCGAACAGGTGGTGCAGGCGACGAATGACAAGGTTTTAGCGGCCAAGGCGGTCGTGGATGGTCTGCGAAAAGATGGCTTGCTGAACGGCCCGCCGTTCTCGCAGCCAATTGATTTCGTCTACTTCGATTTCTGGCACTACGACGGACGCACCTCGAAACACGCCGCCTTTATGGGAGGGGCGGATTTCGTGCAGTGGCATGGGAACTATCCCATGTTGCGCAAGACGGTCGAACTCAAGGCCATGGCTGAGGAGTTGAGGAGAGCGCATGGCGGAAAGAAGTAGAGCCTGGTGGACCGAGCCGTGGTTTCTGGTGGAAGCATTCGCACTGGTGAACCTCGGTTTCATGACCATCGACATTTTCATGGCTCACTCGGTGAACGATTTTCGACGGTCTGCGGAGTACATCCCGCTGTATTTCTCTATGGTCGCGCCGCTGGTATTAATCGCCGGTCTCGCATTGCGGGCTCGCTGGCATGCGGTGTGGGTCGATCTCGGCTACCTGGTCGGTTGGGTATCGATCATGGTGGGCCTTACGGGGGTCATTCTGCATCTCGACAGTTCGTTTTTCTACGAGCGAACAATCAAGAGCCTGACCTATTCCGCGCCATTTGCCGCACCCGTGGCCTACGCTGGACTGGGATTTCTGATCGTGTTGAACCGAATGGTTGCTCCGGAGTCGAGGGAATGGGCGCAGTGGGTGCTGCTGATGACCCTGGGCGGCTTCTTCGGAAACTTTGTGCTCACCTTGACTGACCACGCGGGAAACGGCTTCTTCTATCCCTTGGAATGGGCTGGCGTCGTTGCCAGCGCGATTGCCGTAGGATTCCTGGCGACTCCTTTGCTGATGCGAGTCTCTCGTGGGTTTCTATCGCTTTGTGCAGCGATCTTAATTCTCGAGGCCGGCGTGGGGGCATGGGGCTTTCTGTTGCATGCCGAAAGAAATCTTCACGGACCTTCGACGCAGTTCCTCAAGAATTTCATTTACGGCGCGGCTCCGCTGGCGCCCTTGTTGTTTCCGAATCTCGCCGTGCTTGGATTGATTGCCTTGTGGCGGTTGCGCAGGGTCGCTGACCTGTAACCGACGACATGTTGCAACCGGAGTCCCTGCGACTACTGCGTATCTACAAGCGGCGCGGGAACCACCCCGCTCCTTGGTTGCGGCTGCTCGTGCTTTGTGTAGTCCGATGGAACCTCGAATAAAGATTCGTCGAGCGGCAGCTCGGAAACGTCCAACAGTTCGGTCTTGTTGAGGATTACGTTTCCGCCTTCGCGCTGCGTGGAGCGCTCTTCAAGGATGAGGCCGGTAGTTTCAGCCCCCGTGTACTTTATCTCGAAGTGATCGCGATGGCCCGTGGGTCCGACTTTGTACAAGCCCATGAAGATCGGGGCGAGAGAGCGCGCAATCGGTTCGTGGCAGTATTCTCCGGCAATGTCGAGATACCACGTATCGAGCTGTATTTTGCCGGGCAGGGTGGATGCGTCTTTGCTGGGGTCGATGGTAATCGTGCTCTTGATGTGGCGCGCTTCATAGCCGGCCACTTGACGGCGCTCACCGGTGTCGACTGAATCCATAGTGACGTTGACGATAGGGCCGTCAGGCAACTGAGGCCGAACTCGCAACGTCTTGGACGGGGTGCGCGGTTCGGGGTTGACGAAGATCGTGTAGGTCTTCAACGAGGGATTCAGATGAATGATGGTTCTCTGGTCGCACTGCATGATGGTGGCGCTGGCGCCCATGAGCTTCGCGCCGTCAGGTCCGATTTCGGTGCGCTCGCGCGGACCTTTGAAATAGTAGGTGTGGACCATGGGATGTGAGAGGCCGCGGGTCTCGCGGATCTTGATGGTAAGGTCGCGAAAGTCCGGGACGGTGGGGCGAACGGGGGTAACGGGAACGGCGCCAAACGCCGCCAGCAAAAAAATCAGAGAGGGACGCATCACATCCTCCTCGACAGAGACTTATAACGCCAACGTGGCCGATCTACGTTTGTAACGACAACCTACGGTTCGAGTACCCGGGCCTGCTGTGAATATCCTGCTGGAACCTCAAACAAAGATTCGTCGAGCGGCTGTTCGGAAATCTGCAAGAGTTCGGTTTTCGTCACATTGACTCTTCCAGCCTCAGTTTTCGTCTCGGTCTTTTCGACCGGAAGCCCGAGAGGCGCAGCGCCGAGTTGCTTGAAGACGATTCGGTCTTGGAGGCCGGATGACGCCATGGACCATCCCATTCTTTCGGTTCCTGTGGCTCGACAATACATTCCTGGGATGTCGATGTACCAGCCGTCGGTTTCAATTTTGCTCGGTTTGCTGACGGCGCCCGGCCCGGGTTCGGCGGTGACGGTGGTCTTAATGCGGCGAGCTTCGTAGCTTCCGAATTGGTGTCGCTCGCCGGTGTCGACCGAGTCGGTAGTGATCGTGAGGTCGCCGCCACTCATCTTTGGTCGTGGCATGCGCGAGGGGTTCTTTTTCGCCCATGTCTTCAGTTCAGCCCAATCCAGCGGCCGCGAGTGGTAGGTTTTCGAGCTGTCGTTGAGCCACAAGCCGACTCCCTGGTCGCATTGCGTGATGAAAGGCAGGCCCATCTGATTGCCTGCTGGATCACGATTCTCCCTGCGCTGACGCGCTCCTTTGAAGTACGCGGTCGTCTCGACAGTGAGCTGGCCACCCATCGTGGTGCGGGTCTTGATGGTGAGGTCGCGAAAGTTGGGGACGATCAGTTCCGACGAGGCCGCAGGAGTTGCTGTGACTGGAGTGGCGAGGATTGCGAACATCAGCAGACGAGAGAGCATGGTTCCTCGGGCGCCGACGGAGATGAAACAAGTTACGTCTCTACAAATGCAAATGGGCGCGGGATGGTTGCCCGCGCCCACACATTCTACCCTTAGTTCTACGCGTGAACCAGTTCGACGCCATAGATCGAATGCCACGACGTCGCGGCTTTCAACTTGTCGTTGACGTTATTGATGTTCTTCACGCCTTCGGTCTCGAGCCACTTGCGGAAGGCGGCTGCGCCCTGCTTGGCGTAGATCGGAATGCCGTCTTTCCAGGTCGCGCGGCCGCAGAGGACGCCGTTGAACTTCACTCCGGATTCCCCAGCGAGTTCGAGCGTCTCGCTGAACTCCGCGTTGCTGACGCCGGCCGACAGATAAATGAACGGCTTGGTCGCGACGTTGGCGGCCTTGTGGAACAGGTCGATGGCTTCTTTCTTGGTGTAGGCCTTCTGCCCGCCGAACGACTTCGTGCCTTCGACGAACTTCATGTTCACCGGCACTTCGACCTTGAGCACGTCGACGCCGTAGCGGTCTTTGCTGAACTCGCGCATGCTCTCGGTGACGATATGCGGTTTCTTCTTGGCGTAGTCGAGGCCCTTCTCGTCGGCGCCTTCTTCGTAGCCGACAAACTCGAGGAAGTACGGGATGTCGTTGGCGCGGCATTCGTCGCCGATGCGCTCGACCCAGGCGTGCTTGATCTCGTTGACGTGCTTGGGATCATCGGGCGTGTAGTAGAGAAGGATCTTCACGCAGTCGGCGCCGGCTTCTTTCAGGCGGCGCGCCGACCAGACGTCGAGCAGATCGCGGCAGGCGGCCGGGGCCGGTCTTGTCGTATCCGGTCTTTTCATAGGCGAGCAGCAGGCCGGCATTCTTGGCGCGGCGCTTCGAGGCGGGCAGTCCCCACTCGGGATCGAGCAGGATGGCGGTGGCATGCGGGGTGAGAACTTCGGTGACCAGCGTCTTGAATTCTTCCATCATGGCGTCGGTGACTTCGCCGCCTTTTTCCTTGGCCAGCGATTTTTGCAGCGAGCCGCGCTGGTCCATGGCAGCGGCCGCGATGACGCCGCGTTCGTTGGAGACTTTCTTGAGGCCGGCCAGTTTGCCGGGGGTGAGCTTCATGAGAATCCTCCTGTAGTGCGGATAGGGATGAATGCGGTGGAACCTACAATTGTAAACCACAGACAGAGAAAAATCGGGGTTACGGGCGACGGTTACCGGGGGCATTCCGGGTTCAGGAAGAGCCCAGCTTCAGGGTAGATGTCGCAGCCATGCAGGGTGGTGCGCCAGCAGAAGGAGGGTCAAGCGAATTGCAAGGAGAACAGCGGACGCTTTTACCCATGTGAGAAGGACTTGTTCCCAATTTCTGGGATGACGCTCAAGAGCAACCGCATCGGAGGCAATAGCGAAGCCCAACCATCGCTCGATGTCCCTTCGCACTGTATACGTGGCTATTGGGAAAACAGGAAACCAAAGAACGACAAACTAAAGCGTGGTGTCGTATTGCTCGAATAAGCCACTGGGATCACGACGGCGATTGGCTTTGCCGAGGAACTTTTTGCCTAGGCTCACGCTGTGAATATTAAAGCGGACTACGTTTTTCAGCTTCTCCGCTTTGTCCGCCGCTTCGCGTTCTATTCGGTAGGCGCCTATGTCGGACGGAGCAAGCCTTCGTCGGCTGAGTTCCACGTCCAGTGCCAGCCGTGCGTCGTCGGTCAGTTGCTCACGATCCTCCGCGAGGTGCAAGATCTCGTCTTCCGTCAGATGCTGATATTCGGCCACGCTCTTCTCGTAGGTCACAATTATGCAACGGACGATGGTGTCTTGCCTCTGTTGGGCAAGACCTCGCCTTCGGGTGGTATAGTGGTATGACCGCTGGTCCTCCCGGGCTTGCGTCGGAAGCGGAAAATCAATATCCAATTAGGGGCACAAGCGGGGAGCCGGTGCATACGCGTCTGGCTCAGGAAAGGGAACCTGTCATCATGGCGATTGCGACGATTAATCCTGCCACGGGCGAAGTAATCAAGACATTCAAGCCGCTGTCGGAATCCGAGATTGAGAAGAAGATTCAGCTCGCGGTCAGCACCTTCAAGGGAGAGCGCAAGACTCCGTTTGCCGTGCGCGCCAAGCGCATGCTGAAGGCGGCGGAGATCCTGGAGCGCGACAAGGACAAGTTCGCGCACCTGATGACCCTCGAGATGGGCAAGCCGTATAAGGCTGCGGTGGCTGAAGCGGTCAAGTGCACCACAGCGTGCCGCTACTACGCCGAGAACACCGAGCGCTTCATGGCCGACGAAGTAGTCGAGACCGGAGCGAAGAAAAGCTTTATTCGCTATCTGCCGATTGGACCGATTCTGGCCGTGATGCCGTGGAATTTTCCCTTCTGGCAGGTAATCCGGTTTGCGGCTCCGGCGCTCATGGCGGGCAACGTTGGGCTGCTGAAGCACGCTTCGAACGTGCCGCAATGCGCTCTTGCAATTGAGAGTCTGTTTCTTGAAGCCGGATTTCCGGAAGGCGCGTTCCAGACCTTGCTGATCGGGTCGGGCCAAGTGGATGCGCTGCTGAATGATCCCCGGATCGTTGCTGCGACACTGACTGGTAGTGAGCAGGCTGGGATTCAGGTTGGCGTGGGTGCTGCGAAGCGGATCAAGAAAGTTGTGCTGGAGTTGGGCGGAAGCGATCCGTTTATCGTCATGCCTTCGGCCGACCTAGATGCGGCGGTGACCACAGCCGTGCAGGCGCGCGTGCAGAACAACGGGCAGTCGTGCATCGCGGCGAAACGTTTCATTGTGGCCGATTCGATTGCGGCGGAGTTCGAGCGCAAGTTCGTCGCCAAGATGGAAGGTCTGCAGATCGGCGATCCGTTTGACGAGAAGACGGAGCTGGGTCCGCTAGCCACGCCCGACGCGGTAAAGGACATCGACCGCGATGTGCAGGCTACCGTTAAGGCGGGGGCCAAGTTGTTGACGGGAGGACATCCGCTGAAGCGGGCAGGGAACTACTACGCTCCGACGGTGTTGACCAATGTTCCCAAGAACTCGCCCGCGTATAGCGAGGAGTTTTTCGGGCCCGTGGCATCGATCTTTCGTGTGAAAGATCAGGATGAGGCGATTCGTATTGCCAACGACGTTCGCTTTGGTTTGGGTGCGAGCGCGTGGACCAATGACGATGGCGAGCGCGAGCGCTTCATCAACGAACTCGAATCCGGGATGGTGTTTATCAACAAGATGGTTGCATCTGATCCACGGATTCCGTTTGGCGGCGTGAAGGCCTCCGGGCATGGACGCGAGATGGGGATGGTCGGCATTCGCGAGTTCTTGAACGCCAAGACGGTATGGATCGCTTAAGAGCAGTTGCCGGTGGTTCAGGGCCAGTTGATAGTGGCTGGTGGCGCCCGAAGAACTGAAGGGATTCGTGCTTGAAGTCTTTACGAATTTCAAATACTCCCCGTGTGGCCATGGGGTCTTCGGGCTGCTGCTTTCGCCGTCTCTCACCCGCTGGACGGCCCCTCATCAAGTGCAGGTTCTGGGGGCGTATCAGGTGGAACGTATTCGACCGCGACCGCCATCAACGATGCGGGCCAGATCGTAGGATACTCGACGCAGCAGTGATCGGCCGATTCCCCTCTACGGTATTTCGGGACTGACTGGTGGCGGAATAATCGCTGGGTCTTCCGAAAGCAAAGCCCGCCAAGGGCATTCATCGGATGAGAAGCGATGGACAGCGGCTTGAATCTTCTTGTCGGTGCCACTGTAGCGAACCCACACGACGCGGTATCGCGCCTTCTTGCCCGCATAGAGAATTCCAATCACATCGCCAGACCGGAGCTCGGCATCGAGTCCCGACAACAGCGCCCCGCTGACGCTGATGTCACGGGCGCGAGCTTCCTGCAGGAACCGGTCGCCTTTGGTATCGACGCCCCACACCACGAGCACCAGATCGGATTCAATGCGTGGTTCCCGGCGCGGTCGGTGGTTGAGGAATCAGTACCCCGGCCCACATTAATGACGCCATCAGTGCTTTGAGAATGAATGGTGTGGAGGTCTCGCATGCGTCTCCCTCATTCGACGAAGAAAATTGTGCTGACTTGCTTGGTTGACGGTAGCGCAGGCTGTGGATGCGGTAAAGATCGGAAGAGCAATTGAGAGAACGAGAGGGCAAGTGTCGTGCCCCAGTGGGAGCATTCCCGAACCGGGAAAGCAGACAGAGAAAAGCCCCATTCCCCACTAAATAAGCGCGAAACAGGGCTTCCTGACGTTAGGTTTGGTTTACTTGACCAGCAGAAGCGGCTTCACTCCCAGATTGACGGTGTTGTTCTGGATGTTTTGCTTCAAGCCCGTGATGTCTTGCTGAATCAAGTACGACGGATCGGGATTATACGGAGCCGTGGTGCAGGTCCCGTTGCTGCAGGTTTGCGACGTGTCCCAAACAATCTGCTTGAGTGGAGCGATCTGGCACGTGTAGATGTTGCCGGAAACGGTGCAGGCGGAAGGCTTCGTGCCCGTGAGCCACCCGAGTACAACGTTGTATGCGAGTCCTGCGGGAGTCGGTGTGCCCGTTTTGGTTTCGATGGTTCCAGACTGCACGTAGCCCCACGTGTACCAAGTTTGAAACGCGAGGTTGTTGGTCGCGGCGATGCCTGCCTGCAGAATTTCATAGTGGGTAATCCATGCGGCCTGCATATCAGGGTCGATCACTCCGTTGGTACCCCATCCACCCTCGGTCGTGGCGATGGGTTTGCCTAGCAGCCCGTTGGCATCGGCCAGCGCGCGGAAGGTGGTGATCATGGTCGTGATCGGCGCGTTGGTGGAGAGCGGGCTCTCTGGCAGCGGAACGGGCACGGTAAAGCCGGGGCCGGTCTGGCTCGGATAGCCGTGGAACGTGAGTCCGTCGGCGTAAAGATTGCCGCCCGCTTGCAGATATTTGGTCATGTAGTTCACGCCGTTCAACCAGACGACGGATGGCGTGAAAACTGTGGAATACGGATCGGTCTTCAGAATGGGATAAGCTGCCTGCGCAAGGGCTAGCATCTGGGCCGGAGTGCCCGTCCAGAACTTGCTGTTACTCATCTCATTCCAGAGTTCGTAATACTTCACGTGTGGCGCCGTGACTCCGTTGTAGTGGTTGATGACGGTGGTGATGAAGTCAATCCAGTCCTGAATGTTGTCGGGTGGCGAAGTGCAGACCACCGTCCCGATCTTGCTGTTGCGGATGCAATGTGTTTGATCGGCAACAGCCCAGCCGGGAGTCCAGCCAAAGACGATGTCAATGAGAGCAACTCCGTTGGCGTCTTTGGGGGAGTTCTTCACGAACGCGTCAATGGACTTGAAATTGTATGTGCCTCTGGCAGTGCCTTCGATGGCGGTCCAGGCAACGGCGGGATGGCTCAATACACCGTAAGTCACTTTCGGCATATCGGTAGGGACGGCGGCGCCCATACCGAACAAGGTTGACGGGACTTGTGCGTAGCTGACGAGCGTGAGTAATACGAGGGCCCCTAAGGTGAGTGTAATTCTTCTCATTGAAGATCTCCGTCTTCTCGATTTGCGCAAAGCAGAGCAACAGGGGCGGTGCTTTGAGGCAGAGTCGCGCGCTTGGGCCCGTGCAGCGATTCCGTGCTGTCGTTGCAAAAATATCAACGACTGAGGTTCGGGGATCCTAGAGTGCACGGACCGAGTATTCGATCTGCTTGCGCAGGCCGCGAGGGAGGGAAATTCAGGAACACGGCCGTAGCGCTGATAGCAGTCTGTCAAAGGACTGGGGGACTGTCAAGCGCGTGTTCGCAACCCGGGCGACCAGATGGGGTTTGCTGCCGGCCGGGGCCTAACAGGAAAGATCCAACTAGGGGAGGGGGTAATGGCCGGTCAGCGCCCCGATTAAACAGGGACTACCGTAGAATTTTTCGGTCCGGGAGCGTGGAATACTGGGCTGAGCGGCACAGACCCTTTTCTGTCTATTTGGTCTAAGAAGACAACTACGCCCAGGAGGATTGAGTATGAAAAGAGTCTGGTTGGGATTGCTGCTTTCGGCCGGTCTTGGCGCGATGGCGATTGGTGCATCCGCACAAAATCCGGACACATCCGCGGACCACACCGCCCCTAGCTACGACATGAAGGCCCAGTCATTGCTTGATCTAGAAGCGGTACAGAAGAAGTTTGTGGCCCTGGCCAATTCTGTGCCCGCCGACAAACTGACATGGCGTCCCGCGGCGGATGCACGCTCTTTCGCAGAAGTTTTTCTTCACGTCGCGGGCGAGCGTTATGGAATCCTGGGGATGATGGGAGTGGAGCGTCCAGCGGGATTCGACGGGCAAGTGTTAGAAAAGTCGACGACGGATCGGGCTCAGATTGTCGCAGAATTGAACAAGTCGTGGGAGTTCGCCCAGAAGGCGATTAACGGCATGAGCAACGCCGACTTCGCGAAGCTGCTGCCCAAGCTGGGTCCACAGGCGAATGCCGGGGACGTCGTCTACATTCTGGTTGGTGACGCGCACGAGCACCTCGGCCAAGCCGTGGCCTATGCCCGCGAGAACGGCGTTGTTCCGCCGTGGACTGCAGAGGCCAAGAAGAAGGCCGCGGAGAAGAAGGCCGAGCAGAAGTAAGAGGCAACATCGCCCCGGGAGGTTGAGACAGCCTTCCGCCCGAGCGCCTGTTCCTTATTGCCTTAGCGTCAACTGCCTCAGCACGGCTTGCTGCTTGGCGATGAGGGCCTGCACACCTTGCTTGGCGAAGGCGATCATCTTCGCCAACTGCTGGTCATCGAAGACCTGGTGCTCTGCGGTGGCTTGCACTTCGACCATTCGGTTGCCTGCGGTCATCACGAAGTTCATGTCGACATCGGCGCGCGAGTCTTCTTCGTACGCGAGGTCGAGCAGGATTTCTCCGTCCACAATTCCGACGCTTATCGCGGCGACAAAATCTTTCAGCGGGACCGAGGTCAGAGTTCCCGCGTCCACCAGCTTCTCAAGGGCAAGGCCCAGCGCGACGAAGGCTCCGGTGATCGAGGCGGTGCGGGTGCCGCCGTCGGCCTGGATGACGTCGCAGTCAATCCAAATCGTGCGCTCCCCGAGGCGCGTGAGGTCGGTGACGGCGCGCAGCGAGCGGCCGATTAAGCGCTGGATTTCGTGGGTGCGTCCGCTTTGGCGGCCCTTCGAAACTTCGCGCGGACTGCGAGTCAGGGTAGCCCGGGGAAGCATGCTGTATTCGCTGGAAATCCATCCCTTGCCACTGTTGCGCATGAATTGCGGCACGGTCTCTTCGATCGATGCGGTGCAGATCACGCGGGTGTTGCCCACCTCTATGAGAACGGAACCCTCGGCAGTGGTGATGAAATCAGGCGTAAGAACGACCGGGCGGAGTTGATCGGGAGATCGATTATCAGAACGATAGAACATGCTCGGGATTGTAAATCACCAGTTTCGGTATTCTTTGATTAACAATGGATATATCTATAGATATAGTTAAAGACATATCTAATGCAACTTGCGGTTTTGAAAGCTTGAACGTTCGAAGCCGTGAGCAAGGAGTTGTGCCCTATGTACGGAAGATGTGGAAGCTGGTGGCGTGGCGGAATGGCCACGCCGTTTATCGGGGGAGGATTCCCTTGGGGTCGTGGAGGTCGGTGGGGGCGTTTTTTTGGGCCGGGCGAAATCCGACTGGCCCTGCTTTCCATGTTGGAGAGCGGACCCAAACATGGTTATGAGCTGATGAAGGAACTGGAAACGAAGTCGGGAGGTATCTACAAGGCCAGCGCTGGCGCGATTTATCCGGCCTTGCAGCAGTTGGAGGATGAAGGGCTGGTCACCTCAGATACGGCGGCGGGGAAGCGGACCTATACGCTCACCGTCGAAGGAAAGGCCGAGTTGCAGCGTGAGGCCGAGACAGTGAACCGGCTGTGGCAGCGCGCAGCGCAGGCTGGTGACTGGGGGATGTGGATTGGTCCGGAGGGGGCGGAAGTGGCACGTCCAGCGGCCGACGTCATGAAGACGGCTCTGCGGGCGGCGACTCGCGGCTCTCACGATGCGGCAACGATCTTGAAGATCCGCGAGATTCTGGATCGCGCCAAGCGAGAGATCGAGGCTCTCGAAAAAAAGTCCTAGATTAATAAGGTTGGGAGAAGGCCCACCGGCTCTGGCTGGTGGGCTTTTCCTATGAACCTCCGTCCCGCAATAGAGCGAGTACTTCGGTCATGTTGTTGGCCGACTTGTTCCGCGACAGACTTGAAGCTTCCCTAACGACTCGCGCGTCGACCCGCGCGGTCTGGCACGCTCGAAACTTGGCGCGAAGCTTCGGATGGTGATTCCTTGAAGGCTTTCTTGCGACGCTCGGCACTTTGCCTGCTGCTTCTCGCGGCGGTTGTGTCCTTTGCACAAGATTCCGACGGTGACGACTCGGACGGCTATTCCGGCGTCGGGAATCTCGCCACAATGTCGCTGAGTTTTGACAGCCAGGGTGGCGTAGATGCAACGCTGGACCTGTCGAACAAGGCCGAATCAATGGATGCGTTGCGGACCACACTGGCCCAGACTCTTCATTGTGCCGGAGGGCGATTTGACACTCCGGGTAGAGCAGCGATCGAAACTTCGTTCCAAGCGCCTTCCACCTGGACTTCCGCACAGCGGGAGCGCTATCGGAAACAAACGGAGAGCTATCTCGACCGCAGGCTGACCGGTGGCTGTACCGCTGTGATGGCGCGGCAGCAAGGGTTGCTCCAGGGCGACTTCGACTACTCCGCTTTGGCGGTGGAATTGCATCGCGCCGGCGTGGAGCAACTCAGCCTGTACGTCAATATTCCGAAGACCGAGTTTCGAGACTACACGCAGACGAATCTGGTTGCGGAGCCGAACCGGTCGTCGACTTTTTTGGTCTACCAGATTCCGCTGGGCGACAATTCCAAGCCGCCCGTTCTGCACTTGGAATTTGGATTCCGCCGCCAGGACGTGTACCGCGCATTTGCGATTCTCGCCGGATTCATTCTGATTCCTCTCTTCATAACCCTGTGGATGCGGCGTTCCGCACTCGCTTCAGCGAAGGAGGACGCGGCCGGGGCATGGTTCGGATTTGCCCGATCTCTCAATGTGCTTCTGATGGGATCGATGTTGCTCTGGCTCACTTCAGGCCTGGGCGCCAAACAGATCCTGCACGACTGGATCTCAGGTCAAAACTTGGATACCTGGCTGGTGGCTGTTTCCGATGTGTTCCTGCTGGTCGTGCCGGCGTTCCTGAGCTACTTGGTGTGCATGGCAGTTTCGTACCCCGTACACGAGCAATTGCGCGGCAGCCAGGTGACCTATCGGGAATTCTTGGTGCGGCAGATCGTGACGGTTGGGGCGCAGGCCATGCCACTGATGTTGGCGCTGTCTGCGTTGCAGCTCTGGAAAAATGTCGAGCTAGCCGTGATCTTATTGGCGCTGGCGTTTGTGACGTACCAGCTTCTGAAGATTCTGAAGTTGCGCGTGTTGAAATCGATCCCGCGGCCACTCACGACCGGCGAACTGCGGGACCGAGTGTTCGCGTTGGCTGGGCGATTGGGCGTGAAGGTGTCGCAGGTGTTCGTGGTGCCCGCGGGCAAAGGGCAGGTCGCCAACGCTTATGCCGCCAAGGGCCAGATTGTGATGTTCACCGACTACCTGCTCGAGCACTTGAGCAAGCGCGAAGTGGATGGCGTGACCGCGCACGAGTTGGCCCATTTGCTGCACAAGCATCCGGCCAAGCGTCTCGCGGCATTTGGCGCGGCAATGTTCTTGCCCTTGTATTTCATTTGGATTCGAACCTTGCTGACTACGCTGCTGATGATCCCATTGCGATGGATCCCGGCGGTGCATGGAATGACGCCGACGATCTGGGTATGGTCGGCCATCAGCAAGTTTGATCAGTGGTCGCAACGGGACTTCGTGCTTGTCATGCTGGGGCTCATGGGATTTTATTTTCTGGCGCGGCATCACGAAAACGTGGCCGACGCGACTGGTGTGCGCCTCACGGGTGATCCGGAGGCCGCCATCACGGGGATGCTCAAGCTGAGCCGCTTGAACCGTATGCCTATCCACTGGGGCAAGGCGTCGGAAAGCTGGCTGACGCATCCTTCGACGATGCGGCGTCTGCAGCGGATGGCGGCCGCCGGAGGGATGGCGCCGGAACGGTTGCAGGAAATCCTGGTGCAGTACAACGCCCACGTGATTCAAAATCGAGAGGGTGCGCCGACTGTTCCTAGGCCCGATCCATCCGAAGAGCACTACGCAGTTCCCATCGCGAGCGACCCCCAGATTATTCGGACAGCGATGCACGACCGCGTCCGGATGCAGGTCAAACGTTGGACCATCTACGCGGTGTATGTATTGCCGCTCGCGGCGTTCTCCTTGCTGATCGGCTGGCTTCATCTGGAAGGATGGTCGTCGCCAGTCGCGCATTTGGGCGGCATCGCGATCACTGTAGCTCTGGTCACGCTGTCCGGTGTTTGGATGGGCGAATCGGGGCACGCCCGCGAGAAACGGCGGCTGTTGCAACGCTTTAAACGGGATCATGTGCCGGCGGGCCGAGAAGGCGATGTGGCCGTGGGCTTTGCGCCCGCTCCATATCCGCGAATTTACGGAGCGCAATATCACTGGGATGGCGGCTTCCTGGTATTCGCCAAAGATCGGTTGCAGTTTGTCGGGGAGAAGATTCGTTTTTCCCTTACTCCAGAGCAGGTGGATGGAGTCGTGATTGGCCGAGGCGGCCCGAACTGGTGGAAATTTAATCGCATTTATCTACGCTGGAAAGATACGGCCAGTGGGCGTAGTGGGATCTTCAATTTGTATCTGTTGGAGCCGGGCTCGATGTGGCGGACTCGCGCCCGGTTGCACTCACTCGCACAGCGATTGCAGGAGTGGCAGAGGAGTCCGCAACAGTATCCCGAGGTTCGGCCGGAGTTTGCGGGGTTGAAGTCGCCGGAGTTGGGCGAAGTTACGTGCGCGTCTCCGTCGCGGCTCGGAAGTTTCAAGCTGAACGTAAAGGCGCTGGCGCAACTCTGGCCGCTCGCGCTGGGTGTCGGCATCTTACTGCACGCGGAGATTTTTTATGTGTGCCAGGGAGTCTTCCTGGTGCGAATGTTTCAGCAGATACCGATTTGGAGGTATCGCGACCGCAAGCCGTTGTTTCCTCCGAGTGCGACAGTAGAGTTACCTTTTAAAGCCCGCGGCGCTAGCGCTTCGGCGTACGAGACGCTGTAGTCACAGTCACATGTAGTGACGCGGCGCTGAACCTGGACCCGGCAAACTGCGTTTCTACTGTGGCTGCAGCTGCGCGGCTAGCTGGTCGACCGCATTGACATCGAAGAACGAGGATAGATCGGCGTGTCCCGCCAACGTGTCGCGGTCTTTGCCATCCACCAGAATCTTCACTTTCAAAATTCCAGGCGTGTTCGCCGAGACAGTGTGGATCAACGATGCCACTGTCAACTCCTCGACGAGGACACCGGAGCGGTGCGTGTCGGCGAAGGCGGCGTTGAGATCGATGACGGCGACGCCAGGATCGACCAGAAAAACGCTGCGAACATCAGCGCCGGAGCCAAGCGCGTGCGGCGAAGACTTCTCGAGATAAAGCGTGACCAGCGCGCGTAGAAGTTCTTCGGCGCGCTGCTGGCGCCCGGACGGTAGGGGAATTTGCGCAGACTGGGGGCGCATGGATCCATCCTCATCGTGAGCGACAAAGAGAGTGACGCGCTCAGTCGGTCCCGTGATGGGAGGAGCGAGCAGCCGCGCGTCGGTTGGCGGGGGCGGAGTCGCGACTACGGCCTTTCGTACGTGCCACGCATAGATGCTCAAACCGAGCACTGCGGCGAGCAGAATCGCAATCGCGATGACGAGATGCCGCGGAATCATCGTTCCCACCCCATTCTGCTCAGGCTCACTTTTCCTAAAATCATGGTGTGGCTCCGAGTTGGTCGCGGGTGGCGGCGATTGCGGTGGCGACTGCGCTGGTGATGAGTTGTTGGTAGTCGGGCGCGGTAAGTTGGGAGAGATCGGATCCCTGCGGCGCGACTTCGACGGCGATAGCAGCTCCGGTCAGATTGTTCAGAGGGCGAAGCGGCGCGCCCATCGCGCGTACAGGAATCTGCCGTCGCTGCAGCTCTGCGGCGACGGCGGTGGCGGTGGTCCGGCTCAGTTGCAAGGAGCCGTGCTGCGCGGTTGTCCAGGAGCGAAATGGACCGCGATCATCGTCACCGAAAGGCAACAGCGACGTGTAGACTCGCACGCCGCGGCCGATGGAAGCCGCGTGCAGTGCAATGTAAATCGCGGCGTGGTCGGCATTGGCGAAGATGGCGCGCTGGTCGAGCGAGAGATTGGCATCGGAATCTCGCAGTACGAGCGTCGTGATGCCGCGGCTTTCCAGTTCCTGACGCAGACTGTGGGCGAGCGCGACGGTCACGTCTTTCTCAAGCAAGGTGTTGCTGAGCGTTTCTCCGTAGTCGCCGCCACCGTGGCTGGCGTCTACCACGGCAAAGTAGCGGCGGGTGATTTGTGCCGGCGCATTCGGAGTTGCGGCCGCGGGAGGAGGCGTGGTGGCTGGCTGTGCCTGGGTTCCCGCCGGCGTCGGCGGCAGGTTCTGAGCTGTCGCTGCGGGTGGAGCGATGGTGATGGTACGTCCGTCGCTGCTGAAAGTAGCCATCACCGGAATGGAAGCGGTCACCGTGACCACGGCCGCGCCATTGTTCTCGCCGTAGTTGGCGGCCGAGATCGTCTTGTTGCCGAATGTAAGAGTGGGCGAGGCCGGCGCCACCAGTGGCTCGTGAGAGAAGGTCATGTGCAATGCGCCCGGCTCACTGGAGATTGTAGGATTCACCGGCGCAGTGAAATGGAATACCAGTCGCGGCGGATTGTCGGAGGCGAGAGACGCCGTGAAGTGGGTGGCTACACTGCCGATGAATAAGCGTCCGGACTCCTCGCGCAGCGTGACCGGTCCGCCGAGAAAACGAGGTAGCAGGGACCCGAGCGCGCCGACAGGGACGAGTCCGCGTTTATTTTCCACCAAGAATTTGGCGTGGAGGTCGGAATCAACGCCTTGCACACGAATGTGATTCTTACCCGCCTGGAAGTCGCCTTCTACATTGTTGAAGCGCAAGCGCCAGCGTGGGCCGTCGGCTTTAGCGCTCACCTTGCCAAGCGGTTCGAGCAGTTCGAGCAAGCCTACATATTCGTGGCCTTCGCGTTGCACGAGCGGGAGAGAATAATTCGCGGCGACGGAGTAGACCGAGAGACGTCGGTCGGATCCGGCTCCGGAGAGAAGCAACGTCGAGAACAAGATCAGCGAAGACGTAACGGCATATAGGCTTCTCGGGTGAGCCGCACGCGCGACTGCCGGCGTCCTGCCGGCGCTACGTGAGCGGCTAATCCAGCGCATAGGCCGTCAATCCACTGAGCAGCTTGGGATAGAAATCGGTGGACTTCTGCGGCATGACTTCCCCTGCGAATGCTACATCACGCACCTGCTCCACAGGGCATGGGTTCATCAGGAACGCGATGTTCGCCGCACCCTTACGAACCTTTGCTAGTGCTTCCGATGCGTCGCGCAGGTAAGAAAGGTTCTGCTGGTTGCGGATGGATTCCTCCGAAAGTTTCAGCACTCCTTCCAACAGACACTTGTGCAACTGCACGACGTCGAGCGCTTGCTGGCGAGCGGAGAGACCTGCAAAGAATTTTGCCGCCGCAGGTTTCGGAGACTGGAGCACGAACGCGCGGTCAGCGGTCACGGCGAGCAGCGCAGTCCCGGCGCTCCCTCGCTCGCGCAGTAACGTAGTCGCGCGGGCAGCGTCGAGCGCGGAATCAACCTCTTCCACTTCATAGAAGGCCCGGCTGGCATCTTGAAATTTCTCGGCCGAAAAACCCTCCAGCGAATGGACGACGCGATGCGTGGGCAAAACTAACAGTCCCGGGTCGTTCATGTTGACGAAGGTCATCATGACAAATTCGTATGGCGCCTGCGGATTGGCCTTTTTTTCCGCCGCGCGGCACTCATTGCGAAAGTTGAGCGCGGTCTCGTAGCGATGATGGCCATCGGCTATGACCAACTTCTTATCCTGCATCTTCTTCTGAACTGACGCAATCACGCCAGCATCCGAGATTTGCCAGACATGATGGGCGACGCCGTATTCATCGGCAACGTCAATCGTCGGAACAGCATTTGTCTTGAGTGTGAGCAGGGAGTCGATCTCCCCGGAATCTTCGTAGAGCAAGAAAAGTTGTTCGTAGTGGACTCGGGTGGCACGCAGCAGGTCGAGACGGTCGGCCTTGGGCTTTGACAGTGTCTGCTCGTGCCGGTAAACGACCTTCGCGGAATAGTCCTCCACGCGCCCCAGAGCGATGAATCCGCGGCGCTCGAAATTCTTCCCTGTAGGTGCGGTGAAGGTCTGAGAATAAGCGTAAATCGAGGGATCGGAATCCTGCTTCAGAATTCCTTGCGCGCGCCAGTCGCGCCCATAAGCCGCAGCTCGGCTATACACGTTCTGCACCGTATTGTCGTCACTCTGGCCGCGCCCGAGAATGATTCGTACCAAGTTATAAGGGCTGGCCGCGTAGTAGCGCTCCTGCATGGCGGGGGTGATCTTGTCGTAGGGTTGGGTAACGACCTGTGATGCCGAAACCCGCTGCAGATCATAACGAATTGCGCGAAAAGGAAGTATGTCAGCCATAGGAAACCTTTGATTGTAACAAGTTAGGGACGATCCTCGGGAATGCCCGCCAATCGGGCGATCTGCGCGACCGGCTGGACGCGGGTTGCGTTGTGGGAATTGTCACTAATATTTGACAAAAACCCTACGCCGTGTGGCGAAAGCTGTGCTAACATCCGCGGCATTGAGGTATTTATGGCCCGCCTGGTTGGTTGGCGTTGGTCATCTCGCCCGAAGGCCCTAGTTCGAAACGGCCGTTCGGATCTCGCCCGGGATCTGAGTGAAATTCGCCTGCACCAAAATCCTTGTTTGGGGAATCTTATGCGGCAGTTCCTGGTGGTTACTCTCTGCGCGGTCGTGTGCCTGGGCGTTTCAGCGTTCGGTCAGACAGATGTGAACGATGTGCATGTCGTGCCGCGGGACGTGGACAAGGCAAAAGAGCCCGCCATGGAGCCGGCCGCCAAGAAGGAGCTCATTTCCTCTGTCACGGGGTCGGGGTTGAATGCGCACGTTCGCCCGCTGAAGGTGGATGTGGATCTGGTGCTGGTTCCGGTCACGATTACTGACCCCATGAACCGCCTGGTCACGGGGCTCGACAAAGAGAACTTCCAGCTTTTTGAAGGCAATGCGGCGCAGGAGATTCGTTCGTTCTCCAGCGAAGACGCCCCAGTTTCATTGGGTGTGATCTTCGATTCGAGTGGCAGCATGAGCAGCAAGATGGATCGGGCAAAAGAAGCGGTCATCGAATTCTTCAAGACCGCGAACCCGCAGGATGAGTTCTTCATGATCACCTTCTCCGACGAACCGGAGCAGGTGAGCGACTTCACCAGTTCAGTAGATGAAATCCAGAACAAGCTGGTCTTCGAGGTTCCGCGCAAGCGAACCGCTCTGCTCGACGCCATTTACATGGGCGTGAGCAAGATGCGGAAGGCCAAGTATGCGAAGAAAGCCCTGCTCATCATTTCAGACGGCGGAGACAATCACAGTCGCTACACCGAGAACGAGATCCGGTCTCTAGTGAAGGAAGCCGATGTGATGATCTATGCCATCGGCATCTATGACCGCTACGCTTCTGCCATCGAGGAGCGGTTGGGTCCGCAACTGCTGAGCGATATCACGGAACTGACCGGCGGGCGCGCTTTCACTATTGACAACCCGAATGACTTGGGCGACGTGGCGACCAAGATTGGCGTCGAACTGCGCAATCAATATGTCCTCGGCTACCGTCCTACCAAAGTCGTGCGTGACGGCAAATGGCGTAAGATAAAAGTGAAGCTGATGCCACCGAAAGGATTGCCGCCTCTAAGGGTGTATGCCAGGACGGGATATTACGCGCCTGCGGAATAGGGCCTCACGAGTTCTCTTTGTCCTCATTTGTGCCGGGTTTCTGCAGACTCCCGCCTGGTCGCAATCTGCTCAGCGTCAAAGCGAAAGCAAGCCCGCCACCTCTCCGGCTCCCACTCAAGATCCGCCTGCCTCTCCGAAGACCCAGGACGATAAGAAGACCCAGGAAGACAAGAATCTCAGTGATCAAGGAGTCTTCGTCTTTAAGAAAGACGTGGACGAAGTTCTGCTGCACGCCTCAGTGGTCGATGAGAAACAGCATATCGTCACCAATCTGGATCGCGGCGCATTCACCGTGTTCGAAGACGGAAAGCAGCAGAGCATCATCTCGTTTCACAACGAGGACATTCCCGTGTCAATGGGCATCATCATCGACAACTCAGGTTCGATGCGCGAGAAACGGGCCAAGGTGAATCAGGCGGTGCTGAATCTGGTGCGCGCGAGCAATCCTCGGGATGAAGTGTTCATCGTTAATTTCAATGATGAATATTATCTCGATCAGGATTTCACCAACGACCTGCTGAAACTGAAGGAAGCGCTGGAAAAGATCGACGCTCGGGGAGGCACTGCGCTTTACGACGCAGTCGTCGCCTCAGCCGACCATTTGAAGCGCAACGCACGCCTGGAGAAAAAAGTTCTGTTCGTGGTTACTGATGGCGAGGATAACGCCAGCAACGGAAACCTGGAGCAAGCGGTAAAGCAGTTGCAGGAAGAGAATGGCCCGTCGGTATATGCCATCGGAATTCTAGGAGACGAGGAGCACCCTAAGCGGGCGAAGCGCGCGCTGGAAATCATCGCACAGCGGACTGGCGGAATCGCATTCTTTCCCAAAACACTCGATGAAGTCGATGAAATCAGCCGCACGGTGGCGCACGACATCCGGACTCAGTACACGATTGGCTACAAGCCGACGAATCCGCGCGGCGCCGGCGGCTTCCGCACGGTTCGCATCGAGGCCAAGGCCAAAGGACACAGCAAGATGGTCGTGCGCACCAAAAGCGGGTATTACGCGGGTGTTCAGCCCGCGGCAGGCGGATCTAAATAAGAAGATCAAAATCAAGGTCGTTCCAGCATTTGAGCGGCTGATTCAATCAGCGACGACTCCTCCTCCAGTGTTTTTGCGACCCGCCCGATTTCCTCGTCGGCCTCTGCGTAACGTTTCTGCTCGATGCCTTCTCGCACGCTGGGCACGGTCTTCACGCCATAGCCGCTATAGACCCCGGGAGCATAAATCAAGTGTTTGTACCACGGGCGGCGCGGCAATCCGTCATCGTTGGTCAACTTGCGTTCGCTCTCGATCAGACGTTGGTTGAGCGCGCGCAGCGATTCGGCTTGCTCATCGCTCAATGCCGCCTGTTTCTGCGATAAAGCCTTGCGGTAGTGCTCGGCGCTACGGGCCAGTGCTTCAGCAGCATTTTGCATAGGAGCGAAATTCAGGTGTGGCGGAACGTCCTCTTTCGCCGGAGCAACCGTGGGGCGCCTCGGATCGAGTGTGGCTTTGAATACGCCTTCGTCCAACTCCTGGTTGCGCTCGCGAATCTCTTCCTGCTTGTCGGCGAGCAGCTTCTCGAGATCCTTTGTGTACTTCTGAATCGTGTCAGCAAAATCCACAAAGTCAAAGGGCAAAACTTCGGCGTCGGCCAGGCGCATCACTGACGTCCCAATCGTCTGCGACAGCGCGCGGCCGTATATGAATTCGTAGTCGGAAAAATGCATGTACCAGTAAAAGTCGTCGTAAATGGAGTGGTAGATGCCCTGCTCATCCTCGCTTCCATAACCTAAATTCAGGGATGCGATCCCCAGATGATCGAGAAATCCGGTGAAGTCGGTGCCGGAACCTAGCGCCTCGATACGCAAATCCGTACGCTGGCGCAATTCTTTCCTTTCATCCGCGGACTTGGCACCCGCGATCAACGACAGCTGTAGTCGCTGCCACACCGTCATCTTGGTCTCCGGATCTTCGATGTTGCGTGCGACCCCGTTGATGAACTGCTCCAACGAGTGCGAACCAGCCATTTGAAAAAGGCCGCGGTCGTTGCCGTCGGTGTTGATGTAGACAGCGGCGTGTTGGCGCAACTCTTCGGCGTGCGCTTCCACCCATTCAGTTGAACCGAGCAGCATGGGCTCTTCGCCATCCCACGCGCAGTAGATGATGGTGCGGCGAGGCTTCCAGCCTTGCTTCAGCAGCAGGCCCAGAGCTCGAGCCTCTTCGAGCAGCGGTCCCTGACCTGAGACCGGATCTTCCGCGCCGTTCACCCATGCATCGTGATGATTGCCACGAATGATCCACTCGTCGGGTGCCGTGCTTCCGGGAATTTTTGCGATGACGTCGTTCACCGGCTTGATGTCCCAGTTGAACTCAACTTTCAAATGCACTTTCGCCGGACCGGGCCCAACGTGGTAGGGAATCGGTAGACTGCCGCGCCAGTCGTCGGGTGCCATCGGACCTTTGAGCGCGGCGAGAAGTGGCTGCGCATCCCCGTAAGAGATGGGCAATACTGGAATCTTGGTGAGGCTCTTCGCTTCCTTCAGCGAAAGCCGCTTGGCATCAGGTGTGGCGCCGACCCCGGGAGTGAGTGGGTCCCCGGGACTTGCCGAAGCAAAGTCCATGACACTGCCGCGCTGCACGCCGTCCGGGTTGCGCATCGGGCCCTGCGGGAATACGACGTCACGAGTGTAGCCATCATCTTTCGGCTCGGAATAGATGAGGCATCCGATCGCTCCATGCTCGGCTGCGACTTTGGGCTTCACGCCGCGCCACGACTGGTAATACTTGGCGATCACGATCGCGCCCTTCACCGAGATTCCAAGCCGGTCGAGCTTTTCGTAGTCCTCGGGCAGTCCGTAGTTCACGAACACCAGCGGAGCGGTGACGTCCCCGTCAATCGAATACGCGTTGTACGTGGGAAGTTGCTCGGACTTCTGATTCGACGTGGGATCGATGGCAATGGCCGGCTCTTCGAGCTTGGCGGTGAATTTCGTGGGCTCCACCATTTCGAGTAAGCGAACCTTCGGCGTGGGGAAGAGCACATTGAAGGTTTCGATATGAGCGTCGAGCCCCCATTCCTTGAAGCGGGCGAGTATCCACTCAGCATTGTCTTTGTCGTAAGGCGACCCGACGTGATGCGGGCGCGCACTGAGGCGCTGCATATAGTCACGAAGGTTTTTGGGATCAGGAATCGCGCGGAATTTGCTCTCCCAATCGCGCTCGATCTGGCTGGACCGTGGTGAGTATCCAACTAGCGGCGAGTCGTCAGCGCCAAACACAAACATCGGAGAAATGAGCGTACAAATCAACAGCACTGCGGCAAAACGTCGCATGCGATTCCTTTCAAGTGTGATGGGGGCTAATTATAGCGGCAGAATGGGCTTTGACTACGAAGATGACACGGGATGGGGTTAGCCCACTGGTTTCGTGGGATGAGTTGCTGCAAAAGGAGCGAGATCGAGGAATTGACGTTCTGGGACTCTCCCCGTACCCTGTAAAGTGCTTTCGAAAAGCTCTGAAATGTCTCATCTTCGCGTAGCCGACGACATCACCCAACTGGTCGGCGAAACTCCCATGCTGCAATTGAAGCGCCTGGTTCCAGCTGGTTCGGCGGCTGTGTTCGCCAAACTGGAGTATCTGAATCCTGGCGGCAGCGTGAAAGACCGCGCTGCGATTGGGATCATCCGGCGCGCCGAGCAGGACGGAAAGCTCGCTCCCGGTGGCACCATTGTCGAGGCGACGGCCGGAAATACCGGCATCGGTCTGGCGCTGATCGGCGTGAACCGCGGCTACAAGGTCCGACTTTTCGTGCCGGAGAATTTCTCGCAGGAAAAAGTGATCATCATGCGAGCCCTCGGGGCGGAGGTGACTCGCACTCCGGACGCCGAGGGTATGCAGGGCGCAATCAATCGCGCGAAGGAACTCGTCGCCGGCGATCCCACCGCTTTTATGGCGGGCCAGTTCGAAAATCCAGCCAATCCCGATTACCACTACGAGACCACCGCCCACGAAATCTTCGAACAGATGGATGGCAAAGTTGACGCTGTCGTGCTCGGCTGCGGCACGTCGGGAACTTTCTCAGGAATCGCGCGCTATCTGAAGGAGAGGTCGCCGAAGGTTTTGGCGTTTGCGGTGGAGACGCAGGGTTCCGTGTTGGGCGGCGGACAGCCGGGCCCGCACAAGGTGGAAGGAATCGGTGCGAGCTTCATCCCGAAGACGTTTGACCGTTCTGTCTGCGATGAAGTGATGATGGTGACGGACGACGACGCTTTCGATACGGTGAAGTCGCTGGCAGCCCAGGAAGGCGTGCTGGCTGGGTCAAGTGGCGGCGCTGCCGTGTTCGCGTCGCTCATAGTGGGGAAGCGACTGGGCGCCGGTAAACGCGTGGTCACGATCATTCCAGATTCAGCAGAACGATATTTATCCAAGAAGATTTTTGAAGGTGGCCTCTAGCGGTTCAAGTCGCGATTTCTCGTAGATTCTCACTCATGAAAAAAAATAAGAAATTCGGTTTTGCCACGCGCGCCATTCATGCCGGCCAGGAACCCGATCCGTTGACGGGCTCGGTGACGGTGCCCATTTATCCGACCTCGACGTATGTGCAGCAGGGCATCGGCGAGCATAAGGGATATGAATATTCTCGCGTGTCGAATCCCACGCGTGCGCGTCTTGAAGAAAACCTCGCGGCGCTCGAAAACGGCGTGGCGGCTCGGGTATTCGGCAGCGGTATGGCGGCCATCAACGCCATCGCGAGCATGCTGAAGACCGGCGACCATGTGGTCTGCGGAAACGATTTGTACGGCGGAACACCGCGGCTGTTCAACCAGGTCCTGACGGGATTCGGCTTGGAATTTTCCTATATCGACACATCCGATGCGGAGAATGTCGAACGCGCCATCCGCAAGAATTCGCGCATGGTTTACGTGGAAACGCCAACGAATCCTCTGATGCGGCTGAGCGACCTCGCCACGATCAGCGCAATCTGCCGGCGCAAGAAGATTTTGCTGGTGGTTGATAACACGTTCATGTCGCCTTATTTTCAGCAACCGCTAGCGTTAGGCGCGGATATGGTCGTGCACTCGACCACAAAGTTTCTGAATGGTCACAGCGACGGAATCGGCGGAGTAGTGGTTTGCGCAATGCAGGAGCATGCCGACCAGTTGGCCTTCCTGCAGAAGGCAGCGGGGGCGATTCTTTCTCCGTTCGAGTGTTGGCTGATCCTGCGAGGAGTGAAGACGCTGGCAGCGCGCATGGAGATTCACGATCGCAGCGGACGCATCGTGGCCGACTTCCTCGCGAAGCACAAGAAAGTGAAAGCCGTTTTCTATCCGGGTCTGGCCGACCATCCGCAACACGCGCTCGCGAGACGGCAAATGAGCGGCTTCGGTGCGATGATCACGTTCGAAACCGGATCTCTGAAGAACGCGAACAAGATGCTGAAGAAACTCCGCGTATGCTCGCTGGGCGAGTCTCTTGGCGGTGTGGAGACGTTGATCTCTCATCCTGCGACCATGACGCACGCCGCGCTAGGCGTGAAAGGCCGCAGGGCGATCGGTATCACCGACGGGCTGGTGCGGATTTCCGTGGGTATTGAAGACGTGGACGACATTCTCGACGACCTGGATCAGGGGTTGAGCACGATCTGATCACGGAACCGCCCGTACCAACACGGAGAAATCTTAAATCGTTTCAGCCAATCGCACCTGTGACTGACCAACGACAATCTCGCTGTCGCGAGTGGAATTCCCCGGCCTACCACCGTCTCTCTGGTCCGCAAGTGAGCTGGGGCAAGAAGGTTCTGTCGCGGTTGGACTTGCGCGGCGACGAAAAACTTCTCGATGCGGGATGTGGAACCGGCCGGCTGACCGCCGACCTGCTGGGAGCACTGCCGAGCGGCCACGTCGTTGCCATCGATCTTTCCCAGAACATGCTGCGCTCGGCGCACGAGCATCTTGTTCCGCAGTTTGGAAGGCGTGTAACTTTGGTCGCGTGCGATCTGCTGCATTTACCATTCGAGTGCGCCTTCGATGGCATCGTGAGCACCGCCGCTTTTCACTGGGTGCTCGACCACGATCAACTATTTCTCAACCTGCGTCATGCGTTGATCCCCGGTGGATGGTTGGAAGCGCAGTGCGGTGGTGGACCGAATCTTGTTGCGTTGCGTGACCGGTCCGACCGCCTAGCCGCGCGACCGAAATTTGGCCGGTTCTTTACGGGCTTTCGTGAGCCATGGCTTTTTCAAGAGGCGGAACCAGCAGCGGCGGCCTTGCGGCGCGCGGGTTTTGTCGACGTCGAGACATCGATCGAGCCTGCACCGACTGTCCTCGACAATGCTGAGCAGTACCGCGAGTTTGCCCGTAACATTATTTTTCGACAGCACCTCGAACGTCTCCCAACAGAAGATCTGCGCGCTGAGTTCATGACCATACTTACCGAGCAGGCGGCCGCTGACGATCCCGCATTCTCGCTCGATTACTGGCGCCTTAATTTGCGGGGCCGCGCAAACTAGTACGAAATCCTTAAGGTCATTTCTGTAGCAATCGCTCTCCTGACTACAGTATTCGGAATGAACTGGGCAGAGACTTTTCGACGGCGAGGGGTTTAAGTCTTACGAGCGGCTCCGTCATTTCGTCCATAATCCGAAATCCACGGAGGTCAATTATGCGACGAAGTATTTTCATTGCGATCCTGTTTGGTATCGCGTCCCTGGCTGCATTCGGGCAATCGGCCAGCCCGACCGATGCCGGGCAGGATCACAAAGATGTGCGCCAGGATCAGCGCGAGGCTCGGCAAGATATGCGCGACGCCCGCAAAGATCAAACGGATATAAGACAAGACCGCGCCGACTTACGTCGAGACGAGAAAGATGGAAATACCGCTGCCGCGGCAAAGGAGCGCAAGGACATTCGTCAGGATCGACGCGATGTGCGCAACGATAAGAAAAACGCACGTCAGGATCGCCGTGATGCTCGGCAAGACCAACGTCAGACAAGGATGCCTTCAGCTCGGCCTGCGCCACGGACTGGCCGCCGGTAAGTGCAGATTTCTCCTCCAGCAGCCTGCGGGCAACGAGACTTGTGCTCGTTGCCCTTTTTTACTAACCCACTGGACCAGAATCGGCACGCACCGAACTCTCCATCCATTGCAGGTATTCCGCGCTCCCGTCCTCAATGTTGATTGCGATGCATTCCGGTAAGTCGTATGAGTGCTTGGCCCGAATCGCATCGCGGACGGCCGGAAATCGTTCTGCATTTGTCTTGATCAACAGCAACCATTCGCGGCTCGTTTCCACCTTACCTTGCCAGCGATAAACGGATTCAATTTGCGGAACGATGTTGACGCAGGCGGCGAGCCTATGTTCAACGAGATGCTGCGCAATCTTGCGGGCCTCATCTTCGGTCCCGGCTGTCGAGAGGACGATTCGTTTGTCAGTCATATAGAATCAGCGGTCGCTCTGGTTTTCTCCTGAAGGCTTAGCCAGCTGCTTTTACTGATTGACGACGAGATTAGCATTTTGCTGCGATGGATAGAGGTTCGAACATGCTGACGCAAATTAAATTCGGCACATCGGGGTGGCGCTCGGTCATGGCCGACGAGTTTACCTTTGCCAACGTCCGCCGGGCGGTGGGAGGAATCGCCCGCTACGTGGCCTCGCAAAAGCCCCAAGCGGCGCGGGTGATCGTGGGACGCGATCCCCGGTTTCTTGGCGAGACCTTCTGTTCCATGGCAGCCGAAATTCTGGCTGCGCAAGGCATCACGCCGCTGGTGGTTTCAGAACCGGCACCCACTCCTGCTTTCGCTCATGCCGTGGTTCACAATAAGGCCGATGGGGTTATTAATTTTACCGCGTCGCACAATCCCCCGGAATACAACGGCATCAAGTTTTCGACTCCCGACGGTTGCCCCGCGCTGCCCGAGGTGACGAAGAAGATCGAAGCGGAGATCGTTGCCGCAGACAAATCCCCATCCGCGAGCAGCAAAGCAACTGTGACGCTGACGAAGGCAACGCTCGATCCGAAGCCCGGATACTTAAAGCGCCTCAGCGAGGTCGTCGACCTGAAAATCATCAGCAAGGCTGGCCTGCGCGTCGCGTTTGATCCGATGTGGGGCTCGGCTCGCGGATACTCCGATCAACTGTTGCGTGACGCAGGCGTGCAGGTAACCACGGTGCACGATTATCGGGATGTGCTGTTCGGCGGACACGCCCCCGAACCGGACGATCATCTGCTCGAAGACCTGCGAAAGAAAATGCGTGAAACCGGCGCGCAGATTGGAATCGCCACCGACGGCGACGCAGACCGCTTCGGCATCGTCGACGCCGACGGAACATTTCTTCAGCCGAACTATGTGATCGCCATCCTCTTTGACTATCTCGTGGAGAGCCGCGGATGGAAGAATGGCGTAGCCAAGTCCGTCGCTACTACGAACCTTATTAACGCGCTGGCTGAGGCTCACGGAGTGCCGCTGCACGAGACTCCCGTGGGCTTCAAATACATCGGCGAACTGATCATGCAGGACAAGATCGCGATTGGCGGGGAAGAGAGTGCTGGTCTTGTCCATCCGCCACCACGTGCCCGAAAAGGACGGCCTGCTTGCCGGCCTCCTGTGCTGCGAGGCAGTCGCGCGCCGTGGCAAGTCCCTGGGCGATCAGCTGAAGACCATATGTAACCAAGTTGGTTCCTTCTATCCGCAACGGCAGAACTTCCGCTTGACCGCAGAGGGCAAGGAGAAGTTCACTGAGAAGTTGAAGCAGGATCCGAAAGATTTCTGTGGGCACTCGGTGAGTCAGGTCGTTCGTACCGACGGGTTGAAGTTGGTGCTCAGCGATGGGTCTTGGGTCTGCTACCGGTTGTCAGGAACTGAACCGGTAGTGCGCGTGTATACCGAAGCGCGCAGCGACAAGGGCCTGGAGAAACTGAGTGCGGCCGCCAAACATTGGATTTTCGAATAAGAATCTTGAACAAGAAATTTCGCGTAAAAGAGTTCCAGTGAAGCCCTTACCAAGAATCAGGAAATTTCCGCGTCCGGAAGACGGGCTGCGCGCCGTGGTTGATCGCGCGCCTCAGGCGGAAGCCTTCGCAGCTTCGTGGATCGAACGAGTTCGTCCCTTTGCCGTGCGCGTCTATGCGCTGCGCCGCCGCATCGCGACTGTTGCTGTGACCATTCTTGCCGCGTCGTTATTCGTCCACGTCATGTTCGGCGCCAACGGAATGGTGGTCTACAAGCGAAAGCGTGCCGAGTATCAGGCGCTGCGGAAACAAATTGTCCAGGTTCAGCAGGAAAACGAGCTCTACACGCAACAGATCCATGGACTGAAAAGCGATCAGAAGGCCGTGGAAAAAGAAGCACGAGAGCAGCTGGGTTACGCGAAGCCCGGTGAATATGTGTATGTTGCTCCGGTTCCGGCGAAGCCCGCCCCGCCCGTCAATCACTCCGCGAAAAAATAACTCCTACATTTTTCCCGGCGTGCAACTTCCGGGCGCGAATGAGCCCGTCCGCTGACAAACCCCCTCGGCTCCTGTGATATATTTCCGGTGCCTCATTCACAATCGGACGGAGACCGTCGGCCCTGCTTGGGGCTCCTTCTTCGACGCTGTGGGTTCTTGCGGTGTGGGGCCGCAACTGAATTTCAAAAGGAGAAAAACCGGCCATGAGAAAAGTGCTAGCGATTTGTCTGGCAGTATGTTTTGTCTTCGCTTTGTCCGCGTTGGCTTTCGACGACATGGGCAAGAGCGCAACCGTCAACGGATGGGTGAGCGATGCCAAGTGCGGCGCCAAGGGCGCGAACGCCAGTGCTGAGGCCTGCACCAAGAAATGCGTGGCTGCTGGCGAGAAGATGGTCATCGTCACCGATGGCGACCAAAAAGTGCTTGCCGTCGACAACCAGGATGCCCTGAAGGGACACGAGGGCCATCACGTCACCGTGACCGGCACGATGAGCAAGGATTCCATGCATGTGGCCAGCGTGAAGATGCATGTGACCTTGCCTTCGACAGTAGGTTTGAGGGCGGCTTGCGAGCCGCCCTTTATTTTCTTGTGCGAATGGAGCTTTACCGCACGACGCCTTCCAGCGGGGAACTGGCCGTCGCGTACAGTTTCTTCGGCATGCGTCCAGAAAGATAAGCTTGCCGACCCGCGATCACCGCATGGTGCATCGCCTCCGCCATCATTACCGGATCCTGCGCGGCGGCGATTCCAGTATTCATTAATACCGCGTCAGCGCCGAGTTCCATCGCCAGGGCAGCATCAGATGCCGTGCCGACTCCCGCGTCCACGATCAGAGGGACGCCCGTGATCATCTCGCGCAAAATGCGGATGTGAGCCTGATTCTGGATACCCATCCCGCTGCCGATGGGTGCGCCTAGCGGCATGACAGTCGCTGCTCCGGCGTCAATCAGGCGCTTTGCGAAAACAATGTCGTCTGAGGTATAGGGCAAGACGGTGAAACCCTCTTTCACCAGCACGCGCGTAGCTTCGAGCGTCGCCTGCACGTCCGGATAAAGCGTGGCTTGATCGCCGATGACTTCGAGTTTTACCCAATCCGATAGTCCGACTTCGCGGCCAAGGCGCGCCGCGCGAATAGCCTCGTCGGCCGTGTAACACCCAGCGGTGTTGGGCAGCAGAAAGTATTTCTTGGCATCAATGTAGTCGAGCAGCGATTCCTTGCTGCGATCGAGGTTCACACGGCGCACCGCAACCGTGACCACCTCAGCGCCACTGGCTTCGAGGGCACGCGCTGTTTCCTGGAAGGATTTGTACTTTCCCGTGCCAACGATAAGGCGGGAGCGGAAAGAACGTCCGGCAATAATCAATGAGTCCGACATGGAAGTATTGTAATGAAAAGCGAGGTCTCCGGTAACATCACGTGGTGAATGAACGCGACGAGCCTATTCTGAACAGCGGCGAGACTAGCGACATAAAGGTGCGGGAGTTCTACAACGATTTCATCCCTCCGCGCTATGTCCTCGGGCTCATAGTCAGGCTGCTGACTTCGGTTCCTGCGAAATACACAACCGGGCTCGATTGCGTTGTGCTTACGAACCAATCTGGAGCGCCGCGGCGAAAGCGGCTGGGAAAAGTGACGTGGCGAAAAAGACGTCTTTCCCAAGATGGGGTTCTAGGCCTGTACCACCGCGCGGTTTCTGGAAAACCCGCATGGATCGAGCTTTATGTGGACAACATAGCGAAGGAAGGTTCGTACCATCCCTGGGTTCCGTTGGGGCGGACCGGGTGTTTTGGCTTAGTTCTCTTTCACGAAATCGGCCATCACGTGCATGCGACTGCCCGACCGGAATACGCAGAAAAGGAGGACGTTGCGGATGACTGGGGAAGGAAGCTGTTGCGCAACTATCTCTTGAAACGCTACCGGTTTGTCCCCCGACCAGTGTTGAGAGTTGTTGGCTGGGTCTTGAAGGCCATCGCGGCTGAACTTTAGTCGGCCTGTTCGTTTCGGTTCATTCTAGACACTTACGGCACCGTCGTCGCTTCTGCTTGTGCATACAGCTCGTCGATCTGCCGGCGGTAGCGCTCTTCGATCACCCGCCGCTTTAGCTTCATCGTCGGTGTCAACACGCCGTTCTCTGCGGTGAATTCGTCAGCCACCAGCAGCACGCGCTTCAGCTTTTCGAAACGAGCCATGTTCTGGTTGATCCCTTCGACGATTCCCTCGTAGAGCGCCTGCACCTTGGGATTGGCCACCAGTTCCGCCCGCGAAGTAAACGCAACTTCATTCTCGCGCGCCCATTCTTCCAGTGAGGCAAAATTCGGCGAGATGATCACCGCCGCAAATTTGCGCTTGTCCCCGAGAATCGCCGCGACCCCAACGAGCGGATTCAGCTTGAGCGAATTTTCCACTGGCTGCGGCGCGATAAATTTCCCGCCCGAAGTCTTGATCAAGTCTTTCTTGCGGTCGGTGACCGAGAGATACCCATCGTCATCAATGTTGCCGATGTCGCCGGTCTTGAACCAGCCATCCTCGAGCGCCGCCTTCGTTTCTTCCGGACGGTTCCAGTAACCCTTAAATACCGACGGTCCCTTCACCAGGATTTCGCCGTCCTCCGCGATCCGCACCTCGAGGTTGGGCAGAGTCTTTCCTACGGTCCCGATCCGGTGGTTGATTGGCGTATTGACCGCGATCACGGGCGAGGTTTCGGTAAGCCCATAGCCTTCGTGAATACGAATCCCGACCGCCGCGTACCACTCGGCCAGTTCGCGACCCAGCGGCGCGCCGCCGGAGATAAAGGTCTCGACCCTACCACCCATGCCTTCGCGAATCTTCGAAAAGACAAGCCTGTTGGCCAGTTTCCAACTGCGCGATGTCGGAGTCTGTCCGGCCAGAATCTCCGCCTTGTGGCCGCGCCCAACCGACAATGCCCAATCGAAGATCGCGCGCTTGGGCTGGCCCTTCGCCTTCAACTCCGCCTGCGCATAGATTTTTTCGTACACTCGCGGCACCGACACAAAAATGGACGGCCTTACCTCCAACAGGTTCGACGGCAGGTCCTGCAGGAACGGGCAATAGGCTAGCGTCACGCCGTGGTAGAGCATGGCGAAATCGACGTGGCGCGCGGTGATGTGGCACAGCGGCAGAAACGAGATGCTGATCAGCCCCGGCCGCATGTTGAATCCGATGCAGCGAGCACGAAATATTAGACGCGATGTTGCCGTGGCGTGAGCATTGCTCCCTTAGACGTGCCCGTGGTGCCGGACGTGTACACAATCGTGGCCAGATCATCGGGACTGAGTCCGCCCGCGCCCGCGATTCGATCTCAAAGCCGAGATCCCCCGGGCCCTGCAACGTGATCTGGCTCATCTTCACGCACTGACTGGCGAACGGAGCAAGGTCGCCGGTGAATTCCATCGCATCCATGACCACGATCTTTTCGATCTGCGTCTGGGGAAGAATCGACAGAATCTTGTGCAATTGCTGGTCCGACGAAAGGAAAATCATCCGGCAGCCCGCGTCCTTCAGCACAAACGCCGTTTGCTCGGCCGTCAGCGTCGTATAGAGCGGGACCGTAACCGCTCCGAGCAGCAGGCTCGCCATGTCGGCCATGGGCCACTCGGGACGGTTTTCGCTGAGCAGTGCAATGCGATCGCCGGGTTGGATTCCCCAGGCATGGAGGGTGCGGGCAGTGCGCGCCACGCCTTCGCCAAATTCGCGCGACGAAACAGGCACGCCACTTGCCGCCTTCGCGGTACAGCATGCATGCGGTCGAGATTGCGTTCGACCGCAGCAAAGAAGATGTCGTTCAGCGTGGCAATGCTCATTGCGTCTTTCGAGTCCCTGTCCGCGAGCGTACACAATTCACAACGCCAACGGCTCCGAACAGAACTGTACTGTTTCGCCAGTGCTTTCAGCAATGCGTATGGTCACACGACAGGGTACTGACTCGCTTCCCCGGTTTGGCGCCCTCCGTTTACCGTGAGGTCAAGCCGGGTTTATGCTGGGCCAGTACTCCAGTGGGAGGGGTTCCAATGAAGAAGAAGCACTCAGGAGTTTTGGCGGCGGGGTTGTTGCTGGCTGGTTCGCTGGCCATCAACGCGTCCCTGTCGTTCGCGCAGAGTGAAAAGGCGGCCGCGCCCGAAATGCCCAAGGTGGGCGATACGGCACCCGATTTCACCCTGCATTATTTCGACGGCAACGATCTCAAAGAAGTGAAGTTGAGCGACTATCGCGGCAAGAAGAACGTCGTGCTGGCGTTCTACATTTTCGCCTTCACCGGTGGTTGAACCAAGCAAATGAAAGCTTTCCAGGCGAACCTGAAAACCCTGGAAGCGACCGACACCCAGGTTCTGGGTGTGAGCATGGATAGTGCCTTCGCCAACAAAGCCTTCGCCGACCAAATTGGAGTTACCTTCCCCCTGCTGAGCGATTGGGGCGGCAAAGTCACCCACGAGTACGGAATCTACAAAGACGAATACCAGGCCCCGCGCCGCGTGAACTTCCTGATCGGCAAAGATGGAAAGATCATGGAAGAGCAAGTGGACAAGGATGCCATTGATCCGAAGAAGATCGTGGATGCCTGCGCGCGACCAAAGCTGAAAAACTGAGAAGAAGATTTCAAGGTTTCGAAGGTTTCAAAGTTTCAAGGTAGTGATCTTGAAACTTTGAAACCTGTTTTTCTTCAAGCACTTCGCACGCCCCGGAAACTAAACCGTCTCTATTGTGTTTAACCTCTTGTGGGTAAGATCAGCGTGTACGGTTTTTTGCTCCGTCGAGGCGGACCTATGAAAACACGCAAGTTGTGGTCCTGGATGGTCCTTTTGGCAAGCGTCGCATTACTCCTGCAGTTTTCAACCATCGCGAAAGCTCAAGATCAAGATAATGACGATCAGGATCAGGCGCAGGATCCTCCGGGCCGCGTGGCGCGGCTGAACGATTCGCAGGGCTCCATATCGTTCCGCCCGGCTGGCGAAGATGACTGGGTCACCGCCGTTCCCAACCGTCCCATGGTGACCGGCGACGACTTGTGGGCCGACGAAGATTCGCGCGCTGAAGTTCATGTTGGTTCAGCCGCGATTCGCCTGGGCGCGAAGACTGGAATCACCTTTCTCGCCCTCGATGACCACACCACACAAATCCGTCTTGCTCAGGGATCGCTCATCCTCAAAGTGCGTCACGTCGACGACGATGATGCCTACGAAATCGACACCCCAAACATCGCGTTCACCCTGTTGCAGCCCGGCGAATATCGCCTCGACGTCAGCGAAGACGGCAGTCAGACGATCACCACTGTTTGGCACGGCCGTGGTCGCGTTACGGGCGGCGGGTTCACCTACACGGTGATCGGAAATCAGTCCGCGACATTTACCGGAACCAACGACCATCTGGACTACGACCTCGGCCAGATTCCCAACCGCGATGACTTCGATAGCTGGGCGTTTGACCGCGATGATCGTGAAGATCGCGCCGACTCTGCGAACTATGTTTCGCGCGAGATGACAGGCTACGAAGATCTCGACGAGTACGGCGACTGGAGCTACGTTGCTGGCTACGGTCCGTGCTGGCGTCCGCGTGCGATCGCTGCGGGATGGGCTCCCTATCGCTTCGGTCATTGGATTTACGTTGGCCCGTGGGGATGGACTTGGGTTGAAGACGAGCCTTGGGGATTCGCTCCCTTTCACTATGGACGCTGGGCGACCGTGAATGGCGGATGGTTCTGGGTTCCGGGACCAGTCGTCGTGCGGCCTGTGTGGGCGCCGGCTCTTGTGGCATTCGTGGGCGGTGGACCGGGATTCCGCTTCTCGGCTGGAGTAGGCGTGGGATGGTTCCCACTCGCTCCGGGAGAAGTCTACGTCCCCGGATACCGCGTCAGCCGTGCTTACGTGAATAACGTGAACATCACCAACACCACAGTGAACATCACGCGTGTCACGAATGTTTACAACACGGTGATCGTGAACAAGAGCACGACCATCAACAACATCACCTACGTGAACCAGCGCACCAATGGCGTCACTGTCGTGTCGCACGATGCGTTCGTGAACTCGCGGCCTGTGGCGCAGAACGTCATGAAGGTAGAACCGCGAGAGATCGCGGCTGCTCCTGTGTCTCACTTGGTTCGAGCCGAGCCGGTCCGTACAAGCGTGATTGGTGCTGGGCGTCCTGTGACCGTGCGCCCACCAGCGGCGGTGATCAGCCGTCCGGTGGTTGCAGTTCGTACGCCTCCGGCTCCGCCGCGCCCGATCGATCAGCGGCAGGCGCAGGCAGGTGGACATCTTAACGAGCAGGCATTAGTTCGTCCCGCTGGTCCGGCGCAACCCGCGCAAATGAGTCCGGGGGCGCGTCCAACTCAATCACAAAACGGCTTCCGGCCGTTTACACCGGCTAACAGCAACAATAACAACCAGGTCCGGCAAATGCCGCAGACGCAACCGCGAACCTATGAGCAGCAGGGAACTCCGCCGCCCGAGAACCGCAACGCGCAGCCGGCGCAGAATCGCATGGCGCAGCCGGAGAATCGCAATCAGGAGAACTACCGGCCTCCGCAGCAACAGGAAGCCGCCAGGCCTCCGGTGCAGGAGACGCATCCGCTGGTGCGCCCCACGCCTCCGGTACAGGAGCGCAATCAGCAGCAAGAGCAGCAGCAGGAAGAGAAGTTCCACCAGTGGCAGCAAACGCGGCCGACTCCTCCGCCTCCAGCACCGAGGCCGGAAACGCGTCCGTCTCCGCCACCGCATTCTTCGCCTCCGCCGAAACAGGACAAGCCGAAGGGGCATTGACGCTAACGGCTTGCTTGCGGTGTGATAGGGTTCGCATGAGATATGCTTGCGGCCCAGACAAAAAATAATCGGCGACGCCGGGAGCGCAACATCGCTTCCGGCGTATTGTTTTTGATGAGAATCTTGGCACGACCATGACCGAAACCAGGCGCCCCAACATCAACTGGATGGATGTCCTGTGGTTGGTATTTCTCGCGGGACTGGCTCTTCTGCCGCCTGTCAAGGAATTCCATAAGCAGGGAATCCTGCTGGGCTTCGGGTTCCTCCAGTTGGGCGAAGGCTGGCTGATCGGGCGCCTGCCCAAGCGCGGCGCGGCTTATCTTGTTCTCTTGAAGATCGCCCTCGCGACGCTTCTGATCGATCACACCGGCGAGATCACCATCAACAGCAGTTACTGGCCAATCTACTTTCTGCCGGTAGTCACTGCCGCGGAATATTTTGGGCCCTGGGCGACGCTATTCTGGACCGCTCTCACCTCGGCTGCTTACTGCTCCTATCTCTATCTCGATCCGGCGATGCAAGACATTGAGATCACGCAGGAAAGCCTGGGTCTGCTGGCGATCCGCATTCTTTTCTTCTTTCTCCCCGCGCTCTTGGTCAACCGCTTCGTGATCGAGAACCGGCGCCAAACGCGGCGCTATCAGGAACTGGCTGAGACTCTAGCCGAAACCAACCGACGCTTGGAGCAGGCGCAGGCCGAAGCGCGGCGCTCTGAACGCTTGGCGGCTCTTGGCCAACTTTCTGCGGGCCTGGCGCACGAAATTCGCAATCCGCTCGGAGTGATTAAAGGATCGGCGGAAATGCTGACTCAGAAGTTGGGAGAGTCGAATCCGCTCGCAGCCGAACTGGCGGGATACATTTCCAGCGAAACCAACCGTTTGAGCGCGTTGGTCACTCGCTTTCTCGACTTCGCGCGCCCGCTTCATGCTGATCTGGCGCCGCAGGACATCACTGTGGTTCTCGATCGAGCACTGACTGACGTCGCAACACTTTGGAAGGGCGGACCGGTTCGCGTGGAAAAAGACTATGCTTCAAATCTTCCTTCCGTGCGACTCGACGAAAGCCTCTGTGAGCAGGCATTCATCAATATTGTGCAGAACGCTTATGATGCCATGGGTCCGGGCGGCGGTTCGCTGCGCGTGAAGGTTCGAGCGCTGCAGGCCGGTGGGCGCAACGCCGACACCAACGGAGTCGAAATTCGCATCGAAGATTCGGGGCCGGGCATTCCCCAGAACCTGCGCGAGCAGATTTTCAATCCATTCGTGACGACGAAGAAGAGCGGAGTGGGACTGGGCCTCTCGATTGTCTCGAAAATTATTGATGGACATCACGGCTATATTCGAATTGAAGATTCAAGCCATACTGCAGGTAATGGCGCGCCGGCATCCGGTGCTTGCTTTGTGATATTTTTCCCGGCCGCCAGCGAAACGTCCGCGACAGCACAAACTTCGCATCTGGTGATCTCGTGAGACTTAGTGAAGCGAGGAAGACGCAGCGATGCCCGCGATTCTGATCGTCGAGGACGAAGCCAAGATGCGCCGCCTGCTCGAGTTAAATCTCGGCGAGGACGGCTTCACCACGTTTTCCGCAGGGGATGCCGAGGCGGGCCTCAAGCTGCTTCGAGAAAATTCCATCGATCTAGTGTTGACCGACCTGAAACTGCCCGGCATGAACGGGTTGGAGTTTCTGCAATCGGTCAAGGGACAGAATGCGGCATTGCCCGTGGTGGTCATGACGGCCTTCGGTTCGGTCGAAACCGCAGTCGAGGCGATGAAAGCGGGCGCCAGTGATTATGTCCTGAAGCCATTCTCGTTGACCGAGATGCGGATGGTCATCCACAAAGAACTGGACGTCCGAAACTTGCGCGAAGAAAACCGGTCTTTGCGCGAAGCGTTGGGGAAGCGCTATGCGCACCCGAACGTTGTGGCGCGCAGTCCGAAGATGCAAGAGGTGCTGGCCACCGTGGAGCGCGTCGCGCCGACGAACTCGACGGTGCTGCTCGGTGGCGAGAGCGGAGTCGGCAAAGATTTGATTGCGCGGGCCATCCACGAGAAATCAAAGCGTGCTTCCGGCCCTTTCCTCAAGATCAACAGCACGGCAATTCCGGAGAATTTGCTGGAGAGCGAATTGTTTGGTTTCGAAAAAGGAGCTTTCACCGGCGCTGTCGCGAGCAAGCCTGGCAAGTTCGAACTCGCCGACAAAGGAACGATCTTCCTCGACGAGATCGGCGACGTGCCTCCCGTCATCCAGGTGAAATTACTTCGCGTGCTGCAGGAACGCGAGTTCGAGCGGCTCGGTGGCACACGCACCGTGAAAGTAGACGTCCGCCTGATCGCCGCTACGAATCGCGATCTGCGCGAGGCGCTTGAGCAGGGAACCTTCCGCGAAGATCTCTACTATCGCCTGAACGTGGTGCCGATCGACATCGCTCCCTTGCGCGAGCGTAAAGAAGACATTCCGGATCTGGCTAATCTCTTCATCTCGCGCTTCGCCGGCGATTCCGGAAAGCCCGTCGAAGGCATCACGCCTGAGGCGATGCAGATTCTGGTGAACTATCACTGGCCGGGCAATGTCCGAGAGTTGCAGAACATCATCGAGCGCGCCTGTGCCTTGGCCAAGGGTTCCGTCCTCGGCGCCGCCGACATTCATATGGATTCGCGTTCCTCGAAGACAGCCAACGGTGCCGCGGGATTTCTCCCTGACGGCATGACCCTCGAGCAGTGGGAAGATGAAATGGTGCAGGAAGCCTTGCGGCGCGCCAACGGCAACAAGAGCCAGGCCGCCCGCTTGCTGGGCCTATCGCGTAACGCCCTACGCTACCGTCTTTCGAAGATCGGCATTAACGATGAGGGCGAGAAGGAAGCCTAGCCACAACCTGCGTGTTAGACTCGTTCCGCCGCCCATCCAGAGACATCTGGTCTGACTCAAGGAGAAGTCTCATGAACTATTACGGAGCCAAGGAACTAGCCGCGAGCTTTCGCACCGTTCGTGCGAATACGATCACCATTGCCGAGGAAATCCCTGAAGATAAATATAGTTTTCGAGCAGCCCCAGATACGCGCTCGGTCGGTGAACTGTTGATTCACATTTCGCACGGACATACGGTCCAATACCAGGTTCATGCCGAGGAGCGCCGGTCTACTCTTGATGGATTCGACTTTCCAGCGCTGATGCAAAAGCTCGGCGCCGATGAAAAAGTGAAGCGTAGCAAGGCTCAAACGATCGAGGTGCTGCAAAGCACTGGTGAGAAATTTGCCGGCTGGCTCGATGGACTCGGCGACAGCTTCCTCGGTGAACAGGTTGCCATGCGTCCAGGCATGACCCCTGCTGCCAAGAGCCGTTTCGAAATGATCCTTTCCGTCAAGGAGCATGAGATGCACCATCGCGCCCAACTGATACTCATCGAACGGATGCTGGGCATAGTTCCGCATCTAACCCGCCAGATGCAGGCGCGCATGGCGTCAGTTCTTGTGAAGAATTGAGGCGCCACGAGGTGGTCGGAAGCGCAACAGTTCGGAGAAATTGTGTGAGCTGCGAAGCGGCACGCCGATCCGCCGGCGGACATTCAAAACACAACACAACCACTAATACCGATTCCGATTCGACTCTCGCCTGATTGACGGAAATCCAAGCCGCACCCTAGCATGAGGCAGGAAGGGAATGCCCTGTGATTGGTGAGGTGCTCGGTCATTACCGCGTTGTCGCGAAAATCGGCGAAGGAGGCATGGGGGTCGTCTACCGTGCGTATGACGAAAAGCTGCATCGCGACGTCGCCCTGAAAGTCGTCAACAAAGATTCACGATTTGATTCCTCTGCCAGTCAGAATCTGCTTCACGAAGCGCGCGCTTCTTCCTCCCTCTCGCATCCCAACATCTGCACCATCTATGAAGTTGGCGAGACCGATGGCGAACTCTACATCGTAATGGAGTTGGTCGAGGGCAAGTCCCTGCATGCACTATGCGGCAATACAGGACTGGCATCCGAGTCGGTCCTGCGCTACGGCGCTCAGATTGCCAGCGCGCTCGCCCGCGCCCACGACCGCGGCATCGTTCATCGCGATCTGAAGACGGCAAATATCGTCATCACTGATGAAGGTCTGGTCAAAGTCCTCGATTTTGGTTTGGCCAAACAGTTGGGAAGTGGCCTTCTTGAGGGACCGACCCTCTCGTTTGCCACCATACAGGGCGCCTCCAGCGTAAGCGGAACTTTGCCGTACATGGCTCCGGAAATTCTCCGCGGCGACGCGGCTGACCATCGCAGTGATCTTTGGGCGCTAGGTGTCGTGCTGTATGAATCGGCTTCCGGACGCCTTCCCTTTGAAGGGCGCACCGGATTTGAAATCAGTTCGGCCATCATGCGCGAACCCCCGGCCCTGCTAGGCCCTCCAGTGCCTCCTGGCCTGTGGGCGATCATCCAGCGCTGCATGGCCAAGGAACCCGCGCAGCGTTATCAACGCGCAGGTGAAGTTCAAGCCGCCCTCGAGGCCGTGCAGTCTGGAGCCATCGTCTCGGCCGATCCCGGCGCGGAGCAGGCCGCACCGAGAACAACAGCCTTCCACAGCGTGCGACATGCACAGATCAAGAAGGGCGACTCTCTCCTGCTCGTGGGAACGACCAAGGGAGCCTTCCTGCTGCGCTCCAACGCCCAGCGCAACCGTTGGGATGTGGGTGGTCCCTATTTTCACGGGCAGATTGTTTACGCAATGGCGTACGACGGGCGCGGTGGCCAGCACCGCATCTGGGCATCAACGAACACGTATTGGGGAACGCTCCTGCGATCGAGTGACGACTTTGGCAAGAGTTGGACCAACCCGCAGCAGGCGCCGATTCGATTTCCGGCGGATACGGGTATCTCGCTGAAGAACATCTGGCAGATCACGCTCGGCCGTCCTGAGGAGCCCAATGTCCTCTATTGCGGTGTCGAACCCGCTGCTCTTTTCGAAACCAGCGATGCGGGAGAAACCTGGTCGCTCGTGCGAGGTCTGTTCGATCATCCTCATCGTCCGCGCTGGATGTCGGGCAACGGTGGTCTTGCTCTGCACACGATCGTCCTCGATCCAACCGAGCGCCAGCGGATGTACGTCGCCATCTCAGCCGGCGGCGTTTACCGAACCGACGACGGCGGTTCTACCTGGACCGCGCAGAACCGCGGCGTCCGGGCGATGTTCATGCCCGACAAATATCCTGAATTCGGCCAGTGTGTCCACAAAATCGCGCTGCATCCGGATCGTCCCGAACGGCTCTTCCTGCAAAATCATTGGGGACTTTATCGCTCCGACGATCGCGCGGAAAAGTGGACTGACATTGCCAATGGCGTGCCGTCCGACTTCGGTTTTGCCATGGTCGTGCATCCAAGAAATCCTGATTGCGTCTACATCATCCCGGTTGAGTCCGACGAGTTTCGTTGCGCTTGCGACGGCCGCCTGCGAGTGTATCGAACCCGCAACGGCGGCTCCTCCTGGGAACCTCTCGCGCGCGGCTTGCCGCAAAAAGGCGCGTACGAGACTGTCTTGCGCGATGCAATGTCCGTCGACTCTCTCGACCCGGTTGGCATCTACTTCGGCACTCGCAGCGGTCAACTCTTTGGCTCGCGCGACGAAGGCAAGACCTGGCAAAAGATTCTTGAGGGCTTGCCGTCCGTTGTTTGCGTACGCAGCGCAGTCGTTGAGGACTCCTCTGCCGATTCGCTGCCGGTAATGAGCAAGAACACTCCCGCGCCTTCTCAGCGAGCGAATTCTCGTTCGAAAAGCGTCACGCGACGGTCAAAAAGATAATCCATGCCCGTCACCTTTTACATACCTGGAGCTCTGCGCGAATTCACCGCGGGAAAGAGCAGGGTCCATATCGAGCAATCGCCCGCAACTCTCGCCGATGCCCTGTCAGCGCTCTGGACGATCTACCCCGGTGTGCGGGATCGTATTGCCACCGAGCAAGGCCAGGTGCGCGAACACGTCAACATCTTCATCGGAGATGAAAACGTTCGCTACAGCGGCGGACTCGCCAGCCCCGTTCCCGCCGGTTGCGAGATATCGATTGTGCCGGCGGTCAGCGGCGGCTCGACAGGTTGTCGTTGTTGAAGTGTCATTGTGGAGGCGCCATTTATCGCCGCTGAGTCAAAACTGGCCGAAAACCACCACCCATGGTTGACGTGGGCCAATTCATCCAAATCCCGCCGTCGTAGCCCTATTTGAAGCTCCCTTCATCGTTGAAAATAAACGAGTTACAAGTCCTCATATCCACTCTCCTTTGGCACGGCAGTTGCCTCTACTTTTGATGTGATGAATTCGTTTTCATGCGGGTTTTATAGCGGCGAGTACGTTGGGAAGAGGTGCCTTATGAAAAACAAATTCCTGGCAATTTTGGCAGTCTTGGCTTTGGCGACAGTCGGCGCTTTTTCGATCAGCGCTCTGGCGCAAACCACGGACGAAGGTCCCGCACCATCGGATCAGCCTAGCGCGCCCATGGAGATGGGACAGCCTCAAGGCCCGGACGCGCCTTCCTATGGCCAGCCCAACGATGCTCAGCCCACCGAGGCGCAGCCCGGCGGTCCCGAGGGCGAAGCTCCGGCAACGACGGATCAGGGAGTCGCGCGCATCAGCCTGGTTCACGGCGATGTTTCAACGCAGCGTGGAGATTCGGGTGATTGGTCGGCGGTTACGTTGAATCAGCCGGTCATGGGCGGCGACAAAGTTTCGACTGCTGATGGCGCCCGCGCAGAGCTGCAACTCGATTTCGCCAACCTCGTTCGCCTTGGCCCAAACTCGAAGGCCAATATCGCGAACTTCACGAAAAAAGACATCCAGATTCAGTTGAGCCAGGGCATCTTGAACTACACGGTTTCGAAGGACAGCGAAGCCGAGCCTGAGATTGATACGCCGAACGTATCCGTACACCCTGCGCATCACGATGGCGTCTTTCGCATCGAAGTGCGCCCAGATGGCGATACCGTCGTGATCGTGCGCAAGGGCGAGGCGCAAATTGCTACGCCACAGGGCAGCACCGAAGTTCAGGTCGGAGAAATGGCGACGGTGCGCGGCACAGCCGACTCCGCCCAGTACAAGATTTCTCAAGCTCCAGATCGCGATGATTGGGATCAATGGAACAGCGATCGTGATCATCTGATCCAAAACGCGAATTCCTGGCGCCATACCAACGGCAATCATCGCTACACCGGAGCGCAGGATCTCGACGCTTACGGTCAGTGGAAGAACGTGCCCGACTATGGCGACGTATGGGTTCCGAACGAGGGTTCTGACTGGGCTCCTTATCGTGACGGCAACTGGGTGTACGAGCCCTATTACGGTTGGACTTGGGTGGGCTACGAGCCTTGGGGATGGGCGCCCTATCACTATGGACGCTGGTTCCCCTACGGCGGTGCCTGGGCTTGGTGGCCGGGTCCGGCTTATGTCGGCTACAACCCGTTCTGGGCGCCTGCCTATGTCTCGTTCTGGGGATGGGGCGGCGGCTTTGGCTTCGGAGTCGGCTATGGAGGTTGGGGCGGCTTCGGCTGGCTCCCGATCGGTCCTTGCGACTGGTTCCATCCGTGGTGGGGTGGATATCGCGGCCGCTTCGGCGTGGCCGGTGGCAGGGGCTGGAACGGTGGCCGCTTCGGTGGCTTCCGGCCGTTGCACGGCGGAAACCGTTTCTCGAATATTGCTAACTTCCATGACCCGCATGTTGGACGTGGCATGTCCGCAATGGGTGCTGCGAAGTTTGGCGCGGGGCCTGCGAGACCTGTAGCCGTAACTCGCCAGCAATTAGGTGGCGCACGCATGATGGCCGGCAACCTGCCCGTGGTTCCATCGCGGGCCAGTCTGTCCGCTAGTGGGCGTGCGGCGGCACCGTCCACGGTGCGCAATGGCTCCCAGCGCTTCTTTGGATCGGCGCATAACAATATGGCTCGTCCGGCATCGTTCCAGCAGCAGACCGCAAGTCTGCGGCAGACGATGCAGCAAAGTCATGTGGGTGCAGTTCCGGCCGGTGGTCGCTTCGGCGGCGAGTCCGTCGCGCGTGGCATGCCCACGAACGGCACCATGCAGAAGCCGAGTGCCGGCTCGTTCTCGAACCGTGAAAGCAACAACGCGGGCAACCGAAGTGTTGGAAATTCAGAGAGTGGAAACCGCGGCGTTTCAAGACCGTTCACCCCACCGAGCAGCGGCACACGTCCAAACGCGGGGTCATCAAATTCCGGTTCGACGAACCGCAGCTTTGACAACCGCGGGTCTGAAAATATGGGATCCCGAAACTCCGGGTTCTCCAACGCGGCCCCGCAACACGGAACCATGCAGTCGGCTCCGTCTTCGCCTCGCGATGGATTCCGGCCGTTCACGCCGCCATCCCATAGTGACATCGCTCGCGGTCAATCGAGTCCGTCTCCGACGCCGCGCGGTAGCAGCGGAAGCTACTGGAACCGGACTGCCCCGAGCACCATGGGGTCGCGGCCGAGCTATGGTTCCTCGGCAGGAGGCTATGGTTCGCCGGGGAGCTATGGACGTCCGGCAACGCCGGGATCGTCTAGGCCACAGTTGGATATGCGGCAACCGATCGTGCGGCCTCCGTCTTACGGCGGTGGTTCACGCGCTCCGTACGGGGGATCGCATGCTCCCAGTTACAATCCGCCGCGCAGTTACAGTGCGCCGCGGAGCTACAGTGCACCGCCTAGCTATGGAGGATCGCACGGCGCGCCGAGTTATGGTGGCTCGCATGGATCGCCGAGTTACGGCGGCGGGCACAGCGCGCCCAGTGGCGGCGGACACTCTTCCGGAGGTGGTGGTGGTCATTCCAGCGGTGGTGGCGGCCACTCCAGCGTGGTGGCAGCCACTCCAGCGGTGGAGGGCACTCCAGCGGTGGACATCACTAAAGCGCGAGGCGTTGACAACAACGTTTCTACGCAAATTGCGAGTTGATGTAAACGAAGTGAAGACAGAGGCGAGGAGGGCGTGCGAACCTGCACGCCCTTTCTCTTTGAGAACAGTTTCAGGGTTTCAAAATGAACGCTCCAACGACGCTCTAGACGCCCTGAAACGTTGCAATTTTGAAACCTTCACTCAGGGTCTGGCATACGCAGGACTATCCGGCTGTGGGCGATCATAGTCGCGGCCGTATTTGTTCTTATGGGCGATTACGATATCGGACTCGGTCAACGTGAAGTTTCCGATCGAAGTGTCTGTTGACGACACCGTAATCTCGCGGCTCAGGTTGCGCAGCACATCGGGCGCGACCGATGAATGGAATACCTGCAACTCATAACGTCCCGGCGGAACAAGCGGAAGGCTCAATTCTCCCCGCGCATCGGACACTGCATAGTAAGGGGTAGCCAGAGCGATCACGACCGCGCTCATCTGAGCGTGAATGTTGCAAAAAATGAATGAGATTCCTGGTTTGTCGAATTGCACGAAGCGCGTTGTTCCGCTTTCATAAAGCCCTAGATCGAAGCGTTTTCCCTCGAAAAGGGAAAACACATTGTGGAAGAAGGGATCGTGGTTGGGAAATTCCACCTTGCCACCGACCGGAATCACCAGGAGTGACGGCTGAAAGCTCTTGTCCTTCTGAACCAACTGCGGAATTTCCGACGCTGTCTGCTGCGGCTGTGCAACAGACCCGCCGACGGGAGTGAGCCAGACGACTGCTCTCGAAGCGTCTTTCAGACGATGGCCGTTTCTCATGAGCTCCACGTGCGCTTTCAGTGCTGGCTGTTGGGCCGGCGCACACGCTGCCGCGAACAACACGAGGCAAAGCGGCAACTGGCGGTAAATGGTACGCGTCTTCAAAAGAGAATCCCCACGGAAAGATTAACTTGGTTCGTCACGCTGCTGCTGTGATAGACGGGAAACGTGCGCAATCGTCTGAGTTCGGCTGACAACACCAGGTCCGATCGCGGCCGGAAGACCACATTCCCGAGGGTGCCGCGATTCCGGCCAAGGATCGGGCCAAAGTTGTTCTGATCGGCGGCAAAGCCGCGTATAGCGCTGGTGAATGCATCGTCTACCGCGAAAACGCCGTTCAACTCAACCTTCGGAGTTAACTGAAGCTTAAGCTGGCTCCAGCCTCCCGCAGTGTTGAGGCCTCGAATCGGACTGAAAGGTAGCGTCGGATCCCCGCCGTATACGACCGAAGTTCCGATCGCGGCGCCGAGTCCACCAATGCCGCGCCCACGATAGAACTCACCCGACAAGCCGAGGCGCGGAAGAATCGGAACTTGCCAGTCCGCCATCGCAGACCATGCGTCCACAAAGCGACCCCATGTCCAATTCTGGCGGCCGTAATAGCCCGCGACTCCGAAACCCATGGGGTGCTCACGAACCGGGCGCGACCACGCCGTGCGGAAAGCATAGGCGGGCTGTCCGGAAAGTTCTCCGGCCTGTGGCGACCGGTAGAACGGGTCGCGGGGATACTCCCAGTCAAGGTTGTCAAGAACCCCTGCCTGCATCGTGACGGACTGCTGATCGCTAATCGCGAAGCGGTGTTCGACGCGCAACTGCGGCGTCCATCCCCAAAGGTTTCCCGCGAAAGCGAACGCGGGTGTGGCCAGCGACGCGAACGACGTCGGTGAAAGCGGCGAGATGAAGAGCGAATCCTGACCGGCGACAAGCGACGTGTTGTCCCAATCGAAACGCAAGCTGGCTGTTTGCAGGCGAACGATTCCGAAGTTCACACCATTGCCGGTTCCGGGAAATCCTCCAGAGAAATCCATCTGAACGTCGGCCGAGGTTTTGGCTCCGGCCAGATTCGGCCCAAAAATTTCCAGACCGATTTCCGACTGGCGCAACGTGGCGCCGAGTGTATTGCTGGGCCAACCTGTCCTGACTGGTTCGGAATAGCTGGGGAAATCCAGATTGTCGGAGCTGCCCATGTTGAGGAAGGAGTTCATCAGGACAATGCCGTGGAGACGCGCGCGGTACTTGGATGCGGTCTCGACTTTGGTCTGGTATTGTTCGTCGACCTTCGACCCGATGAGCGAAGTGGATTCTTCGAGCTTCTGGACCCGCTCTTCGAGAGGAGAGGCCTGAGAGGGTGAGCCGGCTTGACCCGAGGGGGTCCCAACTCCATTGCCGGCCACGGCCACCGCGGATTCGGTTCCTTCTGTTCCCGCCGGGCGCTCGAGAAGTGCGCGAGTAGCCTGCAAGTCCTGCCGTAGCTGGTGCATCTCGGCGCGGGACTGCGCATTCTCTTCGCGCATCTGTTCGACCAGGGTTCGAAGTTCGAGAACCTGATCCTGTAGGTCACGCACAGCGTTTGCTGGTACGCCAGGCACAGCGGCGGCAGCGACCGCGGGCGCTTGTTGCGCCCGCGCGAGCGCGCTGGATAAGACGAAAGCGGCAACCGCCAAGGCGGTTCCTCGAACTGCAGGGGCAAGGCTCTTCACACCGTCCTCCTACACCGTCCGGATTCGGGCACTGATGAAGAGTTGGATCGTGCCTATGAGTCCGGATGAGAAATCGAATTTCGACTGGCATCTTCCCGCTGTGCGGGCACAAGAGAAGGCAGTTCTACGGATAGTTCACTGGCGGTGTGGAAAGTCTCGTGCAACCGACAAGGCAGCACGATCCGGAAGACCGTCCTGTCTTGCGTTGTGCGTTCCACAGAAATCTCGCCCCCATGATCTTGAACGATTTTCTGCACAACCGCCAGTCCCAAACCAGTGCCGTTCTCCTTGCCATAGCTGACAAAAGGATGAAACAGCCGGTCGCGAATAGACTCTGCAATGCCGGGACCGTTGTCAGCGACAGAGATTGTGATCGAGCCGGCGATTTCCGCAGCCGTGATTTCCACATGTCCCCCGAGGGCCGGGGCGGCTTCGCAGGCGTTCAAGAGCAGGTTGTAGAGGGCGCGTTCCAGCTTGCGCGGATCAAACCATCCCGAGACTGGGCCGCTGCACAGCACATCAATGGTGCGGCCGTGATGTCTCGGGTGCAGGCGTACAGCCTGAACCGTGCGGTGGATGGTTTCCGACACACTGGCATACGCCGGGCTCAGCGACTCGCGGGTCCGAGCGAACTCGAGCAGTGAATCGATAAGGTCGGTCATCAGATTCACGCCGCTCCGCACTTCCTGGTACAACTCCTCGCGCTGGTTTGGAGTCAGGTGGCTGTCGCAAAGAAACTCCGAGTTGGCGACAATGGCCGCGAGCGAATGCCGCAAATCGTGCGAAATTGAGCTGGCCATACGTCCGATAGTGGCGAGTTGTTCGGACTCCAGCAAATCGCGCTGGGTTTTGAGCAGGCTCGCTCGCATGCGGTCGAAGGCGCGGGTCAATTCGGCGACTTCGTCTCCGCCTCGCGGGTCCAGAGGATGGTGAAAGTCTCCACCTTCCAAGGCGCGAACGCCGGCGACCAGACTACCAAGGGGCCGTGTGAACGTGTGGGACAGGAAAAATACGAGTCCGCTGCCAATCAGGATTGCGGCCAAACCGAGGAGCACTAAGTAGCGATTCAGCTGATCGACAAACTTCGTCGCCTGATCGTAGGACCCAAGAACGCTCAATCGAACCGGCGTACTCTTCGAGGCTGACAATTCGAGCGAAGTGGCCAGAAATCGTTCTTTGCCGATCTCGACGTCCCGGGGAGCGTTCTGAACCGATCCCGCGATCAAATTCTGAATGCCTCCGCCTTGCACCTGGGCTCCAGTCAGCGTGGTACCGACAATTTCATTGCCACAGGAAATGGCGACCTGGCTTCCGGCAACGTTGCTGACTTCCGCAGCCAGGCGGTCGTTGATCTCATATCCGATGACGAGGAACCCGAGCAGCGTGCCGTCGGTTCGGGAACCGCGATAGATGGGCTCAATAAAAGTCTGGTAGAGGTGATGATCGCCCAACCACCAATGGCTGGACTCGCCGCGATCCTCGTCGAGAGACTGCTGGAAGTATTTCTCCGCGGCTTCGCGGGTGAATGCCGGGGTCTTCGTGTGGATGGCGACGACTTTGCCGCTGCGGTCGACCATGACAAACAGTTCGCTGCCGGCGATTTGGGAAACCGACAGCGATGCGTCCTGGATCGTGACCGGGTCCACACTAGTCATGATGGCTCGTGTGATGGGGAGATCGGCCAATAGCGCCACGTCACTGGTCAGCATCGTTTCGCGCTCATGGCGAAAATCCTGAAACGCGGCCACCGAGTTGCGCAGGTTCACCGCAATGCTTTGCCGGACGTTGCTCTCCACGCTACGCCGCACCAGCAACAGGCTGATGGTGGTCAGGCCTGCCGTGATGAGCAGCATGGAAAGCAGAAAGCGCGTGCGCAGCCGCAGGCGCGGCAGGAGAGCAGCAGACTCGGTTTGAGCAAAATGAGGCACGGGCACCAGAAAATTAACGAACGAACTTGTATCCCATGCCATGTACCGTTCGGAAATGTACCGGGCTGGAGGGGTCTTTTTCCAATTTTTGGCGGAGCTTCAGAATGTGATTGTCCACGGTTCGCGTGGACGGATAGTTCTGATAACCCCAGACTTCGTTCAAGAGTTCGTCGCGGCTGATCACGCGGTCGGCATTCTGCACAAGAAACTGAAACGTCTTGAATTCCTGGGCGGTTAAAACCACGGCCTTGCCGTCGCGCTTGACTTCCATTCTCTTGAAATCAACAGAGATGTCGTCAAAGCTGACGATCTGCAGATCTGGAACGCGCGCCGTGTGGCGGAGCGCCGCACGCACGCGGGCCAGCAGTTCCCGGGGACTGAAAGGCTTGGTGACATAATCATCGGCACCTAGCTCGAGCAGTAATACCTTGTCAGACACATCGCTGGCTGCGCTCAGTACGACGATCGGCAACGTCGGGGCCAGCGACTTGATCTCTTTGCACACGTCGCGGCCAGAGACCTTGGGAAGACGCAGGTCTAGTACGACGGCGGCTGGGGGCGCCGTCTGGAAGCTGTCGAGCGCCGCCCTACCGTCGTTCTGTGTCTCCACCGTGTAGCCTTCAGTCTCAAACAGACGGCGCAGGGCCTTCTGAACAGCTGGATCATCCTCGACTACGAGAATGCGCCCGGCACGCTTGGCAGAGGTGGTTGGATTAACGGCTCGAAGTGCGGTGAATGGTGTGGCAAGGTTGCCCATAAGAAAGATTGTCCTGGTTCAGAGGGGAAATTTCCGGTCCAACGAACACCCCAAACCGGAAGCGCCTCAACCACTGAAGCTTACAACGCCTTACCGTTAGATTAGGCCCATTGGCGCGGTTTTTGACATTTTTTTTACATTTTAGAGACGGTGTCAAAACTACCTTCGGACCCACACTTGCTCCAAGCGCTGCGGGCCTCGCGGACCTATTGATACCGCATTCATGATTGCCCTTCTGAGTACACGGCTACGGACATCGCTGTATAGACCTGTGTCGCAGCTCCTTTTAGCCTGAACGCGAAATCCACCGCTTCAATCGTCTAACCCTGGCCGATGACCTTTGTTCAAGGAGCTAGTGCCCCAATGAGTTTTTCCAGCAAGTCCCTGTTACCTGTTCTGCTCTTCCTCTCTTGTTTGATGCTGCCCAATCCGGCTCTCGCCACCAGTGGTACTGATTTCAGTAACAACGGCGGTACGTTATCGGGAACAAACGCCGGACTGACTCTTTCCGGATCCACGCTGATTGCGGTAAACGGATTCAACGGCGGAGGCTTGATCTCAGGAGACCTCGGTTCCGTTTCCTTCACCACAGGAGCTTTGGCGAGTGGGTCGCTGCAGATGGGCGGCACCTTCGCTGCAGGTGGGAGTTTCACTGTCGCCGGCAATGGCTCAGACGGACTGCCGAATGGCGTTATATTTTCTGGATCGTTCTCAGGTCCGGCCACATGGACCGTCATAACATCCGCTAACGGAACTCACACGTATTCCCTTACTGGAGTAGTGACGGGAACCATGGGCGGATCGACCGTAAACGGAGTAGCCGTGCAGTTGACGATCAACACCGGCATAGGATTTTTCAACGGCTCGGTCACAGCGGCTGGCGGCGATACCACGGTAGGCGCAGTTCCCGAGCCTTCCATGCTCGCATTGTTTGGGACGGGGATGCTTGGTCTGGGCGGTTTGATCCGCCGCAAGGCCCTCGCCCAAACATAAGACTAGCCGCTAAGAGTTGCCGCAACGCAAGACGCCCGCAGCCAAATGGCTCGGGCGTTCTTATGTCTGTTCGATTTCGAGGAGTACTGGCTTAGTCCGTCACGCGGATTCCATACTTGGTGAGTTTGTACGCCAAGGCGCTGCGCGAGAGCCCCATGCGACGAGCCGCCTCGGCTTGCGCTCCGTGGGTCGCGTTCAGAGTGCGAACAATGAGCTGCTTCTCAGCGTTCTCGAGAACTTCGGTCAAGTCGAACGAGGCAGAGAAGGGAATCGAAAGCCCGCTGGGATGAGGGCCACCGTTACCGTTCGTGCTGGAGATTTCTTTTTGCGCGAGCGGCAGATCCTCAGCGCCAATCTCCTGATTGCTGGTCAGGATGTAAGCGCGCTCAATGAGATTTTTCAACTCGCGCAGGTTTCCCGGAAAGCGATACTGCTGAAGATTTTGGAGGGCTTCCGCAGTCAGCCGCCGTCGCGGCATTTTAAGTTCGGTCGCAATCTGGTTGCAGAAAACATCGCTTACGCCCGCGATATCCTCGCGCCGCTCCCGTAATGGCGGTATGTGAATGGGAACGACCGCCAAACGGTAGAAGAGATCTTCGCGAAATAGTCCCTCTTTCACTCGCTGTTCGAGATTGCGATGTGTCGCCACCAGCACCCGAACTTCCACGCGTCGAAAACGTGTAGAGCCAACCCGCAACACCTGGCCATCGGTGAGAACACGCAGCAGCTTGGCTTGCGCCGCGAGCGACATTTCTCCGGCTTCGTCGAGGAACAGCGTTCCTTCGTGGGCCGCTTCGAACAGTCCCTGACGCTGCCGGTCCGCTCCAGTGAACGCTCCCTTTTCGTGCCCGAAGAGTTCGCTCTCCAGCAGGGTTTCCGTAAACGCCGCGCAGTTCACCGCCACGAATGGCTTGGATGCTCTCGGGCTGTTGCGATGGATGGCACGCGCGACGAGCTCCTTGCCTGTTCCGGTTTCGCCCGTGATGAGCACCGTGGCATGGGTCGGAGCCACACGCGCAATGCGTTCGCGCACCCCGCGTACCGCGGGGCTGTCGCCGTAGATTTCCGACGTCCCTTCCAGGCGAACGACGGCGTCCTTCAGCAAAATATTTTCACGAAGCAGCCGAGTGTGTTCGCAGGCGCGGCGCACCGTGGCGCGTACAACTTCGGGCTGGAACGGTTTGGTCAGGAAATCGAAGGCACCCTGCCGCATGCTCTCGACGGCAAGTTCGATGGTTCCCACCGCGGTCAATAGAATCACTGGCAATGTGGGGTCGTTTTCATGCGCCGACGCCAGAACCGTCAGGCCCTCCCCATCCGGCATCTTCTGGTCAGTGACGATAACCTCAAAGTCATTTGTGGCAAGGCTGCGCTGCGCTTCTTCCACGCCCGACGCTTCAAAGATCTGGTGCTGATCCTGGCGCAGGTTCGACGCCAGAATTCGCCGCATGTTCGGTTCGTCGTCAACTAAGAGAATTCGCCCCAATTAAAAATTCCGTCCTTTCTAGGCCTGTAGCTTTCCGTTAGACAGTGGAAGGATCAACGAGAAACAGACTCGATCAGATCCATTCACGCTGAGTACGAGATCGCCACCCTGTGCCCGTGCGATGTTGCGCGCAATCGCCAGGCCAAGTCCGGTCCCGCGCGCTTTGGTCGTGAAAAAAGGCTCAAAAATACGTGCCAGCACCGCCTCTGGAATTGGCTGACCTGTGTTCTCTACGTCAATGCAGACTTTCCGGTTTCCATCGTGACTGCCCAGCGTGATTGTGCCGCCTGCCGGCGACGCATCCACCGCATTCAGAAGAACGTTCATCAGGGCCTGATGCAACTGCCCTTCGTCAGCGAGAACGCTCAGGTTCGCAGGGACATTCACCTCAAAGTGAATTCCTTTCCGGCTGGCGTGAGCGCGCGACGCGTCGGCGACATAAGCGACCATCTCCGCAACGGAAGTCTCCGCTAGCTTTGGCGGGCGCGTGCTGGCGTAGTCAAGAAATTCACTAGTCAACTGGCTCAGTCGGTTGGCCTCGTCGGAAGCAATGGCAAACATTTCCTCGCGCTCCGCGCCAGCGAGCTGTTTGGCTGTGGCAATCGAACTGGCGATCATCGCGACGGGGTTGCGGATTTCGTGTGCGATCGCGCTCGACAATCGTCCCATGGCCGCCAGCTTCTCTTCGCGCAGCAATTGTTCGCGCGCCTGCTCCAGTTCAAGCACGTTAGTTGCCAGACGAATTTCCTTGCGGCGCAGATCGCCGAGCAACAGCCACACGAGTACTCCGACAATGCCGAACATCAGTGAGGAGATGCCGGCTTCGTAGTATTCCCCAACATCAAGCGGTGGATGCTTGGCGAAATACGACCAAACCTGCCAGAACAGTGAAACGTTGACCGTGAAGACAACGCCCGTGATCGCAATTAATTCGAAGCGGAATGCCGCCTCGAGCACAGCTACCACCATCAGCACGAAATAGGGAGTGTCTTCGCGATCGGTCAGTAGCGCGAGCACCGACGCGAGAGCGATGTTCAAGGTGATTGAAGCCCACGTCAAAGCGGCCAGCGCCGCAGGTTTCAACGGTCGCGAAAGGCTCTGCAGCCACAACCATTCCGCTGTTTTGAGCGAGGCTCCGAAGGTCACTGCGGCAATCAGCCATGGTCCCGGTTTTCCCCAGAATGCGTAGAAGTAGAGATGCAGGGAGAACAGTACTGCCAGAATCAAAAGATTGAGCGCGATGAAGATGGATTCTTGTCGGCGGAAGGAAGTAAGATCCGATACCAGCCGCGACTGCGACGGAAGTAATTTTCTGAGCACGCCGGACCTCTACGCCGAGACGAACCTCCCACTCGGCGCGACCCCTACTTACCCACTTTGAGATTGCCTGAAATTAGACGTTCTGAATGTGACTGCAATCACGCATTACGGCTGAATGCGAGATCAAGAGAAGGGTTCGCGGCAGGTCCGTTCAAATTTCTTTCGACTCGATGTCCAAAAATCTTTACGCCGCTCGCATGGGCACAGAATAAGCGCGCCTCTGGGAATCAATATCTGACTGCCGGACTCAGGCGCTTTCTACTGTCCGGTTACCAGGAAGACGGGACTTTGGGGGAGAGGTTCGCCATTCGGTTGAGGCGGGCCGGCGCTGAAGGGAGCCAGCACATCGGTGACGAGCGTGTCGGGCGTGTTGTTCGTGCTGCTTGAAACCGTGCTCGTGGTGGTGTTGATGATGGCGATGGAACCGCTGTCGCAGATGCTGGCGTAGACGCGGGTGCTGTCAGCCGCGGCGGCCGCGGACATGCGGAAGCGGGCATTCAAATTCGTGGGATTATACGGAGTAATGCTCGCGCAGAAACCGACGGGCGGCACGGCAAAGGACTGCACGCCACCCACCGGGGCCAACAATGGGAACACCGTTGTCTTCACCGTAAGAGTGGCTGCATCGTAGACGGTGATTTGCGGAATGACGCAATTGGGAGCGGTCACGGTCGTATCGAGGCAGGCCGATCCAGTCCCTGTGACATAGCTCGCAACGTAGAAGCGGCTGCCATCGGGCAAGGCCGCAACCGAAACTGGAATTACGGCGCTGCACGAAGCAAGCGCATTGGCGCACGGTGGCGGCGCGGGGATGACGACTGCCGGTGTTGTGCTTCCGACTGGGAGTACGGGATTCGGCGGGTCGGCGGTCGCATCGAAGACATAGACCGCTCCCGCATTCGGATTGGTCACGTAGAGGCGGTTGCGGCTTTTGTCATAAACGGCGTAGTTCGCGCCTTGCCCACCGACGTCCTGGATCGCACTGACTGTGTTTGTGGCAGTTTGAATTGTGTAAAGCTTGCCATCGCCTTGCGTGACGACGTACAAGCGTTGATTATCCACACGCGGCACCGCCCAAACCGGGGTGTTTCCGACCGGAATCACGGCAAGGGTCGACAAATCTGTCGGAAACAAATCCATCACTGTGTTGTCGGCTTGATTCACCACGTAAAGATTGCGGGCGTCGGTGGTCTCGGCTAACGCCACCGGCTGATTTCCGACGGGTACGCTCTGCCGGATCACGGCACTGGTGTTGATGGCGGAGACGGAGTTGGTGCCGAAGTTCGCGACATAGACCGCAGTGTTCTCGCTAGTGTTCACGAAAACAGGCAGCGATCCAGGAGGGAGACTGACAGTCTGCGGTGTGCCCAGCCCGGTCGCGACTTGGCTGTCGGTGGCCTGGCTCACAATGGCAACAAGATCGGAATCTCCGGCAAACAGGCTGCCCGCGCTGGCCACCACAACTCTGGAAAGACTGGGGAGCATGGTGATGTGAGTGGGATTGACTCCCATGGCGGCGGCGCCGATGTTGGTGTCTCCGGAGACGTCAATCTGGAGAACTGTGCCGGGGTTGAACGGAACGTTGGAACTGAGGCCGAACACGGCGTGGAAGTTGGACGGGTTGGGCGGAGTGATGTTAATGGGAATGACGACGGGGCGGTAGACCTGTCCACAGGAAATCTCGAAGAAAGTCGCTACCGCGATCGCTATTACCCAACTCACACGTCGCAAACTCATCGGCACCCCGAAGGAGAAGTTATGATTCAAAGGATTCTGACAGAATTGATTATTGTAACGATTGCGGTGCGTCTGCGCTAGCTGGCCCGCTGCCCGGCGTCGGCGTCAGGCGTCAGGCGTCAGGCGTCAGGCGTCAGGCGTCAGGCGTCAGGCGTCAGGCGTCAGGAGAGTGATGCTCTAGAGATGTGAACGGGATGCCTGCCCCGCCGTCAGCCCGAAAATCTATGGGCGAGTTACGTTGCCGAAAGCCGGAAGCCGCTGTTATCTTCGGCGCGATTTTGCCGTGGCGGCGGCTGGCTCTTCTTTGATTGTGGCCGCGGGCTTCTTTTTGCCTTCCATCTGGGCCAGGCTCTGCTTCAGAGCAGCCATCAGATCCACGACGGGAGCCAGTTTTTTGGGCTTCTCAACGGCGGCTACTTCTCCGCCTTCGAGTTTGGTCTCGATCAGCTGCTTCAGATTTTCCTGGAAGGAGTCTTTGTACTTCTCCGGGTCCCACTCGTCGGCTAGTGCTTCGATCAACTGGTGCGCGACCTTTACTTCGGCTTCTTTTAGTTCAACGTCGGGAGCGCCGAAGCCCTCGACCTTTTTGACTTCCTCCGCGTAATACATAGTGTGCAGCATCATGCCGCCTTCGTGCGGGCGCAGGAAGACGGTGTACTCGCGGTTGTGCATGGTGATCTTGGCGATGGCGACGTATTCGCTTTCTTCGAGCGCCTTGGTCAGTAGCGCGTAGGGACGGCGTCCAGCTTCCTCGGGCATCATGTAGTAAGACGACTCGAAATAGACGGGATCGACGTCGGACGCCTTCACGAATTCGAGGATCTCCATGGTCTTGGCGGTCTGGGGTTCGATCTTCTTGATCTCGTCGGGCTCGATGATGATGTATTCATCTTTGCGGAACTCGTAGCCCTTGACGATGTCGGCGCGATCAACGACTTGTCCATCCGCCTGACAGACGTACTGCTGCTTGAGGCGCGACTTGTCGGTGCGATGCAGCATGTTGAAAGAAATGCCGCTCGAGCGCGCGCCGGAAAAAAGACGCACGGGCATGGAGATGAGTCCGAAGGTTAAGTGGCCCGACCAGGTCGAAGAAGGCATGGTTTCCCTCGCAATGAACGGCTAAACCCCACAGCAGAGAGAGTTTAGCCTAGAACACAGGTTGGATGCACCAGTCGAGTGCTCTGTTGGAGGAGCGGGGAACCGAAATTCAAAGCTAGAGGGGTGGGGGTCGGCAAGGGTCGGGCACTAGGGATTGTAGTTTACTGATCGGCTTCCGGCTCCCTCGCGGGAAGGCAGGGAGTGAGTCGACGACGAAAATTTGAGGAGCAGCAAGACGATCGCGTAGGGGATTAAGTTTTGAGAACCGATGGTGAGTCCTCGATCATCTGTAGAGCTGAATCTACGTCTGGGGGGAGCAGCGATGAATGATCTGCGTTATCCGGTTGGCAAGTTTCACTACGAAGGACCGTTGAACGAAGAGCAAAAACGGGCGTTCCTTGACGAAGTCGAGCAAACGCCGGCGAAGTTGCGCGCCGCGGTTGCGAGCCTATCTGAAAAGCAACTCGATACGCCTTATCGTCCGGGGGGTTGGACGGTGCGGCAGGTTGTGCATCACATGCCTGATAGCCACATGAATTCGTATGTACGCTTCAAACTGGCGCTCACCGAAGACGAGCCGACGATTAAGCCCTACGCCGAAGACCGCTGGGCGGAGCTGGCGGATGGCCAGTCGACTCCGATTGAGGTTTCGCTCACGCTGCTGGAAACGCTGCACGATCGCTGGATACGACTGCTGCGATCTCTGACGCCCGAGGAGTGGAAGCGAACGTTTCGCCATCCTGATTTGGGGCCGATGACATTGGAAAAAACGCTGGCGCTTTATGCGTGGCACGGACGGCACCATGTGAGCCACATCACATACCTCCGTGAGCGGGAGGGCTGGTAGATTTCGATCATTTCCGTGCCAGTCGCGCTAAACTTAGGTCATCTTTTCCGGTCTTCGGCACCCCGATAGGCTAGTCAGGGAATGCGGATCCAAACTCATCGGCGCGGTCTAATGGTGATCGGCGTTCTTCTGGCCGGTTCAGTATTGGGTTTTGCGCAAAGCCAGCAGCCTCCCGCGCAGCCTACGACAGATAGTACCTCGGGGACAGCCAGTCCTCTCGCCGCGGCCGCCCGCAATGCCAAAGATCAGAAAGCGGGCCACGCCAAGAAAGTATTTACGGACGATGACATGGAGGCGAATGCGGGACCTCTACCGCGGATGAAAATGGACGGTCCTGAGAATGGCGACGAGGTGGTGACGGCGATCACGAAGTACAAACACACCCATACGCCGGAACAGACCGAACAAGCCATCCGAACTTGGTATGACCGTTACGACGAGATGCTGGTTGCCACCATTCAGGAAAATCGTGACATGGCGACTCTGAGCAGCACGAACATGAGCAACGGGAACGAACTTTGCCAGCAGAGCCAGGACTACGAGCATTGCCAGAGCCGCCAGATGACAGACCTCCGTGGAAATCGAAGCGACCAGGCTGTGATGATCAAGAACACCGCGTTAATGATGAGGATTCAGCGCGTGTTCCAAAAAGTCAAAGGCGGCTTGATGATGAACGATCTCCACTACTCATGGTTCAGGATTCAAACCAACAGCTACAACGGCGATGAGATGTGATGCATGCGGATCCGCACGGAACTCCGCAAGCGGATGGCGCGGTGATCCAGGTCGGAAGCTAATTCAAAGAGGGACGAATCATGATCGCCCGAGTTTGGCACGGGTACACGAAGCCTGACCACGCTGACGCGTATGAGGCGATGCTGAAGCCTGAACTTCTTCCGGGCATCAGCAAGGTGAAGGGGTACAAGGGCAGCTATCTGCTTCGCAGGCAGATGGGCTCCGAGGTCGAGTTCATCACAATCCTGCTCTGGGATTCGATTGACTCGATTCGGGCCGTTGCTGGAGCAGATTACGAAACGGCTGTTATCCCGGAAGAACGGCGCCAGCATTTGTCGAGATACGACGCCAAGGCGGCACACTACGAGATCACGTCTGTGCACGGGATCGGCGGCCTTGTCGGATGAAGGTGTAAAAAGGGTACGCTGGTTTTTAGGTCATTCCGATCTTCCACAATAAATAACTTGTCGCTTCGCGGAAGGCGGCAACCACGCGTTGTACGACGCTGCGAGGCCGCGAATCTGGCCGTGGCGCGACGTAGACGGGGCCGATGCCTTCGTGTTCCAGCAGTTTGCGGATGCGGAAGACGTGGTAGGCATCGCTGACGGCCACGCAACTATGCAGGCCGTTGGCGCGCATAATAACGGCGACGCGCTCCGCGGATTGAGCCGTGTCAGAGCCCTGAGTCTCGGCGATCAGCGCATTTTCCGGAATGCCGCGCTTGTGCAGGTGAGCTTCACCGACTCCGCCTTCGCTGAAGGTCGGGTCGGACGCCGCGCCTCCAGTGGTAATCACGACGGGAGCAACATGCTGCTCATAGAGTTCGAAGGCGTGGTCCAATCGAGCGCGCAGTACGGGTGAGGGACGGCCAGAATATTCTGCCGCACCGAAGACCACGATGGCGTCGGCGGGATGAATTTCCTGGAGAGATGCGGTGCGGACCACCCGGATGGCAGTGACGATCAGAAAAGCAGCGATGAGCGCAACTGCGAGAATCAGCAGACGAAGCCACCAGTGCGAGTGCGACCGGTGGTTGGCGGCTTCGTCGGTCATCCGTGTGCTTTCATCCTCGTGGCAGTCATCCTTCTTGTTCCAGGAAGTTCGAAATCTCCTCGGCGGGGATTGCACCTACACGGATGATGCGCCAGTTCCCGCTGTCGTCGCTGAGATCAATGATGGTCGAGGCCACATCGCGTGGAGATGAGCCACCGTCAACGATGATATTAATGCGGCCCTGCAGTTGGTCACGCACCTGCTCAGCGCTAGTGCACTCCGAAGCCCCGCTTAGATTGGCGGATGTAGCCGTGATGGGGATGGCCGCGGCGGTCACGACGGCGAGGGGAATCCTGGCATTGGGAACGCGCAGCGCGACGTTGCCGGTGTTGGCCGTCACTTTGAGAGGCAGGCGCGATCCGGCCTTCACGATGATGGTCAGCGGGCCCGGCCAAAACTTCCGTGCAAGGGCGTAGAACTCGTCGGTGAGATCCTTGGCGAGTTCCTCAGCCTGGTCCGTGCTCTCGATCAGCAGCGATAAGGGTTTGTGGCGTGAGCGGGTTTTGATATCGTAGACGCGATCGACGGCACGCAGGTTGAAGGGATCGGCGGCCAGACCGTAAAACGTGTCGGTAGGCATGCCCAGCACTTCCCCGGATCGAATTTGATCGGCGGCGTACTTCACCAGGGATACTTCAGGATTCTCGCTATGGATTTTTACGATCTCGGCGCGCACGGCGCTCCCTTCTCTCATGACTGCAGAAACCGGTTTATTTAGACTGTGAAACCTACCATGATACGGCAAAACGCAGGAAGATGAGGCGTCAGCGTATCATGCAGTCAACACCATGTCAGTGAAAGCATAAACCACAGATGACCCGAAGTTCAGGAACCGCACCCAGCGCGCACCGGCTCCGCAGGATTGAGGGCCGCCACAACGCCCTGGTGAAGGAATTGAGGCAGTCTTTTGCGCGGGCCGAGCGGACCGAAGACGGAAGCTGCGCCGTCGAGGGCCTGCGCATTGTGGAAGAAGCCATTCGCAGCGGATTGCGCTTTCGAGCTGTGTTCTTCAAGGAATCGGCGCAGAACCTCGCAGAACGATTGCTGCCGCAGATCGGGTCCAATGTGGACACATTGCTGCTTCCAGATAGTTTGTTTGATGGAACGGTGCCGAGCGAAACGCCGCAGGGCGTGGCGGCCTTGGTGCGCCTGAAAGAATTTTCTGTCGGCGACGTGCTTGAGCGATTGCAAGTTGGGCCGGTCATGGTGGTCGTCGGGCTGCAGGATCCGGGAAATTTGGGAACCATCCTGCGCTCGGCTGAAGCTTTCGGGAGTGCGGGAGTGGTGCTCGGCGAGGGGACGGTGAGTCCGTTTAATTCGAAGGTGATTCGGGCCTCTGCGGGATCCATGTTTCGGTTACCGGTGATCGTGGCGAAGGCGGCGGGCGGGCTGGAAGAAATTTCGGGCAAGCTGCGCTCGCATAGTGTGCGATTGATCGCTACGTCCTCGCACAAAGGGACCGCGCTCGACCAGGCTCGGCTTACCGGGCCGTCGGCGATTTTCATTGGGAGCGAGGGGGCGGGACTTCCGCGCGGTCTGATGGCGCAAGTCGATGAACTGATCGCGATTCCGCACACATCGCAGGTCGAGTCTCTTAATGCGGGCGTGGCGGGGAGCATTGTGCTGTATGAGGCGGCACGGCAGCGCCGGGAGGGGTGACTACAAAGCTGAGGATCTATGGTTGAAGTTCACTCGCTGAGCCAACCTTCGCTCCTGATTAGAAGCATTTAGTAGAATGATCCAACCAAAAGGCGGGGTATCTAATGCCTTCTCGGCTCGCTGTTGCTTTACTTCTCGCCAACGTATTACCTGTTCAAATCAGCTACGCACAGCAAACACCATGCACACCAGTAAGCACCGAACAGGTGGTCAGCGATGTGGTGATTTCCGGCGCGGCGTTCAACGACGGATACGATGATGGGATTTGTGGCGTCGACGGTGAGATATATAGACGCCACTCCGATCAGCACGTGTCGTCTGTTATGCGTGTCGCACGGGACGGCTCGACCACTGTATTTGACCTTCCTATAGATCTGCGGTTTGCAGTGGTTGCGCCGACCAACGGAGGCCTGAATGTCCTTACCCTCGGCAAACCCCAACAGATGTACCGCTTCGATCGTCAAGGGAAACTCCTTGCTCACCACCAACTGTCCCTCGTTTTTACGCCTGCCGAGATGGCGGTCTTGCCCTCGGGGAACACCGTGGTCGTAGGTTTTCGGCAGCTCGATGACCCCACGAAATTGACGAGCAGGTTTGAAGGTGCCGTCTTAAATGCCGAGGACCAATTAGTGAGAGGCTTCGACTTTCCACTGACGCCTTCCGGCGACAGGTGGCTGCCATGGATGTGGGGCTCTCTCGGTAAGGGGATGACGGCTGCTAACGCAGTCGCTTACGTAATTCTCCAGTCCAAGTCGATGTCTTCCATTGCGACAATCACTGAAACGGGTCACGTCGACCCCAAGATTGTTCCCGTACCTCCGAACAGCGAAACGAGATATCACGGTTCGTGGATGTTCGGTCCCGGCGTCGCTGTTGAGGTGTACCACGATCCCATCGAAAGGCCGCACCCTGTCGATCGGTTCGACGAGTATGACCTAGTCTCTGGCGAGAAGATTGCTACAAAAAGCGCGCCTGCCACCGGGTTCGCGTTCGGCTGCTATATCGGGAAAGAAGTAAGCATGTTGGCCCACAGCGCTGACGTCGATCCGGCTCGTCACCTCCCGGCGCACACGCTTCGGCTGGTCACCTCGAAACTCAAATGATTTGGGTGGACCATCGAGAGGGCACTTACACTCAAGTTGATGTTAAGGATCGGGTCTGCGATCCTCACGCCAGTCCGCCGCCGTCGACTACAAGGGCGGCACCCGTAATCCAACTCGACATTGGACTCGCGAGGAAGAGCACAGCGTTGGCAATGTCGTCGGGCGAGCCGACTCTTGCTAAGGGACGATTGGCCGCTTCGTGCATGAAGGCTTCTTTGTTTTTGCCAAGCTGAGCGCACTCGCTTTGGAGCATTGGGGTATCCACGTCGCCGGGGCAGACGCAGTTTACGCGGATGTTGTGCTTGCCGTGGTCGATCGCCATGGCGCGAGTGAGGTTGCCGGCGCCACCCTTGGCGGCGCAGTAGGCAGCCGCGCGTGGGCCCCCTTTGAGCGACCATCCGGAGCCGATGTTGATGATGATGCCTCCTCCGGTGCGGATCATGTGAGGCACGACTTCGTGGGAGAGCAAGTAGATTCCTTTGAGCGTGACATCGAGGGCGAAGTCCCATTCGGTCTCGGTGAGTTCGACGACGTCCTTGCGGATGGCGACGCCAGCACAGTTGACGAGGATATCGATCCTGCCCTGCTTTGCTATGACTGCTTCGACGGCGCGATGGCAGTCCGCGGCGCTGCGAACGTCGCACTTCAAAAATGCAGACTTCCCATCTCCGATTTCGCCAACGACTCCGAGGCCTTTTGTCTCGTCGATGTCGAGGAGGGCGACGAAAGCGCCCATTTCGGCCAGGCGTGTCGCGATGCCGCGACCGATGCCCGAGGCGGCACCGGTAACCATAGCGACTTTGTCTTCGAGGGAGAGAAGTTGAGCGGCACGTTCGGCGATTGTCATCGATTGCATTTCATGCCTTGTGATTGTTGCTTACGGGGATCGTTCTCCCCATCAAGTCGTTGCTGATCGCATCAAAGAGGTTTGGCGATCCGATTAAGCGCGATCCCGAAGCTGTCCTTGCGGACATAGCAAACGGACACGTCACGGAAAAGGCCGCCGCCACCTACTATGGCGTCGTTGTCAAGAATGACTCGGTCGATACCGCGGCGACGGCGCGCCGGCGCGAGGACATTCGCGCTGCCCGTCTCGGCGGAAACAAGCCGAAGAAGGTGACCGGCGACGGCGACATGCGAGCAAGCGGCGGTCGTTTCCGTTGCTCCTGCGGCTGCGACCTAGGCCCCTCGTCAGGAAACTGGAAGACGTCCGCACGCACCAGGGTCGTGCCGGCCGAAGCTTTTGGGCCGCACATCCGCACGCACGCCGATCTCGAGCTGCGCGAGCACGTTTGCAATGACTGCGGTTCGTTGCTCGAGGCGGAAGTGGTACGCAAAGGCGAAGCCTCTCTAGCCACCGTCGCGCTCGACGCGTGAACTTGAGAGGAAGCGGTCATGAAAGAATTTCCTTCCGGCGCGGTGATCGTCACCGGCGCAGCACAAGGCATCGGCCGTCGGCTGGCGTTGACGCTGGTCGGCAATGGCGTTGACGTCTGCATCGCAGATTGGAACGAGGAAAAGGGCGCCGCTGTCGCCACGGAGGCCACTTCAGGCACCGGACGTCGCATCTTCGTGAAGACAGACGTCGCTGACGAGGCGAGCTGCGCCGCCGCCGCCAGCGCTACCGTCGGGGCGTTCGGCGGCGTGTTCGGATTGGTCAACAACGCGTCGATCTTCTCCACCATCGTAATGCGGCCGTTCTGGGAAATTCCGGGCGACGAATGGGACCGCGTTCAGAAAGTCAATCTGAAGGGCGTATTCAACATGACGCGCGCCGCGCTCGACCCGCTGAAAGCATCAGGACATGGCAGCGTCGTGAACGTTTCGTCTTCGACGATTTTGTTCGGCCGCCAGAACTATGCCCACTATGTCTCGTCGAAGGCGGGCGTGCTTGGTCTCACCCGCGCGATGGCGCGCGAACTCGGCGGCTTCGGCATTCGCGCCAACACCGTGACTCCGGGACCGACATTTACCGAAGTCGAGCGCACCACCGTCACGCCGCAGCAGAAGGAGGCAATGATCGCCACGCAGTGTTTGCAGCGGGCGGGAGGTCCGGACGACATCGCCGACGCGATCGTCTTTCTTTTGTCGCAGAAGGCACGCTGGGTGACCGGACAACTACTCAATGTCGACGGCGGCATGATGATGCATTGAGCGGCGCGGCAGATGCCTGTGACGGCCGCAGATCGGAAGGAAGACGACATGGCGTATGTAACGACGGCCGACCGCATGCTGATCGGCGGCGAACTCGTTCACAGTTCGAACGGAGAGTTCGACTACTCGATCAATCCCGCCACCGAGGAGACTATCGGGCGTTGTCCGCGCGGGACTGTCGAGGATGTAAATCGGGCCGTGAAGGCGGCCGAAGCAGCCTGGCCGGCGTGGGCGGCGTTCACTCCCTCGGCGCGTGGCGCGCACATGCGCGCTTTCGGCAACGCGTTGCGCGAGCGCGCCGATGAAATCCTGCACGTTGAGGTGGCGGATACCGGCAACACGGTCACGCCTATGCGTGGCGACGTCGGCATGGCAATCGACAGCCTTGATTATTACGCCGGCCTCGCGCACGAGCTTAAAGGCGAAACGATCCCCGCGACCCACGAGAACCTGCATATCACGCTGCGTGAGCCCTACGGTGTCGTGGCGCGGATCGCGCCTTTCAATCATCCTTTGATGTTCGCCGTCGCGCGAACAGCTGCGGTGCTCGCTGCCGGCAACGCCGTCATTGTGAAGCCGCCGGAGACCAGTCCGCTGTCGGCGATGATCCTAGCCGAAATCGCACAGAAAGCCCTGCCACCCGGCATCTTTAATATCGTCACCGGCGACGGCCGCTCCGTTGGAGACGCCATCGTGCGCCATCCCGATATCAAGCGCATCGCGTTCATCGGCTCACCGGCGACCGGACGCGCGATCCAGCGCGCCGCGGCGGAAACCGCGGTGAAACACGTCACGCTGGAGCTAGGCGGCAAGAACCCGCTGATCGCTTTTCCAGACGTGGATCCCGACGTAATCGCCGATGCAGCCGTGCGCGGCATGAACTTTTCGTGGCAGGGCCAATCCTGCGGCTCGACCAGCCGGTTGCTGCTGCACGCGGATATTTACGACGCCGTGCTCGACCGCGTCGTGCAGCGGGTGCGTGCGCTCAAGCTCGGAGATCCCGCCGATCCCGCGACGGGCATGGGCCCGGTGAATTCGCGCGTTCAATACGACAAAGTGTTAGCGTTCTTCGCATCTGCAGTCGCTGACCGGGTGCGGCTGATGACCGGCGGGAAACGCCCGTCTGGTCCAGCGTTCGCAAAGGGATTTTGGATCGAGCCGACGGTGTATGCCGACGTCGAGCCGGGCATGCGCCTGTGGCAGGAGGAGGTCTTCGGTCCGATACTTTCCGTCGGTCGCTGGCAGAAATTCGACGAAGCGGTCGAGAAGGCGAACAGCACGGAATACGGACTTACCGGCGCCGTGTGGACGAATAACCTACGCGATGCCCTGACCATGATCCGGCGCATCCGCTCGGGTCATACCTGGGTCAACGGCTGCTCGAGCCATTTTCTCGGCGTTCCTTTCGGCGGCATGAAAAATTCCGGCGTCGGGCGCGAGGAGGGCATCGAAGAAATGTTCAGCTACACCGAAAGCAAAACTATCAACATCATGCTCGGCTGATGACAAAGAGGATGACATCAATGACGAACGACACTGCGACAAAGACGAACGATACTGCGGCCGTCGAAAACCTGCTGCGCGATCTGGTCATTGCCAATCGTGCGCTTGCCGTCGAGGGCGTCATCGACGATTTCGGCCACGTCAGCGCGCGGCATCCTTCACGGCCCGATCGTTTCTTCCTGTCGCGGTCTCGCTCACCGGGCCTGGTGACGCGCGACGATCTGCTGGAGTTCACGCACGAAGGCGATCTCGTTCGTCCGGATTCGCGCCGATTGTATGCGGAGCGCTTCATTCACGGGGCGATCTATCTCGAGCGTCCAGACATCCATTGCGTGGTTCATCACCACGCCCGCTCCGTGCTGCCTTTCGCCACGACGGGCACACGGTTGCGGCCGATATTCCACATGGCTTCCGTCATCGGCGACGCCGTACCAACATGGAACAGCCAGGACGAATTCGGCGACACCAACATGCTCGTCGACTCGCTGCCCATGGGGTTGTCGCTGGCGCGCAAACTGGGCAGTGGCCGTTGCGTGCTGCTGCGTGGCCACGGCGCGGTCTGCGCCGCTGAGAGCATCGCCGGCGCCTGCTTCGTATCGATCTACCTGAAAGAGAACGCCGAGGTGATTCTCAACACCTTGCCGCTCTCACCCAAGCCCGAATACCTGACCGCGGGTGAGGTCTCGAAGACGAGCGCGATGCTGCTCGGCGAGATGCCGCTTAGCCGCGCCTGGGACTATTGGAAGTCGCGCGCCGGTTTCGCGGGCCTTTGAGACCGGTAGACCCCGGCGGCGAGCGACCGTGCGGGTCGGGACTTGCCGGCGCGCTCCGTCCGTGACCGGCGGGCGCGGGCAAGGCGGGGCTTGTAGGGGGCGCGGCTTTCGGCGTTGTTCTTGTCGGCAATCTTGCCGAGCAACCGCGTCAGCGTTTCACGCTCGCGCGGGGTCAGCGGTGCGACGATCCGCTGCTGCGTCCGCTCGACGAGCGGCACCGCCGCACGCAAAAGTTCACGGCCGGCGGGCGTAATCGCAATGACCTTCGCCCGCTTGTCGACGCGCGACCGTGTGCGCGTAACAAGGCCGAGCTTACTCAGGTTGCCGCACACCACCTGCGCCGTCGTGCGATCTATCGCCGTTAGTCCGCCGAGACTGGCTTGGTCGCAGGGACCATGCTCGGCCAGAGCGATGAGCACGCTGTATTGCAGCGGTGTCAGATCGAGCGGCGCGCACTCGTCGAGGAAAAGCGCGACGGCGATCTGATGACACCGCCGCAACAGATGTCCCGGCATGGCGATCATGCGCTGCTGCCGGTGGTCGGACTGATCATCCATGGGGCGCTTACCGCGCGCCCTGGGCATTGCCGCGGTCCTGCCGCCAGAGGCCGAGCTTCTCCTGAGCGACACGGTCGGACATGCTGAACAGAACCGCGTCCTTGTCGGCTTCGTGGCTCGTCCATTTCCAACTCGGTGCAACGACTATGTCCTTCGGCCCCCATTCAAAGGCCTTGCCGTCGATCGTTGTGCGGCCGTGACCCTCAAGCGCTACGAAGACAGTTGCGTCGGTGCAACGGTAGGCCGCGGTCTTGAAGCCCTTCGGCAATAACTGCATGAACGCAGCCAGCGTTGGCATCGCGAAACCGCCGTCGACCGGATTGATGAAACGCATCTTGAGGCCGTGGCAGGGATCCCATTCGTTCTGCCGGCGCATTGCTTCCAAAGCCTCGCGGCTGCGGGCATAGGGGTAATTAAAGATCGGCGAGGCTAGTTCGCTGGCCTTGAAATCGACCGGTAGCATGTTCGCACCGTAGCGCGCGCCGCTGTCGCCTTCCTGTTTGGTGATCGGTTGGGTTTCCTCGTCGTAGTGATACAGGAACGAAGCATCGAAGAGCGTCACCGTCGGAATGTCGAGCCCATCCATCCAAATGACCGGCTTGTCGCTGGTGTTGCCGTGGTCGTGCCAGTGGTTGGGCGGAGTGAGAATGAGATCGCCGTAATTCATTGTCGTTCGTTCACCATTGACCGACGTGTAGGCTCCGGGGCCACCGCCATCCAAGATCAGGCGTATGGCGGACTGGCTGTGCCGATGTGCGGGGGCGATTTCGCCAGGCATCACGCTCTGGATGCCGACATAGAGTGACGTCGTGATGCTGCTCTTTCCACGCAATCCCGGATTCTCGAGAATGAGCACGCGCCGTTCGGCCTCCGCAGCCGTAATGAGACCGCCGGCTTCGAGGATATAGTCCTTGGCCTCGGCGAAGCGCCACATGTGGGGGACGCAGTCGCTCGTCGGTTCGGGCGTTATGATATCGGACAAAACGTTCCATAGCGGCGAAAAGCTGCGCGCGTCGATCTTGGAGTAGAAAGTCTGCCGCGCGGCGGCAAGATCGGGAGCGATATCAGGCGGCATAGACGTTTCCTTTCGGTACCGTGTGCGGTCGTGCGGCAACGTCGAGGCCGGTGCCGCCGTAGAGCCAACTGAGGCGAAAATAGAACTCCTCCGGCGTCATCGATTTCAGCACCGTGTCTCGCACCAGCGCTTTGGCGCCTGCCGGATGATAAATGAATTCGCCCATCAGCCGCGAACTCATCTGCACGCGGGCTGTCCGCGCGATGCGATTACGTTGATAGTCATGCAGCGCGATCGCCACGTCGTGTGGGCGATTGGTGACGACGTGACTGAGGCAAACGGCGTCCTCGAGAGCCATGCAGGCGCCCTGAGCCATGTACTGAAGCATGGGATGGGCAGCATCGCCCAGGAGAGCGACCCGGCCATCGACCCAGTTTTCAATCGGATCGCGATCGCACAGCACCCATCGCATCCAGTTCGAACCTTGCTCGATAATGCGCCGCGCCTTGGGCGCGATATGCTGGAAGCCCTTGCTTACCTCGTCGAGGTCAACGCGGACGCCGACAGAAGACTTTGTCACGTCGTTGTGGTAGGTGACGACCAAGTTAAAAACCTTCCAGCCTTTCAACGGATAATGCACGATGTGACACTTCGGCCCGGCCCACAGCGTTGCTGCGTTCCAGCGCAGGTCCTCGGGCATCTGCTCGGTGGGTATGACGGAGCGGTAGGTCGTATGCCCGGAGACCCGGGGCTCGCCGTCGCCGACGAGCTGCTGTCGCACGGCGGAGCGTAGGCCATCGGCCCCGATCAAGGCCGTTCCGATGACCGGCTCGCGGTCGTTCACGAAGACCGTGACTGACGTGTCGTCCTGGGCGTAGCGCACGACCCGATGATCGGTGCGCAGATCGATGAGGATGTTCGCGCGGCACGCCTCAAGCAGGACGCCGTGGAGATCGGCCCGGTGCACGACCGCGTAAGGGTTGCCGAAATAAGCGCGGAACGGCGCGTCCAGCGGCACATGGACGATCTCCTCGGCGGTCAGGCCGTCCATCAACCGGAGCTGGTCGATGTAAACGGCTACGCTACGCGCCTCGTCGCCTACGCCAAGGTAGTCGAAGGCGTGGAAAGCATTGGGGCCGATCTGGATGCCCGCGCCAATCTCGCCGAGCTGCGGCGCCGCCTCGAGGACGATGCAGCGCTTCCCCTGGCGGCCCAGGCCTGCCGCCAGGGCGAGCCCTCCGATGCCGCCTCCCGCGATGACGAACGGCAAGCCGTCCATAATGGCACCCCTTATTGCTATACACAGCATTATGCGCATAATACTGTACGTTATGCAAGGGCGGCGCTGGGCTTTGTGCGGTACTCGCCCTTATGGGGTTATTCACATTGAGACTGGCGGCCAGGAACACACCCAGTGGCTCGCCCGGTTTCTCGCGCTGCCAGTCCTTACCTTCGCTGTAGTCGTGCCAAATCGTGCCGTCCCGCTATCGCTTCGGTGAGTCTTTCGGTCGCTTATAGTTTGGGACACGAACGCGAGGGTTATCGAGCATTTCTTCATAGCCTCATCGACAGCCTTCTTCATGCTCAACGTATCGGCGGCGCCCTGGCTTGGTGGATAATCGTTATTTTCTGTCGAGAGGACGCATACACGCGGTAGCCCAAAACGCTCAGCACGTGGGGTCACCGGCGACGCATGGCAACACTCCTAAGGTCTTGATCAACCGGGCCGATATCAAATCGGCATGGGTGTTGCACTTCGTCTCAGGACTCAGGATGGCCGCGTGGTAGTCGCGGAGCAGGGCCATTACGTCTTCAGCTTCGGCGGATTATTGTGCGGAATTCCGACAACCAACAACATAGCGCTAGCTGCTGCCGCAGCCTACTTCGGCACCGCGCTGGAAATATAGATCGGGCGGCTAATACCCGCACAGTATTTTGCGCGCAGACTGCGCTTTATAGGTGCCCGATTTACATATTGAAGCGCATACACGATAAAATTTGTCGGGTGTAAATACAGGCAGATTGCTCTCAGCAAATAACCTTCGACTTGTTGCCGCTGACGAATGCTCTTCAATTCTTTCTTGCAAGCAATCGTCAGGAGCTAGCTCGCGGCTTCTTCGTCCGCATTCAGCGACGTCATTCAAAATACCGACGCATTGAGCTTTGGGCGCAGTTGCAATTCTGCCTGTGAGATCGACGCCTACGTAAAGCACGCCATCGCGATAGATTGCCGTCTTTTTCTTCTTATCATCAAAACCAAGATCAAATAAAAGTTCATTGCCGTTCCGTTTGATTTTGAATGTCCAATCTGCGCTGTTGAACTTGCCGCTTTCGAAGGTGAGGTCGGTAAGGGCGTTTTCTTGAACAAGGAAGACGTAATAGCTTGGTGGCACTCCTTTTGCTAAGTTGGGTATGCTGACCACAACGACATCACCCTCCTTCATACTAAAAATACCCTCCTTGGTGGCGTATAAGGAGGGCAAGATCAATTTGAGTTTACTAGAGCGAAATCTAATCCATGCTAAACAGCAGTCCGTCGGGTTTCTTTCAATCACGACATCTCCGAATCGTGTTTTGATTGTCAAAATAGCGTCGTCAGATTTCTGCGCTAGAGCCGCAAATGCCAATGAGACCAGAAACAACAGCGTACAAACGACGGAAACACATAGAAGAGCTATAAAATGTCGCAACATAAGACAATGTCCAGTCTTTATGGCATCCTCAGACAATGGCTCTTTGTCGCTTATCGGCCAGAGAATTTGTGGGTCGTCATTCTTCCATTGTCGTTTCGACCACGGGAGGGACAGCGTGTCAGTTCAGCCGTTGCACGACGATGGCGATCGCAACCCGAGAACGATGGGAGAGGCTCGGACGTTCGTGAAATACGCGGAGTCACTGTTCATGCCTTGGAACATTGATGCGCTGGTCGATGGCTTTACCGATGACTGCGTGGTACGTTTCGGCACCGTCCCAGAGTTCCGTGGCCGCGACGCGCTGCGTTCATTCTTTATTGCGCGCAGGAGCCAAGCAGAAGGGCTATCGGCTAAAGAAACAATTTCGCACGCTGATGAATGACACAATGACCAATGTATGGGACGGCGAGTGGGAGGATGCCGACAGCGGACTCGCCATGCGTGGGTTCGGTGTCGAGGTTTGGATCATGCGCGGCGGCAAGATCGCGATCTGGGAAGCGGCCTTCAATGTGGGGGCGCGCTCACGAGCAGCCTCGCCGACCTTCTTCGCTAGAAGTGGGACGGGGAAGTTTCCTCCCGTGGGTCGGCACGGCCCTTTTGACCGTTCGCCGCGATGCTAATTGCATCGGCTAGCAGCCCACCTTTGATCAAAGCATTATGCTCAACGATCGTGTGAATAGCACCAGACAAGACGCTCTGTTTTTTGACCCGCGCTTCATAGCGATGTCGCCTGACCCGTTTCCGTGTCTTAAGACGTTCCGGGAACGTGACCCGGTTCACTGGAGCACAAAACTCTCCGCCTGGATCTTGACGAGGTATACCGACGTACGGAAGGCACTGAAGGTGCCGGATATGTCAGCCAGTAGGCTGCAGCCATTCTTCGAACAGCTCCCGCAAGACAAGCGCAGCATGATGGCGGATCTGATCCGTTACCTGTCCTTGTGGGCGTCCTTCCGCGACCCGCCGGACCATGCCCGCATCCGCGGCATTCTGAATGCCGCATTCCCACCGAAAATGGTGGAAGATTGGACCGCCAGGATCGCAGCTATCGTCAATAACCTGCTGGATCGCATGGAGCAACAACCTACTCCGGAATTGATACGCGACTTTGGCTACCGGCTCCCGTTGACCGTCATTATGGAAATACTCGGCGTCCCCACGTCTCATCTTGAAGAAGCCGGGCGCTGGTCTAATGACATTGCACTGTTCATCGGCTCTTCACAAAACACCCCGGACAAATACGAGCGAGCGCAAGAGGCGACGCGCCGAATGAAAGAATTGTTTGTTCCTATTGTAGCAAACCGCCGAGCTTACCGACAGGAAGACCTGTTGAGCGCTCTTTTGCATGCCGATCAAGGGGATGGACCGTTGACGGATGAGGAGGTGCTGGCCACTTGTATTCTATTGATCGTCGCTGGACACGAAACCACTGCATTGTCGATTGGGAGCAGTGTTCGCACGCTGCTCAGGTATCCGGAGCAGCTGAAAAGATTGCGTAATGATCTTTCGTTGCTACCCACTGCGGTTGAGGAATGCCTGCGCTTTGAGGGCCCAGTTGGATCGGTAGGTCGCGTAGTCGCCGTCGATCATGAGATGCGGGGAAAGCAACTGAAAAAGGGGGACAGAGTTTACCTGATGATTGGTGCCGCTAATCGGGACGATAGCGTTTTCAAGGATCCCGACATTTTCGACGTCGGTCGAGCACCTAATCAGCATCTCACGTTTGGCGGCGGCCTACACTTTTGCCTCGGCGCTCCGCTAGCCCGGCTGGAGATCAAGTTGGCGTTGGCCGAGATGATCCGGCGGTATCCCAATATGACGCTTACTGACCAACCGCTGGAATGGACCAATACATTGGTGATGAGAGGTCTCAAAGCTTTGCGACTTCAGCTGAAATAGGTCGTAACTGTCGGCGCGCTGTCACTTTGCTGGAACAATGCACGTCCAACGCTTCAGCTCTGGCCCTACGTATGGTCCGGCCGCGCGTCGCAAGAGGTTTTCGTCGATCTGTCGGATGTGGGTCTTGCATCAATGTATCCGGCCTCACATTGGAGCGTGTCATGCTCCGGGCCACCATGGATATCAGCGCGCATGCGATCTCATAACGTCCAGGCCTCGACCGGGCCAACAGGGCCACCAGTATTCGCACGCACCGGGAAGACCGATCCTCCATCTCGTCTTATCCTCTCGCTGACCTCGGCGGTGGGGCCCTGGTCCCGGCGAACTTCCAGGATTTGGACCTCACCCCCGGATTTCAAAAACTCGGATTAAAGCCTGGGCCGATGCGAGCACGGGTCGGCGATGCCGGAACCGGACAAGCCGGCAGCCGTTGTCTTGATGGCTCCCGCCTGCGGCAACATTGTCGCTCGGCTCACGCAGCTTGACGCCATCATTGCCGCGGGAATTTGCGGACTAGCCATTTTTACCTCAGACGACGCATACAAAGGGCATCCACGCATACAAGGGCATCCAAATGGCACAGGCACCGAAACATCCAGCGCGTGAGCACCATCACCACGCAGCTGCTCACCATCATGCGGCCGCGCATCACCATCATCAGGCGGAGCACCATCACGCGGTCGGCGAGCATGAAGAGGCCAAGAAGCACGCCGCGGCAGCTAAGGAGCACAGCGAGCTTGCCCACAAGCATACGACGGACGCTCACACGCACTCTCATAAATGATGTCACAGGCCCGAGGCGGGGTTGTGGCATTCGCCCGCCTCACTGGTGCGTCTTGCTGGCTCTCGGGGACCCAACTGCCCCGTACCGAGTGGATTGAAGTAAGGTTTTGCATTACGGATGCCTGGGCCTAAAGCTTGTACCGTCAATAACCCCTGCAACCTTCCTTTTCGCGCCACCAATTGCCACGGTGCCCGAACCGGGCCGACCCATGCCGGTGGCATTTATCATGGAACGATTGATCGACGCGGTAAACTGTGTGTTGATAGGTTTTTTAGCCGCTGCGTTTGGTTGACGAACAGGCAACCCAATCGCATTTTTTACGACCGGCGCGTTGCGGCTGGCGTTTGGTTGACGAACAGGCAATCCAATCGCATTTCTTACGACCGGCGCGTTGCGGCTGGCGTTTGGTTGATGAACAGGCAACCCAATCGCATTTCTCACTACACGCTCCTCGCCTGAGCGTTTCCAGACCTGATGATTGTCGCGGGGGGGCCCAATGGTCGAGCGATGTTGGATTTCTTCCAATCCTGCGTTTTAGCGGACGGCCGAGAGTGAGGCCCGTTTAGGACCGTGATACGAGTATCAATCGGACCCCAGTCAGATTTGGAGGCGCCCCCAACCGCGCCGCGCTCAGAATGCTCAGAACGCGGCGTGACCGGGACCGGGGCATCTCCGTGCCTGGTCGAAGCACGGTCGCTGTGATGTGAGGCTGGAGCAGTTTTTGCAGCCCAGGCGAAGTTCATTACCGTCGTACCTAGCAATAGGACACACACGGCGGACAGTTTCGCAAGAAAGCGCTCGCGTTGCTTCATAACGGCCAACCTCCGTCTATTTTTTACTCGGCTGGAGTGGGCAGCTTTCCGAGGTCCTCATAGCCATCACAAGCATCCGCTCCGCCACAACCGCAAGTCTTCTGGATTTGCGGGCTCTCGCTACTCTCAACCGTGAGACTAAAGCCCAGCAGCGAAATTCGTTGCACAAATGCGCCGTGCGAAAAAATGGGTCCCTCCTTCCACGATCACTGGCTCCTCGGAGAGTTCACCCAAAACGCGCCATGCAAGGGTGACGCTAGCGATCCAGCAGAGCTAAGAGCGCGAATTTCTACCGATCAAATCGAGTCCAAAGCAGGTGTTTGCAAGTTTTTAGACACGCAGCCGGAGGCTCCACAGCAGGAAATTGACACAGCGCATGCGCCTTGAGGCGATTAGGGAGCTTAGCAATTTACTGGCTGCCGGCGCGCCATTTGTATTTGCGAGGACCAGAATTATGGACGTCGCCTGCGCTATCCTGAGCATTTGTCTCCCCGGCGCACATATATCAGGGCATTGCAGACCTGTTAACGTAGACTTCTGTATGGGTAGACGGATCAGAATACAGGGACAAAAATGACTCCCAAACCAGAGCAAACACGTTGGGCTTCGCAAGAAGCTGCGATCAAGGCCGAAATAAACGAGGCAAAAAATACTCGTGATTTGTTACGCATGGCCAATGCCATCGTGCAACTGGACGCGCTGCAATCTGAAATGGAAGCGGGCCGCGCGCGGGCACCGCAAATATCCAGAACACTACGGGCTATACGGCGTGGCACCGGCTCAGTCCAAGGGGTCCTGGAAGTACTGAAGGGCCGACTTTAGGTAGCTCGCGCAATCAGCTGAGGCCCCAGCCGAACTTAGTTTCGCAAACGCCCTTTGCGGTCCTCCGTGTGACTCGCACGAGATGGGATATTGTTTGTTTCAACCCACCCGATGCGCACAAGGCTTTCCAGCTCGATCCCGAGCTGTGTCCGCCGGTGGATCAGTAGACAAATTTCTCGCGCACCACTTTTCCGTTCGACCACTCCTGCATGGCCACCTCGCTCATGTTGAGTGTACCCCACTCGGCATGATCGGCATCGATGCGGTAAACAATGAACGCCTTGTTGCCCGAAATCACGTAGCCGTCGCAAACGTAGGTCCGCACCGCCTTGATCTTAGAAAGAAAGTCCTCTTCGAAAGCGCGACAAGCTGCCCTACCAACTCGGGGCGGTTGCTCGTTTTCCTGCATGGTCACGTCGTCGGCGTAGTAGCGGTCGAAAGCTTCCAGCGCTTTTCCACCGACAACCTTTGCAATCAAGTCCTCAACTGCCGCCTTGGGGGCCTCCGCATGCATCCGAACCTCCTGTTGTTATCGACTGCATAGCATCATGGTGATGCCTGTCCCAAGGGACAAGTAAGGCACCTTTTTGTGCCTGCCTATCAGACCGACGAATCGACAGCCATTTCTGAGAAGCGATGCCGCCTAAACCGGAGTTGGCGTTGTGCGCCTTGCCGACGATCCGCGCCCAGCCCTATGGTCGTCGGGCGTTTGTGGCGCGTGTCTCGTTCAATCAGTATCTCAACTCAACTTTGCACAAGGGTGTGGACCCATGTACTGGCGCGTCGCGCTGCTGGTCTTGTTGACCACGAGCGTACTACAAGCCAAGGCCGAGCCGCCCGACGAGCAAGCACTACGTCTGCTCAATCACTACCGCCAGACTCGCCGGGCTGACGCCGGTCAAGCTCGATCGACAAGCTCAGTGCGGGGTGCATGGAGCACGCAAATTACATGCTGCAGAACCAAGGCACCGACGCGATGGTCGGGCTCAATCCTCACACCCAGCGGTCGAACCTGCCTGGCGCGAGCGCCGCAGGTGCGGCATGTGCGAAGGCGGCCGATTTGTTCCCCAGGGTCTCCGATCTCGGCGTCGCGATCGACGTCTGGATGGCCGGCATGTACCACCGCCGCCCGATGCTCGATCCCCAGCTCGAGCGGATCGGCGTCGGTTATGCCCGCCTTCCCGATGGGATGCTGACGGCCGCGTTGAGGTTCGAAAACGCCAGGCGCAGGGCCGGTACCTGGCCCGTCGCGTATCCTGCGGACAAGCAGACAGACGTTCCGCTAGATTATGGCGCAGAATTCCCCAACCCGATCCCCAACCAAGGCACCGGAGGCTATGCGATCACGCTGCAGTTTCCACCGTTCGATAAGGTCACGGGCGTCACCGCGAAGCTCACCGATGCCAAGGGCAACCCCGTTCAGTTTTTCCTTTCGGATCCTGAACATCCGGCAACGTCGTTCGGCCAGTTCGGCGTGATCTGCCTCATCCCGAAGCTGTCACTCCAGGCACAGCATGCATACATCGTCCGGATCGATGCGACCTGGAACGGCAAACCCGGCACCTGGACATGGAGCTTCTCGACGGTCTCGCTGCGCGGGATCGAAGCGTCCGATGATCGCGCGGTCGCCGGCGCGATAAACGTCGCGAGCCTGGTCCACGGCACAGTCGGTTACGGCGGGATGAGGAACGGCGAGACGGTTTTCCTTCAACTCGCCGCGGGCGAAGGGAGCCGTTACAAGATGCTGTCGGTGATCATCCCGATCGCCGTGTGGCGGCAGATCGCTGGGACCGCCGAGCCAGGGTCGTTCAAGGGCAAGATCATCGAAGTGCAAACGACGCCGCAAGTTGTCAGGGGTAATTACGTAAACATGAGAATTTCGGCCGCCACGCAGCTTCGTGTCGTCGCTGCGCGGTGATTAAGCGCTCGCAACTGAACAAAGCGCGCATCGCGAGGCTAACTCGGAATCACGTCGCACGGCCCAAATGCTGCGCCACGCGCGCAGCTTCGAACTGGCCAAGGCCGGCGTCGACACCCGGGCGCTACAAGCCTTCCTCGGGCATCGCAACACCAGCACACCGTGCGTTATACGGAGTTTAACGCCCGAATTCTCAGGCGCTAGCACTTGAGGAGTGGAAAGAATTGGTAACCCGGCAAGAGCGGATCGATGATTTCATTCATGAGGGAAGCCCGCCTAACGACCAGCCGCTCCAAATCCTCTGCAAGGATCACGTCGGGACCTATGTGATTCCATTCCCGTGCCGGTGGCGCGATGGCTTGTGGGAAAACGCAAAAACCAGCAGACGCATCGAAGCGACGGTGGTCGGTTGGCGGGCTCTTAACAAAACTCAGCGCTGAACTCTCAGGTTTTCGGCTGACGTTTTGCCTCGGTTCGAGACTTCCTCGTATTCGACGACCTGTCCCTCGTTGAGACTGCTGAGGCCGGCTCTTTCAACCGCAGAGATGTGGACAAACACATCTTTGCTGCCGCCCTGTGGCTGAATGAAACCATACCCCTTTTGAGAGTTGAACCACTTCACGGTACCTTTAGGCATATCTGCTCCGATTGACTTAGTTACACCACTACATAGTAGCACGCTGAAAAAGAAAAAGGCGGCTTCGATCACCATTCTCACACCACCGACGTTTTGCCCTGCGCCTCCATTTTAGAACAACGTACAAATGGACAGGCCTCGCGCGGCAGCCCGACGTGCCGGGGCTCCACAGCGGCGCGGTCTCGACAGATTGTCCGACCCTACGGAAAGCCGTGGCGGTTTGGCATAGGCTCCGACCAGAGCGGGCGCGCGCGACTTTCCGCGTCATTGGCGGTCCCGTATACACTGCGGCTGAAATCCGACGACTTCACTACGGTCCGCGGCCAGAATGACAACCGCTTACGTCACTACCGCTTCCCACGGGGATGGGATCCGCGATGCTTGCGTCGTGACAACGACGATTTAAACCAGCTGCGGGAGCGCGCCGCAGAGATGCGTGCGTCGTCCAGAGAATTGAAGGATAATAGTACCGCCGCGGTAATCGTGCGCCTAGCTGAGCTCTACGACCGGCTCGCTAATAGTGCTGAGACACGTGCCAACTCTACCGGCTCGATCAACGTCGCATCATCCGCATCGGGCTTTGAGCCATTGATCCCACTCCAGTTGCCGAGAGCCTAGGTTCGTCCTCTGTCATCGCCCCACGTAACCTTAATCCAAGTGTCCTCTCGACAGGATGACCGCAGCGTCATTTGGTCGCTCTGACGGATGATGCCCCACGCTGGACAGGTCGGGTTAACAAACCAAATAACGATCAAGCGGGGGTCATGGTCGGAGGCAATCCATGTCACCCACAATTGCAGAATGTTTAGAGCATGCCAGGCAATGCGAATGGTATGCTGCTCGTACCAACGATGAGAATGATCGGAAATTCCTGCTTCGAAAAGCGAAGCATTGGACGAAGCTGGCCACTAAGAAGGAGTTAGAAATTCGGGCCTCTGCGCGGGCGGCTGCATAAGTCGCTAAGCTGCTTTGCGCAATTGGGCCAGCTCCGACGTGATCCCCCAAATGTAGCGGCTTGACTTCACAGTCCGCATGTTCTCTTTTCGTTCTCATGAACGAAGGCGACGGTCAACTGCACACGCTGAGCATGCTTGAGCAGCTGCGCGAAGCATCGAAGGGCCTATGGGGCGCTAGCTCGGCGGCTTACTTCCGAGTGGATGAATTGCTTCGGCAACTCGCCAATCCGAACCTCCACGACATTCCCCGCAACCTCCCCTTCCGGGTTGAGATGTGGGATCAGTCGGATCAGCATATTCGATGGGTGATTGCGGCGTCGGCTAGCGTTGCGGTCGGCCATGCAGCGTTGGACGCGGCGATTACGAATTATCCGGATCAGCGGTTCACGCTGAGGAATGGGATACTCGTGATTAGGCAGCATCCGAGAGGATGAGGGCCATACGGGGGCCATCAGTGACGTTGGAGACGTTAGAGCCTTCACCGTGGCTCCCGATGGTGGTCCAGCTAGCATCCGGTCAAAATATTAGTGGGCGTTTCCAGACCATGCTGACCAATGGGAATGGTCTTCAAGCTTACGGAGCGAGGCGTGTCTATCAAGGGCGATGTCCGGAATGGTCATTTTCGACCGGTTCAACGTGGCTTTGCGATGTCCGGTTATCCTTGCCGCGGGCTTTTCGGAATGTGCTTCGGCACATGCCCATGCGGCGTGACCGGACGAAGCGGGGTCGGATAAGCATCATTTCCTGACGTGTAATAGGTGCCCGTCCAGCAGCCACACGCCAGCCTTTCGCTGTGCCGCGATGGTCCGGCATTTTCCTTGTCGAAGACATAGAATGTCGCCAAGCTGACGTCCGCGATTTCCTCCTCGCCGAGCGTGATTTCGTGACTCACTACTGCCTTGTGCGTCGGCCCATCCGCAACTTGTCGCACCGGCTGCGGACGCTCCGCCCACCAGCGACAATGACAACCCGGCGGCCCCCAAAACCGGTACGACTTTGCGCTTTGGGTTCGGACCTTGCTTTTCGCCTGACATAATAGTCTCCCAGCGTTCGGGCGTCCTCACATCGGTGGGATGATCCCGTCGCGGCCGACGAGAGCTACGGCCGCCTCCCAGGTTCCGTCCGCCTTCTTCGCCCAGGCCGGGATGAAAATCTTCGCACCAGGCTTTAGGTCGGCGTTTTCACCCGGTATCAAATTAACAACTACAACGTCTGGCGGAACGACAATAGTTTGCTCTCCGTCTTTGTGTTTGAGCGTAAGCGTGTTCCCTTCTTGCTTGGTGACCTGCTTTGTGACTGCCGCGTTGGTCATGCTACTGCCGGGCATCAGGTCCCAAGGATAATGGCCCTCTGCGGTGCCGCGGAGCGGCTCCGCAAACACACTGACTTCCACGGCTTTGAGAGAACCGTCCGGTTGCGGCATAGAGGCAATGCCTACGAACGAGTTGGTCTGAACGTCCGACATCGCGCCCTTTGTGACCGCAACCACGGGAGCACCATCTTTGAGTTGGACTGTAACCGGCGTTCCACTTTTCGTCTTGATTGTCAGCGTGTTGCCATTCACTTGATCAAGCGTGCCGCGCACCCGTAAGGGCGTCGCGTCTTCCGAAAATCCAGCGGTTGCGCCGAATACACAGGCTGCGAATGCAGCACTGATCGCAATAACCGAGATCTTCCCCAACATTATGCCATCCTCCTTTGCAGTGAACTTGCAAATGAAAACTCGCACATGAATAAGACACCGCGCGCTCTGCCGAGGTCCAACCACAAGGTGGCATTTCGGCATCACTTCCAGGTGAAGGATGTCTCCGGCGCGTGTTCTCTCTGAAATCTCAGGCTGGCGGGATCGCGGTCGTTATCCCTTGGCGCGGGTCGGCAGCCGGTCGCGCTGCGTTTCCGGCGGGCGGCGGCGCGGCGATCGGATCAGCATGGCAAAGCCGGGCGGATCGCAGTGCACCTGGCGCCGGAGCGGATGGGTACGGAGCTCCGCTCGCGGGTGCTGCTTGGCGCTCCTGCTTCAGCACCGTCACCGATGTGCGACTCGCCATTTCGCGAGCGCGACGAGAAACCGCCGCGGAGAGCAACCAGTCACTCGGCGCGGAGCGCACGATTCGCCGTGCGGCGCTCGTTCGTACCCTGTTTCGTGACTTTGAAGTCCCGACTGGGGGGTCGGGACTTTTTTGTTTGGCGGCGCGCCTAATCGTTAAGTAGATTGGCCTTCGCTAGCCTTGGCTTTGTCGGGTTGCGCCGCTTTTACCCGCTCAAGTGTCGCTGGCAGCTGGAGCACAGTGGCGCGCTGGCCTTCTTTCAGCAACGTCAGCAGAACAATCTGGCCATCAGGAAATTCCAAGGCATCGTGATGAGCCGTCGGCTTATTCTCATTAATCTTTCGGAAGATCGCAGTCTTGTGACGGATTGTCGTCGCAAACCACGGCCAGGATCGTACTTTCCTGACCTCTTCCGCAAAGGACAACTCGGTTCCGGGTGATAGGCAGACCGCTACGCTTTTGTCTTCCGATGCAGCGAAACCTCCCGTACTCCAACCGAACAAACGGGTGGTTAGCTTATCGCCGACTTGAGCAGGCCGCGTTTTCACGTTGTGAAGGCTGTAGTCACACATCGGCGCACTCCTGCAGGACCCCCGCCCGAATATATCCTATGACACGATCAGCGTTCCGGCTAGTCGCGGGTAATTTTCAAGAGGCAGGGGTTGGCTCAATTGGTCTTAGCTCCGGCCGCCAAGGCGCCAGTTGGGCGTCCGACCCGTCCTCCTCTCGACACATTTTCGAACCTTAGTTGATTCGAAATCGGGTCGGGGGACCTGTCATGTTGAACCAATCGCGAAATCCGCGAGGCTTTGGCGCGGACGATAAGCCGCGCTGTCCGAATTGTGGGGAACTGACATCTCTAACGCGGCGCGCTCCTGCCGCCGAACATGCTCTCGAATACGAACGACAGACATTCACCTGTTTCGGATGCGAGCGGCAGTTCGAGCGCCTAGTTGACGCCAGAGGGAAGCGTGTGCGGTCTCCGGCATTGAGGTAGCGCGGCAGCTGAGACACTCCTATTTCTTCGCCTCAGGCCACCTCTTGGCTCTGGTTTTGCTCGACCTGATCGGACCCAGCCGCTCCCACGCAGCCTTCGGATCCCGCCGTGGAAGGCTGTCCCATTCCCACGACAGGGTTCGATCAGAGACGAGAAACAAACCAGCTTCACCGACGCGGCCGATTTGCTCTTTGTCCTTAGGGTTCTTGGGAGCCATCAATTTTCCTCCGAGGCTTCGCGTCATCCTGTGCAGCGGTAAGCGAACGTACTTTACAATACTCGCAGTGCCCTTTCTTAGTGCGGTCCCGCTACAAACCTTTCATGGGGAAACTTGGAGCCTACTTTTATCGTGTGCGAGAAGGCGCAACGCTGCCGCAGGCGTTTATTTGCCCGCTTGCTCTTCGAGCGCAGCAATCGTCTCTCGGTACTTCTGAATGTTTAATTTGCACCGGGTGATCATCTCTGATCGCACGTTAAAGGTTTTCCGGCGCTGATCCGTGACAGTGATGGGCTCGAAGGAGTTCCACAGGTCGAGGGATTCGCTTTCTCGCTTGAGCTGATCGTTCAGCTGCTTCGTCATCGCCTGAATGTCCGGCATTGGTTGACCCCGTTAGCACGCTGTCTGTCGCGCCCTCTAGCAGATGGGCGCTTACACTTGCAAACGCACTGGGGAACGCATCGTTTACGGCAGTGTCTCCGGGCGTCTTCTTGCCTCCCACTCTTCGAAACCCATGGCTTTTTGACTGTGCGGCATCCGATGAAGTGCCCATTGACGCCCTATCGAGGCCCCAATGGGGTACCTCCCTTAGGGGCATGAGTGATCAAACGAGCGAAGCGTTCGCCTACTTCAGGCGGGAATACAATGACGTTAAAGGTCGCGTCGAACTTCAGCGCCACGTTGTAGCGCAACTGCACATGGTTGAAGCAGAAGCAGGCGAGGCAGAAGCGGCTCTCAACGCATTGTTGGACGATGAAGCGTGTAAGCTGCGCATCTTGGACTACTTGCGAAAGTGGTTAGGCGACAAGTTGGAAGAAATGCCAGACGTGTCCTCAACATAGCTTGCTAACATCCATTGGCTGGGGCGTCGCTATCGGCGCAAAGCGTGACCACAACCCGAAACTCTCGGCATTGGCAGCTTGCTGTGAAGGAAGTGAATCCATTATCACGTTATTTGCTGGCCCTCGATCAGCAAGCCCGACATATTGTGGCTACCTCGCCGGGCCAATGGGTTTCGACGATGTGCAGGGCGAGATCCAGCATGTCTTTTGGTACTTTCTCGTCCGGGATTTCGTCGAAATATTCTGCCTGCAACACTTAATCCAATTAAAGCGTGCCTAGTTCGCTCGAGGGCAATTGTTCCTTTACGTTCCTCTCGCGGTAGGATGACTGCCAAGTAGGCTCGACATGCGCAAGATCATCCATATCGACATGGACGCCTTTTATGCGTCGGTAGAGCAGCGCGATAATCCGCAACTTCGGGGTAAGCCAATTGCGGTGGGTCATGCGGCGAGGCGCGGCGTCGTCGCGGCCGCTAGCTATGAGGCACGAAAATTTGGCGTTCGCAGCGCTACGCCATCCATCACCGCGCAGCGGCAGTGCCCTGCCCTGATTTTTGTGGCGCCGCGTTTCGACGTCTATCGCGCCGTGTCGATGCAAATCCGGGAAATCTTCGCTGAATACACACCCCTCATCGAACCCCTATCGCTGGATGAGGCCTACCTCGATGTAACCGAAAATCTAAAGGGGCTTCCAAGCGCCGTCGCAACCGCGACGGAAATCCGTCACCGTATCTTGGAAGCAACCGACCTTACGGCTTCGGCCGGGATCTCTTACAACAAGTTTCTCGCCAAGCTGGCTTCCGATTATCGCAAGCCGAATGGGCAGTTTGTCATTACGCCCGACAAGGGCGCTTCGTTTGTCGAGAACCTTGCGGTCGGCAAATTTCACGGCATCGGCCCGGTCACCGCAGAGAAAATGAATCGTCTTGGCATCCAAACGGGTGCTGATCTGCGTAGCAAATCCGTCGATTTTCTCGCGACACACTTCGGCAAATCAGGCGCCTGGTATTATGCGATTTCGCGCGGCGAAGATGACAGGCCGGTGCGGGCAAACCGCGAACGTAAATCCTCAGGGTCAGAAACAACCTTCGCCGAAGACTTAACGGATGCATCGGCCATTGAACGCGAGGTCCTCGGCCAGGCCGATGAAGTCTGGGCTTGGTGTCAGAAGGCCAATGCCTTTGGCCGTACCGTCACCGTCAAGGTCAAATATGCGAATTTCCAGCAGGCGACCCGAAGCCGAAGTTTGACGACACCCGTCTCATCGCAGTCTGTTCTCCACGAAATCAGCCTCGCCCTCGTTCGAAGTGTTTTACCGACCGAAAAGGGGATCCGCTTGGTCGGTGTTTCCGTCTCGAACTTCGAGCGCACCGAGAGCGCCCAGCTAGATTTTGCAATTTAAGTGCCGCTCTCGGGTGAAGGCCCCGCGGTGACTCAGCCGAGCCCGTTGGTGAATCGAAGTGGGTGGCTAGGGTGGTTAGTGGGGAAGAGGAGAAACGAATCCGCGGCCGTTTCTGAGTCAGCAGGCGCGGAGGAAGCCGCTCTAAACCGCAACCCATTCAGGTCAGAACCTACGGCATGACCAGGATCGGTGAAGGCCGCGATCTCGGCCGCCTTGAGGGCTGCCGTCTCCTTGGCTTGGCACTACGCAACTCCGAGCGAACTGTAGAGTTGTCCATTAGCGGAGATGGACCTGCAGCTCATATGTCTGGGCGCGAACCCGCGATTGGAGCCAGCGATGAAATTGACTTCGGCACAGATCGAGCGAACCCTAAGCCAGTTCGAAGCCCAAGCCATTCCCGAGAGCCATCCGGTGTTAACGCGGCTGAACGAATTGTTTGGCGATCACACTTTCTTCGTCGACAGTGATGGACTGAGCATTGTGGAGCCGATCGACGGGCCTGCTCCGCGGAGAACTCAAGCCGCAAGAGTTCGTGAATGTTGCGAATTGGAGCGATGAGAGCCTGGCTAATCTCGCTGCTCACGAGCCCGAGCCGACTGACGCCATTGTCGAACTTGGGTACAAACACTGATCTGGGTCGCCCTTCACTTTGAGACCGGATGATTTCGGAGACGTTTACGCCGACCCAAAACGCGTGATCGCCGCTGTCAAACGGGGGAAGCAAACGTTAGAGTCAGTCCACTAGAGGGCCTATGCAGGCAGCGCGCTTTACGCTGTCGTAGACATTTAGCACCGCGCGGGTTGAGAGAGATTAATGCGGTGTTCGACGTGTCTCCGATCGCAATTCATCGGTTGAACGCTAGGGGAGGGATAGTGAATGGCTGAGAAGAAGTGTCCAGCTACGGTTCGTGTCTACTTCGATAATGTAAATTCGGAGAGCTATCAGACATTTCTAGCTTACTGTGACCGTCTAGAATGCAAGTATGACGTAGAGATGGGTAAGTCGATTGATGTAAAGCGATCTATGAAGCCTAGGATAGTAACCGGGGAACCGCGGATAATCACGGACGAAATGGAATAAAACTACAGGGGGCGCGTTCGCGCATTTCTGAGGGGCCCGCCAACGCCGCATTGGGTCGAAGGCTCGCGGGCCATATGGTCGGAGATGCCGACCGCTTGCGCGCGGTTTCAAAAGTTTTTCTGAAATTTTGGTCGGCTGCTGATAAACAGCGCCCAGCCTTGCCGATCACGCGCTCTCGGGCCGAAGGGTGCCGTCGTGTCTGTCTATTGAGGACTGGACGATTATGCGGGAGATTGTTGCTGCCGTTCGCCAAGCCGTTCCGGATGCTGCTTCGAAGCCACCCGGCGAAGTGCTCGAATACGTGCGCAGCAGGTTAAGGAAGCCGCGTTCATTTAGGAACGTCACACACCGTGTTGGGACCAAGCGAGCTTTGAACAAACGAAAGGGAAAACACCACGACCTTGACCAACAGCACTCAAATAACTTCCAACCAGTGAGCGGACATCATGGAGATTTGAGGGGAGCACAAAGCGATGATTTGGGGTTGCCACAAGGTAACCAAACAATAATGCTGTTCCCGTTTCCGGATTGAGATCTGAATCAAATATCCAGGAGATGCCCCCTCAAGCAATAAAGGTGAATGGAAACATGGGGCTCGATTTTATCTGGACGCAAAAATGGGCATGCCCATCGCTGAATCGTCGCCGCGATTTGACACTACGAGCGCAAGGCTTCCACTCGGGGGCGCGCTCCTTACGGAGCGAATTTCAGCCAGTAACCTCGTTTTGGGAACCGCTGCCAAGGAAATGGGGAATTGATTTTTGGGGACTCGTCAGCTTGTTAGGTCGACAATCCCGCTTTCGCGAGACCCTCGGCAATCCGCAGGACGTCCTCTTCCTTCTTGAAAGTGTTCGCTAATGGTTGCTGATCACGGCCAAATGCGATTTCATGCCGGTCATCGCGATGCGCGCCCGGCTGCACATCCGGGCAGAATTATTACTTAACCAGGCATAACTCGATAGTCCAAGCGGCCTTCCTTGCCTCGGTATGCGGAAAGCAAGCCAAGACGCGACCTTCAAGCCTCGGCACCCATTGCTTTCGGCAATGGGCTTTGTGGCTACTCTGCCGATTGCAGAGCGGTTCTTTCGGAACAAGCATATTTATCGGTCAAATAGCCATTTTGCGGCGGAGCAGTCGCAGGAGTTGGTCGCAAGATTGGCGCGCGGCGAAGCGGCCTATCTCGCCGGCATCAGCATCGGTGGATTCCACAACACGGGAGCCGCGCTCGTCGAGGTGACAGCCGCAGGCGGTCTGCGGATCATCTGCAACAATGAGGAAGAACGGTTCTCGGGCCGAAAGCACGCAAGCACCTATCCAAGCGCGTCGCTCGAAGCGCTGACAAAGATCATGAAGGATTTGGGTATCGGCCCCGAGCAGATCGTCGCATGGCTCGCGACTTATGATTACCCACTGTTCGTTGCCACTAGTTTCCGCTCCTTGCTTGAGGAATTTCCGGCGAGCTTGGGCCTAGTGTTTCAAGATCACCGCCCGACGTTCGACAGAAGCCAGTTCAAGGAAGGAATTTGCGCCCCCGCCCGACTTGGCAGGCTCTTCGGCTTCGACAACGCCGTGCCAATCATCGGGATGTCGCACCACGACAATCACGCATGGTTCTCATATTTGGTCTCGCCGTTCGCCCGAGATCAACAGCCGGTGATGATCGCCGTCGTCGACGGTTCGGGCGATTTCGGCTCGATCTCGCTCTATTTGAGCGAGAACGGAATCATGCCGGCATGATTCGCAGAAATGGCAGCATTTTCAACTCGCTCGGAATATTTTACAGCGTCATCAGCTCGACGCAGGGCGGCTGGACAGCTCTCAGCAGCGAAGGCCGTTATATGGGCGCGGCAGCCTACGGCGACATGAACCGTTCGACCAATCATTTCTATCCGCAGTTACGAAACATTTTCGGTCTGTGGCCGGACGGCAATGTCTACCTCAACCGCTCATTGGCGAATTGGCCCCGGAACTTACATCGCAAGCCCTATACCCCGGAGCTCATCGGCATCCTCGGGCCACCCATAGCGCCCGAAGATATGTGGAACCCCGATGCGGTCCTTCGTGTTGAGAACATTCGTCACCAGCCCAATACGCAAGATCGGCTCGACAAGGCGGCGGCCACCCAGATGGTGTTCGAGGACGCCCTCATCCACATCATTGACTGTTTGATCCGCACGACCGGCAGCGACCGGCTCGTGCTAACCGGAGGCGCGGCGCTGAACGCGTTAGCGAACATGCGCCTGCTCGAGCATTTCGACGCGGGCTATTATGAACGCGTCCTCAAGCGATCGACGCAGCTGCACTTATGGGTACCGCCCATGCCGGGTGACGCTGGGGTGACAGTTGGAGCGGCCTACGCATTCGCCGCCACTGCCGGGGCGGGTTTTGGCCCGACGCTCGAGCACGCGTTCTATTGTGGACCGGCCCCGAGCATGTCAGTCATCGTTGCCGCCTTGAATGACGCCGCCGACCTAGCCTGGGTAGGCGTTGGCGATGCGTCGTTCCGACCTGGACTAGAGGCCATTGCTGACTTGATGGCATTCATCACAGCTAGAGACGGCATCATTGCGATCTTCCAAGGACCAGCAGAGACCGGGCCGCGGGCCCTGGGTCACCGATCCATCGTCGCAAACCCTTGCAATCCGCGGACGCGCGAGCTGCTCAACGAACGCGTCAAGCATCGCGAAGCGATCCGACCCCTCGCCCCGATGGCAACGCTTGCAGCCGCAAAGGATCTGTTCGAACTGAGCGAGGGCGGGTCGGACCATGGATACAACGTTTATAACTATATGGTCCTGACCGCGCGAGCCAAGCCCCTCGCCCGCGTGCAGGTGCCGGCGGTAATCCACGCCGACGGGACTGCGGGCTGCAGATCGTTCGCGAGCACACCGATGGCGTCACCTACGCCTATTTGAAGGCGCTCGGACGACGAATTGGGGTAGAGGTTGCGGTGAACACGTCGTTCAACGTCGCGGGACCGATCGCCCAAAGCCCAGTCCAGGCGATTGATACGCTTCGCCGTGCAAATGGTATGGACGGCGTATTCATGTTTTCCGCCGAGGGGCCCACTGTAATGGCCTGGCCTAAGGAACCCAGAACTGGAGCCGGTGGAAGGATTCGGAAATGGCTCACGGACTGGCGGCTCGAAACCGGGACTGGCGCCAAGGCATGAGCTGCGAGATGGCCAATGCCGTCGTTTGACGGCCTGCGCCGGTTAAGCGTGCGCCTATCGAGGGCGCAGTAATCTACCTTTGTGCATAGGGTCGGCGCCTATCGCCGCAATATCGCTATTTGATCCGGGTCATGTTCCGGCCGCCGCAGATGCCGATCGCGCAGCCTTCGACGCGGATCGTTGCGGGGCCAAGCTCAAGGAGACGTCCCGCGTAACTGTTCCCGTTGTCGACGTTGTCAAAGCCGCCCCGACCAGCGCCCCGGGCCATCCGGCACCAACCCATAGAGAACAGGGACGCCGACAAGCGGGCGGCCGCGCTGCGCCGGGTCGGGATTGTACTTGTCGGTCCAAGGCCGGCCTGTCTCCGGATCGACAGCGGATTTAGGGCTGGCGATCGTCGCGCACAGCCCGGCCCCGCACGGTCCGACCTTCACGTGCGCCCCGTCCTGCGCCAGCCAAAGGCCCCTGGGATCGGCCGATGCGGAACCCGCGCAAAACAGCGCAAAAATCGTAACGGCGGCCGCGGCGCAAAGCCTAGGAAGCTCATGACACATATTTTTGTCAGCCCGGGCTGCCTCGAGCAAGCCCAAATCTTAACTTACCGCCGCCTTGCACGCCCAAAAAAGCCCGGGACTTCCATCCCGGCTCGGCTCCTCAGCCCCTTAAATCCAATCAGCGCCCAAACCAGTGAAGCGCCAGACCAGTTCGGTGGAGAGGAACTCGGCTCGCCACTCTGCGTCTAGCTTCTTCAGCCGGCGTTCGTTCCGTCAAGTTCGGCCCGTTCAGTCTCAATGCGGTTCGTTGCAAAGTCGAACAGCGGTTTCAGGTTGATGCCAGCTTCAAGAGGAGACCGGGGTCGGCCGCCTTCCCGCGGCCAAAATCGTGTGCGTTGTGGGCCCGAGAGCAGGGCGCTTGGGGCTATCGATGAAGAAGCACTGAGGATTTGCGATGAAGACAAACACCCCTTCGGCCGATGCGTTGATGTCGAGCATTCGCAATCAATTTTCTCGCGAGAGCGAGGAACAACATCGCAAGCGTTTTCTCGAAATGGTACGAAATGGCGATTGGAAGATCAGAGAGGAAATTGTGAAGAGCCTGTTTGCCGTTTACCTAAACCGCGCTTATCGATGAGCATTCCTTTCGGCCGAGGCAAACACAACGACCGTTTTATCGAGAGCGGGCACGGCAATGGCAGAACCCGCGTCAAACCTGGCTCGGCCAAATTCGATATTGTGGCACAGGGTCAGATCGCTTGGTGAGGGGCGCCGCTCCTTTGGCCATGGACCATCGAAGACAACGGCTCGCATACCATAGGTCCCAGGCGCCGCACCTCGCCGCGCTTGGGTTTTTGGGCGTGGACAAACCCACTAGAAAAAGCCCCAGCGGTTAGGCCGGAGCTCAGGCAAAACCTAGTAGGAAAGTTCAATGAAG